>CAWCHF010000011.1:0-443563 GCA_963795265.1 uncultured Actinomycetota bacterium | reverse complement strand
GCGGCAGCGCGAGAAGAAAGCCGGAGAAGGAAAGCACCGAGATGACCAAGCAGATCAAAGGGGTCCTGGGCACAAAGCTCGGCATGACCCAGGTCTTCGCCGATGACGGCCGGATGGTTCCCGTCACGGTGGTCGCGGCCGGCCCATGTGTCGTCACCGCGGTGCGGACGCCAGACGCTGATGGCTACTCAGCCGTGCAGATCGGCTACGGCGAGATCGACCCGCGGAAGGTGACCAAGCCTGTTGCCGGGCATTTCGCCAAGGCCGGCGTGACCCCGCGCCGCTACCTGGTGGAACTGCGGACCGACAACGCTACTGACTACACCCTCGGCCAGGAAGTGACGGCCGATACCTTCGCCGCGGGCGAGCTGATCGACGTGACCGCGACCAGCAAGGGCAAGGGCTTCGCCGGCGTCGTCAAGCGCCACGGTTTCAAGGGCCTGAGCTCCTCGCACGGCACCAAGCGCAAGCATCGCGCGCCAGGCTCGATTGGCGGCTGTGCATATCCGGGCCGCGTCTTCAAGGGCGTCCGGATGGCGGGCCGGATGGGCGGCGAGCGCACCACCACCCCGAACCTGACGCTGCATGGCGTCGACTCAGACCGCGGCCTGCTGCTGATCAAGGGCGCGGTCCCCGGCCCGGCCGGTGGCCTGGTGCTGGTCCGCAACGCCGTCAAGGCCCCAGTAAAGAGTGAGGCGAAATGAGCCCGGCCCAGACGAGCTCCGGTGCCAAGGGCGCGCCAGCTGCCAAGCCGGCTGCCACCAAGGCCAAGGCGGCCGCAGCAGCCGTCCAGCTGCCCGCGGAGATCTTCGACGCCAAGGTCAACGTGCCCCTGATCCACCAGGTTGTGGTGGCCCAGGAGGCTGCTGCCCGCCAGGGTACGCATGCCACCAAGACTCGCGGCGAAGTCCGCGGCGGCGGCAAGAAGCCGTACCGCCAGAAGGGCACTGGCCGCGCCCGGCAGGGCTCGATCAGAGCGCCTCAGTTCGCTGGCGGTGGCGTGGTGCACGGGCCGCAGCCGCGATCCTACGAGCAGCGCACCCCCAAGAAGATGAAGGCGGCCGCACTGCGCGGCGCCCTCTCTGACCGGGCCAGGCACGATCGCGTGCACGTGGTCGCCGGCCTGGTGGATGGCGACACGCCCAAGACTAAGACCGCGCTGTCCGCGCTGACATCACTGACCGGGCCGACCGCGCACGTGCTGGTCGTGATCAGCAGCGGCGACCGCGTTTCCAGGCTCAGCCTGCGCAATGTTCCCGGCGTGCACGTCCTGGCGGAGGGCCAGCTGAACACCAGGGACGTCCTGGTGAGCGACCATGTCGTCTTCACCCAGGAGGCGCTGGACAGCTTTGTCGCCCGCACGACGGCCAAGCAGGAGGACGGACAGCAGTGAACAAGACCGTAAACCCGCGGGACATCCTGCTGCGCCCGGTCATCTCGGAGAAGAGCCTCCGGCTGGCCGATGACGGCAAGTACACCTTCATCGTCGCGCCTGGCTCGCACAAGACCCAGATCCGGCAGGCGGTGGAGGCCACCTTCAACGTCAAGGTCACCGGCGTGAACACGATCAACCGGCAAGGCAAGCGCCGCCGGACGCGGTTCGGCTTCGGCAAGCGGCCGGACACCAAGCGGGCCATCGTCAGTCTCGCCGCTGGCGACCGGATTGAGCATTTCGGCGGACCGGTCAGCTAGCCGGCGATCTCTAGGAGCTTACGTAGATGGGCATCAGAAAGTACAAGCCGACAACACCCGGCAGGCGGGGTGCGAGCGGCGCTGACTTCTCCGAGGTCACCAGGACCGAGCCGGAGAAGTCGCTGGTGCGCCCGCTGCATGGTCGCGGCGGCCGAAACGTGCACGGCAGGATCACCGCACGGCACCAGGGCGGCGGGCACAAGCGCGCGTACCGGCTGATCGACTTCCGGCGCAACGACAAGGACGGCGTTCCGGCCAAGGTCGCGCACATCGAGTACGACCCGAACCGGACGGCGCGCATCGCGCTGCTGCATTACGCGGATGGCGAGAAGCGCTACATCATCGCGCCGGTCGGGCTGAAACAGGGTGACCGGGTGGAGAACGGCCCGGCTGCCGACATCAAGACCGGCAACTGCCTGCCGCTGCGTAATATCCCGACCGGCACGATGGTGCACGCCATCGAGCTCCGGCCCGGCGGCGGCGCGAAGATCGCCCGGTCCGCCGGCTCTGGCGTGCAGTTGCTGGCCAGGGAGGGCAGCCGGGCGACGCTGCGCATGCCGTCTGGTGAGATCCGGCTCGTCGATGCTGCCTGCCGGGCAACCGTGGGCGAGGTTGGTAACTCCGAGCAGGGCAACATCAAGCTCGGCAAGGCCGGTCGCAACCGGTGGAAGGGCCGTCGCCCGACCGTCCGGGGTGTCGCGATGAACCCGGTCGACCACCCGATGGGCGGTGGCGAGGGCAAGACCTCCGGCGGACGCCATCCGGTCAGTCCATGGGGCCAGCCGGAAGGCCGCACTCGCCAGGCTCACAAGCCCAGCGACAAGATGATCACTCGCCGGCGCGCCAAGAAGAAGCGGTAGGAGCACTCAGCGATGCCTCGTAGCCTTAAGAAGGGTCCCTTCGTGGACGACCACCTGATGAAGAAGGTGGATGTCCAGAACGACAAGGGGACCAAGAACGTCATCAAGACGTGGTCGCGCCGCTCGATGATCGTGCCGGCCATGCTCGGCCACACCATTGCGGTGCACGACGGACGCAAGCACGTGCCCGTCTTCATCACCGAATCCATGGTCGGGCACAAGCTAGGCGAGTTCGCGCCGACCCGCACCTTCCGCAGTCACGTGCGAGACGACCGGCGCAGCAGGCGCTAACGCAGCGCCGCTGACCACAGCCAGACCAGACAGACACATGCAAGCTACGGCCGGATACGAAAAGAGCGAGACTGAGATGGAAGCTAGGGCTAAGGCGCGGTACGTGCGCGTCACGCCACGGAAGGCCCGCCGCGTGGTGGACCTTATCCGCGGCATGCCCGCCGACCAGGCGCAGGCAACCCTTGCCTTCGCCCCGCAGTCGGCGAGCGACCCCATCGGCAAGGTGCTGGCCAGTGCCATTGCCAATGCCGCGCATGTGAGCCACCTCGACGCCAGCTCGCTCGTCGTGAGCCGTGCCTGGGTCGACGAGGGGCCCACGCTGAAGCGATTCCGGCCGCGGGCTCAGGGTCGCGGTTACCGGATCTTGAAGCGCACCAGCCACATCACGGTCATAGTTTCGGACCGCGGCACGTCGGCCAGCGGTGCGCCGAGCAGCAGGGAGAGGACCCGCTAGTGGGCCAGAAAGTGAATCCGCACGGGTTCCGGCTAGGCATCACCACCGACTTCAAGAGCCGGTGGTACGCCAACAAGCTGTACAAGGACTACGTGGCGGAAGACGTCGCCATCCGGCGCCTGCTGCAGCGCGGCATGGAGCGGGCCGGTATTTCCAAGGTCGAGATCGAGCGGACCATGGACCGGGTGCGGGTGGACATCCACACCGCGCGGCCCGGCATCGTCATCGGCCGCCGCGGAGCCGAGGCCGACCGGATCCGTGGTGACCTGGAGAAGCTGACCGGCAAGCAGGTGCAGCTGAACATCCTCGAGGTCAAGAACCCTGAAGTGGACGCGCAGCTCGTGGCACAGGGCGTGGCCGAGCAGCTATCCAGCCGCGTGTCGTTCCGCCGGGCCATGCGCAAGGCGATGCAGACGGCGATGAAGAGCGGCGCCAAGGGCATCCGGGTGCAGTGCTCTGGCCGCCTCGGCGGCGCGGAGATGTCACGCTCGGAGTTCTACCGCGAGGGTCGCGTGCCCCTGCACACGCTGCGCGCCGACATCGACTACGGCTTCTACGAGGCCAGGACCACGTTCGGCCGCATCGGCGTCAAGGTCTGGATCTACAAGGGCGAAGCCGCCGCAACGCGGGCCGAGCGCGAAGCCGCCGCAGCTGCGCTGCGGGCCGGCCAGCGCCCGGCGGGCGGCGGCCGGGACAGGGACCGGGAGCGGCCGCAGCAGCGGCAGCCCCGGCGCAGGCCAGGCTCCCCGGACGGGACCGACCGGCCGGCTGCGGCCGCAGCCGATGCGTCGGACGTCGTGGCCGAGCCCCCGGCCAGCTCTGGCGAGGAGGCCTAGTCATGCTGATCCCGCGGCGGACCAAGCACCGCAAGCAGCACCGTCCCGACCGGTCCGGTGCGGCCAAGGGCGGCACCAGGGTGGTCTTCGGCGAGTACGGCATCCAGGCGGTGGAGCACTCGTATGTGACCAACCGGCAGATCGAGGCCGCTCGAATCGCCATGACCAGGCATATCCGCCGTGGCGGAAAAGTCTGGATCACCATCTACCCGGACCGGCCGCTGACTAAGAAGCCGGCTGAGACCCGGATGGGTTCCGGCAAGGGCGCGCCCGAGTGGTGGGTCGCGAACGTGAAGCCGGGCCGGGTCATGTTCGAGCTGTCGGGCGTGCCGGAGCCAGTTGCCAGGGAGGCGCTGCGCCGGGCCATGCACAAGCTCCCTATGAAGTGCAAATTCGTGAAGCGTGAAGTGGGGGACGCGTGATGGCCAAGGCGCTGGCAGCCGCTGACCTGCGGACTTCGACCGAGGAAGAGCTGGATCTGAAGCTGACTGAGGCGAAGATCGAGCTCTTCAACCTCCGCTTCCAGGCGGCCACCGGCCAGCTGGAGAGCCACGGGCGGCTGCGTGCTGTCCGCAAGGAGATCGCGCGCATCTACACGGTGAAGCGCGAGCGTGAGCTCGGCATCGTGGTCGTGGAAGAGGAGTCAGGCGATGAGTGAAGACACCACTGCGGTGACGACGCGTGGCTATCGCAAGGTGCGCGAGGGCCTTGTGGTTAGCGACAAGATGGATAAAACGGTCGTCGTCGAGGTTGAGGACCGGGTCAAGCACCCCAAGTACGGCAAGGTCATCCGCCGGACGAAGAAGTACACGGCACACGACGGCGAGAACGCCTGCGGCGTTGGCGACCGGGTGCTGCTAATGGAGACCCGCCCGATGTCAGCGACCAAGCGCTGGCGCGTCGCGGAGATCTTGGAGAAGGCCAAGTAGCACGGGTACCGGCGGGCAGCCAGCCTGGCCGGCCCGCCCAGGACGCCTCGCCGAGGCAGGCGCGTGAAGAAGCAGGAGTTGACGTGATCCAGCAGGAATCGCGGCTCAAGGTCGCCGACAACACCGGTGCGAAGGAGATCTTGTGCATCCGGGTGCTCGGTGGCTCGAGCAGGCGATACGCGGGCATCGGCGACATCATCGTCGCCACCGTCAAGGATGCCCTCCCCGGTGCCGGGGTGAAGAAGGGCGACGTCGTGAAGGCCGTCGTGGTGCGCACGCGCAAGGAGCGGCGTCGTGGCGACGGCTCCTATATCCGCTTCGACGAGAACGCCGCCGTGCTGATCAGGGATGGCGGGGACCCGCGCGGTACCCGCATCTTCGGTCCAGTCGGCCGGGAACTGCGGGAGAAGCGATTCATGCGGATTATCTCCCTCGCGCCGGAGGTGCTGTGATGGCCGGGCCGAAGAAGACGCAGCCGGGAAGGGCACGGCGCATGAAGATCAAGAAGGGCGACAAAGTCGTCGTCATCGCGGGCAAGGACCTCGGCCGCGAGGGCACCGTTATCTCCGCTCACCCGGAGAGCCAGCAGGTGCTGGTGCAGGGTGTCAACATGATCAAGAAGAACACCAAGGTCAATTATCAGGGCCGCCGCGGTGCCAAGGAAGGCGGCATCGTGCATCAGGAGGCCCTGATCCACATCAGCAACGTCCAGCTGATCGATCCGGATTCAAAGGCTCCAACCAAGGCCGGCTTCCGGACCGACGGGGACAAGAAGGTCCGGTTCTCCCGGGCCAGCGGTAAGGAAATCTGATGGCTGCCAGCACGACCAAGAACGCCGCCGAGGCCCGCCCGGCCGACGCGGCGGCTAACGGCGAGCAGCGCGTGCCGCCGCGGCTGAAGGAGCGCTACCGCGCTGAGATCGCCGCAGCCATGCGCGAGGAATTCGGCTACCCGAACGTCATGCAGGTGCCCACCCTCACCAAGATCGTGGTGAACATGGGCGTCGGCGAAGCGGCCAGGGACGCCAAGCTCATCGATGGCGCGGTCCGGGACCTGGCCATTATCAGCGGCCAGAAGCCCGCCGTGGCCAGGGCACGAAAGTCGATCGCGCAGTTCAAGCTGCGCGAGGGCATGCCCATCGGAGCGCACGTCACACTGCGCGGCGACCGGATGTGGGAGTTCTGCGACCGGCTGCTGTCCATCGCGCTGCCCCGCATCCGTGACTTCCGTGGCCTGTCCGACCGGCAGTTCGACGGCCGCGGCAACTACACCTTCGGGCTGACCGAGCAGCTGATGTTCCACGAGATCAACCCCGATCAGGTGGACAGGCAGCGCGGCATGGACGTGACCCTCGTTACGTCCGCGACCACCGACGCTGAGGGCCGCTCATTGCTGCGGCGACTCGGCTTCCCGTTCAAGGAGAACTGAGCAGTGGCGAAGAAGAGCCTCATCGCCAAGGCCAACCGCAAGCCGAAGTTCGAGGTACGCGGCTACACCCGGTGCTCGCGCTGCGGGCGGCCGAGGGCCGTGTACCGCAGGTTCGGCCTGTGCCGGATCTGCTTCCGGTCCATGGCGCACCGCGGAGAGCTGCCCGGCATCACGAAGTCCAGCTGGTAACACTGCCACCCGCGGCACTGAGCCAGTACAAGCAGGCGCGCGTGCGCCGTCATAGATAGCCAGACCTGGGCGCGACCAGCGCCCACTGACCACGCCGAAGGTCCCCGGTGGCTGCACAGCACAGGGAAACCGCGGCGAGGAGGGCCACCAGGCCATGACCATGACCGACCCGGTCGCAGACATGCTGACCCGTCTGCGCAACGCCAACTCGGCTTACCACGACTCCGTGATGATGCCGCACTCCAAGATCAAGGTGCACATCGCGGAGATCCTCCAGCAAGAGGGCTACATCGCCAGCTGGAAGGTAGAGGATGCCGAAGTCGGAAAGAACCTGGTGATCGCGCTGAAGTTCGGGCCGACCAGGGAGCGTTCCATCGCGGGCCTCAAGCGCGTGTCCAAGCCAGGCCTGAGAGTGTACGCGCGCAAGGACAACCTGCCGCGCGTGCTCGGCGGGCTGGGCGTGGCGATCATCTCGACGTCCTCCGGCCTGATGACTGACAAGCAGGCGAAGAAGAAGGGCGTAGGTGGGGAAGTCCTCGCCTACGTCTGGTAGGGAGCCAGCTATGTCACGAATCGGACGGATGCCAGTCGTTGTCCCGACTGGTGTCGACGTCACCATTGACGGCCGCCGGGTTCACGTCAAGGGCCCTAAGGGCGAGCTGAGCCTGGAGGTGACAGCGCCCATCGAGGTCGCTCAGGCCGACGGGGTCATCACCGTGACCAGGCCGAGCGACGAAGGCGACGTCCGTGCGCTGCACGGCCTGTCCCGGTCGCTGATCGCCAACATGGTCACCGGCGTGACCGACGGCTACCGCAAGACGATGGAGATCGTCGGCGTCGGTTACCGAGTCCAGGCCAGGGGCCAGGATCTGGAGTTCGCGCTCGGCTTCAGCCACCCGGTGCCAGTTCCGGCCCCGGAAGGCATCACCTTCCGGGTCGAGACGCCCACCAGGTTCGTCGTCGAAGGCATCGACAAGCAGCAAGTGGGCGAGGTCGCCGCTAACATCCGCAAGCTGCGCAAGCCGGACCCGTACAAGGGCAAGGGCGTGCGGTACCAGGGTGAGCAGATCCGCCGCAAGGTCGGGAAGGCTGGTAAGTAAGACATGTCTGGCACCAAGACCAGGGCACACGGCCGGATCACTGGCCGGACCGCGCCGCGCATTTCCTCGCGTCAGCGGCGGCATCTGCGCGTGCGCAAGAAGGTCGAAGGCAGTGCGGCACGGCCGCGGCTGGTCGTCACGCGGTCGGCGCGGAATACGTTCGCGCAGCTGATCGACGACACGGCGGGGAACACGCTGGCATCTGCGTCTACCCTGGAGGAGTCCATCCGCACGGCGGCCGGCGACAAGAATGCCAAGGCCAAGCGGGTCGGGGCGCTGCTAGCCGAGCGGGCCGTGCAGGCCGGCATCAGCGCTGCGGTATTCGACCGCGGCGGTTACGCCTACCACGGCCGGATTGCCGCGCTAGCCGACGGCGCGCGCGAAGGCGGGCTCGCGCTATGACCTGCCTGTGCACCCAAGCAGACCTGTGCACCCACCTCCCGAGCAGAACTGCGCAGCACCCAACGACAGAAGAGGAAGATCTGATGGCAGCAACACCGCGGCGCGGCGCCGGAGGCGGCGGCGAACGGCGCGAGCGCCGCGACGACCGCCGCGGGGCCGGCGCCGAGAAGGGCACCGCCTACCTTGAGCGCGTGGTCACCATCAACCGGGTGGCGAAGGTCGTGCAGGGCGGTCGCAGGTTCAGCTTCACCGCGCTGGTCGTGGTCGGTGACGGCAACGGCATGGTTGGCGTCGGCTACGGCAAGGCCAAGGAGGTTCCCGCCGCCATCGCCAAGGGCGTGGAGGCGGCCAAGAAGTCCTTCTTCCGGGTGCCTCGCATCGCTGGCACGATCCCGCATACCGTGCAGGGCGAGGAGTCGGCAGGCGTGGTGCTGCTGAAGCCGGCCAGTCCTGGTACCGGCGTTATCGCCGGCGGCCCGGTCCGCGCCGTGCTTGAGTGCGCCGGAATTCACGATGTGCTGTCCCGGTCGCTCGGCTCGTCCAACCCGATCAACGTCGTGCACGCAACCGTCACGGCGCTGAAGAGCCTGAACCGGCCCGAGGAGATCGCGGCCAGGCGTGGCCTGCCCATCGAGCACGTGGCGCCTGCCGCCATGCTCAGGGCCCGTGCGGCCGCCGCGACCGCCGGCTCTGCGGCTGGCACGGCAGAGAATAGCTGAGGCGGAGCGACACCATGGCGGAGCTGAAAGTAACGCAGATCAAGTCGAAGATCGGCGGCAAGAAGGCGCAGCGGGACTCGCTGCGCTCGCTCGGCCTGCACCGCATCGGCGACGTGGTCGTCAAGCAGGACCGGCCCGAGATCCGCGGCATGATCAAGGCGGTGCGCCACCTGGTCACCGTGGAGGAGGTTGACTAACGATGGCAGACACCGACACCACCGCCAGCAAGGCCACCGAGCCGGGCGGCAAGGCCGGGCTGAAGATCCACCATCTGCGGCCCGCGCCCGGCGCTCGCACCGCAAAGACCAGGGTTGGCCGCGGCGAGGCGTCCAAGGGCAAGACGGCCGGACGTGGCACCAAGGGCAGCAAGGCGCGCACTCAGGTGCCGGAGGCATTCGAGGGCGGCCAGATGCCCTTGATCCGGCGGCTGCCGAAGCTGAAGGGCTTCTCCAACGCGCGGTTCAAGACCACCTACCAGGTCGTCAATCTCGACCGGCTGGCTTCGCTGTATCCCGCTGGCGGCGAGGTTAACCCGGAGAACCTGGTGGCCAAGGGTGCCGTCCGGGCGGGCGAGCTGGTGAAAGTACTTGGCCAGGGCGAGATTACGGCCGCGCTACAGGTCAGCGCGCACGGCTTCTCAGCCTCGGCACGCGAGAAGATCACCGCAGCGGGCGGAACTGTTACTGAACTGTGAGATGACCGCCGCCCCAAGTAGCGTCCGGGTCAGCTTAGACTCCGCTGGCCCGGACTGGCGCGCGTCCGGCCGCGTGATTTCGGCGTGGCTATCGCAGCTGAATCGGCACGTTAGACTTCGGCGAGCGTTGTCGCTACGGCGGCTAGCGCGGCTGTCCCGCGACTGGGAGCGGCAGATGACGTTGAACTATGGAGTAGGGGACGGCGCATGCTGACCGCGTTCATCCGGGCGTTCCGAACGCCTGACCTGCGCAAGAAACTGCTCTTCACGGTATTTATTATCGCCGTGTTCCGGCTCGGCCAGCAGCTGCCCACGCCCGGCGTGTCGCAGTCGGCGATTCAGGCCTGCCTGACGAACAGCAAGCAGACCGGTTACTTCCAGCTGCTGAACCTGTTCAGCGGCGGCTCGCTGTCGAAGCTGACGGTGTTCGCGCTCGGCATCATGCCGTACATCACGGCCAGCATCATCCTGCAGCTGCTCGCCGTGGTTATCCCGCGGCTCGAGGCGCTCCGGCAAGAGGGCCAGACCGGTCAGGCAAAGATCACCCAGTACACCCGGTACCTCACCGTCGGCCTGGCCATCCTGCAGTCCACCGGCATCATCGCGCTGGCCCGGTCCGGCAACCTGATCCCGGGCTGCAAGGAAACCCTGATCCCGAACCCGTCGGTGTTCACCATCACCACGATGGTCATCGTGATGACCGCTGGCACCGCCGTGATCATGTGGCTGGGCGAGCTGCTGACCGACCGCGGCGTCGGCAACGGCATGTCGGTGATGATCTTCACCCAGATCATCGCCGTAGTGCCTGGCCAGCTGAACCTGATCCGTGAATCCAAGGGCCCGGTCGTGTTCACCCTGGTGCTGATCATGGGCGTGGCGGTCATCGCGTTCGTGGCCCTGATGGAGCAGGCGCAGCGGCGCATCCCGATCCAGTACGCCAAGCGGATGATCGGCCGGCGGATGTACGGCGGAACATCGACCTACATTCCGCTCAAAGTCAACCAGGCCGGCGTCATCCCGGTCATCTTTGCCTCGTCGCTGCTGTATATCCCGCAGCTGGGCGCCCAGCTGTTCGGCCACAAGGTGCTCGGCCAGGTCGTGAATACCGGCTGGGCTGGCTGGGTCGAAACCAACCTTTCCGGGCAGAACGCCAGGCCGGCCTATGCCATCGCGTTCTTCCTGCTCATCGTCTTCTTCACGTACTTCTATGTGTCGATCACCTTCAACCCGACGGAAGTCGCGGACGGCATGAAGAAGAGCGGCGGATTCATTCCGGGCATCCGGCCCGGCGGTCCGACGGCGGGCTACCTGAGCTACGTGCTGAGCAGGCTGACCGCCGCCGGATCGCTGTACCTCGGGCTAGTCGCGCTGATACCCCTGGTAGCAATTGGCTTGCTCGGCGCCACCGTGCAGTTCCCGCTCGGCGGCACCAGCATCCTGATCATGGTGGGAGTTGGACTCGACACCGTGAAGCAGATCGAAAGCCAGCTGCAGCAGCGCAACTACGAGGGCTTCCTGCGGTAGTGCGAATCGTCCTCGTCGGGCCCCCCGGTGCGGGCAAGGGGACACAGGCCCAGTTCATAGCCTCACACCTGTCGATCCCGAAGATCTCGACAGGCGATATCTTCCGGCACAACGTCAGTACCGGCACCGAGCTCGGGCAGCAGGCCAAGGCGTTCATGGACCGCGGCGACCTGGTTCCCGACGAGGTGACCATCGCGATGGTCGAGGCCCGGCTGCTGGAGGACGATGCTCAAGGCGGCTTCCTGCTCGACGGCTTCCCGCGCAACGTGCCGCAGGCCGAGACGCTGCGCAAGCAGCTGGCAGCCTGGGATACCCGCCTGGACATCGTGCTGGAGCTGGTAGTCGACGACGACGAGGTCGTGCGGCGGCTGTCCGGCCGCCGCACTTGCCGGGTCTGCGGCCGGATCTGGCACGTGCTGTTCGAGCCGCCATCCAAGGCTGGCCTGTGTGACGACTGCGGCGGCGAGCTCTTCCAGCGCGACGACGACCGTGAGCTGACCATCAGGCACCGGCTGGACGTATACGCCCAGCAAACCCAGCCGCTTATCGCCTTTTATGCTGACGAGGGCATCCTGCTCGGCATCGACGCGACCGGGCCGGTCGAGGAGATCACCGCGCGGGCCATGACGGCGTTGCGGCGCTTCCTCCTCTGATTCCTTCATCACCCTGGCGGGGTACCGTGAAGAGCAGTGCAGGGGAGGCGCTATGCGGCTAAGACGGGACGAGCCGATCCAGATCAAGACCCCGGCTCAGATCGCGATCATGCGCGACGCCGGGCTGGTGACGGCTGCCGCGCTGCAGGCCGCCGTAGCTGCGGCGACGCCGGGTATCAGCACGGCCGAGCTCGACGCGATAGCGGAGCGGGAGATCCGGGGTGCAGGCGCCCTTCCCTCCTTCAAGGGCTACCACGGCTACCCGGCCACGATCTGCACCTCGGTTAATGACCAGATCGTGCACGGTATCCCCAGCGAGCGGCAGGTGCTGCAGGCGGGCGACGTGATCTCCATCGACTGCGGCGCGATCGTGAGCGGCTGGCACGGCGACTCGGCCGTCACCGTCATCGTCGGGCCGCACGGTGACGGGGCCGGGCCAGGCCGCGCCGGGCAGCAGCGTGCAGGTGCGCCTGCCGCGGCCCAGCTGGCTGGCTTGCTCGCGGCCTGCGAGCAGGCGCTCTGGCATGGGCTGGCGCAGGCCGTGCCGGGTCGCAGGCTCTCGGATATCTCGCACGCGGTAGAACAATCAGCGCGCGCGGCCGGGCAGTACGGGATCGTGCGTGAGTACACCGGCCACGGCATCGGCACGCAGATGCACATGGACCCGGCCGTGCCCAATTTCGGCCGGGCCGGCCGCGGCCCGGTGCTCCAGGAGGGCATGGCACTCGCGATCGAGCCAATGCTCGTACTGGGCCAGCCGCAGACCAGGCTGCTCGACGACGAATGGACCGTCGTCACCGAGGACGGCAGCTGGGCGGCCCATTTCGAGCACACCGTCGCTATCACGGCCACCGGCCCCTGGGTGCTGACGGCGCCCGACGGCGGCGCCAGCGGATTTGCGGCGATATCCGGGCGGCAGGTGCCGGAGCCAGTGCCGGCCGGCGCCGGCGAGCACCTACAGACGCGGGAGTAAACGTGGCATATGACCCGAACATCAGGGCCTCGGACGCTGACCGGGACCGGGTTGCCACGCTGCTCAGGGAGCATCACGCCGCTGGGCGCCTGACCGCGCAGGAGTTCAATGAACGGCTGGACCAGGCGTTTGCCGGCCGCACCGTCGGCGACCTTGACGAACTGCTGAAAGATCTGCCCGGCATCGATCTCTACCGGCTGCCGGAAGCTTCGCTGACCCGTCAGCCCAGGCAGGTGCAGCGGCCGTCAGGCCGCGCCGGCGGCGGTCGCCGCGGCTCGGCGGGATGGCGTGCGGCCTGGGGCGCCTGGTTCACCGTCACCCTGGTCCTGTTCGTGATCTGGATCCTGTCCGGCGGCGGCTACGTCTGGCCGCTCTGGGTAGCGGCGCCGTGGGGCGCGGTCCTGCTCGGCAGCTGGATCTCGACGGGGGCCGTCCGCGGCGGTTCCGCCCGGCGGCGCCTGGGCGATGGACATCACCACGGCGAGCTGCCGGGCGGCGACGATCTGCCGGGCCGCCCGCTCAAGTGACAGCGCAGCGGAATATCCGCGCTGGTCCGCCTGTTAAAGCGGCTGATCACCGGCTAACCGGGCTGGGTTCGCGTTGAGGGCGGACCTGAAGTAGACTTTCCCACGGCCCAGGGAGCTGTCGTCACCGTGCTGCGCTAACAACGTTCACGACGACTGCAAGTCAGCCGGGCCGCCCGTCCCTGGATCTCCAACCGGCCGGGCGATGATCAGCCTTAACCACAAGCGCCAGCTTGCAGGCATGACAGCAAGCTGGCCGTAACAAGCAGCGAAGCGCGGAGGGCATGGCCAAGAAAGACGGCGCCATCGAGATCGAGGGAACGGTCGTGGAGTCGCTCCCGAACGCCTTCTTCAGGGTGGAGCTGGACAACGGGCACAAAGTCCTGGCCCACATCAGCGGCAAGATGCGGATGCACTACATCCGGATCCTGCCTGATGACAGGGTCGTCGTCGAGCTGAGCCCCTACGACCTCAGTCGTGGGCGGATCGTCTACCGGTACAAGTAAGAACGAGCAAGGCGGGCCGGCCAGCCGGCGCGCCGCAGGAGAGACCAGGCAATGAAGGTCAAGCCAAGTGTGAAGAAGATCTGCAGCAAGTGCAGGATCATTCGCAGGCACGGCCGGGTCATGGTCATCTGCTCTGATCCGCGGCACAAGCAGCGTCAGGGCTGAGGCCCGGACCGGACTGTCCGGCGAAACCCGGACTACCGACAACTGAACCAAGAACGCACCGCAATCCGCTGCCGGCTAGCTCCGGCAGCGGAGCACCCCCGGAGGAGGCCGGGGCCGTGTCCGGGCAGGGACGCGGGGCGGCGCGCACGACCTCCGCAATGACAGAAGGAGAACTGCCCGGATGGCACGCCTCGTTGGCGTCGACCTGCCGCGTGACAAGCGGCTAGAGGTCGCACTTACCTATATCTACGGCATCGGCCGTACCCGAGCATTCGAGACGCTGGCCGCTACGGGCGTCAGCGGCGACACCCGGGTCCACTCGCTCAGCGATGACGACGTCATCCGCCTCCGCGACTGGATCGAGGCCAACTACAAAGTCGAAGGTGACCTGCGCCGCGAGGTGCAGGCCGATATCCGGCGCAAGATCGAGATCGGCTGTTACCAGGGCATCCGGCACCGCCGGGGGCTGCCGGTACACGGTCAGCGGACGCAGACCAACGCGCGCACCCGCAAGGGCAAGAAGAAGACAGTGGCCGGCAAGAAGAAGGCCGGCAAGAAGTAGTCCGCTGCCGGCTTCGTCTCACCGCTGAGCGCGGGACGCGAGCAAGCAGTAGGTCCGATCACCTCCGCAAGGTAGAGGGAGCAGAATGCCTCCGAAGAGCCGCACCGGCGTCAAGAAAGTACGCCGGAAGGAACGCAAGAACATCGCGCATGGCCACGCGCACATCAAGAGCACCTTCAACAACACGATCGTCTCCATCACCGATCCAGGCGGCAGCGTGATCTCCTGGGCCTCGTCCGGGCAGGTCGGCTTCAAGGGCTCGCGCAAGTCCACGCCATATGCCGCGCAGATGGCCGCCGAGGCCGCCGCGCGCCGGGCGATGGAGCACGGCATGCGCAAGGTGGATGTCTTCGTGAAGGGTCCTGGCTCCGGCCGGGAGACCGCGATCAGGTCCCTCCAGGCAACTGGCCTTGAGGTCGGATCCATCCAGGATGTCACCCCGGTTCCGCACAACGGCTGCCGCCCGCCTAAGCGGCGCCGGGTCTGAGGAGTAAGCAACACACATGGCTCGATACACCGGTGCGGACTGCAAGCGCTGCCGCCGCGAGAAGACCAAGCTGTTCCTGAAGGGCGCCAAGTGCGACGGGCCCAAGTGCCCGATCGAGATCCGGCCGTATCCGCCGGGTGAGCACGGCCGGAACCGGCCCAAGGAGAGTGAGTACCTGCTCCAGGTCCGGGAGAAGCAGAAGGCCAAGCGTATCTATGGCGTGCTGGAGAAGCAGTTCAGCAACTACTACGAGGAGGCCGCGCGCAAGCGCGGCAAGACCGGTGAGGTGCTGCTGCAGATCCTGGAGACCCGCCTGGACAACATCATCTACCGGGCAGGCTTCGCCAAGAGCCGGGACATGGCCCGCCAGCTGGTCAACCACGGGCACGTGCTGGTCAACGGCAAGAAGGTGGACATCCCCTCCTACCGGGTCAGCGAGAACGACATCGTCGAGGTCGCGTCGAAGTCCCGGGAGCTGACCCCCTTCATCGTGGCCCGGGCCGAGGCTGGCGACCGCACTCCGCCCGCATGGGTTGAGGTCATACCGGACAAGATGCGCATACTGGTGCACACTCTGCCGGTCCGGGCTCAGATCGATACCCTTGTCCAGGAACAGCTCATCGTCGAGTACTACTCGAAGTAACGGCCCGACGGCCGGCCTGGCCGGTAGGCCAGCGGGCCTGACGGCCACCAACGCCGGCGCACGACGCCGGCGGAAATCGCTGGTGGCCATCCGCCAGCGGGAGTCGCGACTGTCATATAGCGGGCAGCGCGGAAAGGAAGAGTCATGCTCATCGCCCAGCGCCCCGGCCTAGCCGAGGAGCAGATAGACGAGTTCCGGTCCAGGTTCGTTATCGAGCCGCTGGAGCCAGGGTTCGGCTACACCATCGGAAACTCGCTGCGTCGTACGCTGCTGTCGTCGATTCCCGGCGCGGCCGTTACCAGCATCAGGATCGAGGGTGTGCTGCACGAGTTCTCGACGGTGCCCGGCATCACCGAGGACGTCACCGACATCATCCTGAACCTCAAGGCGCTCGTGGTCTCCTCCGAGCACGATGAGCCAATGCACATGTACCTGCGCAAGCAGGGCCCGGGCCCCGTTACCGCAGCCGACATCGCTCCCCCCGCGGGCATCGAGGTGCACAACCCGGACCTGCACATCGCCACCCTCAACGGGAAGGGCAAGCTCGAGATGGAGCTGACGGTCGAGCGCGGCCGCGGCTATGTCTCAGCTGCGCAGAACAAGCAGCCGGGCCAGGAGATCGGCCGGATCCCGATCGACTCCATCTACTCGCCGGTGCTGCGGGTGACCTACAAGGTCGAGGCGACCCGTGTCGAGCAGCGGACGGACTTCGACAAGCTCATCCTGGACATCGAGACCAAGGCGAGCCTGCGCCCGCGTGATGCCGTCGCCAGCGCCGGCAAGACGCTGGTTGAGCTCTTCGGGCTGGCCAGGGAACTGAACCTGGACGCCGAGGGCATCGACATCGGCCCGTCGCCGACAGATGCGGCGCTGGCGGCCGACCTCGCACTGCTGATCGAGGAGCTGAACCTGACGGTCCGCTCCTACAACTGCCTCAAGCGCGAGGGCATCCACACTGTGGGCGAGCTTGTCGCGCGGAGTGAGCAGGACCTGCTCGACATCCGCAACTTCGGCGCCAAGTCGATCGAGGAAGTCAAGCAGAAGCTCACCGACATGGGCCTCGCGCTGAAGGACTCCCCGCCTGGGTTCGACCCCGGCTCGGCGGCCGACAGCTATGGGGCCGACGACGAAGACGATTACGTCGAAACCGAGCAGTACTGACAGGCTTGACGCCTGCCGGTACTCAGACGCCAGTCAGTACTGAACCGAGGAGAACTGTCCGATGCCCACGCCCACCAAGGGCCACCGACTCGGCGGGAGCCCGGCCCATCAGCGGCACATGATGGCGAACCTCGCCACCGCCCTGTTCGAGCACGGCAAGATCACTACGACCGAGGCCAGGGCGCGCAGGCTGCGCCCGCTGGCCGAGCGGCTGATCACCTTCGCTAAGCGCGGTGACCTGCACGCCCGGCGCCAGGTCCTCACCGTGGTGACCGACAAGAGCGTGGTGCACACGCTGTTCGCCGAGATCGGGCCGAGTTTCGCAAGCCGCGACGGTGGTTACACCCGGATCACCAAGGTGGGTCCGCGCAAGGGCGACAATGCGGCGCTCGCGGTCATCGAGCTGATCCGCGAGGAGGCCGAGCCTAAGACGCGGCGTCGGCGGGCACGGCGGGCTCCGGCAGCCACCCCGGCTGCGAGCAGGGCAGGCCGGGCGACGGCCGCCGCGGCAAAGGCAGACGAGGCTGCAGTGGCGGACCAGGCTGTCGTGGCGGACGAGGTAGCTACGGCTGACGCAGCCGAAGTCACCGACGAGGTTGCCGTGGCCGATGAGGCAACCGCTGATGAGGCAACGGCTGACGAGGCGCCCGATGAAGCCGCTGCGGACGAGCCTGCTGCTACCGACGAGCAGGCCACCAACGAGTAACGAGGCAGCTGAAGGCGAGCCCGGCCGGTCAGATCCGGCCGGGCTCGCCTTGCTCCGGCTCCGGATCGATCTCAGTTATGACGGCTCTCAGTTCCATGGCTGGGCCAGCCAGCCGGCGCTGCCTACGGTTCAGCAGACGCTCGAAGCCGCCTTGTGGCGGGCGATTGCGCTCGCCGAGCCTCCGGTACTGACGGTGGCCGGCCGTACGGACGCGGGGGTGCATGCCCGCGGCCAGGTCGCCCATCTAGACGTGCCAGCCGGGCAGTGGGCCGCTGCGGCGGACTCAGCCCTGCGCAGGCTGGCCAGCCTGCTGCCGCCGTCAATCCGGGTGCGCGCCATCGGGCCGGCGCCGGACGGGTTCGACGCGCGCTTTTCCGCACTCTGGCGGCGTTACTCCTACCGAGTCTGTGACGATCCGGCCTTCGCTGATCCGCTCCGTCGGCACGACACGCTCTGGTACACCCGTCCGCTCGACCTTGACCGGATGAACCAGGCCGCCGCAGCATGCCTTGGCGAGCATGATTTTGCCGCGTTCTGCCGCCGCCGCGAGGGTGCGACCACAATCCGCCGACTGCTCCAACTGGACTGGGCGCCCGCGGAGGCTGGCGTGGTCGTGGCCACCGTCTGCGCCGACGCGTTCTGCCACAACATGGTCCGGGCGCTGACCGGCGCACTGCTCAGCGTGGGCGACGGCAGTAAGCCGCCGGCCTGGCAGGCGCAGGTCCTCGCGGCCCGGCAGCGGGTTCCTGACGTCCGGGTGGCGTCGCCGCATCCGCTATGCCTGGAGGAGGTCGGCTACCCCGACCCCGCCGAGCTCGCGACTCGGGCCGTCGCAACGCGGCGCACCCGGCAGCTCGGCCATTAGCAACGCAGCGGAGCCGACCCGGCAAGCTGCCTGTCGTCGGCCAGCTGGGTCCTGCCGGTCATAACTGCCTGCCGGTCTCCTGCCTGCCGTCGGCTAGCTGGCTGCGCCGATGAAGCTGCCGTAGCCGGGCAGCGGTCACGGCGTTCCGGTGGCCATCCGATTCGCCAGGCTGATGTTCGCTGTCTTGTCCAGGACCTGCGTCATGAACCGCACTAGCTGGGTGCGCTGATAGGTGTTCTTGGGCTTCCGCAGGTCGGTGAACTCGGCCCAGATCAGGATCAGGTAGTGACCCTTGGCCGCAGCCTCCTCGATGCCCGTGCCTTTGCCGATCTTGCTGGCCAGGCCCTTGTGCGAGCGCAGCTGGGAGACGAAATTCACCGCGCCGGCCGAACTTGCCGCCTTCTTAGCGGCCGGACCGGTCTTGAGGTTGAAGACTCCGATGGTGCCCATCATCTTCAGGCTCGTAGCTAGGTAGGTCGCACGGACGACCTGGCTGCAGCCCGCCTTGTTGATGGCCGACTGGAGACCTGACCCGACTATGGCGGCGCTGCAATGACTGCTCTCCCGGCTGACTGCGCGGCTGACGGCGTCTAGGCCGATCGTGAAACTGGCCGGGAACAGCTGGGTCACCGTCAGCGGCTGCGGATCCGCCGTGCGCGAGCCGATGTGCCCGAAAACACCAAGGGTCGGGCTTGGCTGCGGCGCGGTAGTGGTCTTGGCGGGCTTGGGTGGCGCGGTCTGACCGTTCTTGGCCGTGTGATGCAGCACCACGTAGGTCAGCGCGATAGCGGCTGCGAGCACCAGCAGCAGCGCTGCCGAGACCGCCACTTTTACGTTAGCCGGCCGCTTGCGGCGGGCGCGCTGCACCTGGTGCGGGCCAGTGTGAGCGCCGTGACCGCGAGCGTTCCGGCGCGACGTGCCCGGCGCAGCTGCGTCGGCGGTGCCTGCGCCCGCCGATCCAGGTGCCCCGGCGGCCGCTCGGCCTGATCTGGCTGCTCCGGCGCCTGCTGGTCCGGCGCCTGCTGGTCCGGCGCCCGCCATTCCGGCGGCCGCTGCTCCGGCGGTCGCAGATCTGGGCATGCCCGCCGATGCCGCGCCGGCCAGCGGCGATCCGCCAGCGGCCGTGCTCGGGGCTGTCTCGGCTCGCCCACGTGTGTCAGCTGGCCCTGGCGACGGCACCACGGGCTGACCAAGCCTGTCCCGGCCCGGCCCATTCCGGCGTGGCAGCGGAACGCCCGCAGCCGGGCGGGCGGGCATGGTCCAGGTCCCGGTCGCTCGGCCATCATCCACGGCCTGCCAGGTTTGGGTCGAAGTCACATCGGCAGCGGGGTCGCTGACGGCCAGCACCGAGTAGCCGGGATCGGACCGGGAACCTGGCTGGTCCCGTTCCGCGCCGTTGCGGCCAGGCAGCTGAGCTGCCTGGCCGGGCCGGCTCCTGGAACCGTCGGGCTGGCGGTTCCACGCCGCGAACTGGCCAGGCGGGTACAGCGGCGGCGGCTGACCAGGGGCCGGCGGATACCCGCGGACTGGACCCTTGCCGGCGGCTCCGCCTGCTGCCGAGCCATACCCGGAGGAGCCGATGGCGGGCGGGCTGGCCTGGCTGGCGGAGTGCCCGGCAGCGGCAGGACGCCCGCTCTCGTAGCCGGGTGCGAACAGCGAGCCGGCCGGTGGCTGCGCAGCTGACGGTCGTTGCTCCGCCGCGCGGCGCGGACCGTCAGGCCGTTGGCCGGGCGCTGACTGCCAGCTGGCCGACTCTGGCCAGCCGGCTGAAGGCGCTGTCCCGGCTGCCGGCGCAGCGGGGCGTGCCGCCGGTGTCTGGGGCGATGTAGTGCGCTGCGCGTCCGGACCGCCGCGCCCGGCCCGGTGATCGCGCCGACGGCTGCCTTGCTGGTCCGGTTCGTCGGCCGATCTGCGCATGCGGCGAGCGTACCCGTCGGCGTGCCCAGCGGTGCAGTTCATTGCGAGACAGCTCTCGCGACCCTCGGTACCGATGCACATCAGTGCGCGCGACGCCGACCCGAGCACACCGGTTGGTTCGCAGACTCCAGTCTCGATCGAGCCGGGGGTCGCGATGGTGCAGGGTCGACCTCGCATAGTCGGCCAAGCAGCAGTTGCCCCCTCAGCCTGTGTGGCGATGACGACGCGCCATGACCAAGATGCCGATGGCGCCGTCACGGGAAGTGCTCTGGTCGGTTGCCGCCGCTTAGCTGTCCAGCGCCTCCCGGTGAGTCCTCGGACCGCCTGGGCCTTGCGCGGTAAGCGTGCCAACTGAGAAGCCATGCCAGAGGTAGAAGGCCCGAAGCGAGAGATGTCGAATTGGCACTTTGGGCGGTAGCGTCAGCGGTCTATTACCAGGCTTGTACCTGGCAGCCATGGAAACTGGGAAGGGCTCGATCGCACGAGAATCCGTTCCTGGGTTGCGGGCAGGTTCTGGGTCGCTGTGCCTGCCCAGGTCATGGTCACTACCGGTTGCTGAGCGGTAGCCAGTGCCAGGTTGCGCAGGTATCCGGACACGGACGTGCCGGCTTCAACAGCATGAGCCTGGACTTCTTCGAGTTCGCTAGCGGAGAAGCGCACGCTAACCATTGCGCCCCTCTGGCGGCGCTCGGACTTGGGTTTCGGCTTAGGCCCTTGTACCGAATCCCCCCAAGCTTCCTCGTCATCGCGCATCGACTCGATCTCGGCAGCAAGTTCCGCTTCGGTCATAGCTCCTATACTCCCCTCCCTGGCCTCCACTTCGTCAACTCCCAACTTGTACTGTTCCAGCCGGTAATGGGCCGTAGATGGAGTGTGATCTCCGTCGTCACTACAAATATGGCTTCATCGTTCGAATCGATGGCTTTGATGATCGGAAGCTGGGCTACAGACTGGCGCTGCCGCCGGGGACGCAGATCGTTGCTAACCCGCAGGGGCCCGGGTCTATCGGCCAGATCCCGTCCTGAATGACCGCACGCTTCACCAAGTGCTCTTAGCGCGTCGGAACTCCTGCCCAAGTGCGCGGAGGTTGCACGCGGCCGAGATCCGACCTCGGCCGGCCACGTTCCCTCGTTAAGATCAGCTGGTTGCTGGCGTGGTCGGCGGATGTGGAACGGCACGGTCAGGGTTACGCATTTGCGACTAAAACCCGCATAGTGCGCCGGAGTGCACAGTTGTCCGGCCAGCGCAGGCGGCTGACAACGGCTCGCTTTGACCGTTGCAGGTAGCGGCCGGTATCCTTCTGGGGCATCCATGTGTACTGGCATGCCCGCTGCCTGTTTGGGTAAGTGAGCTGCGGCCGGTACCTGCGGATCCCGCGCGAAGGCAGAGCATGTCCCCGGCGCGGGCCAGATTCAGGACTCACACGCGAAGGCTTATGACTGTGCGCACTTTCAGCCCGAAGGCCGCTGACATCCAGCGGCAGTGGCACGTGATCGACGCCTCGGACGTCATCCTCGGCCGCCTGGCCAGCCAGACTGCGGTGCTGCTGCGCGGCAAGCACAAGCCGGTCTTCGCGCCGCACGTGGACACCGGCGACTTCGTCGTCATCGTCAACGCGGACAAGGTCGCGCTCAGCGGCAACAAGCTGCAGGACAAGATGGCCTACCGGCACACCGGCTACCCCGGCGGGCTGCGGTCGATGTCCTACGCCGAGCTGATGGCCAAGAGCCCGGAGCGCGCGGTAGAGAAGGCGGTCAGGGGCATGCTGCCCAAGAACGCCCTGGGCCGCCAGATGCTGCGCAAGCTCAAGGTGTATGCGGGCCCCGAGCACCCGCACAAGGCTCAGCAGCCGGTGCCGTTCGAGATTTCGCAGGTCGAGCAGCAGGGTGGCCGGGCCGCCAAGTAGCGCGACCACAGTCAGAGCCGGCAGGCCAAGTGCCAGGCAAGAGAGTCAAGCGGGAAGTACGAGGAAGACAACGTGGCCGAGTCCACTGAGACGCTGGAGGCTGGCGCGGAGGCCGAGCAGGCCCCCGAAGAGCACCTGTCGGAGTACACCACCCAGACCGGTGACGTTCAGCCGAAGCCGGCCGCGCGCAAGCCGGTCGTGACCGGCAAGGCGCTGGGCACCGGCCGCCGCAAGGAGGCCATCGCGCGGGTCCGGATTCAGCCGGGCACCGGGCAGTGGAAGATCAACGACCGGGCGCTGGAGAACTACTTCCCGAACAAGGTGCACCAGCAGCTGGTCAGTGAGCCGCTCGTGACGCTCGGCGCGGAAGACCAGTTCGACGTCATCGCCCGGATCGACGGCGGCGGCGTGAGCGGCCAGGCCGGTGCGCTGCGCCTCGGCATCGCCAGGGCGCTGATCCTGGTCGACCCGGACAGCCGGCCCGACGCTGAAGCGTGCCGGGTTCCTGACCAGGGACGCCCGGGTCACCGAACGTAAGAAGGCCGGCCTGAAGAAGGCCCGCAAGGCTCCGCAGTACTCCAAGCGCTAACCGCCGCCTGAACGGCACCGGGATCTTGGCGGGCTATGGGCCAGCTTTTCGGTACGGACGGCGTCAGGGGCGCCGCAGGTCGCGAGCTGACCGCGGGGCTCGCGCTGAGCCTGTCCGCCGCCGCTGCCCAGCGTGCTGTCCGGAACGGGCGCGTTCGCCGCCGCCAGCACGGCGCACCGGCGGCCATTCGCCGTTGTCGGCCGGGATCCGCGGGCCTCGGGCGAGTTCCTCGAGGCGGCCGTCGTGGCTGGGCTGGCTGCCAGCGGCGTCGATGTGGTCCGGCTCGGCGTGATGCCGACGCCTGCAGTCGCCTACCTGACCGCCGCCATGGACGCCGAATTCGGCGTCATGCTGTCGGCGAGCCACAATCCGGCCCCGGACAACGGGATCAAATTCTTCGCCCGCGGCGGCGTCAAGCTCCCCGACGCGGTCGAGGACGAGATCGAGGCACGACTGGCTGGCCAGCCGGACTCTGGCCGGCTGCCGCCGTGCCCGGCGGTGCGGTGCCGGCCGGTGCGGTGGGGGCGCGTGCGGGGTCGGCCAGTCCGGTGCTGACCGGACAGGCCGGGATCGGTCAGCTCGGCCCCGCGGGCGTGCCGGAGGCCGGGTTCGGCCGGGTCAGCGATGCGACCGACGAGGGCGAGCGTTATCTCGCTCATCTGCTGCGCACGGTGCCGGCCCGGCCAGTCGGCGCGTTGGCCGGCCTTCGGGTCGTCGTTGACTGCGCGCACGGCGCGGCAGCCGCTTTCGCCCCAGACTTGCTGCGCCGCGCGGGCGCCGACGTGATCGCGATCGGCGCCGAGCCAGACGGCCTCAACATCAACGAGGGCTGCGGCTCAACCAGCCTGGCGCGCTGTCGGCGGCCGTGCTGGCGCATCGCGCGGACGCTGGCATTGCCCACGACGGCGACGCCGACCGCTGCCTGGCCGTGGACGCCACCGGCCAGGTTATCGACGGCGATCAGATCCTGGCCGTCCTGGCCATCGCGCTCAAGGCGGAGGGCAGGCTGGCCGGCGACACCGTAGTCGCCACGGTGATGTCCAATCTCGGTTTCCGGCACGCCATGCGCAGCGCCGGCATCGATGTGGTGGAGACGCCGGTCGGTGACCGGTACCTGATCGCGGCCATGCTGGACGGCAAGTACGTCCTCGGCGGCGAGCAGTCCGGCCACATCATCATGCTCGACCACGCGACGACCGGCGACGGGCTGCTGACCGGCCTGCAGCTGCTGGCCGAGGCAGTGCGTCAGGACCGCCCGCTAGCCGATCTAGTCAGCGTGATGACGAGGTACCCGCAGGTACTCATCAGCGTTCCGGGCGTGGACAAGGCCCGGGTCGCGTCGTCTCGCGAACTGGCCGAGGCGGTCGCTGGCGCCGAGGCTGAGCTTGGCGACGCCGGCCGGGTCCTGGTCCGGCCGAGCGGCACCGAGCCTGCCGTCCGCGTGATGGTCGAGGCTGAGGACTCCGGCCAGGCCGAGCGCCTCGCCGAGCAGCTCGCGGACGCGATCAGGGACCTCGGCTAGCGCCACCCGGCTGCTCTCCGGCGCGCGGCAGCTTCGCTATTGCCGGCGTGCGATCCGGCGTTTCATCGATACTGGTTCCACATTCCAAGACAAATGGGTGGCGAGAAACGACCCGAATCGATGAAACCGTAGTCCGCGCCACCTCGCGCTGGCTGGTCCGCGCCACCTCGCGCTGCGCAGTCACTACATGGCAGGCTTGACACATGATCGTAGGCATCGGCGTGGACATTGCCGAGATCGCCAGGCTGGAGCAGGCGCTCGCAAGGACACCGGCAGTTGGCCGCCAGGCTGTTCGCTGAGAGCGAACATAGGTCGGTCGCCGCGTTCCCTAGCTGGCTGCTTCGCGGCCAAAGAAGCGGTGGCCAAGGCTCTCGGCGCCCGCCAGGACTGCTGTGGACCGACGCGGTCGTCAGGCACGACAGCCTCGGGCGGCCCCGGCTGGACACCTACGGATCCGTCGCGGCTGCCGCGGCCCGCCTGGGCGTAGCGACCTGGCACTTGTCGATCAGCCACGACGGCGGGCCTCTGCGTCGCCATGGTGGTTGCGGAGCGATGAGCGGGCCGCCGAGGGGACAGTTGCCGGGCCCTGGCCGCCGCCGACAGACAGTTGCCGGGTGATCGCCGTTTGTCGGGGGAGATCCGCCGGGTGAGAGCGGCTCGCCGGGAGAGAGCAGGGGCTGACCAATGAGGAACGCGCACACGGTGGCGGCCGTTCGGGCCGCCGAGCAGGCGCTGATGGCGAACTGCCGGACGGGGCGCTCATGCAGCGAGCCGCCGCGGGACTGGCGTCGGTCTGCGCAAGCCTGCTCGGCGCCGTCTACGGCGCGCGCGTCGTGGTGCTGGCCGGCGGCGGCGACAACGGCGGCGATGCGCTGTATGCCGGTGCGCGACTAGCCGGGCGAGGCGCGCGAGTGGTGGCGATCGCAGCGGGCGCGCGGTTGCACGAAGGCGGCAGGACGGCACTGGTTGCACACGGCGGCCGGGTGGAAGCAGCAATGGAGGCGGCCCGCCAGGTCCCCGTACACACGGCCACGCAAGCCCCGGCGCAGGAAGCCACGCGGACCCAGGTGCAGGCGGCCGCGCACCGCCCGCTGTCGGACCATGAGGCCGGCGCCATCACCGCGTCGGCACGGGCCGCTATCGCGTCCGCCGACCTGATCATCGACGGCCTGACCGGCATCGGCGGCCAGGGCGGGCTGCGCCAGCCCGCCGCCGAACTTGCCCTGCTGACCGAGCAAGCCCGCGCCGATGGCGCCCTCGTGGTCGCCGTCGACCTGCCGAGCGGTATCGACGCCGATACCGGCGAGGTGCACGGCGCCGCCGTCCTCGCCGACGTGACCGTGACCTTCGGGACCGTCAAGCCCGGCCTGCTCATCGACCCGGGCGCCAGCCACGCCGGGTGCGGCCGAGCTGATCGACATCGGCCTGGGCCCGTACCTGCCGGCCCCGGCCGTAACGGCCATGCAGGCGGCGGACGTCTGCGGCGATCTTGCCGCGCCCGTCGGCTGAGTCCGACAAGTACCGGCGCGGCGTGCTCGGCGTGGTAGCCGGCAGCGACCAGTACACCGGCGCCGCCGTGCTGTCCGTCGGCGGCGGCGATCACGCGGCGGGGCCGGCATGGTCCGGCTCGTCTCCGCGCCGGCGACCGTGCACGTGGTCCGGCAGCACTGGCCGGAAGCCGTGCTGACGACCGACGACCCGGCCAGCCCGAGCGCAGGCGCTCGACAATCGGCAGGCAGGGTTCAGGCCTGGGCGGCCGGGCCGGGCATCGGAACCGGCGACGACGCTCGCGCGTGCTGGCCGCGGTCCTGGCTAGCGACGTGCCGGCGCTAGTCGACGCGGACGGCGCTGACCGTCGCTGGCCGCGCACCCTGACCTGCTTCCGCGTCAGGCGCCGACGCTGATCACGCCGCACGCGGGCGAGCTGGCCAGGCTGCTGCGCGCCGACCGGGCCGACATCGAGGCGCGCCGGCTGCACTACGCGACCGCCGCCGCTGCCGAGCTCGGCGTCACCGTACTGCTCAAGGGCTCGACGACGGTCATCGCGCAGCCAGACGCGGGCCAGCCTGTGCTGGTCAATCCAACCGGGTCGAGCTGGCTGGCGACGGCCGGCTCGGGAGACGTGCTTTCCGGCCTGGCCGGCTCGTTGCTTGCCCAGGGCGGCCGCCCCGCGGTCGCGGCGGCTGCGGCCGCGTACCTGCACGGCATGGCCGGCCGCCTCGCGGCGCGAGATGCCCCGATCGGAGCTGCCGACATCCTGGCGGCCATCCCCGCCGCGATCCGCGCGGTGACAAGCGATGCCTGATTTACGACGGGAACGGCACCAGCGCGGCCCGGCGGTGGTGGCTGGCTCGCGGCACCGGCGGTGGCCGACCGTAGGCCTGACTCGTCCAGGCCAGCGGCGTGTCGGCGGGCGCGGCCCGCGATCCCCGTGATGGCGGGCGTGCCGCTCCGTTAGCCCTCCGCCTGCCCGCCCAGGTACCGGCTCAGGAACCGGTCGGCAGCGGCGAAGAACTTCAGCCGGTTCTCCGGCTTGGCGAAACCGTGGCCCTCATCCGGGAACAGCATGTAGTCGTGCTCGATCCCGGCCTTCTCCAGCGCGGCCACGATCTGCTCGGACTCGGCCTGCTTCACCCGCGGGTCGTTCGCGCCCTGCGCGATCAGCAGCGGGATCCGGATCTGCTCCGCCGCCGACAGCGGTGAGCGGGACCAGAGGAAGTCCTTGTCCGTGGCCGGGTCACCGACCCGGCGGTGGAACTGGGCGATCATCGGCGCCCAGTACGGCGGGATCGTCTCGATCAGCGTGATCAGGTTGGACGGGCCGACGATGTCGACGGCGCAGCAGTACAGGTCGGGGGTGAAAGCAGCGCCCGCCAGCGCCGCATACCCGCCGTACGAGCCGCCGAAGATGGCGACCCGGGACGGATCGGCCCAGCCCTGGCTGATCGCATGCGCGACGGCGTCGCTGAGGTCGTCCTGCATTCTCGCGCCCCACTCGCGGTCGCCCGCATTGAGGAACGCCTTGCCGTAGCCGGACGAGCCACGGAAGTTCACCTGGATGCACAGGTAGCCGCGGTTGGCCAGCCACTGGGCTTCGGAGTCGTATCCCCAGGTGTCGCGCGCCCAGGGGCCGCCGTGGACGAGGAGCACGGTGGGCAGATCAGTCCGGTCCTGACCGGCCGGGAAGGTCAGGTAGCCGTTGATCGTCAGACCGTCACGAGACTGGTAGCTAGAAGGGCTCCATGGCGGCCAGCTCGTACTTGGACAGCTCGCGGCTGGTGCTCGAAGAGGAAGCTGCCGGTGCCGGTGGCCGTGTCGTAGGCGTAGAACGACACCGGGCCTGCGTCATTGGTGAACGCCACCAGCCAGACCCGGTCGGCGTCGTCGGCGTCGGCTGAAGACCGGGTCACCGGGATGCAGGGCGCGGATGGCGTCGAGGTGCCCGGCCACCGACGGGTCAAGCACGCGGTACTCCGACCGCGCCTTGCAGGAAGGTCACGATCTGCGGCTCGCGGGTGTCCGGGTTGAGCCGGACATCGCTGACGTCCGCCGCCGGATCCGCGGCGAGCACCTCGGTGGCGCCGGTGGCCAGGTCGACCCGGACCAGCCGGGCCGCCTGCGCGCCGACCGAGGACATCAGCAGCAGCGACGCCGCCGTCGGCGCTGAAGCGCGACCGGGCCGGTGGTCAGCGAGTCCTCGGCCGGGATGGTCAGCAGCTCCCGCCAGTCGCGCTGTCGGCGCTGTCGCGGACGACCAGCGACATGGAGCCGTCCGGCTGCGGCTGAAGCGCTGCGCGGACGGCGAGCTGGGCGTCGGCGACCATGCCGATGAGGCCCGGGTTGGCGAGTTCCTTGCGTCAGCTCGCCGGTCCGCAGGTCGAGCCGGTAGACGTCGTGCAGCTGCGGGTTGTCCTTGTTCAGCCCGATCAGGATCTCGTCCGGGAACTCGCGCTCGGTGGCGATCAGCTGCGTCTGCACGCCGTCGAACGGGGTGAGGTCCCGGCGCTGCATGGTCGGCAGGTCGACGTCGTGCAGCCGCCAGTTCTCGTCGCCGCCGGTGTCCTGCAGGTACAGCAGGTGGCGGCCATCGTGCGCCCAGGCGAACTGCCGGATGCCGCGGTCGGTGTCGTCGGTGACGACCCGGGCGGCGTCCCAGTCGACGCCCGTCTGCGGGCTGATCGGGGCGAGCCAGACGTTCAGCACGCCGTCGTGCGGGGCGATCCAGGCGAGCTGGGTGCCGTCCGGGGACAGGCGCGGGCTTACCCGCTCGGGGTTGCCGAACAGGACTGTCAGCGGAATCAGTTCTGCCATGTCGCTTGCCTATCACGAACGGGCAGCCCGGTGCGAGCTCGGGCCGATGAGCCGGGCCGTGCGGCCAGGGGCAAGCCTGGCCGATCCTGGCGCGAGCGCTGGCCATGACCGGCTGGCAGACTGGATGGCTCATGGACGGTCATCCGGAGGCCGTTGATCGACCTGGACGCGATCCAGGCGAACGTGGCCGCGCTCCGCAGGCACGTCGGCGCCGCCCAGGTCATGGCCGTGGTCAAGTCCGACGGCTACGGCCACGGCATGCTGCAGTCGGCCGCGCGCCGCGCTGGCCGGCGGCGCGACCTGGCTCGGCGTCGTGCATGTGGCCGACGCGATCGAGCTGCGCCGGGCCGGGCTTCGCCGTGCCGGTGCTGAGCCTGCTCGGCAGCCCCGATGCGCCGCACGCCGAGGCGATCAGGCACGACGTCGACCTGACCGCCGGCACGGCCGCGCTGGTCGACCAGATCGCGCTGGCCGCCGAGGGCTGCGGGCAAGCCCGCCCGGCTGCACCTGGAGGCCGATACCGGCATGAGCCGGGGCGGCGCGACTCGCGGCCGACTGGCCCGGCCTGGTGCGCGCGGCGCGGGCGGCGGAGGCGGCTGGGCCGGGTGCAGATCGTCGGGCTGTGGTCGCACTTCGCCTGCGCTGACATCCCCGGTCATCCGTCGATCGACCGGCCAGCTGGCGGCGTTCCGGGACGCCGTCGCCGTTGGCCGAGCGGGCCGGCGTCCGGCCCGAGGTACGCCACATGGCGAACAGCCCGGCCACGCTGACGCTGCCGGAGTCCTACTTCGACCTGGTCCGGCCGGGCGGTGCCGTCGTCGGGCTGTGCACGCTGCCGGGCGGCGCGCCGGACTGGCTGCGCCCGGCGATGACGCTGCGGGCCCGGCTGATCCAGGTCAAGCGCGTGCCGGCGGACGCCGGCGTCTCCTACGCGCACCGGTACGTCGACCGAGCCGCGACACCACGCTCGGCGTGCTGCCGCTCGGCTACAACGAGGGCATCCCGCGGCACGCGACCAACCAGGGCCGGCTGTTCATCCGGCGGCAGCCGGTTCAAGATCGCCGGGCACCGTCAACATGAACCAGATCATCCTGGATCTCGGCGACGAGCCGGCCGAGGCGGGCGACGAGGTCGTGTGTTCGGGCCCGGCGACCGGGGCGAGCCGACCGCGCAGGAATGGGCGGACCTGCTCGGCACGCTCTCCTATGAGATCGTCACCCGGTTTACCGGTAAGGTGCCGAGAACTTACTCTGGAGTAACAGCGGCCGAGGATGACGCCTCGCAGGCCGGCGACCAGGCCGATCGCTCGGCCGCGGACGGGAGAACCGATGGCCAGGTGGCGGCGGCTCTCTAGCGTCGCTGGCCTGGCCACCGGGATCGCGGCGGCATCGGCCGGCGCGGTCATCGCCGCCGAGAAGGTGGCCGTCGGCCGGATCCGGCTGCGGCCCGATCCGGCGCAGGGACGAGCCGTTCGGGCAGCTGCGGGGGCGGCCGGTCGAGGTCGTCGCCGACGACGGCGTGCCGCTGCACGCCGAGATCTTCGGGCCGACCGGACGCGCCGGTCACGATCGTCTTCTGCCACGGCTACACGCTCAGCCAGGAGATCTGGCACTACCAGCGCCAGGACCTGGCGGCCGACGCCCGGCTGGTGCTCTGGGACCAGCGCAGCCACGGCCGGTCCGGGCCGCAGCGACCCGGCGCACGTCAGCATCGACCAGCTCGGCGCGGATCTGGCCGCCGTGCTGGCGGCGACGGTGCCCGGCCGACGGCCCGGTCGTGCTCGTCGGGCACTCGATGGGCGGCATGACGATCATGGCGCTCGCCGCGCAGCAGCCGGAGCTGTTCGGCCCGAAGGTCATCGGCGTCGTGCTGATCTCGACCACCGCGCTACCTGGTCGACGCCACCAGCTGGCTGCCCGGCCCGCTGCGGCCGGTCGCCCGCTGGGCCGGCCCTGCGCTGCTGCGCGGCTCGGCCCGCGGCCGCCGGGCGGCGCTGACCGAGTGGGTCCGGCAGAGCGGCGAGCGATCTGGCGTTCCTGTCGACGCGGTTCATCGCCTTCGGCGACCCGGACGTCAGCCCGGCCGTGGTCGACTTCCTCGAGCGCGTGATCAGGGCCACGCCCGATCGAGGTCGTCGCGGACTTCTACCTGGCGCTGCTCGAGCATGACCAGCGGCTGTCGCTTGACACCGTCGGCCGGGTCCCGACGCGTCGTCATCACCGGCGCCGAGGACCGGCTGATCCCGGCCGACCAGGCGGCCTGAGCTCGCCGCCGCGATTCCGGGTGCCAGGCTGGTCTGGCGTGCCCGAAGCCGGGCACATGGTCATCCTGGAGCGGCCCGAGGTGGTGACCGAGGCGATCGCCGACCTGGTGCGGCGGCCGGCGCTCGACGGAGCGCAGTCGAGCAGGCGGCGGCCCGGCGTGAGCGCCGAGCCCGACGCGGGCCAGCCTCGGATCGGGCGCGTCGGACGAGCATGGTCCGTCGTCGCGACCGCGGACCAGATGCGCGGCGCTGGGCGGCCGCGGCTCGCCGGGCGTGCTCCGGGCCGGGCGACCTGGTCGTGCTGTCCGGGCCGCTCGGCGCGGGCAAGACGACGCTGGCCCAGGGCATCGGCGCCGGGCTCGGCGTCCGCGGACCGGTGACCTCGCCGACGTTCGTGATCGCCCGGGTGCACCCGAGTCTCGGCGCCGGGCCGGACCTGGTCCACGCCGACGCCTACCGGCTCGGCAGCCGGGCCGAGGTCGACGACCTGGACCTGGACGCCGACCTCGCGACCTCGGTCACCGTCGTCGAGTGGGGCGAGGGCCTGGTCGAGGACCTGGCGCCGAGCTTCCTGTCGGTCGGCATCGAGCGCGGCCGCTGCCGCCAGCGAACAGGCAGGTCCTGGGCAGCACGCTGGTGGCCAGCCAGCCGAAGCAGCCGAGGATGCCGAGCTGCCCAGGACAGTGCAGGTGCGAGGGTTCGGCGACCGGTGGCGGGAGACAGCGGCCGCGACCCGGTCGGCCCTGGCCAGTGACCCGCAAGCACGCTGAACCGTTCCGAATTGTCCACGGCAGCACTGTTCGCGCTACTACACTGCGGGTGACCTCGCCGTCATGCCGCGGCTATCCGCGGTCCCCATCTGCCTTCAGGAGGCGCGCTGTGGCCCAGCAGGGCTCCCCGCCCCGTCGCCCGTCGCGTCAGCCTGACTCAGAGCACAGCGGCCGCGGTGAGCGGACGGACCGCTCCAGGCCGGAGCGGCCCAGGCGGGCTGACCGCCAGGACCGGGCCAGTCGCCATGCGTATGAACCGTTCGGTCCCGAGGACGACGCCGACCTGCCGCCCTGGGCCACCCCGAGCAGCTACCAGGAGCGGCCAGGCGGTTCCAGGCTGCGCCCTGCCGGGCAGCGCGGCGGCCGGGTCCGGGATCGGTACGCCGACCCGTATGCCGATCAGTATGCCGACCCCTATGCCGAGCCCGCGCACTCTGCTGGCGACGTCCGCCGGGAACCCGCCTACCAGGATCGTGACGGCGCGCACCGGGCCGGCGGCTCCGATGGCCGCGACGTTGATGGCGCTGCCTTCGAAGATCGCGCCGCGGACGGTCAGCGCTACCAGGCCGACGCCGGAGGCGGCGAGGGCTACCAGGGCCGCCGCCGCGTCGCGAGCACGCTCGACCGCGACATCGATGGCGATGCCGAGTACACCGGCGGCGACCGCTACGAACTGGCCGAGACCGACGCGGAGCCCGGCGCTGAGCCCGGCCGCGGGCCGCGCCGCCGCCGGGGCCGGGCCGCGGCGACCAGATTGCGGAAGTCCCGTCGCCGGGTCTACCGCTGGTCCGGGGTCGCCATCGTCATCGTGCTGCTGGCCGCGGGCGGCGTCTGGCTCTTCGGACGATCGACGCCTGCTCCGACCCCGTGGGTGACCAGGCTGCTGGCCGGAGAGTACAAGTCCGTTCCCGACGCCTGCAGTGCGGTGAGTCCGACCGTGCTGAACAGCTTCCTCCCGGCCTCCGGGCGCACTCAGCGGGTCTCGGTCGGCAGCAGCACTGGCAGCCAGTGCAGCTATACCTTCGACAAGCAGCCGACGTTCCTGGTGCTGCAGATCGCCGACATCGCACTGCAGCCGTTCGCCGCGGCGGGCAACGATGGCAGCGCGACGGCCAACGCACGGCAGAACTTCGCGACGGTCCGCCAGTCGCTGGCCAAGCCGCCGAAGAGGTCCCCGCTGCCGCCGGCCACTATCGCCGGGCTGGCCGGGCTCGGTCAGCAGGCCATCATCGCCACCCAGCACGAGCACGTGAGCGGGATAGGCACGGACGTCGTCACCATCGTGACGAGGGAACGGAACGTCCTGATCACGGTGTCGGTATCCGGACAGGAGTCTGGCCACGGGTTCGGCCCGGTGCCCGACAGCACGCTGATGGCGTGCGCGCGGGCGGTCGCCGCCGACGTCCTGGCCAGGGCCGAGACCGGGCCAACTGCCTGACCGGCGGCCAGGGCAGCGGTAACGCGGGATTAGGCTGGGCTACCGTGCTGCTGGCCTTCGATACCGCGACGCCGGCGGTGACCGTGGCCCTGCACGACGGCGCCAGCGTCATCGCCGAGGAATCCGCGGTCGACGCGCGCAGGCACGGCGAACTGCTCGCGATCTTCATCGACAAGGTGCTGACCAGCGCCGGTGCTGGTCGCTGCGACCTCACTGCGGTCGCGGTGGGCACCGGACCTGGCCCTTATACAGGCTTGCGCGTTGGCCTGATGACCGCCAGGGTGCTGGCAGGCACGCTCGGCATCAGGCTTGACGGCATCTGCTCGCTGGACGTTATCGGCGCTCAGGCCGCCGCCGAAGCGAGCAGTCGACTTCCTGGTCGCCACCGACGCCCGGCGCAGGGAACTCTACTGGGCTCGTTATTCACCGGCCGGCGTCCGGCTGGCCGGGCCTGCTGTCAGTCCGGCCGCGGGGCTTCCGGCGGAACTGCCGGTAGCCGGACATGGTGCGCTGCTGTACGCCGAGCTCGCGGACCGGTCGATCGGTCCGCAGTTCCCGGCGGCCGCGCAACTGGCCGAGCTGGCCGCCAGCCGAGCGGCCGCTGGTGCGCCGCCGCTTGCTGCCGAACCGCTCTACCTGCGCAGGCCTGACGCGAGGGAACCTGGCAGGCCCAAGCGGGTCACGCCATGACCAAGGCAGCGCTTCGCATCATGACGACGGCTGACCTCGATACCGTACTCAGCCTTGAGGTCGCGCTGTTCGGCCCCGAGGCATGGTCGAGGCAGATGCTGACCGGGGAACTCAGCCAGCAGCCGACTAGCCGTCATTACCTGGTAGCGGAGAGCGACGACGGGATCGTCGGCTATGCCGGCCTGCTGGCAGCGGGCGTGCAGGCCGACGTGGTGACGATCGCGGTCGCCACCAGCCGGTGGGGTCAGGGCATCGGCGCTGACCTGCTCGGCGCGCTGCTGGCCGAGGCGAGGCGGCGCGGCTGCACCGAGGCGTTCCTTGAGGTCAAGGCCGACAACACGCGTGCGCAGCGGCTCTATCGCTGGTGGGGATTCACCGAGATCGGCATCCGCCGCGGCTACTACCAGCCGTCCGGCGCCGATGCCATCGTGATGCGGCGCGATCTGGCCGTCGCCGCTGACGCGGAGCAGGCCGCACAGCCCGGAGCCGGAGCGCCGCAGTCGGTCGGCGGTAGCGAGGAGATCAGATGACGTCGCCGCTGGTGATGGGCATCGAGACATCCTGCGACGAGACCGGAGTCGGCCTGGTCCGGGGCCGCGAGCTGCTCGCGGATGCCGTCGCGTCCAGCGTCGACGAGCACGCCAGGTTTGGCGGCGTGGTGCCCGAGGTCGCGAGCAGAGCGCACCTGGAGGCCATGGTTCCGACGGTCGACCGGGCGCTGGCTAAGGCCGGCGTCCGGCTCGGCGATGTCGACGCTATCGCCGTTACCGCCGGGCCGGGGCTGGCGGGTGCGCTCCTGGTCGGGGTGTCCGCGGCCAAGGCCTATGCGATAGCGCTCGGCAAGCCCCTGTACGGCGTCAATCACCTGGCCGCGCACGTCGCTGTCGACCAGCTGGAACATGGCCAGCTGCCGACCCCGGCGATCGCCCTGCTGGTGTCCGGCGGGCACTCCTCGCTGCTTCTCGTGCCGGACCTGGCCAGCGAGATCGTGCCGCTCGGCGCGACCATCGACGACGCGGCGGGCGAGGCCTTCGACAAGGTGGCCAGGGTCCTGGGCCTGCCGTTCCCCGGCGGCCCGCATATCGACAAGGCCGCCCTGGCCGGCGACGCCAACCTGGTCGCTTTCCCGCGCAGCAAGTATCGGGACGGCACCAGCGACTTCTCCTTCTCCGGCCTGAAGACTGCGGTTGCCCGCTGGGTTGAGGCGCGGGAGGCGGCAGGCGAGCCCGTCCCGGTCGCCGACGTCGCCGCATCATTCCAGGAAGCGGTAGCCGACGTGCTGACCAGCAAGGCTGTCGCCGCCTGCAAGGCCCAGGGAGTCGGTCACCTGGTCATTGGCGGCGGAGTCGCGGCCAATTCCCGGCTCCGGGCGCTGGCGCAGGAACGCTGCGCGGCCGCTGGGCTGGTGCTGCGCATACCCCGGCCAGGCCTGTGCACGGACAATGGCGCCATGGTCGCGGCCCTCGGCGCCGAACTGCTCACCCGAGGTGCGGCGCCGTCCGCGCTGGACTTCGCCGCTGACTCCTCGCTGCCCGTTACTGCCGTGACTGCCGCCTGACCGGGCGGACGGGCCGCGTCCGGCTGACCGGGCTACCACTGAGATCGCGCCTGGCTCGCGAAATGGCTGCCGTTCGCACGAAGTTAACGCTTTGGTCACTCTTGCCAACCTGGGATGTCACGGACACGTCTGAATGGAGTTAGCCAGCACTCAACTAGCCGGGGCGCCTGCCATGGCTGCCCAGGTGAGAGCGATGTCCCATGCGCCTGCAGCCCGCCGCGTCCCCGGCCGCACGTCACCGCGCCCGTCGGGCACGGCAGCGCAGGCGGCTTACCTCAGCTGTGCTGGCGGCGGGCCTCGTGGCTGCCGCGGTCGCGGCGGTGACCGGCGTGCTGCCCAGGATCGCCACGCCGGCCGCGCGGGCGGATGAGGTCACCGCATCGCAGGACAACCTGCGCACCGGCTGGGATCCGCATGAGCCCGGCCTCTCGCCGGCGACCGTAGCCGGTCCGACGTTCGGCCAGCTCTTCGATGCCCGGCTGAGCGGCCAGATCTACGCGCAGCCGGTGATAGCCGGGCACGTGCTGATCGTGGCCACCGAGACCAATCACGTCTACGGGCTGAACGCGGCCACCGGTGCCGTGCTGTGGTCCCGTTATCTCGGGCCTCCAGAGTCGGCCGCCACGCTGGGCTGCAGCGACCTGGCGCCGAGCGTCGGGGTGACCAGTACTCCGGTCTACGACAGCGCGACCGGCTCGATATACCTGGTCGCAGTCGTCGATGACGCCCCGGCGCCGGCCCCGCCGCATGTCTATGCCTACGCGATCAGCGCCCAGACCGGGGCGGTCAGGACCGGCTGGCCGGTCGCGATTCACGGTTCGCCGGTCAACGAGCCCGGCGCAGTGTTCAACCCGCTGACCGAGCGGCAGCGGGCGAGCCTGCTGCTGGTTAACGGCTCGGTTTACGCCGCGTTCGCGTCCTATTGCGACTTCCAGCCCTACGCGGGTTACGTAGCCGGGGTGAACACCTCGACCAGGAAGCAGACTCTGTGGACGGACGAGGCTGGCCTGACCGACAGCCAGGGCGGCATCTGGCAGTCCGGTGGCGGGCTGATGTCCGACGGGACTGGCCGGATCTTCCTGTCGAGCGGCAATGGCGTGTCGCCGCCGCCCAGCGCCGGCACCAGCCCGCCACCCGAGCTAGGCGACTCCGTGGTCCGGCTCACCGCGGGGCCTGCCGGCGGCCTGTCAGCCGCCGACTATTTCAGCCCGGCCAATGCGCCGACGCTGGACGCCACCGACGCTGACTTCGGGTCCGGCGCGCCTGTGGGCCTGCCGTTCGGCACATCGTCCTACCCGCATCTGCTTGTCCAGGTCGGCAAGGACGGCAGGGTCTTCCTGCTGAACCGGGATAACCTGGGCGGCCGCTCCCAGGGCTCCGGCGGCACCGACCTGGTGGTCAGCCAGGCGGGGCCCTACCTGGGCGAGTTCGGGCACCCGGCCGCATTCGGGCCGGACGCCAGCCCTATCACCGCGGCGACCTCGAACGACTACCTGTATTACATCGGCAAGAACGATCAGATGCGCTATCTCCAGTTCGGCGCCGGCTCGTCCGGTACGCCGGCGCTCGCGGACGTCGCCAGCACGAGCACCACGTTCGGCTACAGCTCGGGCTCGCCGGTGGTGACATCGAATGGCAGTAACCCGGCCTCAGGGGTCGTCTGGGCGGTTGATTCGACCGGCACGACAGGTGCGGGCGCCACCCTGGCAGCGTTCGCGGCGGCGCCGCCGACCACCTGCACCGCCTCGGCACCGTGCACGATGAGCCCGATCTGGTCGGCACCGATCGGCACGGCGTCGGAGTTCGCCATTCCGGCGACCGACAGCGGCCGGGTCTACGTTGGCACCAGGACCGGTGACGTGCTGGCATTCGGCAGCCCCGACGCGCAGCCGCTGACCGGATCACCGGTTAATCTCGGCCCGGTCTCGGTGGGCAAGCTTGCCCAGGCGACCGTGCGCGTGGCGGCGGCACGACTGGTCGCCGTCACCAGCGCGTCAGTCACTGGCGGCGCGGGCGCCAGCTCGTTCACGACAGGCGGCATCCGGGTGAACGGGCACACCGCCCGGCTCCCGCTGACGCTGCAGCCCGGCGACACGCTAGCCGTCCCGGTGACGTTCAGGCCGCGGCAGGCCAGCGGCGTGACGGCAGCGCTGCAACTGGCTACCGGCGAGGCCAACTTCCCGACCGAGGACATCAGCCTGACCGGGCAGGGGACTGCGCCCGGCTTGCAGGCGTCGCCGGCCGTGGTCGACTTCAAGAAGGTGCCCGACAAGACCACCGTGCAGCGAACCGTACTGATCACGAATGCCAGCACCGGCAGCGAGACGATTACCGCTGGCCACCAGCCCGGCGGTCCGTTCCGCGCGAAGCTGCCTGCGCCGGGCCTGGTGCTGGCGGCCGGGCAGTCGGTGGCTGTGCCGGTCAGTTTCCGGCCAGGCGGCACGCGACCGACCTCGGCGGCGCTGACGATCACGACGTCGGGCCGCCATGTGCTCAGTGTCCAGCTGGCAGGCACCGGGCTGGCCGCGGTCAGCCGGCTGGCCGCGAGTCATGCCGTTGTCAGCTTCGGCACCGTCCAGGTCGGCAGCACTGGCAGCCGGACCGTCGTGATCACCAACGAGGGCAACCTGGCTGCGGTGATCACCGGGACATCGGGGCCTTCGTTCCCCTTCGGATCACAGTCACAGCCAGCGGCGGGCATCCCGGTCAGCCCGCGGTACCAGGTCAGCATCCCGATCACCTTTACCCCGGCCAGCGCCGGTCAGGTAACCGGGAGCTTTGTCCTGCGCTGGCACGACCCGACCGGCAGCCATGTGCTCACGGTGGCGCTCGCGGGCACCGCCGTGGCCGCGAGCACCGGTCGGTCGGTGCCGCCGCCGGGCGGCGGCTGGACGCTTAATGGCAGCGCCGTGATGCAGGGCGAGAACCTGGCGCTCACCACAGCCGCTGCCAGCCAGACCGGCTCGGCGATCTATGCCATGCCCGAGCCCAGCAGCGGCCTGGCGGTGAACTTCACCGCCAGCCTCGGCGGTAATGGCGGTGTCACGCTGTGCCTGCTCGATCCCGCCGCGGCTACCGTGTCAGCGCTCGGCCGTGGTCGCGGCGAGCGCGGGTTCGGCGGCCTGCCCGGTGCTGCCGTGGTTCTCGGCACGGGCAAGTTCGCTGGCGATCCGGCCGCGAACTTCGTGGGCATCGCGACCGGCACCACCGGCGCGGGACTGACGTTCGTCGCCACCACCGCGAGCGTGCCGAGCCTGTCTGCAGGCTCGCATGCGGTCAGCGTGGCGGTCACCGGCAGCAAGGTCACGGTCTCGGTGGACGGCACTCAGGTACTGTCCGCGGCGCTGCCCGGCAAGGCCATCCCGGCTGCTGCGCTGATCGGGTTCACCGGCAGCACCGGCCAGCTGGCCGGGACCCAGCTGGTGAGCGGCGTCACGGTGACGGCGGGCGGTGCCGTCCTGCCTCCGCCGGGCGGTGGCTGGTCGTTTAACGGGTCAGCCGCGATGGCGGGCTCGGCGACCGAGCTGACCCAGGTCAGGCAATCTCAGACAGGTTCGGCCGTCTACCCGGTGCCGGTGGCGACGAACGGACTGAGAGTCACGTTCACTACCCAGATGTCCGGCGGAGCTGGCGCCGCCGGCCTGACGTTCGCCCTGCTCAACCCGGCCGATTCCGGACCAGCGTCGCTGGGAGGGAACGGGCTCGGCCTAGGATTCGCCGGGCTGGACGGGGTCGCGGTCGGACTCGGCACGGTCTGGCAGAACGGCACCAGCAACTGGGCCGCGATCTGCACCAGCGCGGCCGGCGACACCTCGCTGTCCGTCTGCCAGCTGGCCCGTGAGGTGGCACCGCTGCGGCCAGGTCCCGACACGGTCACCATCGCTGTGCACCAGTACAGCGGGACCAGCGTGCTGACTGTCTGGCTGGATGGCGCGCAGGTCCTGCAGCAGGCGGTGCCGACCCTGACGGCAACGGCACTGCTGGCATTCACCGGCGCCACCACCATGCGAACCGACCTCCACCTGGTCCGCGACGCCGCGCTGCTGGCGGCAGGCTGACCAGGCAGGACCGGCCCGGCCGGGTTTGACGCGCCAAACCGGGGAGGCTACAGTTCGGAACTGGCACTCACTAGGGTAGAGTGCTAACGCGACGAGGTTGGTCTGGCACCCGCGACGGCAGGCCGACATGGTCGACTCTCTAATTCAGCTAGCCCTTTCCGGAGGGGGAGGTCAGATCGTGACGACCGCCACCAAGGTTGTTCTGAAGCCGCTCGAAGACCGGATCGTGGTGCGCCCGCTCGAGGCCGAGCAGACCACCGCATCTGGCCTGGTGATCCCCGACACTGCCAAGGAGAAGCCCCAGGAGGGCGAAGTCCTGGCCGTCGGCCCCGGCCGTTTCGACGATGCCGGCGCCAAGCGCGTCCCGATGGACGTCAATGTCGGCGATGTCGTGCTGTACAGCAAGTACGGCGGCACCGAGGTGAAGTACCACGGCGAGGAGTACCTGGTGCTCTCCGCCCGTGACGTGCTCGCCATCATCGAGAAGTAGCGAGCGGAATTTTCGCGCGCGCGGGCCCGGCCCGCGACCGGACAGGCGAAGGCCTGCCCGGTACCGCCCCGGCTCGGTTCGCGGCTCGTGGAGGAGACTCCGGTAGCCCGCGACCCGGTCCGGGGCGGTGGCGTGAGAGCCACGAATATGTCACAGCCAGCATCCGCCAAGAACTTTCGAGGACACTGAGGTATCCAGATGGCCAAGAGCCTGGTATTCGACGAGGACGCGCGGCGCGCCCTTGAGCGTGGCGTGAACCGCCTCGCGGACGCCGTGAAGGTGACGCTCGGCCCGAAGGGCCGCAATGTCGTCATCGACAAGAAGTGGGGCGCGCCCACGATCACCAACGACGGCGTTACCGTCGCGCGCGAGATCGAGCTGGAGGACCCGACCGAGAACCTTGGCGCGCAGCTGGCCAAGGAGGTCGCGACCAAGACCAACGACGTGGCCGGTGACGGCACGACGACCGCCACCGTGCTGGCCCAGGCCATGGTTGCCGAGGGCCTGCGCAGCGTGGCGGCCGGCGCCAACCCGATCGCGCTCAAGCGCGGCATCGATGCGGCCTCCGCCGCGGTCGCTGAGGCACTGCTCAAGTCGGCCCGCGACGTCGAGGAGCGGAGCGAGGTCGCCAACGTGGCGACGATCTCCGCGCAGGACGCCAAGATCGGCGAGGTCATCGCCGAGGCGTTCGACAAGGTCGGCAAGGACGGCGTCATTACCGTCGAGGAAGCCCCGACCATGGGCATCGAGCTCGAGTTCACCGAGGGCATGCAGTTCGACAAGGGCTACATCTCGGCGTACTTCGTCACCGACCCCGAGCGGATGGAGGCCGTCCTGGAGGACGCCTACATCCTGCTCACCGGCGGCAAGATCTCCTCGATGGCGGAGTTCCTGCCGCTGCTGGAGAAGATCGCGCAGACCAAGAAGCCGCTGCTGGTGATCGCCGAGGACGTGGACGGCGAGGCACTGTCGACGCTCGTGGTCAACAAGATCCGCGGCCTGCTGAACGTGGTCGCGGTCAAGGCACCCGGCTTCGGCGACCGCCGCAAGGCGATGCTCGAGGACATGGCCGTGCTGACCGGCGCGCAGGTCGTCAGCGAAGAGGTCGGCCTCAAGCTGGAACTAGGCCGGGCTGGACGTGCTCGGCGAGGCGCGCCGGATCGTGGTGACCAAGGACACCACGACGATCATCGACGGCGCCGGCGACCAGGCCGCGGTCGAGGACCGGATCCGGCAGCTGCGGGCCGAGATCGAGAACACCGACTCGGACTGGGACCGGGAGAAGCTGCAGGAGCGGGTCGCCAAGCTGGCCGGCGGCGTCGCCGTGCTGCGCGCAGGTGCCGCCACCGAGGTCGAGCTCAAGGAGAAGAAGCACCGGCTCGAGGACGCGATCTCGGCTACCAGGGCGGCCATCGAGGAAGGCATCATCCCCGGCGGCGGCAGCGCGCTGGTGCAGGCCGCCAGCTCAGCTCGGCGACCTGGGCATGACTGGCGACGAGGCGACCGGTGTTCAGGTCGTCCGGCGGGCGCTGTCCGCGCCGGCCCGGTGGATCGCCGAGAACGCTGGCGCCGAGGGCGGCGTCGTGATCGCGCGGATCGCCGAGATGCCAGCTGGTCATGGCTACAACGCCGCGACCAACGAGTTCGGCGACCTGATGGCTCAGGGCGTCATCGACCCGGTCAAGGTCACCCGCTCGGCGGTGCAGAACGCCGCGTCGATCGCCGGCATGCTGCTCACCACCGAGGTGCTCGTCAGCGAGAAGCCTGAGCCGGAGGCGGCGCCCGCCAACGGCCACGGGCACGGTCACCAGCACTAGAACGCGAGCGGCTAGCCGCTTCGAGCACAGACGGCCCCGTCACCGCGCCTGCCGGCGCGGTGACGGGGCCGTCGTGCGGGCAGCCACGGTTTGCTGATCCCGCGCCGCGGCATGCAATCCTGACATGAGGCTCTTGTGCATATTCGGGTCATCATTACTGCTTGAAGGTTATTTTTGTTTGCACAGCTCGTTTTGACGGTCACCTGACGCTACCTAGAGTAGTCGTATTATTACACATGGTGACTGCATTACCTTCGTAACGCGACGCCACATCAATGTGACCGTTCCGTTGCCTATTTTGATGTTGCCTTTACCTCTGCAATGGGGAATCACGCCTTCGTACAGATCGGCGCGTGATACCGCCACTGAGCAGGGGGACCGGGTGGAATCGCAGCTAGAAGCGGCCAGACACACCAACATGGGCAACCTGACCGAGCTTGCCGCACGAGGTCAGCCAGCCGCAATAGACATGCTTGCTACGACAAATCAGGCCAATGGTAGTGCGCTATTGCCGGGCCCGCCTGGGTCGTATTTCCGGGCATTATCACGCGGCCGATGATGTCGCCCAGGAAGTGTGCATTGCAGTCCTTTCTGCGCTGCCGCGCTACCAGGACATGGGACGCCCTTTCGCGTCATTCGTGTTCGGGATCGCGTCGCATAAGGTGGCAGACGCGAAGCGGTCCGCGTCCCGGCTGGCCATTCCGACCGAAGACCTGCCCGACGGGCCCGGACGACCGGCCAGGACCGGAGGAGACTGCGGTCGCCTACCTCGAGGCCGAGCGGGCCCGCGCGCTGCTCGCCAGGCTCCCGGTGAACCAGCGCGAGCTGCTGGTGCTGCGGGTGCTGTCCGGGCTGTCCGCCGAGGAGACCGGCCACGCTCTCGGCATGTCGGCCGGCGCCGTCCGGGTCGCGCAGCATCGCGCGCTGGCGCGGCTGCGTGCCATCGCTTTCGAGGAATCGATCGCCTAGCCACGCGCCGCCTGGCGCAGCCGCGGCGACCCGGCCCCCCGTCAGGCGGACCGCCAGCTGCCAGGGCGCCGGGATCCTGGCTCCCCCGTGGTCAGGATCCCGCCCCTGGCAGGAGCCAGGGATCCTGCCCACAGCAGCGATCCCGGCACAGGCCGGCGGCTGGGATCTTCGGTCCCCCCGAAACGAGGATCCCAGTCGCCGCTGCCGTGCCCGGCGCGTGGCACCGGTAACGACGTTCCGCGCCGGGCGGTTACTAGGATGAAGGCATCCCAGACCCCGGCACACGGAACGTGAGATGAGCGACGAGAAGTTCGGACCGCCCGCCCTGACCTTCGACGACGTTCTGCTGCTTCCGGCGCATTCCGCCATAATGCCGAATGAAGCGGACACGACGGCGCGGCTGACGCCGCGGATCTCGCTGCGGATCCCGCTGCTCTCCTCGGCCATGGATACCGTCACCGAGGCCAGGATGGCGGTCGCCATGGCCCGCCAGGGCGGCGTCGGGGTGCTGCACCGCAACATGTCCGTCGAGGAGCAGGCGCAGCAGGTCGACATGGTCAAGCGCTCCGAGGCCGGCATGATCACCAATCCGGTGACCTGCGGGCCGGACGCCACGCTGGCCGACGTCGAGGAGCTGTGCGGCCGGTTCCGGATCTCCGGCGTGCCGGTGACCGATGACGACGGCATCCTGGTCGGCATCGTCACCAACCGGGACATCCGGTTCGAGTCCGATCACCGGCGCCGGGTCGCCGAGATCATGACGCCGATGCCGCTGGTCACCGCTCCCGTCGGAGTCACCAGGCCGGAGGCGCTGCGGCTGCTGAGCACCAACAAGGTGGAGAAGCTGCCGCTGGTCGACGAGGCCGGCCGGCTGCGCGGCCTGATCACCGTCAAGGACTTCACCAAGAGCGAGAAGTTCCCGAACGCGACCAAGGACGCCGAGGGCAGGCTGGTCGTCGGCGCCGCCGTCGGCGTCGGCGAGGATGCCAAGCGGCGGGCGCAGGCACTGATCGAGGCTGGCGTGGACTTCCTCGTCGTGGACACCTCGCACGGCCACGCCCAGGCGGTGCTCGACATGGTCGCGCAGGTCAAGGCCAACTCCAGGGTCGAGGTCATCGGCGGCAACGTCGCCACCAGGGCCGGCGCGCAGGCGCTGATCGACGCGGGCTCGGACGCGGTCAAGGTCGGCGTCGGGCCGGGCTCGATCTGCACGACCAGGGTGGTGGCCGGCGTCGGCGTGCCGCAGGTCACGGCCATCTACGAGGCGTGGCTGGCCTGCCGGGACGACCGGCGTGCCGGTCATCGGCGACGGCGGCGTGCAGTACTCCGGCGACATCGCCAAGGCGATCGCCGCCGGCGCGGACACGGTCATGCTCGGCAGCCTGCTGGCCGGCTGCGAGGAAGGTCCCGGTGAGCTGGTCTTCGTCTACGGCAAGCAGTTCAAGCTGCTACCGGGGCATGGGCTCGCTGGGCGCGATGCGCAACGCCGAGCGCGGCGGCTCGTTCTCCAAGGACCGCTACTTCCAGGACGACGTGCTGCGCGAGGACAAGCTGGTGCCGCAGGGCGTGGAGGGCCAGGTGCCCTACCGCGGTCCGCTGTCGGCGGTGGCCGACCAGCTCATCGGCGGCCTGCGGGCGGCCATGGGCTTCTGCGGCGCCCGGACGATCGCCGAGCTTCAGCAGGCGCAGTTCACCCAGATCACCAGCGCGGGGCTGGTGGAGAGCCATCCGCACGACATCCAGATGGTGGCCGAGGCGCCGAACTACGGCGGCCGGCGAAGCTAAGCCCTGGCACGCAGTCCTGGCGCCAGGCCTGGCGCGCGTGCGGGCGCGGCGCACTGCAGGGGCGGGAGAGCAACGTGAGCGTGGTAGAGATCGGGCGGGGCAAGAGCGGGCGGCGGGCGTACGCGCTCGACGAGATCGGCATCGTCCCGTCGCGCCGGACCAGGCATCCCGAAGAGGTGTCGATCGCCTGGCAGATCGATGCCTACCGGTTCGAGATGCCGCTGGTCGTGGCGCCGATGGACAGCGTCGTCTCGCCCGCCACGGCGATCAGCGATCGGCAAGCTCGGCGGACTGGCCGCGCTTGACCTCGAGGGCCTGTGGACCAGGTTCGATGACCCGGAGCCGCTGCTCGCCGAGGCGGCCGAGCTGGACGACGAGGCGGCGACCAGGCGGCTTCAGCAGATCTACGCCGAGCCGATCAAGGAGGAGCTGATCGGCCAGCGGATCGAGGAGATCCGCGCGGCCGGCGTCACCACCGCGGCCCGGCTGTCGCCGCAGCGGACCGTGCGCTACTACAAGGCGGTCATCGACGCGGGCGTCGACATCTTCGTGATCCGCGGCACGACGGTGTCGGCCGAGCACGTGTCCGGTCAGGCCGAGCCGCTCAACCTGAAGCAGTTCATCTACGAGCTGGACGTGCCGGTGATCGTCGGCGGCTGCGCGACGCACACCGCCGCGCTGCACCTGATGCGCACCGGCGCCGCGGGCGTGCTGGCCGGCTTCGGCGGCGGCTCCGGTCACACGACGGCCGCCGTGCTCGGCGTCGCGGTCCCGATGGCGACCGCGATCGCCGACGTGGCCGCGGCCCGGCGCGACTACCTGGACGAATCCGGCGGACGGTACGTGCACGTCATCGCCGATGGCGGCATGACCCGCAGCGGCGACATCGCCAAGGCGCTGGCGCTCGGCGCCGACGCTGTCATGGTCGGGTCGCCGTTCGCCCGGGCGTCGCAGGCGCCGGGCCACGGCTATCACTGGGGCAGCGAGGCGCACCACCCCGACCTGCCGCGCGGCGCCCGGCTCAAGGTCGGCACGATCGGCATCGCTGGAGCAGATCCTGCACGGCCCGTCCACCGTCGCCGACGGCTCCATGAACCTGATGGGCGCGCTCCGCCGGACGATGGCGACCTCGGGCTACTCCGACCTGAAGGAGTTCCAGCGGGTGGAGGTCGTGGTGACCCCCAGTGCCACGCCGCGCTGACATCCGGGTCTGGCCCGGTGGCCGTCCTGCCCGGCGGCAGCAGCGGGCCGAACGGCCATCCGGCCGATCCGACCGGCGCGCGCGACGACGCGGCTCGGCCCGGCCGAGCGGGCCGCCGCGCTGACAGCGCTGGCCGAGCACCGAGCTCAGGTGCTGGTCGTCGGCGGCGGCGTGGTCGGCGCCGGGGTCGCGCTCGACGCCGTCACCAGGGGCCTGACCGTCGGGCTTGTCGAGGCCAGGGACTTTGGCTCGGGCACCTCCTCGCGGTCGAGCAAGCTCATCCACGGCGGGCTGCGCTACCTGGAGCAGCTCAACGTCGGGCTGGTGCGGGAGGCGCTCAGCGAGCGGTCGCTGCTGCTGCAGCGGCTCGCGCCGCACCTGGTCCAGCCCGGTGTCGTTCCTGTTCCCGTTCACCCACCACGGCTGGGAGCGCGCGTACGTCGGCGCGGGCGTGACCGCCTACGACACGCTCGGCTTCTCCATGGGCCAGAGCCGGGGCCTGCCCGGTCACCGGCAGCTGACCAGGCGCGGCGCGCTGCGGCTGGCGCCCGGCGCTGAAGCGGTCCGCGCTGACCGGGGCGCTGGTCTACTGGGACGCCCAGGTGGACGACGCCCGCTACGTCACTGACCCTGGTCCGGACGGCGGCCGGCTTCGGCGCGCATGTCGCCTCGCGGACCCAGGTCACCGGCTTCCTGCGCGAGGGCGAGCGCGTCACCGGCGTGCGGGCCACCGACCTGGAGACCGGGAACGAGGTGGAGATCCGCGCCCAGCAGGTGGTCAACGCGACGGGTGTGTGGACCGACGAGATCCAGGAGATGGTCGGCGGCCGCGGGCACCATCAACGTCCGGGCGTCCAAGGGCGTGCACCTGGTCGTGCCGCGCGACCGCATTCACTCCACGCACCGGCATCATCCTGCGGACGCCGGTCAGCGTGCTGTTCGTGATCCCGTGGGGACGGCACTGGATCATCGGCACGACCGACACGGACTGGTCGCTGGACAAGGCGCACCCGGCCGCGAGCCGCGCCGACATCGACTACGTGCTCGGCCAGCTCAACAAGTCCTCGCCGTGCCGCTCAGCCAGGGACGACGTCGAGGGCGTGTACGCGGGCCTGCGGCCGCTGCTGGCCGGTGAGTCAGAGTCGACCTCCAAGCTGTCCCGCGAGCACACGGTCGCCCACCCGGTGCCCGGCCTGGTGCTGATCGCCGGCGGCAAGTACACCACCTACCGGATCATGGCGCAGCGACGCGGTCGACGCCGTCGCGCACGGGCTGGACGGCAAGGTCGCGCCGTCCTGCACCGACAGCGTGCCGCTCGCCGGCGCCGACGGGTTCATCGCGCTGTGGAACTCCCGGTACGCGCTGGCCCGCTCCTCCGGCCTGCACGTGGCCAGGATCGAGCACCTGCTGCACCGCTACGGCTCGATGATCAGCGAGGTGCTGGCACTGATCGCCGCCGACCCGGGCCTGCGGCAAGCCGCTCGCCGGGGCCGATGACTACCTGCGCGCCGAGATCGTCTACGCCGCGTCGCACGAGGGCGCCCGGCATCTGGACGACGTGCTGGCCCGCCGCACCCACGCCTCGATCGAGACCTGGGACCGCGGCCTGTCCGCGGCTGAGGAAGCGGCGAGCCTGATGGCCGGCCCGATGAAGTGGAAGTCCCGGCAGATCGCCAGGGAACTGGAGAACTACCGCGTCCGGGTGGCCGCCGAGCGCGCCTCCCAGGAGGCCGACACCGACCAGGACGCGGACGCGATCCGGCTCGGCGCCCCCGACATCGTGCCGGTCGTGCACGGCGATTCGCCGGCCGGGTGATGCCGCTGCGATCGCACGCGCCTGCCAGCGTCGTGACCCTGGCCTAGGCGTCGCTCCGCCGAATGTCGTAGCCCCGGTCGTCTGTTCAGCGGATCGGCTACGCCCGCTGCAGTCCGTACCGTACCTCCCAGGTGAACTGGCAGACGGGGGGATCTGGCCATGCGGCAACGCGTTCCCGATGAGATAGCACAACCGGTACACGCCGGGCTGGCGGATGCAGGGCGAGCGCCGCGCTTGCGCGAGCGCCCGCCGCCGGTGCTGATGTACCACTCGGTCACTCCGTACGCGGAGGACCCGTACCAGGTGACAGTCAGCCCGCGACGGTTCGAGCAGCAGATGCGCTGGCTGGACACCTGCGGCCTGCGCGGGGTATCGATGGCGACCCTGCTGCGCGCGCAGCGGCGCGGCTGCGCGGCGGCCTTGTCGGCCTGACCTTCGATGATGGCTATGCCGACTTCCTTCGGCACGCGCTGCCCGTGCTGGCTAGCCACGGGTTCACTGCCACCGCATTCGTCGATCGCCGGACGCCTCGGCAGCGTCAATGCCTGGGACGCGCTGGGGCCGCGCAAGCCGCTGATGACGGCGCGTCAGCATCCGCGCGGTGGCCGGCGCGGGCATCGAGATCGGCTCGCACGGGCTGCGGCACGTGGACCTGGGGGCAACCACTGACCTCGCGCTCCGGCGCGAGCAGCGAGCTCAGCCGGCAGCTCCTCCAGGACGTCACCGGCGCGGACGTAACGGGCTTCTGCTATCCGTACGGGCATCTCGACCAGCGAGTGCGCGACGGCGTGCAGGACGCGGGTTACGACTACGGATGTGCCATCTGGACGAGCGATCTGAGCGGGCGGTACGCCATCCCGCGCACTTACATCGGTGACGCCGACGGGCCGGCCCGGCTGCGGGCGAAGTGGCTGCGGCGCGATCTGACCTGGCTACGGGCCTGCCTGCCGGCGGCCCAGCGGCCGGATCGGTGCGCAGCGGCATTGGCCGCCAACTACGTCGCTCTGCGTAGTCAGGTTACGGACGATGGCGGAGTACCTGGCTACGAAGCTGACGCAGGGTGGAGGCAAGGCATCGCGCTAGGCCACCGCAGGCGATTCGCGTCCGCAACTGGCCAGGGGAGGAGCGGGGCACCGTGGCGTACCAACAGCTATCGCTCGCGATCAACGGCCGTGAGCAGCAACTGCACAGCGAGCTTGTGCCGTACGCGCTGCCAGCGGCTAACCGGCACAGTTACGGCCGCGGGCACCCGGCCAGGTGCCAGCTGACGGTGGCCATCGTGGGCCTCGGCTATGTCGGGCTGCCCACGGCGGTTGCACTCGCCCGCCGCTGCCGCCAGGTCATCGGCATCGACAACAGCTCCGAGCGGCTGAAGGTGATCGCGGCACGCACCGCTGACCTGGCCGACAGCGACCGGCCCAGGCTGGTCGCCGCGCTGGCTGAGGACAGGCTCCGGCTTACCGCGGACGCCGCGGCGATAACCGAGGCAGATGCGGTGATCATCTGCGTGCCCACCCCCGTCGACGGCGATCACATGCCGGAGCTGTCCGCGCTGCAAGGCGCCTGCGCCGACGTGGTGGCCCATGCACGACCGGGCCAGACCATCATCTTGACGTCCACCACCTACGTCGGAACGACGTCCGAGCTGCTCGCCGGGCCGCTACGGCAGCGCGGCCTGGAGCCGGGCCGCGATGTCTTCGTGGCCTTCAGCCCGGAGCGCATCGACCCGGGTAACCCCGAGCACCTGCAAGAGGAGACTCCCCGGGTGGTCGGCGGCAGCACCGCCGAGTGCGCCGCCAGGGCCGCTGCAGTCATCAGCATGGTCACCGAGCAGGTGTACGTGGTCAGCTCGCCCGAGGCCGCGGAAGCCACCAAGCTGTACGAGAACATCTTCCGCGCCGTCAGCCTCGCGCTGGCTAACGAGTTCGCGGATGCCTGCGGCGCGCTGCGGCTGGATCCGATCGAGGTGACGCTGGCCGCCGCGACCAAGCCGTACGGATTCCTCGCCACCTTCCCTGGCCCCGGCGTCGGCGGGCACTGCATCCCGTGCGACCCGCACTACCTGCTGTGGCAGCTCGGCGTGCAGGGACGCAGCTCGCCGCTCATCGAGCAGGCCATGCGCTCGATCCGGCAGCGCCCGGAGCGGGTCGTCCAGCGAGCCCGCGAGGTGCTGGCCTCAGCTGGCCGGGAGCTAGCCGGAGCGCGGGTTCTGCTGGTCGGAGCCAGCTACAAGGCCGGGGTGCGCGACTTGCGCGAGTCGTCGGCCGTCCCGATCATTACCGGGCTGCTACGCAAAGCAGCGGACGTGCACTACTTCGACCCGCTGGTGCCGGAACTCACCCTGCCGGGCGGCCGGGTGCTCACCAGCGCGACGGTTCCGGGCATGGACTGGGACCTCATCATCGTGCACACCGTGCATCCCGGCATCGACTACTCCTGGGCCCGCGACTGCGCGTGCTCGACGCTACCTACCGGTTCGACGACGCGGCGCGCCGTGCCGTCGTGTGAGGTGGCGCGTCATGACGGCCATCGCCACCAGCGCGGCCGGGGCGGCTGCCGCCGCGCCGTCGCCAGCCGACGTCAGCACGCCCGCGGTGCTGCTGAAGTTTGACCCTAACGTCATGCACCACGGCGGCCTGGGCGCCATCCGCAGCCTGGGACGCATGGGTGTCCAGGTCTATGCGATCCAGGAAGCTGCCTGGGCGCCAGCGGCGCGATCCCGGTACCTGCACCAGAAGGTGCTCTGGCAGCCGGCCGGGCTCAGTGCCGATCAGGTGCGGGCTGGCCTGCTGCGGCTGGCTGACCGGATCGGCCAGCCAGCCGTGCTGATCCCGACCGACGATGCCGGCGCTATCTTCCTGGCCGAGCACGGCAGCGGGCTGCGTGGCCGTTACCTGTTCGCGGCCCCGGCCGCGGACCTGCCGAGGCGGCTGGCGGGAAAGTTCTCGCTGCACCAGGTCTGCGCCGAGGTCGGCTTTCCCAGCCCGCGATCTGTCCTGCCGGACAGCCGGGCGCAAGCCATCGGGTTCGCCCGCGCATGCGGCTATCCCGTGGTGGCGAAACTGGCTACCCCGTGGACTGCCAGAACCAGTCAGCTCAGCACGGCCATCATTGCCGATCCCGGTCACCTCGATCGCGCGTGGCAGGCATCCGAGCAGGCCCGGACCGGATTGCTGCTGCAGGAGTTCATCCCGGCCGCGCCAGGCCATGACTGGTTCTTTCACGGCTACTGCGACAGCGGTAGCTCATGCAGCCCGGCCTGCACCGGGGTGAAAGACCGGTCCTACCCCGCGCACGCAGGGCTGACGAGCTACGGCCGGTGCGTGCCCAACCATGCGCTGCGCGACGACGTTACCGGCCTGCTCGCCCGGCTGCATTACCGCGGCATAGCGGATCTCGACCTGCGGCTCGATGCCAGGGACGGGCAGTACAAGCTGCTCGATTTCAATCCCCGGCTCGGCGCGCAGTTCCGGCTCTTCACCGACGCGGCCGGCCTGGATGTGGTGCGGGCCGCCTACCTGGATCTGACCGGCCAGCACGTGACCAGCAGCGAGCCTGCCGCTGGCCGCAGCTTCCTGGTGGAGAGCTATGACCCGGTCAGCGCGATCAGCTACATCCGCAGCGGAGAGCTCGGCGTGCGCGCCTGGCTTGCCTCGCTGCGGCACGCGGACGAGGCTGCCTGGTTCGCCCGCGACGACCTGCGCCCGTTCGGCCTGATGTGCATGCGGATGGCCTGGCGGGCGCTGACCAGGCCGCTGGCACGAGGCCAGCGCGGGGTGGAACACCGAAGGGGGCAATGTCGTGAGTGACAGCGTCGATGTGGCGATTATCGGGGCCGGGCCGTACGGGCTTTCCGTGGCCGCGCACCTGCGCGCGGCGGGGGTCAGCTTCCGTCAGTTCGGGCTGCCGATGCATCTGTGGCGGGCATGCATGCCGCGCGGCATGTTCCTGAAGTCGCAGGGATTCGCTTCGAACATGTCCGACCCAGCCGGCGCGTACACGCTGGCGACCTTCTGCCGCGCCGCCGGGCTCCCGTATGCCGATTACGGGCTGCCCGTGCCGCTGGATGCTTTTGTCGCCTACGGCGACTGGTTCGCGAGCAAGACCGCCGGCGACTGCATCGAGCCGACCGCGGTGACGCGGCTCGCGGGTCGGGACGGACATTTCGAGATCACCCTCGCCAACGGCGGCGTGGCCACCGCGCGGCGGGTCGTCCTCGCTGTCGGCGTCGAGCATTTCGCCTATCTGCCACCGGTGCTGTCCGCAGCGCAGGCGGTGCGTCACAGTTCCGAGGTGACTCAGCCATCGGCTTATCGCGGCATGCGCGTCGCGGTCGTCGGCCGTGGCCAGTCCGCGCTGGAATCAGCCGCATTGCTGCGCGAGCACGGCGCTGACGTGCAGATCATCACCAGGTCCGCAGCGGTGAAATGGAATGGCCCGCCGCTGCTGCCCGACCGGCCGCTCCGGCAGCGACTGCGGGAGCCCGAGGCCGGCCTCGGCTCTGGCTGGGCCACCTGGTTCTACTCACGGCAGCCGGGCCTGTTCCGGCACCTGCCCGAGCCCACCAGGGTGCAGCGGGCCCGGACCGCGCTTGGCCCGGCTGGCGCGAGCTGGCTGCGCAGCCGGGTCGAGGGCGAGATTCCGGTACTCACCGGTCAGTCAGTCGCGCGGGTCAGGACCGGCGGCAGTGGCACGATGCTGGACCTGGTCTCACGCACCGGCAGCCGCACTGCGGTGGAAGCTGATCAGCTGATCGCCGCGACCGGCTACCGGCCAGACTTCCGGCGCCTTGAGTTTCTGGACGACGCGCTGCGGGCCGCTGCGCCTTGTCGCCAACACGGCCGCGGTGGATTCCGGCTACCAGAGCTCGGTTCCCGGCCTGTACGTGATCGGTCCGGCCGTCGCGCCAGTCTTCGGCCCGGTGATGCGCTTTGTGTACGGCACCGGGCATGCGGCCAGCACGGTGGCGGCCCGGCTGGCCGCCAGCGCCTCCGCGCCGGTGCTGACGCGCGCGCCGCGCCTCGCGGCGGAGGCAAGCCGGTGACGCTGACCGGGTACGCGCCGGGCCGGGCGCGCCGCCGGGCAATGCCGCGCACCGGTGTGCCGGTGCCCGCGGGACCGGGCGCGCAGCTGCCCTTGGCCGCTGCGGTGCGGCCACGGCCGCCATCCGGCCGCCGCCGTCCGGGCGGGCAGCTGGCGCGGTCGGCAGCGCTCCCGGCCGCCGACCTGGCTGCGGTCGTGGTGGCGGCGGCTATCACCGGTGCGGGCGCGGCCCGCGGACTGTGCTTCGGCCTCGTCATCCTGATCGCGGCCGCGGCCTCCGGGCAGTACCGGGCCCGGATCTGCCTGCGCCCGAGCGACCAGGCCGGGCGGCTGATCGCGGCGGCCGTGGCGGCAGCGTCAGTGCTGCTGCTGTGGACGCCGCCGGGCCTGACGCTGCGGCTGGCCGGCTGCCTCATCGGGCTGGGGCTGGTACTGCGGTCGGGTGCGGCAGCGGGCCTGCGGACGGCTGGCCGCCGCGGGCTGCTGGCACAGCGAGCGCTGCTGCTCGGGGCGGGCCAGCCCGGCGGCGACCTGGCGCGGTTGCTGCTTGCTCATCCGGAGCTTGGTGTCCGGCCGTGCGGTGTGCTCGACGACGCGGGCATCCTCGCGACCGTGGCTGGTTCCGGCGATCAGCACGCGGCCGGGCTGCCGCTGCTTGGCCGGGTGCGCGACGCAGGCGAGGTGGTTGCCAGGCTCGGCATCACCCACGTGATCGTCTGCTCGCCAGCGGTGCCGGACGCGGAGCTGGTGGCTGCCCTGCAGCTCTGCCGCGAACTCGGCGCGCACGTGAGCGTGCTGCCGCGGCTGCCCGAGCTTGGGCTGGCGGTGCCACGATCATGCCTGGACGACATCTGGGGCGTTCCGCTCATCGCGCTCCGGCCTGGCGCCGGGGCACCGGCCAGGCTCGCGGCCAAGCGCATTCTCGACCTGACCGCAGGCACGGCACTGCTGATGCTGACCGCGCCGCTCATGCTGCTGCTCGCGCTTCGCGGTGCGGCTCGACCTGCGGCTGCCGCCGCTGTTCCGGCAGGTCCGGGTCGTCGGCCGCGGCCGGGTCGCGACGATCGCCAAGCTGCGCACGCTGCGGCCGGCCGGCGACCCGGACACGACCTGGGTTGTCGGCGCCGGGCAGAGCACCGGACTGGGCAGAGCTGCTGCGCGGCACGCATGCCGACGAGCTGCCGCAGCTGGTCAGCGTGGTGCGGGGAGACATGTCGCTGGTCGGGCCGCGACCGGAGCGGCCGCATTTCGCCCGCCAGCTGGCGCCGCGACATCCACGGCTACGCCGCACCGCGAGCGAGTGAGCGGCGGGCTTACCGGCTGGGCGCAGGTACACGGCCTGACCGGCGACACCTCGATCGAGGACCGGGCCACGGTTCGACAACTCCTACATCGAGTACTGGTCGGTCTGGCTTGACCTGCTCATCCTTGCCCGCACGCTGTCAGCGGCGCTGTCCGGAGCACTGAGCACATGCCCGAGGAGGCGACGTCATGAAGGTGCTGCACGTGATCACCGGCCTGGGCGTCGGCGGAGCTGAGCTTCAGCTGCGCGCCGTACTCCAGCAGACCCGGCACGACGCCGACGTCGTGACGCTCTACAACCCCGGTCCGGTCGCCGACATGATCCGCGCCGACGGCAACGGCGTGCGCAGCCTGGGGATGCAGCAGCAACACCCAGCTGTCCGCGCTGCTCCGGCTGCGGCGGATCATCCGGGCCGGGCCGCTACGACGTGGTGCACACCCACCTGTACCGCTCGCAGATCTACGGCCGCCCGGCCGCCTGGCTGGCGGCACGCCGGTCGTGCTGAGCACCGAGCACTCGATCGGCGAGACGCACCTGGAGCGCAGGCGCGATGACGCGGCCGGTCCAGGCGCTGTACCTCGCGACCGAGTGTTCTCCGACATGACGATCGCGGTCTCGGCGGCGGTGCGCGACCGGATGACCCGGTGGGGGATCAGGCCAGGAAGCTGACCGTGATCCCGAACGGCGTCGACCTGGACCGGGTGGCCTATGACGCGGCGGCCGGGACGAGGTCCGCGCCGAGCTCGGCATCGGCGCCGGCGACTACGTGGTGCTGCTGCTCGGCCGCCTGGATCAAGAACAAGCGGTTCGACCTGGCGATCGAGGCGGCCGCGCCGAGCCTGGCCCGTCGGCCAAGGTGCTGGTGGTCGGCGGCGGCGCCGAGCGTGACCACCTGGAGGAGACGGCCGGCGGTGCGGCGTCGCGGACTTCGTGGTGTTCGCGGGCGAGCGGCATGATGTCGCGGCGGTGCTGTCCGCAGCCGACCTGCTGGTGGCCTCGTCCCGGCAGGAGACGTTTCGGCCTGTGCGTGCTCGAGGCGCTGGCTAACGGCATCCGCGTGCTCTACACCACCTGTCCGGCGCTGGACGGGATCGAGGTCGGCCTGGCCCGTCAGGTGCCCGATCGAGCGCATGGGCGAGGCGATCGCGGACGCGGTCGCCGCAGGTCACCGCGGCCGCAAGCCGGAACAGGCGGTGGAGGACGAGTTCGGCATTACCGCCGTCACCAGCCGCATCGACGATCTGTACGAGCGGCTCGCCGCCACGGACGTCCTGGCGGACCGTCACCAGGCGGATCGCGAACCGGATCAGGCAGCGCGCCCGCTCCCGGTCCGCGGCCGCCGCGCGTTCGCCGCTCGCGGCAGGCCCGCCGCCCGTGCGCACACCACGGCCAGCCGCAGGCCCCTGCCGGGCCCCGCCGGCCAGGGCGGTCCAGCTGAGCCGCGACATCCGCAACCGAGGGAGGAGATCGGGCATGAGGTGCTTCGTCACCGGCGCGGCCGGATTCATCGGGTCGCACCTGGTCGAGCAGCTGCTCGCCGCTGGGCATCGAGGTCGTCGGCCTGGACGACTTCAGCACCGGCCGCCAGCAGAACCTGGCCGCGGTCGCCGGCCATCCGCGCTTCCGGCTGGTCCGAGGGCACGATCCTGGACCAGCGCCGCGGTCGATGAGCTCACCGCCGGTCGCGACTGTGTCTTCCACCTGGCGGCCGCCGTCGGCGCGTTCGTCATCAGGGACAAGACGCTGGACAGCCTGCGGACCAACATCCACGGCACCGAGAACGTGGTGGACGCGGCGAGCCGTCACGGCGCGCGGCTGCTCGTCGCTTCGACCAGCGAGATCTACGGCAAGAACACGACGGTCGGGCTGCGCGAGGACGACGACCGGATCATCGGCTCCCCGCTGCGATCGCGCTGGAGCTACGCCGAGGCCAAGGCGATCGACGAGAGCCTGGTCGATGCGCTACGTGCGCGAGCGCGGGCCTGCGGGCCGTCATCGTCCGGCTGTTCAATACGGTCGGCCCGCGCCAGACCGGCCGCTACGGCATGGTGATCCCGCGGTTCGTCCGGCAGGCCCTGACCGGAGAGCCGGTCACGGTGTTCGGCACCGGCGAGCAGATCCGCTGCTTCTGCCATGTGCTGGACGTGGTCCCGGCGCTGGTCCGGCTGGTCGGCTGCCGAGCAGGCCAGGGCCTGGCGGTGAACCTCGGCAGCTCGGAGCAGGTCTCGATCAACGAACTGGCCCGGCGCGTCATCGCCGCGACCGGATCGGCCAGCCAGCATCGAGCGGAGCTCGTACCTGGATGCCTACGGCTCCGGCTACGAGGACATGCAGCGACGGGTGCCGGACTGCTCGCTGGCCGCGCGAGCTCGTCGGGCTTCGCGCCACCCGGTCGCTGGACGAGATCATCGCGGCCGTCATCGCCGACCAGCAATCGGCACTCGCCACCGCGGCAGCGGCGTAGCGGGGCACTGCCAGCGGCGGCGAGCAGCTGCAGGGCAAGACCAGGCTGACGCGGCCGCGGCGGACAGGAATGGTCACGACGCGCCAGCGGCGGGCAGTCCGCGTGACGGCCCCGCAGCGCGGGTCAGTCGGCGCTGCCCGACGATCACCTGCGCGCGTCCTGGCGATCGGGGCCGTCACACTGGTCGCGCTGACGCTTGTCGCGCACTTGTCGTCGCCGGCCAGGCACACGCTGGTCGTGGCGTCGATGCCGTACTGGAACATCCAGCACGACACCGCCGTGGTGCTCGCCAACCGCAACGACGTCAACGAGGCCTCGCCGTGGATCTACGGGCTGAGCTCAAGCGGGGCGATCGTGCCGCAGTACCAGCCCGGCCAGGCGGCGGCCGTGGCGTCCGACATCGCCAGGCTGCGGGCCGCGCACATGCGCATCGTGCCGAGCATCGCCAACGTCACCGGCGGCACGCTGTCGCCTATCAGCCGATCGCGCGCATCCTGCACAGACCCACGCTGGCCGCGGCAGCAGGTCAACGCCATCGTCGCGCTGGTCCACCGCAACAACTACGCCGGCATCGACATCGACTACGAGGAGCTGCACGCCGGCGACCGGCAGGTGTTCACCCAGTTCATCACCGGAGCTGGCCGCAGCGCTGCATGCCCACGGCAAGGTGCTGTCCGTCGCCGTGTTCCCGCAGGCCGCGGCCCCGGCGGCGGCCAGTCCAACGCAGCCCAGGACTACGCCGCGCTCGGCAAGGTCGCCGACCAGGTCCGGATCATGGGCTACAACTACCACTGGGCGACCTCCGCGGCCGGGCGCGACGGCCCCGATCGGCTGGGTCCGGTCGGTGCTCGGTACGCCACCAGCCAGATGCCGGCCAGCAAGGTCGTGCTCGGCATCCCGCTGTTCGGCTACAACTGGCCGGACGGCAACGGCGCGGCGCAGACCGTCAGCTGGCTGCAGGCGCTGCGGCTGTCCCGCCAGCTACCACGCGACTGCGCAGTACAGCAAGGTCAGCCAGGCCCCGTACTTCAGCTATGCCGGTCGCCGGACCGCACGCACATCGTGTGGTTCGAGAACGCCGAGAGCTCGAAGGCGAAGTTCGAGGCCGTCAAGGGCAACAGCCTGGCCGGCGTCTACCTGTGGATGTACGGCTACGAGGACCCCGCTACCTGGTCGGCGCTGCGCGCCGTCGCTGCCGACGTCGGGCCCGGGCGCCAGCAGCACGTCGAAGGCGGTGCCGTAATGCCAGAGTTGCCGTGGTGGTTCCTGGCCATGTTCGTGCTGGGCGTGAACTTCGCCATCTGGGGCAGCCGTCGGCGTGATCAGGCTGGCCGAGGCCCGCACCACCCGGTCGGGGCGTGAGCCGTCGAGCCAGCGCCAGCTACCGAAGCGGCCGCGCGCAGCCGCGCTCGGCGACAGCCGGCCGGAGCTGGCTCGCGCTGCCGGAGCCGAGCGCGGAGCCGGGACCGGGTGCACGGCACGGCTCGCTCGGCGTCAGCGACGTGGCGGTGCTGATCCCGGCCCACAACGAGGCGCGCGGTGCTCGGCTCCAGCCTGGACGCGATCATGCAGCTGGTGCCCGCCGGGAACATTCACGTGGTATCCGACGGCTCGACCGATGACACTGCCGGAGATCGCCCGGCGGGCAGGCGTGCACGTCCACGAGACCAGCGCAGAACGTCGGCAAGGCGGGAGCGCTGCGGGCGGCCATCGAGCACTTCGGCCTCATCGACTGCTACGCCGGTGGTGCTGCTGCTCGATGCCGACACGCGGGTGCAGCCTGACTACTTCACCGCGGCGCTGCCGCTGTTCGACGGGCCGACGTGGTCGCCGTAGCGGGTTGCGTCCGGACCGCGCGCGACCGCCGACTGGGCTTGATCGGCAACATCCTGGTCGGGCCACCGGGAGCGGATCTACGCCATCGGCCAGCGGGTGCTCAAGTTCGGCCAGACGTACCTGCGCGCCAACGCCACCCACATCGTGCCCGGCTTCGCCAGCATGTACCGGACCGAAGTGCTGCCCTACATGGACCTGAATCCGCCGGGCCTGGTCATCGAGGACTTCAACATGACCTTCGAGGTCTACCAGAAGCGGCTGGGCAAGGTCGCTTTCACCCTGTCGGCGGTCGCGGTGACCCAGGATCCGGACCAATTCCGCGACTACGTCAAGCAGACCAGGCGCTGGGCGATCGGCCTGTGGCAGACCGTGCGGCGGCACCCGCCGCGTGCCAACCTGTTCACCGCCATGCTGGCAGTGCTGCTGCTGGAGCTGATCAGCTCCAGCGTGATCTTCGTGCTGCTACCGCTGTCTCTGCTCGTGCTGCCGTGCCGGACCTGGCTCACGAGGCGCTGAACTGGCAGCCGTTCAGTGACGTGCACGCAGTCGTCGCGGCGCACATGAAGCTGTCTGCCGTCCTGTTTGGCGTGGCGCTGCCGGACTACGCGATGACCTGCCTGGTCGCGGTGCTCGAGCGGCGGCCCCGGCTGCTGCTTCTCGGCCTTTTCTTCCCGCTACTGCGGATCGTCGACGCGGCGATCGCGCTGTCCGCCAGTTCCGGCCGGCTGGCTTGTCCGGTCGAACGGGACCTGGCAGAGCCCGCGAGGCGGGCGCTCGAGCCGCCAGGCGAGCCTGGAGGCGGCAACCGAGCGCGAGCGACAGGTCAGCCGCGAGCGAGACCCGGCCGCGAGCGGCAACCGGGCCGCGAGCGATAAGCCGCAGCCCGATCTTGCTGCCGGTCAGTGCCGAGCCCGCCGGAGCCCGGCCCGGCTGCCCGACATCGGCCCGGCCACCCCGCCGGCAGTCGCGGTGCGATTCAGCCACTTCGGGCCCTTATCTAAGGGAACGCGGTCATGCATCTGGATGAGTACGGCACGGCGCGTCCGCGGCAGGCTGGGGGAATGAGCCCGATCCGGCTGCTGCTCGCCGACGATCACCTCATGATCACCGAGGCGCTCGCGTCCCGGCTGTCGGCCGCGCCTGATGTATGGGTGGCCGGTCGCTGCGCTGCGACCGATCCCAACCTGACCGCGATCGTCAGAGGCGTCCGCCCGGACGTGATCGCCATCGAGGCCGAGCCGTTCGGCTGCGGCGATCGGCGATGTCCTGACCGGCCTGGCTGGAGGCGAACCCAGACGCTGCGGGTGGTGATCCTCAGCGCAGACCGGGACGTTACGCATGCGGTTGCCGCAGCAGCCGCCGGCGCAGCCGCCTGGGTCGCCAAGGAACAGGACGCGGCCGAGTTCGAGGCCGTGATCCGGGGCGTGGTGCCGCGGCTATTCCTGGTTCCCGCCGGAGATGCTCGGCGAGATCCTGCGGAGCTTGCGGGCGGACGCCAGCCGCGCCCACGGCACCGAGGTGGTGGCCTGCGCCTGCTGAGCTCGCGTGAGACGGAGGTACTGCGGGCCATGATGACCGGCCGTCACGGGCGGCAGATCGCCAGCGACCTGCATATCTCCGCGGACACGGTCCGCACCCACGCGCAGAACATCTACGCCAAGCTGGACGTGCACAGCCGGCTGGAGGCAGTCAGCGTGGCTCGTGCGGCAGGTCTGCAGCCGGCTGGCGAGGACCACTCCCCGGATGCGGAACGATGATGAGCCGGTCCAGGCGGACGACCGGCCCCGGCCGATGACCGCGCCCGCCGATACCGGCGCGCGGTCCGGCCGGACCGCGCTGCAGCGGGGTCATCCGGCCGGCCGGCTCCGGATCGCGACGGTCATCACCCGGCTGGAAGGCGGCGCTGGCGCGCTGGCGCTGCGCGGCGTGCTCGGGCTGGACCCGGAGGTGTTCGAGCCGCTCATCATTACCGGCAGTGGTGGCCGGCTGCTCGCGCAGGCGGCTCGTCACGGCATCCAGGTGGTCGTGGCGCCCGAGCTGAAGCCAGCCATCGCACCGCGCAGCGACTTGCGGGCCATCCGGTGGCTGAGGTCGGTGCTGGAGGCGGCTCAGCCGGATGTTGTGCATACCCACTGCGCGAAGGCCGGTGCCATCGGGCGGCTGGCGGCCCGGCAGGCAGGCCTGCCCAGGATCGTGCACACCTACCATGGGTTCCCCTTCCACGAATTCCAGTCGCTGCCCAGGAGAGCGGCGTATATCGCCGCCGAGCGGCGGCTCGGCCGCCTCACCGACGTCGGGCTGTGCGTTGGCACCGGCGTAGCGGTCGAGGCCATCCGGCGCGGACTGCTATCGCCGGAGCGCGTGCGCACCATCGGCGTCACGGTGGATCCGGGCCTGGTCAGCGGCGGACCGGCCGCTGCTGATCCGCAGGCTCGCCTGCTGGCCCGGCAGCGGCTGGGAGTCGACGCCGGCCAGGTCATCGTCGGTGCCGTCGGACGTCTGACGCTAGCAGAAGGCGCCGAGCCGATTTCGTCGCCGCTATCAAGGCGCTGAACAGGCCAGATATCACTGGAGTGTGGGTAGGCGGCGGCGAGCTCGCGGACTTCGCGGCGCAGACAGGCCCGGCTGGCCGGCCAGCGCGTCGTGCTGACGGGAGACCGGGATGACGTAGCGGACCTGCTGCCTGCGTTCGACGTCTTCGCCTTGCCGAGCCGGTATGAAGGCCTGCCGACGGCGGTCGCTGAGGCCATGGCCTGTGGCGTGCCGGTAGTGGCAGCGGCCGTGAACGCGGTGCCTGATCTGGTCGAGCCTGGAGTCAGCGGCCTGCTCGTGCCGCCTGCCCGGCCCGATCTGCTCGCTGCGGCCATCTCCTACCTGCTGGACAGGCCGTCGGAGGCTGCCAGGATGGCGGCGACTGGCCGGGCCAGGATTGGCCACCGGTACAGCGCCGCGGCCTTGTCCGCGGCGCTTACCGCCGCCTACTGGCCAGAATCCGGCGCCGCGTCACACATTACCGAGGCGGCTGGCCGGGCGACCGGTCGCCCGGCAACAATGCAGACCAACATCGCAGGTCACGGTGCCAGTTTTGCAGTACCCGAACGAAGGTTCGGTTGAAATAGCGCACTGCAGGTTGTTAAACTAAACGTTCAGTCAGGCTCCGCGTATTTACTCGGCATGCGGCCATCGCAGTTGTGATAAAGGGGATATCACCAGGAGCTTCCATGCTTTTCCGGGGGACGTATTTAGCCGAGCCGGGATTTGCTGATCGGTGCGCCCAGTGCCCAATCCGAGGCCGGGCCGGCTTCGAATAACTCAGTATCGGATGCCAGTCTCAGCGGCCGCCGCCGGGACAGCTGCCCGGCTTTTGGGGAAAATACAGCATTACATTCGGTAATGCACATGAACGGGGGAATCATGGAGACGACGGTCGATCCACGTAACGGCGCCGGCAGTCCGGTGCGCGCCGCGGGCGCATGCCGTGCGCTGCAGGCTGCGGTGGCAGGCCGACCGCTGTCGGGGACCGTCCGTCCGGTGCAGCCGGCGCCGGATAGCGGGCTCTCGGTCCAGGGCCTGCGCCATGACCTCGGCCATCAGCTGCTGACGCTATCGCTGCTTGCGGAGTCCGTGCGGGATGACAAGACACTGTCGGCCGACTCCCGGCGCCGGATGGAACTTGTCGCGCACGAGATGCTGCGGGCGCTAGACATGATTACCGACTACACCCCCGCGGCTGCCGCCAGCCCCGCGGGTGGCAACCCTGCAAGCGTGGACGTGCGCGCGCTCGCTGGCGAGATCACCCAGCTTGCGGAGCTGGCCAGCGAGACCTCGGTCGGGCTCTGTCCGGGCCAGCCAGCGCCTGTGCTGGCAAGCCCGACCCTGCTCTGGCGGGTGCTATGGAACCTCGTCGACAACGCGGTACGGGCCGCCGGTCCTGGCGGGCGCGTGCAGATCAGCGTGCAGCAGGAGATCGACACGGTGATCGAGATCACCGATGACGGACCCGGTTTCGGAACCGGACCGGACGGAACCGAGGGTCTCGGCTTGTCGGTGACGCAGCAGCTGCTCGACCTGGCTGGCGGCCGCCTGGAGATCGGGACGGGGCCCGGTGGCGGCACCTGCGTCCGGGTGATCCTCGGCCTCGAACCCGCCCACAGCATGGTGCCAGCCTGCGCCGGCCCGTGGCACTGAGCACCGCGGATAGCCTGCCTGCGACATGCTCCTGGCCTGCGGCTTTACCAATGTGCGCCATATTTAGCGCGGAGTCGGCCGGAAGCCCGGAATAGCGGACTGGTAAACTGAACGTCAAGTCAGGCTCTGGCGCGAGGGTGCGCGATGCCGGGGTTGGAATCAGGGGAGTTCATCATGACCCGTTCCGGCGGTTATGTGCTGGCCACCTCCGGGGGTATCCGATTGCAGGTAAGCCGCCTGGCCCGGCCAGATCTAGCCCGAGTAGATCTGGTATCGCCCGCACGGGGCGCAATTCCGACGCGTTAGCAGGCAGTGTGCCGGCCCGAGTCGGGCACATTAGCGGCCGCAGATCCGGAATCGTCGGCGTCATCTACGTAATGGGGTTATCGCGCCGTTATGCCGTCGGCTTTCATTAGTTATACGCAACAGGGGGAAAGATGACCGGGAGTTACGGGCTTGCCCAGGATGGGCATTCGGATGGCAGCGCTGGCGGCGAGCCGGCGATCCGCGGCATCCTGCACGACATCGGCCATCAGATCATGACGATCGCGCTGCTCGCTGACGAAGTCCGGACCGACCCCGGCCTGCCAGCGGCGGCCCGGCAGCAGGCCGACCTCGTCGTTCAGGAGACGGCGCGCGCCGTAGGCATGATCACCCGTACCACCCGGCCCGGTGGCGAGCTACCCAGCCCGGCCACCGAGCTCATCAACGTGCGTGAGCTAGCTAGCCAGGCCGTGCAGCTCGTGCAGCTCGGACACCAGGCCATGGTGCGGCTGCTGCCAGGCCCGCCGGTTTATATGCGCGTCGACCCGATGGTGGTCTGGCGGGTGCTGCGCAACATCGCGGACAACGCTGCCTGCGCCGCCGGTCCGGGCGGCGTTGTAGAAGTCAGCATCCGGCATGGTGCCGGCACCATCATTGAGGTCACCGACACCGGTCCTGGCTTCGGTCAGCTGACGCATCGCCATCCGGCGCCCGACACTGCCGGTCTCGGCCTGTCCGTGGTGCGGGAGCTGCTCGCGACGGCTAATGGCCGGCTCGAGATCTCGCCCCGGCGTCAGGGTGGCACCAGCGTCCGGGCCGTATTCGGCTCACCGTGTGACCGGATCGTCCTGCCGCGCCTGCGCGCGTCTTCGGTGGCGATCGCATGATCGATGTCGTGATAGGCGACGACCATGCTGTATTCCTTGACGCGCTGTCCAGCGTGCTGACCGACGCAGGGCTGCGCAGTGACGAAAGCCATGACGGTTTCGCAGACCATCGGGGCGGTCCGCGCCCGGCAGCCCGATGTCTGCCTGATCGACCGGCACTTTGCCGAGGACGACGGGATCGGAGCCGTCGGCCAGATCCTCGCAGCCTGCCCGCGGACGAAGGTGCTGATCCTGTCGGCCGATGGCGACAGCGAGGCCATCATGCAGGCCATGCGCGCGGGCGCGTCGGGCTATGTGCACAAGACACGCGGCGTCGCGGTGCTCAAGCAGACGATCGAGCGGGTACTTCGCGGCGAAGTCGTCGTCGAGGTGCCGTCGTCAGCTGCCGCTAAGCCCAAGGCTCGCCCGCCAGCAGGAAGCGCTCCGGCTGGCCGCTTACCTGACCGCCCGCGAGCGGCAATGCCTGCACTTGCTGGTTGAGGGACAGGACACCGCAGCGATGGTCGCAGAGCTCGGCGTATCGGCGGCGACGGTGCGCACGCATGTTCAGTCGCTGCTGAGCAAGCTTGGCGTCCATTCCAGGCTGGAGGCCGTCGCGTTCGCCGTGCAGCACGGACTGCTCGAGCCAGGTCGAGCTAGCTGGACGGACTGACTTCGGCGCATGCCCAGACCACGCGTGCTCTCCGGCATCCAGCCGACCGCCGATTCCTTCCATATCGGCAATTACCTCGGCGCGCTGCGCCAGTGGGTGGCGCTGCAGGAGACCCACGACACGGTGTACTGCGTGGTCGACCTGCACGCCATCACGGTGCCGCAGAAGCCTGCCGAGCTGCGCCGCCGGACCAGGGTCGCGGCCGCTCAGCTGTTCGCGGCCGGGCTGGACCCGGACCGCTCGATCGTCTTCGTGCAGAGTCACGTGCCCGAGCATGCCGAGCTGGCCTGGGTGCTCGCCTGCATGACCGGGTTCGGCGAGGCCAGCCGGATGGTGCAGTTCAAGGACAAGTCAGCCAAAGGCGGCGCGGACGCCGCCAGCGTCGGGCTGTTCACCTACCCGATCCTGCAGGCGGCCGACATCCTGCTGTACGACGCCGATCAGGTGCCGGTCGGCGAGGACCAGCGCCAGCACCTGGAGCTGACCAGGGACCTGGCGCAGCGGTTCAACCACCGGTTCGGCCCGACGTTCGTGGTGCCCGGCCCGTACATCCTGCCGGAGGTCGCGAAGATCACTGATCTGCAGGATCCGGCGATCAAGATGAGCAAGTCGGCGTCCGCGCCGCAGGGCATCATCGACGTGCTGGAGGAACCCGACGCGATCCGCCGCAAGATCATGCGGGCGGTCACTGATGCCGACGGCGAGGTGCGCGCCGACGAGGCGGCCAAGCCCGGCGTCACGAACCTGCTGCGCATCTACTCTGCGCTGACCGGCGAGCCGGTCGCCGAGCCTGGAGCAGCGCTATGCGGGCGCCGGCTACGGCACCTTCAAGAAGGAACTGGCCGAGGTGGTCGTCGACGCGTTCGCGCCGATCCGGGAGCGGACCGAGAAGCTGCTCGCCGACGAGCCCGAACTGGACCGGCTGCTGGCGGTCGGGGCGGCCAAGGCACATGAGCTCGCTGCGGCGACGATGGCCCGCGTGCGGGATCGGGTCGGCTTCCTGCCCTGGCTCGCGCCAGCGCGTCCTGCCAAGGTCCTTGGTCGTCGCGCCGTCTGGTCAGATCTCGCGGCCAGGTCGATCTGCCGGGTCGGCCAGCGCCCGTACCGTGCGCGCAGGCGTCCGGCCCCGTTCCTTCATCCTGATGTGTAGTAACGCAGTGACCTGCGGGTAGCTGCGCGCCGGCAGGCACACACATCCCCCCGCCTGCCCAGGGAGTGATCATGATGGCTGGGACGCTTCGCGTCCGCCGCAGCCAGGGCGCGCTCAGCGGCGTGCTGCTGGTGCTGCTTGGCATCTGGGGCGCGCTGATCCCGTTCGTTGGCCCGTACTTCCACTACGCCTACACGCCCGATCGCGCCTGGGTGGCCACGTCCGGCCGCATGTGGCTGCGAGGTCCTGCCCGGGATCGTGGCCCTGGTCGGCGGCATCGTCGTGCTCATCAGCCGGTTCCGGCCGGCCGCCGTGCTGGGCGCCTGGCTGGCGGCGCTGGCCGGCGCCTGGTTCGCGGTCGGCGACCGTGATCGCCGGGCGCTGGACCAGCCTGCCGCAGCGCGGGCACGCCGATCGGCGGCTCGGCCCGGTGGCGCTCGAGCAGATCGGCTTCTTCACCGGCCTCGGCGTCGTGATCGTGTTCGTGGCGGCGCTGGCGCTGGGCCGGTTCACTGTCTGCCGTCAGCGACAGGCGGTGCCGCGCTGCAGCGGCCGAAGCCGAGGCAGCTGACCGAGCCGCCGCTGACTCGGCTGCGACCGAGCGGACTCCGGTCGCCGCCGGTGCTGTGGCTGGTGCGACCAGGCCATCGAGGTTCCCGACGGTCAAGCTCCGGAAGGCCGAACTCGGTACGACCGGGACAGGCGCAGGCACCAGCAACGCTGACTAGCTGCTCATTCCGGTAGCTCGCCGGTGCGAGTGCTGATCCTGCCAGGGCTTGCCGCCTAGGCCGGACTGCACGGGCAGCAGCGTCCAGCCTGTCTAGGGGCACACCAGCACTGTCTGCGCCGTGTCGTAGGAGACAGGCTGCTTGCCGGGCTCGGTTACCACGAACACGGTGAGCCCGAGCAGCTCGCCCATCTCGTGCGGCTGGGGCATGCGCACGATCACCCGGCTGCCCGGAGCCAGCACGACCCGGTGGATCTCGGGAGTGCGCGTCACGAAGTGCCCGACGCCCCGCCGCGTCTTTGCCAGGCCGATCTCGCGGAGCAGCTGCATCGCGCTGCGCACCGTGTCTCGGCTCACCCTGTACCGCTCCGCCAGCTCGGGCTCGGACGGCAGCGCCGATCCGGGCGCGAGCTGCCGGACGATGATCGCACCGCGCAGGTAGATCGCAAGCTGAAGGTAGGCGGGCAGCATGCTCCGAGGGTTGATCACAGCGACGTCGATGATGTCACTCACACCGTCGACTGCCCGCTGGTCATCAACCGTGAGGTGATGTTCGTCACGTTGCGGCATCGCTGCCTTCCCCTGATGTCAGCTTTCAGGTACGGTCGGCCTCGCCTGCTTGTACGGATGACCTGACAAGCCTACAAGCGCCGAGGGGGGGCGACGAGGGCCTGTCCGATGTCGATGTCAGGCAGTGGGCATCCGGGCAGGCCCTCGCCAACCCGACAGCCCTGGTCACGGGGGGCCAAAGCGCAAGCCCTGGGTTATTGCGGACCGCGGCTGCCAGCCGTCATCCGGCGACGGACTGTGACGATGCCGCCAAGCCCGAGCCCGGCGACGGCAAGTGCGCCACCAGCGACCGCATAGCCTGCGATCCCGCCGTGGCTGGCAGCCTGCGCGCTGGCGAGCGCGGCGATTGCCGTCGGCGTGGCTGCGCCCGGCGCTGAGCCGCCAGCACCGGCTCTGGGCGGGCTGCCAGCACCGGCTCTGGACCGGCTGCCGGAGCCGGCCGTGGCAGCGGGGCGCGGCGGGCGAGTGCTGGTGCTCGGATTACTCGCGGCGGTGTCCGGTCTGCCGGCGGCGGCCGGCTGTAGCTGCTGGGCCCCGTGCGCCACGGCGACCGCCGGGCCAGCCGGCCGACCAGTTCGCCGACCGGCTTCACCTTGCCGTTCATCGCGAATCCCCAGTCCAGCAGGCGCTCGGCCGCAGGTGATCTCCTGCAGCGGCGTGCAGTGCAGCACAGTGACGATCAGGGTAACGCCGTTCCGCCTGGCCATGCCGATGTAGGTGGCCTCGGACTTGACCGTCCAGCCGATCTTGCCGCCGATGCCGCCCCGGTACTTGGTGAGCAGGTAGTTCTGGTTGACCAGCGTCTCCCAGTCACTGCGGCTTGACCTCGAACTTGCTGGTCAGCGTCTCGTCGTAGCGCATGAAGGCCGGCATGGCCAGCGCCTGGCGGGCGATCAGCGCCTCGTCGTAGGCCGACTCCACCTGACCCGGCGCGGGCAGGCCGTTGGGCAGCTTGGCGACGACGTCATAGGCCTGCAGGTGGCGGGCCTCGGCGTTGATGAGCGCCATGCCCTTGGCGAATGAGCCGGTGGCCTCGGTCAGGGCGACCGCCGCATCGTTGGCCGAGATCAGCAGCAGCGCCTTGAACAGGCTGGCGACCTGGTAGGCGCGGCCGGTGATCAGCCCGGCGACGTTCGGCTCTACGAGGTCGCGAGCTTCGTCGCCGGGATCATGGCCGCCGGATTCAGCCTGGGGATCAGCGTGATCGCGGTGAGCACCTTGAGCGTGCTGGCCGGGCCGAACTCGCCGTGCGGGTCCTTGGCGGCGAGCACCTGACCGGTGTCGGCGTTCGCGATCACCCAGGCCGACGCCGGGACCTTGGGCAGCTTCCGGGCGCCGTGCGCGTTCCGCGACCACGGTGCCTGTGCTCGCCATCAGCGGGCCGCCGACCTGGCGGGCAGCGGCCGATCCGGGCGCTGGCACGCTGCCAGGGCCGCCTGCCGGTCGCTGGCGACGCCCGGCTGCGCTGCGCTGGCAGCAGCCGCCGGCAGGGCTACCGCCGGGCAGGCCGCGCCGACAGGATTGCCGTCGCCAGCGCGACTCGGTGCCAAGCCTCATCCCGTTCCTCAATCCATGCTCTGAGCTGCCCGGCTACGCCGGGGTTCTGTGCTGAATCTGCGTGCGGGCTGAAGCGCAGCTTATGTCGTACATGCGGTGCTCAGTCACGCACTGTGACTCTCCCCAGGTCAGCGACTCGTGCGCACGTACGACATTCCGGTCATACCGCGCCAACGTCACGGCCCGCAGGATTTGCGAAAGCTTTGACGCGTCAGCCGACCTGACCGCGGTCAAACGTGGCGCACTTCACAAAAGCTGCGTGCACAGCACGTCGCCGTAGGCTTGCCGCATGAGTCGCATTTCGGAGTCTGGCGCGCCGATCGAGGGCGTCTACGGGCCCAAGGATGTGCGGGACCTCGATCCGGCGGCCGACCTGGGCGAGCCGGGCGCGTTCCCGTTCACCAGGGGCGTCTACCCGACCATGTACCTGACCCGGCCATGGACGATGCGGCAGTACGCCGGATTCTCCACTGCCGCGGACTCCAACCGCCGGTATCACCAGCTCATCGCGGCGGGCACGACGGGCCTGTCGGTGGCATTCGACCTGCCCACTCAGATGGGATTCGACTCCGACGCCGAGCAGGCTGAGCGGCGAGGTTGGCAAGGTCGGCGTCGCGATCGACTCGCTCGAGGACATGCGGCTCCTCTTCGACGGCATCAGGCTCGACCAGGTGTCGACCTCGATGACCATCAACGCGCCCGCCGCCCTGCTGCTGCTGCTGTACCAGCTGGTCGCGGAGGAGCAGGGCGTCAGCCCGGCGGCGATCTCGGGCACGATCCAGAACGACATCCTGAAGGAGTACATCGCGCGCGGCACCTACATCTACCCGCCGCAGCCGTCGCTCCGCCTTGTCGCCGACACGTTCGCCTACTGCCGGGCCGAGATTCCGCGCTGGAATACCATCTCGATCTCCGGCTATCACATGGCCGAGGCCGGTGCCACGCCGGTGCAGGAGATCGCGTTCACGCTCGCCAATGCGCGCGAATATGTGCGCGCCGCAATTGCGTCCGGCCTGGCGGTAGACGAATTCGCACCCCGGCTGTCGTTCTTCTTCGTCGCCAGGACGACGCTGCTCGAGGAAGTCGCCAAGTTCCGCGCGGCCCGGCGGCTCTGGGCGCACATCATGCGGGACGAGTTCGGCGCGCAGGACCCGCGTTCGCAGATGCTGCGCTTCCACACCCAGACGGCTGGCGTGCAGCTCACGGCGCAGCAGCCAGAGGTCAACCTGGCCAGGGTCACGCTCCAGGCGCTCGCGGCGGTGCTCGGCGGCACCCAGTCGCTCCATACCAATTCCTACGACGAGGCCATTGCGCTGCCGACGCAGAAGGCGGCCACGCTGGCTCTGCGGACGCAGCAGGTGCTGGCGAACGAGACCGATCTGACTGCCACTGTCGACCCGCTCGCGGGCTCCTACGCGATCGAGTCCATGACCGATGAGATCGAGGCGCAAGCCCGCGAACTGATGCGCCGGGTGGCCGACCTCGGCGGCGCCGTCGCGGCCATCGAGCAGGGTTTCCAGAAGGCCGAGATCGAGCGGTCGGCGTACCAGATCGCCCGCGAAGTGGACAGCCGGGAGCGGATCGTGGTGGGCGTGAACGCCTTCACCAGCGCGGCAGGACGAGCCGTACGAGCCGTTGCGCGTAGACCCGGCCATCGAGCAGGAGCAAGCGGCCAGGCTGGCCGAACTGCGGGACCGGCGCGACTCCGCTGAGGTCACGCGACGCATTGATGAGGTGCGAATCGCCGCGAAGGGCGAGTCCAATCTGCTCTATCCGTTGCGCGAGGCGCTTAGGTCGCTGGCCACGATCGGCGAGGTCTGCGACGCGCTGCGGGATGTCTGGGGTGTATACCAGCCGCCCGAGGTCTACTGACCCGGCGGGCTCCGTGCAGCGCCCGACAATCGCGCAAGACCAGCGAAGTATGAATCTGAGCGGTACGATGCTGCCCAGTAGGGAATCTCCCGTGAATCGCCAGTCACATGCGCACTACGTTTGGCGAGCGCAAAGGCTGGTAGCTAGTGCCAGTCGATTCGCAGGGAGCGCAGTGCTTTTCCCGGCGTGAGAGCGGCGGGTCAGTTCAGGAGCGGGCACGTTACCGGGCTTGTGCCGGGCTGCTGCCATCGACGGCAGCTGATCTGGTCATGCCACGCTTGCTAGCGGACTGGAGTGAGTTCGAGGTTCACATGAAAACGTCGCTGAGCGCCGGATGGGACCGGCCCGAAATGCTCCGGCACAGTTGTGCCGCCCGGACAGTTTTCGTTGCCGACGGGGAGGCAGCGCATGGCCGAGCATGACCTCGAAGGGGAACTCGACGCGTTCCTGAGCCGCTCATGAGCCTGAGCTCATCGAGTTCCGGCAGGATCTGCACGCCCACCCCGAGACCGGCTACCACGAGTACCGGACCACCCGGCGGATCGCGCTCCGGCTCGAGGCGGCGGGCCTGAAGCCCGTCCATCCTGCCCAAGGGCACCGGCCTCACGGTCGACATCGGCGCTGGCTCAGCTGACGAGCCGGTGGTCGCGCTGCGCGCTGACATCGATGCGCTGCCGATCAACGACGAGAAAGACGTGCCGTACCGGTCGGTCAACCGGGGTGCTTGCCACGCCTGCGGGCACGACGTGCACACTTCCATCCTGCTGGGCACCGGCCTGTTCCTGGCCAGGGCCGCGGCCGCGCGGGCGCTGCCCGGCAAGGTCAGGCTGATCTTCCAGCCAGCCGAGGAAGTACCCGGCGGTGCGGTGGACGTGATGGCGGCAGGCGGCATTGCCTCGGTGGACCGGATCTTCGCGCTGCATTGCGACCCGCGGCTGGACGTCGGCAAGATCGGCACCAGGATCGGGCCGATCACGGCCGCCTGCGACAAGCTGACGGTGAAGGTCACCGGACCTGGCGGCCACACGGCCCGGCCGCACCTGACCGCCGACCTGGTGTACGCGCTCGGCAAGATCATTACCGAGCTGCCGGCTGCGCTGTCGCGCCGCGTCGACCCGCGATCGAGCCTGAGCCTGGTCTGGGGCCGGGTCAGCGCTGGCTCGGCAGCCAACGCGATCCCCGACGACGGCGATGGTCGAGGGCACCGTCCGCTGCCTGGACGACGCCGCCTGGCATGAAGCCCCGGAACTGGTCAAGGCGCTGCTGGAGTCGGTCGCGAGCGCCTACGGCGTGGTCCCGGAGATCAGCTACCAGCGCAACGTGCCGCCGACCGTCAACGAGGCCATCAGCACGGCCATGTTCGAGGCCGCTGCGGACCGCGTGCTCGGCCCGGACTCGATCACCGAGGCACCGCAGAGCCTCGGCGGCGAGGATTTCGCCTGGTACCTGGAGTCGATTCCGGGCGCGCTGGCCAGGCTGGGCACCCGGACGCCGGAGGCTCCGGCCGATTTCGACATCCACCAGGCCGTATTCGACGTGGACGAGCGAGCCATCGGCTACGGCGTGCGGCTCATGGCCGCGACCGCGCTCACGGCGATGTCGGCGGGCGGCGAGGTAACGCCCGACGCCATGCCAGGCGCGACCGCGCAGCCGGACGCAGATCGCCGGCGCGACCCTGGGCCTGAAGTGACCGTCGAGCCGCGGGCTCGCTGCAGGCTGTCGGCCGGAATCGCCCCGGCCCGGCAGTTGCGCATACAGTAGGGCCCGGTGAGGGCGGCTGTCAGGTGGCTGCCTGGCGGCCTTCAGGCTCAGCCACCGCGAGCTGACCGGACTGGAGTGGCGCTTCGTGTCGTCCCAGCAACGACCAGGCAGCAATGCGCGAGCCAGCGCCGGAGGGCGCTGAGGCTGGCGCTCAGCGGCGGTCCTGCACCGGTGGCTGGAATCGCCCGGGCCACAGATCAGCGGGCCGGAGACGAGCGCCACGCCAGGCCCCGGCCACCGGCGGCCCGCAGGCCGCGGCCCCTGAGGCTGGCCGGCCCGGCGGCCGGCGGCCCGCGAAACCGGCGCCGCCGAGCCACCGGCACAGGTCGGCGCGCGGCGGCTAACCGGCCGCCCGCGCCCGCGGCCGGCGCAGGCCGCCGCCGAGCGGTTCCAGACCGGCAAGGCGATGGCGGACGGGAAGATCCTTTATCGGCGGTTGACGCCGCTCGTCCTCTGGTGGGTCTGGCTCGCTTTCTGCGCCTTCTGCCTGGCTGACGTCGTGATTCCGGCGCACAGTTACCTATCGGTAGAAGTGCTGGCCGGCCTGCTGGCGGTGACCGCTGGCGTCTACGCCTGCACGCTGCGGCCACGGGTCATCGCCGACGACGAGGCGTCGTCATCCGCAACCCGTTCCGCGACCACCGGGTCAGCTGGGGCGCCGTGAGCGGCGTCTTCCTCGGCGACTCGGTCGAGCTCACTTGCGCCCGGCCTGAGTCCGAAGAAGGACAAGACGATCTACTGCTGGGCGCTGTACACCGGCCGCCGCTCGCGGCATGCGAGCTCAGCTGCAGCGCGGCGCTGATCAAGGTCGGGCGTCGGCTGCCGCGCCTCGCCGAGACCAGCGACTCGGAGCAGCCGGACGCTGGTGCCGCTGATGGCCGCCGAGCTGGGCCGCAGGTGCAACGGACGCGCGAGAGCGCGGCGTGCCGCCGACGCCGTGCTGGAGAGCCGGTGGGCGTGGCGCCGCTCGCTGGCACCTGCTGATGCCGGGGCCGCTCGCGGCTCGCTGGCCGTGCTCATCCTGGTAGCCGCGCTAGGCCGGCGCCGCCGGCCTAGTCGCCGACCGACGCGCACGGGCGGCCGCGCAGCCAGGCGACGTACTCCGCGGGCGCCCCGGCCGCCTCCGCCGCGTCCGCCATGATGCCGAGGTAACGGGCCGACGGCAGGCCACCCTCGTAGTCGTTCAGCACGTACAGCCAGGCCACGACGTCACCGTCCAGCGTGCTGACGCGCACCTTCGATCTTGCGGTAGTAGCCCAGCGTGGCGCCGTCCCACCGGTCGAGCGCGGCCTCGTCGGCCTCGGAATCTCGTACAGGACGACGAAGACCCGGTTGCCGTCGTCCTCGACGACTGTGGCCAGCGCGCCTTCCCAGCCGATGATCCTCGCCGCCGAACGTGAGCCGCCAGCCTTCCAGCCAGCCGGTGCCCTGCAGCGGTGAGTGCGGGCAGCGGTGCGCCATCTGGGCCGGATCCATATTGCTGCCGTAGGCCGCGTATATCGCCACGGTTGACAAGAGTACGAGCCAGCCGGTGCCGTGCGGGGCTGGCCTGAACGGCTGGCCGCTGCGCTGCCGTGGCGCTGGCCCGAGCCAGTGCAGGGCGTCGAGCGCGGATACGACAGAATGAGACAACGTGAGCCAGCCGCGCGCGAGGATCGCGATCATCGGCGGCGGACCGGGCGGGTATGAGGCCGCCCTGGTCGCCGCCCAGCTCGGCGCCGAGGTCACCGTCGTCGAACGCGACGGCCTCGGCGGGGCGTGCGTGCTGACCGACTGCGTGCCGTCCAAGACGCTCATCGCCACCTCCGGCATGATGGCGGCGCTGGAAGGCTCAGCCAGCCTTGGCATCCGCCTCAATGCGGAGCGGAACGGAGCTGCCTCCTCGATGCACCCCGCCTGTACGCCAGGGTCCGGTCGCTGGCCAGGGCGCAGTCCGCCGACGTCGCATCGCGGCTGTCGGCCGAGGGCGTCAAGGTCATCGCCGGAACCGGCCCGGCTGGTCGGGCCGCGCACGGTCGCTGTCGGCGACGCCGAGATCGAGGCCGACGCGGTGCTGATCGCGACCGGCGCCGAGCCGCGGATCCTGCCGGGCGCGGAGCCGGACGGCGAGCGCATCCTGACCTGGCGCCAGCTGTACGACCTGGACGCGCTGCCGGCCGAGCTGATCGTGGTTGGCTCGGGCGTCACCGGGGCTGAGTTCGCCAGCGCCTACCAGGCGCTCGGCTCGCAGGTCACGCTGGTTTCCTCGCGCGAGCGGGTGCTGCCGCACGAGGACGCGGACGCGGCGATGGTGGTCGAGGACGTCTTCCGGCGCCGCGGCATGACCGTGCTCGGCCAGTCCAGGGCCGAGCGCGTCAGCCGGACGGGCGACGGCGTGTCGGTCAGCGCTGTCAGCGATGGCCGGACCGTACGCGGCACGCACTGCCTGCTCACCGTCGGCATGGTGCCGAGCACCAGCCGGTCTCGGCCTGGCCGAGGCAGGGCATAGCGGTGGACGACCGCGGTTTCGTGCCGGTCGACAAGGTGTCCAGGACCTCGGCGCCGGGCGTCTACGCGGCCGGCGACTGCACCGGCGTGCTGATGCTGGCCTCGGTCGCGGCCATGCAGGGCCGGATCGCCATGTGGCACGCGCTCGGGGAGGCGGTCACGCCGCTGCGGCTGAGTCACGTCGCGGCGACGATCTTCACCGAGCCCGAGATCGCGACCGTCGGCGTGCCAGAGCAGGCCGTGACCTCGGGCGCGGTCCAGGATGCCGTCGTGGTCAAGCTGCCGCTCGCCACCAACGCCAGGGCCAAGATGCAGGGCTTCCGGGACGGCTTCGTCAAGCTCATCGCGCGGCGCAGCAGCGGTGTGGTGCTCGGCGGCGTGGTCGTGGCGCCGCGCGCCAGCGAGCTGATCCTTGCCGTCTCGCTCGCGGTCGAGCAGATGCTCACCGTCGATCAGATCGCGCATACATTCGCGGTGTACCCGTCGCTGTCCGGCAGCCTCACCGAGGCGGCGCGCAAGCTCATGCGGCCCGCCGACAGCGCGAGCGGCTAGCCCCCGGCTGGCACCGCGTTAGTGCGTCGGATGGCCAAGGTCCGGGTCGTCGGGGACGTCCAGGCCGTGCTGGCGCAGCCGCGATGCCCTGATGTCGTCGGCGTAAGCGACCACGGTGAAGATGCTGCCGCACAGGATCAGCAGCACCATCATGACGGCGAACCACGCCGGCGCCGGCGACAGCGTCAGCAGGAGCGCCGCGACGATCGCGCAGATCGGGATGATCACCGCCAGGTGCCGCAGCACGGTCCGGCCCGCGCCAGCCCGCGTCGGTGAGCTCGTGCCGTACCCAGTCCAGGTTCTCGGCCGGCAGCCGGAAGCCCGCCGCGAACGCAGCCAGGCGGCCGCGCCGGGATCGCCGGGCAGCCGGGTCATCAGCGGAGCTGGCAGATCACGGCCCCGGCCGGTACGGTCTGGCCGACCTGAATGGACAGGCCGGTGACGGTGCCTGCCTTGTGCGCGGTCAGCGGCTGCTCCATCTTCATGGCCTCCAGCACCACGATGGTGTCACCAGCCGATACCTGCTCGCCGTCGGCCGCCACGATCTTGACGATCGTGCCCTGCATCGGGCTCACCAGCTCGTCGCCGCTCGGCGCCGCCGCCGCCTGCCGCGCCGCGCCGTCCGCCTCGCGGTCGCCCGGGCCCGGAGCTGAGCCGGTGCCGGCCGCCGGCCGCGCCGAAGCTGGCCGGGAACCGTGACCTCCAGCCGCTTGCCGCCGACCTCCACGGTGATCCGCTCGCGGGGCTCGGCGTCGGCGGCGCCGCCGGCGGTCCCCGGATACGGCGGGATCTCGGCCGAGAACTCGGTCTCGATCCAGCGGGTGTGCACGCGCGAACGGCTCGCCGGTGAAGGCCGGGTCGCACACCACGGCGCGGTGGAACGGCAGCACCGTCGGCATGCCGTCGATCTCGAACTCGGCCAGCGCCCGCCGGGCCCGCTCCAGCGCCTGCTGCCTGGTCGCCCCGTGACGATCAGCTTGGCGATGAGGGAGTCGAACGCCTGCGGCACGGTCATCCCGGCGCTGTACCCGGCGTCCAGCCGGACGCCTGGACCGGACGGCTGCCGCCAGCCGGTGATGGTGCCCGGCGCGGGCAGGAATCCGCGGCCGGCATCCTCGGCGTTGATCCGGAACTCGATCGAGTGGCCGCGCACCTCCGGGTCGGCGTAGCTGAGCGGCTCGCCGTCGGCGATCCGGAACATCTCCCGCACCAGGTCGATGCCGCTGACCTCCTCGGTCACCGGGTGCTCGACCTGCAGCCTGGTGTTCACCTCCAGGAACGAGACCGTGCCGTCCTGGCCGATCAGGAACTCGCAGGTGCCGGCGCCGACGTAGCCCGCCGCGCGCAGGATGTCGGCCGACGCGGTGCGCAGCTGCTTGTCCTGCTCAGCGGTCAGGAACGGGGCCGGCGCCTCCTCGACCAGCTTCTGATGCCGCCGCTGCAGCGAGCAGTCCCTGGTCGAGACGATCACGACGTTGCCGTGCGAGTCGGCCAGGCACTGGGTCTCGACGTGCCGCGGCTTGTCCAGGTAGCGCTCGACGAAGCACTCGCCGCGGCCGAACGCGGCGACCGCCTCGCGCACCGCCGACTCGAACTGGCTGGCGATCTCCTCGGTGGTCCTGGCGACCTTGAGGCCGCGCCCGCCGCCGCCGAAGGCGGCCTTGATCGCGATCGGCAGCCCGTGCTCGGCGGCGAACGCTGCTGCCTCCTCGGCGCCGCTGACCGGGCCGTCGGTGCCGGCCGCCAGCGGCGCGCCGACCTTCTTGGCGATGTGCCGCGCCTGCACCTTGTCGCCGAGCGCCTCGATCGCCGCGGGCGGCGGCCCGATCCAGGTCAGGCCCGGCCTCGATGACCGCGCGAGCGAAGTCGGCGTTCTCGGCCAGGAAGCCGTAGCCCGGATGCACCGCGTCGGCGCCGCTGTCCGCCGCAGCGGACAGGATCTTGCCGATGTCCAGGTAGCTGTCGGCAGCGCGTCTGGCCGCCCAGCGCGTAGGCCTCGTCGGCCATGGTGACGTGCAGCGCATCCAGGTCCGCCTCGCCGTAGACGGCGACGCTGGCCAGCCCGGCGTCGCGGCATGCCCGCACGATCCGGACGGCGATCTCGCCCCGGTTGGCGATCAGGACCTTGCGCACGGCGTCGTCTCCTCATTTCGACTGTGAGGAGTCTAGGTGAGACGGCCACCCGCCGGGTCCGGGATGCCTCGCCGCGACGTTGCGCGCAATTCGGGCACTACGGACGGCAGGGCGCTGGCGCGCCAGGCGCCGGGTCCTGGCGCAAGCTGGGGCTCGCATCAGCGGCGGCTGGCGCCGACCAGTTCCGGCCGTGCCGGCCGCTGCCGGACCGGCTGAAGCCGGTCCCGGCCGGGCACGTGCGGTGAGCACGACGACGACGGCGGCGAGCTCGGCCGCTGTCAGGCTCGCCGCGTACCACCGACAGCAGCGGCCCGACGCTGGCCGGCCGCGGCATCCTCCGACCATGAGCACTCTAGCCCTTCGACTTGCCGACCCCGAGGCCGAACTGGCGGTGCACTCTAGCCCAGAAGGCGTCCCGCAGCCATTCCCTGGCCTCCTGGTAGGAGCGCAGCGACAGGCCGAGCTCCTTCTCCGCGTCGACCAGCAGTTCCTTGTCGATGACCGGCGGCAGGATCGGGCCGGGCAGCAGATCGCGGATGTTGTCCTCGCCCCTGGTCAGGATCCACTTCTGGGCAACGTGCTCGCCCGCTTCCTCGACCCGCTCGCGGTCCGGGCCGAGCCGGGCGGACGGCAGATGCGGTGATCGGCATCGGCCTGGACATCGGCCGGCCCAGGTGCCGTTCGCCGAACACCTGAGCGGGCGACGGCGCCCTGGTGGGCTCTGCACGCGGCAGCGGACTGGTCCGGCCCTGGCCGGCAGCGGCTCGGTCGTGAGCCGCCTGGGCCGGCTCGGCGGAGAGCTGGCGGGTGAAGAACGGCTCGACGAACGACCGCTCGAGGACGTCGACGGTGTCGGACTCCCAGACGAGCCGCTCGGCCTGGTTCGTGCCGTATGGCGGCTCGACGCCCCACAAGTGAATCCGGACGCCGAACGCCTGGGCCGCCTCGACGGCCGGCACCATGTCCTCGTCGCCGGCCACCAGGATCGCGTCGGTGATGGCCCGGTGCCGGGCCAGCGCCTCCATGTCAGCACGGATCTGGGCGTCCACGCCCTTCTGCTGGCCGCGAGCGTTCAGGTTGCCCAGCCGCAGCTTGACCCACGGCATCTGGGCTATGACCCGCTGGTCGATCGTGGGTACCCGGTCCCTGGCCGCGTCATACCAGTAGACCCGCAGCAGCTCGCCCCGGACGTGATCCTCGGCATGCCTGGTCAGGGCCTGGATGAGCTTGTCCGCGTCGACCCGGTACTCGCGCCGCGACGCGGCGCTGAAGAGCAGCTCGCCAGCCGACGCGTAGATGTACCCGACGTCCACCATGATGGCGTAGCGGGACAGCAGGGGCAGCGGCGGCCCGGTCTCGGTCATAGTACCCACGACTCTAACCGCACTGGCGAGTAGTGAGCTGCCAGAAGCCGTTACCGCAGCGCGATCATCCGGTCACGATGAGGTGATCCCGTCCCGGTCAGCCGCATTACAGCGGGATGTTGCCGTGCTTCTTCGGCGGCAGTGCCTGCCGCTTGGTGCGCAGGGCACGCAGGGCCCGGGTCACTGCCGACCGGGTCTCGGCGGGCCTGATGACCGCGTCCACATATCCGCGCTCGGCTGCTATATACGGGTTGAAGAGGGTGTCCTCGTACTCGGCTGACTTTGCCTTCCGCAGCGCGGCCCGCTCGGCCGGGTCGGCCACTGCGGCCAGGTCGCGGCGGTACAGGATGTCGACCGCGCCATCGGCCCCCATCACCGCGATCTGCGCCGTCGGCCAGGCTAGGTTGATGTCGCCGCCCAGGTGCTTGGAGCCCATCACGTCGTAGGCGCCGCCGTACGCCTTCCGGGTGATCACCGTGATCTTCGGCACGGTGGCCTCGGCGTAGGCGTAGATCAGCTTGGCGCCGCGGCGGATGATGCCGCCCCACTCCTGGCCGGTGCCAGGCAGGAAACCCGGTACATCGACGAACGTCAGCACCGGGACGCCGAACGCATCGCAGGTCCGGACGAACCTGGCGGCCTTCTCGGACGCGTCGATGTCCAGCGTGCCGGCCGACTGCATCGGCTGGTTGGCAACCACGCCGACTGATGCTCCCTCGACCCGGCCGAAGCCCACCAGAATGTTCGGCGCGAAGCCGGCGTGGATCTCCAGGAACTCGCCGTTATCCAGCACGTGCTCGATGATCTTGTGCATGTCGTAGGGCTGGCGCGGCGAATCCGGGATGAGGGTGTCCAGTTCGGCGTCGTGCTCGGTCAGCTCGAGCACGACGGCTGGTTCCGCCTCAGCGGGATGCACAGGTGGCGCGTCCAGGTTGTTAGAGGGCAGGTAGGACAGCAGCTCGCGGGCGAATTCCAGGCAGTCCTGCTCGTCGGCGGCCTGGTAATGCGCGACGCCGGACTTCGCGTTATGCGCGTGCGCGCCGCCGAGTTCCTCCTGGCTGACCTCTTCTCCGGTCACCGTCTTGATCACGTCAGGCCCGGTAATGAACATGTACGAGGTCTTGTCCACCATCAGCGTGAAGTCCGTGATAGCGGGGGAGTACACGGCGCCGCCAGCGCATGGTCCCATGATCAGGGATATCTGCGGGATCACGCCGGAGGAGATCACGTTCCGGTAGAAGATCTCGCCGTACAGGCCGAGCGCAACCACGCCTTCCTGGATCCGCGCGCCGCCGCTGTCGTTGATGCCGATCATCGGGCAGCCGGTCTTCAGCGCGTGATCCATGACCTTGACGATCTTCTCGCCGTAGACCTCGCCGAGGGAACCGCCGTTCACGGTGAAGTCCTGGCTGAAGACGCATACCGGCCTGCCGTCGATGGTGCCGTAGCCGGTGACCACGCCGTCGCCGTACGGCCGGTTCTTTGCCATGCCGAAGTCGGTGGCCCGGTGCCTGGCAAGCTCATCGAACTCGGTGAAGGAGCCAGGATCGAGTAGCGCGTCGATCCGCTCCCGTGCCGTCATCTTGCCCTTGGCGTGCTGGCGCTCGACCGCTCGCGCAGTCCCGGCGTGGATCGCCTCGTATCGGCGCTTCTCCAGGTCAGCTAGCTTGCCTGCGGTGGAGTGCGGGTCCAGCAGGGCCGCGTCGCCTGGCTGGGAACTGGCGGCTGCTGGCGAGGGCGCATCTGGCTGCGGGGCTGGATCGGAGGCCATGCCGGACAGGTTAGGCCAGAATCGCCGGGCCTGGCTCACCGGGCGGGCCAGAAGCGTCTGCGCGCTCGTGCCCGGAAATCTGCCTGACCTCGGTATGTTCGCATCCATGCACGAGTCCGATCGGCTGGCGTCCAGTGCGGACCCGCATCGCGCGCCACTGCATGAAGCAACCCTCCGGGCGGCGATCCTGGCCAATTCGCAGCTGTGGTCCGGGCTGGCTGTGGTCGGCAGCACCGGATCGACGAACGCGGACCTGCTGGCTGCGGCCAGAGCGGGCGAGCCGGCCGGCGCGGTACTGGTTGCCGAGGAGCAGACTCGCGGCCGCGGCAGGCTGGATCGGACCTGGCAGAGCCAGCCAGGGGCGGCCCTGACGTTCTCGGTGCTGCTGCGCCCCGCGGCCGTCCCGTCCGGCCGCCGCGGCTGGCTGCCGCTGCTGGCAGGCGTGGCGGTAGCTGCCGGGCTGCAGGCCAGCGCCGGCCTGCGGGTCAGCCTGAAGTGGCCTAACGATGTGCTCGTCGGCCCGGCGAAGCTGGCCGGCATCCTGGCCGAGCAGGCCGGGACCGCGATCGTGGTCGGCATCGGCCTCAACGTCAGCCAGGGTCGCACCGAGCTGCCTTCAGACCAGGCAACATCGCTCTGGCTCGCGGGTGCCAGAGCCGACCGGGCTGCGGTCCTGGTCGCGGTGCTGCGCGAGTTCGAGCACTGGTACCAGCAGTGGATCAGCGGGCCGCTGCCGGGCGACGCGACCGCGAGCGGCCTGCACGCCGAGTACCTGCGGTACTGCGCGACGGTGGGCCAGCAGGTGCGGGTCGAGCTACCCGGCGGCACAGTGCTGACCGGGCAGGCCTGCGGCATCGACGCCGTCGGGCGGCTGCTGGTCAGCTCGCCAGCCGGGATCGAGCCGGTGAGCGCCGGGGATGTCGTGCACGTGCGGTGACCCAGCTCGCGGCCAGCGGCCTCCGGCTCAGCGGTCCGGGTGCTCGCCTGGTTTTGGGGTGTTTCCAGCGGGTGTCCGCCGGGATGTCGTGCCACCATGGGGGACATGCCCAGCGCAGCCGGCCTCACCGAGGGAGAAGAGCTCGTCGTGCGGCTGCACCAGCACTGGAAGACGGTGCTGAGGCCCATCCTGATTCTTGCCGTTACCATCCTGGCGCTGCTGGCTGTGGTCATCTTCGTGCCTGCCGGACACGAGTCGGCCGTCGTCAGGCTCGCGCTCGGTGCCGTGGCGCTGATCGTCGTACTTACCTGGGTCGCGGCTCCGCTGCTGCGCTGGCGCACCACCAGCTATGAGCTCACGAACAGGCGGCTGCGCCTGCGGGCCGGGATCGTGACCAGGACTGGCCGGGACTTCCCGCTCGCCAAGATCACCGATGTGTCCTTCGCTCAGGGCGTGCTCGATCGCGTACTCGGCTGCGGCCGCCTGATCGTCGAGTCACCCGGAGAGAACGGCCAGCTGGTACTCGTCGAGATCCCGCATGTCCAGGATGTTCAGTCGATCTTGTTCCAGCTGGTTGGAGAGGAGCAGGCCCGGCTGACCAGGGAACAGCAGTAATCAGCGGCTGGTTACCCTGAACATCCGCAGTCTGTTTGCAAGGGGAACGAGGCCGCATTCGTGTCAGACCTGCCGAGCCAGATTTCAGTCCGTGAGGTCGGTCCGCGCGACGGGCTGCAGAACGAGCAGCCAGTCGCCACTCAGGCCAAGATCGAGCTCATTGACCGGCTGTCGGCGACCGGTGTGCAGCGGATCGAGGCGGTCTCCTTCGTGCGGCCGGACGCGATCCCGCAGATGGCCGATGCTGACGAGGTATGGCGCGGGATCGAGCGCGCCGAGTCGGTGCGCTACTCGGCCCTCGTGCCGAACCTGCGCGGCGCGAAGCGGGCACTTGACAGCGGACTCACTGAGCTTGAGGCGGTCGTGTCAGCTTCCGACACCCACAACCGCAAGAACGTCAATCGCAGCACGCAGGAGTCGCTCGATGAGATCGCCGAGATCATCAGCCTGGCTCATGATCGCGGTGCCAGCTGCCAGGTTGTCGTGTCGACGGCGTGGGGCTGCCCCTACGAGGGCGACGTGCCCGTGGAGCGGGTCGTGGCGGTTGCGAGTCGTGCCGTCGCCGACGGGGCCGACGCCATCTCGTTCGGAGACACCACCGGGATGGCAACGCCCGGCCGAGTACGCAGGCTGGTCGGGGAGTTCCGGTCAGCGCTACCGGGCACCGGGCTGAACCTGCATTTCCATAACACCAGGGGCACCGGGCTGGCTAACGTGCTGACCGCGCTGGAACTGGGCGTTGCCGATTTCGATGCGTCCGTGGGCGGCCTCGGCGGCTGCCCGTATGCGCCTGGCGCTACCGGCAACATTGCCACCGAGGAACTCATCCACATGGTCGAGGACATGGGGGTGGCTACCGGGATCGACCTGGAAGCCATGATCGAGGCCGCCGCCGATGCGGAGCGCATCATCGGCCGCCAGTTGCCGTCGCAGGTGCTCCGGGCCGGGCCTCGTTCCCGCATTATCCAGGCGTGACCACGCCGCGGCTGCGCTTGCGGCCGCCGGGCAACCTGTCCATGACGGAGCCGGGCCCGCCGTGCGGCGGGCCCGGCCCATGGCGCCGTGACGATCGGGGCTCAGCCCTCCAGCGCGCGCATCGCGCGGATGAAGGCCTGGCCGCGGGGGGTGCCGACGCCGGTCATGTTGTCGTAGCCGGGCAGTGTCACCTGGCCGAAGTAGCCGAACATCCGGGTGCTCTGGTCATCGAACTGGGTGAGGACCTGGATGCCGCAGGTGAACGGGTTGCACGCGACGCCGCGGAACTCTGCCTTGGTGTGGCTGGTGACCGGCAGCGCGTCGTGCAGTGCGTAGGAGCCTGCCAGCCGGTACAGCGCCGGGTTGATGAACCCGAACGAGTGCCGCTGGTGCCTGCTGAGCAGCAGCAACGATGCCTGCTACCAGCGGTGACGCCTCGCTGGTGCCGCCGACGTCGATCTGGACGTAGACCGGCGGCTTGTTCGGGTTCGGCTGCGGGACGAGAAGCCCGACCGCCATGCCGGTGAACGGGTCGGCATCCGCACTGATGTCCGGCGCGGAGCGGACCGTACCGCCGCGGTTACCCGGTGCCCTGGCCAGCGGCGCCGGAACGACGCCCTTCTGGTAGCCGGGCTGGGCCCACAGCAAGCTCGGGCCGCCGCCGGTGGCGCCCTGCTCGCCGACGAACACCCAGCCGCGGTGCACGGTCAGGATGGATTCGCCGGTCGACCAGCCCGTCTCGAACAGCCGGTTGAGGCGGTGGCCGATGCCCAGGGTAGTGCCGCCGACCGAGATGGCGTAGGGGCTGTCGGACGGTGACAGCACGCCGGAGCCGTCGCCAGCAGAGAAGTACATGCCGACGCCCTCGGCGGCAGCGCGCAGCAGGAAGGATGTCTCGATCCGGGTGTTGGTCGGCGGCTGCTCCTCGTCCGCGCCCTCCCAGGAGTTGGACACCACCGTGGCCAGCGGGTGGTGACCGGTGCCGTTCAGCACGGCGATGTCCGCGTTGAACAGGCCCTGCAGGCCAGCGTCACCGTTGTTGCAGCTGTCGCCGCCGACGACCAGCTGGTTCACGCCAGGCGCCATGTCATAGGAGGCTTCGACGTCAAGCTGTTCCTCGACGAAGAAGGGGTCGCCGCAGGTGTTGCGGCCCAGTGACAGCTCGGCATAGTGGTTGCTGGCCGGGGCGGGCACGTGCATGCGCGCCGCGTAGTCCTTCAGCGTCGCGAACATGTCAGGTGCGAGGCCAAGCTCGACCAGCGCGACGGTCACCCCCTTGCCGGTGGCCTTGAAGTTCATCCCGTAGGCCGCGCGCAGCTGGACCGCGCCGTAGCCGCAGACCTGGGTCGGGAACTTGGTGGTGCCGAAGTGCCTGGGCAGGTGGGTGGCGTAGTGCTGGCCGTACCAGCGGGAGCAGAGCGCCGGGCGCCTGGCCTTGGATGCCTGGGCCACTGCGCTGGCCAGGTTCGGGCTGTGCGGCCTGGCGGTCGGCAGCTCGAGCGGCATCTGCACCGCGGCATTGCTGAGCCCGGTCACGCCGAGAACGCTGCTGGCCAGCGCGGCCGGGACAGTGACCGGCCGGTCGTTGGACCGCAGCGTGTAGCGGCCGCCGGAAATCCCGTTCGATGGCCGGTAGTTGGTCATCTGGACCTTAAAGGCCGCATTGATCGAGGTGACGGAGGCAGTGGCGCGCACGTAGTTGCGCTGCGAGTCGGGGTGGATGCCGGCGAATCCCCGCCCGCGCAGCCAGGCCTCGACCTTGGCCACCGCGGCCGCCGAGGCCCCGAACCTGGTGGTGAACGCCGCCGGGCTTAGGTAGCGATGGAACAGCTTGCTGCCGGGGGTGCTGACCGCGGTCGCATACCGGGCGGCAGCCGCCAGGTCCGGCGTCAGCCATATCTGAACCGACAGGCGCGTGGCGCCGCTGACCGGACCGATGGCCCGGCTGCTGGTGGCGAACGGTGCAACACTGCCTGCCAGCCGGACCGACTGCGGAGACGGCGATGCCCCGGCCGTCCCGGTGAAGCTGACAATCGTGAGGCCCGCCAAGGTCGCTGTCGCGCCGAGGCCGGCCAGCCATCGCTGTCTGGACACTGGCTTTCTTCTCCCGTCGAAGTGCTCGCGCCGGACTGGACAGGTCCCATCCCCGCACATCCGGCTCCGCCGAGTCTTGGTCTATACCATTGCGAAGCCTGACGAAAGACTTGGGAAAGCTGAATATGAGTTTTCCCGAGGAAATCCAGCGAAGGACCTGATGAGAAGTCTTTAGCTGGACATGCCGGTGCGCCCAGATATCAGCCGCAGCCAAGCCGGCGGGAATCGGGGCTTGCTAAATCCGGGTTGCGACCGGTCCGCGTAGGACGCGCGGCATTCCGGCCGTCTTGCCCGTCAGCGGCATGTTTGATGAGGACTTATCCGGGGACCTTGGCGGCGCTAACACACTGGTTGCCGCTAGGAGTCAAAAACATGGCTATCTTCAGCCGCCGCAGCAGGTACAGCTGGCTATTCATCATCTGGGTGCTGATCGGCATCGTCGTCGCCTGGGAACACCACTACATCACGCTCGCGCTGCTTAAGCTGATCTTGTCAGCGCTGCTGGCGGTCCTCCTGTGGCCGCTTGTGCTGCTCGGCATCAGCTTCCATATTCACTGAACGGCGCCTGTCGTACGCTCACCACCGTGAGCAATCCACAGGAGCAGACGTCAGCAGCGGGTCACCCGGAACTTGGCGACATCCGGGCCAGGATCAGCCGCGGCGGTGCCGAGCGCTACCACGCGCAGGCGGCTGCCAGCGGCAAGCTGTTCGCCAGGGAGCGGATCGCCATGCTGGTCGACGCCGGCAGCTTCACCGAGGACGGGGCGTTTGCCAATGTCCTGGCTAGCAGAGCTGCCGGCCGACGGCGTGGTAACCGGCACCGCGACGATCGACGGCAGGCCAGTCGCGCTCATGGCCAACGACTCGACAGTGAAGGCCGGGTCCTGGGGCGCGCGGACAGTTGAGAAGATCATCCGCGTCATCGAGCGGGCCTACGCGGCCGGCCTGCCCATGATCTACCTCGTCGATTCCGCGGGCGCGCGGATCACTGATCAGGTCCAGATGTTCCCCGGCCGCCGTGGCGCCGGCAAGATCTTTCATACCCAGGTCCGGGCGTCAGGGTCGATCCCGCAGGTCTGCGCGCTGTTCGGGCCGTCAGCTGCGGGCGGCGCCTATATTCCCGCGTTCTGCGACTTCGTCGCGATGGTCGACGGCAATGCCTCGATGTACCTGGGCAGCCCGCGGATGGTCGAGATGGTGGTCAGCGAGCAGACCACGCTCGAGGAGATGGGCGGTGCGCGCATGCACTGCTCGGTTTCGGGCTGCGGTCACTTCCTGGCCGGATCCGAAGCTGACGCGATCACCGCGGTCCGCGATTACCTGTCGTACCTGCCAGGGAACTGGCAGCAACCACCCCCGGTACGCGAGGCGCGCGAGCCGAAGCCCGCCGATCTGCGCGGCATGGTCCCGGTCAGCGAACGGCAGGCCTTCGACATGCGCCGGTACGTCCGCGGCCTGGTCGATGCCGACTCGCTGTTCGAGATCCACGCCCAGTGGGCACGAGAACTCGTTGTCGGTTTCGCTCGCCTGGATGGCCAGCCGATCGGCGTGGTCGCCAATAACCCGATGTTCAAGGGCGGCGTGCTGTTCGTGGACTCGGCGGACAAGGCCACCAGGTTCATCCAGCTGTGTGACGCGTTCAGCCTGCCGCTGCTGTTCCTGGCCGATGTGCCCGGCTTCATGGTCGGTACCGCGGTCGAGCGGCAGGGCATCATCCGGCACGGCGCAAAGATGATCAGCGCGGTGTCGGAGGCGACCGTGCCGAAGATCTGCGTCGTCGTCCGGAAGGCCTACGGCGCGGGCCTGTACGCCATGGCCGGACCAGGATTCGAGCCAGACGCGACGCTGGCACTGCCAACAGCCAAGATCGCAGTCATGGGTGCTGAAGCAGCGGTCAACGCTGTCTACTACAACCGGCTAGCGGCCATCAGCGACGCCGCCGAGCGGGAAGCCGAGACCCAGCGGCTGCGCGCCGAGTACGAGGCGGACATCGACGTGCTCAGGCTGGCAGGCGAGCTGGTCGTGGACGACGTCGTCGAGCCCGAGGATCTGCGCGGCCAGCTAATCCGGCGCTTCGCCGCTGCGCGCGGCAAGGACAGGTCGTTCTCGCACCGTCGTCATGGCGTCACCCCGGTGTGATTCGCGGCCGCGATCCGACCGCCGCCCCGCAGCCGGATCGCTCACCGCAGTGGCGGCCGAGAACTAATCCCGGCCCCGTTCCCGCTCCCTCGCGGATTGCCGAATCCCCCGCGAACCCGAATATTTGCGCAGGTCAAGGTCAAGGTAGCGGCAAGACATTGGCCGCGGCCGCGTTTTGGCTGGCCGTGAATCGCCGATCGCGCCATACGATCAGTGCATGACGAGCGTGCTGCTAGCCGAGGATGACCCGGCAATCTCCGAACCGCTTGCCCGTGCGCTGCGGCGGGAAGGCTACGACGTCGACGTTGCCGCCGATGGGCCCGGCACCCTGGAGGCCGCTAAGAACGGCTTCGACCTGATCGTGCTCGACATCGGGCTGCCCAGGATCGACGGCCTGGAGGTCTGCCGGCGTATCCGGTCGTCCGGGCAGTCGGTGCCGGTGCTGATCCTCACCGCTCGCGCGGACGAGGTCGATACCGTCATCGGCCTGGATGCTGGCGCTGACGACTATGTCACCAAGCCGTTCCGGCTGGCTGAGCTGCTGGCCCGGGTCCGGGCGCTGCTGCGCAGGGGCGCAACGGAGTCCAAGGTCGTCCAGGGCGTCCGGGTAGACACCGACGCGCGGCGGGCCTGGCTTGGTGACACCGAGATCGAGCTGACCTCGAAGGAGTTCGACCTGCTGGCGCTGATGGTCGCCGAGGCGGGCAAGGTGGTGACCCGCGAGCAGATCATGCGCCAGGTCTGGGACAGCAAATGGTGGGGCTCGACCAAGACCCTGGACATGCACGTCTCCTGGCTGCGCCGCAAGCTCGGCGATGACGCTCACAGCCCGCAGTACATTACGACCGTGCGTGGCGTCGGCTTCAGGTTCGAGCGCGGCGACTGACCATACCCTGAGGTTATGGTCCTGGTCTGGAGCGCCCGCGAGCGAGCAGCGATGAGACGCCGGCTGCTGATCTCCATGATCGCGGTTGCGGTCGCGGCCGTGCTAGCGCTCGGCACGCCGCTGGCGTTCGTGCTGCACCGGCTCCAGCTGGACGAGGTCAGCCAGTCGCTGCACCGGGATGCCCAGGGACTGGCGACGACGCTGTACGAGCGGCTTACTTCCTCGCCGCCGATCGACGCCGAGCAGGCCGCGCGGGTGCTGTCCGACCGGTACGTCGTGATCAAGGAGAACGGGACCGTCATCTACCGGGGCGGGCTGCGGCCATCGCCGCATTCGTTCCGCGCGGCGACGGTGGTCCGGGCGCCGTTCACGGTGACCGTCGAGGCCAGCGATTCCTACCTGTCCGGCGACCTGACCGGCGAACTGGTGCTGATCGTCGGCGTCGCGCTTGTCGCGGTCGGCATCGCGGTCGTGCTGGGCCTGCTGTACGCCAGGAGGATCGTGCGGCCGCTGGAGGAACTGGCCGGCGCGGCTGACCGGCTAGGTTCTGGTGACTCGAGCCCGCTCGGCCGCAGGTACGGCATTCAGGAACTGGACCGGGTCGCTGAAGGCCTGGACAGCTCGGCGCAGCGGATCAACGACCTGCTCTCGGCGGAACGGGACTTCGCCGTCGATGCGTCGCACCAGCTCAGGACGCCGCTGACCGCGTTGTCGATGCGGCTGGAGGAGATGGTGGCGGCGGCTGACTATCCGGACGTGGTCCGCGAGGAAGGCGCGGCCGCGCTGGCTCAGACGGAGCGGCTCGCCGACGTCGTTGGCCAGCTGCTGGGCCGGGCTCGCCGGACTGCGACCGGCGCCCCCACGGTCGCCAGCGTGGACGAGATCGTCGGCCAGCAGGTGGTGGAGTGGGAGCCGGCCTTCCGCCGCGTCGGCAGGCGGCTGGCGCTGTCCGGGGAGAAGGGCCTGCTCGCCTATGCCACACCCGGAGGCGCGTCCCAGGTAATCGCGACGCTGCTGGACAATGCGCTGGTGCATGGCGCCGGCACGGTGACGATCAGGACATCGCGTACCAGGCGCTCGGTCGTGGTCGAGGTGCGGGATGAGGGCAGCGGCGTCCCGCCCGAGTTGGCACCGCGGATTTTCGAGCGAAGCGTGAGCGGGTCGCCGAACGGTACCGGCCTTGGCCTGGCGCTCGCCCGCACCATCGCCGCCTCCGATGGCGGCCAGGTCGTGCTCGTCCGGCCGCGTCCGGCCGTATTCGCCTTGTTCCTCCCGCACGCTACCGCTGACGTGGAGAAGCCCGCCGTTGTCGGACCCGCCTGAGCGGGTGGCTAGTCCCCACCGCGCCCGTAGGCTACGCGCAAGTAGCTGATCATGGGTCAGCTGAGGAGGCCGGGTGGGAACGGGTGCCGATGCGGACCGGCAGCCGGTCGTGGGCATGGTCGGGGCAGGCCAGCTGGCGAGAATGACCGCGGCGGCCGCGGTCGGCCTTGGCATCCGGTTCCGGGTGCTGGCGGCGGCGGCTGACGACAGCGCGGCGCAGGTAACCGCCGATGCCTTTGTTGGCGACTACACCTCCTATGCCGACCTGGCTGCCTTCGCGGCAGGCTGCGACGTCGTGACTTTCGATCACGAGCACGTCCCGCAGGCGCAGCTAGCGGCGCTTGAAAATGCCGGTCACACCGTGTTGCCCAGTGCCGCAGCGCTCGGTTCACCCAGGACAAGCTGGCCATGCGAGAGCGGCTGACGAAGCTCGGCGTGGCCTGCCCGCGGTACCGGCCGGTGGCGACCTCCGCTGAGGTGGCCGATTTCGCTGAGCAGGCCGGGTGGCCGGTCGTGCTCAAGGCGGTGTCGGGCGGCTACGACGGGCGCGGCGTCTGGGTCTGCGGCAGCGCCGCGGACGCCGCGACCGTGCTGTCGCATGGCGTCAGCCTGATCGCCGAGGACTACGTGCCGTTCGAGCGGGAACTCGCTGTGCTCATCGCGCGATCTCCTAGCGGGCACGGCGCGGCATATCCGGTGGTCCAGACAGTGCAGCAGGACGGGATCTGCCGCGAGGTGCTGGCGCCCGCGCCCGGTCTGGATCCGGACCTCGCCATGGACGCCGAACGGCTCGGGCTTGCGCTGGCCCGCGATCTGGATGTGGTGGCATGCTGGCCGTCGAGCTATTTCAGACCAGCGCCGGGCTGCTGGTTAATGAACTCGCCATGCGACCGCATAACAGCGGCCACTGGACAATCGAGGGAGCACGGACCTCCCAGTTCGAGCAGCACCTGCGCGCGGTGCTGAACCTGCCGCTCGGTTCGCCGCAATCGCCGCGCCAGCGGTGGCGATGGCCAATGTGCTGGGCGGCTCCGACCCCGACCTGCGATCGAGGCTCAATCACGTCATGGCCGCAGACCCGGCCGTCAAGGTTCAGCTTGTACGGCAAGCCGGTCCGGCCTGGCCGCAAGGTGGGCCATGTCACCGCGCTCGGCCGGGATCAAGCCGAGGTACGGGATCGGGCCAGGCGGGCGGCGAGCTACCTGGCTACCGGAAGCGAGGAGTCGTGACAGCCGCGGAGATGCCGATGAGCAGAGCGGCCGTCGCGCGTGGTGATGGGCAGTGACTCAGACTGGCCGGTGATGCAAGCTGCCGCTGACGTGCTGGCGGAGTTCGGCGTGCCGTACGAGGCCGATGTCGTCTCCGCGCACCGGATGCCAGCCGACATGATCAGCTATGGCCAGCAGGCTGCGGGCCGTGGCCTGAAGGTGATCATCGCGGGGGCCGGGGGCGCCGCCCACCTTCCCGGCATGCTCGCATCGGTCACGACGCTGCCCGTTATCGGGGTGCCCGTTCCGCTCAAGTACCTGGACGGGCTCGACTCGCTGCTGTCGATCGTGCAGATGCCCGCGGGGATCCCGGTCGCGACTGTTGCCGTTGGCGGAGCCCGTAACGCTGGGCTGCTGGCCGTCCGGATCCTGGCCGTGAGCGATCCGTTGCTGGGCCAGCAGATGGCGCAGTTCCAGGCCGGCCTGCGGACGACGGCGCAGGCCAAGGGCGCGGCGCTGCGCGGCAGACTCCAGGCTCAGCAAGGCGGCGACGATCCAGGTCCGGTGCACCACCCAGCCTGAGAGTTGCGCGTCGGCGTTCCGGCGTCGGTGCTCCGACCGAGTCAGGCTGGCGAGTCCGGCTCCCGGCCAATCCGCTGGCAGATCAGGCACCACGGCTGGTCCTCGCGGCGAGTCAGCACGATCGTCGCGTTCCGGTCACCCTGCAAGCGGAGCCGTCGGCGGATCTGCTCCACGTCTCCGGCCAGGCCGCGCCGGCGGATGTCGGCCGAGCCGATGTCAAGCTCGCGCAGCTTCCGCGATACCTGCCGCTCATGCCACGGCATCGATTCGAGCACCCGCAGCGTCCTGGCGAACGGCGTGCCGACCCGGCGGTCTAGGGACAGGAACGCGATCATGGGGTCGATCTGCCAGGCGCCCAGTTCGCGGGCGAGTTCCTGTACGAGTCCGGCCCGGGTGACGGCAGGGTTCGGGTCAAGCAGGTACTCGCCAGGCCGGTCCACCGGCACGTGATCCCCTTGGCCGTCCACCATGGTGACGCCAGCAGGAAGGATGGTGGCCCGTCGGCGTGCTGTTGACAGCGCCGGGGACCAGAGCAAGGCCTCCTTGAGGCTGTGCCCGGCCGCGACAAACTCGATCTCCCAGCCTTCCGGGACTAGCTCGTGCGGGATTCCGGGCGCGGCCTTGATGCCGACCGCTGGCACCTGGTCAGCCAGGCTGAGGCAGTAGTCGAGCGCTGGTTCGGAATCGCCCGCTTGCAGTCGGCGGCCCGGAGTCGGCGGGCCGGAGTCCGGCGGGCTGGGTCGACATAGATGGCCTGCACGCCGGCCGCGCCACTCCGGCTCGCCCCGGGCCGCTGCCTGCCGGCAGCGAAGGCCAGTGTCCGCACGTCGGCGCAGACCGCCCGCACAGTCGCGGCGGGAGCGAGCGCGGCTGCGTTCCGGCGCGCGAACCGCAGCGCGGTCAGGTCAGCGTCGAACGCCACGACGTGCTCGGCGGATCCGGCGAGGGCGGCGAGGTTACCCCCGATCCCGCAGCACAGGTCGGCGACGACGGACCGGCCAGCAAATCGCCGCGCGCTGTGCGCGGCGGTGAGATCCGAGGATGCCTGCTCGAGGCCTGCCCTGGTGAACAGCATCTGCTCGGCCCGGCCGAACTTCTCCCGCGCCGCCATCCGCAGGGACTGCTGCGTCAGCGCCGCCGCGACCAGGTCTGCCGGGTAATGGCCGCGTAGTTCCGCACCCAGTCTCATGGACACTTCCGGCGTCACGTCGTAGCCGGCGAGTAGCGCGAGTAGCTCCTCGCCATCCGTCGTGAGCAGCGCGGCCAGGGGCTCGCTCATAGCTCATCATCGCGTGGCCGGCCGTCGAGACCGGGCCGGAGGGGCCCGGGAAGCCGGAGGGCACGGGGCCGGAGGGCACGGGAAAGAGCCCCGCCGGGCGCAGCGCCCGACGGGGCCCTTTGGTGCTAGCCCGGCGGCGTCCGGCTACGACTGGACGGCGATGTCGTAGGTGCCGATGACGGCTGGGCTGGTCCCGTAGATCTTGATGTAGTAAGTGCCGGCGGGTTCCGACGCGCTGGTCACGCCCGAGATCACACTGCCGCGCTAAATGGATTGGGATACAGGTCGAACTGATCGCCGGCCGGCCCGGTCAGCGAGAAGGAAACCCCTGTGGAGCAGTTCGAGGTCACCATGAACCAGCAGACAGTGCCAACCGCTGTGACTCCTGAGTCTTCAACGCTGACCGCGCAGTTCAGTGTTCCCAGACCCTTGGCGGAGCCTGCGTCCGGGCTGCCGCCCGAAGCGTAAATGCACTGAAGAACGGCATCGCCGCTGCTGTTGAACGTCAGATCGATGCCGCCCTTGGTCGTCGTGCTCACAGTCGGGTTGGTGCAGGGAGCCCGCTCAGGTCGTTGATCGAGGACACTCCCAGGGCCGGCCGGTCCTGCTGGCCCGGTGTCGCCCTTGTCGCCCTTGTCGCCCTTGCTCCCGTTGCTCCCGTGCACGCGTAACCGGTGTCAGGGGGGTGCTGCCATCCTGACCTTAGCGCCGCCGTCGGGGCAGTTGGAATCGCCAGGCGGCAGCGGCGTGACGGTCGCACCGGTGCCTGGCGGGCCTTGCTGTCCCGCGGCTCCGGCTGCGCCCTGCGGACCTTGCGGACCTTGGGGCCCAGCAGGTCCCTGCTGGCTCCAGCTCACCGCGGTGGTGCCTTTCGGGCAGGTGGTGCCAGCGTCCTGGAGCACGAGAGCGTGGGTGCCATGTATCGCGACGTTTGTGAAGCAGCCGTAGATCAGGCCGCTGGCGTCCACCGGCCCTCCGGCTATCGCGGCGTAGGCAGAACTGCCGCCGAGGGTGAGGACTGCTGCTGCCCCCACCGCGAGTAAACCCGTGTGTCTGCGCATTATTGCTCCCAAGGTGGTCGACCCGGAATGGCCGATGCCCGTGACGCTATTCGCGCTGCGAGGCAACGTGAACGTGGGAATCCACATGGATTGGTGCGCCGGCAAACGATCTTGAGAAACGTCATGACTGCACGTAGAGGTGCGTCCGCCTAAGATCGAGGCATGAGCTATGACTTTCCTGCCTTCGCCCTGTCAGACGAGCACGAGGCGCTCCGCGAGTCGGTCCGCGCGCTGGCCGAGGACAAGATCGCACCGCACGCGGCCAAGGTCGACGAGGCGGCCGCAGTTCCCGCAGGAGCTCACGACGCCCTGGTCAAGGCCGACCTGCATGCGGTCCACCTCCCGGAGGAGTACGGCGGCGCCGGCGCGGACGCGATCGCCACCGTCATCGTGATCGAGGAGGTGGCAAGGGTCTGCGCGTCATCCTCCCTGATCCCGGCGGTTAACAAGCTGGGTACCGTGCCGCTGCTGCTGGCGGGCTCGGAGGAGGTCAAGCAGCAGTTCCTGCCCCCGGTGGCGGCCGGGACGGCGATGTTCTCCTACGCGCTCTCGGAGCCGGAAGCAGGTTCGGACGCGGCCGCCATGAAGACACGGGCCGTCAAGGATGGCGACAGCTACGTCCTCAATGGCACCAAGCGCTGGATCACCAACGCGGGGGTGTCGCGGTTCTACACGGTCATGGCGGTCACCGATCCGTCCGCCGGGGCGTCCGGGATCTCTGCCTTCGTCGTCGACAAGGAGGACGAGGGATTCTCGTTCGGCGCTCCTGAGCACAAGCTCGGCATCAAGGGCTCTCCGACCCGCGAACTCTATTTCGACAACTGCCGGATACCGGCGGACCGGCTGATCGGCGCAGAGGGCAGCGGGTTCCGGACCGCTCTCGCGACCCTCGACCACACCCGGATCACGATCGCGGCCCAGGCCCTTGGCATCGCGCAGGGCGCGCTGGACTACGCGGCCGGCTACGTGCAGGAGCGGAAGCAGTTCGGCAAGGCCATCGCCGAGTTCCAGGGCATCCAGTTCATGCTGGCGGACATGGCCATGAAGGTCGAGGCGGCCCGGCAGCTGACCTACGCCGCCGCCGGCCGGTCCGAGCGGGCAATGCACGGCGACCGCGCCGCCGACCTCACGTTCATCTCGTCTGCCTGCAAGTGCTTCGCCTCAGACGTCGCCATGGAGGTGACCACCGACGCCGTTCAGCTTCTCGGTGGCTACGGCTACGTCAGCGACTATCCGGTCGAGCGGATGATGCGAGACGCGAAGATCACCCAGATCTACGAGGGCACCAACCAGATCCAGCGCGTGGTCATGGCCCGCCAGCTGCTGAAGTAGCGCGGCGGTCGGCGTTTCCGCTGGTCAGAGGCCTGGGTCTGGAGTGGCGCCTCGCCCATACGGGCGGGTTTCCAGGCCGGTCATCGGGGAAGGACGGCTCGTCGCTTTGCCCGTTGTTCCCGGTTAGTTCCCGTCGTTTCCCAACGCGGTGCTGGATCCGTGCTGACCCCTGGGCGATCATGGTGTGCATATCTCGGCGCGGTGGCCGCGTCCGTGGTTGTCGTTGCCGCAACCTGTGCACGACGGCACTGCGTTCACCTGGGCGGCGGAACCCGAAGTGGTGTCGCTAGATCCGCCGTATGGAGACACCGGAGGGGGCTCTGGTGAACGGCCTGGACAGCTCCCTGAGCCACAGGAGCCTCAGCCTGCAGGGACGCGACCGGGACCAGTGCGCAGGTTCGAATCCTCAGCGGGGCACCCTGTGATCTCTCGAGACATCGAGGACACCCTGAACCCACGCTGGTCAGGGTGTTTCTTCTTGTCTGGGACGGCGGGTTTTGTTTCCGGGCGGCTGGTAGTCCCGGCTGGGGTCGAGGGTGAGCTCGCGGAGGAGTTCGCCGGTTGCCTTGGCGATGACGCGGATGTGCAGGTCCTGGGTGAGGATGAGGACCTCGGTTCCGGCGTGGCTTGCGGCCGGCGCCGATGTGGTGGAGCTTTCCGGCGTGGCGCAGGGTGACGGTGCCGACGGACCAGATCCTGTCGGTGCGGACGCGGTCGTGGGTATCGGCGGCGCGGTCGCCGGGGCCGGCCTTGGGCCGGGCGGCATAGGCGGTGGCGGGGGTGGCCCGGCCGGGCAGTGACTTGTGCGGCCGCTGGGTGTCGTAGTACGCGGTGAACTCATCGAGCAGTGCCTGGAGCTGGGCGAGGCTGGCGGGCTGGGGCTGCTGGGCGGTGAGCCATTTCTTGAGTGTCTGCTGGAATCTCTCGACCTTGCCCTGGGTCTGGGGGTGGTTCGGCTTGCCGTTCTTCTGTCGTATGCCAAGGCGGCGCAGCTCGTGCTCGAGGGCGTTGCGGCCGCCCTTGCCGCCGGAGAGTCTCGTGGTGAAGACCATGCCGTTGTCGGTCAGGGTCGAGGCGGGCGCGCCGTGGGCGGCCACGGCGGCCCGGAAGGCAGTCAAGACGATCGGGCCGGTGACGCGGTGGTGGGCGGTCACGGTCAGCGCGAGCCGGGAGTGGTCATCGAGCCAGGTCAGGATCTCGGTACCGGTTCCGTCCGCGAGGGGGTAGTGGGTGAAGTCTGCCTGCCAGCACTCGTTTGGCTGGTCGGCCTGGAAGCGGATGTAGGAGGACTTCGGGCGCTTGCGCGGCTCGGGGGTGACCAGGCCGGCCCGGGCCAGGTACCGGCTGATGGTCGCCGGCGATACCCGGGCCTGGTGGTGCCGGGCCAGGTGCCAGCAGATCGTGTCTGGCCCGGCATCCAGGCCCTGCTCGCTGAGTTCCTTGCGCAGCCGGATGATCAGGTCGGCCACATCCGGGCTGATCGCCCGTGGCGACCTTTGCGGCCGCCGGGACCGCGGCTCGAACGCGGCCTCGCCCTCGGCCTGGTAGCGGGCCAGCAGCGTGTAGATCCATGACCGGGCGACCCCGTAAGACCGGGCAACCTCCGCGACCGGGCGCTTCTCAGTAGTGACAGCGGTGATGACGAGCCGGGCTTTGGACATCCCCGGAGCGTGTTCGCGGCCCGCCAGCCAGCCCCGTAGCCGCGCCGGCCCGGCTGTCCTCTATGTCTTGCGAGACCCTGTCCTCAATGTCTTGAGGCTGGACACTCAGCGGGGCACCCGGAACATGGGAACGAACTACGGCCGCGGGCCAGCTGGTCGTCGAAGCCCGTACGCCACTGCCAGGCACACCACACGGCACCGATGCCTGACGCGCACTTCGATCGCTTGACCCGCGGCGGCGCACCAGCGGATTAAGAGTCTGCTGCTCTGCCAGTTGAGCTAGCGGCGCGCGTGCCGGGCCATGCCATGACGCTGCCGTGGATTCTCGCCGGGGCCGCCGCGGGCCTGATCGCCGCTGGCGCGTATCCGCGGGCCGTGTTCGCCCGCAGCACCGAGCCCGGCTAGCCGCACCGCCGGGCCTGCCCGGCCGGCGCCCGCGACATCCTGCCCGGCCGATGGCCATGGCGGTCGCTGCTGCCCGTGATCGGGCGCTGCCCCTCCTGCCGCGCCCGGATCGGCCCCTACCCTCTGGTGGCCGAGGTTGCCACCGGACTCGGCCTGGCCATGGTCAGCTGCCATCTCCCGGAGCGCCGTGCGGTTATGCAGGCGGCGCTCGGAGGGGGCCTGCGCGGCTTCGGCAGCCCGGCGCCATGCCCGTTGTTCCTGGTTGGCTCCTGTCGTTTCGGGACCGCGTGCTGAGTTCCTGCTGGCCGCTGGAGGTCGCCGACAGGGGAATAGCACGGCACTCCGAGGCCAGCCCCTTAGCGCGAGGCCAGGGAGGGCAGGATTGCGTGGCTAGCGGGTTCTCCCCGGACATACTCCAGAGCGCTCGCAGCTGTGAGAGAGCGGCCGTATGCCCAGGCGCGCCCGAATTGGGTGTCGCCTATGCGGGCGCGCAGCGCGGCCAGAACATGTTCGCCGTGCGGGGCGCGAGGCACGTAGGCGTGCAGCCAGCCGCTGCCCTTCGCTTCAAGCAGCGCGCCGGCGGCAGCCATTAGGGCGACGGCGCGCTCCGGGTGGTCTTGCCGCGCGCCAAGGTCGGCTAGCGCCTCGAGGTAGTAGGCCAGGCTTGGCTCGTCTCCCGCTTCGGCCGCCAGCGACAGTCCCTGGCGCACCAGGTCCTCAGCGTCGGTCAAGTCGCCAGCGGCCTGGCGGCTGAGGGCCAGGTCGTAGAGCGACACAAGGATCGTGAACCGATCGGCGGCGCTGTGCGCCGCGCTCAGACCATCGATGAAGAGGTCCGCGGCTTGGCGATGATCTCCCTGCTCGAGCCGGATCTGGCCGAGGAAGTTGGCCGCGAGCGCGACATCGAGCAGGTAGTGCAGGCGCTCTAGCTCGGTCAGTTGCTGGCCAGCCATCTTGCGCAGCTCGCTGATCGTCTGTTCGAGCAGGTCGACGGCGATCGCGACCTGCTGCTGAGCGGCCAGCAGTCTGCCGAGGACGGGCGCGGTCAGGCCTAGGCCAAGGCGGTCCCCAGCCTCGCGGTACAGCGGCAGGCTCTGCTTGAGTAGCCGCCGGGCGCGGGCCTGGTCACCGCCGGCGAAATGCGCGAAGCCGGCGCCGCTGAGCGCCAGGGCCCGCTGGTGGGAGGGCAGGACATCGCTAGCCGACAAGATCTTGTCGGCGTGCCGCACCAGTTCTTCTGCATGGCCGTGCAGCCACCAGAATCTCCATGTCGCCCAGATTAGGTCGAGCGCTTGTCCGGGCCGCCCTCGCGCGAGCAGCCACGACAGCGCCGTGCTGATGTTGTCGTGCCGTATCTCTAGCCGGTTCAGCCAGGCCAGCTGCCCGCTTCCGTGAAGCTCGGCCTCGCCGGGCCTGGCCAGGGCCAGGAAATAGGCCGCGTGCCGGTCGTGCACGCCGTCCCAGTCGCCGCTGTCATGCAAGCGGTCCAGCGCGTATTCCCTGACGGTTTCCAGCAGCCTGAACCGTGGCTCGTCGTCGCGCGGTTCCGGCCGGACCAGGCTGCTGGCCACCAGCGAGCTCAGCGTGGCCATCACCTGAGCCGGAGCTTCCTGAGTCCCAGCCACCGACCGGTCGCCGCAGATAGCCGTGGCGGCCGGCAAGCCGAAGGTCCCGGCGAAGACGCCCAGCCGCGCGAACAGCGCCTTCTCGGCGGCGGACAGCAGGCTGAAGCTCCAGTCCAGGGTGTTCCTGAGCGTCCGCTGCCGCTCGGGCAGGTCACGCGGTCCGGTGGCCAGCACGCTCATCCCGTCGTCGAGCCGGGCCAGCAGCGCCTGGGCGGGGAGGAGCCTGATCCACGGGGCAGCTAGCTCGATGGCCAGCGGGAGGCCGTCCAGGGCGCGGCAGATCCCGGCGACCGCGCGGGCGTTGCTGGTCGTCAACTCGAAGCCGGGCGCCGCGGCGCGGGTGCGAGCCAGGAACAGCCGGACCGAGGAGTACCGCTGCAGATCCGGGACATCGAGGGTGCCCTCGGCCGGCGGGACCGAGAGCGGCGGAACCTGGACCTCGTACTCACCGGTCAGCTGGAGCACCGTCCGGCTCGTGACCAGCACCACCAGGCCGGGTGCCGCAGCCAGGAGCTGGGCGACGAGTGGACCAGCCTCCGCTACCTGCTCGAAATTGTCCAGGAGCAGCAGCAGCCGCTTCGAGCGCAAGTACGACACGATGTCGGTAGCAAGCCTGTCGCCTGAGCTGTTCAGCCCGAGCTGAGATGCGATCGCAGCCGGCACCAGGTCGGCGACCGAGACAGCAGCCAGATCGACAAAGCGGACCCCGTCCGAAAACCGCGGCCCGAGCCTGGATGCGGCTTCCACCGCGAGCCGGGTCTTGCCGACGCCGCCGGGGCCGGTGAAAGTGATCAGTCGCGCGCCTTGCCCTGTCACCAACTCCTCGACTTGGGCGCCCTCCCACTCCCGATCGACCAGCGGCGTCGCAGGCGCCGGAAGCCGGCCGGCTGACGCTCGATCGCGCGTGGCGTCAGGCTCGCGAGTCATCTCGAACCGCTCGCTCAGCAGCGTAGCGAGGTCGTCCTCTACCTGGCGTTGCAGCTGAGCGGGGTCAGAGAAGCGCTGGTAGGAAACGCTGCCCTCCGCTTCGATCTGAGTGAGCATCTCCGCAAGACGGGGTTCGCGGTCGGGCCCTGGCGACTTGACGTATATGAGCCTGGGCATCCCGGCCGAGAGGCGGTACTCGTCCTCGATCCCGGAGATGTCCTGCCCTTGCGGCACCCAGCCGTATCCCTGCCAGTAGATCCCGATGAAGATCTGGCTCTGAGTCAGGTACGCGCGGTAAAGCTCGCGCGGCGGGTGCGGCCGGGCGCCCAGTTCGAACATCACTGGCACCAGCCGGAGCCGCGTCACGGCATCCCGCACGGCTTGACGCTCGGCGGCCAGTTCCTCCAGCGTCGAACTGACGAACACCCGGACCCGCTGATCGGGCGTGTGGATGAGCGAGTCCGAGCCGACGTCAGCGGGCCCGAGCATGCCTCCAGTCATTAAGTTCACCCGCTTTGGTGCCGAGCGGGCGCGTACCACCTGCTGAGCGCGGTACGTATGGCAGCGGCGCAGCCCGGATGAAACTCGGCCGCCAACCCGGCCGCGAGCACCACCGTCAGCGCGGGTACCAGGTAGACCGGCAGCACGATCGCGCCCATGAACACCAGGCCCAGCGCTGCAATTGCCGTGGCGACGCGGGCTGCGCGAGAGCACCGGGACAGCTTGCGTGACGGCAGCACCAGGTCGAAGAAGAGCTCCAGCCAGCTCGCGCGGCGCTCGTCTAGGTCGTGGCCGCTGGCAGTCCGCAGTGGCGGCGGGCTGACGCGGACGGTGCGGAGGCCGATGGCGCCGATCCGGCGGGTCACTGACTTGTGCTGAGCGACGTCGCCGCGGGTTCCCGTGGCGGTAGGCATGGACTTACCTCTCTGCTGGAAAGAACGGGTCTACTGAAGGGAACGGGCTGGAGCTGGCACACCCTCCGGGCGCGCCGACTCGCGTTGTCAGTCGTCGATCGAATCGCGGCGGGCGGCCAGGACCTGGGTGAGGTCGCGGAGCAGCGGCGGGACGTCGTCAGCGCCGAGGGTGGCCTCGATCAGCACCGGCCGACCCGCGGCGGCGTGGTAGTTCGCTGCGCAAAGAGCCCGGGCCAGCTCGTGCGACGTCCCCGCGTGCAGCGCGACCGCGGACGAGGCCGGACCGACCGTCGCGGGCAGCGCGGTCCAGTTCCACCCCGGGATCTGGTGGAATCCGGCCTCGGGACGGCCGATGGCGCGCTCGGTGGTGTAGCCGTGGTTGTTGAGCACGATGATGACCGGTGCCAGGCCCTGGGCGAGCAGCGTACCGAGCTCAGGCGCGGTCTGCTGCATGGCCCCGTCACCGGCGATCAGGATCACCCGCTGGTCTGGTGCGCCGAGCGAGGCGCCGAGCGTGGCCGGCAGCGCCCAGCCGATCGAGGCCCACGGCGGCTGCCCGATCAGCCGGGACCCGGAGGGCAGCGTCAGGCTCGCGGCGCCGTAGAACGCGGTGCCCTGGTCGGCGATGATCAGGTCACTGGGCTGCACGAACTCCTGCAAGCTAGCCCACAGTTGCTGCTGGGTAAGCTGTCCGTCGGCGGGCGCCTGTGCAACGACCTCGGCATCGGCCGTAGCGGCCTGGATGCCCGAGAAGTCCGGGCGGGAGTGCACGTGGCTCGCGCCGACGACGCGTTTAAGCGCGGCCAGCGCGGTGCGCAGATCGAGGCCCGGATAACTTACGGCGCCCACGCTGGTGTGGTCGGCGGACAGGTCGATCCGGCCCGCAACAGGCAGCTGGTGGGTACCACCGCCGGTGACGGTGTCGGCAAGGGTGACGCCGACGGTGATCAGCACGTCGGAGTCCTCGACTACCAGCCGGGTCGCTTTGGCTGACGCCGCGCCGGCGTAGAGCCCGGCAAATCGCGGGTCTGACTCGCTGATGTCACCTTTGGCCATCGACAGCACGGCGATTGGCAGGTCGGCGGCACTGGCAAGGGCGGTAGCCTCCGCACACAGTTGGTACCGGGCGGGCAGGTGCCCGACCAGTACGGCAGCCGTGCGCGCGGTGTCGAGCAGCCTGGTGGCGTGACTGGTGAATGCACGCAGGGTTTCCGCGGTCGGCGCCGCACCGAACCGGGCAGGCCGCAGCGGCCCATCCGGTGCGGGTACGGGCGCGTCGGCGACGTCAGCCGGGATCGCCAGGTAGACCGGCCGGGACTCGCGCAGCGCGGTCGCGATGACCCGGTCGATCTCCGTGCCGGCGTTGTCTGGCCGCAGGTCGGCGTGTGCTGCGGTGACCCCGGCTGCCATCGTGACGAACCGCTCGTAGCCGGCGCCCGGCAGATTGTGGTGCAGTGGCGTGCCATCGCGGCGCGCCGCGAGCGCGGGGGTGCCGACGATGTGGACCACCGGCACAGACTCCGCGTAGGCACCTGCGACCGCGTTCAGCGCGGACAACTCGCCGACGCCGAACGTGGTGATCAGTGCGCCGAGACCGCGCAGGCGGGCGTAGCTGTCAGCGGCATATCCGGCGCCTAGCTCGGATGCCGTGCCGATCCAGGACATGCCCGGCCGGCCTGTGACGGCATCGATCAGGCCGAGGTTGTAGTCGCCGGGCACACCGAACACCGATACCACGCCGGCCTTGGCGAGACGGCTGAGGAGGTACCCGGCCACCGTGGTGGTTGCCGGCACCGCGGTGCGTCGAATTGAGCGAGTAGGTTCCTTCGTGGCTGACGTGTTCATTACTCCGTTCCCCTTATCAGTGCGGTAGATCGCGTTGTCGACGCTACGGACGACTAGGTCTGCGCGAATCCGCTGAGCGCACGGAGTTCTGTGATGCCTGACCTGCAGGGTGCCCTCGGGTATCAGTAGAACTACGGAGCCGGAGTCCGTTATCGGATGTCAGGCGCCGGAAAGGTGACGGACTAGCTCCGTCCGGGTGCGGACGCCGAGCTTGCGGTAGATCGAGGCGACATGTGTCTCGACCGTGCGCACGCTCACGAATAGCGCCATCGCGACCTCCCGGTTCGTGGCGCCGCCGCAGATGAGGTCCGCGACTCGCTGCTCCGTGGCGGTGAGCTCGGTCCCGGACCGAGCTGCCGCTACCCGGGGGAGCTCGTGCTCGATCTGGGCGGTGAGCGGCCGGTGGCCGCATTCCGATGCCAGCTGGAGCGCGCGAAGCAGCACGCTGCGGGCTTCTTTCCTGGCCTTGCGGCGCCGTTCGATCCGGCCGAGTATGAGCAGGCTGCGGGCTAGCTCGGCGCGAAGCGGAGAGGCATCATGTGCGCCGACGGCGGCGCGGGCCGACTCCGCAGCGGCATCGAAATCACCTTGTTGAGCGAGCACCAGCGCGTCGATCCGGTCTGCGTCGCCCAGCAGGGCCGGACGGCTTAGCTGCATTCCAAGCTCACGTAGCCAGGCCGCGATCTGCCTGGCATCATCGAGCCGGCCGACCGCGACGTATGCCTCGGCCAGCACTGGGTCGATGCGGTCGCGCAGGCCGGGATCGCGCCATTCCATGTGGTCCGCATGCTCGACCGCCCGCTCGAGGTGGTGCACGGCGGCCTCAGCGTCGCCACGCCACGCGCTGACCTTGCCGCGCACGCACGCCCCGGTAAAGCGGGCCGTTGCCTTGGGCGCACCTTCCGGCAGGTGTACGTCGGCCTGACGTACCGCCTCGTCGAGCCTGCCCGTACCGATCAGCAGCTCGCATCGCGGCTTCAGGTGCCACGCCGAGAGCGGCCAGTCATGCCACTGTGCCACCGCGTGCTCGGCTTCCAGCACTGTCGCCGCGGCCCCGAAATCGCCGGCCAGTTCCTCGACCGTCGCCAGATAGGAGAGGAAGATCGAAAGCGGGAAGTCGTCGCCAGCGGCCCTCGCCCGATCAATGCATCGCCCGAGCGCCGCCCGGGCGGTGGTCAGGTCCTCGACGAACGTTGACCAGAGGCCGCGGTGCAGGTCCGCCGTGTCGTGCAGCTGGACTGCGGGAAGGTCGGCCTCCAGGCTGGCAGCACGCTCGACGATAGTCGTATCTAAGCCTTCGGCCGCGTGCACCTTAGCCACCGCCAGGTTGATCAGCGCGCGGTGCAACGCAGGCACGGCGGCCTGGCCAGCCTTCTCCGCGCAGCTGATCGCCTCGATCGCAGCTGCCCGCCGACCGCCGTGAATGCCGTAGGAATAGTCCGATGCCAGCGCGAGCACGAGTGCACGTCGGCGTGGATCATCACCGGCGTTCTCGACGGCACGCCCCACGGTCGCCGTCGCAGCGGCTGAGCCATGAACGAGGTCGGACATGTCTAGCAGCATTGGCAGAGCGCGCTCCAGGTCCGGCGTGCTGAGCCCGTCGATGTCGAGCGCCTCGAGCTGCTCGAGCGACGCACCGACCTCGCCGGCCAGGAACAGCAGTCTGCCCGCGCGGATCCGGCGGCGCACCAGCGCGGGGCCGTCGGCTGCGGGCGTAAGGGTGACGGCCTGCGACGCAAACTGCGCAGCGGCCGTATTGCCCGCCCGGGCGTGTGCAGCGTCCGCGGCTGCGTCCAGCGTGTCTGCGACGGCCGGATCCGGGCCGGCGCTGGCGGCCAGCGCGGCGAAGTGCGCCCGGCGCTCTGGGTCGGCGAACGCGTCGGCAAGCTGGCGATACAGCCGTCTCCGTCGGCCCGGCGGCAGCGCGTGCACTGCGGACGCCGCGATCAGCGGATGGGACACCACGATTCGGTCCGCGCTCTCGATCAGCACGCCGGCCAGGACGGCGTCATCCACGGCGGCGGCAGGATTGTCAAGGTGGCTGAGCAGATCCAGTGCCTCCGACAGCCTGATCCGGCCCGCCCGCTGCCACTACGGCGAGCGCCTCCGCGGCCGCGGGGCTGAGCGAGCGGGACAGCCGCCCGGCAAGGCTGAGCGCCAGCGGTGGCACCGTCGTCGCCCCAGTCTCCGTCCTGGCCAGGATCTCCTTGGCGATCTCCTTGGCCCAGAACGGATTGCCTCGGGATTGCCGCGCCACGAGGCTTGCCTGAGCGGTCGTGACGAAGCCGGGCAGCAGATTCTGGATCTGCCACATGTCGAGCGGGGCGAGGTCGATGACCTCCGCCGCAGGCAAAGCCGTGAGCAGGGTCCGCCAGGTGCCCGGAGGCGGCGGTTCGCCGGCTGTGACCGGATCGGCCGATATTGCCGTGCGGGCCGCCAGCAGCAGCGTCAGCGCTCCGTCGGTGATCCTCCGGAACGCGAATGCCAGTGCTTCGATGCTGGCGTCGTCCAGCCACTGCACGTCATCAACCGCGACGAGCAGCGGCCCTCGGGACGCACAGGCACGCAGGGCGGCCAGCACAGCCAGCCCGATGGCATGCCCGGTGGGCGGCTGCGACCCAGGGGCTCGCAACAGCAGCGCCACCTCCAGCGCGTCTAGCTGCAGCGCCGGGATCTCGGCGGCCACCTCGGGCAATACGCCCGCCAGCAAATCCGACAACCCGGCGAAGGACATGTCGGTCTCGCCCGCCGAAGGCTCGGTCCGCAGTACCCGGTGGCCAGCTTCCTGCGCAGCCCCGACGCCGCTACGCCACAGCGTCGACTTGCCGGCGCCGGCTTCGCCCTGAAGCGCAAGCACGGCCGGAAAGGTCCGGGCACTCAGCGCAAAATCGAGCACCCGGCGCCATTCTGCCTGGCGCACGATTCCGCTGCCGTTGGCAGCCACAGTTACATTTCACCACAGCAGTCGGCTAGCGGAGGCTCTGCTGGAACTGGTGACGCGGGCCACCGCGCCAGCTGTGACAGCGGCGCCGCGCGATGTCGCTACCTCAGTAGTTCCACGGATAGGGCCTTCGGCAGCTCCCTACCGCGCCTGCGAAATCTCCGTACCCTGCCCCGATTTCTCCGCCGCGATTCCTCCCTAGCGTCGTAAGCGAACTCGGCCGCGGCTTCCTGAGCAGAAACACTGCCAGTCGCGGCCTCGCAGAATGGAGAACGAAATGGCCAGCTGGTTCTGGCTCAACGTCCCGCTGATGGCGGTGTTCTTCCTCGCCACTGCCGGCATCCCGCTGTGGCTCGTGCTGAAGCGGCCCGACAGGGCGCCTGGCGACCAGCAGGCGTCGGCAGCCGCCAGGGTGCACGCGACCACCGAGGAGCCTGGGCACTCCGAGGAGATGCACGCTGAACGCGAGCTGCAGCTCACACGCTGAGCTGGCGTCGATGATGTGCGGACTGGCATGACGGGGGTCTGCGCTGCCAGATCCCTGTCAGCCCGGCGGCCTAATCGCGCGGCGCAACGCGGTCGCGCCGGCGAGCTTGCGGTCGGAGATCACGACGACCCACGTGTCCCTCGGAGCGTATGAGCCGGCCGATGGCCTGCCGCCGATCGGGACTCAGCCGGGAGCACGCCAGACTGATCGAGGAGGGTGGGGCCGGCGCTGCCGTAGACCAGACAAACCGGTGCTGAATCCGTGCTGACCCTGGGCTACCGTTCAGGCCATCTACCTGCGAAAACTGCCCTACGCTCCACGATACCGAGATTTACGAAGGCACCAACCAGATCCAGCGGGTAGTGATGGCCAGGCAGTTGCTGAAATAGCCGGACGGCTAACGTTTTCGCTGGTCAGCTGCCATCTTCGGGGGTGGTGCCTAGACGGCGTCGGGCCGGTCTGCGGGCGGGTCGTCGCGGGCCGGATGGCGCGGCGCTACGCCCGTTGTTCCCGGTTGGATCCCGTCGTTTCCCTGCGCGGTGCTGGATCCGTGCTGACCCCAGGGGCTGCTGACGGGGCGGGTACCCCAGGCGTCTCAAGCAGGCAGGTCGAGGACGCGCTGCCGGTCTGCGCCGCGTTCAACACGACCAACCGGCTCGCCGACGCTTCCGGCTTCCAGTTGCCCAGCTCCCGAGGGCTTCGAGGCAGGGGCGAGGTACCTGCTCAAGCGTGGTTTACCGATAGCAGTCGAGCCTGCGCCTCCCCCGGCACCGGCCACCTGGGGCGGACACAGCCCCCGGACACCACCCTCGGGCACAACTCTCGCTCACAACCCCCGGCTTGCCGATGACTGCGGCGGGCTGTAGTGTTCCTTCACTAACTGATTAGTGGAAGGGCGTTATGATCGAGTTCCAGCTTGACACCGCCTCCGGTGTCGCCACCTATCTGCAGCTGGTCCAGCAGGTTCATCAGGCCCTGCAGCTTGGCTTGCTCGAGCCGGGCGACCAGCTGCCGACGGCTCAGCAGGTTGTCGCCCAGCTCGCGATCAACCCGAACACGGTGCTGAAGGCGTACCGGGATCTCGAGCGCGAGGGCCTGGTGCGAGCCCGGCCGGGTCAGGGGACATTCATCATCCGGTCATTGCCGCGCACCGACCCTGCCGTCCAGACCCGGTTTCTGGGTTCGATGACCGACTGGCTGAGCTTGGCGCGCGCGGCAGGCCTTGGCCCCGACGACATCGAGGCAATCTACCGGACAGCGTTCCGCAGTTGTTTCGCGGAAGGTGTGGCATGAGCTTCGTCATGGATGCCAGTGGCCTCGGAAAGCAGTACGGCCGCCGCTGGGCACTGCGTGATTGCACTCTTGCCATCCCGGCAGGAAGGGTTGTCGGTCTTGTCGGACCCAACGGCGCGGGTAAGACCACGCTGTTGCATCTGGCTGTAGGGCTCCTCGCGCCGACATCGGGCTCGCTCAGGGTTCTGGGCGCGAGTCCGGCCGCTGGCCCGGCGCAGCTCGGCCGGGTTGGTTTCGTCGCCCAAGACACGCCCGTGTATGCGCGGCTTTCTGTTGCGCAGCATCTGCGGATGGGCGCGTGGCTGAACCCGCGCTGGGACTTCGAGCTGGCCGACAGCAGGATCAGGCGGCTTGGTCTTGATCCGCGCCAGCGAGCCGGGACGTTGTCCGGCGGTCAGCGTGCTCAGCTCGCCCTGACCTTGGCGATCGCGAAGAGTCCCGAGTGCCTCATCCTCGATGAGCCGGTCGCGAGTCTCGACCCGCTCGCGCGGCGCGAGTTCCTGGCCAGCCTCATGGAGATTGTTGCAACGCACGGGATCAGCGTCGTGCTCTCGTCCCACCTGATCGCTGACTTGGAGCGGGTCTGCGACTACTTGGTGGTGCTCATCGCCTCCATGGTGCAGGTTGCCGGAGAGGTCAGCGAGCTGCTCTCATCGCATTACCGGCTTTCCGGGGCGCGCCGGGATGCGAGCAGCCTGCCGGCAAGTCAGGAGGTCATCGAGGAAAGCCATACAGACAAGCAGAGCACCTTCCTGATCCGCAGCAGTGAGCCGGTTCTCGACCCAGCCTGGACGGTCCGGCCAGTCACGCTCGATGACCTGGTCATCGCCTACATGAGCCGCCCGGCCGCTCGGGGGCACGCCTGCCGGCCGCAGCTTAAGGTGATGTCATGATCCGGTTTACGTTGCTCCAGTTCCGCGTGCAGGTAAGAGTGGCCCTGGCGGCGCTGCTGGCGTTCGCGGTCGTCCTGGCGGTCACCGGGCCGCACATGGCCAGCTTGTACGCTGCCAGCACGATCACCGGCTGCCACGGCGGCGGCTGCGCGGGCGCGGCTAACGCTTTCCTTAACCAGCTGACCGTCACTAGCCCGTACCCGATGGTCTACGTGCTAGGTATCGGCGTCATCCTTGTCGCGCCCGCGATCATCGGCATCTTCTGGGGCGCCCCGCTGATCGCCCGCGAGTTCGAGGCCCGGACGTTCGCCTTGGCATGGACCCAGAGCATCACCCGGGCCCGGTGGGCCGTGGTCAAGCTCGCGCTGGGCGGCCTGGTGGCCATTGCCGTGGCCGAGGCTCTCGCCCTCATGCTGGCCTGGTGGGCGGATCCCATCAGCAAGGCCATCGGACTGGGCGGCCCCTATCCGTTCGGCTCGGTGTTCGACCAGAGCCGCCTCGGCCCGTTCCTCTTCGCGACCAGCGGCGTCACCCCGGTTGGCTACGCGGCGTTCGGCTTCGCCCTCGGCACCGCAGCAGGCATCCTCATCCGCCGTACGCTGCCTGCAATGGCCATCGTGCTGGCCATCTTCGCGGCCGTCCAGATCGCCGTGCCGTCGTGGGTACGCCCGCACCTGATCCCGCCCGACCGGGCGGTCGTCAGCGGTCCGACGTTTTTCGAGGCTGCCGCGATGAGCGTCGGCACGCTCAAAGCTTCCGCCGTCCCCGGCCAGCCCGAAGCCTGGATTCTCGCCAGCGGGCCTATCAACGCGGCCGGGCAGCCGGTCGGCACGATTCCCACGCCTTGCCTGTCGCCGTCGGCCGGGAAGGGCGCCTCGCCAGACCTAGGGGCCTGCATGGCCAGCCGGGGCATCCGGGAGGCCATCACCTACCAGCCGGGCAGCCGCTACTGGCCGCTGCAGTGGCTTGAGACCGGGATTTTCCTGATCCTCTCGCTCGCCCTGGCCGGACTCTGCTTCTGGCGGCTCGGCCGTAGCCGGACCTGAGGCGTGTCAGCTCACGTCTTCGGGCCCGGTCACGTCGGCCACCGTGGCGTTGAGCACGGCCGTACATCGTCGGCCAGCACCGCCACGGCGACGCCACGCTCGCCGGAGCCGAGAGTTATCTCACGGCCGAGCACGCGCTCGTCGGCGATTACCGGCCATGCCGTCGTGGCACCGAGTGGTGTGATCGTGCCGCGCTCATACCCTGTGACGTGCCTGGCTAGCGACGCGTTCGGGCATGGACAGGCGGTTGACCCCGAGGCTGGCGCGCAGTTTCGGCCAGGAAATCGACCGGTCGCTGGGCATCAGCACGAAGAGGTAATCGGCATCGCCGCGCCGAGCCACCATCGCCTTCACGACGTCGGCTGGCTCGACACCGCGCGCCTTCGCGCCTTCAGCGAGGCTGCCTATCGGGCCGTGCCGGATGACCCGGTAGGCGATGCCGGATGAGTCGAGCGCGTCAAGCGCCGGGCTGGGCACGCTTGACTATCTTCTGCCGCGGGGGGCCGGCAGCCGCGCGGTGCACGCCTACATGACCTTCGTGCTCCGGCAGTCCCGCTACAAGACGGTCAAGGACGGCCTGGACCACTGTGCCCGTTGCGGGATCGTCACCCATCGCGAGACCGACGGCGCCGCAGTGTGCGATTCCTGCACGGCTGACTAATTCGCCGAGACTAGTCCGGGTGCTGGATCCGTGCTGACTCAACACCCGCCGCCCGCCATCTACCTGCGGGAACTGCCCGTGGCTCCGGTATCACCCAGATCTACGAGGGCACCAACCAGATCCAGCGCATGGTGACGGCCCGCCAGCTGCTGAAGTAGCGCGGCGGTCGGCGTTTCCGCTGGTCAGCGGCCTGGGTCGGGAGTGGCGCCGCTGCCCTGCGCCGTCCTCCGCGGAAAGCGAGCTCGAGCTTCGGGTTGTGTTCGTAGTGGTTAGAGCGATGCCAGGTGGCCGGCCGGGCCGCGGCAGCGGGAACAGCCGCATCGGCTCGACCGGCACGCTGCTGACTGACGTGGGCGCCGGTCGACTTGCAGGTGCCCCCGGACCGCAACGGCAGCGTCGACCTGGACCTGCTCTGCGCCTTGGACCCCGAAGACTGCGCCAGGCCGACCGGCCCAGACCCGGCCGCGCCTTGGCTTACATCAACCGCTGGTACGGCGGGTGGCCTTGAGCCGGGCGATTTCGGCGTTCAGGCGGCGGGTTTCTTCCTGGAGGGCCAGGACGCGGCGGATGCCGGCAAGATTCAGGCCGTCGCCGGTGAGGGCGGTGATTGCCAGCAGCCTGGTGATGTCGTTCTGGCTGTAGCGGCGGGTGCCACCGGCGCTGCGCGCCGGCTCGAGCAGGCCCTCGCGCTCCCAGATGCGCAGGGTCTGGGGATGCAGGCCGGTCAACTCGGCGGCCACGGAGATGCTGTACACGCCGTGGGCCGGATCGGCCCACGGCGGGGTCACCACGGCCACTCCCGCCCGTCGGCGAACAGCCACCAGTACAGGCGAACCAGTGCCGGGTCGACGCCGGGGCGCGGAGGCCCCGCGCGGCCGGGCGGTGCGGGCGGCTGGATGTGAACCGGGCCGGCGCGCAGGGTCGCGCTGCCTGCCGTGCCGCCACCCGGTCGGTGCTGCCCGGCTGGCCGGAACGGCCACGGCGGGCTGGCGGGCCGGGCTGGCGCTGGCCGGTGCGGGTGCCGGGCAGCCCCGGAGGGGTGGTGGTGGTCCCAGGAGGCGCGGCGGGCCGGGTCGGACAGCAGGCCGTAGGCATCGGTCAGGGCGCGGAACTGCCCTGCGGCTGCCGGGTCGCCCGGCCGGGAGTCGGGGTGCACCGCGCGGGCGAGCCGCCGGTAGGCCCGGGCGATGTCCGCGCCAGTGGCGTCCGGGCCGATGCCCAGCACCTGGTAGGGGTCCGGCTCACGGTCGATCATCCCGGCCTCCCTGCGCTCGCTCCTCCTGATTGCCTCAGTATGCACGAGCACTAAATCTGAGTCCAGTATTGTCAGATAACCGGCTCGCATGTTATATACATGTGCGGGCGCAGCGCCCAGTACAGATGACCGCTGGTGAGGAGGCTTCACCCATGCTTGTGCGCACCGACCCGTTCCGCGACCTCGACCGGCTCACCCAGCAGCTGCTCGGCACGGCCGCCCGCCCTGCGGCGATGCCGATGGACGCCTACCGCGACGGTGAGACCTTCTATGTGCACTTCGACCTGCCCGGCGTCAGCGCCGACTCGATCGATCTGACCGTGGAGCAGAACGTGCTGACCGTCCGGGCCGAGCGCAAGCCCGACCAGCCCGGCGGCGCCGAGATGCTCGTCGCCGAGCGGCCCGCCGGGGTGTTCACCCGGCAGGTGTTCCTCGGCGACACCCTGGACGCCAACAACATCGCCGCCGACTACAACGCCGGCGTGCTGACCCTGTCGATCCCGGTGCACGAGCAGGCCAAGCCCCGCCCGATCGCCATCACCGGGCACGAGGACCGCAAGAAGGTCACCGCCGGGCGGTAAGCCAGGCGCCGCAGGGCAGTGCCGCGAGTGGACCGCGGGGCTCGCGGCACTCCCTCGGTGCTCGGTCCGCCGACCCGCCGCTACTAGCGCCGGCCGACGACCTGGTACGCGCAGACGCCAGCCAGGGCAACCTGCAGGCCGAGCTCGCGGCTCTGGTCGCCCGGTCCCGGCTGTCGCCGGGAACCGGCCGGCTTGGCCGGCGCAGTCATCATGACGCGCTGAAGGACGCTGGCATCGACGTCCTCATCGAGATTCCGCAGCGACTTGCTTGGTTGCCGGCTTCGTCACGGGGCGCCCGGCGGGACCTGCGCTGGCGCTGAGCGACGGACACGGGCGGCTCTGCCAGCCCGCTGGGCGGGTGACCCGGTCCGCCGCGTGCGGGCAGGCGGGTCGGCCGATGCCCGGCTACCAGCTGCCGGCGTCGGCGATCGGCAGCGCGGCGAGCCGGGCGGCCTCGTCCGCGGGGACACCGAGCAGGCGCAGGATGGCCCCGGCGAGCTGGTCGACGACCCCCTCGTTCATCCGCTCGGGGTGGTCCTGGCAGAGCCGCAGCAGCCCGAGCAGGCCGCCGGCGACCGCGCTGAGGGCGACGTCGGCGTCGATGGCGGTGAACCGGCCGGCTTGCTGCCCTGCCCTGATGTCGCGCAACGCGCGGGGCGCCAGGCCGGTGGGCGAGTCCAGGACACCCAGCCCGGCGCCGGTGAGGAAGCGGGCAATCGCGGGATGCGTCCAGCCGAGCCTGCCGGAGATGCGGTACGAGACGGCAAATACCTCGGCCGGGTCGGCGATGCCGGCGCAGGCCTGGTCGATCATCTGGCCCCAGCACTCGAGCACCTCGGCGGAGGCGGTGGCGAACAGCTCGTCCTTGCTGTCGAAGTGGTTGTAGAACGAGCCGAACCCGATGTCGGCAGACTCGGTGATCTCCTGGATGCTGGCCCGGTCTCCGCGCCCCTCGGCGATCAGCCGCACGGCGGCATCGATCAGAGCCTGCCTGGTACGCGCCTTCCGCCGGTCGAGCCGGGTTGGCCGCGGCGCCTCGGGCTGTGCCGCTTCCGCCATCACTGGCCTCTTCCTGTTCCTGACCTGCCACCGGGCCAATGTCGTGCCAGCCCAGGACGATACTGCGCGGTTTCGATGTGTCAGTTCTGACGATTTGTAACAGAACTGACGACCATAGCCTAGCGGGCTGGCCTGGCATGAAGCCTCTTGACGATCCGACTCTCATGACTGATACTTTAGTCAATACTGATTACACTATACATGAACGTAGGAACTTGAGGGGGCCGACTATGGTCACGCAGGACAACCGGCCCGGGTCCCCGGCCCGGCCCGGACTGGGCCAGGACCCGCATCGCGCGCTGCACAGCCAGGCCGGGGCGCTGCGCGGCGAGCATCCGGGTCGCTCGCGCGACCCGCTGGTGAAGGTCGCCGGGCTGGCGTGGCTGGAGTTCGAGAAGCCGGACCTCGGCAAGGCCGGGCGCTTCGCGACCGACTTCGGGTTCACCGCCGCTGACCGGGGGCCTGAGGAGCTCGTGCTCCGGGGCCGCCAGGCCGCCGCGCCGTGCCTGGTGGTGCGCCGGGGGCGCACGTCGCGGTTCGCCGGCCTGGCCTTCCAGGCGGCAGCGCGCGCGGACCTGGACCGGCTGGCGGCCAAGGCCGGCGGCACGGTCACCCCGCGCCGCGGCGGGTACGCAGTGCAGCTCACCGACCCGAGCGGCATCCCGGTGACGGTCAGCTACGGCGTCCCGGAGCTGCCTGCCCTGCCCGAGCGCCCCCCGCTGCCGCTGAACTTCGGCACCTCCGCGGCTCGGGTGAATGCCGCCCAGCGGCCAGAGCGCCGGCCCGCCGAGATCGAGCGGCTTGGCCACGTCGTCCTCGGCACCACCCGGTTCCGGGCGGCGCTGGACTGGTACCTGGACACCCTGGGCCTGATCGTGAGCGACTTCCTGCATCTGGACGGCCAGCGTGAGCGCGGCCCGGTCATGGCGTTCATCCGCTGCGACCAGGGCAGCGTCCCGGCCGACCATCACACCCTGGCGATGCTGCTGGCACCGCAGACCGGCTACGTGCACTCCGCCTACCAGCTCACCGATCTCGACGAGGTCGCCGCCAGCGGCCAGTACCTGCGCGATCGCGGCTACCGGCACGCGTGGGGGATCGGCCGGCACATCCAGGGCAGCCAGATCTTCGACTACTGGCGCGACCCGGACAGGCTGATGTTCGAGCACTACGCCGACGGTGACGTCTTCGACTGCACCGAACCGGCCGGGTGGGCGCCGCTGTCGGTCAGCGGCCTGGCCCAGTGGGGCCCGCGGGCCACGGCCGAGTTCACCGGCGCCCGCGACCCCGGCACCGTCCTGGCCGCGATCAGGGCGCTGCGGGACAAGGGCAACGACATCGACCTCGCGTCGCTGCGGGGCCTGGTCAAGGCGATGAGCTCATGAGCACCCGGCTGGCCCGTAGCGCTGACGGCTGGTGGCTGGTCACCGCGGCGGGCCTGGTCCGGCTCGGCCTGGACGCGGCAACCACGGGTGCGCTGCTGGCCGGCCTGGCCAGCGCTGGACGCGGCCGTCACCGCGGCCGCGGACGCGGCGGAGCCCGCGGTGCCGACCGGGTCCCTGGACCTGCTGAGCCCGGTGACTGCTCCGGCCCGGGTCGTCGCCCAGGCGGTGAACTACCGGTCCCATGCGGCCGAGTCGGGTTTCGACCCAGACAAGATCCCGCCGGTGTTCTTCCGGAAGTCCTCGCATTCGCTGACCGGCCCGGCCGGGGACATCATCCGCCCGCCCGGGGTCGGGTTCCTCGACTATGAGGTCGAGCTGGGCCTGGTCATCGGCGCGGACCTGCCGGTCGGCACGACGGTGACGCCGGAGACACTGCATCACTACGTCGCCGGGCTCGTGGTCGCCAACGACGTCAGCGCGCGGCAGATCCAGCTCACCAAGACCCAGTTCTACGAGTCCAAGTCCTATCCCACCTTCACCCCGGCCGGGCCGTGGCTGGCCCTGGCCGGCGCCGCGGACCTGGCCAGGATCGGCTCGCTGCGGCTCACCCTCAGCGTCAACGGCGAGGTCCGCCAGGACGCGATGGCCACCGAGATGATCGTCACCCCGGCGCGGGCGCTGACCGCGCTGTCGAAGTTCCAGCCGCTGGCGCCCGGCGACCTGCTGCTCACCGGAACCCCCGGCGGGACCGCCCTGAAGGCGCCGCCGAAGGCCGCAGAGAAGCTGGCCGGCTTGCTGCCGCCGGCGGTCAAGTGGCAGATGTTCTTCCGCCGGCAGGCGGGCAACCCCCGCTACCTGCGCGACGGAGACCTGGTGACGGCCAGCATCGCCAGCGCCGACGGCGAGCTCGATCTCGGCACCCAGCTCTGCACCGTCACCGGGAAGACGCCATGACCGCGTCCGCCGCGCCGATGCCGGAGTCGACCTACGGGCTACTGGCCAGTGCCGCCCGCGCCTGGCCGGACGCCGTCGCCACCCAGTGGATCCCGGATCTGGCCGACTATGCCCGCGGCCAGGCCTGCACCTACGCCGAGCTGGCCGGCACGGTGACCCGGATCGCCAACGGCCTGGCCCGCCTGGGCATTCAGCGCCAGGACGCGGTCACGCTGTGCGCGCCGAACTGCTCCGGGCTGCTGGCCGCTACTCTGGCCGCCCAGGCCGCCGGGATCGCCGCCCCGGTCAGCCCGGCGCTCGGCGCCGACCAGATCGCCGCGCTGATCGCGCGCACCGGCTCACCGGTGCTGATCGCAGCCGGACCCGAGGCAGACCCCGCGCTCTGGCAGCGGCTGACCGCGGTCGCCCGCCAGGCCCGGATGCGGGCGGTCATCGCCCTGCGGCCCGACGGCGCCGCCGGCGCCCCGCCAGCCCTGGACGCCGGGCCCGGCCTGCCCGCCCTGTACCTGGACGAGCTGGCCGACGGCCAGCCGACCGGGCACCTGGCCGGTATCCGCCCGCCCGGCGCCGCCGACCTGGCCGCGTTCGTGCACACCGGCGGGACCACCGGCATGCCGAAGATCGCCGCGCACACTCACGCCAACCAGGTCGCCTGCGCCCGCGGGATCGCCGAGTCGTCCGGCCTGGCCCCCGGCGACGGCGTGCTGGCCGGCCTGCCGCTGTTCCACGTGAACGCGCTGATCGTGACCGGCATCGCGCCGCTGCTCACCGGTTCTCGCGTGGTCTGGCCAGGCCCGGCCGGGTACCGCGACCCCGCCCTCTACGCGCGGTTCTGGAAGATCGTCCAGCACTACCAGATCACCGCCATGTCCGCCGTGCCCACCGTCTACAGCGCGCTCACCCAGGTACCGGTGGACGCGGACATCAGCTCGCTGACAGTCCCGATCGTCGGCGCGGCCCCGCTGCCGCCAGCGGTACGAGAGGGCTTCGCCCGGCACGCCGGCCGTCGCCTGCTGGAGGGCTACGGGCTCACCGAGGCAACCTGCGCCAGCACCTGGAACCGGCCCGGCGCGGACCGGCCCGGCTCAGTCGGCCAGGCGCTGCCCGGCCAGCAGGTCAAGGCGGTCCGGACCGGCGCCGACGGGTCCTGGCAGGACTGCGCTCCCGGCGAGGCCGGGACGCTGGTGATCGGCGGGACGGCCGTCTTCGCCGGCTACGTCACCGATCCGCGAGACGGCGGCCCGAGGGTCAGCCGGGGCGACACGGTCCGCGGCGGCTGGCTGGACACCGGCGACCTGGGTCACGTCGACGCCGACGGTTACGTGTACCTCACCGGCCGGGCCAAGGACCTGATCATCCGCGGCGGGCACAACATCGATCCCCGGGTGATCGAGGAAGCGCTGCTCGCGCACCCGGGCGTGACGGCGACCGCAGCCGTCGGACAGCCCGACGCCCACGCCGGCGAGGTCCCGGTCGCCTACGTCGTGCCCGCCGATCCCGGCGCCTTCGACGAGGCCGGGCTGCTCGAGTGGGCCGCGTGCACCATCGGCGAGCCAGCCGCCCGGCCCAAGCGGATCTACGCCATCCCGGCCATCCCGCTCACCGCCGTCGGCAAGCAGTTCAGGCCCGCGCTGGCCGCCGACGCCGCCCGGCATGCCGCCGCCGAGGCCCTGGACCGCGCGGGCATGAGCGCCGGCGAGATCACCGTGACGCCTGGCGACGGCGGCCTGACGGTGACCGTGACCGGGGCCGACCCCGGCCAGGTCCAGTCCGCCCTGGCCGGCCTGCCGCTCACCGTCCGGGCCGCGAGCCGGCGATGCGAGCCATCCGGCGGGAAGGAGCAGCCACGATGAGCAGCAACACTAGCCGCGAGACCAGCGGGGCACCGCCCGCTGCCAGGCCGGACACCCGGCAGGCCCGGCCGGTCATCGTGGTGGGCGCCGGGCCGGTCGGCGCCACGGCGGCGCTGCTGCTGGCCGACGCGGGAATCGGCGTCGTCATGCTGGAACGGCATGCCACGCCGCATCCGCTGCCGCGCGCGGTGCACCTGGACGACGAGGCGGCCCGCATCCTGCACCGGGCGGGCGTCGCCGACGACTTCCTGGCCAGCTCCCGGCCGTGCAGCGGCCTGCGGCTGCTCGATGCCCGGCATCAGGTGATGGCCGAGTTCGGCCGGGCGGCCACCGGCGTCCACGGCTTCCCGCAGGCCAACATGTTCCACCAGCCGGACCTGGAGCAGTTGCTGCTCGGCCGGGTCGCCGCGCACCCGCTGATCACGCTGCACCGGACGGCTGAGGTGATCGGGATCGACGACCCGGCCGGTCCGGCCGTCACGCCAGGCTCACCCGACTCGCCCGCGGTCACCGTCACGGCCCGGACCGGTCCCGGCGGCCAGGAACGAGAGTTCGCCGGCTGCCTGGTCCTGGGCTGCGACGGCGCCGGGAGCACGATCCGCGACCTGGCGGGCCTGGTGATGGAGGACCTCGGCTTCACCGAGCGCTGGCTCGTCATCGACATCCGGGTCGCCGCCGGGCTGGAGGCCTGGGACGGCGTCGAGCAGATCTGCGACCCCGCCAGGGCAGCCACGTTCATGCAGGTCGCCGGCGACCGGTACCGGTGGGAGTTCCAGCTGCGCGACGGCGAGGATGAGGACGACCTGATCACCGAGCACGCCCTCGGCGCTCTGCTGCGCCCGTGGACGCACCGCGATGACCTGGCCGGGATGCAGATCACCCGCAGCGCCACCTACACCTTCCGCGCCCGGCTGGCCCCGGCCTTCCGGTCCGGGCGGGTCTTCCTCCTCGGCGATGCCGCGCACCTGACCCCGCCGTTCATCGGCCAGGGCCTAGCCGCCGGGCTGCGGGACGCCGACAACCTGAGCTGGAAGATCGAGCACGTGCTGACCGGCCGGGCCGGGGCCGGCCTGCTGGACAGCTACCAGACCGAGCGCCTGCCGCACGCACGGGCCATGGTGAAGAAGGCCGTCATGATCGGCTGGGCGATGACCGGCGGCCAGGACCGGGCCGCCGCCGTCCGCCGGGTCGCGCTCGCCGCCGCCGTCCGCGTCGCGCCCGTGCGCGAGGCCATCGCGTCAACGGCCACACCGCGGCTGAAGGCCGGCGCGCTGCAGCACCGCGCCGGCCGGCCAGGCAACCGGGGGGTCCGGGCGGGCAGCCTGATCCCTAACCCGCTGGTCCGCGTGCATGGCCCTGGCCTGGTCCGGCTGGACACCGTGCTGGCAGGCCAGGCCGCCGTCCTAACCGCCCGCGAGCCTGACCAGCCGCTGGCTGGTTTCTGCGAGCGTTACGGACTGGCGCTGCTGCGCATCCGCCCCGGAACCGTGCCGCGGGACAACCCCATACCGCTCCGTGAGGCAGCCGACGGCGGTCCCCGCAAGGCGCCCTGGACCGACGTCTGCCTCCCAGCAGGCGACCCGGTCGGCCCGGTGCGGGCGCTCCTCGCCGATCCCGGCCTGTCCGTCCTCGTCCGGCCCGACCGGGTCATCGCTGCAGTCGCCGCCGGCCGCAGGCTACCGGAGGTGCCCTGGCCGATCCGGCCGCAGGCCCGCGCGCAGCACCCTGATGCCGCGTCTGCGCCTCGTCAAAACCCGGCCGTTTCCCCGGCCGCTGAGACTTGGAGTCCGCCATGTTCCTAGCACTGTCCCTGCTCCTCGCCCTGGCCTGCATGGCCCCGGCGGCCGCAAAGCTCGCAGGCGCTCCCGCTGTCCGGGAGTCGGCGGCGCATTTCGGGATCTCGTGGAACCGGTATCGGCTGATCAGCGTGCCCGAGCTGGCCGCCGCCATCGGGGTGCTGGCGGGCCTGCAGGCGCACGCGCTCGGCGTGGCAGCCGCATGCGGGATGGCGATCCTGCTGACCGGCGCCCTGATCGCCCACCGCAGGGCCAGGGACAGCATCGCGGCGGCGGCACCGGCGCTGGCCGCCGTCGCTGTCACCGCTAGCTACCTGGCCGTTGCCCTGACCCGCTGAGGAAAGAGGAGCAAGCCATGCAGTCACCGGCCACGGCCGATGTGGACGTACCGGTCCTGATCGCCGGCGGCGGCGGGGCCGGGCTCACCGCCTCGATGCTGCTGGCACGCCTCGGCGTCCGGCACCTGCTGGTCAGCGCCCGGCCGCAGACCTCCGACCTGCCCAAGGCGCACGTGCTGAACCAGCGGGCCATGGAGGTGCTGGAGGACGCCGGGGTCGCGGCCGAGATCGAGGCGCGCAGCACGCCCGCCGGGCAGATGGCAGCCACCGCGTACTACGCGGGCTTCACCGGGCCAGACCCCGGCTACGGCCGGCGTCTGGCGCGGCTGGAGTGCTGGGGAGCCGGCACCGCCGATGAGAACTGGCGCGCGGCCAGCCCGTGGCGGCAGCTGAACCTGCCGCAGATCCGGCTCGAGCCGCTGCTCAAGCACCGGGCCGAGGAACTGTCGCCCGGGGCGATCCGGTTCGGCCACGAGCTCACCGGCCTTGACCAGGACAGCGACGGCGTCCGCGCGACGATCCGGGACACCGGCTCCGGGAACAGCTACGTCGTGGCCAGCCGGTACCTGGTCGGGGCGGACGGCGGGCGGACGGTGGCCGGCCTGACCGGCGTCACGTATGAAGGCCTCGGCGTGGTGACGCAGACCGCGACACTGCACGTCTCGGCCGACCTCGCTGCGTGGGCGCCGGACCCCGACGTGCTGATCCGGTGGATCTTCTCACCGCAGGCCGGAACCCTGGTCGTGCTGGTCCCGATGGGACCGGACAACTGGGGACCGCGCTCGGAGGAATGGGTGATCCACCTCAATTACCCGGCCAATGACCCGCGCGCCCAGTCCGACGAGCAGGTCGAGGCCGACGCCCGGCATGCGCTGGGCCTGCCGGACGCCCCGATGAAGATCCGCAAGATCACCCGGTGGTCGGTCGATGCGGTCATGGCATCGGCGTTCCGGGCCGGCCGGGTGTTCCTCCTCGGCGACGCAGCGCACCGGCACCCGCCCACCGGCGGCCTGGGACTGACCAGCGCGATCCACGATGCGCAGAACCTGTGCTGGAAGCTGGCGCTCGTCCTGGGCGGTCACGCCTCGCCGGCCCTGCTCGACACCTACCAGGACGAGCGGCGCCCGGCCGACGAGCGCAACGCCCAGCGCTCCCTGGAGAACGCGCTCAACCACTTCGAGGTTGCCGCGGCGCTCGGCCTGGAGCCGGGCAACACCGCGGAGCAGAACATGGCATCCCTGAGCCGGATGTGGAGCGGCCGCCCAGAAGACGCCGCTCACCGGTCGGCGGCGCTGCGCGCGATGCGCGCGCAGTCGATGGAGTTCAGTGAGCTGAATGTGGAGTACGGCTACTGCTACTCCTCCGCCGCGGTCGTGCCTGACGGCAGCCCAGCCCCGGCATCCGCAGACGACATCCGGGTGTACCAGCCCGGCACCCGGCCAGGAGCCCCGCTGCCGCACGCCTGGATCGACGACGAGGACGGCGTGCGCCGCCCCATCAAGGACCTCGTCGGACCCGGGCGGTTCCTAGTGATCGCCGGAGAGGACGGCTGGCCCTGGTGCCAGGCCGCGCGCGAGCTGGCCGAACAGACCGGTCTGCCGCTGGACGCGGTGCGCATCGGCCACCTCGACGGCGACCTGTTCGACCCGCGCTCCACCTGGCTGCGCCACCGCGAGATCACCAGCGAAGGCGCCGTCCTGGTGCGCCCCGACCGGTTCATCGGCTGGCGGCACGCGACCATGGCCCCCGACCCGCGCGCAGAACTCGCCAGCGCGCTCAGCCACATCCTGGGACGCCAGCTCCCGCCGGCGCGGCCGGCGCCCGGCTCTGCCGGCCAGCCAGCTGCTGACGGCTCCGGCGGACCAGCAGACTAAGCAGGCACGGAGCGGGGGGGGGGCTGGCGCTCGTCTTCGCGCACAGGTGCGGCTCCGGCGTCCGGGCGGGCGGGTTCCTGAAACGCCACCGCGGCGGATCTGACGGCGATTCGGCGGCGCGAGGCACGTTGCCTGGCGCAGGCCGCTGGTCACCGGCCCGCGGCTGGCATGAAATGATCTACCCGTCGGCAACGTTCGCGGTTCTGGCACGCAGGGGGTGACAGCCCGATCCGGTCATCTGAGCAGCCCGCGTCACCGCGAGAAGGGACCGGGCAACACCTGTCGCGTTGCGGCTGGCACGCTGCCGGCCGGCTGCGACAGCCGGTGCTGTTTGTGAATCCCAGGTCCGGCGGGGGTGCGGCCGAGCGCTGCGGACTCGTTGAGCGGGCCCGCGAGCAGGGTATCGAGGTTGTCGTCCTCGGCCCCGGCCAGAGCCTGGCAGCACTCGCTGAGGCAGCGGCAGCCCGCGGCGCGGATGCCCTCGGCATGGCCGGCGGCGATGGGTCGCTGGCGGTCGTGGCCGCGGTCGCAGCAGCGCACGGCCTCCCGTTCGTATGCGTTCCCGCCGGGACGCGCAACCACTTCGCTCTCGACGTGGGGGTGGACCGGCAGGACCTGCCTGGCGCGCTGGATGCGTTCGGCGACGGGGTCGAGCGGCGGATCGACGTGGCGGAGGTAAACGGCCAGCTGTTCCTCAACAATGTCTCGGTCGGGGTTTACGGCGACGCGGTCCAGCGGCCGTCCTACCGCGACGCCAAGGTCCGCACCCTGCTGGAAACGGCTCAGCTCGTACTGGGCCCCGGCGCACGGGAGGCCGCGGTGCTTGTCACCGATGATGCCGGGCGCGAGCACCGGGGGCCGGCTGTGCTGCTCGTCTCGAACAACCCCTACGCGCTGGATCAGCCGGTAGCTCGCGGCACCCGCCCGGCGCTCGACACCGGCCAGCTGGGGGTCATGGTCCTTGACGCACCGGGCGACCGGCCGCGTCCTCCGGCGCGAGCCTGGACCACGGCGCACCTGGAGGTGGCCGCGCCGGCGACGGTACACGCCGGGATCGACGGCGAAGCAGCCGATCTGAGCGGGCCGCTGCGGTTCGCCATCCGGCCCGGCTCGCTGCGCGTCCGGATCTCCCGCCGCCACCCGGGCGCGTCGCCGTCCGCGCGGCTTCTGAGAGGGGGCCAGGGCCTGCGCCGGTTTCCGCGGCCGGCTGAAGGCTAAACCAAGGGCGCGAGTCCAGGTCCAGGCCAACTGCCTGACCGGTACGTAGGCCCGCTCCCGGAGACCGGCGGCCGGAACCGCCGCGTCAGGGCGCAGGACGGCTGCGGTTGTGACGACTGGCGGCGGGTCGCCCTGGGTACATCCGAAGGACACGAAGAGAACAGGAGAACAGCAGGCTGATAGCAGGGAGGGGGACCTGGCCGTGGCAGCGAAAAGCCCGCGTCAAGCGGCTCAGAAAGCCAAGGACATCCGTGAGGCGGTGCAGAAGGAGCTGGAGTTTGATCCTCTGGTCGACGCCTCGGATATCAGCGTGAAGAACATGGGCGGGGATGTGGCCCTGAACGGCACCGTGCCCGCCTACCCGCAGTACCTGCAGGCGGCCGCGGCGGCCAAGCGGGTGCAAGGGGTCACCAGGGTGCATAACCACCTGATGGTGGACGTGCCGTACGCCAGCTACCGGGACGACGTGCTGCTGACCACCGACGCCAACAACGCGCTGGCGGTGAACGCCAGCGTGCCGCCGGGCAGCGTGGAGGCCAGCGCCAGCGAAGGCAATGTCTGGCTGACCGGCATGGTGGGGAACAGGTTCCAGCGGGACGCGGCCGAGCAGGCCGTCGGCGGGCTGACCGGCGTGCGCGGCATCGCCGACGACATCGAGATCTACAGTGACATCGAGGCTGCCGACGTGACCGACCTGGTCGAAGAAGCCCTGATCCGTTACGGGCTGCTGCCGGGTGACACCGATGTCCGGGTAGGCGCGAGCGATGGCACGATCATCGTTACCGGCCACATCGAAACCTGGGGCGAGCATGACGCGGTGATCGACGCCGCCTGGAGGGGCACCGGGGTCAGGAACGTCCGCGATGACCTGGTGGTCACCGGCTGACCTGACGGACTCTCCGCCGCATTAGTTCCATGCGGGCGCTGGCGAACGCCGCACGAACCCGGAGCGGCAGGCCAGCGCCCGCTGCCGTGCAGCCGTCCCGTGCAGCCGACCTCTACTGGGCCGCCGGCTCCTCGCTGCCGTGACCCGGACTGAGGTAGATGGCCTCGCGAACGGCGTGGACGGCGAACGTCGCCGCGGCGGCTGCCGCGGCCACCCGGGCCACGCCGGGTCGCTGCTGCCAGCAGGCCAGCAGTGCCGCCGCGGCGGCGCTGCCGGACACCGGCACCTCGGTGCGGAGCAGAAGCCGGGGCAGCGGGCGGAGCCGGGCGGGCGCGCCGGCAAGCGTCATCTGGGCATCCCGGGTGAATAGCGCCCCACAGCCGGCTGCCACCAGCAGGCTGCCGCCGCGGCCGACTCGCCGCAATGCAAGCGGGGCGAGCGCCACCCCGGCCACGCTCGCGGCCAGCAGCGCCATGCCCGCCCGGCCCTGGCCCGGCGGCTGGCTGCCGTGCCCGTCCGTAGCGGCAGCGGGTACCGGGCCGGCCTGGTCCCCGGCGCCGGGGCCCGCCACCTGCCGGGAGGACTCCAGGTACCGCTTGAGCCCTGCCCACGTCGCCCGTTCCTGTCGTCCGCCCACCTGGGCGAGGACCGGCGCCAGCAGCCGCAGCGGCCAGGTGAACCGGACGTCCCATGACCACCGCAGCCGCGTGCCGGCGTCAGCAGGTTCGAACGTTAGCGTCCCGCTGAACTCGGCCTGAGCCATTCTCGTGGTCGAGGCGAGCCGGGTTGGCCGCTGGAAGCAGGTGTACTCGATGGCCATCTCGGCGAGCCTGCCACCGGACCTGACCACCGAGCGGAACTGGGTGCCCTCCCTGACCGGCCCCGGCGTGACCTTCGCGGATCGCACCATGTGCGGGTTGTAGGTCGGCTCGTTCCGCTGGTCGGCGACGAAGTCGAAGACCACCTCCGCTGGCGCGTCGATGACGATCTCACCGGTGATCCTGGTCATGCGAAGCCTCCCGCCTGCTCGACGGGATGCCGGCTAATCGGCTTACCGGTCCCGGCTACCGCCACGAACCCGAACTCGGGGACATCCACGATCTCGACTGCACCCTTGCCTACCTTGAGCGGCAGCTCGTAACTGTTCGCTGTAGCCGTCATACCATCATGGTTGCCACCGTCCGGCCGACGCGGACAGAGCCGAAGGTCGGTAAGCAGCGGGCATTAGTAATCCGGGGACGGCCCACGGACCCGGTCCCGGTTGCTGCCAAGGCGAGGGTGGCGCACAGCGCGCGCCCGGCCCAGGCCGCCCAGAAACCGACGCGCAGATCAGATCCAGCGGGTTGTGATGGCCAGGCAACTGCTGAAGAAACGATGCCTGCCAGCGGGGAACGGGGTCCGGTAAAGGCAGCCCCGGCTGGCCGGCCAGCGGCGCTGTCTGGCGGACGTCGAACGCCGGCTCCGAAGCGGTCAGCGCGACTACGCTTGGCCGGGTGGTCAACAGACCTACGCTGGCCGGGCTAGCCGACCGGGCTGGGCTGCGGGCACTGATTGCGGTCTACCTGGTGTCGGCGGCCGCGTGCTGCGCACTAGCGGCTACCGCCCGAGCCGGTTTCGTCGACCTGCACGTGTACCGGATGGGCGCGGACGCGGTCCTGCACGAGGGCTCGCTCTACCAGGTGCGCTGGCGTGGCTTGCTGCCGTTCACCTACCCGCCATTCGCGGCGGTGGCATTTGCCGCGTTCGCGCCATTGCCCTGGCAGGCCGCCGCGGCGCTGCTCACCGCGCTGAGCGTAGCGGCCCTGCCTGCCATGTTCTACCTGGCGCTACGGCTTCGCCCGGTGTCCGGGTGGCTATGCACGACCGATGCGGCCCGGCTCGCGGTCGCGGCGGCCGTGCTGGCCATCTGGTTTGAGCCCGTGCGCAGCGTGCTCAGTTTCGGGCAAGTTGATCTTGTGCTGGCGGCCGTTGTGCTGGCCGACCTGGCCCTCCCGGACGCGGCCCGCGGCAAAGGCGTGGCTATCGGTGTCGCGGCCGGGCTCAAGCTGACACCTGCCATCTTCGCTGTCTACTTGCTTCTCACCCGCCGGTACCGGGCTGCCGCGCTGGCCGGACTGGCGTTCGCCGGGACAGTCGGGATCGGTTACGCCGTGATTCCCGGTGACTCGCGCTACTTCTACTGGGACCTGAACTTCCTGCGCCCGGACCGGATCGGCCATGTTCAGGATGTCCTGAACCAGAGCCTGCTCGGCGCCGTGGCCCAGGGACATCGAGGGTCAGCCGGGTGCTGCGTGGCTGGCGCTTGTCGCGCTGGTGGGCCTGGCGGGCCTGGCCGCGGCGGCTGCGGCGGGCCGCCGCGGCAACGACGCGGCTGGATTCGGCTTGTGCGCCCTGGCCGGGCTGCTCGCTTCGCCGATCTCCTGGACGCACCACTGGGTCATCGCGCTGCCAGCGCTGCTGCTAGGCGGGGTGGCGATCTGGCGTCGGCACCGGGAGTATCCGGCGAGAACGGCGCTATGGCTAACCGGGATCGCGCTGCTCGCCGTCATCGGGTGGACCGGACTGGCCAGGCGCGTTCCCTCCGCTGGCCCGGAGCTGAGCCCGTTCTGGCTGGTCGTCAGCCAGGTCTACGTGCTGGCCGGGCTCTTGGTGCTGGCGACGGCCGGATGGGCCCGGCCATCGAACCGCAGGGAGCAAGCTTGACCACGTCCGTCCTCGAACTGCTTCATGGCTACCGGCCGCACGGTGAGCTGGAGGCTCGTGACCACCAGCGGATGCTGACGCTGGTGCGGTCGGAGCCAGCTCCATGGCAGCGGTCATCGCCGCTGCACCTGACTGCGTCGGCGCTCATCGTGGCGCCGGCGAGCGGCCTGGTGCTGTTGCGCTGGCATCAGCGGCTACAGGGCTGGTTCCAGGTTGGCGGCCATGCGGATGCTGGCGAGGATGACCCCCGCGGCGTCGCGCTGCGCGAGGCCGCGGAAGAGACCGGCCTGACCGACCTGTCGCTCTGGCCTGATGAGTCGCTGCTGCACCTAGCCGTCGTCCCGGTGCCCGCCGGACGTGGCGAGCCTGCGCACGAGCACGCGGACCTGCGATTCGTGCTGTCGACCGGGGCGCCCGACGCCGCCCGGGCAGAGTCCGCGGACGCGCCGTTGCGATGGCTCACGGTGGATGATGCGACCCAGGCCACGCCGCAGCCTAACCTGCGCGAATCGCTTGCCCGGCTGAAGCGCCTGCTGCGCTGACGCGGCTCACCCGGCCAGTTGCGACTGCCCGGCTCGTGGCGCCGGTCACCAGTGGTGGCTATCGGGTGGACCCCGCTGGCGCAGCTAACCCGTGGCCGCCATCCGGTAAACCCGGCTAGCCGTGTCCGCGAGGATCGCCTGCGCCTCGGGCTGGGTCAGGCTGGCAGTCAGCTCGGCTGCGACTGCCACCACGCTGCCGTAACTGGCGGTCAGCGTGCAGACCGGCCAGTCGGAGCCGAACATCAGCCGGCCTGGCCCGAAGCTCGAGAGCGCGAGATCGACGTGGCGGCGAATATCACCGCGGCCGGCCATGCCCAGGATGCCCGATAGCTTGCACACTGTGTTCGGCAGCGCAGCCAGTGCGGTCAAGGCGGCAGCCCAGCTCGCATCGACGGGTGCTTCGACGTCAGGGTTGCCAAGATGGTCGAGCACGAAAGTCAGCTCGGGCAGGCCCGCCGCCACGGCTGTCACGGCGGGCAGCTGGTGCGGCAGCAAGACGAGGTCGAAGCACATGCCAGCGGCCGCGACGGCAGACAGGCCGCGCCGGACGGCTGGCTGCGCGAGCCAATCCGGACTTGACTCGGTCAGCAGCGGATGCCGGATCCCCGTCAGGAACCGGCCACCCGGCAAGGCACGGAGGCTGTCGAGCTGGTCTGCCGCGGTCGGCCGGGTCAGGTCGGTCCAGCCGACGACTGCGCCGATCAGCGGCTCGGCGGCGGCGAGCGCGAGCAGCTCGGGCGTCTCGCCCGGCTCGGTCACCGTCTGCACCACGACCGTCGCGGTGACGCCAGCGGTTGCTGCCTGAGGTGCCAGGTCAGCGAGCGCGAACCGGCGACGCAGCGGAGCAAGTGCCTCGTCCGACTCGAGCCACGGTTGTGCGCGCACCGCTGGATCCCAGAAGTGCTGATGCGAATCGATGATCGTCGGCCGGGTCGGCCTGGTAACCGCTGCCACGAAGGGACTGTATCGCCGGCGAGTCTGCCCGGCCGGCCTGGATCGATCGTGTTGCGCCGTTCGTTGTCAGTGCGGGCGAGCGGGCAGGCCCGGATCGGAGCGGTGCCATGTTTCAGCGGTTCAACGACGGGGCGCGCCGGGTCGTCGTGCATGCACAGGAAGAAGCGAGGCTGCTGAACCACAATTACATCGGCACCGAGCACATCCTGCTGGGCATCGCCCGCGACGACGAGGGGATCGCAGTCGAGGCGCTGGAGGCCCTGGACCTGCGACTGGCTGCCATCCGCCGGCAGGTGGAGCAGATCATCGGCAGGGGTGCTGTGCCTCCGTCCGGGCATATCCCATTCACCCCGCGCGCCAAGAAGGTCCTCGAGCTCTCCTTACGCGAAGCGCTCCAGCTCGGCAGCAACTTCATCGGCGCGGAGCACATCCTGCTCGGCCTGCTGCGGGAAGGCGACGGCGTTGCCGCAATGGCCCTTGTCCAGCTTGGCGCGGACCTGAACCGGGTGCGCCATCAGGTGATCCGGGTGATAGCCCAGTACGAGGGCAGGCCAGCTGCATCCGAATCAGAAACCAGGCTGGGCGGGGCTGGCTCCGGACTCAGCGGGGGCGCTCCGGTAGTGCGCGGGCGCGGTTCCGGCTGGCGCGGTGCCCGATCTGGCAGCTGGGAAGCCGAGGTCACACCTGTGCTGGCAGACATCCAGCGCAGGCTCGCGGCCATCGAGAAACATCTCGGCATTGCCGACCCCGCGACGTTGCCGGGCGAGGCACCTCGTCCACCTCAGGCCGCAGCTGCCGAGGCTGGCGAGCCGCCGCCCGGGCCGGACACAGCAGCGCCGGGCGAGCCAGCCCAGGACGGCTGAGCCGCCCGCCGCCGGCTGCCCTTGCGGCAGTGCGTGTGCCGGGCTAGAGCCCGAGGTCACCGAGTTGCTTGTGCAAGTCGGCTCGAGGGCCGACGTACTGTCCTGGCTTGTCCGGACCGGGCGACGCGGTGCCGACGGCCGCGCTGCCAGGCTCCGGAGACGTGATGCCAGCGCTTGCCCTGGCGGCGGTCGCGGCCCGCTTGGCGGCGACCGCGCGCCGATCCCGGAACACCCAGCCGCCGACGACGCCGGCCGCTAGTCCGCCGATGTGGGCCTGCCAGCCGATGTTGGCGTGCGGGAGCAGCACGGTGAACTGATAGGCGAAGCACAGCGCCATGACGGCGCCGATCATGATGTCGATCGGACGGCGGTCGAAGAAGCCGCGGACCAGGATGTAGCCGAGGTAGCCGAATACGACGCCGCTGGCGCCAACGCCGACCGTGTTCGGCGTGCCGGTGAACCAGTCAGCCAGTCCGCTGACCAGGATGACCAGGGCGGTCAGCCCGAGGAACCTGGCGACGCCGCGGTAGGCGGCCAGGAATCCGAAGATGAACAGCGGCCCCGAGTTGCTCTCGATATGAGTCCAGCTCACATGCAGGAACGGCGCCGTCAGCAGGTACGGCAGGCTGCCAAGATCGCGCGGCCGGATCCCGTAGTCCTGAGTGAGCTGATAGTGATCGGCCGCATTGACCAGCTGGATGATCCACAGCAGCGCCAGGAATCCGACCATGACGAACAGCGCCTTGCGCGCCTCGTCGAGCACGGACTGCGCATCTTCGGCCCCCATGCTCCAGCCCAGGCGCCGAGCGTTGCTCATCTGATCCCCCACCGCCGTCGGAGCGTCATCCGCCGCCCGTCGGCCGACGGGCCGGCCCGGCACCGAAGGTAAGCGCAGTCGTGCCATGCATGGAACGTAGCCGCAGTCGGCCCGGCATGGAAGTGCGAAGCTAGCCGCCATGCGCGGCTGATCGGGCACATCGGTGCAACGCAGCGAGCGACACGCCGAGCGGCACGGCGTGTCGCGCCGCTCGGTCGCCCGCTGAGCTGTGATCACAGCAGCCCAGTCATTACGCCCGGTAATTGTTACAGTACGTATTGCCAAACTGTGATCTGCGCGACACTAATTACGGGTTTCCAGCACAGCTTTTTCGGCGGAAACGCTTGGTCGGAGCCGTCAGTTCTGGCAACGTTGTCCGGCGACGGTGCTGGGCCAAAAAGCGGTGGCTCGCGCTTCACCGCAAGGGAACCGCATGAATTCGGCCGTACCGTCATGCGACTCGCTGCCCTGTACCGCAGCGGTCCGCGCGCCGGGCGCTTCGCCCGGCAGCGCATGGCCGACGGAAGGACCGCATTGTCACAGCACAGGAGACGGCCCCAGGCCTCGCGTCCGCGGCGCAGGCGGGTAGGCGTCTTCATGGTCACCGCCGCGGCGGCAGCCATCTCCGTGACGACAGTGGCGCATTCTGTTCGTCGCTGGCCGTCCCGGATCCGTTACAGATCCGCTTGGCGCGGCTGTCGCCCGGTCTCCAGTCGGCAGGCCGGGCATCGTGCTCGCAGCAGGAGCGCCAGAAAGTGATCCTGCAGGACGCGGCCACGCAGGCATTCAGCGTCACCAGCGCTCCCAAGATCTCGACCTCGCCAGCCCCGGCGCCGGCCCAGGTAGGCACCACTACGGTGGCGACGATCCCGTCGGGCGCCGCCGCCGAACCCATCGAGCGCCCAGGGCATCGCGTACCGGATGCTGGCCTCGTTCGGTTTCAGCACGTCGCAGTTCGGCTGCCTGAACAACCTCTGGACGCAGGAAAGCGGCTGGCGTTATAACGCCGAGAACGCCAGCGGCGCGTACGGCATCCCGCAGGCGCTGCCGGGCAGCAAGATGGCCAGCGGCGGGAGCGGACTGGCGACCAACCCGGCGACGCAGATCAAGTGGGGCCTCGGCTACATCAAGTCGATGTACGGCACGCCGTGCGGTGCGTGGAACCATGAGGTCGCGTACGGCTGGTACTGACCCACTGAGCCGGCGCGAGCCACTAAGATCCGCCGGCAATAAGACAACAATGCGTAGTCGTGTGGTAACGGAAACGTTCAGTTTCTCGGGATCGGCGGCATTCCGCAACGGGCTGTGACATTCCTCATACGCCATTGCTAGCCTTTCTGGTCTATGGCCCGGCTAAGGGACGGCAAGCTGGAGGGCTGACAGCACCCAGCGTGCGCGGCGGCTTTCCTACCTCGTCGCCTTGATCCCGCGGCCCGCCCGCACGCCGCTTCTGGTCGCCACATCACCGGAGTTGCCCTGGGTGGCAGTGCGCGCAGAACGCGCTTAATCAAAGGCACATCTTGTCCCGGCATCACAAGCCAACGACGATCCTGGCTGTCCTCAGCCAGCTGCCCAAGCCCCACTGGCCAGACGCCGCGCAGCGGCGCCAGGCCCTGACCCGGAACAGCACGCCAGCACGCCTCACTCTCGCCGTCGCAGGCTCGACCCTGGCGGCAGCCAGCGCAGCGGCCATCTGGCCGGCTGTGGCGAGCGCGCAGTCGGGCGGATCTGCCAGCCCGGCGCGCACGACAGCACCTGCAGCCACGAGCACGACCTCGGCGCAGATGGCAGCCAGATTCGAGACCGCCGCTCGGCAGGACGGGGTTCGGAACGCCGTCGCGCAGGCCAGGCAGGCAAGGTTGCTGGCCGCGCACCGGTCGGCCGCCCGGAAAGCTGCGGCTCGCCGCCACGCTGCGGCCGCCGCGGCAGCACGCGCCAGCACCGGGCCGACCGCCACGACGCCGCCCGTTCAGGCGCCGGTCGCGACCGCGGCCACCGGTTCACCGCAGCAGATAGCGGTGGGCATGCTCAGCTCGTTCGGCTGGTCCAGCAGCCAGTTCTCCTGCCTGGATGCGTTGTGGAGCAGGGAGAGCGGCTGGAACCCGTACGCGAGCAACGCCGGATCGGGGGCTTACGGCATCCCGCAGGCGCTGCCAGGCAGCAAGATGGCCTCGGCAGGTGCCGACTGGCAGACCAACCCGGCGACCCAGATCAGGTGGGGGCTTGGCTACATCCAGGCGACCTATGGCTCCCCGTGCGGCGCCTGGGGCCACGAGCAGGGCTACGGCTGGTACTAGTCAGCGTCAGCTGGGCGGCCATGCGCTGGTGCGGCGCATGGCCGCCCGCTGCCTGCAGCGGGCCGGTCCTAGGCGGTCGGCCTGAAGGTCTTCATCGCCGTATGGAAGATGCCGTTAGCGGCCGGGAAGGTCGCGGCGGGCGCCCACAGCGTGAAGGTGTAGGGCTGGGAGCCGTATCTGGTGATCAGCGTGACCAGGATGACCTGCTCGGTGAAGCTGGCACCAGACGCCTTATGCCACCCGAACCTCAGCTCCGCCGCAGGCGCGGCCTTGAACCCGCCCACCGACTTGAACCCGATGGTTCCCAGCGATATCAGCCTGAAATTGTGGTAGTCGACGGCGTCCAGGCCATACAGGTACTGCGCCTGCGGCAACGGCCTGGCATAGGTCCAGGTGCCCAGGCCGACCGCCAGATGGAAGTTGCGGGCCGGCTGGTTGAGATGAGCCACCAGGTAGGTGATCGTCTGCTTCCAGGCAGACGGCATCCCGATCTTGAAGCCCGCGGTGGACCCCATGGCCGTGGCCGGAAAGTGATGCCACAGATAGCCGGCTGGCAGGATCGGCGGAGTCGGGCCCGGGCTCGGGGTCGGCGAGGGCGTGGGCGACGGCGTCGGCGAGGGGGTCGGTGACGGCGAGCCGCTCGGGCTGCTGGTGGGGCTCGCGGATCCGGGCGGGCTGGCGGTAGACGTAGTGGTCGGGCCGCTGCCGGGCTTGCCGCCAGCGGCGGGGCCCTTGCCGCCGTGCCCTGCCGTTGTCCTGCCGGTGGCCCTGGCGGCAGGCGCGTGGCTGGCGCCCGGAGTGTGCTGACTGCTGTGGCCCGACTGTCCGGTCGCGGGCGAGACCGAGCCGCCCACCGAGAAAGTGTCCTGCGGGCTCGCGCTCTGCAGCGCCTGAGCGCTCGTCGTGTGCGTATAGGCGTCCCAGCCGATAAACGCCGCGACCACGATCGCGGCGATCCCGATGGCGGCGACCATCAGCCGCCACCGGCCCGAGGTGCGCTTGGCGGGGCTTGCGGGCTGTCCGCCGCCGCCTGGGCCACCACTGCCCGGACCGCCGTTGCCGCCACCTGGCCCGGCGGGGCTGGCGGGGTCCACTGCATTGCTCGCGGCTGCAGCAGATCCGACCGGCTGCCAGAGCACCGGCCCGCCGTCGAGCCCGGTGCCGCCCTGGCTGCCCGCCGCTACCGGCTCGCCAGCGGATTTCGCTGCCGCGGCTGGCGCGCTGACCAGGGCCGCCCCGGCCGGCATGGATAGCTCGCCGAAGACCGGCGGATCCAGGAACGACGCAGCCGCCGGAGCCGGCTGGCCGGGCTCGGTGCGGTCGCCGGCCGGCTCGGTCTGCGCGGTTCCGGTCTGGGCAGCCTGGTCCGCACTTGCAGCTGCGATGCCTGGCGTACCCGGGGCATCGTCCGGCTTGACTGCGGTGGCGGCCAGCCAGCCGTCACCGAGCGGCCTGGCTCCCGTCCTGGCGGCCGTCGCGGCATCGGCCAGCAGCCGCGTCGCCGTGGTCGCGTCTGGCCGGGCAACGGGATCGCGGCTCAGCAGCGCATCGATGACCGGGCCAAGCGGGCCTGCGGATGGTGCCCGCGGTGCGTCTTCGCTGGCCACACCGGCGATGATCACCGATGACCCGCCGACCCGGTCAAACGGCCCGCGACCCTCGACGGCCGCGTACAGCGTCGCGCCGAGCGACCACAGATCGGACGCCGGTGTGGCGATGTCGCCGCGGATGCGCTCTGGCGCGGTGAAGCCCGGAGTACCGACGACCATGCCCGCTTGCGTCAGCGCCGGATCCTCGGCGAACGTCGCGATGCCGAAGTCGGTCAGCACCGCCCGCCCTTCGCTGGTCACCAGCACATTGCTTGGCTTGACATCGCGGTGCAGCACGCCGGCCGAATGCGCGGTAGTCAGGGCGCTGACCAGGCTGCTACCGAGCTCGGCGGCTTCGAGTGGGGGCAGCGGGCCGTCCTCGGTGATCACCCGGTCCAGGGACCGCGCCTCCACCAGTTCCATCACGATCCACGGACTGCCGTTCTCCTCGACGACGTCGAAGACTGTCACCACGCTGGGATGGCTGAGCCGGGCGGCCGTCCTGGCCTCGCGCAGCGTGCGCTGGTAGATGGCCTCGGCGTCGGCCGGCGCGGCCAGCGCGCTGATCTGGACTTCCTTAACCGCGACGTCCCGCGCGAGCAGCTCATCGCGGCCGCGCCAGACGATGCCCATGGCGCCGCGGCCGATCGGACCCTGAAGACGATAGCGGCCGGCAATCAGCCGGCCGGTGCCCATTACCTGGTGCATGGCGGGACCTTATCGAGAGCAACCACTCAGAGTCCTGTGAGGAAGATGTGAGTTTTGACCGACGACAGCGTAGCGTCCGAACGCCCTGATTCTGTTACTGTTGCCGCCTCGTCATCTCCAGGACATCGAGCGCGTGGTCTAGCTGCTCAGCGGTGATCTGGCCGCTGGCCACGTGGCCGCGAGATATCACCACGTCCTTGATCGTCTTGCCGGTCACCATGGACTCGTGTGCGACGGCCGCCGCCGCCTCGTATCCGATGTACCGGTTCAGCGCCGTCACGATCGCCGGCGAGGACTCGGCGTTGCGTCGCAGCCGCTGCGCGTCGGCGGTGATGCCGGCCACGCACTTGTCCGCCAGCGCGCGAGCAGCCGAGGTCAGCAACGACAGCGAGGACAGCAGGTTCCTCGCGATGACGGGCATCATCACGTTGAGCTCGAAATTGCCTGCCGACCCGGCGAAGGCCACCGCCGCGTCATTGCCGATGACCTGAGCGCAGACCTGGCAGACCGCCTCGCAGATCACCGGGTTGACCTTGCCGGGCATGATCGACGAACCTGGCTGCAGGTCAGGAACTCTGATCTCGGCCAGTCCGGTCCGCGGTCCTGATGCCATCAGCCGCAGGTCATTGCAGATCTTGTAGAGGCTTACTGCGATGCCCCTGGTCACGCCGCTGGCTGCGATCAGCCCGTCTCTCCCGCCAGCCGCCTCGAAGTGATCACGGGCCTCGGTCAGCGGCAGCCCCAGGTCCTCGGCTAGCTGGCTGATCACGGCTTCAGCGAAGCTGAGCGGAGCGTTCAGGCCGGTCCCGACTGCCGTCCCGCCGAGGGGTAGCTCGCCGACATCGGTCACCACGGCCGTGGCCCGGTCGGCGCTGTGCCTGACCGCGGCCGCGTAGCCGCCGAACTCCTGGCCGAGAGTGACGGGGGTCGCGTCCATCAGGTGCGTCCGCCCGCTCTTGACCACCTCGGCGAACTCAAAGGCCTTCGCTTCCAGCGCGGCCGCCAGGTGATCCAGGGCGGGCAGCAGCGACCTGACGATCAGCCGCGCCGCGGCCAGGTGGATCGCGGACGGGAACACGTCGTTGGACGACTGCGAAGCGTTGACGTGGTCGTTGGGGTGGACAGGCCGCCCGAGCCGGCGGCGGCCAGCCGCGCGATGACCTCGTTGGCGTTCATGTTGGACGACGTGCCGGAGCCGGTCTGGAATACGTCGACCGGGAACTGGTCGTCGTGCCGCCCCGCCGCGACCTCCACGGCTGCGTCATGAATGGCCGCTGCCACGTCCGGCGGCAGCACGCCGAGCTCGCCGTTCACAATCGCGGCGGCAGCCTTGATCAGCGCCAGGGCGCCGACCATCTCGCGGGGCAGGCGCTCGCCGGAAATCTGGAAGTTCTGCACCGCGCGCTGCGTCTGCGCTCCCCACAAGGCATCAGCGGGAACGGCGACCTTGCCCATCGAGTCGTGCTCGATGCGCTCGGTCGATGGGGCATCGTCTGCGGGCGCTCCGCCCGGCGCGGTGTCGGTCATGGTGACCTCAGCCCGGTCCGGACCCGATCGTCAGCACCGGGACCCTCGGTGCAGTGACGTCGGCGAAGAAGTCGTTGCCCTTGTCATCGACCACGATGAAGGCGGGGAAGTCACGCACTTCGATCCGCCAGACAGCCTCCATGCCGAGCTCGGGATACTCCAGCACGTCAACCTTGGTAATGCAGTCCTGAGCGAGCCGGGCTGCGGCACCGCCTATCGAGCCCAGGTAGAAGCCGCCATGGGTCTTGCAGGCAGCGGTGACCGCGGCCGACCGGTTGCCCTTGGCCAGCATGACCAGTGAGCCGCCAGCGGCCTGGAATCTGTCCACGTAAGAGTCCATCCGGCCCGCGGTTGTCGGGCCGAACGAGCCGGACGGGTAGCCCTGCGGGGTCTTGGCTGGCCCTGCGTAGTAAACGGCGTGATCGCGCAGGTAGCCCGGCATCGGCTGGCCCGAGTCGAGCAGCTCGCTGATCTTGGCGTGGGCAATGTCGCGGGCCACCACCATCGGCCCGGTCAGCGCCAGCCTGGTCTTGATCGGGTACCGGGACAGCTCGGCCCTGATCTCGGTCATCGGCCGCGACAGATCGATCCTGACGACACCGCCGTCGAGTTCAGACTCGGCCGCGTCCGGAAGATACTGCGCGGGGTCAGTCTCGAGTTGCTCAAGGAAGACCCCGTTCCCGGAGATCTTGGCTCTTGCCTGCCTGTCCGCAGAACAGGACACCGCGATCGCGACCGGACACGATGCGCCGTGCCGCGGCAGCCGTATCACCCTGACGTCGTGGCAGAAGTACTTGCCGCCGAACTGCGCGCCGATGCCGGCCTTGCGCGTGATCTCCAGCACCTGCTGCTCAAGTTCAAGATCGCGGAAGCCATGCGCGTCCATCGATCCTGCCGTCGGCAGCGCGTCCAGGTACTTGGCCGAGGCGTATTTGGCCGTCTTGAGCGCGTACTCCGCGCTCGTGCCGCCCACGACGATGGCCAGGTGGTAGGGCGGGCAGGCGGCCGTGCCGAGCGCCCTGATCTTCTCGTCCAGGAACGCGGCCATCCGGGCGGGGTTGAGCACCGCCTTGGTCTCCTGGTAGAGGTACGACTTGTTGGCCGACCCGCCGCCCTTGGCCATGAAGAGGAACTTGTACTCGTCGCCGCTGGTGGCATAGAGCTCGATCTGGGCCGGGAGGTTACTGCCGGTGTTTCGCTCGTCCCACATGGTCAGCGGCGCAAGCTGTGAATAGCGCAGGTTCAGCGTGGTGTAGGCGTCGTAGACGCCGCGGGCGATGTGCTCTTCGTCGCGGCCGTCGGTGAGCACCTGCTGGCCGCGCTTGCCCATCACGATGGCGGTGCCGGTGTCCTGACACATGGGCAGCACCCCGCCTGCCGCGATACATGCGTTCATCAGCAGGTCGCGGGCCACGAACCGGTCGTTTCCCGATGCTTCCGGGTCGTCCAGGATGGCTCTGAGCTGGCGGAGGTGAGCGGGCCTGAGCAGGTGCGCGATGTCGTGCATGGCCGTCGCCGTGAGCTGCGTCAGGATCTCTGGCTCAACCTGGAGGAAGTCACGCCCGAGCGCTCGCTGCGCAGTGATCCCGTCGGCGGTGAGCAGCCGGTACTCGGTGTCGTCTGCGCCGGTCGGCAGCAGGTCGGAATAGCAGAACTCGGGCATCGCGCTGGCACTTCCTCGTGGCCGCCTGTTGATCCTCTTATCGTATTTCGCGGCTGGCCCAGGTCTGTGCCGGGCTTAACTGCTGGCCGCGGCGTCCTCCGGGCCGGGCGGAGTCTGCCCGGCCCTGCTCGCTTCCTGGAGCGGCCCGGACAGCACGAATGCCGCAACGAACGCGATGAGCGCTGCTGCCACGGCCACGAACCCGCCGTAACTACCGTGAGCGGAGGCTCGCTGCCCGGTATTCACGGCAGCGAGCCCCCGCTTGCTGGTATCAGCCCGGAGGTGCTCGCCGGTTACTCGGCTAGCTGGCTGGCAACCGCGGAACTGTCACTGGCGGCTCCGGCGCTGACAGACCCGGTGCGGGCCGCCCCTGCGCTGGCGGTCGCCGGGCTGGCTCCCGGGCTAGCGGCAGGCTGCCGGACCCGGATGGCGACGGCGATGATCACCAGCGCTACCGCGTCAAAGATGGCGGCTGCGCTAAACGAGGCGGCCATGCCATGTACCCGGCCCTGCAGCACCTGCTGTGCCACGGTCGAGCCCGGCACCAGGTGGCGTCCGGCCGCCCGGCTTGCCGTGCCGTAGATCGTGACCAGGATCGCGAGTCCGAGCGCGCCGCCAACCTGCTGCATGACGTTCACCATGCTCGCGGCCGCGCCGGAGTCCTTCGGCGGAACTCCGGCCAGCGACGTCATCGTCAGCGGCACGAACGCGACTCCCATGCCAGCACCGAGCAGCAGCATCGGGATCAGCACGCCGGGGAAGTAGCTGGTGGTCGTGCTGAGCTGGCCGAGCCAGGCCATTCCGGCAACCACCGGCAGCAGGCCGGCGATCATCAGCGGCTTGGGGCCGATCTTGGTCGCCAGCTTCGGCGCCAGCCGTGACGTCGCGAACAGGGCGCCCGTCATCGGGATGAACGACGCTCCGGCGCGCAGCGGGCTAAACCCGAGCACCTCCTGGACGAACTGAGTAAGGAAGAAGAACGAGCCGAACATCCCGCCGACCAGCAGCAACCGCGCCAGGTATGACGCCGACCGGCTGCGGTCACGCAGCAGCCATAGCGGCGTGATCGGCTGGCTGGTCCTGGTTTCGGTCAGGATGAACAGGCTGAGCAGCACCGCAGCGGCCGCGAAGGAGCCGACTGTGCGCATGTTCGACCAGCCCGCCGACGCGGCGTTGATGAAGGCGTAGACGAGTGCCGACATGCCGGCGGTCGAGGTGATGGCGCCGAGGGCGTCGAACTGGCCGCGCCGGCGCGCGGAGTTCGCCAGCAACCGCGGAGCGGCAGCGACCACGGCGATGCCGATCGGCACGTTCACGAAGAAGACCCAGCGCCACGAGGCCCACTGCGTGATCATGCCGCCGAGCACCAGGCCTAGCGACGAGCCACCCATGGTGACGGCGGTGAAGATGCTGAGTGCGCGGATGCGTTCGCGGCCTTCGGGGAAGCTGGCCACGATCGTGGCCAGGACCGCCGGCGACGCGATGGCGCCGCCAACGCCCTGCACCGCTCGTGCGGTCAGCAGCAGTGCCGACGAGGTCGCTAGGCCGCCGGCGAGGGATGCAATCGTGAAGATTGCCAGGCCGGCCATGAAGGTCTGCCGCCGGCCCAGGATGTCGCTGGCCCGGCCGCCGAGCAGCAGCAGGCCGCCGAAGGTCAGGGCGTAGGCATTGAGGACCCAGGACAAGCTGGTGGCCGACAGGTGCAGGCCGGTCGCCATGGATGGCAGTGCGACGTTCACCACGGTCATGTCCAGCACGATCATCAGCTGGGCGCACAGGACCACGGCGAGAGTGATGTTCCGCCGGTCGCGGGAGTGGCGGGATTCTGGTCGGCGCGCCGGGGCCGCGAGAGCCTGACCGGCAGGCGCGGCTGGCGTGTCTAGTGAGGTACGAGCAGAAGACGGCATGGTTCCTTCCAGGAACGTCTGTGTTCGGCCTGCGAGGCCGAGATTGCGGAACTCATCGGGAGCCGCGGTGGCGCTGTTAGCAGGAGTGCCGCTAACTGAGGTGCCGCCGCTGAAGCGCATTCGGTGTAGCGCGCTCGGTGTAGTGGGTTCGGTCAGGTGCCGCGCACGGCAGCACCGCTGAACGAGGATCCGGGCCGCGCAGGGAGCGCTCGCCTTTACGGCCCGGGTGAGCTATCCTCAATTCGGAGGCTCCCTCCGGTAACTATACGGAGGATCCCTCCGGTTTGCAACTCGAATAATCAGGAGTCTGTAATGGGCGCTACCGGACCGGCCAGCCAGGCCGGGCCGCCGATGCGAGCAGACGCGCGCCGTAATTACGACCGGCTGCTGGCTGCAGCCACCGCGGCGTTCGCCGAGCACGGCGCTGATGACGTGTCGCTGGAGGAAATAGCGCGGCGTGCCGGGGTCGGCATCGGCACGCTCTACCGGCATTTTCCGGCCCGCCAGGCACTACTCGAAGCGGTCTACAAAGATCAGGTCGACGGGCTCGAAGTGCTGGCTGCCAAACTTGCCACCGCGGAGTCGCCGGCTGATGCGCTGGCCGAGTGGATGCGCGCGTTCGTCGCGTTCGGCCGCACCAAGCGAAGCCTCAGCGCGGCGCTCGTCGCCACCATCGGCAAGGATTCCGAGTTCCTGTCGACCTGCAGCGCCACTCTCCGGAGCAGTACCGACATGCTGCTTGATCGCGCCAAGCAGGCGGGCCTTGTTCGCGACGATGTCCGGTCAGCCGATGTCCTGCGGCTGAGCCACGGCCTCATCCTGGCGACCGACGCAGCGCCGTCCGATCCGGGCCAGGCCGACCGCCTGCTCGGACTGCTCGTTGCTGGCCTGCTGGCTAGTGGCACCAGCGAGCGCTAAAGCCGAATGACATCTCGGTACGCGCATGTGCCGCGCTGCCGCGGGTAGCAACGAGGTGCCGGATCGCCGGCCCTCCGGCTGCGCTGTTGCCGATGTGGCGGGCAACCGGATCAGCCGAGGTAAGGACGATTAACGTGACCAGCATCCCCGAGCAAGGCATCAGCCCCGAGCAGTTCAGCGCCGGACGGCCGGGCGCGGCGGTCGACATCGATGAGGCAGGGCGGCAACTGGAACTCGCTGCTCACGACGTCGCTGTGGCGTCCAGTTGCATCGGCCTCGGTGAGCTCGACCGGGCGCACACCAGCGTCATCACGGCTCGTGCTGCTGTCGACGCAGCCGAGAACATCCTGCGGGTAGCGCTCTACTCGTCGGATGCCGGCCAGCCCTAAGCCGTCCGCGACCGGTTGTCTGCCACCCGGCCGTCTGCGGGCGGTCGTCCGCCCGCCGCACCCGGCGTGCTACGCGTCGGTGAGGTCGTACAGCCTGGCCGCGTTATCCGCACCGATGAGCTGCGCCACCCTGATCGCGTCAGGCTCGGTCCAGTGCCCGGCATCGACCCAGCCGCCGAGCACCGCCGTGATCGCCTGCCGCCAGCTCCGGGCGCCGAGGTAGACGAGCTCAGGCAGCCCGTAGGCATCGGAGGAGTACAGCATCTTGCCGAACGGGGCCAGTTCCAGCGCTTCGGCGAGCACCGCTGCGGCGCGAGCGCCAACGTAGTTCAGGGCCAGGCCCACGTCGAAGTAGACGTTCGGATAGGCCTGCGCCAGGAACGCGGCGTTGCGATGGAACGGATAGCAATGCAAGAGCACCACCGGGACGCCGCAGCCGGCCAGGAAGTCGCGAGCCAGCGCCGGATCAGCGCGCCGAAGGTCGAGGTCGGGATCGCCGAACCCAGTGTGCAACTGGATCGGCAGCCCTCGGTCGGCCGCGCACCACAGCAGGTGCCGGAGCAGCACCGGGTCCGCAACCCTGGCCTGGCCAGTCAGCTCGACGGCACGCAGCCAGTCGCCGGCCGCCGAGCGCACCTCCTCAGGTCCCGGCCGGGACGGGTCGAAATCCAGGCCGAGCCGGTAGGCCACGATGCTTTTCACCGCGGCAGCCTGCCCCGACCGCTGCCATAGCAGCTCGGCGTAGCGGCCACCGAACTCCGCCGCCGCGCACCCGGACCTGGCTAGGTCCTCTGCGACTGTTTCGAGCCGGACCACCTCACGCACTATGGCCTCGGAGAGGTCACCGAGATCAGCGAGGCTGGCCGAGCCGGGCGCGGTGAATCCCGTGTCGACCAGCAGATGTGAGCAGCCGGCCGCCAGCAGCAGCACCTCGGCAGCCTTGCTGCCTGCCAGCGTGTTCCGGTAGCCGAGATACACCTCGGCCGCTACCGATGACGCGAGCCCGAGAAGCCGGCCCGCACCAGCGACGGAGGGCGAAACCAAGCTGAGAGTCGAATCGCGATGTGCCGGCTGGGCCGGGCCGGTCCGACTCGGTCAGGAAGCCCTCGAAGTCGGGACGGGTCACCGGCCCTGGCAGGACCGAGTGCACGTGGTGATCTACCAGCCGAATTTCTTCGACGGCCTCAGGCAACCCCATGGCTGACGGTAACCCATCGAGGAGATGCCTTACCACCCTGCCTGGCAGGACGTTCGGCCCTGTGGGTCGTCAGGATGGCGCGCGTTCACTCGAATCAGGCGGCCAGGAGCTGTCACAACGACTGTTCCCTCTGCCGTTAACCCGAGAGGGGAGCCAGACATGAAGTACGTTCCACCAGGAGTGCCGGGCAGCATCGTGAGCGTGCAGGACCGGTATGACAACTTTATCGGCGGGAAGTGGCTGCCGCCGGTCGTCCGGCAAGTACCGGGTCAACCTGAGTCCGGCGACCGGCCAGGCCGATCTGCGAGGTCGCGGAATCCACGCCGGAGGACGTGGAACTGGCCCTCGATGCCGCGCACGCCGCCAAGGACGAGTGGGCCGACAAGTCCGGTGCGCAGCGCGCGGCCGTGCTCAACAAGATCGCCGACGCCATCGAAGAGCACCAGCGAGATGCTCGCGGTCGCCGAGAGCTGGGAGAACGGCAAGCCGGTCCGGGAGACCCTGGCGGCCGACATCCCACTGGCGGCCGACCACTTCCGCTACTTCGCCGCGGCCATCCGCGTCGAGGAGAGCGAGATATCCGAGATCGACAAGGATCTGATCGCCTACCACTTCAAGGAGCCGCTGGGCGTCGTCGGGCAGATCATCCCCTTCAACTTCCCGCTGCTGATGGCGGCGTGGAAGCTGGCGCCGGCGCTGGCCGCCGGGAACTGCTCGGTGCTCAAGCCGGCCTCACCGACGCCGTGGTCGATCCTCAAGCTCATGGAGGTGATCGAGGACATCGTGCCGCCGGGCGTGATCAACGTCGTGACCGGACCGGGCGCCGAGATCGGCAAGGCGCTCGCGACCAACCCGCGGATCGCGAAGGTCGCGTTCACCGGCGAGACCGTCACCGGGCGCCTGATCATGCAGTACGCGGCGCAGAACATCATCCCGGTGACGCTGGAGCTCGGCGGCAAGTCGCCGAACATCTTCTTCAGCGACGTGATGGCGGCAGAACGACGAGTTCCTGGACAAGGCCGTTGAGGGCCTGGTCCTGTACGCGTTCAACAAGGGTGAGGTCTGCACCTGCCCGTCTCGGGCCCTGATCCAGGAGAGCATCTACGACGAGTTCATGGCGCTGTGCCTGGACCGGATCGGCCAGATCAAGCAGGGCAACCCGCTGGACACCGAGACGATGATGGGACCGCAGGTCTCCGCGCAGCAGCTGGAGAAGGTCATCCTCCTACGTCGAGATCGGCAAGCAGGAAGGCGCCGAGGTTCTGATCGGCGGTCACCGCGCCAATGTCGGCGGCGAGTTCGCTGATGGCTACTTCTTCGAGCCGACCGTGCTGAAGGGCCACAACAAGATGCGCGTCTTCCAGGAGGAGATCTTCGGGCCGGTGCTCGCGGTCACCACCTTCACCGACGAGGCCGAAGCGCTCGCGATCGCCAACGACACCCTGTACGGCCTCGGGCGCCGGCGTGTGGACCCGCGATGGCTCGCCGCGCCTACCGGATGGGCCGGGCCATCAAGGCCGGCCGGGTCTGGACGAACTGCTATCACCAGTACCCGGCTGGTGCGGCGTTCGGCGGGTACAAGATCTCCGGCGTCGGCCGGGAGACCCACAAGATGATGCTGGAGCACTACTCGCAGACCAAGAACCTGCTGGTGAGCTACAGCACCAAGCCGCTCGGGCTGTTCTAGTGGCAGCGCACGGGCCGGTCGCGACCCCGCAGACTCCTGCGGGGTCTCGGCCACGCGGATCTCCGCGACCCCGGCGGCGCGCGAGGCACTGAGTGCCTGTGCGCCGCCGGGGCGGCCCGGTCATGTTCGTTCAGTCGGGCGGCTGCTGCGCGGGCAGCACGCCGATGTGCTTCCCGGCCGGGGAGTTCCTGACCGGTGACCGCGATCTCCTGCTCGGCGATCATCGAGGGCTGCCCTTCTTTATCGATGCCGCGCTCTATGCCGCGTGGAACGAGCCGGACCTGGTGCTTGACGTTGAGGCCGGCGAGCCGGAGGGCTTCTCCACTCGGCCCGGCCTGCGGTAGCACTTCGTCACCCGGTCGGCGGCCTGCAGCAGGGAGCCGGGCTGAGCCTGGCACGCCCCCGCCGACCGTGGCGCTCAGGTGAGCCGGTCACGCACGGCGACCACGCCCTGGACGTGCCGCACCGCGTCAAGGATGGTGCGACGATCCTGATCGCTCTCGGGGCGGCCCCAGATCGTGACGATACCGTCAGCGACGGTCACGGTGAGATCCCGCGGCAGGACGGGCAGCACATCGGGAAGTACGCGGTGCACGACCTCAGCCTCGATCTCGTCGTCGGTGCGGCTGAAGACGGCGAGTACGTCCACCCGGCTGATGATGCCGAGCAGCCGGCCAGCTGAGTTAACCACCGGCAGCCGCTGATCCGCCGGTCATACATGAGCCGCGCTGCTTCCTGCACCGGAGCGTCAGGGCCGATCGTGATCGCGGGGAGGTCATCAGGTCACCGGCGCTGACCCCGGTCGCCTTGGCGTCCTCCCGGAGATGCCGCAGCGCGGCGACCAGGCTCGCGCCGTCTGCCTGGACGGCTTCCTTGACCAGCAGATCCGCCTCTGAGACGACCCCGATGACCCGGCCAGCGTCGTCAATCACGGGGAACGCGCTGATCCTGGTGCCGCGGAGCATGGCGGCCATATCGCGGAACGAGGCATCTTTGCGGACGGACACCACGCGCGTCGTCATCACGTCCCGGACCGTCGTGCTCATGATGTCATCAGCTCTCCGCTGGCTAGCCGGCCTCGATCTTGCGGTTTCCGACCAGCAGAATCCACACCTGGCCGGGCGCGAAGGTCATCGGCTGGCCGGAAGCGGTGGTGTAGGTAGTGCCGCCATTCCAGCGTCGGCCGCGACCAGCGGACCTTGTACGCCTTCCCGTTGCGCAGCACGACCGCGGTACCGTGGCCGATGGTCTCCGCATACGGCGGCGGATAGCCGTACTCCAGGTACCCGGACTTGCGCACGATCGTGTGCTGGATTACCACGGTGGCGGGCGAGATCCGGCGGCCGCCGGTGGTCATCGCTGGCGCGCCGTCCATCGATACCAGCCAGCGATGCGTTGCCGCCGACCAGGTGAAGGTGTACTTCGCGGACGGGTAGGAAACCGAGTCCGACCGCGTCGCCTGCCGCCGGCCGGCGCGGGGCCGAACTTGAATCCGATGCTGTGCGCCTTGCTGGCGCGCTTGGACTCAGCCAGCAGCATGCGGGTCGTCGCGAAGAGGTTGTACGGGCGCGATCCGCTGGTAGTCCCGGTAGTAACCGCCGACCACGCCGGCGTACAGGTCAACGATCCGGGCGTGCTCCACGACCGGGAGCAGCTGGCCCTGGGCGCCGGAGAACGCGAATGCCGGGCGGCCGAACTGGCCCAGTAGCTGCAGGTCGTCCTCTTCTGGCGCTGCGCACCGGCCCGATGACCGGCGGGAAGTGCGACGAGAAGATCACCAGGAACCGGGTGAGGCCGCCCTCCACCGGCAGCACGTACACGATGTCCGCGGCGAGTCATCCGGTCTGCGGCCGGGCATACACGATGTTGTCGATCTTGACCGCGAGTACCGGCCCAAGCGACCTTCACCGGCTCGCCGGTGAACGGCGACAGCAGCTGCGTGGGCGTGGGCGACGGCGTTGGCGTAGCCGCCGCCGCCGGCTTCGGCTCGGCCTGGGCGCCGCGGTCTGACGCGCCAGTCAGGCGACGGCCGTCACGGCCGCAGCGCCGGCCGATGGACGACCGCTGTCCGATGGCCGCCGCCGCGATGATCCTGCGTCTTGACCTGTCCACATCTGCTGCCTGCGCTATCGTCTACGGAGTCCGGTTCGCGTCGATCTGGTCGAAGTCACCGTAGCCGTTATACGTGCCGCCGCCGCCGGACCACTGCCACATCAGGGCGTATTTGCTCGCGCTGGTCAGGCCGCCGAAGAACTGCGCGCACGTGCTGGTGCCAGCACAGGCACCAGCCATCGGGCTGGTGGGCCAGGCTGCTGGTGTCGGCCAGGTAGGTCCACTCGTAGGTGTTCGAGATGGTGGAGTACCGGCCGGTGCCGAAGATCGATGCCCAGATGCGGCGGCGCCGAGTACACCCCGGCCTTGTAGGTGGAGTGGCTTGTCAGGTAGTCGGCGAAGCCGTTGAAGTCGGCTCGGTCCACCTGCGCCGCGATCGAAGTTATGCCGCACCCTGCCGCTGCATGGCGAGGTGTAGACGGCGTTCCAGCCGTTGTCGGCGGCAGGCGTGTAGCTCGGCGCGTGACCAGGCAGCTCCACGTCCAGGAAGACCACCGGGTAGGTCAGCCTGGGGCGCAGCGCGTTCAGTTCCTGCAGCGCAGCCGCTGCCTGTGCCTGGCCCCACGCCACTGCTTCCCTGCTGGTGCCGTTGAAGTGCGGATCCACGCCAGGGCCCGCCATGAACCAGTACGCGCCAGTGCCGATGCCGAGGTGATAGGCTCACCAGGTTAGTCCGGGCATCGCTGGCGTTGGTCTCGGACCACACGACCTTGCCGCCGCAGTGCTGCCAGGCGGCCCAGTTCCCGATCATTCCGATGTAGCCGCCGTAGCTGCCGCCGATCGCCGGCATTCGGTAGGGCGCGGGGCCGGGGATAGGGATGTAGTTACTGTCCGTCCCGGACCAGAAACCGGCCGGCGTATCGGCTGCCCGGCCGGTGGCCGCTGCCGCCAGGCCGCCAGCCGAGGCCAGGACCGCTACACACGCTGCGACGAGGCCGACGATGGCGGCCGCCGTCCGGCTGATAGTCAGGCGCCTGCGCTGCCGTGTCCCGAAATTCATGGTGGAACTGCCCCGTCTCGTCCGAGCTGCCCGCTGTCTGAACTGCTGCCCACGGTAGACGCGGTGACGGAGTGGTCAGAACCGCAGGAAGTGCTGGAAGCACTCGAACGCGGTGTCGTGCTCGGCAAATGCAGCTGCCTCTGCTCGCTTGACCGCCAGGTATGCGGCCGACCGGAGCGGGCCGAGCGCCGTCATCAGCAGTTCATCGCCGGCGAGCGCGTCGAGGGCTTCGGTCAGGCTGCGGGGCAGCCGTCGCGCGCCTGCCGCCTCGCGCTCGGCCTCGGACATCGTCGCCGGGTCGACGTTGACCGGCCGCGACCGGGGTCCAGCTGCCGGCGGATGCCGTCCAGCCCGGCGTGGATGAACCCGCCCAGCGCCAGGTAAGGGTTGGCGCTTGAGTCCGATGGCTTCAGCTCCAGGTTCACCGAGCTGCCCGAGCCGTCGCCACGCAGCGGCGAGCAGATCCGGACGGCGGCCTCCCGGTTGTCCATCCCGTAGCAGGTGAACGCGCTGCTCCAGAACTGCGGCTGCAGGCGGCGATAGCTGTTCACGCTGCCGCAGGTCAGCGCCACCAGGGCGGGGAGGTGCGCCAGCAGGCCGCCGATGAAGTGATAGCCGACCCTGGACAGGCCGTAACGGTCGTCCGGGTCGGCGAAGACGGCCCTGCCGCCAGCGGAACCGCCCCCGGCCAGGCTGGTCAGTGAGGCGTGCAAGTGGGCGCCGTTCCCCGCCTGATCCGGGATCGGCTTGGGCGCGAGGCTTGCCCACAGCCCGTGCCGGAAGGCGACCCCGCGCACGGTTTCCCGGTACAGCACGTGATTGTCGGCCGCCCGCAGCGCCGGCGGCATAGCCGGATGGCGATCTCGTGCTGACCATGGCCAAGCTCGGGGTAGTAGTGCTCGACGTGCAGCCCCTGCGCGTTCAGCGCGCGCACCAGTTCCATACGACGTCGTGCCCCTGGTGGAAGCCGGTGACCGAGTAGCACAGGCTGTCATCGACTGGCACCAGCCGGTCCGGGCCGCCGTCCGGGTCCGGCTCGTCGCCGGCCGAGGGTGAACTCCGGCTCGAACGCCGCGGTCATCTCGTAGCCCTCGGCCGCCAGTGCCCCGATCGCCTGCTTGAGGAACGTACGGGCGCACGCCTCCCAGGGCTCACCGTCGGGCCGGACGAGGTCAGCGAGCATGGCCCCGGCGCCGGGCGCGTACGGCAGGGCGACCAGCGTGGCCGGGTCGGGCTTGATCCGGACCTCGCCGACCGGGCCCATGCCGGCTACCGGCTGGAGCGTGTCCAGCATGGTCATCGCCATCATCGCGACCGTGTGGCCGATGCCGCTCTCGATTCGTGCTGGCAGGAACTCTGCGGTGGCGGCCTTGCCGCGGATGATCCCGCCGTGGTCGGCGTACAGGAAGCGGATCAGCTCAAGATCGCTGGACGCTGCTTTAGCCAGGGCGTCCCTGACTGCCGGATCGGTGCTGCCGGAATTCATGCGTCAGGCGTAGCACGGCTATCCGCCGTTCGTACAGTTTCCCGGCCAACGACGCCGTTGCCCGTCGCGCCAGCTGCGGCGATGTCGTCAGCGATTACGTCCGTCGCCGGCCGCTTCGGTCGCGGTGGAGGCCGCGATCGTGGCTGCCTCGACCGCCTCTTCATGCACGTACCTGCCACCGCGCAGTGCCGACGCCACGGCGGCGATCACCAGGACGGCGATCGCCATGGAGAAGACGATCACCAGGCCGTGATGGAAGGGCTGTGAGATCAGCTGCGGAAAGAAGGTCCGGCCGGTGAGCACGGCGACGTTGTGCGCGGGCAGGTGGTTAAGCACGCCCGTGGGTGCGAGCAGGGTGTGCACCGGGTTATAGCCGAGGAACGCGGCGAACAAGCTGCCGACAGGCGGCAGTGAGCCGATCTGGTGCGCGACGCAGCCGGCACGCCCTGTGCCGCTAGCCCGCTCGTCAGCGTCTTGGGCAAGGTAGCCGCCAGGCCCGCGATCATCAGCGAGAAGAACACCCCGATAGACAGCACGAAACCGGAGTTCTGGAACGTGGCGAGCATGCCCGAGGCAGCTCCGCGCTGCTTGGCGGGAACGCTGTTCATGATCGCCGCGGCGTTGGGCGCGGAGAACAGGCCCATGCCTGCGCCCGCCACGAAGATCAGCGCGGCGAACTCCGGGTAACTGAAGTTGACCGGGATCAGCAGCAGGCCGCCGAACGCCACGGCCGACACCAGCAAGCCACCCGAGGCGAACGCCCGTGCTCCGTGCTTGTCGGACAGCCAGCCTGATACCGGGCCCGAGACCACGAAACCGAACGTGAGCGCCAGCAGGTAGATGCCCGACCAGAGCGGTGTGTCCGCGTAGTTGTAGCCGTGCAGCACCAGCCAGATGCCCTGCAGCCAGATGATCAGCATGAACTGCAGCCCGCCGCGGGCGATCGAGGCCAGCAGGGTGGCGCTGACGCCTGCCGCGAACGCGCGGATCCGCATCAGGTGCAGGTCGAACATCGGCGATTCGACCTTGGTCTCGATGATGCAGAACAGCACCAGCAGGGCGACGCCGCCGATCAGGCCGGTGAGCACCAGCGGACTGGTCCAGCCCATCGAATGGCCGCCGTAGGGCTGGATGCCATAGGTGATGCCGGTCAGCAGCAAGATCAGGCCGACGCCGAAGGTGACGTTGCCCAGCCAGTCGATCTTGGCCGGCGTCCGCACGCCGACCTCCTTCAGGCTCAGGTAGGACCAGATCGTGCCGCCGAGGCCGATCGGCACGGACACGATGAAGACCAGTCGCCAGTTGATGGCGGCCAGCACGCCGCCCAGGATGAGGCCGATGAACTGGCCGGAAATACCGGCAACCTGGTTGATGCCCATGGCCGTGCCGCGCTGGTTGGCCGGGAACGCATCGGTAAGGATGGCCGGCGAGTTGGCCATGAGCATCGCTCCGCCGACAGCCTGGATCACCCGGAACCCGATCAGCCAGAGCGCGCCCTTGCCGCCGGTAAACGGGTCGAACGGCAGCGCCAGCGCGCCCAGGCCGAAGATCGCGAAGCCGGCGTTGTACATCCTGACCCGGCCGTAGATGTCACCCAGGCGGCCGAGCGTGACCACCAGCACGGCGGAGACGACGAGGTAGCCCATCAGCATCCAGAGCAGGTAGCTGATGTTGCTGGCTCAAGCGGGTTGAGGTGGATGCCGCGGAAGATGGCGGGCAGCGCGATGATCACGATTGACGCGTTGACCGTCGCCGCCAGCATGCCGAGTGTCGTGTTGGACAGCGCTACCCATTTGTATCGGTCGCCGCTGCCGCCAGGCTGGCCCGGCCGCTGTGCCCCGGTCAGTTCGGTGTCCGCAGGCTCACCCACGTTCCGTCCTCCGCATCGGTGCATTCGCACCCACATGTCCGGTGGTTACTTGCTATTACGAAACTAACAGGCGGTGCTGCTGACCGGCACATCGCGGGTAGCGGCCGGCCCGGTCTTGGCAGGGAACGGGGCCCACTCCGGGTTGCGGTCCGAGAGCAAGTCCATGACGCGCACACCCAACCGCGATACGGTTTGATGAATGTGAGTACGCCCGATTAGTACCTGAACTTCGGAGCAGACCATGCTGGCTGGGGTCGATGTATCGAGCTTCCAGGGGCCGCCAGGCGATTGGCATGCTGCTGCTGGGCATATCGAATGGGCAGCCGTCAAGTTAACCGAACTGCAGCCTAACGGCGCCAGGTACGTCAATCCGGATGCCGCTGCCGACTGGCAATGGCTCAAGGCCAACCGGAAGGGTCGTATCGGTTACCTATTCGGCCACCCGTCGACCAGCGCCACGCAAACCGTTGATTTCTTCATCACCGAACTCAAGGCCATCGGGCTGGAAGACAGCGACGGCGTGGCGCTCGACCTTGAGGTGACCGATGGCGAGAGCGCCGCCAATGTCTCGGCGTGGGCACGTGACGTGCAGTCGCAGCTGCACAGCAAGCTTGGCCGGATGCCCCTGTTCTACACTTTCCGCGATTTCGCGATCGAGGGCAACACTGCTGGCCTGGGCTCCTATCCGCTCTGGATCGCCGACCCGTCCAGTCCGGCTGGTCACCCCCAGGTACCACCGCCGTGGCACACCTGGTCCATTCATCAGTACGACATAAGCGGAAATATCGACCGAGATACTGCAAATTACGCAACCTTGCCGGACATGATCGCGGCACTCGGCAAACCATCGAAGGAGCCGGACTTGACTAACCTCGGCGGGAAGCTCGTCTCTGGCCTCACGGTGGGGCGCTGGACTGACGGCAGGTGCATCGTGGCGGGACTCGGCACGGATCACTACATTCACGGGAAACGGTTTGAGGGCCACTGGGGCGACTGGCAGCGGGTCAGCCCGACGACGGCGCAAGGAGTGCCCACGGTCACAGTCGACACCAACGGTCGCGGCTGGCTGTACTACATCAACAGTGCCCAGGAAGTCATCCAGCTGGTGACCAGAGATTACGGCAAGACCTGGTCGTGATCTGGCGCACCGGCCGGTGACAGCGGCGGAGTATCTTCAACAGTGTGACGTACCGCCCGCCGCCGCGCGATCTGCGCGCCTCCGACTTCGATCGCGACCGGGTGATCACGCTGCTCAGCGAGGCTGCGGCTGATGGCAGGCTGACGCCCGAGGAGCATGCGGACCGGGTCGGCCGGGCACATCAGGCGCGCACGCTCGGCGAGCTGGTCGCGCTGACCGCTGACCTGGCTGAGCCAGCCGCGCAGCCGATCCGGCTAGACGGGCGCAAGGGCGTCGCCGGCGTGTTCGCCAAGGACGCCAGGAACGGCCGCTGGGTGGTGCCGGCCAGCCTGCCGGTGCGTGGCGCTCTTCGGCGAGGTCGAGCTCGACTTGCGGGACGCGCTGCTGCAAAGCGGCCGGACCATCATCTACGCGACTGTGATCGCCGGCACGCTGCACCTGATCGTTCCCGACGGCGTGGCCGTTGAGATGAACGGCACCGCGGTGCTCACCCGCAAGATCAACCGGACGGTCCGGATGCCCGGCTACGGTGCGGCCGGTGCGGTCGCCGACCTGGCAGACAGCGGGCGGACCGTGATCGAGGTTCGGACGGTCGCGGTGGGCGGCACCATCAGGGTAACGTCGCCGAAGAAGCCGCGCCGGCTCGGCGGGCTGCGGCGCGGCAGCCTGCCGGGCGGCAGCTTCCCGCGCTAGCCGGCGTCCGGCCGGCTGGATCCAGCTGCCTGAAATCCACTGCGCTGTAGGCGCTGAGCTTCCAGCAGCTGGTGCTCGCTGTGAATCTTCCGTACTGTGCCCGACCTGGCCCGCATCACGAGCGAGTCGGTGACAGCGCCGCCGGACCGGTACCTGACCCCGGCGAGCAGGTCGCCATCGGTGATCCCGGTGGCCGCGAAGAACGCGTCGTCCGATGTCACCAGGTCGTCGGTGCTCAGTACCCGGCTCAGGTCATGGCCGGCCTCGATGGCTTTGGCCCGCTCAGCATCATCGCGGGGCGCCAGCTTGCCCAGGATCACGCCGCCCAGGCACTTCACGGCGCACGCGGCGATGATGCCCTCGGGCGTGCCGCCGATGCCGAGCAGCAGGTCGATGCCGGTTCCCGCGCGAGCCGCCATGATCGCGCCCGCCACGTCACCGTCGGTGAGCAGCTTGATCCGGGCGCCCGCCTCGCGGACCTCGCGGATCAGGTCGGCATGCCGCGGCCGGTCCAGGATCACGACGGTCACATCCGACGGCGAGCAGCTCTTGGCCCTGGCCACCGCCGCGATGTTCGCGGCGGGCGGGGCGTCAAGGTCTACGACGCTGGCCGCCTCCGGCCCGGTGACCAGCTTCGACATGTAGTAAACGGCAGACGGGTCGTACATCGACCCGCGCGCGCTGACGGCGATCACGGAGATCGCGTTGGGCATGCCGTTAGCGGTGAGCCTCGTCCCGTCGATCGGGTCGACTGCCACGTCGCACAGCGCGCCGCTGCCGTCGCCGACTTGCTCGCCGTTGTACAGCATCGGCGCCTGGTCCTTCTCGCCCTCGCCGATTACGACGATGCCGTTCATCGAGACGGTGTTGATGAGCTGGCGCATGGCGTTGACCGCGGCGCCGTCGGCGCCGTTCTTGTCACCCGCGCCCCACCCAGCGGGCCGAGGCCATCGCCCCGGCCTCCGTTACCCTGGCCAGCTCGAGCGCCAGGTTGCGGTCCGGCGCGTGGCGGCCAGGGGCAGGTGCGGCTATCGCCGGCCTCGCCGGTGAGCCCGCGGCTGCTGCCTGATCCTCACCCATGACCGATGCACCTTCCCTGTTGGCTGGCGATGGTGGAATCCTATGTAGCACGTCGGCCAGTCGGCTGACCGCCCTGTAGCGGGTCCGTTCGAGATATGCCGGAATCGGATGCCCCAGCCTGTGACCACCGAGCGCGGCACGGCCGACAGGAGCCCTGCTGAGGACAAGCAGGTGCCTGCGGCCCGCAGTTCTGAGCGGGGCGCGTCGACCCGAAGCGTGCTGCTGTCGGCGGCGCGCGAGGTCTTCATCCTGGAGGGCTACGCGCAAGCCGGCGTCACCGACATCGTCGCGCTGGCCGGCGCGAGCGTCGGCAGCCTCTATCACCATTTCGCCGGCAAGGCAGAGCTGTACCTGGCGCTATTCAGCGAACTCAACGACGAGCTTGACGCCAGGACCCGCAGCGCGGTTCGCGTCAGCCGGGCGGCCGGGGTGACCGATCCCGATGCAGCTCTTCGTCGCTGGCGCGCACGGCTATCTTGATGTCTGCATCGAACAGCGAGAGCTTGTCGCCATGTTCGCGCGGGGCGACGGTCCGCCTGGATTCGACTTGCTCTGGCGGCGCAGGCTGGTCGCGTGGGTGACCAAGAACAGCGAGTTCTTCGCCCGCAGCGGCGAGCCGCTTGACGAGGCCGTTGCCGTCGTGATGACCGGGGCGATGCTGCTTGCCAGCGCCGAGGTGTCACAGGCGGCCGATGGCGAGCCGGGCCCGCGAACTCGCCGACGGCGTGCTGCAGGTGCTGTCCCGGTTGCATGTGCGAGTCAGCTGACCGGCCAGCCAGGCGGATTGCCCGCGAGATCAGGACGGCCGTGCCGTCGGAAGACCCGGCCGGGCAGCTTAGAAGGGAGCGCCGGGTGCCGGATCCTGCTGCTGCCGGGCCATGCGGTAGCGAGCCTTGCGCGCGCGCCCTCCAGCCATTCCTCGCAGATCGCCGCCAGTTGCTCGCCCCGCTCCCAGAGCTGCAGCGACTGCTCAAGCGTCAGCCCGCCTGCCTCCAGCCGCTTGACCAGCTCGGTCAGCTCGTCCCTGGCCTGCTCATAAGCCGGACGTTCCGGATCGCTCCCGACCAGGCTCGGCCGCCCGGCCGGCCGCACGCTGGCTGCCCTTCGCGGACTTCCCGCTTCCGTCGCTCGGCGCCGTCACGGTCCCCAGCCTAATGGGATTGCGTGGTAACGCAGGAACGGCGGTTGTCCGATGAACGTGTGAGTGCCGGCGGCGGCGTCCGGTATAGCCGAAGGGACGGTTATGAGCAGCCCCGAGCATCGCGGTGCCCGGCGCTCGTGCGCCCTGTCAAGAACACGGTGTGCAATGCGCGGCCCACCACCTGGCTGCAACGGCGGGAGCTGGCCTGGCTGAACTCGACGGTGCCGAGCCTGCCGTGTGCTGCCAGCGCGCGCTGCCGGGTGCCCGCGCACCAGGCCCGGCCACCTGGCCGACCTGGGCAGCTGCTGGTACCGCAGGCTTCCCTGGTCGCCGGTCAGCTGGCGGCTCGGCGGCCCGCACCGGTAGGCACGACAGGCCGGGGCGGTCGCGAGACTCGGTCACGAGACTGTTGCGCCGCCTGCGATGACCTGGATGTGGTCGTCGGCGAACCGGAGGCTGAGCACTTCGCCGTCGGACACTTCTGCGGCCGCCAGCACGACGCTCGCGTCGGCGTGCTGCACGATCGCGTAGCCGCGACGCAGCGTGGCAGCCGGCGACAGGGCGACCAGCCTGGCCCTGATATGTGCGATGTCGTCGTCCGCCCGGTCCAGCCCGGCCCCGGTAGTCAGCCTGGCCCGCTCGGCCAGGCCGAGGATCTGCTCGAGCTGCCGGTCTATCTCGCGCGCCGGGCTGGCGATCGCGGGCCGTGACCGGATGGCGCTGAGCCATGAGCTCTCCCGGTCCAGGCGGCCAGCCAGCGCCCGGCGCGCCCGCGTCCGCAGCTCGGCTACCAGCGCGAGTTGCTCGGCCACGTCGGGCACTGCCCGGCGTGCCGCGTCCGTCGGCGTGGACGCGCGAACATCCGCGACAAGGTCCAGCAGCGGCACGTCCTGCTCGTGGCCGATTGCGCTGATGACTGGCGTGAGCGCAGGCCGCTACCGCTCGGATGAGGTCCTCGTCCGAGAACGGCAGCAGATCCTCGATCGACCCGCCGCCGCGGGCGATGATGATCACCTCGATCGACCGGTCGGCGTCTAGCCGGTGCAGCGCGTCGATGATTTCCTCGGTGGCGTGCGAACCCTGCACGGCGACTTGTTCGACCCGGAACCGGACCGCCGGCCATCGCCGGGAAGCATTGCGCAGCACGTCGCGCTCGGCAGCCGAGTCCCGGCCGCAGATCAGCCCGACGCCGGCGGGCAGGAACGGCAGCGTTCTCTTGCGCGCGGCGGAAAACAGGCCCTCGGCGGCCAGGGCCGCGCGGCGTCGTTCCAGCCTGGCCAGCAACTCGCCGATGCCGACGGCCTTGATCTGGGTGGCGGTCAGCGCGAACGATCCCTTGGCGGAGTTGAACTCGGGCTTGGCCCAGATGACAACGCGCGCGCCTTCAGCCGGAGTGGGCTCGGCAGCGTCCAGCACTGCCGTCGTGCAGATGACACGCACGGATACCGCGGCAACTGGATCCCGCAGCGTCAGGAAGACCGTGCCACCTCGCCGGGTCAGCTCGGCGATCTGGCCCTCGACCCACACCCTGCCGAGGCGCCCGATCCAGTCGCCGATGAGCCGCAGTACCGTCCGGACCGGGACGGGTGCCTGCTCAGAGGTTTCAAGCGGCATGCTGGCCCTTGGCTAGCCAGGCCCGCGACGGTCCTGGCCACGCGGCGTTCATCCGCCGCGCTCCAGCTTCTCGATCCGCCGCTCCAGCATGCCGAGCACGTCGGACCGCTCGGCGTTCTTCCGCTCGTAGCTGGCAAGCACTCGCAGCTGGTCGGCGCTCAGCGTGCGCAGCCGGGCTCGGATCGACGCGAGTGACAGGCTGTCGTAATCGGCAAGTGGCAGTGCGAGGGCGCCGGAAGAGGCGCCGGATCGCGGTCGGGCGGGGCTGCGGTTGGTGTCCGGGCCGACGCTGTGGTTTGGCGAGCCGCGCGGCCGGCCAGGCTGGCGCAGTCGTCATAGATCTCGTCGGCGGCCAGCAACCGCACATTGCCGGTCTGGTCGAGCGAGCGCCATCGGGATTCGGCCGCCGGCCTAGCTGGCTCGCCACGCTGCTGCTGTGCTCCGTGCTTGGCCGACGAAGCCGTCGCCGGTTTGCGGCTGCATCCGGGTCGGCGTCGGGCCAGGGCGGTCGGCGGCCAGCAATACCCGGCCGATCCCTGCGAAGACGGCCCGGAGGACCTCGGCCGGAGCCCGCTTAATCTGATCAGGGATCTGCGAAATGCCCATGGTTGATCGTTCTCCCTCTGACTGCTACCGGGTGCGCCGGCTGGGGGCCGGCCTCAGGCTGGCCGGCCGCCATGCGGCACGTCACCCTCGGGACATTCTCGCTGGCCGGAGGTGCCACGCAAACCGCGGATGCCATAATTGGCTCAGGTCAGGCCAGCCGCCCGGTCAGAGGTGACCGCTGATCACCTAAAATGAGCGCATGCCTGATCCGTCACGCCGAGTGCTGCTCGCCAAGCCCCGTGGCTACTGCGCTGGAGTTGACCGGGCTGTGCAGACAGTCGAGAAGGCGCTGGAGCGCTTCGGTGCCCCGGTGTATGTACGCAAGCAAATCGTGCATAACACCCATGTTGTCCGCACCCTGGAGGAGCGCGGGGCGATCTTCGTTGAGGAGACTGAAGCCGTCCCCGAGGGCGCCGTGGTCGTGTTCTCGGCGCATGGCGTCTCGCCCGAGGTGCGCGAGGAGGCTAAGGACCGCGGGCTGCGGACCATCGACGCGACGTGCCCGCTGGTAACCAAGGTGCACAACGAGGCGCGCAGGTTCGCCGCGCAGGACTACGACATTCTGCTGATCGGCCACGAGGGTCACGAGGAAGTAGTCGGCACCACCGGCGAGGCCCCGGCCAATATCCACCTCGTGGACGGGCCAGCCGGCAGCGAGTCGGTCGAAGTGCGCGATGCCGGCGAAGGTCGCCTGGCTGTCCCAGACGACACTGTCGGTGGATGAGACCCTTGAGACGGTCTCGGCGCTGCGCAAGCGTTTCCCGCTGCTGCTGGACCCGCCGAGCGACGACATCTGCTACGCAACCCAGAACCGGCAGCTGGCGGTCAAGCAGATCGCCGGGCAGTCGGATGTGGTGATCGTTGTCGGGTCGACCAACTCGTCGAACTCGGTCCGGCTGGTCGAGGTCGCGCGGGACGCAGGTGCCAGCGCGGCCTACCTCGTCGACGACGCGTCCGCCATCGATCCGTCCTGGCTGGACAATGTCGGCACGGTCGGCGTCACCAGCGGTGCCTCGGTGCCGGAGGATCTCGTGGATGGCGTGCTGGCCAGGCTCGCTGAGAGCGGATTTCACCGACGTCGAGGAGATCGAAGCGGTGCACGAGCGGATGCAGTTCGCGCTGCCGCATGAACTGCGCAAGCCGGCTCCGAAACCAGACGTCTAAGTACGTAGCCGGTGCCAGCTGCCGGCGCTGCGCTCGCCGCGGAAGCCCGCCCGGAACTCGCGGACACAACCGGGCAGTCCACGGGACATGGCCACGGCAATGCACCCGGCGCCGCCGATGATGAGCCACGGCGCAGTGGCTGCCAGCATAAGGAAGGTTCCCTCGAGCACTGACAGCACAGATCCGTGGGTTGAACTGCCCTGGGCGGTCAGCGCCTGCGTGACCAGTACGGCCACCAGGAAGACCGCTGGCGGCGTCATCACAACCTGTAGCTGCGCTTCCCGCCGGACCGCGACGGGAACGGCTAGGCAGCCTGCGCAGTAGGCCAGGCCCGCGATGATGTCCGATTGCCGCCATGCGGCAATGAGGCAGCCGACCAGGCACAGCGTGAACAAGGCGACAGCCGCGCCGCGGGCAGTCACGTAGCTGCGGGCCGGGACAGGCCGAGCCGCTGGCTGCGTTCCGCTGCCTGGCGGTGGCCCGGCGGCTGGTCCGCTGGCCCACTGTGGCCCGGCGGCTGGCTGTGGTCCGCTGACCGATTGTGGCCCGGTGCCTGGCTGTGGTCCGCTGACCGATTGTGGCCCGGTGCCTGGCTGTGGTCCAGCGGCTGCGCGGGACGCGATCGGCCGCGCGGCCTTGCGCAGCTGCTGGCGCAGGCTGCCGCTCCAGCCGCGGTCGCTGGTCAGTCCAGTGCGGTCGATCCGGCTGTGCGCTGCGGGCCGGCGCGTGACCTGCCTCAGCCGCTCCGATGGCCGCGTTTGCATGCCGCCCCCTTGCATCGTTGGCCCAGGACTACGTAGCGGATCAAGCGCTGATTGCCCGGCCGCCGCCAATGAGATGCGGTGGAGCTGCCGGTTCCCGCGCCGCCGCAGGCCTCGCTAGCAGCTCGGGGCCAGTGTCGGCGAACAGGTCGGGCGCAGACAGCGCGCGCACCGTTTCCTCAACGGGTCGTGGCTGCACCAGCTCGCTGTCCACCAGGCCGAGGTCGTTCAGTTTCCGGGCACTGACCAGGACGCGGTTCTCCAGCGAGCCCACGGCCCTGTTATACGTGGACACTGCGGCCGTCAGCGCCTTCCCGAGGCCATCGACATGCCTGCCGAGCCCGGCGATGCGCTCGTACAATTCGCGACCAAGATCAAAAACTGCGCGGGCGTTGTCGGAGAGCGCCTCCTGCTGCCATGCGTACTGGGCGGTCCGCAGCATGGTCACAAGCGTCGTCGGCGTCGCGATGTGCACCTTGTGCGCCATCGCATACTCCAGGAGTGCGGAGTCGTGCTCGAGCGCTGGCGCTAGGAATGCCTCACCGGGTATGAACAGGATGACGAACTCCGGCGAGGGGCTGAGTGCCGCCCAGTACGCCTTGGCGGCGAGCCTGTCGACGTGGTCGCGAAGGTGCCGCGCGTGCGCGCCGATGCGAGCCTCGCGCACATCGTCCGCGGTGGCCTCGGCAGCCTCCAGGTACGCGGCAAGCGAGACCTTCGAGTCGACGACAATGTTCTTCCCGCCGGCCAGCCGGATCACCATGTCCGGGCGCACCGCGCCATCGGCTGTCGTAACCGTTACTTGCTCGTCAAAGTCGCATTTATCGCTCATGCCGGCCAGCTCGACCACCCGGCGAAGTTGCATCTCGCCCCAGCGACCACGCGCCTCCGGTCGGCGCAGCGCGGTGACCAGTGACTGAGTCTGAGCGCGCAGCTGATCGGACGACTGCCGCGCGATGGCGACCTGCTCGGATAGTGCCGCATGCGACGATCGTCTGGCTGCCTCGGCTTCCCTGAGCTGGCCCTCTACCCTGGCCAGGGTGTCACGTAGCGGTTGGACGAGCTGCTCGACAGCCGCCTTACGGGTATCAAGCTCGCCGGTAGCCTTCGCGCTGGCGGCACCGAGCTTGCCCTCGGCGATCTCGAGGAACGTCCTGGCGCTCTGATCCAGCGCCTGGGCCGACATGGCCCGGAATCGGTCCGCGAGCTGGCCGTCGATGAGGTCGGCCCGCTCGCGTGCCGCGCGCTCCGTCAGTGCAGCCCGATCCTGCGCAGCGCGGGCTCGTTCGTCCGCGGCCCGAGCCTGCCCGGTGAGGTCCGCGGCAACGCTTGCCATCCTGCCTCGGGCCAGCAGATAGCCGATGGCGCCGCCAAGGGCGGCTCCGAGCAAGAGGCCTATGAGCAGCGAAGTCGCGTTCATATCAGCATGCTTGCAGCCGGGGACGACACTTCTCCGGTCCGACACGCCCACTAGACTTCCCCGGTGAGCCTGTCTATCGGCATCGTCGGTTTGCCCAACGTCGGCAAATCCACCCTGTTTAACGCCCTGACCCGAGCCAGCGCTCTGGCCTCCAACTACCCGTTCGCAACAATTGAGCCGAATGTTGGTATTGTCGGAATCCCCGATTCGCGGCTTGAAGCGCTCTCCGGCCTCTATGACTCGGCCAGGATCGTGCCCGCGACCGTGCGGTTCGTCGACATCGCCGGACTGGTTCGCGGCGCGTCCGCCGGCCAGGGGCTCGGTAACCAGTTCCTGTCGCACATCCGGGAGACCGACGCGATCTGTCAGGTCGTACGGGTCTTTGACGATCCTGACGTCAGCCATGTGGACGGCGACGTGTCACCCGAGCGGGACATTGAGACCATCGCGACCGAGCTGATGCTGGCCGACCTGCAAACGCTCGACAAGGCAGTGCCGCGGCTAGCCAAGGAGGCGAAGTCAGCGAAGGACCCGGAGCGGACCCGGCTAGCCGACGCGGCCGAGCGGGCGCAGCAGATGCTAGACGGCGGCACAACCCTGTTCGCCGGGGCTGAGGCCGCCGGCCTGGACCTGACCGACCTGCGTGAACTGCAGCTGCTCACGGCTAAGCCGTTCCTCTATGTATTCAATGAGGACGATTCCGAACTACACGATGAGGAGCTCAGGAAGCGGCTTGCCACGCTGGTCGCGCCGGCCGAGTCGGTCTTCCTCGATGCCAAGACCGAGGCCGAGCTTGCCGAGCTGTCGCCGGAGGATGCCGCAGAGATGCTCGCCGGGCTGGGTCTCGGCGAGCCGGGCCTGGCGCAGCTGGCGAGGGCCGGGTTCGCGGCGCTGAGGCTGTCCACATTCCTTACCGCCGGGCCGAAGGAAGCCAGAGCCTGGACGATCCCGGCCGGGGCCACCGCGCCGGAGGCGGCTGGCGTCATTCACTCCGACTTCCAGCGGAAATTCATCAAGGCCGAGGTCGTGTCTTTCGATGACCTGATGTCGGCCGGCTCCATCGCCGCGGCAAGGGCCGCAGGCAAGGCGAGGATTGAGGGCAAGGACTACGTGATGCGCGACGGCGACGTCGTCGAATTTCGTCATGGAGGCGGGTGACGAGAATGTCCGGCCCCTCACTAGGACGGGTCGTCATCCGGCAGGTCCGAGTCAGCGCTGCTGGCAGCTGCTGATCTCGCCTCCTGGCGTCTCTTGTCCGGCCTGCCGCCGAGCAGCGCATGCGTCAGGGCGTTGCGGACATCCAGCAGCTGATCGAGCGCGGCGGCCAGGTGCTCATCTGTGACCCGGATCGGCGCCGCGTCATCGGTGTGGCCGGCTGCTGCGTCAGCCTCGGCCGCGACGACAGCGGCCCGCCGCAGTAGCTCCTTGATGAAGGATGCGGTGACGCCCTCGGTCCGCTCGATGACCGGCGTCGCGTCGCTCAGCTTCAGGTCCAGCCCGCCCTGATAGAGGCGCAGCAGCCGTAGCCGCGCGTCAGCGTCGGGGACCCGCATCTCGACCGCGTGATCGACCCGGCCAGGCCGCGCGGCCAAGGCGGCCTCCAGCAGGTCGGCCCGGTTGGTCGTGAGCAGGAATGTGACGTCGGCGTCAGCGCCAAGGCCGTCCATCTCGTTGAGCAGCTCGAACAGCCGGATGTTCTCGCCGCCGTAATCACGGTCCTCGGCGATCAGGTCAACGTCCTCGACAACGATCACCGAGGGCTCGAGTACCCGGGCCACCGAGCAGGCCGCGCCGATCATGCCGAGTGCGCTGCCGGACAGGATGACGCAGGTGACGCCGGGCAGCCTCCCGAGCAGGTATCGCATCGTGTGGGTCTTGCCGGTTCCCGGCACCCCGTAGAGCAGGACTCCCCGGCGCAGGTGCTGGCCGCTGGCCCGCAGCCGCGCGGTGTGGCGGGCGACGCCGAGCACCTGCCGCTCTATCCCGTCGAGGACGTCGTCCGGCAAGATCACCTGCTCGCGGCCGACCTGCGGCCGATCCACGAAGCTCAGCAGCCCGCTGCCTTCGTCACCGAACACCTCGCCGCCGAAGGAGATGACGTGCCCGCGGAACACGTTGTGCTGCAGGGCGAGCTTCCGGATCTCCTCGGTGATCCCGGTTGCCCGGTCCGGTGCCGGGCTGACCACCTCGATCGTGACTCCTGCGCGCATGCCGTGCGATTCGGGCCCGCGCAGCAGGATGGCCGAGCTGCCCGTACTATCGGCCGTCAGGTAGACGCCGCACTGGACGCACGGCCGGGTGACGCCGCCGGGAGCTGCGGGCAGGGCCTCGGTCTCGACGCTGCCCAGGCTCACGTGGTGGCCCCACAGCTGTCCGCTGAACAGGTCAGCGAAACCGAAGTCGCTGTGCCGGTAATCGGTCAGGCCGAGCAGCCGGTGCTGGCGGCCGGGCTGCGCGAGCCACGCCTCCAGGCCGACCTGGACGTTGACCCGGTCGTAGGCCGGCCAGCTCGCCTTGGCAACCGGCAAGCCACCGCTGTCCGGACCGAGATGATCGGCCACCACGCTGGCGACCGACTCGGCCTCGTCCGCCCGTGCCGCCGCGACCGTCCGCGTGACCAGTCGGCGGGCGAGCCGGCCGACGTCGGCCAGTTCCGGCCGCAACGGTTCCTGCGGCGCCTGCCGCTGCCGGTACCCGCCGCTCTTGCCGACGATCATGACCGTGCCGAAGCGGCTGTAACGCTTGTTTTCACCGCGTCAGCTTAGGGCTCCGTCGCCGGCCGGACCGACAGGTTTGCCAGTGGTTGCCTGTCAGCGGGCCAGCTGTGCCAGCGCCGCGGCCAACTGGTCAGCGCCGGCTACTGCCCGGGTAACGCTCGCCAGGCTGGTGCGCGGGGGTACCCCGATCCCGGCGGATCAGGGAGCCGTCCTAGCCGCTGCTGCCGTCCTGCCGGGGTGAATGTCAGGTGTCAGTGCGGCAGTCGGGTTCGGCCGGGCCTAGCGTTGTGTTGAGGGTGACAGAGGTGATGGTGACAGCGGGCCGACCTTGCTTGCGCGCCGGAACGCGTAAGGCCCGCCAGGTTGGGAGAGCCGTGTCCGGCTGGTTCGAAGCCCAGGTCGTTGATACCGGGCGGCTGCCGTTGTTCTGCTTCTTTGTGGCCTTCGTGGCCGGCTTCGGCTGCATCCGGGTGTCTGCGCGGCTGATCCGCGCGCAGGTCCGGTGGTGGCCAGGCAACCTGCGGGCCGGCTCGGTGCACATCCATCACATGGTGTTCGGCGTGGTGCTGATGGCCGTCGGCGGGGTGGCCGGGCTGGCCGCGCCGGTGACCTCGCTGCCGTGGCGTGCCGGGCCTGCCGTGCTTTTCGGGCTCGGCACCGCCCTGGTTCTCGATGAGTTCGCGCTCATCCTGCACCTGCGCGACGTGTACTGGTCGCACGAGGGGCGCCTGTCGATCGACGCGGTCTTCGTTGCCTCCGGAGTGACCGCTCTGCTGCTGATCGGAGCGAGCCCGGTCGGCGTCAACAGCGTGGCCAATTATCACCATCTGCCGGGCAGCCCCAGCGCGGTCCTGACCCTCGTCCTGCTGCTATCCGCGATGTTCGTGCTAGCCGGGGTCACGTTGCTGAAAGGCAAGATCTGGACCGGGCTGATCGGCCTGTTCGTCCCGGTAATACTCATCGTTGGCGCCATCCGCCTCGGTCGGCCAGACTCGCCCTGGGCTCGCTGGCGTTACCAGCGGCGGCCCGGAAAGCTCGCCAGGGCCGCGCGCCGCGAGCAGCGGCTGCGCCAGCCGGTAATCCACGCCAAGATCCGTATCCAGGACCTGCTGGCTGGCCGGCCAGACCAGCCGGCGATCACCGGTGGCCGCCGCGGGCGGCTGGACCGAGAGCCGGTCGTTACAGCGGGCGCTGAGCCCGTCAATCCGGAGCGGTTCGACGACGCGACGTGAGCCGCCAGGCTTGGCTGGCGGGCCGGGGTGGGGCCACGGTGGGCAGCCGGTGTGCCCGCGCGGTGACCGGGCTGAGGGCGGCACCGTCGGCTGACGGTGCCGCCCCCATGGAGTGCTACCTGAGATCGCGGAAGAAGGCCCGGACATCGTCGACGAGCAGTTCGGGCGTTTCCATCGCGGCGAAGTGGCCGCCGTGGTCGAAGTCCGACCAGTGCACGATGTTGTTGCTCTGCTCGCCGTACCGCCGGATAGCGACGTCCTCGGCGAAGGCCGCGACTCCTACCGGTGTCGTGGCCGGTGGCTGACCCCAGCTTGGCGCCATGTGCATGTTCTCGTAGTACAGCCGTGCCGCCGAGCCCGCCGTACCGGTCAGCCAGTAGAGCATGACATTGGTGAGCATGTCGTCGCGGTCGACTGCGTCCTCGGGGATGCCGGACTTGGTGTGCGTCCAGGCACTGAACTTGTCGACAATCCAGGCGAGCTGGCGCCGGCGAGTCGGCCAGGCTGTACGCCAGTGTCTGCGGACGGGTTGCCTGGATCTGGAAGTACGCGTTGCCACCGGCCATGAACTGGTGCAGCCGCTCAAGCCGCCCCTTCTCGGTGTCGGTGAAGGTGGCCAACTCTGCCGGGTCAACCTCACCCCACGGGATGAAGCCGGCGGTGGCGGCGTTGACGTGGACGCCAATGACATGCTCGCCATCGACGCGGCCTAGCTCCGGGGAGACGAGGGCGCCGAAGTCGCCGCCTTGCGCGCCGTACCGGTCATAACCGAGGCGGCGCATGAGCACGGCCCACGCCCGCGCTGTCCGTATCGTGGTCCAGTCGCGCTCGTGGGTTGGACCGGAGAACCCGAATCCGGGCATTGATGGGATCACGAGGTGGAACGCGTCGCGCGGATCGGCCTGGTGGGACGCCGGATCAGTCAGCGGGCCGATGATGTCGAGGAACTCGGCGACCGAGCCTGGCCAGCCGTGCGTCAGGATGAGCGGCAGCGCGCCCGGCTCAGCGGACCTGACGTGCAGAAAGTGGATGTTCTGGCCGTCGATCGTCGTGGTGAACTGGGGATAGGCGTTGAGCCTCGCCTCGTGCTCCCGCCAGTCATAGATCGTGCGCCAGTGCTCGGCCAGCTCGCGCAGATAGTCCACCGGAACGCCGTAGTCCCAGCCGGCTCCGGGCAGCTCATCTGGCCACCGGGTCCTCGCCAGCCGGTCCTGCAAGTCATCGAGAGCGACCTGCGGGACATTGATGCGGAACGGGGTCACCGAGACGTCGGCGGATGCATGGTCGGCTCGTGCGCTATCGGCGGGCGAACTAGCGTGGCGGACGGCTGCGGCGGACATCGTGCTCCTCTCGTCGGGCTTGTTCAGCCCGTCTTGCGAGTCAACTTATGACAGAATGCTGTCATGTCGAGAAGACTAACAGAACGACAGCATGCTGTCAAAGAGGGAATCCGGCCCGTGCGGACCGCGGCAGGTGACGCGTTCACCTCTTTCGTGTTCCAGGTCGCCAGGCTTGGCGGGGAGTTCTCGGCCGACGGCGAGAAACTAGCCGCGCTTGGCGATCAGACGCTCGCACGCTGGGTCGTCCTTGATGCGGCTGAGGACGGACCGGCTAGCGTGGCGCAGATCGCCAGGCGTTTCGGCATGGCCAGGCAGAGCGTGCAGCGAGTAGCGGACCTGCTGGTCCGCGACCGGCTTGCCGTCTACGACGACAACCCTGACCATCGGCGCGCCAAGCTGCTGAGGCCGACTGAGGCGGGCAGGCAGGCCCTCGTCACGATCACCACCGCGCAGAAAGCATGGGCAGACAAGCTCGGCGCGCAGATCGGCGAGGCCGAGCTTCGCAAGGTGACAGCGATCATCGAGCGCATCCAGCGACTAGCGTCCGAGGAGAGACCCTGACCGCATGCCCATTAGCCAAGGAAGTGGCTGATTCCTGCGACTCCTGCCCGCAGCGGACGGGACGCCGCCCTGGGCGATGGCCGGCGCTGACGAACGACGTGCCGCAGTTCTTCGGGCAGGGCTGGTCATTTACTCCCCCGGCCAGTTAGCTCGCGCGATCGCGGCGGCATATTCAGCGGCGTCTATGCCGAACTCGCCGTTGTAGTCCGCCCACAGGCGATGCTCGTCTGCTGCCCACTCCCGGTAGTCCCGCCGCGCTCGAGCTTCGTCGCGGCCGGTCGCCGCCGCCACCTCCGCCCAGGTCGCCCCCGCCTGCAACGCCCGATGCGCATGCGCGGGATGTCCGTAGTACCGGGCTAGCAGTTCACCCGCCGCCAGCAACTCCAGGTGCTCGGTCACGGTTAGTGGCTCGGACCCGCCGATGTTGGCGTGGATGCGCGGATCGTAATCCCCGCGCGCCACTAGGGCCATGAAGGCCCGCGCGTCGAGATCACGGACGGCCAGCTCTTCGAATCGCTTGCGGGCATCATCGGTCGCGCGGTAGCGGCCCGACGTCTCCTGGTAGGTCGTCGCGGGCCGTGACGTCTGTGCCATGACGCAGGTACCTGCTCGTCTCGTCCGGTTGCATCGGGTCAAGGATGGCGCACCCGCGTACGCGATAGGCAGACGATTCCATGCGTGCCGAGCTCGCCGGCGGCCTGGCCAGTCACCGTCGACGATCACCACCGGACCGGCAAGATACAGATCGCTATGGTCTCGGCCTTGCTGAGCCACCGGGACCGGTTCGGCGCGGCAACGGTGGCGCGGCCTCTGGGACTCGGGCCGGGTCACCCGCTAGCGCGGGTGACCCGGCCCGCTGACCGGTTAGCTATCTCCCCAGCTGCTGACGTTCAGCGCCACGGAGTTGTTGCAGCCGGGAGCCGGCGCGGGGACCAGAGTGGTCGCCGGACACGGCTTGAGGATCAGTGGCGGCCGCGGCTTCTGATTGAAATTGAAATCGCGCAGGATGCTCCCCGCCAGGTTCTCCCGGACGCCGGGCCGCGGATCCGGCCGGCCATCAGTTGCCGGGTTGATGCGGGCTCCGAACAGGAAGTCGTTCTCAATGAACTTCAGCCAGGAATCCGATGACATGTTCTGATGGTCGACGAACCCGCGCCGGGCATACGGACTGATCACTATCGTCGGCACGCGGATGCCGTAACCAAGGGCGTCCACGGCAGGCGGCACCACGTTGTCGTAGAAGCCACCCCAGTCATCCCAGGACAGGAAGATCGCGGTGGAGTTCCAGTCCTTGCTCCGCATGACCGCATTGATGATCCTGGTCACGTAGGCCTGGCCGGTGCTGACCAGGGCCGGCGGGTGCTCGCTGTCAGCCGCGTTCGGCACGATCCAGGACAGCGCCGGCAGCGTGCCATTCTTGGCCTGGCTCATGAATCTGGTCAGCGGCTGGACGTTGACCTCCTGATGGTCCTGCTTGACGTCGGTGAACCCGGGCAGCGGATTCCAGATCGACGGCACGCCATGCGGGTTCGTCACCGACTGCGCGCCGTGATCCAGGTAATAGCCCCAGCTCACGTGGTAGGCATGCAGAAGCCACGTCAGGTCAGTCCAGGCGAATGGCCGTGGCTTAGCCGCCGTGCGGTTGTGCGGCTGGTCGTTGCCGACGCAGCTCATCGGGTTGGCCGGGTTGCTGCAGTTTGCCGACCAGGCGGATACCAGGAACATGTGCGCTGGCAGGCTCCAGGAGTGGTCGGACTCGAAGAAGTGGTCGTCCAGCACGAAATTGTTGGCGTAGGTCCAGTAGTTCGGGATGTCGGAGGCGACGTGATGACCCATCACGTCGGTGGGACAGGAGCCCGTGCCGCAGGTCAGCTCCGCCTGGCCGACGAACCCGTCCATCTTCCCGGCGTCTACGTCGGCAATGCTGTTGGAGTTCTGGTGCGGACCGCCCTTGTTGCTGTTGGCATGGTCGACATAGGGCTTCACGCAGCCGCCGTGTGCCGGGTCCGGAACGCAGACCGTCGCAGGGATGCCGGCAGCGCCGGGGTAGGTGCCAAAGTAGGAGTCGAAGGACCGGTTCTCCTGCAGGATCACGACGACATGCTTGATCTTGTGGATGCCCTGCAGGCTCGATGTAAGCCGGAAAGATGTCTCGTGCGCCGACGCGCCCGCGCCAACGCTGAGGGCTACCGTGGCGGCCATGGCCGCGGCGGCGCACGCTGCTAACAACAGGCGAAGCCTCATCGCACTCTCCAGTTCTCGGGGAAGCTGAACGTCCGGGACTAACCCCGCCGCGGCAGGCGGCGACTCAGCATGAGTCCAGCAGGAGTCGCTGTGATCTCTCTGTGAATCTCATGGGCGCCGCAGGGACGATCGCTGAGTGGCGGCACAGGAAATGCTGGCGATGGTCAGCTTCCTGTGCTCGCATCGATGCCGATCGGGAGATCCGCAGCCAGGCTGTTGGCCCGCATGGCCTTGCGGTAGGCGACGGCAACGGCGTCGAACTTCAGGTGCAGCTCCGCCGCCAGGTCGAACGGCACGCGCTCTGGCCGCTGTGACTCGACCACCAGCTGGTCCTGGCCGAAGATCGTGTCTTCGAAGTCCCGGATTACCTGATCGCTCTGGTCAAGGTTGTAGTTGCGCCCGATGATCACGTATCCGGCGCACCGGTCGGCGGCTATCGGCTGTGACGCGAAGAAATAGACCATGCCGCGTTCGCCGCCCCAGCCAAGCCGCAGGGCAATGGTGTACGGCAGGTGCAGCTCGTACCGGCTGCGGCGCTCGGGCTGCCCGGCCTGCTCGTTGCCGAAGACAGGGAAGTCATCGGTGTTGGGCGCCTCGGGCCGGACAATCGTGTAGTGGAGCACGTGCCCATCGGTGTGCACCTCATGGCGGGGCACGACGGGGCGGTCGGGATCCCCGAGGAGTCCTGGGTGCACCCAGGGGAAATGGCCGAAGTCGGTGAAATTCTCGACTTGCCGCGCCGCGTCGCACCGCCAGCGGTACGGACCTGCGGTGACCACGGCCCAGCGGTCGTTCTCTAGCTCGGGCACCTCCGGCAGCGGCCAGCGCGGCTCGGCTAGCGCAACCCAGACCAGTCCGTAGCGCTCGAGTGCGCGAAACGCTGTCACCCGCGCCTTCGCCGGCACCCGGGACGGGTCCGCTAGCTGTGGGATCGCCACGCATCGTCCGCCGGCGTCGTAGCGCCAGCCGTGATAGGCGCACACGATCTCATCACCATTAACGCTGCCGAGGGACAGCGCTGTGCCCCGGTGCACGCACAGATCGGCCATGACTCGCGGCAGGCCGTTGCGTCCCCGCCAGAGCACCAGCGGTTCGCCAAGCAAGTCGGCATGCAGAGGCTGCGCGCCAAGCTCTGTCGAGAACGCGACAGGATGCCAGCAAGCTCGCTGGGCTGCCAGGTCGGCAAAGACACCGGGAGCAGTCATCAGAGCCGGGCCGTCTTGTCTGCGGGAGATACGAGCGAGATGCACATGAGGCCATTGTGTGCCGCGCGCACGGCCGGCACGATCCCGGTCCACCACAAATGTCGGACAGCCGGGGCCTGTAGGGGCGTGGCGTGGCAGTGTCCCGCCCCCGGGGGGTGGGGGCGGGACACTGCGGGGTTCCCGGCGGGGGCTGGTGGGGGGGCCGGGGTGGGGGTTCCCGGCGGGGGGTGCCGGGGGTGGGGTGGTTAGAAGGCGGGGGTGGCGGTGGTGATGTCGTAGTGGGTTCCCCAGTACCACTGGGTGGCCTGGGCGCCGGGGACGATGTGGGGGGTGCCGGTGGGGTCGGCTATCCACCAGCGGATGCGGGTTTGCATGTGGTGGGGGAGGGTGGCGACGGCGGCCTGGACGGCGGGCCATTCTGATCGCATGGTGTAGAGGCGGGCCAGGGCGGCGGGCTGGGTGGTGAGCTTGGCGCGGGCCCAGGCGGCGGCGCCGGCGGGGGTGGCGTCGCCGGGTTCGATGTCGAGGACGGAGGCGCGGGGGTCGGAGCCGTTGGTGTCGATCCACAGGACGTGGCGGCCGGTGACGGCGGCGGGGGTGACGGCGTAGCCGCCGGTGGCGTAGGTGGCGATCTCGTGGTGGGCGGGGATGGCGGCGGGGGTGACGGAGTCGTAGATCTGGTAGGGGCGGGCGGGGGCGTGCGCGGCGGCGCGGCGGGCGGTCTCGCGGGCGTCGGCGTGCCGGGCCGCGGGGGCGTCGGCGTGCCGGGCCGCTGGGGCGTGGGCCGCGGCGGGCCGGGCCGCGGGGTGCCGGGCGGCGGGGTGCCGGGTGGCGGGGGCGTGGTGGCCGGCGGGGGTGGTGGTGGTGAGGGTGGCGGCGCTGGCGGTGCCGGCGCCGGCCAGGGCTGCGGCGGCGCCCAGGGCTGCCAGGGCGCTGCGGCGGCCGCGCAGGGCGTCGGTCAGTCGGGCGGTGCGGGGCATCGGGCGTCCTTCCTGTCGGTGCCGCCGGCCGGGGTGGCGGCGGGTAATGGCAGGTTCGACGCGGGGGGTGGCGGGCTGGTTTCGCTGTGTAACCGAGGTCACTACTTGCGGGTAACTTTGCTGCCCGGTTATCCGGACATGCCGGGCAGGCGGCGGGCGGCGGGCCGGGCCGGCGGCGGGCGGCGGGCCGGGCCGTGCCCGGGGAGCGGCGGGCCCGGCGAGGGGCAGCCGGAAGCCTTATAGCGGGAGATAACCGGTGCTGGTGATCGCGATTCCGGCCGGGGTCCGCGGTCGTATGTGGCAGCGCTGCTGCCGCGGGACGGCAGCAGATCCCCAGACGTCGGCGGGCAGCACGACCGGTCCCGGCCGGATGCACCGTTTGCGCCTTTTGCGAGGCCGTACCGTGCCGAAACCGCACCGCCAGACGCACGCTAGCGGAGAACGCACGGGCCACGGCATGCGAGCCGCGGCCGAAACCGGCCCCGTTCCCGATCGAATCGGCCCGGGATTGCTTGACAGCGATCCCGGCCGGGCCGAGAGATCGGGCCACTTGCTCTCGTCATACCTGCCGTAAGCCCTACCGATGGCAGGAGGAGTATCGATGGCAAGTCCAGTGGTTCACTTCGAGATCCGGTCGGCTGATCCGGATTCCACCCGCGCGTTCTACGGCAAGCTGTTTGGCTGGACTTATCCAGACGGCGGCATGCCGGGCTACACCTATGTGGATTCCGGGGTCGAGGGCGCCGTGCCGGGCGGCATCAGCCCGCTGCAAGGCGGCGAGCCGCTCGTGACCTTCTTCGTGGGGGTGCCAGACGTCGCCGCTACGCTGGAGGCCGCTGTCGCCAACGGCGGGCGCGTCGTACAGCCAGCGACCTCGGTCCCCGGCGTGACCTTCGGGTTGCTAGCCGATCCGAACGGCCAGATAGTCGGCCTGGCCAGCGCTGACTCCTGACCGGGAGGCCGATCGCGAGCAGGGCATCCGAGTACGGGAGGTCTGCCATGACGTCAGCTGACCCGGATGGCCTGCTCGCGCGTGCGGTGGCTGGGGACGACACGGCGTTCGCCACCCTCGTGCGGCCTCATGAGCGCCCGGTGTTCCGGCATTGCTACCGGATGCTGGGATCGGGGCCGGATGCCGAGGACGCTGTCCAGGACACCTTGGAACGGGCCTGGCGCAAGCTCGCAAGCTATGACGGCTCCGGATCCTTTGGCGGCTGGCTGCATCGTGTCGCGACCAACATCTGCCTCGATGCGCTCCGTAGCCGGCGGACACGGCTGAGCCCGGCGGGATACGGACCGCCAGTAGCGGCTGGCGCAGCACTGGCGCCGCCAGACCCGGAGGCAGTCTGGGTCGAGCCCGTCAGCGATGCGGAGCTCAACGGGTCTGCGGACCCGCAGGCGGCAGTGGTCCGCCGCGAGGAGATCAGCCTGGCTTTCGTTGCGGCACTACAGCGTCTGGCTCCGCGGCAGCGGGCGGCCTTGCTGCTGCATGACGTGCTCGGGTTCAGCCAGCCAGAGACCGCGGAGGTGCTCGCTGTCAGCACGTCAGCGGTTAACAGCCTGCTCGGCCGGGCACGCCAGACGGCCAGGGCAGCAGGCAGCGGCCCCGTTCCTGAGCTGTCCAGCCCTCGGGTCAGGTTGTTGCTCGAGTCGTACGTGCGCGCTTGGCAACTGGCGGACATCGACGCGTTCGTGCAGCTGATCGCGGCGGACATCCGCTTCTCGATGCCACCGCTCAGCGCCTGGTTCGATGGCAGACAGGCGGTGGCCCAGTTCGTCAATGAGATGATTTTCGCGCCCGCCCGGCCGGCCGGGGTGACGCTGCGAGCAGGCTCGTGCAATGGTCAGCCTGCGTTCGGTAGTTACCAGCCTGGGGAGTCGGGTCGCCTGGTGCTGACCGGTCTGCAGATCCTCCAGCTCACCGAAGTGAATGGCGAGCCGCTGGTCAGCGCGCTGGTGTCTTACCGTGATCCGAACCTTGCCGCGCGCTGCGGGCTGCCAGCCGAAATAGATCCGGGGTCCGGAGGTCACGCGCCGCGGGACTAGCCGTATCGAGGCTGCCGCAGGGCCTCAGAGGCTGTCCCGGCGAAGTTGCAGGAAGGACCGCTCAGCCTGATTACCGGTACGAGCGATAGCGGCGTCGTAGGCGGCAGCCGCCTCGGCTCGCCTGCCGAGCCTGCGCAGCAGGTCAGCCCGGGTCGCGTGAAACAGGTGATACCCGCCGAGGCTGAGCTGGTCGACGAGGGTCAGCGCGGTGGCGGGATCGTGAACCTCGGCAACGGCAACGGATCTGTTCAGCGCCACCACCGGGGTTGGCGCGATGGCCATCAGCTGGTCGTAGAGCGCGAGGATCTGGCCCCAGTCGGTATCGGCAGCGTCGGCGGCATCGCTGTGCACGGCGTTGATCGCCGCCTGTATCTGGTACGGCCCTGGGCGGTTGCGCCGCAGGCAGCTTCGCACCAGGTACTGGCCTTCGCTGATCATGGCCCGATCCCAGCGGCTGCGGTCCTGCTCGGCTAGCAGGACCAGAGCGCCGCCGGGACCGACACGGGCGGGCTGGCGCGCTTGCGTCAGCAGGAGCAGCGCCAGCAGCCCGGTGACCTCGGATTCGTCGGGCATGAGCTCGGCCAGCAACCTGGCCAGCCGGATAGCCTCGGCACACAAGTCGATGCGAGCGAGGTCTGCGCCGGCGGAGGCCGTGTAGCCCTCGTTGAAGACGAGATAGACCACCGCCAGCGCGAGCGGCAGCCGGTCCGGCAACTCCGCCTCACGCGGCACCCGGTACGGGATTCCCGCGTCGCGGATCTTGCGCTTCGCCCGGACCAGGCGCTGGGCAACTGTCGCTTCCGGGATCAGGAAGGCGCGGGCGATCTCGGGGGTCTGCAGCCCCGCGATGAGCCGGAGCGTCAGGGCAAGCTGAGCCTCGGCGGCTAGCGCGGGGTGACAGCAGGTGAAGATCAGCCGCAGGCGGTCATCGTGCACCGGGCCTACCTCCAATGGCGCGGCTTCGTAGTGCAGCAAAGCCGCCTGTGTCTCGCGGCCGTAGCGGCTCGACTCCCGCCGTAGCCGGTCCAGCGCCTTGTTGCGGGCAGTCGTGACGATCCAGCCGCCGGGATTCGGCGGCACCCCGTCCGCTGGCCAGCGTGCGGTGGCCACGGCGAATGCCTCCTGGACCGCCTCTTCGGCGAGGTCTATATCGCCGAAGAGGCGGATCAGGGTGGCTACCGCGCGTCCCGAGCTCTCCCGGTAGGCCTGCTCGATGGCGTCCGCGTTCGTGGTTGCCACCAGCTAGTCCTCCGGCATGTCCTGGAACGGCCGGACCTCGACCGGGGCTCCGCACGCTGCCGAGCCCTTGGCCGCCCAGTCGAGCGCCGCATCCAGATCGGGCACCTGAATGATCCAGAACCCGCCTAGCTGCTCCTTCGTTTCCGCGAACGGCCCGTCGGTGGTGACGACCTGGCCGCCCTGCGCGCGCACAACCGTGGCAGTGGCTGGCGGGTACAGACCGCCGGCGAACACCCAGGCGCCTGCAGCCTGGACCTCGGCGTTGTAGGCGTCGACTGCCTTATAGGCCTCCTGCGCCTGCGCCTCGGACGGGACTGGCGCTCCCTCGACCATGTGCACCGCGAGCAGATACTGCTTCATGTCGTTCTCCCGTTCTGTGATCAGTTGTCGGGCGCGGCATGGGGCCGGCCTCATCCCGTTCACGAAGGCAAGCCGCCTGAATCGACACCTGCAAGAAAATAAGGCAGCGGACGTCTGCGCTGGCCGCCACCAGAGACGGTACGGCACTGGTGCCGGGCCGCTTCTGCGTACAGATGCCAAGCTAGCGGTGAACATTCCAGGCATCCGCGGCCGGCCAGGACGCTGCCGCGCGGGTCAGTTATAGCGTTGAGCCGTGGCCGCTCTGCGAGTGATCCTGGTGTCCGACACGCACCTGTCGCGGGGCGCGCCGGAGGCGACGGCGAACTGGGATGCTGTGCTCCGCTACGTCGATTCCGTCGCGCCTGACGTCGTCATTCATCTCGGTGATCTCACCCTGGACGGGGCGCACAGGCCGGCCGATCTGGATCACGGCCGACATCAGCTCGACCGCCTGCCGTGCGCCTGGTACGCAGTTCCCGGCAATCATGACGTCGGTGATAATCCGTGGCCGGGCGCACCGGCCGACATCATGATCGACGATGTCCGGCGTCAGCGGTGGCTGGACACCGTCGGTGCTGACCACTGGTCGCTGGCGGTCAGCGGGTGGACCATGCTGGCGATCAACGCGCAACTCCTTGGTTCGGGGCTGGCGGCCGAGGGCAGGCAGTGGTCCTGGCTGGAGCAGCAGCTAGCGGAGCGCGACCGGGACCACAATGTCGCGCTCATCGCGCACAAGCCAGTGACTGCCGCCGCGGCAGAACTCGCCGCCTCACCTGGCTACCGATTCTGGCCGCAGTCGGCCCGCGATCGTCTCGGCCGGCTGGACGGTGCTCCCGTCGCCCTGGTCATGAGCGGCCACGTGCACCAGTACCGGCAGGTCGATCTTGACGGCAGTCATCACCTCTGGGCGCCAACGACCTGGGCAGTCCTGCCGGACCAGGCGCAGCCCGTGCTGGGCGCAAAGCGATGCGGAATAGTAGCGCTGGAGCTCGAGTCCGGCACTATCCCGCAGCCCGTGCTGGTCGAGCCAGCCGGCCTCGCACAGCAAACGCTGACCGTCGACATACCTGACCCCTATCACCGCTGACGGGCCTGCTTGCCGCTGAGCTGGGCAGGTCTCGTGCCAGGTCAGGATCCGGGCACCGGCCGGGTCGGCCCGGCCGGCTGCAGGGTGCGTGCAGGCTGGCTCGATGGCCCGGTCGTAGGCTGACTGGCCATGAAGGCGACGCCGGGACGCATGCGGGCTCACCGCACAGAGCAGGTCATCAATCTGCGGCTGATGCGGGCTCATGAAATGTTTGAGCTGCCGCAAACCGATCTTTTCTCGGAATACCGCAATTTTCTTACCGGCGTCGATTTCTGCCTCAGTGAACTGCGCGGCCGGCGGTCCTTCCGGCCGCTCCGGCTGGAGGTTCAGCTGCCCGCGGCTGAGATCGACGACGGTGTAGCCGACCGGCTGGCCCGGACCTTGCGCCGGTACTGCGAGCACAGGATTCGTTACAACCGCCGGGAGTCTCGCGCCCAGCGGTTCAGCGGACTCAGCGCCCTGCGGATTGGCCTGCCCATCTGCGCACTCGGTCTCGCGCTCACCGTGGCGGCGAGCAAGGTGCAGCCCTCGTCGGGGATAGAGCACGTGATCACCGACACGCTGGGCTGGGTGCTGGTCTGGATCGGCCTCTGGTTCCCCCTCGATCAGATGCTGTTCTATCCGCTGTCTTACGGGCGGGAGAGCCGGGTGCTGCGGCTGCTCTCGGCGGCGAACGTTGTCGTGTCCCCGCACCAGCGCGATGCCGGGCTCGAGGTGCCGGCCACCGGCGCGGGCACGCGTCACTAATCGAGCGGCATGACCTGGTATCGCGCGGATGCTTGTGATTACCTGACGATCACGACTTCACAGTGCAGCCGAGCGTGCGGATGCGGTGTGCTGATGACTGGCGGGAGAGTCCGATGAGCAGGAAGCAGCGAATCAGCTACGTACCACCTGAGGTAATGGATGCGCCTATGCGCGCGGAGCTCGAGCGCTGCCAGCGGGAAGGCACTCCGCGACCGGAGAGTTCAGCGGTGCGCGCTCACGTGCCGGCCTGCTTCTGGGCTTTCGCCAACTCGTGGCAGGCGATCTTCCGCGACGGCGTCTGCGATCACGCCATCAAGGAGCTGTGCCGTGTCTACGTATCGCGGTCAGTGAAGTGCGAATACTGCGGGAATCAGCGATCCGAGCAGGCCAGGGCGCAGGGACTGGCCGAAGCCCAGTACGACGACCTGCTCAACTTCGAGAAGTCGGCACGTCACACCGAGCGGGAGAAGGCGGCGCTGGCCTACGCAGAGGCAATTACCTGGCGGCTCGAATCTAGCGACGCACTCTGGGAGCGGTTGCACCAGCATTTCTCTGAGCCCGAGCTAGTGGAGCTTGGCTGCTTCATCGCGTTGACCATGGGTCAGCAAAGCTGGCTGCGGCTGCTCGACATCGAACATCACGAGGTACTGCCAGGCACCGACGCGTCGATGGCGCCCGGCTTCGGCACCGCCGAGACGCTGGCTGCGTCGAAGGCAGCCGGGGACTACTGGGGCAGTACACCGGCGACCTAAGGCATGGCCAGATCCGGGCAGGCCCGGTCCCGCGGCCGGCCTGGCCTCGCCATGGGTGGGCTTGACGGCAGACCTTGGTAAGTTGTAACTTACGGTAAGTCATGACTTACCAACAGGTCCTGGATGCTCTCGGTGACCCGACCAGGCGCTTGATCTTCGAGCGGCTGGCGGGACGTCCGCAGGCGGTCAGCGAGCTCGCCCGTGACCTGCCCGTCAGCCGGCCCGCCGTCTCCCAGCACCTCAAGGTGCTGAAGGACGCGGGACTGGTCATCGACAGGCCAGCCGGCAACCGCCGTATTTACCAGGTGAATCTGGACGGCGTCGGCGCTTTGCGTGCCTACCTTGACCGGTTCTGGGATCAGGCGCTGACAGCCTTCCAATCAGCAGTTGAACGGCACGACTAGGAGACAGCAACCATGCAGGCAACAGACACCGCCGTCCGCACGTCAGTCGTCGTGGACGCCCCCATCGACCGAGCCTTCTCCGTTTTCACTACCGACATGGGCAGCTGGTGGCCGCCTGATCATCACATCCTGCAGGCCGAGCTAGCCGAGATGGTCTTTGAACCGCGGGTCGGCGGGCACGTCTACGACCGCGGTACCGACGGCAGCGAGTCCCGCTGGGCCCGCGTCCTGGCCTACGAGCCTCCCTACCGGCTTGTCTTCAGCTGGGACATCAGTCTTCAATGGCAGATCGAGACCGATCCGGACCGGACGAGCGAGATCGAGGTCCGCTTCAGCGAGGAATCCCCGGGCCGGACGCTTGTCGAGCTCGAGCATCGCAACATCGATCGGCACGGCGACGGCTGGCAAGGCATGCGAGACGGAGTAGCTGGCGCCGACGGCTGGGGCAAGGGCCTGACGGCCTTCGCCGAACGCCTGGCCAGCTGACCAGCACAGCGCGGGGAGCGTACGCGGCCGGGCCGGCCGTAGCGCTCCCCGCCCTTAGCCGGGCGCCTGGTACAGCTCCCCGACATTCTTGATCTGCGCCACGGACCGATTGACGGGCACCTCGTGCCCGGCGAGCACGCGCAGGATCTCCTCGCTGCGCTCCGACAGGAATGCCATCCCGTCCGATGCGCCGCGGAGCCGGAACCAGACCGCGATCCTGCTATGCGGCATCGACACTAGCTCGGCGATGGCCAGATCCTCATAGCGAGCTTCCCAGGTCGGCACGAGCCAGCGGCTGAGCACGGTCCCGCGCACCCGGACGCCCCAGTCGAACAGCTCCACCTTGGCCAGCGTTCCGCTCGTGATGAGGTGCTTGGACATGACTCCGCCGAGGAAGTATCTCTCCGGTTCGCCGCCGGGGGCACCGATGATCCGGGCGCAGGATTTCGCCCGCCTGATCCAGGTGACTAGGGCAGCCGCTGCCACCAGGGCGAGCGCCACGACAAGCAAGATCACTGGCAGCACTTGTCCTCCTGGATGCACGATGTAGGTCGACAGCGATTGTTGCATTATCAGCGACTTCTCCGACAGCCTCGGCCAGTGCCGGGCCTGCGCGGCGCCCAAGTAGGCTCGGTCCTCATGAGCGACCAGCTGACCAACGCGCCGTCCGACCCGGAAGCGAGCCTGCAGCCGCCCGTTGCCAGGTCCCTGGCCACCGAGCGGACCCATCACGGAGACACCTTCGTCGATGAGTATGCCTGGCTGGCCAGGAAAGACGATCCGGAGACGATCGCCTTCCTGGAAGCTGAGAATGCCTATACCGAGGCAATGACCGCGGAGCAGGAGCAACTCCGCGAGACGATCTTCACCGAGATCAGGTCCAGGACCAAGGAGACCGATCTCTCGGTCCCGGTCCGCCGGGGCGGCTGGTGGTACTACGGCAGGACCATCGAGGGCAAGCAGTACGCCATCAACTGCCGCCGGGCCGTCCGGCCAGCCGATACAGGGCCACCGATGACCGAGGATGGCGGCCCGCTCGATGGCGAGCAGGTGCTGCTGGACGCCAACGAGCTGGCGGGCGACAGCCCGTTCTTCTCGATGGGCGCGTTTGACATAAGCCCCGACGGCCGCCTGCTGGCCTACTCGACCGACCTTTCCGGTGACGAGCGCTTCACCATGCGCGTCAAGAACCTGGAATCCGGCGAGACGGCTCCTGACGAGATCCCTGACACCTTCTACGGCAGCGCCTGGTCGGCGGACGCATCCGCGCTCTTCTATGTCACCGTCGACGACGCGTGGCGGCCGTACCGGGTCTGGCGTCACCTGATCGGAACGCCAGCCAGCGACGACGTGATCGTCTTCGAGGAGCCGGACGAGAAGTTCAATGTGGGCGTCGGCCTGACCCGCAGCCAGCGGTACCTGATGATCGGCAGCTCGAGCAAGCTCACCAGCGAGGTAAGGCTGCTGGACGCGGCGAATCCCACGGGCGATTTCACCGTCGTCGCGCCGCGCAGGACGGGCGTGGAGTACAGCGTCGAGCACCAGGTCCGCCACGATGGCACCGACCGGCTGCTGATCCTGCACAACGACGGCGCGCTGAACTTCGAGCTGGCCGAAGCTCCGGCCGATGACCCGACGCGGTGGACTCCGGTCATCCCGCACCGCGACGACACCAGGCTGCTGCATGTGGACGCATTCGCCGGGCACCTCGTGGTTTACCTGCGCCGGGCTGGCCTGACTGGCCTGCGGGTCATCGGCGGCGACGGCGGTGAGCACGAGATCGCGTTCCCAGAGCCCATCTACTCGGTCGGGCCCGGCGCTAACCCTGAATTTGACAGCGGCACGTTCCGCCTCGGCTATGTCTCCATGGTGACGCCGAACTCTGTCTACGACTACGAGGTCGCGACCGGTCAGCTCACCCTGCTGAAGCGGAGCCCAGTGCTGCCTGGTCCGGACGGCAAGCCGTATGACTCAGCCGACTACGAGCAGCACCGGCTCTGGGCAACCGCCGAGGATGGCACGCAGATCCCGGTCTCCCTGGTTTGCCGGACGGGCACCGAGCGAGACGCCAGTGCCCCGTTCCTGCTCTATGGTTACGGCAGCTATGAGCATTCCGCCGATCCAAGCTTCTCGATAAGCCGGATCTCGCTGCTCGACCGCGGTTTCGTCTTCGCGATAGCGCATATTCGCGGCGGCGGCGAGATGGGCCGGCGCTGGTACGACGACGGCAAGATGCTTCGGAAGGTCAACACCTTCACCGACTTCATCGCCTGCGCGCGGGGCGTCGTCAAAGAGGGCTGGACGACGCCGGAGCGGCTCATCGCGCGCGGCGGCTCGGCCGGCGGCCTGCTCATGGGCGCGGTGGCGAATATGGCGCCGGATGCGTTCGGCGGCATCGTCGCGCAAGTGCCGTTCGTGGACGCGCTGACATCCATCCTGGATCCAACGCTGCCGCTGACAATCCCGGAGTGGGAGGAGTGGGGCGACCCGCTGCACGACCCCGAGGTCTACCGGTACATGAAGTCTTACTCTCCGTACGAGAACGTCGCCGCCGGCCGGGTGTACCCACCGATCCTCGCGGTGACAAGCCTGAACGACACCAGGGTCCTCTACCACGAGCCGGCCAAGTGGATCGCCAGGCTGCAGGCGTCTGCGAGCGGCGGCCCGTTCCTGCTCAAGACGGAGATGACGGCGGGGCACGGCGGTCGCAGCGGCCGCTACGACGCCTGGCGCGAGGAGGCCTTCGTGCTGGCCTGGATCGTCGCCGCGGCCGGCCGCGGCTGAGCAGCCGGCGCGGGTCTGAGCCAGCATCGCAGCTTCTCGCCGCCGAGTGGGTTCAGCCCAGACAGCTGTCAGTCAGCTCAGGCCGAGGAGCCGCGCCGCGTTGCCGCTGAAGATAAGCTGCCGGTCGCCGGCCGACAGCCCGAGCTGGCTGACGACCCTGGTCTGCTCGTCGTAGTAAGGCCTGACCAGGCCGCGCGGGAAGTGCGCCGAGTCCGACCCGAACAGCACCCGCTCTGGCCCTATCGTCTCCAGGAACTTGCGGAACAGGCCGGCCAGCGTCAGCGGATACGGCATCCAGCGGATCCACTCATTGTTGCCCGAACTGTCGACACTGACGTTCCGGCAGGCCCAGGCGAGCTGAAGAAGCTCGCCTGGATAGCCGCAGCCGAAGTGCGGGATCACGAACGTGGTGAACGGGAATGCCTTGGCCACGTCGTGCAGCGTCAGCGGGCTGATGTTGACGTGCGCGGCCGTGCCGCCGCCGCCGTCCAGCGGGCCGAAATGCACCAGCACCGGAATGCCCAGATCCTCCGCCGCCTGCCAGACGGGCAGTAGTGTCTCGTCGTCGATCGGCCCCGGCAGCGCAGGCGCGATTATCTTGTAGCCGCGCAGCCCGTCTTCCGCAACTGCCCGGCGCAGTTCAGCTGCAGCGCCAGGAGAGAAGGGGTCATGGTGCGCGAACCCGTGCATGCGCGGGTATCCGTCGATGGCAGCCGCGAGTGCCTCGTTGCCACCGCCAGTCATGAAGACCGCGGCCTCCAGCTGGGCGCGCTCGATCTCCGCCGACCAGCGAGCGGCCTGGATGTCCGCGGCCGGCTCGGTGTCCTCGGGGTAGGGAAACGAGTACGCGTCCCACCACTGCTCCTGATACCAGCGCCAGTTCCGCTTCAACTCGGCCAGCTTGCGGTCACCGTGCTGCCAGCGGTAAGCGTCGTCGGCTGTCCGCGGTGTCGCGTCGGGAACCGGGAAATGGCAGTGGAAGTCGATGATCGGAAAGCCCCAGATGCTCGGCCGCATCGGGTCGCCGTTCGCCGTCACAGCGAGTCCGGTCCGCCCGCCAGCGGAAGGCCTGCCAGCAGGCCTGTTCTGTCGAAACTCGCCTGCCCGCCGGTGACAGTGCCGAGCACTTCGATCGAGCCGATCTGGTCGTCTGGTACCGTGACCGGATCGTCCGCGAGCAGCGCAAGGTCGGCGGCATAGCGGGGAACGAGAGCGCCTAGGTAACTTTCCGCCCGGGCGGCCCGCGCGGCGGCAGAAGTGTAGGCAGCCAGCGCATCGGCCGGACTGACAACTTCCTGCGGGCCGTGCACCATCCCGGTCGCAGACCGCCGCTGCACCATCGACTGGATCCCGCGCAACGGTGAGCCCGGCGCGACCGGTCGGTCCGAGCTGCCAGCGACAGCGATGCCGGCCGCCAGCAGGCTACGCACGCGAAATACCTCCGTCAGCCGGTCGGCAGCGACCACTTCGCGGATCACATCGCCAAACTCGGTGACGACGATGGGCTGAGTGACGACGGTGATGCGGGCGGCCGCCAGGCGGGCAAGCTGATCAGGCCGGATCAGCGCGCCGTGCTCGATGCGGTGCCGGGGCTCGCTGGCCTGGGCCGGGCTCGGGTCGCTGGCGCGTGCCTCGGCCAGCGCGTCGAGCACCAGGTCGATGGCGTGATCGCCCATCGCGTGCGCGGCTACCTGCCAGCCCGCCCGGTGTGCGGCGATGATGTCGCGCCGTAGCAAGCCCGGATCGTTGTCGAAATCGGGTGTCCCGTCGGCTCCTTCAACGCCGAGACCATCAACCCAGATCTTCATGGCGCCGAGGCGAAGCCAGTCGTCGCCGAATCCGGTGTGCGTGCCGAGGTCAAGTCCGCGCTCGATGGCATCCTCCGGGTGCGCGGAGAGCTCATGCATGATCTCGTTGTGCACCATCAGCTGGGCGCGGGCGCGTAGCCCTCCCGACCGGCGAGCAAGCTGATAGGCGGCGACCTCCACCGGGCTGTGGTCCAGGCCGGGGCAGCCGATGCCCGCGTCGGTGAAGCTGGTGATGCCCTCGCTGGCGTACTGGCGGGTGGCCGCGTCAATGGCGCGCGCGAGCTGCTGTACGGAGGACGGGCCGACGTGATTCTTGACCAGGTCCATTGCCGCCTCTTCAAGGAGGCCATCCGGGCGGCCGGATGCGTCGGTGCCAATCCGGCCCCGGTCCGGAATGCTCGCGGCGGTGATGCCCACAGCGGAGAGCACAGCGCTGGAGACCACGCACTGGTGACCGGAGAAATGCGTCAGCCAGACCGGCCGGCCGCCGGCAGCGCGGTCCAGCTCATCTCGGGTGAGGTGCTCGCCGAGTGGCAGGCTGGCGCCGTAACCGGCGCCGATCACCCAGTCGTCGTCAGCCAGGCCGCCGGCATAGGCGGCGACCGCGTCCAGGATGGCCGCCGCCCCGCGGACATCGGTGAGATCGAGATAGACCAGGCCGAGACCGTAGCTGGTGGTGTGGCAGTGCGCATCGTGGAAGCCGGGTACAACGACGGCGCCGTCGGCCGAGACCACCTGCCGGGCAGGCAGCCCCAGCACCTCCTCGTCGAGCCCGACGATCTTTCCGGCCCAGATGCCGATGGCTGCGGCCGCCGGCCGTGCTGGGTCGGCTGTTCGGATTCTGGCATTGCGTATCAGCAGGTCAAGCACATGATCAAGGGTGCCATCAGGAGGCGGGCGGACACCGCACCGGGGCCGGTTGCTACTGGCTGACGCGCCAGCGGCCCTCGTAGTGGCGTGCAGATGGCGGCCGGCCGGGCAGTGGCTCGCCAGCTGGCAGCCCGGATCCGGCAGAAGTTCTCAAGCCGTCTATCGCGATCGCAGTCAGGCGATGCCTGATGACGGCATCCTCCTCCGATGGCTCGGCAGCTCCGGACCGGCCGAGGGTCTCAATCAGCCAGGCAACGTCCAGGACGGTCACGTCAGGCCGCAACTGGCCCGTCTGGCGAGCTCGGTCCAGGATCTGCGCAAGCAGCGCGCGGCTTCGCTTGCTCGTTGCCCGCATTTCCGGCGTCGTCTCGATGGAGCCGGCCAGCGCGCCCAGGGCGCCCGTGCGCTGATTGACGCAAGATCGGATATATACGGCCAGACCTCTCCACGGGTCCGGCTCCGTCAGTGCTGCCTGAGCTGCCTCGATGGTGGCCGTCATCGCCAGCATGCACAGCTGACGGAGCAGCTCCGTCTTGCTGCCGTACCTGCGGTAGAGGCTGCCGATGCCCACCCCGGCACGCTCGGCGATGGCTGAGACTGGCGCGTCGGCACCGTAGCGGGCTACCACGGCGCGCGCGGCGTCGAGCAGTCGCTGGTCGTTGCGCCTGGCCTCGGCCTGGCGGCCTCGACCCAGCCCAGTGCCGGCCGCTCGGGCTCCGATCGCGGCCCTGGCGGCCTTGCTCATGACGCTGAGTCTACGTGCATGCGGAGCGCACCGCTCCGGTAAACTATTCGGAGCGAAGTGCTCCGAATAGAGCGACGCCACCAAGGCAACCGGAGGTGCAGAGTGCGCGCAGTCGTGCTGACCGAGTTCGGGCCGCCCGAGCGGCTTGCGCTGGCAGAGCTTGCCGATCCGGTGGCCGGCCGTGCCCAGGTCGTCATTGCGGTCGACGTAGGCGGCGTCACTTTCGTTGAGACCCAGATCAGGGCCGGCCATCCGCCGCATCCCTCGATGGCTCCTGAGTTGCCGGCCATCCTGGGCAACGGAGTAGCGGGCACGCTGCTGTCCATTGGTCCTGGCCTGCCGGCCGATCCCGGCACGACGTCCGATCGCGGTGGTCAGCGGCTTGTCATCGGTCAGCGGTTCGTCACCACCACGGGCGGGTCCGGGGGCTACGCCGAGCAAGTAGCCGTAGCAGCCGATGCGCTGATACCTGTCCCCGACGAGATGCCCCTGGACCAGGCGGTCGCGCTGCTGGCTGACGGACGGACCGCGATGGGTCTGATCCAGGCGGCCAGCGTTAAGCCGGGCCAGATCGTCCTGGTAGAAGCCGCGGCTGGCGGCGTCGGGTCGCTGCTCGTCCAGCTGGCGACGAACGCCGGCGCGACTGTCATCGCGGCTGCCGGAGGATCGCGCAAGGTGGCGGTGGCCGCCGGGCTTGGCGCCGCGACGGCAGTGGATTACCTGCAGCCGGGCTGGCCGGAAACGGTGCGAGCTACGGCCGGTCCCGTTGACGTGGTCTTCGATGGGGTTGGCGGCGCCGTCGGCGCTGATGCGTTCAGCCTGCTCCGAAACGGCGGCAGGATCTGCATGTTCGGGATGGCGAGCGGCAGCTTCACTGCTATTGCTGACGGCGAGGCTGCTGGCCGGGACATCACGGTATTGCGCGGCGTTCCGGTCACTCCGGCCCGGTCCCGCGCGCTCAGCGCGGCAGCCCTGGCAGCGTCGGCCGCCGGTCTGCTGCGTCCGCTCATCGGTCAGCGGTTCGGCCTCGCCGACGCCGCCCAGGCACATGCGGCCATCGAGGGCAGGTCGACCACAGGCAAGACGCTGCTGACGATGTCCTGACTCCGTGCTGCCGATTGTTGCTGGTCACCGACCTGTCACAGCGGTGTCACAGTCCATCGGGTTTCCTGTGCCGGAGAAAGCGCCGGGCGGCCCCCGAGTGCCGTCCGGCAGGCAATCCGGATTCCTGCCGTCCCGGCGGGCCGGAAAGGAGGCACGATGCTGGACTACCAGGGCGAGCAGCAGCCATCGGCCGCATCCGGGGTTTCCTTTCCCGCCTTCTGCGCGCCGGGCTGGCCGTTATCGGCAACCGAGTCGGTGTCCAGGCCGGTCGCCAGCCATGACGATGCGGATACGCGGCTGAACTGGCCGCCGGCGTCGGTGCAGATTGCCGGGGGAGAAACAGAAATGCCGGGCGTTCTGCCCGGTCTTGACTGGCTAGTCAGCCCTATCGATGCTGCGAATCGGCAGACTAACGGCGCGCCGGCCGTGTCAATGCCGGGGTTGGCTGGGCGTTTTGCCGCAGAATGGTGCCCGACAAGTGCAAGGTCGGACCGCACCGCATTGTGGCGCGTCCGCGGGAAAACGAACGGAGGTGTGATGGTTCGCAGGGCAATCCTCGATCGTGGCGACGAGCTAGCTGCCGACGATGAGGCCCTGCCCATGAGCCAGGTTCCCGCCGCGATTCCCGTGCAGGCCAGAGCACACTGGCGTGGAGCTGGCGGTAGGTGGCTCGTCTGGGTCGCGCGTGCCATTGCCTGGGCAGTGCTGATCCTCATCGGCTACCGTGGCGTGCTCGCGATTATCCAGGGTCAGGGCACTGGTACTCAGGCTGGTCAGCCTCCGAGCGCTAGCGGTACGCAATTCCCGGTCGCCCTCGCCGAGGCTTATGCCGAGCAGTTCGGCACGGTGTACCTCAATCTCAGCCCGGCAACCGCTGCGCAGCGAGGTCAGGAACTGGCTCGTTTCCTGCCGCCGGGAGCCGATTCGCAATTTGGCTGGAACGGGGCCGGAATTCAGCACCTGGAATCTGAGCAGGTGGCCGGCATCTCGGTGAAAGGACCTCACACGGCGATCGTGACGCTGCTTGCCCGACTCGGCGGCGGCCGCATGATCGAGCTCGCCGTGCCCGTGTACGCAGCTCGCGGTGGCATGACGGTGCCTGCGCGGCCGGCGTTGCTGCCGGCACCCGGCAAGGCCGCACCAGCCTCGGGACAGCTGGCGTCGGATCAGGCTACCGAGACTGTGCTGCAGAGCCAGCTCCCCGCGTTCTTTCAGGCGTATGCGAGCGGTGACCGCACCACGCTGGCGAGGTTCGCTGCGCCAGGTGCCCACATCGCCGGCCTCGGAGGCGCCGTTACGTTCGGCGCCATCGATAGCGTCTTCGCGCCGACCGGGGGCAATGACCGGCGGATTTCTGTCACCGTCACCTGGGACCTGCCGGCCGCGCCGGCTGGCCAGTCGGGGGCAGGGATCTCATCAGCGCCGCCGAAGCTGCAGATGACCTACGACCTGACCGTGGTCCGGCAAGCCGCTAGCTGGGACGTCCGCTCGATCGGCGCTTCTACAGAGTCTCTGGGGCCGCCTTGATGCCTTCAGCCCCCGCCCCTGCCCCCGCTGGCCGCGCTCACTCACCCCCGGAGACACGATGTCGGCTCAACTTCTCTCGGCAGCACATCCGCTTGCGCTTAGCACAACTGGCCTGGTGTCCTATCTGCAGAGCCTTTTCGGCCCGCTATTCCTGGGCATCGTCGGCATCGTCGCGATCTTCTTCTTGTTCACTCGCGAGATCATCCGATTCGTGCAGTTCATCGTGCTGGCGATCGCCATTGCCGTCGTCTTCTACACGCCGAGCATCGTTCAGACCATCGCGTCGGGCATCGCGAACGCGCTCGGCGTGCACTGAGCGGGCTGCTGGCTCGCGGCCAGGGCCGCACTAGCGGTCGGAAGGAGGCAGCGCGTGGAACTACCGACCTACACCAACATCTGGAAGATCGAGAAACGGCTCTACAAGCTGTACGACTTCCGGCTGCCCATGCCCCTGCCAGTCGGTCAGATGGCGGCCTTCCTGGCCATCGCCATCCCGTACACGCTGCTGCTGACGATGATCGGCATGCCGTTCAGTCACACCTGGGTGTGGCTGTACGTGCTGCCGCCTGCGCTGCTTGCGTGGCTGGTCACCCGGCCGGTGCTGGAAGGCAAGCGGCTGCCGGAGCTTGTGCTGTCCCAGTTGCGCTACCTGGGTGAACCGAAGACCTGGTGCCGGATGGCCCCGCTGACAGAGGTGGACGAGATCATTGTCGTGGCCAGGGTCTGGCGCGCGCCGGCCCAGCTTTGTCCGGCCGCCGGGGCTCCGGCCGCGACTGCAGCAGCGGTGGTAGCGGACGCTGCCGTGGGTCAGGCCGCGGCCGGCCACGCTGATCTTCTGGCCGCGGCTGGCGAGCGGGCCGTGCCGGTCGCGGAAGCTCAACCGCACGGTGCTGGCGCGCCGGACCCGGCGGCCCGGGTACCGGCGGCTGCCCCGGCAGCGGACGGTGCAGGCGCGCTGGACCCGGCGGCCTGGGTACCGGCGGCTGCCCCGGCAGCGGACGGCGTGGCGGTGCCTTCGGCAGCCGCGAGTGTGGTTGGCCCGGCCGCCGTGACAGCCCGGCAGCCAGCGCTAGCCGAGGCAGCTGAGCCTGTGCGCGAGCGAGTCAGAGCACGCGCTGGCGCAACCTCGGCGTCGGCTTCGGCAGCCGGTACGGCCCGGCCCGTCGTCACAGTCCGAACCGTCAGCCCGGCCAGCCGGCCACTGCACGTCGTCGAGCGCGCGCTTCGTGCCTCGCCAGGCGGGCCGGCCGGCCCACCACGCGAGCAGGTCGTCATAGTCCCCGGCGGCCACCGGCCAGGCAAGCCCGATCCGGTCCAGCGCGACCAGGCCAGGGCGCGGCTGTCGTTGCCCGGCCCGGCCCGGATCGTCGTACTCGGCTGTACGGCCGGCGCCGGTCAGACCGTGACCACGCTGCTGGCCGGCCAGGTGCTGGCGAGTTTGCGCGGCGAGCCGGTGGCCGTGCTCGACCTGAGACCTGGCTCCGGGTCGCTGACGGAGCTGGCCACGTCAATCCCCCGACTGCTGCCGGGCCTGCCTGCGGCGGCGGCCGACGAGCAGGCCGGCCGCACATCCAGCCACGGTCTTTCGCAGGAACGTGGCCTGCAGGTGGTGACCGCGGACAGTCAGGATGACCGGGCGGCAGACGCCGCCTGGCTGATTGATGCGGTCGTCGCTCGTTACCCGCTGACGCTGGCCGATCCGGCCGCCGGGCAGGTGCCGCGGGCGCTGCACGTGGCGGATCAGCTTGTCCTGGTCGCACCCGCGAGCCCGGACGCCGCGAACGCGCTCGCGATGACGCTGGAATGGCTGGAGGCGCACAATCACCGGGACCTGGCCAGCGGCGCCGTCATGGTGCTGAACGGAGTTAGCGCCAGGACGGCAGGGTACGTGGACGGTGCGGCTGCGGTGGCGACCGGGCGCTGCCGCGCGATCGTGCGGGTGCCATGGGACGACCAACTGCCCGGCCACGGCCCGATCGGGACCGCAGCTGTGCATGCGTACACCGCGATTGGCGGGCTCGTCGTGGCCGGCCTGGCCGATCCTGTCATGCAGCGAGCGGGTCTGGTGTCGGGCGATGGGCGGCGGGCGGAGCCCGACACGCGGCGAGGCAGCAGCAGGTGAGCGCGCGGACTGCCGGGCGGACCCGGCTTGCCGTCCGGTATTTCGACGACCGGATCCTGCTGACCGAGAGCCACGCCTGGGCTTACTACCGGATCCCCACCGTGTCTTATGAGTTCACCACGCCCGCCGAGCGCGAGGCGCTTGCCTCCAACATCACTGTCGGCCTGGCCGCGATCCGGATGGCCGATGCTGAGGTGCACCTGCGGATCGCGCAGCGTCCGTACCCGGCCGCCGACTGGGCAACCAAGCTCGACCAGACCTCTGATGGCGGCCCTGGCTGGATCGCCTACCTGGAGGAGATGTACCGGCATGTCTGGGCCAAGGACTTCTGGACCAAGGAGGTATATCTCGGTGTCCGGCTCGGCCAGCGTGGCGTGCGCGCCCAGCTTTCCGGTGGCCTGCTGGCTCAGGTGACTAGCTCCTACCGGACCGCCGAGCAGGCGCTCGGGCTGATCGACGAGGCCGTCCCTGCCGCCGAGATAGCGCGGTGGACAGAGCAGGCCGAGCGGCTTGGCCGAGCGCTAGGGTCCGGCGCGCTGGCCGCTTCGCACGCCACCTCTGACGAAATCGCGTGGCTGTTCCGGCACGCGCTTGCCGGAACCGTCGCCGAGCCGCCTGCGTCCGCAGCGCGCAGGCGGACCTGGGGAGCTGGCGAGATCGAGTCGCTGCTGGAAGGCCAGGTTCACAACGGCCGGACGGTGCTGCGCCTGGAACATCCGGCCGGGGAATCGTGGGCGTCGTTCCTTTCCTTCGCACGGTTCCCGGATGTCATGTACTTCCCCGAAGGGGAGCCATGGCTGCATTATGCGGACGCCATGCCGTTCCCGGTCGAGGCAAGCCTGCGCATGAGGCTGATCGCGCCGGCCCGCGCCAGCAAGGATGTGAGCAGGCGGCTCGCGCACGCACGGGACATGGACGCCCACATCAGGGAGGCCGGGGCGGACCTTCCCATCGCGCTGGCCGAGCAGATCGAAGCGGCCAGGCTGCTGGAGCACGGCATCACCAAGGAGCGGCTGCCGTTTGTCTACGGCTGGCACCGGCTGATGGTGACCGCGCCCACGCGAGAAATCTGCCTGCGCCGCGCCGACGCCGTGGTCGAGCACTACCGCGACGCCGGCATCGACGTGGTGAATTCCACCGGCGACCAGTTCTCGCTGCTGTGCGAGTCATTGCCCGGCGACAAGATGCGGCTCAGCTCGTACCTTCAGCGCCAGCCGCTGTACACAGTGGCAGGCGGGATGCCGACGGCAACCGTCGATCTGGGTGACCGGATCGCGGCCGATGCCGGATGGATCGGGCCGTATATCGGGGAAACGCTCGGCCGAGCCCGAGCAGTTGTCCATTTCGACCCGCTGCTCGCGGCGGCGCGGAACCGTCCAACCGCGGTAGCTGTCACCGGCGAGCCCGGTGGCGGCAAGACCACGCTGGCGCTGCTGCTGATGCTGCAGCTGGCCCTCCGCGGCGCAACCGTCGCGGTGATCGATCCCAAGGGTGACGCCGGCGCGCTGGTCGGCTGGCTCGCGGACCGCGGCCGCCAGGCCAGGATAGTGCCGCTGGGAAGCGCCGCGCCTGGCCTGCTCGACCCGTTCTCGTTCGGCGATGACCTGGCCGAGCGGCGCACGATGGCGACCGAGACGCTCCGGCTGCTGCTGCCCCGGATGAGCGAAGAACGCGAGAGCGCCATGATCCAGGCCGTCGGCGCGGTTGCGGCAGCCGACAAGCCGAGCCTGGGCAAGGTTGTGAGTCACCTGGAGCAGTCCGCCGACCCGGCGTCAGCCAACCTCGGCGCGGTACTGCGCTCGATGTCGGAGATGCGGCTGGCCAGACTGTGCTTCGCGCCGTCGGGCGGCGAGCGGATTGACGCGGCGGGCTGGACCACCGTGTTCACGCTGGCCGGGCTCACCCTGCCGGACACCGCGGTCCGGCGTGACGACTACTCCTATGAGCAGCGGCTCTCGGTCGCGCTGCTGTACCTGGTGTCCCAGTTCGCGCGCAGGTTGCTGAACGGCATGGACCGGCGGCTGCCGAAGGCCATCTTCCTGGACGAGGCGTGGGCTATCACGTCGACGCCGCAGGGTGCGAAGCTCATCCCGGAAGTGTCGAGGATGGGGCGGTCACGAAACACCGCGTTGATCATGGTGTCGCAGAACGCCAGCGACTTGCTGAACGAGCAAGTCACCAATTGCATTTCGAGCGTTTTCGCATTCCGCTCATCTGAGCAGGCGGAGGTTGCCAGCGTGCTGGCGCTGCTCGGCCTCGAGCAGTCGGAAGAGCACAAGGCGGCGCTGCGGGGGCTCGGCAACGGCGAGTGCATTTTCCGTGACCTGGACGGCAGGGCTGGCCGGATCGCAGTCGACCTGATCTCCGGTGAGCTGCAGAAGTGCCTGGACACCAACCCAACCCGCGTTCGTACTGGCCAGGCTTCGTCCGGCCAGCCAGCTGACCATCGAGCCACGCCGGAAGCCGGCTGACCGCGGCCTGCGCGCAGCGAAATCACCCAGGAGCCTCCCGGATGCGCAGAGTGCGCGTGCCACGCAAGACGGCCATTGTGCTGGCCGCGCTCGCGCTCGTTCTCGTGCTACCGCGAGCCGGTTACCAGCACCCGAAGCCAGCCGGGCACGTGCCAGCGGCCCAGTCGGGGCCGGCCTCGGCGGACCAGACGGCCGTGAACGCAATCACCGTTGCCGACGTCACGCCGGCCGGTGGCCTGTGCTCAGTGCCGGGAATCGGTGACATTGGCGGCCTGCTCGGCTTGTGCTCGCTCGGCAGCTCAGGCCTGACCGGCCAGCTCAATAACATCTGCCAGCCGTCGCTGCCGAACCCAGAGCCGGCCAGCTCCGGCATTGACTCCATGGTCGCGCCCCCGCAGACCGGGAAGCAGCCGGCCACGTTGTACGCCGAGTACGGCGTTGCCGGCGACTACTGGGCGGCCACGAACCTGCAGTGCTCGGACATGACATCGCTGATCGGCAACAACGTGGCCGGGATGGTGTTCGACGTCGCGAAATCGATCGACCGCGTGACAATCAGCGTCTATCAGTCCGCCGCTGGCGAGGGAATCCTGTCCTGGCTTCAGCGAGTTACCGACACGCTGATCACGAGCCTTGGCAAGGCCATCTATTTCCCGTACCTCGCGGTGGTGGTCATTCTTGCCGCCATCTGGCTCGCCTGGCAGGGACTAATCCGTAAGCGCGCCACCAGGACCATCGAGGGGACGATCTGGATGGTGGCCGCGTGCGCTGCGGCGATCTTCCTCATCGGCAAGCCCGCCGACGTTACCGGCCTGGGCCGGGGTGTGTCTGACGGCGTATCCCAGGCGCTGAACGCGGCGTTCGCCAAGCTGCCGAGTCCTGGTCCGAGCTCGTGCGTTCCGGTACAGAAGGGTGACCCGGTAGCACAACCGGCCAGCTATAGCTACACCTCGGGCAGCACAGTCGTCGACCAGAACGCCGACGAATTGTGGACCGTCCTGGTCTGCAAGCCCTGGCTGGTCGGGGAGTTCGGCACGTCGCAGTACGCGCTGCCGGGCAGCAAGCCGAACGTGGTGAACCAGTACGCGCGGTCGCTGCTGTGGGCGCAGGCGATCGCGGCCAACGAGAAGCCGACGCCGTCCCTGAATCAGGCCAAGCAGGCCACCTTCGCTGGCATCGCGAACAGCCTGCAGTCCAGTGATCCCGCCGCCTATCCGCTGTTCCAGGGCAAGGAGTGGACGACCAGGCTCGAGGTCGGCCTCGCCGCGCTGTTCGCAGCCGTCGTGGCGGGCATGCTGGTGCTGCTGATCTCGGTGACGCTCATCCTGCTCAAGCTCAGCTTCCTGCTGCTGCTCATCGTCGGTCCGTTCTTCCTGCTGATCGGCGCGCATCCTGGCTTCGGCCGGGTCGTCGCGATGCGCTGGGTCGAGATGCTGGTCGGGGTGCTGCTGAAGCAGGCCGCCGTGGCACTCGTGCTGAGCGTGCTGCTGTACTGCTATGCGCTGATCATGGGCACTAGTGATTCGGCGCTGCCGTGGGCGCTGAAGATCCTGATGATCGCCCTGGTCACGGTGGCGGCGTTCATCTATCGCAAGCCGTTCCAGCACCTGTTCTCGGCGGTCGGCTACGGCATGATCGGGTCGGCTGACCGGGCCGATGCCGACCTGGCCAGGGCGGGGGCGGCTGCCCGGGCCAGCACCAGAACGGCGGCCACGCTCGCCGTGCCAACGTTTGCCGCATATCGAGCGGGCCGCTGGGCTAAGCGCAATCCCGGCCAGGCAGCGGGTCTGGCCGTCGCAGCGGCTGGCGGCGGCCCCGCGGCTGTGGCGGCTGGCCTGCAGGCTGGCGAGGCTGGTGCCGCGGCTGCGGCGGATGCGGCCGCCGCCCCGGACATGGTCGCGGCCGCCAAGGGCAGCGCTGCGGGCCAGGGTGCAGGCGTGGCAGCGGCCGCCGGTGCGGGAACCGAAGCCGCCGATGGCCGCGTTGCTCTCGCGGCCCGGGCGCGGGCGTGGGCCACGCACGCGCCGACCGCTGCCGATCCGCCGCCGCTGAACCTGCCGCCGCGCGACGGCGGGGCGTCCGGAACTGTTTCCGGCACGCCCGGTGCCCGGCCAGTGTGGCCGACGGGCCGGACACCGCAAACAGGGGCGGTGCCGCCGCAGGGCGGCAATGCCGCCTCTGGACAGCGGTCGGGCGCATCCGCAGCGCCGCCGCGGGCGGTGTCATCGCCACCGTCAGCGTCGCCACCGTCAGCGTCGCCACCATCAGCGTCATCATCGGCTCGGCCGGCCGCCCCGCGTCCGGCCTCGCCAGCGGCGCCAGTCCCGCGCCAGCCAGTGCAGCGGTCCGCGGCCTCGCGGTCCGGGCAACGGCAGGCTCGCACTCGCCAGCAAGGCTCGAGTCAGTCGCCGTCAGGACAATCCGGGCGGGTTCGAATCCGGCGAACTGAGGGGTCGCCGCCACAGCGCCAGCCGGGTAGTCAGCAGGCCGGTTACCCGGCTCCGCCGCCCCGCCGTCCGGCCTCGAACGGAGGACCGGCGAGTGGCGCATCGACAGGCAGTCGATCGCCAGCTGGCGGACCGGCGCCCGGCCAGCAATCGCCGTGGCAGGGGCAGCCCGGGACCGGTCCGCTGGCCGGACCAGAGCAGAGTCACCCCGGCGAGCGTCCAGTGCCGTTCTGGCTTCGGCCGCTGCGGCGGAAGTAACACCGCGATGGAGGCCAGCCCAGCTCGGCGCCGGATCGCGTTCGCCCTGATCGTCTTTGCGCTGGTAGCGCTGGGCGCCTACCTACTGCGGCCAGCGGCGCGCGGGCCCAACGGGCCGGCTAGCCGACCGGGTTACCGCCCGTCGTCGTCGGCGGCGACCGGGCCGGCTGCTGACAGCCCGTCACCGTCGAGCCAGCCGGTCTCATCCAGCCAGGCCGATATCTACCAGTGGCTGCCGTTCACTCAGCAGGACCTGACCGCGGCAGCGGACACGGTGGTGCGTTTTGGCGATGCTTACGGAACCTTCTCCTACACCGAGAATGCCGCCGCTTACGTCCGGCCGATGCAGCCCCTCATCTCGCCGTCCCTTGCCGGGCAGCTCAGCGCAGCGTATTCCGCACCGGGCGTCTCCTCGCTGCGCGCTACCGGCAAGCAGGTCAGCAGCGGTGTGGCGACGATTGAGTCGATCCGCGGGTTCGGGCCGGACAGCATCACATTCGTCGTGCAGATCTCGGAGCGACTGACGGGCGTCACCGGGCGCAGCGAGCACAGCACGGCCTACGCGGTGACGCTTATCAGCAGCGGCACCGGCTGGCAGGTCAGCGCGATCGAACTGTCGACGACGGGTAACTCGTGATCGGCGGCCCGGCAAGCCCGCGACCGCGCCGGGGGCTAATCGCCGGACTTATCCTCGCGGGCGGCGCGGTACTGACCACGCTCGTACTCGCCCCCGCGGTCATTTTCGCTAGCGGCGGGCTGATGGCCGAGTCGGGTGCTTCCTGCACCTCGCGAAACGGCGGCACTGCCGCCCAGCCAGTCGCGAGTCAGTCCGCCCGGAACTCGATTCCGGCCAGCTACCTTGCGCTGTTCCAGTCGATCGGCGCGAAGTACAAAGTGCCGTGGGTGATCCTGGCCGGCATAGCGAAAGTCGAGAGCGACGACGGCCAGTCCACCCTGCCCGGCGTCCATAGCGGCGCCAACGCCTTCGGAGCGGCAGGCCCGATGCAGATCGGCATCGGCGGCGCTGCGGGGAACCAGTGGGGCGGGGCGCCGGCCCATCCTGCGTCGCAGGTGGTCAGCGGAGTCGCGACAGACGCCAACAACGACGGCGTCGCGAGCGTCTACGATCCCGCTGACGCTATCGCCGGCGCCGCGAAGTACCTGCTGGCCCACGGTGTACTAAGCAGCGCCTCGCAAGCCATCTTTGCCTACAACCACCTGGACTCCTACGTCCAGGCCGTGCTCTACTGGGCGGCCCTGTACGCCCGCGGAGGCTATACGGTCAGTCAGGTCAGCACCGTCAGCGCGCCGGACTGCCTCCCCGGAGTAGGCCAGGCTCCCAATGACGCGGCCGCGACGGCCATTGCCTACGCCGAGCAGCAACTGGGCAAGCCCTATCTTTGGGGTGGCACCGGCCCGGACTCTTTCGACTGCTCGGGGCTGGTCATGATGGCTTACCGAGCCGCCGGGATCGACCTGCCACGTACTTCCGAGCTGCAGTGGGCGCGCGGTCCGCGACTCAGCCCGCACCTGGCGCAGCCTGGTGACCTGGTGTTCTTCGCCGGGTCGGATGGCACGGTCAAGTCTCCAGGTCACGTCGGGCTGGTGATCGGGGGTGGCCTGATGATCGAGGCCTACGGGACCGGTTACCCGATCAGGGTCGCGCCGTACGGGGATAGGCACCCGGTCGGCTTTACCCGACCCTGGGCACGCGCCGTCGCCGTCGCCGCTCAGCGAACCTGACGGTGTGTCGCCGGGCCTTTCCTTGATTCCGGACTTCCGGACTTACGCCCTGCCCAGGGCAGTCTTTAAGCCCTGGGTGCTGTGTCGCAATAAAATCGCATTAAATGAGTATTGACGGGCGTTATCGCCCTCGTTAAGTTCTGCGCAAGCATCTCATAACAGGATGCCCGGCCTGCGCGGGCGCCCCGGCCCGCGCTGGCCAGCTCAATGGTGAGCGCCCGCAGAAAAGGAGAAGTATGAGCCTGCCCGTATCCGGCCGCAGATGGGCCGCCCGAGCTGGACTGGCCACGGTCGCCGTGGTCACATTGGCCACTGGCCTGCAGTTCTCCACCTCAGCACTAGCCGCAAGCCGGACCGCACCGGCCACAGCCAACCCCTACTCGCCGGCTTACCACCACTCGTACCGGCATGGCGTGATCCCGACTCGCGGCCAGGCCGCCAGAATGGCGTCCTGGTCGGCAGCGCACCCCACAGCTGGCGCTGTCCATGGCGCGCCGTCGAGTGACCTCGCCTACGGCGGCGGTATCGACGGTATCGGCGTTACCACCGGCGCTGAGAAGGTCTACCTGGTGTTCTACGGATCCCAGTGGGGCACTATCAGCACGGACGGCAACGGCAACACCACCTTGTCCGGTGACCCCAACGGCGAGGCGCCATACCTGCAGCAGCTGATGAAGGGCCTCGGTACCAACGGCGAACTCTGGTCCGGCGTCATGACCCAGTACTGCGACGGTGTATCCGTTGGTGCGACTTCGTGCCCGGGCAGCAACCAGTTCCATGTCGCTTACCCGACTGGCGGCGCGCTGGCCGGCGTGTGGGTCGACGAATCGACGGCCTCGCCGGCCCAGGCCACTGGGCATCAGCTTGGTGTCGAGGCTGTCAACGCGGCCGCTCATTTCGGCAACACCACGGCAGCATCAAACCGGGATGCGCAGTACGTCATCATCTCGCCGACCGGTACCGACCCGGACCAGTGGAAGCAGCAAGGCTTCTGCGCGTGGCACGACTACAACGGCGACTCGACACTGAGTGGCGGACCGGTGAGCTCTCCGTATGGCGACATCGCGTTCACCAACTTCCCCTATGTCACTGACCTCGGCGCCAGCTGCGGCCAGAACTTCGTGAACTCGGGTGGCGCCGGCACGCTCGACGGCGTTTCGATCGTCGAGGGTCACGAGTACGCCGAGACGATCACGGACCAGAATCCGGCGGGCGGCTGGACCAACTCCGGCGGCTCGGAGACCGGTGACCTGTGCGCCTGGAACCTTGGTCCCGGCGCGCACGCGGCCGACCTGTCCGTCGCGACCGGCTCGTTCGCCATGCAGCCGACCTGGGCCAACGACGGCGGCGGCACCTGCGAGTTCAGCCACCCCATTGTCACCAACGGCAACGGTCAGGGGAACACCGTCACGGTCACCAACCCTGGCACTCAGTCAACGAAGCGCAATACCGCGGTTAGCCTGCAGATTCACGCGACCGACTCGCAGTCCGGTCAGACCCTCACCTACGCGGCGACGAACCTGCCACGCGGCCTTTCGATCAGCGCCTCCACCGGCCTGATCAGCGGCACGCCGACCAGGCTCCAGACTAGGGCTGTCACGGTGACGGTCACCGACAGCACTGGCGCCCAGGGAACGGCCAGCTTCAGCTGGACGATCCATAGCTAGCTAGGCCCGACGCTAGACCTGGCCCGAGGCTGGGCCAGGCTGGCAACGCCTGACACGTGCGGGCGGCCCGGTTCTCCGGGCCGCCCGCACCTCTGCGGATGACCCAGGCCGGGCCTGTCAGCGGAGGTAGCACCTCGCCGCCACGCCGGCCTGTCCAAGCCGTCCCGCACAGATCGGCGCAGCAGTGCATCAGTTGACACAGGGAATGCCGTTGCGCGCCGTTACCGCGCCGCCCTGCGGACCGGTAGTAGGAACGGTTACCGGGGTCGACGTCGGCTTCGGGCTCGCGGTGGCGCCGCTGATGACCGGGACCGTTGCACCTGCGCCCAGCAGTACCTCGACATGACCAGCCGGTACTGACGTGCTGGCGACGGCCGTCACGCCGAACAACGCGGCGATCTTCCGCGCGGCGGCTGAGACGCCCGCTCCGAACCGCACCTGGGTAGTGGCCAGGTAGCTGGTGCTCATCACCGTGCCGGCCTTATAGCCCGCGCGGACGAGCACTGCCGACACCCGATGGGCCAGCAAGTTCACATTGCTGCCGTTGAGAACGTCGACAGTGGGCTTGGCGCGGGCGGCTGACGACACGTGCCTATGACGCCGCGCGCCCGACTCGGCAGTGAAGGCGGCATGCACGATTTCCTTGATGTAAGCGGGATCGACGACGTTAGCGTCCTGGCCGTCGATCGTCTGGTAGCCCTTGATCGGCAGCGTGTGGAAGACGAGGTTGCCACTGGTCAGGTCGCGTGCCTGGGCGGCGAAGTCGAACAGGTTCCAGCCGGCATCGGTAATGACGTACTGCTTCGCCACCGTCAGCAGCGCCTGGATCTTGGTCAGATTGCTGAGCACTCCCTCCGTGCGCAGCTGGTGCATCACCGAGTCGACGAACGCCTGCTGGCGATGGGTGCGGTCGAGATCGCCGTTGGTCAGCCCGTCGCGCTGACGAACGAAGGCCAGTGCCTGCGCGGCGTCCAGATGCTGGAAACCGGCGTGGAAGTTGGCCCCCGACTTCTGATCATGCACTGGGTGGTTGAGGCAGACCTCGACGCCGCCCAGCACCCTGGCTAGTTCGTAGAAACCGTAGAGATTGACCGCCGCGAAATGATCGATATGGACGCCGGTAAGCTTCTCGACCGTCGCTACCGCGGCCGCTTGCCCCGCCTCGTTACCGAGGAATGCCAGCCGGTCCTTGCTGATACGCGGATTCTTGGCGGTCAGTGCCTGCTCCCTGAAAAACAGGCTGACGCCGTACGCCTGATCGATCTTGCCCGCCTGCTGCGGTCCGAGAGTCCCGGCGAACTGAACCCAGTCGTCGCGGGGAATGGAGAAGCCAACAGCTTTCCGGCCACCTGCGAATATATGGATCAGTATCAGGGTGTTCGTGGTGTTACCGCCGGTACCGGCGGCCACTTGCTGCGCGTTGCCAGCGTGCAGTCTGCGCAAGATGTGCGCCGGCAGGATGGTGCCGTTCCAGTACCTCCGGCTTTCCAGGCCCATCAGCAAGATGTTCTGCGCGCCGATTGACGGTCCGCTCTTGATCGCGTGCGAGCTGCCGATGCTGCGGACCGCATTTACGGTGAGGTAGGACAATCCGCTGCCGACTAGTGCAATCACCGCCGCCAGGCAGGCCGCCGCGTACAGGATGTCCTTGCCCACTCGGCCCGGCGTGAACGCGGGCGCCGGCCCGCGCCCCGACGGACCGCGCCCCGAAGGACCGCGCCCCGCGGGCCTGTCCCCAGCCGGCTCGCTCCCGGCGGGTCCGTTCCCAGCGGGCCCGCTTGCTGGCGAAGTGCCAGGCCGCGAAGTTCCGGGCTGTTGCGAGCCGGCCTGACTGTGATCACCGGTCACCGTTCGGCCTGCCTCCTGCCCCGTCGAGCACCGCTGCTGGCCAGCACACTTCCGAAGATTACCCGCACGCCGCGCCGTCACCCCCGTAGCCGCGACCTTCTGGCACGATTACGAGTAACTGCGGCCGCCAGCGGGAAAGCAACCCAGCGAGCGGGCATTGTGCGGCCCGCCGCCGGGCTGGCACCGGTTCATTGGGGGAAGATGCTCGACCCAGCAGGTAACGACACCCAGGCGCGTATTCCGGACGATGGTCCGGCAGAAAAGACGTCGGGCCTGGGTGCTGCCTCCGTGGGCGCTGGCGGCCGAGCGAAGTCAGTCGGCTCTGAATCGGACCGCCGCTCGCCGCGGGCGCGCCGGTGGGGCTCGCGGCCGGGACGCCTGGGAGTCTTCACGATCATCGCGGCTGCGCTGCTGGGTGCCGCCGTCACCGCCATCTCGGGCCGCGATCCGGGCCTGACTCTTGGTGTGTTCGTCGTCCTCGGCACGGTGGTCGCTGCCCTGATTGTCAGACTGCGCTCCGTTTATATGATCTTTCCCGTTCCGGCACTCTCCTATGTGGCCGCGGCGGTGATCGCCGGCCTCATCCACGACCGCGCCACCGACACGTCCAATACGGGTCTCGCGCTGAATGCCGTGCAGTGGATCGCCGCCGGATTCGTGGCAATGATGACGGCTACCATCCTGGCCATCGCGATTCCGGCGGGTCGCTGGATATGGCGGCTATGGGCGGCATCACGAGCCTGACTGGCCGTCACGTGCGGCGCCTGGTGAGCTAGCGTCGGGGCGTGTGCCTTCTCGTTGCCCTGTTCCAGATAGTGCCTGGCGCACCGCTCGTCGTCGCGGCTAACAGGGACGAGCGGTACGACCGGCCGGCGGTCGCCATGACGGTCCTGCGGGCCGAGAGGCCCAGAATCCTCGGTGGGCGCGACGAGCTGGCTGGCGGTACCTGGCTCGCGGTCAACGACGCCGGGCTGATCGCTGGCCTCACTAACCAGCCGTCGCCAGCTGGCCGGGATCCGGGCAAGCGGTCACGCGGCGAACTCCCGATGGCATTCGCCCGCCACGCCAGTGCGGCGGAAGCTGTAGCCAAGGTGTGCGCGACGCTCGAACCGGCCGACTACAACCCGTGCTGGCTGCTCGTCGGCGACCGCGAGACGCTGTGGTCGATCGGCCTGGCTGGCACCGGCCGTCCCGAGGTCGAGCAGCTTAGCCACGGACTTCATGTGCTGGAGAACGCGCCGCTGCGGGCCGGATCACCCAAGGCCGCGTTCGTCCGGCAGCTGGTGACACAGGAAAGGTCGGAGCAACCCGACGACGGGGCCGACAGCACCGTTGCCGCGCTCGGCCAGGTGCTGCGCCTGCATCAGCCGGCCGTGCCGCAGCCGCGGACTGATGAATCCGGCCGCGTCTGGCCGCCGGAAATCTCGGCACCGTGCGTGCACACCGCCGACTACGGGACCCGGTCGGCTCTGACCGTCGTGGTTCCCCGCCACGGGTTGCCCGCGCTGCGTGTCGCCGACGGACCGCCGTGCCAGGTTGCGATGCGGGAGGTAACGGGCATGTGGGCGGCCAAGCCCGGCTAGCATTCGGTCAGTGGGCCTGCTCAGGAAACGTGCCGCGGAACAGGTGGTGGCGCCGCCAACCGCTGCTGAGTCACTTCAGCAGCTCATCACGGCGTCCGGACAACCGTCGCTGTACGCGCACACCGAATTCGTCAAGCAAGTCGAGTGCGCGCGCTGCGGAGCACCGAAACGGCTGCCGTCCAAGACCGCCTATCTCTACTGCGATCATTGCGGGTCGCTGGTGGACTACGACTTCCGGCTCGCGAACCTGGGCACCAACGCCGGCTACACCAATACGGTCTACCGCCAGGTCGTCGCGCCAGTGCAGGCAGACATCGACCGGGCCAGAGCGGTGGGAGACAAGGATCGCTACCGCGTCCTCACCAAGGGTGTCTACACCGAGTGGTTGCGCCAGTGCCCGCAGGCCGCGTCGCCTCGTGCCTCCGCCGACGAGGATTTCCGGGACCGGATGGCCACGTACATGACCGAATGCGCGCTGGTCAAGGACTTCGACCCTGGCCTGGCCATGCGTGACGCGCACTTCAAGGTGGCGCTTGGAACGTTGCAACGTCGGCCCATGCCGTCTGGGCCGTGGCTGGTCAACGATGCCATCTGGCAGGTTGCGGCGATCTTCAAGGAGCAGATGGAGGCTACCTACCGGCTGCTTGACGACACCGGGGTGTCGGCGCTGGACCCGGACGAAGCCCCGCCCGGTGTGCAACTGCGGATGGAGTACTCCACGTTCTGCCAGGGCTGGATACCGCACCTGGTGCCGGCCGACGCTGACCGGCTGCTGGGCCTGTTCGGCCTCATCAGCGAGTACGCCCGGGTGAGCGTGACCGATGCGCAGACCAGGAAATGCGGCGGATGCGGGGCTGAGTTCACGATGCTGCCCGGCGCGCAAGCGGTGGTGTGCGAGTCATGCGGCCGCAAGCTGGACGTGGCGGGCGGTGAGACGCCGTGCCAGACCTGCGGCGCCCCGCTGTCGTTCCCGGTCGGCGCCAGCCGGATTGAGTGCCCGTACTGCCAGAGTGAGACGCACCGGATCTGACCCGACCGCGCGACCCCGGCCTGATCGCCAGGGCCGCGCGGCTCGAGGCCGGCGCGTCGCGCGGATCAGGCGAGCGACAGCGCGACCTGCTCCAGGTGATTCATTGATTCCTGCATGCCGGCTTCCATCCCCGAGTTGAGATGCATGTCGCGATGCTCCTTGCTGGCGTGCTGCACCAGAATCGTCAGCGTGGTGCGCCCGTCATGCTCGGTGAAGGTGGCAGTGGTCATCGCTGGTGCGTCCGGCGCGCCTTCGTACACCTCGGTTGACACGATCCGCTCGGCCGGAATGATCTCCTGGTACTCACCGTGGAACGCGACTTCGAAAGTGCCGTGCGCGATCATCACGTAACGCCAGGTCCCGCCCGGACGCAGGTCAACTTCCGCGCTGGTCACCTCGCCGCGATCGCCGGCCCACCACCGCTTGATCAGCTCGGGCGTGGTCCAGGTCCGGTACACCAGGTCCCTGGGCGCTGCGAACTCGCGGGTGATCTGGATCTGGGTGTCTGTCGGCAGCGTCACTACCGCCGAGCCACTGTTCGTGACTGCCATCATTGTTCGTCCTCCGTTCGGTTAGTCATGCCTTCCACCTGCTGGCCGGCCTCGATGAGCTCGGCGAGCACCACGTCCATCCGCTCGAACCGTTCCGACCACAGCTGCTCATAGCCCTGCACCCAGTCGAAGATGGGCTTGAGCGCGGAGCCGTTGAGCCGGTACAGCCGCTGCCGCCCGTCATCGCGGACGAGCACCAGGCCGACCTCGCGGAGCACTCGCAGGTGCTTGGAGACCAGCGGCTGCGACCAGCCGAGGGTGGCGACCATGTCGCTGACCGAGCGCTCACCATCGGCGATCGCGTCGAGCAGCTGCCGTCGCCGTGGCTCAGCCACCGCGTTGAACGCGTCGGTGGTAGTAGCTGCCCTGGCCATGGCTCAATCATATGCCTATATAGGCATGTGTCAAGTGACGCACATCCGGCCCACGGGTGCGGAGTTACCGGGGCCCTGGGCCAGGTAACTCCGCTCTCATGAACGGGAGCGGTCAGCGTGCGTAGTCGGCAGAGCCATCGGCGGCGGACCGGTCGGAGTCCGCGGCTGCGTCGGCCTCCACGGCGGCGGCAGCGGCGTCGGCCACCACGGCGGCGGCGGCATCAACGACTGCTGCCTCAGCTGAGTCAGCGGGATGCGCCGCACCGGGCCGCGGCACATCTGCTTCGGGCCACGGCTCGGCGCCGACGGCGGCGAGTGCGTCGCGGGCCAGCCCGAGTTTCTCGTACACGAACAGCACCGGCGCGCCGGCCGCCAGGCTGACTGCGGCGCGCAGTGCGTCCGCGGGATTCTCGGCCAGCTCGCACCGGATGCCCGGCCTGGCCCGCCGGAGCGCCGCGCTCACCAGCGACAGCATCTCGCCTGTCGCGCGGCCGCGCTTATCGCTGTCCTCGTACAGCACCACCGTGCCGAACCAGGCCGCGATCGCCTCGGCAGCCTGCGCCACCAGGTCGTCGCGGCGGTCGCCGGGCAGCGTGACGGCAGCCACCGGCTCGCAGTCCCAGGCCTCGGTAACGAGCCGGCCGACCGCGGCAAGCGCCGCGGCATTATGGCCGTAGTCCACGATGACCGGGCCCGAGCCGACCCGGAAGACGTTGCCCCGGCCGGGGTTGGACCCCATCGGGGTGAAGGCCGCCAGGCCGCGTCTGATGTCCTTAGCTGTCACGCCGGCGGCTCGGCAGGCCGCGGCTGCCGCGAGCGCGTTGGCAACGACGTGCCGGGCGCGGCCCCCGAAGGAGCCTGGCAGTTCGGCCATCGCCAGCAGGTTCCGGCGCGACTCACCCTCAGACTCGGTCAGCTGGCCGTCTATCACCTCATAGCACAACCCGCCCGACGCCCGGTGCCGCTCGACGGCCGGGTTGCCCGGCATCACGCTGAAAAGCCTGATAACCGGGCTGTGCGCCCGCACCGCCGCCCTGTCGGCTAGCCGCACAGCGGCCGGGTCATCCGCATTGAGCACGACCGAGCCACCATCACGGATCTCCTCGGCGACGAGCGCCTTCACGTGAACGAGCTCGTCCAGGTCATCAATGCCATCGGCGCCGAGGTGGTCGGCGGAGATATTCGTGACGACGGCAACATCCGCGCGGTCGTACCCGAGCCCGCGCCGCACGATGCCGCCGCGGGCCGTTTCCAGCACCGCCGCCTCGACGGTCGGGTCATCGAGCAGCATCTCGGCGGACCTGGGCCCGGATGCATCGGCGGCGTACACCAGCTCGCCGCCCAGGTACACGCCGTCAGTGCAGGACATGCCCGCCCGCAGGCCGGCTTGGCGTAGCACCTGGGCAATCATCCGGACCGTCGTCGTCTTGCCGTTGGTTCCGGTCACCGCGATCACCGGGATCCTGGCGTCCTGGCCGGGCGGGTAGAGGCTGTCGATAATGGCCGCGGCAACGTCGCGCGGCTGTCCCTCTGCAGGGCAGAGGTGCATCCGCAGACCGGGACACGCGTTGACTTCCAGCACCGCGGCGGGCTGGGCGGCTCCGTGACCGGCCGGGTCTACCAGTGGTGCCGAGATATCAGCGAGCCGGACGTCGATGCCGCAGATATCCAGGCCAGTCGTGGCGGCAGCGCGTCGACACATATCGGCCACCTCCGCATGCACCACGTCGGTGACATCCTTGCTCGTGCCGCCGGTCGACAGGTTGGCGTTCCGGCGTAGCGGAACTAGCTGGCCAGCGGCTGGCACCGAGTGGTCGTCCAGGCCGAGCGAGTCCAGGTGCCTGAGCGCGTCCGCGTCCAGCACGATCCTGGTCAGCTCGCGCGAGTGGCCGGCGCCGCGGCGCGGATCGGCGTTAGCCAGCTCAACGAGTTGTCCTATCGTGTGCGCCCCGTCCCCGGTAACCGCTGCCGGCCGCAACTGGGCTGCGGCCACTAGCTGGCCGTCGATGACCAGCACGCGGTAATCGGTGCCAGGCACGAGCGCCTCGACCAGCACGGCTTCGCCAGCGACAGCTGCCTTTGCATAAGCAGCAGCCGCTTCGGCGGCTGTCCGCACACCGATGGTGAGGTTCGCGCCCTGGCGACCGCCAAGTGGCTTGACCACGACCGGTGCGCCAATCTCGGCTAGTCCATCCGCCGCCTGCTGCGCCGACCTGGCGACCACGCCTGCCGCGACGGGGATTCCGGCGGCCGCGAGCAGCTGCTTGGACAGCTGCTTGTCGGCCGCGATGTCCACGCCCACGGCGGAAGTCTGGCTGGTCAGCGCGGCGCAGACGAGCCGGCGGTGACGGCCGTAGCCGAGCCTGAGCAGACTGAGCCCGGCGACCCTGCGGACCGGGATGCCTCGTGCCCTGGCCGCCGCGGCGAGCGCTGCACTGCTGACGCCCAACTGCTCCCGCTCGACGGTGCCGGCCAGGCGCTCGACGGCAGCCGCAAAGTACGGGGTCACACCGCTGATGACATCGTGCACGATCTGGACCGCGACACTCAGCAGCTCGCCGGGAACCTGGGAGTCAGCAGGCTCATCTGCCGGGCACTCCATCATGACGTCGTAGCTACCGTCGGCGCCCGCCCACATCGTCCGGCCCAGATGCACCTCCCGGCCGGCCAGGCTCGATAGCTCCAGAGCGACGTGCTCGGTGACGTGCCCGAAGTAGGTGCCGCGGGTCATCGCGGCCAGGAACCCGCCCGGCCGGCCCGCGGCGCAATGATGACCGGCGAGGCCCGGCAGCAGGCTCGTTAGCCGGTCCGCGAACCCGCCGAATTCGGTAGTCTCCCGGCCGGTCAGCTCGTCGAGCTCAAGCCTGGCCACGCTGACCGGGCTCGCGGTGAAGACGTTCGGCCCGTTGAGGTGGCGGATATCGATCAACCGCACGTCGGCTCCTTCGCTGACGGTCAGTATCTGTTGTGCGCGGGCCCGATCACGGGCACCCGCGTGCCGAAATCAAAAATGCAGCCGGCTGGCAGCAGGTGCAGCCGGACGCCGAAGAGCGTGATCGGGTCGCAGTCGCCGGCCGGGTGCACGACGGTGGCGTCTTCGGCGTCAACCACGGTGGCGACACCGGTACCGATCACCTCGAAACGGGGGCCTTCAATGAGCACGCCGGTGTTCTCGTCGAGACCGATGCCGAGGTGCTCAGGGGCAAGCGCGACGGCGCTGAGCAGCCGGGGCAGCCTGTCGCGTTCGCCGAAGTGCATGTCGATGAGCGCCGTCGGCACGAGTCCCAGGCCCGGTCCGGTTCTGACCGCAGCGGCTGACACATCCGGGCCGGTGCCACCGAGGATCATGGTGCGGCCCATAGCCGTGGCGCCGGCGCTCGTGCCGGCGACCACCAGGCCGTCGGCGAGCCGTTCCCTTATCACGTCGTTGATGCGCGAGCCGACCAGAGTACGGAGCCTGGCCTGATCGCCGCCGCTGAAGAACACGCCCGTTGCGTCGGCCAGAAGCGCGGCAGCCTCGTCGCCATCGGCGTCGGCTCGGCCGCGCAGGCGCAGTTCGCTGGTCCGCTGCACGCCAAGCTTGCGGAAGACCCGCTCGTAATCGGCGTGCACTTCCTCGGGCATGCCGGTCGCGGTAGTTATCAGCACGATCCGGGCCTGATCGCCGCCGCAGAGCCCGACGAATCGGTCAAGCAGGCCAGTGCCGCAGCAGCGGTCCTCGGCACCGCCGATGATAAGGAGCCGACCTGGAGATCCCCCGCCGTCCACGTCCTCCGCCTCGTCCGGGACCAGGCGCGGTCCACGACGGCTAGCTACCCGCGGCGATTTCTGGCCAACCCCAAGGCTCAGTAACGCTTGCGCAGATAGCGCATAACGGATATGACGCCTATTTAATGCGCAGGGCGGATTAGCCAGCCGTCAGTGGGCGCTGGCCTGCGGACGTACTCCGCGCCGCGTACCGGATCGCGGCCGGGAAAGCTCATCCGGCAGCTGAAGCAGCGGGTTCGTCGCGCTGGCGACGACGTCACCAGCGATATCGATCACCTTGCGTCCCCTGCTCCTGGCCGCTTCCCTCAGCTGCTCAAAAGCCTGGCGCGGCTTGATGCGGTGCCGTTCCGCGAGCACGCCGATGGCCTGCTCTACCCGGATGCGGGTGGCGAGCGCATGCTCAAGCTGGCCGACCGTGGCCCGTAGCCGACCTGTCTCGCCGGTCGGCGACGGCTCTGCCGGCTTCACTGGTGTTGCCGCCGGGATGCCGTTCTCCGCGGCCAGCAGGTCGGCAAGGATCATTGCGCAGGTCAGGTCCGGCAAGTCTTCGCTGCCCACGCGCCAGCCGTCCTTGGTCCGCCGGACCACGGCGTCATCAGGCACGAAGGTGGCGACCGTGCTGCCGTCAGCTGACGTACCTTCGACCACGCTGCCGGTAACGACTGCCCCGCTTGCTGCGCCAGCGGTCGCGGGCTCGGCCCCGGCCAGCGCTGGTCCGGCAGTGTCGGTCGTCGAGCCCAGCTGCGCTGGAGCTGCCGCCCTTGCTGCGCCGGTGCGACGCCGCTTACCCGTCATCGCGTGCCTGCGAGCTCGCCGAGGCGCTGCTTGACCTCGGACATTGAGGGGTTGGTCAGCGCGCTTCCGTCGGGAAAGACGACGGTCGGCACCGTCTGGCAGCCACCGTTGACGGACATCACATAATCCGCAGCGGCAGGAACTTCCTCGATATTCACCTCGGCGATCTCGATTCCCTCGGCTGCGAGCTGGCTCTTAAGCCGTCGGCAGAAGGCACACCAAGTCGTCGTGAACATGGTCAGCGGCTGCGCCACCCTTGTACTCCCTATCCGCACGGCGTATCTACTGCACTTTACTAACGTCGGCGACCCTTGTGCACTTCCCGACGATGCTGGCCAGCAGTCGTCAGCGGTATGCGGAAGTATGACGGGGGCGGGCCACGACAGCGCAGCTGGCCGCATGCCAGCGCTGCCGGGACTCCCGGCCCGAGCCTGGTGCCAGTGCATTGCCGACAGATGGGAGAGCGTGTGGGTGTGGCGGAGGGGCCGGATGTCGTGCTAGCGAGCCTCGACCCGGAGCAGCGTGAGGTAGCGCTGGCCGCGCGCGGGCCGGTATGCGTGCTGGCCGGGGCCGGCACCGGAAAGACGCGAGCCGTCGCCCACCGGCTGGCCTACCTCGCCGCCACCGGACGGGCCGATCCAGCGCGAGCACTGGCGGTCACCTTCACCACCCGGGCCGCTGGCGAGCTGCGGGCCCGGCTTCGTCAGCTTGGCGAGCTTGTGCCCGGCGCCGGAGTGGACAAGGTCCAGGCGCGGACCTTCCACGCGGCCGCGCTACGGCAGCTCACCCATTTCTGGCCATCGACGATCGGTGGCCCGCCGCCACAGGTCCTGGAGTCCAAGATCAGTTTGGTCGCCGAGGCGGCCCGGCGGCTTCGGATCTCGGCCGGACTGCCCGAGCTGCGAGACGCCGCCGCTGAGATCGAGTGGGCTAAGGTCACTCAGGTCCGGCCAGACGACTACCCGGCGGCGAGCCAGAAAGCGGGCCGCACCCCGCCACTGGACCGGGCCGCGCTGGCTCGGGTTTATGCCGGGTACGAATCGCTGCGGACCGAGCGGCACCTGGTGGACTTCGAGTCCGTGCTGGAACTGACCTCGGCGATGCTGGCCGAGTACCCGGCCGCCGCTCGGGCTGTCCGGGACCGCTACGCGACCTTCGTCGTGGACGAGTTCCAGGACGTGAACCCGCTCCAGAAGATGCTGCTGGACGGGTGGCTCGGCGGCCGGGATGAGATCTGCGTAGTAGGCGACCCGCGCCAGACGATCTACTCGTTCACCGGTGCGACGCCGGCCTACCTGACGGCCTTCCCGGCCGAGTTCCCTGCTGCGCCCGTTATCCGGCTGGTGCGCAACTACAGATCGACGCCGCAGGTGGTGACCCTGGCGAACGCGCTGCTCGCCACCGGGCCGGCAGGCGGCCCAGCCGGCCCGGCGCGAGCTGCCCGGGAAGCGCCGCTGGTGGCCCAGCGTCCGGCCGGGCCGGCCCGGTCCTGACCGAGTACCCGGACGAGCCAGCCGAGGCCGGGGCGATAGCCCGTCAGGTTCAGTCGCTGATCAAGGCTGGCGTGCCAGCGGGCGAGATTGCCATCCTGGTCCGCATCAATGCCCAGACGCAGGCTATCGAGCAGGCCCTCGGCCAGGCCGGGGTGCCATTCCAGCTCAGGGGCGCGGAGAGGTTCTTCGACCGGACCGAGGTCCGCCAGGCAGTCGGCCTGCTCAGGGCCGCTGCGCGGTCCGCGTCCGCCGACGACGACCCGGCGGCGCAGGTCAGGCCAGTGCTGGCAAGTATCGGCCTGACCGCGCAGCCACCAGCTGGCCGCGGCACTGCCCGCGAGCGCTGGGAGTCGCTGGAAGCGCTCGCGCAGCTGGCCGGTGATTACTTTGCTGCCAGCCCGGACGGCGGCCTGGCGGGTCTGGCTGCCGAGCTTGCCGTGCGGACCGCGATCGGGCACGTACCGGCGATGGCCGGGGTAACGCTTGCGTCGCTGCACGCAGCCAAAGGGCTGGAGTGGGATGCCGTGTTCCTGGCTGGCCTGACCGACGGCACGCTGCCGATCATCTACGCCCAGACCGACGAGGCCATCGAGGAGGAACGGCGGCTGCTGTACGTCGGAGTCACCCGAGCTCGCGAGCGGCTGTACCTGTCCTGGGCACTGGCACGAGCGGCGGGCGGCCGCCGCACCAGGAAGCCGTCCCGGTTCCTCGCGGAACTGCGCGGTCAGCCGAGTACCTCGGGCGGCCGTGCAGCGGGCGCGAAGTCCGCCGCGGGCCGTCGCACTGCCCAGGCCGCGCCGGGCCTGGCCGCGGATGATCCGCTCTTCGCCCGGCTGCGCGAATGGCGCCTCGCAACGGCCAGAGAGCAGAGCGTGCCTGCCTATGTGGTGTTCTCGGACGCCACGCTCCAGGCCATCGCGGCGACCCGGCCCGCCAGCCGCGGCCGAGCTGGCCGGCGTCCCCGGTGTCGGGGCCGTCAAGCTGGACCGGTACGGTGCCGCAGTGCTGGAACTGTGCGCGCAGCCCGACGGCCCGCAGGCACGCCCATGATCTGCGTGCGGCCATGACCAAGGCCCTCGACGACGTCGTTGCCCTGCTCGACCTCGAGCAAATCGAGGTCGACATCTTCCGCGGCCGGAGTCCGGCGGGCGAACGACGCCAGCGCGTGTTCGGCGGCCAGGTGGCGGGCCAGGCGCTGGTGGCGGCGGGCCGCACCGTTTCCGCCGAGCGGCCGGTGCATTCCCTGCACGCTTACTTCATCCGGCCCGGTGACCCGACCGTGCCACTGATCTACCTGGTGGAACGGGTCCGCGACGGCAGGTCCTTCACTACCCGCCGGGTCACCGTCGTCCAGCACGGCAAGACGATCTTCACGCTGTCGGCGTCCTTTCACCGCTCCGAGCCAGGCTTCGAGCACGCCGACGCCATGCCAGCGGTGCCGGGCCCGGAAGGCATCGAGCCGACCGCGGCGCGGCTGCGGCGCCTCTTCGGCCCGGCAGTGGATGACTTCCTCGGCGACAACCCAATCGAAATCAGGCATGTCGGGCCGCTGACGGTGGAAGCCGAACGCGACCCGTCCCTGGCGACGACCCGGAACGTTGTCTGGCTCAAGGCGGATGGCGAGCTGCCCGACGACCCGCTGCTGCATGTCTGCCTGATGACGTACGCCTCGGACATGACGCTGCTGGATACCGTGCTGCTAGCGCACGGGGTGTCCTGGGCGGACGGCACCATAGCCGGTGCCAGCCTTGATCATGCGATGTGGTTTCACCGGCCGTTCCGAGCGGACCGCTGGCTGCTGTATGCCCAGGACTCGCCTTCGGCGGGCGGCGCCCGTGGCCTGGCCAGGGGCGAGGTCTACACCGCGGACGGGGAACTGGTGGTGTCGGTTGTCCAGGAAGGCTTGCTCCGACGTCGGCAGCCTCGTTTGTAACGAGCCAGCCGCAGCCTGGCTACGAAAGAAACCGCAGCTAGAAAAAGAGTTGCCGGGGTCCACCGCCGGTACGTAGGCTTCTCGGTGTCGAAGAAGGTCGACCCACCGCGCCCGAGAGGAGGTACCCAGATGCTGAACATGATCACGTCGGCTGAGGCCGCTCAGCGACCGCTCGCTGGCTTCGGCATGGGTGCCTACCGCTGCGATGGCGTCCAGGTCGGTGCCTCGCCCGGCGCAGCAGTCCCGGCAGCGGGCGCTGCGAAGGGTATCGACACGGCCGCCGCGCTGGCCCTGCCGCGCGTGAAGCGGACCGTTGTCCTCATCAGCGAGAGCCAGGCGCCAGCAGGCACCAGCGGCGCTGGCTACCAGGTCAGCATTCTGGCCAAGGCAGAGCAGTTCACGGCACAGCAGTTCGAGCACATGACCCGTGTCCGCCCGGTTGTCCCGGGTGGAGTGGGTCCGCATCCGGCGAGGGAACCGGAACCGGTCTAGGACAGACCGGCCAGATCCCCTCCAGGCCGCGGACCCGAAATCGGGTCCGCGGCCTTCGTATGTCTAGGGCCCGAAATTGTCAGAGGCATAAGAGAAGCTCGACGAGGAGTAGAGAGGGGATGGCACCGATGCAGTGGCCCGGCACATCAGCCGTGCTGGAAGGACTGGCTGGCGTTCACAGCGGCACTGATCTCAGTGGCTCTGATCTCAGTGGCACCGGTCTTGGTGGCACCGGTTTTGGTGGCACTGACCTGAGCGGTACTGAGCTCGGCGGTAGGGCATTCGCCAGTACCGAACTGCCGTGCAAGGACGACCCGGAACTGTTCTTCGCGGAGGCTCCGGACGATGTGGAGCTCGCAAAGTCGCTGTGCGGAAGCTGCGCGGCAAGGCTGGTCTGCCTTGCCGGGGCTATGGAGCGCGCCGAGCCGTGGGGTGTCTGGGGCGGCGAGCTTTTCATACGGGGCGAGATCGTGCCGCGCAAGCGGCCGCGAGGACGCCCGCGCAAGGACGCGGTCGCAGCCTGACCAAGCTGCCGCCGCAGCCGACCGATTACTGACAAGGGGAAGTGCAATGACGCACGTAGAACAGGAACTAGTACGAGACCGACAGCGAACATTGCTCGCGGCCGCTGCCGCTCAGCGCGACGGCCAGCGGGCTTGGGTGCACGGCCGGATCGCCCGGCGAGCTGAGCGGGCCGAGCGCAAGCACCACAGTCATGCCGACCAGGCCTTCCGGCTGGCCGACGAGGCTGACCGGCTCAGGGCCAGGCTCGCCGAGATCGAGTCGGGCAGCTAGCTGTCAGTGCCAGGCGGGCCCGGGACACTCACAAGGTTCCCGGGCCCGGTGGCGCTGCCGGTTGCCGGGTCGCTCGCGCCGCCGACAGGCCCGAGGTCGAGCGGAGTGCCGAGGCCGTCGCTAGCAGGCTCGGTCGCCGGGCTGCCGCCAGGACCATAGCCCGGTATCCACCTGAGCACTTCCGCGCGGAACGGACCCGCGGACTCGAGCTGGCACAGCACGCCGATCCCGGCCGTCGAGACCCGGTGAATGAGCACATACGACGGAGGCAGGTTGAGGCGCCTGGCCACGTTGGCTGGCCTCAGGTCGGTGACCCGGACGGCTTCGCCGCGCAGCCAGTCCCGGCTGAACGCGAATTGGTCGACCTTTGACGGCTCAGCGAGCGGTGCCAGGAAGGCATGCAGCTCGTCCAGGTCGATACTCACGCCGGGCCGCAGGAAGCCGTGCTCGCGCAGGTCTCGCTCGACCAGCTCGATGTCGCCGTCGTGATGCATCAGCCAGAGCAGCCGGCCGAAGATCGGCGGCAGCCCGTCCGGCAGCCGGTCGACCGCCCCGAAGTCGAGCACCCCTAGCCGTCCGTCGGCCAGCAGGCGGAAGTTGCCGGGGTGCGGGTCAGCATGCAACAGGCCGGCCCTGGCCGGCCCGGAAAACAGGAACCTGACCAGCAGCAGGCCCGCGCGATCGCGCTGTTCTCGGGTACCCGACGTGATGATCTCAGCGAGCGGCGTGCCGTCCATCCATTCGGTGACGAGCACGTGGTCGGTGGCCGTCAGTACCGGCGGGACGGCGATGTCAGGATCGCCCGCGTAGGCGTCAGCGAATGCCTGCTGCGATACTGCCTCCAGGCGGTAGTCGAGTTCCTCGACGACCCTGGAGCGCAGCTCCTCCAGCATGGGCTTCACGTCAAGTCCGGGCATGAGCAGACCGAACAGCCGCCCGACGCGGCTGAGCTGCGTGAAATCGCTGGCCAGCGCCTTTCCGGCGCCGGGATACTGGATCTTCACGGCAACCGGCCGGCCGTCCAGCCACACGGCCCGGTGTACCTGGCCGATGGACGCCGCAGCCGCCGGGGTGTCGTCGAATTCGGCGAAGTTCGCCCGCCAGTCGGGACCCAGGTCAACGGCCAGTACCTTGTGCACGGTCGCAGCTGGCAGCGGGGGTGCTGACTCTTGCAGCCGGGTCAGCGTCGCGCGATAGGGGCCGGCGATCTCCGGCGGAAGCGCCGCCTCGAATATTGACAGAGCCTGCCCGAGCTTGAGCGCGCCGCCTTTAAGCTCCCCTAGTACCCGGAAGATCTGCTCCGCGGTCCGCTGCTGTATCTCCTGCGCAACCAGCTCTGCTGGCCTGCCGCCCAGCCGCTTGCCGAACCCGAGCGCGGCCCGGCCGGCGATGCCGACGGGCAGCGAGGCGAGCTTGACCGTCCTGGTAACGGCGCGGTTCGGCAGGTCGCTCATGATCTCCATTGTCAGCTATGGCTCGATGTCGCTGCTACGCGCGTCATGCTAGCCGCTCGCGCCGCAGCTGCAGGCCTGATGGGGGAGCCAGGTCCGGCGTCGCCACTGCCAGCCAGGCAAGACGAGCTCGAGCGTGCCGTTGGCCGTCGCCTTAGCAAGCGGCGCCCGGTCGACGAACGCGGCTGCCTGGGCAGCTGCCTGGGCCGCTACGGCGGCAGCCAGCGCGGCATCACAAGCCGGCGGTGCTGCACTGCGCCCCGGCAGCTGGGCCAGAATCAGCGGCCAGGCCGGGTCGCGTTCTGCCCTGGTCAGGTCGAGGCAGCGCAGGCACGCGGTGGCACCGGGACGTACTAGCGGCCCCACGATTCCGATGGCTTCGCCAGCCGAAACGGCCAGGTGCGGTACCCCGGCGCGGCGCAGTGCGTCCGGCAGGTCCTGCTCGGGCCGGCCGACGATCACCGCGAGGTCTGGCACGGGCGCGTCCTGACCTGACAGGCCGGCCAGCGCGGTCAGTCCGGCGCTTGTCAGCAAGTCCGCGATCATGCTGGCGACCCGGCCAGCGCCGAGTACGTGCACCGTGGCCGCCGCGCGGCGGGCAAGCACCTGCGCTCCGCCGTCGCTGTCCTGGCGGGCGATGGATGCGCTGGCGAGTTCGGCTGCCAGTTCGTCGCGCAGCCCCGCCGGCCGGCACTGCAGACCGCTCGCGGACGGATCGACGAGCGCGCCTGCCGCGGCCAGCACGGCAAGAATCCGCTCGGTAACGGGGACCGGGACGCCCTGCAGTTCCGCCTCCCGCACTAGCTGGCAGCGGTCCCGGCTGCCGTCGAGCAGCCGGAACACCGCAGCTGCGCTGCCGATGCCGGTGACGGCCACGGCACGGCGCCAGTCAATGCCGATCTGCACAGTGTCCCGGTCCCGCCAGAGCGGCAGCAGTCCAGGTCTCAGCGCGGGTCTCATGGGCCGAGCGTGGCACGGGGGGCCGACAATCCGGGCACTGCAGGCCACCGTGGCGGCGTCAGGAGACCCGGCTCCGGACCTGGTCGCCCCCTTCCCCTGAGGCGACGGGCTGGCGGAGCCGGGTTCTCCTGGCCGGCGAAGCTAGCCCGGCACCCAGGACCGTGCCGCCAGGACCGTGCCGCCAGGACCGTGCCGCCAGGACCGTGCTGCCAGGCTGGCTGCTGACTATGCGGGCTCGCCATCCGCGTCGTCGTGCCCGGCTTCGCCTGGCGAGTCCGCCGGGCCCTCGCCAGGCTCGTCGCCGCTCAGGCTGGAGATGTCGAAGTCCGGCCTGCCGCGGACGAAACCGTCGGGATCGTCGAAGTCCTCGGCCGTCGGCAGCAGGTCCGGGTGCGCCCAGACGCCGTCGCGCCCGGCAACGCCTCGCTCCGTCGTCAGGCCGTGCCAGATCGCCGCTGCCTCGCGGAGCCGACGCGGACGGAGTTCCAGGCCGACAAGGGTGGCGAAAGTCCGCTCAGCCGGCCCGCCGGTAGCGCGGCGCCTCCTGATGGCCTCCGCCAGAGCGTCAGCCTGCGGCAGCCGGTCCTTGGCAGCCGCCTCAACCACAGTCGACACCCAGCCCTCAACCAGCGCCAGGACGGTCTCCAGCCGGGCTAGTGCTGCCTTCTGCTGCGGCGTGTCCTCTGGCTGGAACAGCGCCGCACCTGACAGTGCCTCGTTCAGCGCCTCCGGGTTACTGGGGTCGATCTGAGGCATTGCCTCGCGCAAGGCGGTGGTATCAACGGTGATCCCGCGCGCATAGTCCTCAACCGCGCCGAACAGCCGTGACCTGAGCCAGGGCACGTGACCGAATAGCCGGTGGTGCGCAGCCTCACGCAGCGCGAGGAACAGCCGGACCTCGTCCGCGTCCACCGACAGCCCGGCGCCGAATGCCGCGACGCCAGCGGGCAGCAGCGCAGCGGTGCCCTGCGGTCCGAGCGGCAGCCCGACGTCGGTGGAGCTGACGACCTCGGCGGCCAGCGCGCCAACAGCCGCGCCTGTCTGGCCGCCGACCATCATGCCGCCGATCCGCTTCATCATCTCGCCGAGCCCGCCGAGCCCGCCGAGCCCGCCGACCATCGCCTGCATTTCCGCAGGCAGGTCCGCTGCCATCTCGGCGGGGTCATCGCCTAGCAGCCCGCTCATTGCCTCTACTGCCCGCGCCGCGATGGGATCGCACAGCTTCGACCAGACCGGCAGCGTGGCCTCCACCCACTCCGCCCGGCTCCAGGCCTGCACAGTCCTGATCCCGCTCGGGAACTCGGTCGTGTCCTCAAGCCACAGGTCCGCGAGCCGGAGGGCCTCGGCGACCTTGGCGCGATCGTTTTCCAGCACGCTGGCGTCGCCCTGCTGGGCGACAGTCTGGCGGGCGATGTTCTTGGCCAGGTCCCAGTTCACCGGGCCGCCCTGCCACGACATCAGATCTGCGAACTGGCGCAGGGCGTCGGCGAACTGCTGCGGGTCGCCCAGCGGGCCGAGCGGGCCCATGGCGCCGAACGGGTCGGGCGGGCCGCCGCCTGGCCCCGAGCCGCCGGTGCCGCCAGGCCCGGAGCCGCCGGGGCCGCCGGGGCCGCCGGGTTCGCCCGGTCCGTCGCCGGAATTACGTGCCGGGCCGAAGCCAAAGGGAGGCTCAGTCATCTGCCCGGCCTGTCAGGCAGGATGGAAGGGTCCACACTGGCCAAGTTATCCCAGGGATGGTCCGCGGTGAGTAACCGAGTAGCCCAGGTTCGCCATGAGCGCAGCCCTGGCAGTGGATCGGGGACTCAGCCCGGCCGCCGCAGGCCACCCAGAACCAGCGATCAGGCAGCCGAGTCCGCTGGCGCAGCCGCGGCCGATGCAGGCACCGCCGCCCTGGCCGGTGCTGCCGCGGCCGCCTCGGCCAGGCCGGCCACGGCCGGCCTGGCACAGTCAGCGTGCCGAGCTGGCCGGCCCGGTCATCGCAGTTACCGGCGCCGCGAGCGGGCTCGGCCTCGCCCTGACTGCACGGCTGGCCACCTCGCCGCTGGCCGGACGCGTCGTCGCCATTGATGACCACCGTGGTGATGTCAGCGGCGTGACCTGGCGAATCGTGGACATCAGGGACCCGGCGCTGGCCGGCCGGCTGTCCGGCGTCGACGTCGTAGTCCACACCGACCTGGATCTGTCGCCGGAGTCGGACGCGCGGGCCCGGCGCGCTTTCAACGTGCGCGGCGCCCAGACGGTGCTGACCGCGGCCGCTGCGGGCGGTGTCGGCCGGGTCGTCCTGGTGACCAGCGCGATGGTCTACGGCGCGCGCCCGGAGAATCCCGTCCCGCTGGCCGAGGAGCGCGCCGCTCAGCGCCGATTCCGACGACAGCGTCGTGGGCGATCTGCTGGAGATCGAGCATCTGGCCGAGCGCTCGCCCCGCGCTCACCTGGGACTTGAGATCGCCGTCGCCCGCCCGGCCGCCCTGGTGGGCGCCGGCGTCGACACGCTGATAACCCGGCACTTCGAGGCACCGCGCCTGCTCGCGGTGAAAGGGTTCGCGGCCCGCTGGCAGTTCTGCCATCTCGACGACCTGGTCAGCGCACTGGAGCTGGCCGCGGTCGGCAAGGTAAGCGGGGCATTCGCGGTGGGCTGCGAAGGGTGGCTGGACCAGGAGCAGCTGGAGGAACTCTCCGGACTGCGCCGGATTGAGCTCCCGGCCGGGCTGACCTTCGCGACCGCGCAGCGGCTGCACCGCGCGGGCATCACGCCGGCACCAGTTACCGACCTGCGTTATGTCGTCTACCCGTGGGTGGTGGACTGCCACGCGCTCCGGGAGGCGGGCTGGCAGCCGATGTACGACAACACCGAAGCGCTCCAGGTGCTGCTTGACCAGCGGGCTGGTCATCACGCGGTAGCCGGGCGCAGGCTGGACAAGAAAGATGCGACCATCACGGCGGCGGGCGCTACGGTCGCGGTCATCGGCACTGCGGCGATCGTCCGCCAGGTTCGCGAAGCGACGGCGCGGGACCTGATCGGATTCGCCACCGGCCTGTCGTCGTTGTAACTTGGCATCGTGACCGTAATCCGGATGACAGAGCTGCGCGCCGAGCCACTGTCGGTCGACGAGATCCGTGCCGCGGTGGCGGACCCCGCCGCCGGGGGCATCGCCATCTTCCTCGGCGCGGTTCGTGATCATGATCATGGCCGCGGCGTCACGGCACTGTCCTACAGCGCGCACCCTCAGCGGCAGCCGAACTCGGCAAGGTCGCGGACAAGGTCGCCGCGAGCCACCCGATCCTTGCGCTCGCCGTCGCGCACCGCACCGGCGACCTGCAGATAGGCGATCTCGCCGTCGTCGCGGCCGTCGCCGCCGAGCATCGCGACGTCGCTTTCGCTGCCTGCGAGCAGCTGGTCGATGACCTCAAGGCTACGGTGCCGATCTGGAAGAACCAGTTCTTTACCGGCGGTGACAGCGAGTGGGTGAATAGTGCGTAGGCTTCCGCCTATGCCCGACCGGCGCGCGCCCGTATCTCACCGGCTAGCTACCCTGCTGATAGCTGGTGCCTGCGTGCTCGCTGGCCTGGTCGTGGCCGCTGTGACCGCGGTGCCGTACGTCGCGCTGACGCCCGGTCCCACGATCAACACGCTCGGCAAGCTGTCCGGCAAGGAACTGATCCAGGTCACCGGCCGGCGACACCTATCCGACCGCCGGCAACCTCAACCTCGTCACCGTGTCCTACACCGGCGGGCCGAACACCGACTTCAATATCTTCAGCGCCCTGCGGGCCTGGCTCACGCCGGACGACGCCGTCGTGCCGGCCAGCGAGATCTACTCGCCAGGCCAGACGCAGCAGCAGGTGGTGCAGCAGGACACCCAGCAGATGGTCGGGCTCGCAGCAGGACGCTACCGCGGCCGCGCTGTGCTACCTGAATATCAAGTTCAAGGTCGTCGACAAGGTCGCGTCGACCGCCAAGGGCACCCCCGCGCTACGGCGTCCTGCAGCCCGGTGACGTCATAACGGCAGTGGACGGTACGCCGGTCGATTGCCATCACAACGTCGTGACGATGATCAGGAACCGCAAGCCCGGCGCGCCGGTCACCTTGACCATCGACCGCACAGGGCGACGAAGACGATCCGGCTGGCCACCAAGGACGTCTCCGGCCAGCCAGTTGTCGGCATAACGCTGGCGACGCCGAGCTATGTCTTCCCGTTCGCCGTAAAGATCAACTTGCCGAATATCGGCGGCCCGAGCGCTGGCCTGATGTTCGCGCTCGGAATCGTCGACAAGCTGACTCCGGACAACCTGACTGGTGGTCGCTTCATCGCCGGAACAGGCGAGATCTCGCCGACCGGGGCCATCCAGCCGATCGGCGGGATCCAGCAGAAGATGGCGGGCGCCCGGTCGGCCGGCGCGACCATCTTCCTGGCCCCGGCAGCCAACTGCCCGGACACGGCCGGCGCGGTGCCGTCGGGACTGCGGCTGGTCAAGGTCAGCACGCTGGCGGGCGCCATCAGGGAACTGGCCGCCGTCAAGGCTGGCCGCCCGGTCCCGTCGTGCTGACCACCGGTACTGGCGGCTGACGGCCCGCACCGCACGGCCGGAGCGCTGGGTTGAACTCCGCGGCATAATCCTGCTGAATCGCGCGCCCGTTACGCGGCCCGGCGGGCCGCCACCGCGGCACACCGCGCCCGCCGAGGGCGTACGCTCGGATCTGACGGGACATCCGGGGCGGGGCCTTCGGTTATGCGCGGCACATTACGGCTTCCCCGCACGTCCTGGCATAGCGGAACGAAGGGAGCGGTACTGGTCGTGGCACCTCGTGTGCTGGTTGACGCGACTGCGGTGCCTGCCGACCGCGGTGCGCTCGGCCGCTATGTGGACGGCCTGGTCAGCGCGCTGGATGCGGCTGGCGCCGACCTTGCGGTGGCCTGCCAGCGGGCGGATGAGGAGCGCTACGGGCGGCTCGTGCCGCACGCCCGGGTAGTGGCCGCGCCGCCTGCCATCGCGCACCGGCCAGCCAGGCTAGCATGGGAGCAGAGCGGGCTGCCGATGGTGGCTCAGCAGGTCGACGCGGACGTCATCCATTCCCCGCATTACTCGATGCCGCTGCGGCCGAACAAACCGGTCGTCGTCACCGTGCACGACCTGACGTTCTTCACCGAGCCCGATGCGCATAGCCCCGTCACCGCAACCTTCTACAAGGCGGCCATCCGTACCTCGGCGCGCCGGGCGACCAGGCTCGTCGTGCCGTCGAAGGCGACCAGGGACGAACTCGTACGGGTACTCGCGGCCGATCCGACGCGGATCGATGTGGCTTACCACGGCGTTGATCACGACCTGTTTCACCGCCCTGACGAGACCCAGCGGCGTCAGGTATCGGACCGGCTCGGCTTGCATGGCAAGGCATACGTCGCCTACCTAGGCACGCTTGAGCCGCGCAAGAACGTGCCCGCGCTGATCGCCGGCTGGGCCGCGGCCGCAGCGGACCTCGACGACCCGCCGGCCCTGGTGCTGGCCGGGGGCAGCGGCTGGAGCGAGGAAGTCGACCGCGCCGTCGCCGCGGTGCCGGCGAACTTGCACCTCGTCCGGCCCGGTTACCTGCATTTCAACGACCTGCCTGGCTTCTTCGGCGGTGCGATGGTGGTGGCGTTCCCCAGTACCGGCGAGGGCTTCGGGTTGCCCGCTCTGGAGGCCATGGCCTGCGGCGCCCCGGTGCTCACGACGCACCGGACCGCGCTGCCCGAGGTAGGCGGTGACGCCGTGGCCTACACCGAGCCTGACGCCGAGAGCATCAAGACGGCGCTGCGGGCGCTGCTGGCGGACCCGGATCGCCGGACAGCGCTCGGCGATGCCGGTTACGCGCGGGCGATGGAGTTCAGCTGGGCTGCGTCGGCGGAGGCACACATGATCAGCTATGAGCGCGCCGCCGCGCAGTCTGCTGACTAGGCCAGGCGGCTCGTCACAGCCGGTCGGACCCCGCCGCGGGCGCGCAGCTCCTCGACTACCTGCTTGACCTCCTGGGCCCGGGATCGCGCGCAGACCAGGGTCGCGTCCCCGGTGTCCACCACGACGACGTCATCGAGGCCGACGACGGCGAGCACCCGGTCCGTGGTCGACACGAGCACCGAATCCTTCACGTCGCGGACAATCACCTCGGCCTTGCTGGCGATGATCAGGTTCCCGGCGTGATCGGTCGGCAGCGACTCGCCGAGCGAGTCGAAGTCGCCGACGTCGCTCCAGGCCAGATCGGCGGGCACGGTGGCGACCTTGCCGGCCGCTGCCGCGCCCTCGAGCACGCCGTAGTCGACCGAGATCTTCTCCAGGCCCGGCCAGACCTCGGCCAGCACGGTGTCGCGGTCGGGACTGTGCCAGGCGGCTGCGATCCGGGCGATCCCGGCGGCCAGCTGCGGCCGCTGGCGGCCTAGCTCACTGAGAAATTCCCGCACCGCGAACACGAAGATCCCGGCGTTCCACAGGTACTGGCCAGACTCCAGGTAACTGGCCGCGAGCGAAGCCGACGGCTTCTCCTTGAATTCCGCGACCACCCGGCCGTCCCCCGGCAGGGCCGGACCGAGCTTCAGGTAGCCGAACCGGACGTCCGGATGAGCAGGCCGGATGCCGACCGTGGTCAGGTACCCGGCCCGCGCCGTGGCTGCGGCCGCGGTGATGATCTCGGCGAACCGCTGCTCGTCACCGACAAGATGATCGGCCGAGAACGCGGCCATGATCGCGTCCGGGTCGCGGGCCGCGAGCACCGCGCAGGCCAGGCTCACGGCCGCGCATGAGTCCTTCGGCGACGGCTCGACCAGGATGTTCGCGTCCGGCACTTGCGGCAACTGGCGCGCGATAGCCGCGGCGTGCGCCGTCCCGGTCACGACGTAGGTGTCCGCAGCCGCTGACAGCGGGCCGATCCGGTCGACCGTGGCCTGCAGCAGCGACCGGTCGGTGCCGGTAAGCGGGTGCAGGAACTTCAGGCGCGCCGGCGCGCGAGAGCGGCCACAGCCTGGTTCCGCTGCCGCCTGCCAGAATCGTGGAGTAAAGCATCCTGTAACTATGCCCGACGCCGCGCCGTGCCGAGTGCCGGAGCCGTGCCATAGCCTGGCAGGTCGATGGCTGCCGCGACCCGGCCAGGCACGCGGTCAGCATGGAGGGAACGTGGACCCCGAGGCGGGACTCAGCCGCGACTGGTGCGCCCCGTTCCCGGTAGACATCCGCCAGGCGCTCATCGTGCACCGTCGGGGTCCTGGTGATCCTGCCTTCCGCATCGGCCCGGCCGGCGCGATCTGGCGGACCTCGCTCACCCCGGACGGACCGGGCACGCTGCGCGTCAGCCGTGACGGTGCCGTCGTCTCCGCGACAGCCTGGGGCCCGGGCGCGAGCTGGCTGCTGGCGTCGCTGCCAGGTCAGCTTGGCGCCGCGGACGATCCGGCGTGCTTCCGGCCCGTCCATGCCCGGCTGCGGGAGCTGGTCAGGCAGTTTCCCGCGCTGCGGCTTGGCCGCACCGACCGGGTTCTGGAGGCCCTGGTCCCGGCCGTGCTCGAGCAGAAGGTTGTCAGCATCGAGGCGCACCGGGCCTGGCGCCGGCTGCTGCAGCGGTTCGGCACCCCGGCTCCTGGACCGGTGCCCGCGGGCATGCGGGTATTTCCGCCGCCCGCGGTCTGGGCAGCCATCCCGTCATGGGAGTGGCACCGGGCCGGCGTCGAGCCCGTCCGGGCCAGGACGATCGCCGGTGCGGCCCGGGTCGCCGGACGGCTGGAGGAGACGCGCTGGCTGCCCGGCGAGGACGCCGACGGCCGCCTGCGCTCGCTGCCCGGAATCGGTCCCTGGACATCGGCCGAGATCAGGCAGCGAGCGTGCGGGGACCCGGACGCCATCAGCGTCGGCGACTATCACCTGCCGGCCGTGGTGGGCTGGACGCTGGCTGGTGCGCCGGCCGCCGACGACGCGGCCATGCTGGCGATGCTGGCGCCGTACGCGGGTCAGCGGTACCGGGCCAGCCGGCTGATCGAGCTTGGCGGCGCGGCGCCGCCCCGGCGCGGGCCGCGGATGGCGGTCCGGGACTACCGCTCGCTTTAGGCGAGGTGCCCAGCGCGGCCGGGCGACCTTCGCTGCTTTGGGGAACAAATACCGGTAAAGTTACCTTTCAGCTGAACGATGTGCGCGCCTCCACCGCGGCGCACCGTCGGACGGGCACTTCGAGGCCATGACCAGGCAGCTGAGCTGGGGGTGCCGGTTGCGCGTCGCGCCGGGTAGGGTCGCAGCGTCAGCGGGACACCGCGGCGGACCGCCGGATGTGACGCGGCCGGCGGGTACCCGGTGCCCGCCGGGGTACCAGGTGTACACCGGGACCACGATGGCCCGCCGGACCATTAGAGGCTTGACTGACAGGGAGACGAGAGTCGATGGCTGACCGCCCGCGCCTGACCGTGCTGGGGACCGGCTACCTGGGTATCACCCACGCGACGTGCATGGCGTCGGAAGGCTTCGAGGTACTCGGGTTCGACATCGACGCCGACAAGGTAGCCCGGCTGAATGCCGGGGACGTGCCGATCTTCGAGCCTGGCCTGAAGGAGATGCTGGCCGAGGGACTGAGCTCGGGGCGGCTCAGCTTCACCAGCTCCTACCAGCAGGCTGCCGAGTTCGGCGATGTGCATTTCCTGTGCGTCGGGACACCGCAGCGGCGCGATGGCCACGGGGCTGACCTGTCCCAGGTGGAGACCTGCCTGGACGAGCTCGCGCCGGGGCTGACGCGGCCCTGCCTGATCGTGGGCAAGTCCACTGTGCCGGTCGGCACCGCTGCCGGGCTCGCGGCCAGGCTGGCCAGGCTCGCACCGGCGGGGGAGTCGGCCGAGCTGGCATGGAACCCGGAGTTCCTGCGTGAGGGCCACGGCGTGCACGACACGCTCAGCCCTGACCGGATCGTGGTCGGGGTTACCTCGGCACGAGCCGAGGCCGCGCTGCGCGAGGTTTACGCTCCGCAGCTAGCCGCTGGCATCGAGTTCTTCGTGACCGACCTGGCCACCGCGGAGCTGGCCAAGGTCGCCGCCAACGCGTTCCTGGCCACCAAGATCTCGTTCATCAACGCCGTCGCGGAAGTATGCGACGCCGCTGGCGCGAATGTTGCGATGCTGGCCGACATCCTCGGCGCGGACCCGCGGATCGGCAGCGCGTGCCTGCGGCCAGGTCTTGGCTTTGGCGGTGGCTGCCTGCCCAAGGACGTGCGGGCCTTTCTGGCCAGGGCTGCCGAGCTTGGCGCAGACGAGGCGCTGAAGTTCCTGCGTGAGGTGGACGCGATCAACCTGGGCCGCCGGACTGGCATGGTCAACCTGGCCTGCGAGGCGCTCGGGGGGTCAGCCGCCGGCAAGGCGGTATGCGTGCTGGGCGCGGCCTTCAAGCCCGGTTCGGACGACGTGCGCGACTCCCCGGCCCTCGATGTGGCCCAGATCCTGCACGGTCTCGGCGCAGAGGTCACGGTATACGACCCGGCCGCGGTGGAGAACGCGCGCAAAGCCTGGCCTGAACTGACCTACGCGCCATCAGTGCTGGCCGCAGCGACCGGAGCCGATATCGTCCTGCTGCTCACCGACTGGCCAGAGTTCGCCGCCATCGATCCGGAGCAGCTGGCGTCGGTGACGGCGGCCCGCAGCATCATCGACGGGCGGTACGTCCTGGATCCGGCCCGCTGGCGGGCTGCTGGCTGGCAGTACCGGGCATCCGGTATCCCGGCTGCCAGCATCGCCGCGGTCTGATAATCGGCCCGCGGGGAAGTACAACGCGGCTTACCTCGTTATCGCTGCAGTCCGCCTCGCCCGGCAGCGCCAGAAGGCTCCGTTCTAGGGTGGGACGAGCACCGAATGCCCGGTGACGAAAGAGGTAGCGCCATCAGCTCCGACGAGGTCATGCACGGCAGCGCGCAGCACGGACCTGCGGCTCCGCCGGCCAGCGCTATCCGCCGGGCGCTGGCCAGGGCCAGGGACGGCAAGTCGCTCGACCCGGCCGAGGCCACCGTGCTGCTGCACGCACGCGGTGACGATCTCGCCGTGCTGCTCGGGCACGCTGCCAGGATGCGTGACGCGGGCCTCGCGGCGGCTAACCGGGCCGGGGTGATCACCTACTCGCGCAAGGTCTTCATCCCGCTGACCCGGCTATGCCGGGACCGATGCGCGTACTGCACGTTCGTGACCGTGCCGGGCAGGCTGCCGGCCCCGTTCCTGTCTCCTGACGAGGTTCTCAAGATCGCGAGCGATGGCGCCGCGCTCGGCTGCAAGGAAGCACTGTTCACGCTCGGGGACCGGCCAGAAGCACGCTGGACGCAGGCACGCGAGTGGCTGGATGCACACGGATACGACGACACGCTGTCCTACGTCCGCGCGATGGCGATCCGGGTGCTTGAGGAGACAGGGCTGCTGCCGCACCTGAACCCTGGCGTGCTCAGCTGGCAGGATTTCCAGCGCCTGAAGCCGGTGGCGCCGTCGATGGGCATGATGCTGGAGACCACCGCCACCCGGCTGTACACCGACCGGGGTGGTCCGCACTTCGGCAGCCCGGATAAGGATCCGGCCGTCAGGCTCCGGGTCCTGCAGGACGCCGGGCGCAGCAGCGTTCCGTTCACCACCGGGATCCTGATCGGCATCGGCGAGACGCTGGCCGAGCGTGCGGATTCGATCTTCGCGATCCGGCAGGTCGCCCGCGAGTTCGGCGGCATCCAGGAAGTCATCGTGCAGAACTTCCGGGCCAAGCCGGACACCAGGATGCGCGCGGTGCCCGATGCCGGGTTGTCCGACCTGGCCGCCACGATCGCGGTAGCCAGGCTGGTCCTCGGCCCGTCGGCGCGGATCCAGGCGCCGCCCAACCTGATCGGCGACGAGTACCAGCTGATCTTGTCGGCCGGCATCGACGACTGGGGCGGGGTCTCGCCGCTGACGCCCGATCACGTCAACCCGGAGCGGCCGTGGCCGCAGATCGACGACCTGGCCGAGCGGACGGCGGCAGGCGGGTTCGAACTCGCCGAGCGGCTCACGATCTACCCGGCTTACATTCGCGAGCCGTGGCTGGACCCGCGGCTGGCAGCGCACGTGTCCGCGCTTGCCGAGCCGGCTACCGGGCTGGCCAGGGCCGCGGCAGTACCGCGCGGGCTGCCGTGGCAGGAGCCAGACGGCGGCTGGGGTGAGTCGAGCGGGCGGATCGATCTGCACACCTCCATCGACAGCGTCGGGCGCACCAGCGATCGTCGTGACGATTTCGCCGAGGTGTACGGAGACTGGGCTGAGGTCGGCGCCCGGATCGACCCGGCGGCCAGGATCGATCAGGCAGCACGGCCGGCCGCTGCGGTGCGCCGTGCGCCCGCCGATGTGCTGGCCGCACTGCGCAGCGCCGAGCGTGCGCCGGCCGGGATCAGTGACGCCGAGGCGCTGGCCCTGCTCGACGCCGACGGCCCGGAACTCGACGCGCTGGCAGCGCTGGCCGACGACCTGCGCCAGCGCGCAGCCGGAGACGACGTCAGCTACGTCGTCACCCGCAATATCAACTTCACCAACGTCTGCTACACCGGCTGCCGGTTCTGCGCGTTCGCGCAGCGGCGGACGGACGCGGACGCGTACACCCTGTCGCTGGCGCAGATCGGCGACCGGGCGGCCGAGGCCTGGCAGGCAGGCGCTACCGAGGTGTGCATGCAGGGCGGCATTCACCCGGACCTGCCCGGCACGGCGTATTTCGATATCGCGGCTGAAGTCAAGCGGCGCTGCCCGGAGATTCACGTGCACGCGTTCTCGCCGATGGAGGTGATGAACGGGGCGTCGCGGACCGGGCTGCCGGTGCGGGAGTGGCTGATCCAGGCCCGCGCAGCCGGGGTGGACTCGCTGCCCGGCACCGCCGCCGAGATCCTCGACGACGACGTTCGCTGGGTGCTGACCAAGGGCAAGCTGCCGGCCGCGGCCTGGATCGAGGTCATGACGACAGCTCATGAGCTGGGCATCAGGACGACCGCGACGATGATGTACGGGCACGTGGACACGCCCGCGCACTGGGTCGGTCACCTGCGGGTCGTCCGGGGAATCCAGGAGCGTACCGGCGGCTTCACCGAGTTCGTGCTGCTCCCGTTCGTGCACGCGAGTTCGCCGATCTACCTGGCCGGGATGGCGCGGCCTGGCCCCACCCGGCGGGAGAACCGGGCCGTGCACGCCTTGTCCAGGCTGATGCTGCACGGCGCGATCCCCAACATCCAGTGCTCGTGGGTCAAGCTGGGCGCCGGCGCCTGCCAGGACGTGCTGCGCGGCGGGGTCAACGACCTCGGCGGCACGCTGATGGAGGAGACCATCAGCCGGATGGCTGGCTCGGAGAACGGGTCCTACAAGACCATCAGCCAGCTAGCCGAGCTGGTCGCGCCGACCGGCCGGCCGCTGCGGCAGCGGACCACGCTGTACGGAACGCCGGCCGCGGAGCGGGTAGCCGCGGCCGCAGCCAGCGACGGCGTCTGCGCGTCGGTCCGTGGCCCGCGGACGCCGTTGCCGCTAGTCCAGGCTTAGCGGCGGCAGGCCGCCGTGCGCGCGGAGTAGTGGCTCAGTCAGCGCCGCGCGGACATCGGCTGCCGCCTGCTGACAGCAGGCCGCGGTCCTACGGGGCGATATCCAGCTCGGGCTGTGGCCGCCGGGTAGCCGTGAACGTCGCCCACACCACCTTGCCCTCCTGGCCTGGCGTCGCGCAGTAGCCCCAGCTGTCGCTGATCGACGCGACCAGCTGGAGGCCGCGGCCGGACTCGTCCAGCCAGTCCGGCTGGCGGAGTACCGGAGCCGCAGTACTCGGGTCGGCGACCGCGCACAGCACGCCGTGGCCTGCGCAGAGCAGGCCAAGCCGGATCCGGCCAGGATTAGCCGGCCAGCTGGCCGCGCCGTCCGGTGGTGCCGCGAGCTCGGCCGGAAGCGCGTGCCGGAGAGCGTTGGTCAGCAGCTCTGACACCACGCTGGCCACGTCATGGCTGCGGTCAGCCACGCCCCAGCGCAGCATCGTCCGGAGGGCGAACGCGCGGGCGGTGGTGACCGAATGCGGATCTGGCGCGGGCGTGCGCGTGGCCACTCTCGGCAGCGCTCGCCACCTGGCACCGGCCAGGCTTGGCTCGGCTGGCCATCGGCCCACCGGGAACGACGCCATCTCGATAGCCGACTGAAGCCATGGCCAGTCCGCGCCGGCGGCGGCTGGCGCTAACGGGGCTGCGCGGGCCGTCATCTGAGTCCCAAGGTGTTCAGCTGGGCCAAGGTCAGGGGAGCAAGTCGGGAATGGTCACATACTGCCCTATGCACACGCCAGTCGCAAGCGTCATCTGCACGTGCATTTGCGTTGTTATCCCGCCTCATGCAAGCTAAGCTACCCCCGTTTCGTGCATCTGCACGTGCATTTGCAACCTCAGTCGATGATTGGCCGAGTCAGGAGATATCAATGCAGGTCACAAATGGCGTCCCGGCCGGCGAGCTGGGCGCGGTGCGCTGGCGCAAGAGCAGTGCCAGCAACCCCAGCGGCAATTGCGTCGAGGTAGCTGCGCTGCCTGGCGGCGAGGTTGCGCTGCGCAACTCGCGGCACCCGGCCGGGCCGGCCCTGGTCTACACCCGCGCCGAGATCGCTGCCTTCCTGGCCGGGGCGCGGAATGGCGAGTTTGACGACCTTGCCTGCTGATCGCGCTGGCCTGGCATCTGGCGCCCGCAAAGGAGTAATGTGACGCTGCGGTCGAACTACGCTGGATGCCAGGCAATCAGCGGATTGCGCGCATGGGTGGGGCTGCCCGGCGATTAGTGGCGCCGTTTCGTGGCAGTTCTGCGCTCCTGGCAGCGCTGCCGGGTGGTGGCGGCAAGGCCGGCCGAGCAGAGGCAGGGACGTTGGTCTGGCAGGGCGCGGATAGGCGTCCTGGCACGTGGCGCGGGAGCGATTGTGAGCGTGGCTCGGCAGCCTGACGGCCGCGATATGGCCGGGCTCGTCGCTCCGGCCGTGGCCGGCCCTGGTGCCGCTGCGGCTGACGCCGAGCCGGCTCCGCCGGAGACGATCAGCGGTCCCACTGTGCTCCGGATCCTGCTCGGAACCCAGCTGCGCCGGCTGCGTGAAGCGGCGGGCATCAGTCCCGACGAGGCAGGTTACGAGATCAGGGCCTCGCGTTCCAAGATCAGCAGGGTAGAGCACGGCCGGGTCAGCTTCAAGGAGCGGGATGTAGCCGACCTGCTGACCTTGTACGGCGTCACCGACGAGCAGCGAGCGCGAGCACCTGCTGACGCTCGCTCAGCATGCCAACAGCCGCGGCTGGTGGGCGCGCTACGACGATGTGATGCCCGACTGGTTCGCCACCTACGTCGGCCTGGAGCAGGCCACCTCGCTGATCAGGACCTACGAGCTGCAATTCGTGCCCGGCCTGTTCCAGACCGAGCAGTACGCCAGGGCCGTCACCGTGCTCGGTCACCGGGCCGCGCCCGGCCGAGGAGATCGAGCGGCGGGTCAGCCTGCGGCTCAAGCGGCAGCAGATCCTGACCGTCAGTGACCCGCCGCGGGTATGGGCCGTGATCGACGAGTCCGCCCTGCGGCGCCCGCTCGGCGGCCGCGACGCATGCGCGAGCAACTGCGTCATCTCATCGAGCTAGCCGAGATGCCGCACGTGACGCTGCAGCTCATGCCGTTCAGCCGAGGCGGCCACTCGGCCGCCGGAGGCTCGTTCTCGATTCTCCGGTTCGCCGAGCCTGACCTGCCCGACATCGTCTACATCGAGCAGCTGACCGGCGCGCTGTACCTCGACAAGGCCGAGGAAGTCGACCGGTACCGCGAGGTCATGAACAGCCTGAGCGCCGAGGCTGATACGCCGGACGAGAGCAAGCAGGCGCTCAGGAAGATCATCAAGGCGATATAGTCGGCCAGCTCGGCAGTGAAGCCGGACCTCCGGAATATTCTGGTGTTAAGTACCGTAATATCGGCTAGATAGTGACGAGGAAGGGCAGCTGTAATGGCCAGTGAAGGCGCGCTGCGCGGTAGCGAAACGGCGCCGGAATCGGACGTGGCGCCCGCGTTCGACACGAGCGTGGCGCATGTCGCGAGGGTCTATAACTACTGGCTGGGCGGCAAGGACAACTTTGCCGCTGACCGTGCGGCTGCCGAGCAGGCCATGAGCGGCGTTCCCGGGCATCGTGCATGTCCGCGCGGGCTAACCGGGCCTTTCTGCGCAGGACAGTGACCTACCTGGCCGGCGAAGTCGGCATCCGGCAGTTCCTCGACATCGGCACCGGGATTCCCAGCGCGAACAACACCCACGAGGTGGCGCAGTCGGTCGCGCCCGACGCGCGGATCGTGTACGTCGACAATGACCCGGTCGTGCTCGCGCACGCCAGGGCGCTGCTGACCAGCACGCCCGCGGGTGCCACCGACTACATCGACGCTGACCTGCGGCAGACCGACCAGATCCTGGCCGGGGCGGCCTCGACCCTGGACTTCTCCAAGCCAGTCGCCATCATGCTGATGGCGATCCTCCAGCACCTCAGCGACGCCGATGATCCGTACGCTGTCGTCGGGCAGCTGATGGCGGCGGTTCCGTCCGGGCAGCTTCCTGGCGCTATCGCATCCGGCCAACGACATCCATGCGGCCGAGATGGCGGAGATGGCGAAGACGCCTCAACCGGATGATGGCCGAGAAGGTTACGTTCCGTGGTCAGGCCGAAGTGGCGAAGCTGTTCACCGGGCTGGAGCTAGTCGAGCCGGGGATGACCAATGTCCCGGACTGGCGGCCGGCCACCGAAGAGGAAGCAAACAGCCCGGCTGCCCTGTGGGGCGGCGTCGCGCGCAAGCCGTAGCGCAGGCAGCCTGACGCTACAGCCGCATGGTGAACCCGTCCGGGTCGCGAGCCGGGCGGTCGGCGGCTGGCGCCGCCGGATGCCCCACTCCGATCGCGCCCATCGGCTCCCAGTCCGCCGGCAGCCCGAGAGCGCCTGGCGTGCCACCTCCCGGCAGAACAGCGTGCTGGATACCCAGCACGAGCCGAGGCCCTCGACGGCCAGCGCGACGAGCAGGTTCTCCACCGCCGCACCCATCGCGACCACGAACATGGTCCGCTCCGACGCGTTGCGGCGCGCATCGGGATAAGTGTGCGCCGCGTCTGCCACCAGGCACGGCACGATGATCAGCGGTGCCTTGCGCAGCGGCTCGCCGCGCCGGACCCGGTTGGCGATCTGCTCTGGCGTGAAGCCGTCCGCCGTCAGGTCCGCGCGCCACGCGGCCAGCATGTCGTCCAGCAGCCGGATCCTGGCCTGCTGCGGACTCCAGCACGGCGAACCGCCACGGCTGGCTGTGGTGCGGGGCGGGCGCGGTGATGGCGGCCGCGATGGCCCGGCGGACTGCCTGGAACGCCACCGGCTCGGCAGTGAACTCGCGCACCGTCCGGCGAGCTGTCAGCACGTCGGCAGCGCCGAGCCGGAACATGTCTTCCTCGGCCGGCCTGATCAGCGCTGCCGCGCCCGGGACCAGCCTCGCTGGTGACCAGATCGCCCAGCCCCCGCACGATGGCGACCGGAATCCCGCTCGTCTTCTGCTTCACCAGGTCGGCGGCGGCCGCGATCTCGTCGGCAACGGCCGCGACCGTGACCTCCAGCAGGTTCCCGAATGTGTCGGCCTGGCCGCGACAGTCGCGCAGCGGCACGACGCCGGCGGCGCCGATGGCGGTGTCGGTCTGCCCGGCCCGCCATGGCCGGCCCATCGTGTCGGTGATCAGCACGCCGACCGTCGCGCCGCTGCGCTCACCGATGGCCTTGCGCAGCCGCCGCGCCGAGTTGTCCGGATCGACCGGGCAGCAGGACCACGGTGCCCGGCGCGGTATTCGAGGCGTCCACCCCGGCCGCGGCCAGCACCAGGCCGTGACGAGTCTGGCTGATCCTGGTCGGGCCGCGGCGCGCGACGACCCGGACAGTCTCGGCGTCGATGGCCGCTTCCCGGTCCGCGGCCACCACCCGGTCCTCGGCCTTGCTGACGATCTTCGAGGTGATCACCAGGATGTCGCCGTCGAGCAGGCCGGGTCCGGCAAGCGCGGCATCGGCGATCATCATGGCCAGGTCATCGCCGGGCCTTGATCTCCGGCAGTCCCCGCACCGGCAGGACCGTGAACTGGGCCGGGGCATTCACCGGCGCAACCTCGATCGCCAGATCGACCGCTGCTCTGGCTATCTCGGCGGACGCCGCGACGTCAGTCATGTACAGCGGCCTGGCCCGGACCGCGATGCCCGCCAGTTCCGGCGCATCAACCGCGTCCTTGTCTGCTGTCGTCGACCAGCCAGCCGGCCAGCAGGCCGGGTCCGTAGTGCGCGCCGACCGCGGTGGCCGAGGTCTGCACTCCGATCGCAGTCAGGCAGGCGTCCGCCATGCCGCGCACCGGAGCGCCGCCGATGATCGGGGAAACGCCGACAACTGTCTGCCTGCCGCACGGCGTCCGCGATCCCCGGCACAGCCAGGATGACGCCGACGCTGACGACCGGATTGGACGGAGGCAACAGCACGAAGTCCGCGGCGGAGATCGCTTCCAGCACCCCGGGCGCCGGCGCTGCGCGGTCCGCCCCGGTTGCCGTGATCCGCAGCGCCGGGACAGCCGCGTGCAGCCGGACCCACCACTCCTGGAAATGCACGTCCTGCTCCGCGCCATCCAGCTCGATCGTGACGTGCGTGCGCACCGGGTCGTCGGACATGGGCAGCAGCGTGACGCCGGGCTGCCAGCGGTCGCACAGGATCGCTGGTCGACCTCGGATAGCGTGCGGCCCTCGGCCAGCAGCTGAGTGCGCAGCACGTGCGTGGCGATGTCCTGGTCGCCCAGCCCGAACCAGCCAGGGCCGGCGCCATAGGCCGCCAGCTCGCCGAGCACGGTGAAGCTCTCCTCGAGCCCGGCCCCAGCCTTGTTCCTCGTTGATGCCGCCGCCCAGGGTGTACATGACGGTGTCCAGATCCGGCGAGACGTGCAGGCCGAACGGAGTGAAGTCGTCCCCGGTGTTGCCGATGACCGTAATGTCAGCGTCCGGGACCGCCGCGCGCAGGCCACGCAGGAACCTGGCACCGCCGACGCCGCCGGCCAGAACTGTGATGCGCATGCCGGAAGTCTTGCAACCGGCGGCGGGCGCGCGCTCGCGGCCCCTGGCTAAAAGCCGTGAGATAGCCCGTTCGCGGCCCCGTTCCCAGGAAAATCTGCGTGGACTTTCCCCTCAACACGGGGCAACCGGGTGGCCATTATCACGTATCTCCCTTGACGAGGTGCAAGACACGCGCGTGTAATTCCACTCCATGTAATTCTCGCGCCGGAGCAGGTGAGGGGCGGGATCACGGGGACCGAACGGCAGGAGGTGTGCAGTGGCAGACGTCATCGTCTCGCTGGTGCACGACGCGCTAGGCATCGGTGCAGATGATGCCGGGGAGCAGAGCTGGCAGGATCGCGCGCTGTGCGCGCAGACCGATCCGGAGGCGTTCTTCCCGGAGAAAGGCGGCTCGACTCGCGAAGCCAAACGGGTCTGCCGCAGTTGCGAGGTGCGGGCAGAGTGCCTTGAGTATGCGCTCGGTCACGATGAGCGATTCGGCATCTGGGGTGGTCTGTCCGAGCGGGAACGGCGCAGGCTGAAGCGCCAGGCGGTCTAGCCGGGCAGCCCGGCTGGCCCGCTCGGTCGCGGCGCTGGCCGAGCCCCTGGCTGCATCCGGACTGGCCATCCAGCCGGGTCAGATTCGCGTATTGTTCACGGGAGCCCCCATCGGGGCGAAGACGGCACAGTCGTGTTGTCTGCCCAGCTAGCGAACCCGGACAGCAAGCGAATCTTCTTGTCGCAAAACGACTCCTACCCCCAGCACGTTGTCACTGCGGTGATCGTCGCGCACGACGGCGCCGGGTGGCTCGCGCATGGGCTCGATGCGCTGAGCAGTCAGACCAAGCCCGTCCAGCGAGTCGTCGCGGTCGACACCGGTAGCCGGGACCGGAGCGGTTCGGTGCTGGCCGCCAAGCTGGGTCAGGGCGCCGTCTTCGGCATGGACAGGTCCGCCGGTTACGCTGCCGCGGTCCGGCGAGCCGTGCAGCATAAGGCGGCGAGCGCCCCGGCACCGGCCGGGCCGGGCCGAGGCCGGACCGGCGACCAGATCGAGTGGCTCTGGCTGCTGCATGACGACTGCGAGCCTGCGCCGGACGCACTCGAGCAGTTGCTCCGCGGGGCGGCCGAGACCCAGTCCGCGGCGGTGCTCGGCCCGAAGCTGATGGACTGGACCGACCGCGATGTCATCACCGAGGCGGGCCTGACGCTTGACTCTGTCGGCCGCCGTATCACCGGCGTCGAGCCCGGTGAGGTGGATCAGGGCCAGCATGACGGCGACCGGGATGCCCTGGCCGTCAGCAGCGCCGGGATGCTGGTTCGCCGGGACGTCTGGGACCAGGTTGGCGGCTTCGACCCCGGCATGACCCTGTTCGGCGAGGACATCGACTTCTGCTGGCGGGTCCACGCGGCCGGTTACCGCGTCCGGGTGATCACCGACGCGGTCGTCTACCACGCGCGGGCCGCCACCAGGGGCCGCCGGGCCATCTCCGTCGGCCGCCGGGCCAGGCTGCTCGACCGTCGTAACGGGCTGGTCACCCTGATGGGGAACCTGCCGTTTGGTCAGATGCTTGTCTCGCTGGGCGGCAACCTCATCCTGTCGTTCCTGCGGACCGTCTTCTACCTCGTTGCCAAGCGACCATCGGCGGCGCTTGACGAGTCCGCGGCCGTGCTCGGCGTGGTCGGGCACCCGATCCGGCTGGCCAAGATCCGTCATCGCCGGGCCCGCGGACGCAGGCAGGCCTACGGGCGGCTCCGCGGCGACCTGCAGCCCGGCCGGTCCATCAGGCGGGCAGCCGAATTCGCCGCGATCATGATGTCGCGCTCGTCTCAGGACGACGTGGCCGGCACCAGGCACGCCACCGATGATCCGACCGACGACGAATGGCTGCTGACCGACACCGGCTTCGTGCAACGGGTACTGACCAGGCCAGGAGTACTGCTGGTGCTCGGGCTGATCGCCGTGGCGATTGCGGCCGAGCGATCGGTCGTCGCGGCAGGCACGCTGGGCGGCGGCGCGCTGCTTCCGGCCTGGGAAGGCGCCTCCGGGTTGTGGTCCCAGTTCCTGCAGGCGTTCCACCCAGCCGGCATCGGCTCGGCGAGCAGCGGCCTGCCGTTCGTCGGATTCCTGGCGGCTCTTTCCACCGTGCTCGGCGGGAAGCCATGGCTCGCCATCGACCTGCTGCTGCTGGGCAGCGTGCCGCTGGCAGGCGTCACCGCGATCCTGGCGTTGCGGAAGGTAACGAAGTCCGTTCCGGTGCGGGTGTGGGCAGCGGCTTCCTACGCCCTGCTGCCGGTCGCCTTCGGTGCCATCTCGGCTGGGCGGCTCGGCAGCGCCGTCGCCTTTGTGCTTATCCCGCTGATCGGCCTGCTGGCCGGCCGGATGTTCAGCCAGCCGCCCAAGCTAGCCCGGCGAGCGGCCTGGGCTACCGGTCTGGCCATCACCGTCGGCGCGGCCTTCGCACCGCTGCTGTGGCTGCTGGCCCTCGCGGCCGCGGCACTAGCAGCGGTCACGCTGTACCGGATCGGCCGTGGTGTGCTCGGCAACCTCGCGATCGCCGCGCTCACGCCGCCCGTCCTGCTGATGCCGTGGATTCTGCCGCTGCTCGAGCATCCGTCGCTGCTGCTGCTTGAAGCCGGTGTGCAACGGCCGGATCTGGCGATCGCGCATCTTCCGGCCAGATCGCTGCTGCTGCTGAGCCCGGGCGGGCCGGGCCTGCCGCCGTACTGGGTCAGCGCGGCCCTGGTGCTAGCGGGCCTGGCAGCCTTGCTGGCCACCAAGCGCCGACGGCTCGTCGTATCCGGCTGGAGCGTGGCACTGCTCGGGATGGCCGCCGGCCTGGCCGTAAGCCGGGTCACCGTGACACCGCCCGGCGGCCAGCCGATGACGCCGTGGCCAGGCGTGCCGCTCGCCGTGGCCGCGGCCGGGCTGCTGCTAGCGGCCGCTGCCGCGGCAAGCGACGCCGGCGGGCTGCTCAAGACCAGCAGCCGGAAGGGGCGGCGGCGGCTGGGCGGGCTGCGAACGTTCCCGGTGGCTGTGCTGGCGCTGGCTGCGTTCTCGGCGCCGGTGCTGGCAGCTGGTTACTGGCTGATACAGGGCGTCAGCGGCCCGCTGGCTCCGGCGACGGGCGAGATCGTGCCGTCGCTGGTGTCGCAGAGCGGCGGCGCTGGCCGGCAGCTGCGCACGCTGGTGCTGACCACCTCCGGTGGCCATGTCTCGTACCTGCTGTTGCGGCAGGGGAGCCCGCAGCTCAGCGACCCCGGACTGAGTCCGGTGCCGGCTGCGCAGACGGCGCTCAACAGCGCAGTTGCCGCCCTGGTTGCGCCCGGCGGCGGCGGGGCGGCGGATCAGGCTCAGCTGCTCGCCCGCTTCGACATCGGTTTCGTGCTGATGCGCGCACCGGCCAGCCGGCAGCTCGCCAGCGTGCTCGACGGCGTGGCTGGGCTGACCGCGGTGAGCATGACGCCCTCTTTTGACTTGTGGCGGCTGACCGACCTGCCCTCCAGAGTGGTCGTGGTGGAATCGAACGGCACCGATCGTCGCCGTACCCTCCGGTCCGGTGGGCGTGTCCGCAGCTGTGCCGACGGCGGGTGGCACCCTTGAGCTGGCCGAGCCGGCCGGCAGCTGGTCGGCGGCGCTTAACGGGCACGCGCTCACCCCGGTGGCTTCGCCCGCGGCAGCTGGGCCGAGGCATTCACGCTGCCACCAGGCGGCGGGACCCTGACCATCACCCGGAACGGACTCGGGCACGACCTGCTGACCTTGCTGGAGATACTCGCCTTCCTGGTCGTTGCCGCGCTGGCGCTGCCCGGAGTCAGGACGGCAGCGGAACTAGAGGCTACCGCGAGCGCGCCGGACGAGCTGGGCCGAGCAGGCTCAGGACCAGGTCGAATCCGAGCGTGAGGCCGCGGCAGTCGGCGCTCCGGCCGTGGTGGGCGCGGCCAGCGCGACAGGCCGGGGAAGCGCTCCGGGCGTTGGACGGCACGGGGCCAGCGAATACGCCGCGGCAGTTACCGGCGGCGAGCAGCCGGGTCCAGATGCCGCCAGCCGGGTGGTTGCCGGGGCTGGCGAGGATACTGGCCGCGGCCGGAGACGGCGGCTCGGCAGTGCCCACGGCGAGCCTGGCCGCGGCCAGGGTGCCAGCGCCGGCCAGGACAACGGCCCCGGAGTGGACGGCCGGGACCAGGGCGACGGCCGGGACAAGGGCGACAGCCGGGACAAGGGCGGTGGCCGGGACCAGGGCGGTGGCCGGGATAAGAGCGGTGGCCGCGATAAGAGCGGCCGCAAGGATAAGCGCCGCGGCGGCAGGCTCGCCAGGTCGTCCCGCGATAGCCGCGCGGCTGGGCGAGCCGCGGCTGCAGCAGCCGGCACTACGGCAGGTGCCGCCCTGGCCGCTGGGACGGCGGCGGGTTCGGCCGCGGGTAGGACGGCTGCGGCTGCCAGCTCCGCTGCGGCAGGCCGAACGATGCCTGACCCGGCGGCGCGAGCGACGGCTGCGGCCAGGACTGCAGTGCCGGGGACTGCTGGACCAGGGACTGGGTTGCCCGGCACGGCCCGGTCTCCCGGCGGCACCGTCGCCGGTCCGCCGCAGAGTTCCGGCGGCGCCTGGCCGGCGGGCCAGCCGGCCAGCAGGTTCACGGCTGAGCCGCCGGCCAGCCGGATGCCGGATGTGCCGTACGGACAGGGCGGCCCCGGCACGCAGCCCTATCAGTCTGGCGATGGTCGGGGATACGAGCCGCGCGCCGCGACCGGCGAAGCGCCGCCAAGGTCGCCGTCCGGCACACCATACGAGGAGCCGCCGCGCCGGGGGCCCTCGTCGCCGCCGGCTTCCGGCTACGGCGCACGCTCGCCATCGGGCACGGGCTACCGGGACGAGCCCGATGGCGGAGCGGGCTACCCGCCGCCTGGATACCGGGGTCGCGGCGGCCACCGCGATGACGCCGGCTACGCGTCTGACGCCGGAGGCTACGGTGCCGCCGCGAGCTACGACTCGGATGCGCTCAATGGCAGTGACGCGAGTTACGGCGCGGGCCCGAGCTACGGTCCTGGCCCGGGTTATGGCGCGGACGCAAGGTACGGGGCCGACGCACAGCGCGACGCGGACCCACAGCACAGCAGCGAGGCTGGCTATCGGTCAGATTCCGGTTACCGAGACGGCTCTGAGTACGCAGACGAGTCCGGCTACCAGCCGGGCCGGAACCCAGCCATCCGCAATCCCCAGTCCACGGCTGCAGACTGGCAGGACTCAGGCTGGCATTCGACCCCGCCTGGTCGCGGAACCGCAGGTCAGGAACCCGGCCAGCCGCAGCGAGCAATCGGCTGGTCGCAGGAACGGGCGACCTCCTGGCAGCAGACTGGCCAGCCGTCCGGATGGCCAGAGCCAGATCCGCGTCAATGGTCACCTGAGGCGTGGCCGCAGGACTACCCGGCCGCCGGTCCGCCGCCTGGCCAGGACTCCGCGTGGCCCGTGCCGGAGCAGCAGCCGTGGGCCGACGAAGCAGCGGAGCTTGAGGCGCTGCCAGCTGCGGGCGAAGTGCATCACGACTGGCCTGAACGCGGCGACCGGGCTGGCCGAGGCTGGCCGGCTCCTGGCCACGAGGCTGAGGGGGAGACGTGGTGAGTCGCCTGCGCTACGCCAGGCTGCTATTCGCCGCGGTCGTGGTACTCGCGCTCGGCGGACTCTACGCCGCAGCAGGCTCGAGTCATACCGCTGCCGCTACCCCCGTGACCGCGAGGGCCAGGTCCAGCAGCGTACCTGTCGCGACAGCGCTCCGGGTTTGCCCGGCGCCAGGTTCTGCTGGTGTCACGGCTGCGTCGGTGGCGCTGGCGGCCGTGCCGGGCTCCGCCACATCCGGTCAGGCCACGATCAGCAGGCTGGTTCCGGGCGGAAGCACGGCTACCGGCCAGGTCGTGGCGACGACCACCAAACCCGGTCTGCTGCACATTACGGCCGTCAAGACGGCGGCTGCGCTGACCAAGGAGCAGATCGCCGGCCATCCCGGCTCGAGCCCGAACGTGACTACCCAGACTGCCCGTGGTGGCGTGCTGATCAGCGCCACTGGCGCGATGGCCCAGGGGCTGGACGTAGCGCAGACCGGGCCAGGTGGCCTGGTCACCGCGCAGTGCGGTGCGCCGGGCACGAGCTTCTGGTTCGTCGGGCCAGGCCAGAGCACGGCGGCCAGTATCGAGCTGTATCTGATGAACACCGACAGCCAGCCCGCCGATGTCCAGGTCTCCATGCTGACCGACGTCAGCAAGGGCGCTCCGCTGCTCGGCAATGCGGACAACGGCATCACCGTGCCGCCGCACAGCGTGGTCCAGCAATCGCTGAGCGCGCTGCTGAAATCCTCTAAGGTGATCGCGCTCAACGTCAGCACGAGCGTGGGCCGCGTGGTCGCGGCGGTGCGCGAGAGCAAGTCTGGCAAGGATGACGGCAGCTGGCTAGCGCCGACCAGCGCGCCCGCCCGGACTCTGGTGATACCCGGCCTGCCGCGCGAGTCTGGCGCGCGTGAGCTGTTCATCGCTGTGCCGGGTACGGCGACCGCCCAGGTAAAGGTCACCGCCGTAACGACGCGCGGCTCGTACCAGCCGACGGGAGGAACCGGGATCGCCCTGCTGGGCGGCTCGGCGGTAGCGATTCCGCTCTCGTCCCTGAGCAGTGTGTCCGGTGCTATCAGGCTGACGGCCAATGTCCCGGTGACGGCGGCCCTGCTGCTTCCCGGTGGTCCCGCTGGCTCGCCAGGGGCGCTCGCCGCCAGCGCCAGCCCGATCGTGCAGCAAGGCGTGGTTGCCGACAGCCCGGCTAAGCCCGCTGGGCAGACTCAGCTCATCCTGTCGGCGCCCGGAAAGGGCGCCACGGTGCGCGTCACCGAGGCAACGGCGACCGCTGCCGCGAGCCAGCCCGGCACCGTGGTCCAGGTCAAGGCCGGGTCGTCAGTCGTAATCGCCGTCGGCCCTCCGGGCGGCTCCAAGGTGCCCGCATTCACCGTTGTCGTGACGCCGCTCAGCGGCTCTGGCCCGGTCTATGCCAGCACGATCAGCACCACCGGCCGCGTGGTCCGGTCGGTACTGCCGGTTGCCAGCGCGCCTGTCTCAGTCGTCTTGCCGCCGGTACAGCAGTCGCTGTCCGATTTCCTGCACTGATCCCCGGTTGCCCGGGCTCCTGGTTGCGCAGGTCATTACTCGTCGCCGGGATAACCGGGATCCACTATCTGCGGGTCCACGCCGAGCCAGTGCGCGAACTGCTCGACGACGACATCGAGAACCAGCTCCGCAAGCTCTTCCTCGCCGTCGGCCCGGGCCATCAACGGCCGCCGGTACAGCACGATCCTGGCCGGGGGCGGCTCAGCGGGCGGCGAGTCCGGGGGCACCGGCGCCAGCGGGTCCGGCAGCTCGAACGAGGGCACCGTCGGCGATGCCGCTGCGGCCGACGGCGCCGAGCCCGGCAGTTCGAGCCTGGCCAGCGGCACCGGGTCGGGATCGGGATCGTCGAGGTCGGGACCGGCAGGCGGGATTTCCTCTACTGCGAACTCGATACCGGAAAGCTCGGCTTCCCAGCGCGGCTCGAGCTGAGATACGGCGAGAAGTACCAGGTCATCGAAACGCTCAGCGCGGGTGCGGTGCAACGGGACATCCGGCGGAACGAGCGAGCCGCGCAGCCCGCGGCCGTGCCGGTCCCGTCGGTGAAGCCGGGCTGCCTGCGCCGGGCCGTCCTTCTTCCCGTCATGCACAGTAACCGAGCGTATCCCAGCTGCTTCCAGCCCGCGGAGCGGCTACATTGCCCCGCCCGGAGACACGATCGCGCAGTGTGCCCCAGGTGGTGGCGTTACCGACTGCCGGTCGATACCGTCAGCCGTTGTGAGCGACGATCGCGACCCCGCCATCTCCCGGCCCCCGGAGCTGCGGCCAGCCGGGTGCCAGTCTCAGCCGCTGGCGGTCCGTTGAGCGTTCGCCAGTGCTCCCGGCCGGCCTGCAAGCAGGCTGCCCTGTACACGCTCACCTATGTGTACCGGGACTCGACTGCGGTCCTCGGGCCGCTGGCGGCCTTTGTCGAGCCACACTGTTACGACCTGTGCGCACGCCACGCCGACCGGATGACGGCGCCGCGCGGCTGGGACGTCGTCCGGCTGCCGGCTAGTGAGCCCGAGGAAGAGCTGGTTCAGGTCGACGACCTGGAGGCTCTGGCCAATGCGGTGCGCGAGGCAACGATCCCGCAGACGCCGGCTGAGCCGACCGGTCAGGGCGTCGAGGTGGGCCGCAGGGGTCACCTGAGGGTGCTGAAGTCAGCCCCGTCAGACGGCGGCCGGGTCCGCTAGCGCGCCCTGGCTCGGCTAGGCTGCCTGCCACCGGCAGCGGAGTTGCCCGGAACGAGCACCGGCACACTGAGCCGAGCGACTGGAGACGTTATGAAGATCGATGACTGGCTGCTCGAGATTCTTGCCTGCCCGAAATGCCATGCGCCGCTTCGCGCCGACGAGGCCGCCAGCGAGCTTGTCTGCACCAGCGAGGACTGCGGGCTGGCCTACCCAGTTCGGGATGACATTCCGGTGCTGCTCATCGACGAGGCCCGCGACCCGGCAGCAGGCCAAGGGCGGGAGTGAGCTCTTATCGGTACTCGCCGAGTGCCGGGCCCCGAAGCCGCGGAGCCGCCCGACGGAGGCGTGGGCAGTAATGGCGCAGACAGCGGTAGCGACGCCGTTCCCGCCGGTAGCCGGGATGACCCTGTCGGCGGCGCGCGCCAGGCAGGCCGCCGCGGCCACGGCGGCAAGCGCGCCGTGCTCGCCGCGCTGGCCGCCAACCTCGGCATCGCGGTCAGCAAGTTCGTCGCGTTCCTGATAACCGGATCGGCGTCGCTGCTAGCCGAGGCGGTGCACTCGGTGGCAGATTCGGGTAACCAGGTGCTGCTGCTGCTCGGGCGCAGCCGGTCGCGGCAGCCGGAAACTGAGGAGCACCAGTTCGGTTTCGGAGCTGAGCGCTACTTCTACGCCTTCATAGTCGCGCTCGTGCTGTTCACCGTCGGTGCGGTGTTTTCCGCCTACGAAGGCATCCAGCGCATTCGTCATCCGGGCGAGCTGACGTCGCCGGCAGTGGCCTTCGCGGTGCTGGGCATCGCGATCGCACTGGAAGGCTTCTCGCTGCGAACCGCGGTCGCGGAGTCCAACCGCAGCCGCGGCTCCGTCGGCTGGCGTAGCTTCATCCGGCGCGCGAAGGCGCCCGAATTGCCGGCGGTGCTGCTCGAAGACGTTGCTGCACTCTGCGGTCTTGGCCTGGCTCTGCTAGCCGTGGGTCTCGCCACGATTACCCACGATGACCGGTGGGACGGCGCCGGATCGCTTGCCATCGGGATCCTGCTCGGCTGCGTCGCCAGTGTGCTGGCCATCGAGATGAAGAGCCTGCTCATCGGCGAGTCGGCGAGCTTTGACGTGGAAGCCGCCATCGTCGCCGCCATCGAGGCGGGACCCGAGATCGAGCGGGTCATCCACCTGCGAACGCTGCATATAGGGCCAGATACGCTGCTGGTCGCTGCGAAGGTCGGCATCGTCCATGACGACACCGCGGCTAGTGTCGCCGCAGGCATCGACGCGGCCGAGCGGCGAATCCGCGCAGCCGTGCCGATAGCCGAGCTGATCTTCCTGGAACCCGACATTTACCAGGCGGACCGGGCTGACCTAGCCGATCCGGCGGTCAAGGCAGCCCGGCGTGCGGGCCCGTCGCGGCGACGCAGGACCATCAGGTAGCTGACGCCAGAGCCGTCAGCCAGGGGTTCGGCTGGAGTATCCGACCATCCAGCGCGGCATGATGCGGACGTACACGATGTCAGGCCCCCAGGTCGACGGCGAGGCGCCGTAATGGCGGGTCAGGTGATCGTCGACCCAGCTGAGGTCGGGGTGTCCGGGGTCGAGGAACTCCGCTTCGCCGTGCGTGAACACGCCGTACGAGTCTCCCTCCAGGTAGGCGGCGCTGGCCTGGGGCCGGCTGCGCAGGTCCGCAGCCTTCACCGAGGTGCCGCTGCTGGTGAAGATCCACCGGCCGCGGAGCAGGTGACCGTCGACACCGCTGATCCGCGGCCGGCCGCCAGCGCTGACGGTGCTGAGGGCCAGAACGCGCATCCCGTCCAGGTAGCGGACCAGGTCCGCAGCATCGACGCTCCGGTCCGGCCCGATGATAGACCGCAAATGCTCGCTCGCACTCGATCGTGATCGGTCAAGCAACTGCTGCAGCCACTCGATGTCGTCGGCTGTCTCGTACATAACGGCTCCCTATTCGGCGGGACGCTTCGCCTCGCGGATAGGCCTGCTGCCCGTTCTGCGTCCTCGCGGGCGCTCCTGCGTGCGGGCCGACCTGCCTGCGGGCTAGCCGCCGAGGATAGCGGCCAGCCGGCCGCTGTCGCGAACCGCTGCCAGATCCCGGTCCCGGCCCGCATTTGCTCGCACGTCCGGGTTGAGCGCGACGGCCTCGGCAACAGCCGCTGCGGCCTCGTCCAGCTGGCCGGCTCCGGCTCGTGCGCAGGCCAGGTTGTAGCTGGCCATGCCGCGGGCCGGCGCTGGTGCGCCGAGGTAGCCAGCAACCGCCACACAACTCTCGGCGAGTGCTACTGCCCGGCCTGGCTGGCCGTGGCTGAGGTAATACTCGGCGAGGTGACCAGTGGGGTGCCAGAAGCCACGGACGATGACCTGCAGCCACAACTGCCGGCCACGCAGCCATGGGTGGCGCGACGGGTCCAGCAGATCGTCCTGCGTGGCAGCGTGCACGGCGGCGATCAAGTCACCGGCTACCTGCCAGCTTTCGCAGGCGACGACGCCGGCAGGCGCGGCGGCCAGTTCGCGATACAGGTCGGCCGACGCATGATCGACGTCACCGAACTCCGGTGGTGTTTCGGCGTCAGCGATAGCTCTCAGCCGAATAAGCTGCTGCCGTCTGAACACGGTGTTGTGCGCGATCAGCGGGACCGCTGCCCACCTGCTGGGCTGCCCCGCCTCCGCCGGCGGCGCGGACGCGAGCAGGGCCTGCTCCTCGGCAGCGGCCAGGCCGATCAGCCCGGTGATTGCGGCGCGCAACTGCTTGATGCCGGTCATGCCGATTCCCCTGCCTGGTCCGCGGACGACCAGTCGTGATCGCGCTGCGGCGCTGGCTTGGTGGCGATGAACTTCATGACGTAATCCGCGATCACCGTGATGCTGGCAAAGCCCAGCGTCTGCAGCCGGCACAGCATCGAGGCAGGGTCCACCGGGTTGTAAGTGTCGTCAGCATGGAAATGGTGCAGTTCGTTGCTCGGCAAGCTGTCCGAGCCGATCAGCACGCCGCCGGGCCGGAGCACCCGGAATGCCTCGGCCAGAATCGCGTTCTGCGCGGCCAGCGTCGGCACATGGTGCAGCATGGTGAACGATCCGACCGAGTCGAACGTGTCGTCCGGATAGGCCAGCTCGGTGGCGCTGCCGATCACGATCTGCACGTTCGTGCCCTCGTACCTGGCGGCCAGGTGTTCCGCGGCTACGGCGTCCACCTCGACTGCCGTCAGCCGGCTCACCTTGTGCCGCAGCCATTCCGTCGCCGCGCCAGGGCCCGGCCCGAGCTCCAGCATGTCCTTGCCAAGGTCACAGTCCCTGGTCAGAACTGGCAGCACCTCGGTCTGCAGGTGCTGCGCCCAGCCGGCGCTCCCGCATACTCGCGCATGGTTTTCATTCATGGCCATGACGCTAGGAGCGTGGCCATTTCTGGCCAAGGGCGTAGGCTGCCAAGCTGTGTCGCAGGAAGGACAGTTGCCTGCAGGACGGTTGCCTGCACTCCCGTCGCCGGAGGATCCCTCGCCGGCAGAGCCCGACGATTACTGCGCCGCGGATGACTGGTCTGCGGATGCCGCCATCGTGGTCGCGACTTTCCCGATGCCCGCGGGCCTGGTCTTCGACTGGCATGCGCACCCCGATCACCAGCTGGCCTGGGCGGCCAGCGGCGTGCTCACGGTGCGGACCCGAGAGTCCGCGTGGGTGCTGCCGCCAACCAGAGCACTGTGGATCCCGGCCGGCCTGCAGCACGAGACGCTGTCCGACGGGGCGGCGACGATGCGGTCCGCTTACCTGCGGCCGGCTCTTTGCGCCCTGACCTGGACAGAGCCGACGCCGGTCATGGCGAGCCCGTTGCTGGCCGAGCTCATCGGCTACCTCGAGGCAACTGATCTTGAACCAGATCGGCGGGCCAGGGCTGAGGCGGTACTGGTGGACCTGCTTCAGCCGGTCGCGATGACCGCGATCGAGGTGCGCCAGCCTGCCGACGACCCCGCCAGGCTGGTGGCTGACCAGCTGTCGGCCGATCCGGCCGATAGCCGGACGCTGGCTGAGTGGGGGCGTGAGGTAGGCGCAAGCGAGCGGACGCTGGCGCGAGCCTTCCTGGCAGGCACCGGAATCAGCTTCGGCCGATGGCGGACGCGGCTCCGGCTGCAGGCAGCCTTGTCGGAGCTAGCGGCTGGCCAGCCAGTTGCCAACGTGGCACGACATGTGGGTTACGAGTCCGACAGTGCGTTCGTCCAGGCATTCCGGCGGGAAACCGGCATCACCCCGGCCATGTTCTTCCATAGCCAGCCCGGCACAGGCTCGGGCTGATCCGGGCATGCGGGGGCCGGGGACGTCCTGGTTTAGCGGCTCCTCCACAACGACGTTGTCCTTATGCCGGCGGTGTGGCAGAGCCGCTAACGCAGGTTGCGCGTGATCACGTCCGATACGAAGATTTAGCTCTATAACAGGTGTTTGCCCGCATTCGTGCAGACCTAAATGGTGCCGGGATCCGGTGATCTTTCAGGTGCCTGTCGCGGGCGCGTACTCGGAAGTAAGCACGGCCATCTCGACGAAGTCCTGCCAGCCGTCCGGGTACAGCTCAGCTTCGCGGCGGACACCCTCCTGGCGGAAGCCGCAGGCCAGATAGCAGTGAATGGCGCGGTGGTTGGTGGCCAGTACCTCAAGTTCCACGCGGTGCAGGCCCAGATCGCTAAACGCCCAGTCCAGGATCAGCCGCGTTACCTGTCGGCCCAGGCCCCTCCCGCGCAGTCCGACCACGAACAGGCCTATCCAGAAGGAAGCCCGATGCTGGTCGCGATTCACCCGCAGCCCTGCACCGCCGATGCAGCGGCCCTCGTACTCGACAGCCCAGGCATAGGCCGCTGGCTCGTCAGCCAGGAAGCGCTCGGCCACGTCGTCGCGGGCATGGTGCTTGCGACCGTCCCACTCTCGTCGCCACGTTGAGCCGTAGGCGTCCTCTTCCTCCGGATCGATCGGCTCGCGCACCCGGTCGTCAATATCGGACTCGCGCCGCCCGCGCAGGAGAACACTGTTGCCGCGCAGGGTGGGAAGCGGCGGCAGCGCGAGGCGTGCAGGCATCATCTTCGGCATGTTATCCATTTTGACATAGATTGTTCCGCACGCCTGATCGGCGACTGAGCCGGGCATCGGATGCGGATGATTGGTGACGTGCGATGCGCCAACCCCAGGCGCGGGCGGGTCTAACGGCTCCTGTTCGGTGCCCGCCGGTCGAGCCGCAGCAGGCGCAGCGCTCGCTCCTGCTCGAAGTCCAGCGCGCGGGCCGGCGGCGGCTGGATCTTGCCGATCCGCCTGCCTAGCTCGGCCACCTCAGCCCGGACGCGCTGCTCCGCCAGCACGCGGATCGCGAACGCCAGCGCGACAGGGCTGACGTCGTAGCGGCGTTCGATGGACAACCCAAGTGCGACCGCGGCTAGGTCGGCCTCGCTGTAATGACGGTGGCCGCCCGCCGGGCGACGCCGGTCCGGCCCGGCCGAGGCCGGTGATGACACCGGCGCTGGCGCTGTGGCTGTGGCACGTGCGTCCAAGCGGCGCGAGGGCCGACGACGAGCGCCGTGCCGCACGGCAGGCAGCAAGCCAAGCGACTCCCGGTAACGCAGCATCCGGGGGCTGAGGCCAAGCCGGCTGGCGGCTTCGGTAATCCGCATGGGCCAAATCTTACAACTTCTTGTTAAGAACAGGGCTCTCGAGGTGCATCCAGGCGCCCGACTGGCCTAACGTCGTGCTGTGGCTCCGGATGGGGGCCGTGCGCCGCGAACTTCGGAGGAGCCCGAATGCCCGCTGAGAACCTTCCGTTCAAGGTTGCTGATCTGTCGCTGGCCGACTTCGGCCGCCGGGAGATCCGGCTAGCCGAGCACGAGATGCCAGGCCTGATGGCTGTACGTGCCGAGTGGGCGGATTCGCAGCCGCTGGCCGGCGCGCGGATCACCGGTTCGCTGCATATGACGGTGCAGACCGCCGTGCTGATCGAGACCCTGGCGGCTATCGGCGCCGAGGTGCGCTGGGCGTCCTGCAACATCTTCTCCACTCAGGACCACGCCGCCGCGGCCGTGGCCGTCGGCCCGGACGGAACCCAGGACGACCCCAAGGGCATCCCTGTCTTCGCCTGGAAGGGCGAGACGCTCGAGGAGTACTGGTGGTGCACCCAGCAGGCACTGACCTGGCCAGGCCAGACCGGGCCGAACATGCTGCTCGACGATGGCGGCGACGCCACGCTGCTGGTGCACAAGGGCGCGGAGTTCGAGTCAGCCGGCGCGATACCCGCGCCGCGCGACGACGACCCGGAGGAGTGGCACGTCATCTTGTCCGTGCTGAATCGCACGCTCGCCGAGTCGCCCGGCAAGTGGACGGCGATGGCGGCCGGGATCAAGGGCGTCACCGAGGAAACAACCACCGGCGTGCACCGGCTGTACGAGATGGCCAGGGACGGCTCGCTCAGGTTCCCGGCGATCAACGTCAATGACTCGGTAACGAAGTCGAAGTTCGACAACAAGTACGGCTGCCGGCACTCCCTGGTCGATGGCATCAACCGCGCCACCGACGTGCTCATCGGTGGCAAGGTGGCGGTGGTCTGCGGCTACGGCGACGTGGGCAAGGGCTGCGCCGAATCGCTGCGCGGACAGGGCGCCCGGGTGATCGTGACCGAGATCGACCCGATCTGCGCGCTGCAGGCCGCGATGGATGGTTATCAGGTGGCGCGGCTGGAGGACGTGGTCGGCATCGCCGACATCTTCGTCAGCGCGACTGGCAACTTCCACATCATTACCGCCGAGCACATGACCCAGATGAAGCACCAGGCGATCGTCGGCAACATCGGCCACTTCGACAACGAGATCGACATGGCCGGACTGACCCGGCTGCCCGGCGTGAAGCGCACGACCATCAAGCCGCAGGTTGACGAGTGGACGTTCGCGGACGGGCACTCGGTCATCATCCTGTCCGAGGGCCGGCTGCTGAACCTCGGCAACGCCACCGGCCATCCGAGCTTCGTGATGTCCAACAGCTTCACCAACCAGGTGATCGCGCAGGTCGAGCTGTTCACCAAGACGGACCAGTACCCACTCGGTGTGCATGTGCTGCCCAAGCACCTCGACGAGAAGGTGGCCCGGCTGCACCTTGACGCGCTCGGGGTGAGGCTCACCGTGCTCACCAAGGAGCAGGCCGCCTACATCGGCGTCCCGGTCGATGGCCCGTTCAAGTCAGATCAGTATCGGTACTGACCGGGCGGACGCGCCGGCCGGACAGGCACCGGACCTGGCGGGCACCGTGTCCGCTGACGTCGCTGATGCCGGGCTGGCGCTGGTCGGCCAGCCCGGCATCGCCTGGGCCGAGCGAGCGATGCCGGTGCTCGGCATGCTCCGGGCAACCTTCGCTGCGGCACAGCCGTTCGCCGGGCTGAAGGTCGCTGCCTGCCTGCACGTCACGGCCGAAACCGCGGTCCTGGTCCGGACTCTCGCCGCTGGCGGTGCCCTGGTCCAGCTTGCTGCGTCGAATCCGCTGTCGACGCAGGACGACATCGCCGCGGCGCTGGCAGCGGAGCCCGGCGTCACGGTCCACGCCCGGTCAGGCGTGGACCGTGACACCTACTACGAGCACATTCACCGCGCCCTGGACAGTGGTCCGGATCTGGTCATGGACGACGGTGGCGACCTGGTCAACACGCTTCACGAGGCCAGGGCCGAGCTGATAGGCGGCGTGCGCGGCGGCTGCGAGGCGACGTCAACCGGCGCGGCCAGGCTGCGGCTGATGGCCGCAGCGGGGTCTCTCGGCTTCCCCGTCGTCGCCGCGGATGCCTCGTCAACTCGCCGGATGATCGACAATAAGTACGGAACGGGGCAGTCCGTCCTGGACGGCATCCTGCGCGCCACCAACACCATGCTGGCCGGAAAGACCATTGCCGTCGCCGGATTCGGTCCATGCGGCTCGGGCATCGCCGAGCGCGCCCGCGGGCTCGGTGCCCAGGTGATCGTCACCGAGGTCGATCCGGTCCGTGCGCTGGGCGCCATCATGCAGGGATTCCGCGTCATGCCGATGCTCGCCGCCGCTCAGCAGGCTGAACTCGTGATTACTGCCACCGGGTCGCGGGATGTCATCGGCGTGGCCGAGCTTGCCGTGCTGCCCGACGGCGCCATGCTGGCAAATGCTGGCCATTTCGATGTCGAGATCGACATCCAGGCGCTGGCCGGCCTCGCCGCGGAGATCAACCCCGCCATCCGCCCCCATGCTGACGAGTACGTGCTCGCCGACGGCAGACGGCTTATCCTGCTCGCCGAGGGTCGCGTCGTGAACCTGGTGGCCGCTGAGGGCAATCCGGCCGCGGCCATGGACACGTCCTTTGCCGTGCAGGCGCTGGCATTGGCGTGGCTGGCGGGCGGCGAGCCCAGCCTGCACAGTGGCCAGGTCCTTGACGTGCCTGCCGCGATAGACGCGCAGGTCGCCGGGCTGACCCTGGCGTCGCTCGGGACGAAGATCGACACGCTGACCGATGGGCAACGGGGCTACCTGGAATCCTGGCGCCGCGGATCCTAGCTGTCAGTCTGGCGGAGAGAACCCGGCAGGCTCAGCGAACCCGGCTGGACCGGCGAACCCGGCTGGCGGGGAAGCCTCAGACTGGCTCGCTGCGGCAGGCTGGCTCGCAATGCCGGGCGCGCTCGCAATGTCGGCCTGGCTCATTTTGCCGGGTGGGCCCGCCGCCGCGGGCTGGTGCGCTGCCGCGAACCTTGCGCGGTCGCGCTCACGGCGGATTGCCAGCACCGCGGACAAGTAGGCCGGAGCCGGGGTGCCGGCTGGCGGCTGCGGGCTGACCTGCGACGCGACCGTCGCCGCAAGCCGCGCGCCGAGGTCGTCCCTGGCGGCCTGCTGCAGGTCGTAATAGCGGCGAAGGTAGCTGCTCGCGGCCTCGGCGTTCCCGTCGGACAGTGCGGAGATGTCAGCCACCCGCGCCCAGTCTGCCAGCGGTGGCGGGACGGCCATGAACTCCGGCGTCAGGTTGCCTGGCCGGGGTACCCGTTCCTGGATCACGAAGGTGCCCGCGAACATGTCACCGAGCCGCTTGCCCCGGGCGGACAACAGCGACGTGAACAGCGCCACTGGCGCGAGCACGGTGAACTCGAAGAGTCCGGTGAGGGCCCGGATCAGCGCCTGGCGAAACCGCTCCGGTCCGCCGTCGTCGCTGACCACGCGCAGGCCCATCGCCATCTTCCCCAGCGTCTTGCCCCGGCTGACCGTCTCGAAGATCGTGGGGTAGCCGATGAAGATGGAAACGACGACCACGCTGGCGATGGCCGCCAGCGCCGCGCCGTTGACCTGGATGGTCACGATCACGATGCTCATGATCACCAGTGCCGTGTACTGCAGCAGCATGTCGAGCAGGACAGCCACCATCCGGCTGGGGAACGCGGCGATCGGGACGTCGAGAACGACCGCTTCGCCGGTAACGACCTCGGCCACGGCGCGTCCTCCTGGTCAGCAGCATCGGGAGATATCAGGCCAAGGTTACCGAGCCACGGGCAGTAGTCTCCAGCTGTGGATACCGACGTCTTCGCGACCGCGCATCAGGCGGACTGGGCCAGGCTCGACGAGCTGGTGCGCCGTCGGCGTCGGCTTACGGGTGACGAGGTCGACGAGCTGGTAGCCGGCTACCAGCGCGCGGCCACTCAGCTGTCCGTGCTGCGCAGTGCTGGCGGCGATCCGGCCCTCGTGGCCCGCCTGTCGGCCCGGGTGGCGAGAGCTCGGGCTACAGCGGTCGGCGGTGCCCATGCGTCAGGCTGGCGGTCGATCGGCCGCTTCTTCGTCGTGACGTTTCCCTTGATGGCCTACCGGGTCCGCTGGTGGTGGCTCGGCATAGCGGCAGGCTCGCTTCTGGTCGGATTCCTGGTCGGCTGGTGGCTGGCCAGGTCGCCGCAGGTGCTGGACAGCCTGGCGTCGCGCCCGCAGCAGCTCAGCTACCTGCACCAGTTCCGCAGCTATTACTCGCAGTACAACGGTCAGTCGTTCGGGTCGGAGGTATGGACGCACAACGCGACTCTGGCGGCGGAGGCGCTGGTCAGCGGCATGTTCCTGGGCATCCCAACACTGCTCTTCCTCTGGGGCAACGCGGCCGAGATCGGCGTAGCCGGCGGCGTCCTGGTCGCGCACGGACGCGCCGGGGAGTTCTTCACGCTCATCCTGCCGCACGGCATGCTCGAGCTGTCCGCGTTCTTCCTGGCCGCGGCCGTCGGTCTGCGGCTTGGCTGGACCATCATCGATCCCGGTCCGCTGCCGCGCGGTCAGGCGCTGGCCGAGCAGGGCCGCGCGGCCATCGCGGTCGCGCTCGGCCTCATCCTGGTGCTGCTGGTATCGGGCTCGATCGAGGCGTTTGTTACGCCCTCGGCGCTCTCTGCGTGGGCACGGATCCTCATCGGCGGCTGTATCTGGGCGGCCTTCGTCGGCTACGTGCTCGTACTCGGACGCCGGGCCGCCGCGGCGGGCTTGTCCGCGGACATCGAGGAGGCCCCCGATCTGCTGCCGGTGACCGGCTAGCAGGCAGGCGGGTCAGCCCAGGTCATAGCTGCCCGGCCGCCTTCAGGCTCAGGTAGGCATCGGCGAGCGCGGCCGGCAGCGCGCCGGGCTCGGCGTCAATGACCTGGACCCCTCGGCGCTGCAGCAGCGCGGATGCGCGGGCACGCTCCGACCTGGCTCGCTCGGCCGCCGCCGCGGTATAGACGGCCGCGGCGGTGCCGCGGCCGGCCGCGAGTTCGGTCAGTCTTGGATCCGCGACCGCGCCGACCAGCAGCCGGTGCCGTGATGCCAGCGTCTGCAGACCTGGCAGCAACCCCTGTTCCAGTGCCGACGGGTTCAGGTCTGTCAGGTAGACGACCAGGCATCGCTGTCGTGCCATGGCCATGACTGCGGCCGCGATGAGCCGGGCATCCGGCTCGATCAGCTCAGCTTCCAGGTTGGCCATCGCGTCAGTCAGTGCGGACAAGCCGCCCGGCCGGCTGATTCCGGTCACCCTGGCGCGGACCCGGCGGTCAGCGGCGAGCAGGTCGATCCTGTCGCCCGCTCTGGTAGCTATCGCCGAGAGCAGCAGCGCCGCGTCCATGAAGGTGTCGAGGCGCGGCACTCCGGCGACGCGGCCTGCCGCGGTGCGACCGGTATCGAGGACAATCACGATGCGCCGGTCGCGCTCGGGGCGCCAGGTGCGCACCACGACCTCTGTCCGCCTGGCCGATGATCGCCAGTCGATCGACCGGACGTCGTCACCGAGGACGTACTGGCGCAGCGAGTCGAACTCGCTGCCTTCCCCGCGAAGCAGCGAGCGATGCCGGCCCTCCAGCTCGCGCAGCATCGCCAGCTTCTCCGGCAGGTGGTTGCGGCTCAGGAATGGCGGCAGCACGCGGACGGTCCACTCCGGCGCCTGGTAGCCCTGCCGGCCGGCCAGCCCGAGCGGCCCGGTGGCCCGGATCGTGACCCGAGCCGGCGAGGTGTCGCCACGGCGGGTCGGCGTGAGCACGGTCGGCAGCGCAATCTGGCCGCCAGCCGGAACGCTGACGCCGGTCCTGCTCGGGTGGGCGGCAGCGGTCGGCCGCCAGGCGTCCCGCACGACGGCACGCAGTTGCCTGCGGCCGGTGTTCTCGATACTGAGAGTCACCGTGCCGTGCTGGCCCAGCGAGATCCTGGTATCACCGGCGCGGCTGAGCCGCAGGTCACGAATGCTCGCTGCCAGCAGGACATCCGCACCGATCGCCGCGACCACTACCAGGTCGACCACGACAACCGCGGCGACGGTACGGAACGCCACCACTATCAGCAAGCCGCCCAGCGCAGCCAGCGCGGCCCGGCCGGTCAGTGCCATGAAGTCACCGCGGCACCTGGACCGATGCCAGCACTCCGGCCAGCACTCCGTCTGCGGTCACGCCCTCCAGCTCGGCCTCGGGCCGGAGCTGGATTCGGTGCCGCAGGGCCGGCCGGGCCAGCGCCTTGACGTCATCCGGGGTGACGTAGTCCCGGCCAGACAGCCAGGCCCAGGCCCGGCTGCTGGCGAGCAGCGCGGTGGCACCGCGGGGCGACACCCCGAGCTGCAGCGATGCTGACATCCTGGTGGCCCGGCAGATATCCACGATGTATCCAGTGACCTCGGCAGAGACCAGCACGGTCCTGGTTGCCCGTGCGGCGGCGGCCAGATCCGCGGCGGTCGCAGCCGGGCACAGGCCGGCCGCTGACAGATCACGGGGGTCGAAGCCGTCGGCATGGCGATTCAGGATGGTGACCTCGTCCGCGCGCTCAGGCAGCGCGACCGTCAGCTTCAGCAGGAATCTGTCCAGCTGAGCCTCGGGCAGCTGATAGGTGCCTTCGTACTCAACAGGGTTCTGCGTCGCGGCGACCAGGAACGGCACAGGCAGCGGCCGGGGCGTGCCGTCGACCGAGACCTGCCGTTCCTCCATTGCCTCGAGCAGCGCCGCCTGGGTCTTCGGAGGCGTCCGGTTGATTTCGTCGGCCAGCAGCAGGTTGGTGAAGACTGGACCTTGCCGGAATTCGAACTGCGAGGTCCTGGCGTCGTAGATGAGAGACCCGGTGACATCCCCCGGCATCAGGTCCGGAGTGAACTGCACGCGTTTGCTGTCCAGTGACAGCGTCGCCGCGATAGCCCGCACCAGCAAGGTCTTGGCTACGCCGGGAACGCCTTCCAGCAGCACATGTCCCTGGCAGATCAGCGCGATGAGCAGCCCGGTGACGACGGAGTCCTGGCCCACGACGGCCTTGCCGACCTCGGCCCGGACTGCCGCCAGCGCCGCCCGCGGATCACCGCTACCAGACTCGGCATGCGTGCCCAGCACGCCCAGGTCATCGCCGGTCATTGCGCGCGTACCTTTCTCTCGAGATCGTCAAGCTCGCCGGCCAGCGCGACAAGTGCCGCGTCGGTACTCGGAACTGGCCCGTACAGCATCCTGCTGACCTGCTCGGGCACGCTGCCAGATCGGGCCGCGAGTGCCGTCGTCACGGTGTCGGCGCTCGCGTCGCGTGGCAGGCCGGCCAGCGGGGCAAGCCGGTCGACCAGTGCGGCACGCAATGCTGTCGCAGCTCGGCCGCGAGCCCGCCGCGACTGGTAAAGGCGTCCATGGCCCTCTACCGTCTCCGTAGCGCGGACCGCAACCGGCAGCCGCTCGGCCACGACCGGCCCCAGCCTCCTGGCCCGCCACAGCGCTGTCAGCAGCAAGGCGACGCCGAGCTGCAGCGCTACCAGCCAGGCAGCGAGCGGGATGAGGCTGGTCAGCGAGCGCGAGCCGGTGGCGGGTCCGGCACCGGACTGAAGGGCGAGCGCTGGCACCAGCCAGACCACGCGCTGGCTGGAGCTCAGCAGGTTCAGCCCGAGCGCTGCGTTGCCAAGCGTCGCCAGATCCTGGTTGGACAGGAACTGTCCGGAGCCGAGCACGGTAATGACCTTGCGGCCCTCGGCGTACTGGAGGAGCCCGGCCAGTCGGCCGGACGAGTAGCACAACCGCGCTCCCGCCGACCGATGCCGCAGCGCCAAGCCGATGCCGCCGAGGATGGCGCGGCCGGCCAGTCGCGCTGCGGGTAGCGAGCAATGCGGCGCGGTCGGGCCGATCTGGGTCTGGCCAGCGATCGCCACAGCGGGTGCGAGTACGGCCAGCGCCAGCTCATCCGGCTCGACGAGCACGAGGTTGCCGGGCAGCTTCGCCATCGCGCTGAGCTGGTGCCTGGTCAGGAACTGGGGACTGGTGACCAGGAGAGTTGCGCCGCCACTGGCCGCCCTGATGGCTGCCGACGGTGTGACCGCCGGGATAACCCGCTGTCCGCGCTCTGTGAGCAGGTCGGCAAGGGCATGCGCTCCGGCCGGCCCGGTGCTCGCGGGATCGAGGTAGCTGTTGGTTGGGCCGACGGGCTGCAGGAGTGCGATCACGGTCGCTCCGGCGACTATCAGCCCGATGATCGCGGCCGGCAGCCGCCAGTTGCGCCAGCCCCCCGATGTGCGGAAGTCGGATGATCCCGTTCGCTGGGAGCTGGCTTCGCCCGGCGCGATGGTTGCGATCACGACGGTGCGCCCTCGGACCTGTCACTGCTGGCCCCGTTAGTGGTGGTCGCGGTGCTGGTGGCCCCGGCATTGGCAGACTCGGCTCGGCCGGCCGTAGGCCCGGCACCAATGGCTCCGGCGGCAAGAGATCCGGCCGGCATGGCGACCGCAGTCGCTGCGATCGGCACTCTTGCGGTCCTGATGGCGTCATCGAGCTCGCGAACGCCGTGGTACCCGGCGTCGGCGCCGGTCCGGCCGCCGTACCTGACATCGTCGAATAGCCGGGCGGCGTCGGCGAGCTTGGCGGCCAGCGCCGGCAGCGGCAGGCTGGCTTCGGCGGCGAATTCATCGGCGGTCCGGCCGGGCCGGACTGGCAGTATCCCGCGCTGCTGAAGTTCCTCGGCTATCGCGCGCACCCGCTCGATGATGGCGGCCGAATAGTCGCCCGCGGCTGCGTAGCTGTCGGCCTGCGCACGATAGTCGCTGGCGCTCATGGACCGGCCCGCGAGCGGCTGCCGGTGGGCGGTGCGCTGTAGCGCGCGGGGCCGGACCTGGACGAGGACGACTGACACCACGAGCACCGCGAGGACGAGTAGTGACACTAGCGCCCACCAGCCGCCGGGCAAGCTGGAGTTGATCGCGGCAAACAGTCTGTCGAGATGCCGCTCGAGCCAGTCCAGTACCCGCTGCCAAACCGATGGCTGGTAGATGGACTTCGACAGTTCCCTGCGGGCTAGTTGCTGCGCCGCGTCGCGGCCGATGCCCGGCAGGCCGGCTGCGATCACCAGGCCGTGGACGGCGGCGGCTGCGGGCCTGGTGCGGGTGGCTGCCACACGCCGGCGAACTCGTCCCCAGTCAGCTGCTGGGTCTGCGCCGCGTTCCGCAGCACGAGATCAAGTCCTTCCCTGCGCATCCTCAGGTCGACGTACAGCAGCACGGTAACCCCGGCACTGATGGGCCTGGTAACGGTGCTGCCCACAATGCTGCCGATGGCACTGATGATGACCGCGGCGACACCTGTCGACGCCGCCGCGGTCCCGAACGTGCCCGCGTTCCGGCCCGCTAGTCCAGCGAGGAAGCCGAACGGAATCTGCACTACGAACGCGGCAATGAAGACAATCAGGGCGGTCAGCAGCAGTATGCCGAGCATGCGCCAGAAACTGCGGGTGGTCAGCCGCCACGACCGCTGCACCGCGGTCCATGGCCCCAGTTTCTCCAGCACGACGGAGGGCACCGTCAGCGACAGCCTGACGGCGAGCAGGATCTCCGCCACGAACAGCGCCAGGCCGCCCAGCACGCCAACGAGCGCGGCAGCCGGGCCGAGGTTAGCGATCGCCAGCCCGATCACGATCGCGACCGGGGGAATTGCCACGCCGATAGCGATCGCGACAACCAGCAGTGCCGCGGCCAGGACTGGCCCGATCCGGCCGGCCTGCCAGGCCTCGCCGATGCCGATCTTCCGGCCGAGCACGCCTCGGCCGATCACGGCAGTCAGCATGCCCGTCAGCACGTTCTCGATGAGGAACGAGAGCGCGAGCGTGACGAAGAACACCGGTATGAAGGTGGCAAGGAAGTTGCCTACTTGCGCTGAGGTAATGGCCTGGCCAGGCTGGACAACCACGGTGTTGCCTGCGATCGAGCGCACGCTCAGGGTGAGAGCGGTGGTTATCACACCGGCTATGGTCACCAGGATGGCGGTCAGGCCGAATGTGGCGACCGGATTCCGGCCGGGCCGAGGCGACTGCGCCGTTGAGGATGTCGCCGAGCGCAAGCGGCCGGAGCGGGATACCGCCGGGGTGGCGCGGGCGCCGAGTTCCACCCGCCGTAGCCGGGCTGGCCGTAACCGGGCTGGCCGTAACCGGGCTGGCCGTAACCGGGCTGGCCGTAACCGGGCTGGCCGTAGCCGCCGGGCTGGCCGTAACCGGGCTGGCCGTAACCCCCAGGCTGGCCGTAACCGGGCTGGCCGTAACTCCCAGGCTGGCCGTAGCCGCCGGGCTGGCCCGCGCCCGGCCGATCCGGCTGCTCCGGCTCGTCCGGCCCGTTGCTGTTCCGTCATTTCGCTCCTCGGCGGCCTTCGCGTCTCTGGCTCGCGGCCTAGCAGGAGCCGACAACCGCCCCCCGCTGGCGCCCATGTTCCCACGATCAGCGCGGCGAATCGGCGACGAATATAGTTACGAAATCGCATATTCATGACGAACCGGTAACGAGGCCGTACACCAGTCCGGCCGAAGTCGCCGTTGCGGCTGTCAGCATGCAGACTCACCACCATGAACACTCCCGCGTTCAGCTGGCTAGAGCCACCTGACGGGCCGGCCATCAGAATTCTTGACCAGACCAGGCTGCCCGCCGAAGAGGTATTCCTGACCTGCACCGAGGTCCCGGACCTGGTGGCTGCGATCGGCAGGCTGGCAGTTCGCGGCGCCCCGCTGCTCGGGGTGGCCGGAGCGTTCGGAGTGGCGCTCGCGGCCGCTCGCGGCGACGATGTCGAGGCGGCAGCCCAGACGATCGCGACCGCCAGGCCGACGGCGGTGAACCTGGCCTGGGGAGCGCACCGGGCACTGCGCGCCTACCAGGCGGCAGTTGCCAGCGGTGGCCCCGTTCCCGGTCATCATCGGGGTGCCGCGGCGGCCCTGCAGCAGGCACACCACATTGCCGCCGACGACGCAGCGGCCAGCGCCGCGATGGCCGGGCACGGGCTCGGCCTGGTCCCGGACCGAGCGCGGATCCTCACCCACTGCAACACCGGATGCCTGGTCTCAGCCGGAGCGGGCACCGCGTTTGCCGTGGTCCTGGCCGCGCACCGGGCCGGGCGGCTGGCCTGGCTGTGGGTGGACGAGACCAGGCCACTTCTCCAGGGGGCACGGCTGACTGCATGGGAAGCGCGGCGGGCTGGCATCCCGCACGCCGTGCTCGCCGACAGCGCGGCAGCCTCGCTGCTGGCCTCCGGTCAGGTTGACCTGGTGCTGACCGGCGCTGACCGGATCGCGGCTGACGGGAGCGTGGCCAACAAGATCGGCACCTATGGCCTGGCGGTCCTTGCCCGCCAGCATGACGTGCCGTTTGTCGTGGTCGCGCCGAGGTCAACGGTCGACTTCGACACGCCCGATGGCGGCGCTATCAAGATCGAGTTCCGGGCTGCCGCGGAAGTCACTGACCTGGCCGGCCAGCCGGTTGCCCCGGCTGGCACGCGGGCTTACAACCCGGCCTTTGACGTCACCCCGGCATCGCTGATCACCGCGATCGTCACCGAACAGGGGGTGATTCAGCCGGTCACTGCAGGTAATCTGCGAGTCCTGGGCTTGGTGCCGACGCTTTAGCGGGTCCCCAAGCCACCTTCTACGTGGAACGATGGGGAACATGAAGGGTCGTGTGCTGGTCGTCGATGACGACGCCGCTCTGGCCGAGATGCTCGGCATCGTATTGCGTGGCGAGGGTTTCGAGCCAACCTTCGTCGCCGATGGCGACCGCGCTATCGAGGCTTTCCGCGACACCAAGCCGGACCTGGTGCTGCTCGATCTGATGCTGCCGGGCATGGACGGCATCGACGTCTGCCGCCAGATCCGGGCCGAATCCGGCGTGCCGATCGTCATGCTGACCGCCAAAAGCGACACCGTGGACGTCGTGCTGGGGCTCGAGTCAGGGGCCGACGACTACATCGTCAAGCCCTTCCAGTCCAAGGTCCTGATCGCCAGGGTCAGGGCGCGGCTGCGCCGGACGGACGATCCGGCGCCAGAGACCCTGACCATCGGCGAAGTCACGATTGACGTGGCCGGTCACGCGGTCCAGCGGGCCGGTGAGCCGCTCAACCTCACACCGCTCGAGTTCGACCTGCTGGTCGCCCTGGCCCGCAAGCCACGTCAGGTATTCACCAGGGAAGTCCTGCTCGAGCAAGTCTGGGGCTACCGGCACGCTGCCGACACCAGGCTGGTGAACGTGCATGTGCAGCGTCTGCGGGCGAAGATCGAGCGGGATCCAGAGCGTCCGGAAATCGTCGTGACGGTCCGGGGCGTTGGTTATAAGGCGGGACCGGGCTGACTGGCTCCGCGCTGACCGCGTCCTGGCAGACCCGGGCTTCGCGCCCGCGGCCGGAGCGGCACCGAGTCCGATCGTCCAGCGGGGAAGGGCAGTGAAGGGAGCAGCCGACAGCATCCAGGCCGGCGACCGGGACTGGCTAGCCAGGCCGCGCCGCCTGCGCTGCTACCCGGAGCCCGGGTCCAGCTCCGGCGCCTGACCGACCACTGGCGCCGGTCACTGCAGCTGCGCGTCACGACCGCGACGCTGGTGCTGTGCGCGATCGTGGTCTCGGTGCTCGGCTACTTCCTGATGCAGCAGCTCGTGGCGAACCTGTACAGCAACGAGGTGCGGTCCGCAGAGAACATCGCTGGCCAGGGTCTGGCGGTCGCGCGCGACAACCCGCTGTTCACCAGCCGTAGCGCGCCCTCCGGCAGCGCACGCCAGGCCATGTTCTACCTGGCCCAGCAGCTCGCGCCGACGGCTGGCACGCCGTATGCCGTCGCCGTGACCATAGCCAGCAAGTATCAGGACGGGCCGGTCTTCAGCGCAGGCTCGACCGATGGCTTCGCTAGCTCCGAGCCGGTGCTGCCGGCCAGCCTGGTCGGCCGGGTGCTGGCCGAGCAGCGCGCCGCGCTTGCGGGCAGTCCCGCCCCGCTGCTGCGGGCGTGGGCCAGCATGTCGGTCCCGCCGAGCTTCACCCCGCAGCCCGGCGTGATCCTCGGTGCCCCGCTCGGCAGGGCCTACCAGCTCTATTACTTCTTCCCGTTGACAGCGGAGCAGCAGAGCATCGCCAGCATGCAGCGAACCCTGCTGCTGGTCGGCCTGGCCGTCGTGTTCCTGCTTGCCGCGATCGCCTGGCTGGTGACCAGGTGGGTGGTGGTTCCGGTCCGGCTCGCCGCGCAAGGCGCCTGGCGATTGTCGGCCGGCAAGCTGAACGAGCGCATGGACGTCCGCGGCACCGACGAGCTGGCCGCGCTGGCTACCTCGTTCAACGAGATGGCCGCTAGCTTGCAGGAGAAGCTCGGGCAGCTGGAGGACCTGTCGCAGGTACAGCGGCAGTTCGTCTCTGACGTCTCGCACGAGTTGCGGACACCGCTGACCACGATCCGGATCGCCTCAGACGTGCTGTTCGGCGCGAAGGACGAGATGGAGTACGCGGCCGGCCGCTCCGCGGAGCTGCTGCAGAGCCAGCTGGAGCGGTTCGAGTCGCTGCTCACCGACCTGCTGGAGATCAGCAGGTACGACGCCAACGCCGCGACGCTGGATGCCGAGCCGGTGGACGTGTGCACGATCGTCCGGCAGTCGGCTGATGTGGCTCAGCAGCTGGCCGAACGCCGCGGCACCAAGATCGAGTTCCGGCTGCCCGCCGAGCCGTGCGTCGCCGAGGTGGACCGCCGCCGCGTCGAGCGAATCCTGCGCAACCTGCTGCTGAACGCGGTCGAGCACGGCGAGAACAAGGACACGATCGTGACCGCGGCGATGGATTCCGGCGCAGTGGCGATTTCGGTACGCGACTTTGGCGTCGGGCTCCGGCCCGGTGAGGTTGAGCTGGTGTTCGACCGGTTCTGGCGCGCCGATCCGGCCCGGGCACGGACCTCCGGCGGCACCGGCCTAGGGCTGGCTATCGCGCTGGAAGACGCCCGGCTGCACGGAGGCTGGCTAGAGGCGTGGGGTGAGCCCGGCCGCGGATCGGTGTTCCGGCTGACGCTGCCGCGCGTGGTCGGGGGCGAGTTGCACGGGTCGCCGCTGTCGCTCGGTCCTGACCTGAGTCACGACCTGAACCCACCGGCCGGCGCCGCGGACCTGGCTGCACCGGTGAGCACGGCTGGCCTGAGCGCTACCGCGGACAGCGCCGTGAGTGACCTGATGCCGCCGGCTGATCGTGGCAATGCTGGCGAGCGATGCCATCAGCGAAGTGCCGGCTCGTGGCTAGCCTCGGTCCTGTTCCCAGCCGAGGTCCGGGCAGGCTCGCATCCAGCCGCACGCTCGGCGTGCTACTGGCGGCCGTGCTGGCCGCTTCGGTGGCCGGCTGTGCGGCCGTGCCGACCGGCGGCACGCCGCAGAAGGTGACCGGCGGCTGGCGGGCAGCCGCAGGCTTACCCCGTGCCAATGCCGCCGCCCGCGCCGCGAAACACCTGGACCGAAGATGACGTGGTGCTCGGATTCCTGCACGCCAGTGCCAGTTTCGCGGGGAACTGGGCGGCGGCGCGACAATACCTGGCGCAGCCGCTGCGGCAGTCCTGGACGCCAAAGAAGGGAGCGGTCACCGTCGTAGCGTCGCAGGGCAAGCTGGCGGTGAGCGTCCCGCAGCCGGCCACCGGGCCGGGCGTCACGCAGATCGCCAAGGTCAGCTTCACCGGGCAGCGACTCGCCACGCTGACAGCGTCCGGTCAGTACCTCTACGAACCGGGTAATTCGGTCTACAGCTTCTCGCTGGTGCGGATCAACGGAATCTGGCTGATCGACGCCGTGCCCAAGGGGGTGCTGCTGCTGACGCAGGCCGACTTCGCGGACGTCTACCAGCCGAGCAATTTGTACTTTTTCGCCCCGGTGTCGGCGTCAGTGCCGCTGCCGGATCTGCTGGTGCCCGACCCTGTTTACGCTCCGATTCAGGGTTTCACGCGCACGACGTCCGCCTCCAACGCGACGCTCGCGACTGGCCTGGTCAAAGGCCTGCTACGGGGGCCGGGCAGCTGGCTCTCCGGCGGTGCGACCAGGTCGGCGTTCCAGCCTGGCACCACTCTGATCGGCCATCAGGTCCGGATCAGCGGCCAGACGGCGATCGTGAACCTTGGCGGCAAGGCGCTGGTAGCGCAGGGCACGCAGATAGGCGAGATGGCCGCGCAGTTGCAGTACACGCTGACGACCGGCGCCTACTCCGCGCCGGTGGCGCATGTCGTTAAGCTGGAAATAGGCGGCAAAACTGTCTATACCGGTCAGCATACGAACCTCATCGCTCCGGTGGCGGGCAGGCAGGCGCCGGAGCCGGTGTACTTCCAGAGCGGTCCATTCAGTGTCAGTGAGCTGCGGACCAGGTCCGCAGAAGCCGGCGCCGGTAGCGGGACCAGCGCAGATCGGCCGGTCCGCGGTAACCGCCGTCGCGGCGTCGATCGCCAGCAGTCCGCGGATGCTGGCGATCGCGACGAGGTCCGGACATGGTTGCGCCGTGTACACCGGGGTCAGCCGTGGCTCCGGCCGGTATCGCAGGTACTCGCTGTCCAGCACGGGTGGCGCATGCACGTCGCTGAGCTGGGACATCAACGGCTACGTCTGGGCGACGGCCGGGCAGCGCGTGTGGGTTATCAAGCACGGGATACCTGCGCAGGTCAGCCTGCCAGCCGGGCTCTCGGCCGGCGCCAGCAGGGCCTGCAACTGCTAGCGCTGCGGATAGCGCCGGACGGGATCAGGGCTGCATTCCTGGTGGGCACCGCACCGGCTGGCACCAGCAAGGCGACCGGCAAGGCTGCGGTCTCCGGCAAGGCTGCGGTCTCCGGCAAGGCTGCGGTCTCCGCGAAGGCCGGGGCAGCCGGAAAGGCCGCAGCGCCGGTCAATCGCCTGCTGCTGGCGGCGGTACGCACGAGCGGTGGCGTGACCTCCTTCGGCCCGGCCGTGAGCGTGGGGACTGGCATGCCGAATCCGAGGTCCATCAGCTGGTACGACCCGTACAACCTGGTCGTGCTGGCTCGTTCGGTGGTGTATGAGGTCCCGTTGACGGGTGGAGCCGGACAGCAGCGGCCACTTGACGCGGCCCCGGACGGCGCCCAGTCGGTCGCGACGAACGGAACTGCCCTGGTTATCACCGCCGACGGGCAGGTGGCGAGCGCCGCCAATTCCGACAGCGGCTGGGCCAAACTGGCGACGGGTAGCCTGCCGGCCTACCCCGGCTAACCGAGGCGGCCAGCGCAACGCCGCTCGCCGGGTGATCGCGCCAAGATGATTTGCCCTGTTATGCGAGCCAGTAGCGCGATGATGGCCAGGTCTCCACCTGACATTCGGCCGGTGTGCGACTAGCGTCATGTCATGGCACCCGTCCGGGTCCGTGGTTGCGCCAGGCCAGCCGCCCTGTCACGCAGGGCAGCCGGCCAGGCTAGCCGATGCCAGCCGCAGGCTAAGCGGCCCACGTAAGGCGACTTCTCGTCGACCGATCACGGTGCGGCTTAGAAGTAAGTCCTGCCCCGCCGGGGGATCCGATGTCCCCCGGGTAGGGAGAAGGGTAGTAGTGGCACAAGCAGCCGCGAGCCTCTCAGCAGGCGGATGTGGGGTAGAAGACCAGGTCGGCCGGGCGGGTGCCGCTTTCGACCGGACACGAAGGGAGTTCCTACGTGGACATCATCTTCAAAGCCCGACACACCGACGTGCTGGAGAAGTTCCGGAACCACGCGACGGCCAAGCTCACCAGAATTGAGAAGCTGGACAGCCGGGCAATCAGGGTCGACGTAGAGATCTCCACCGAGCGCAACCCCCGTCAGTCCGACCGCAAGGAACGTGTCGAACTCACCGTTACTTCCAAGGGACCCGCGATCCGCGCGGAGGCCGCTGCCGAGGACCGATTCGTAGCGCTGGACCTGGCGCTGGCAAAGCTGGAATCGCGGCTCAGGCGGTCCTGCGACCGGCGTAAGGCGCGACACGGCGCCCACGCGGCAGTCCGCCTAGGCGACCTGCCCGAGGCCGACCTGGCCTCCGACGCCGAACTTCCGGCGATCAGGCTGGGCGCCGGTGGCGGGCTGCTGGCCGGCAATGGCGCGGCTGCTATGGCTGCTATGGCCGCCGCCGCCGACAAGGCAGATGCGGCCGAGGCTGATGGGCTGGCCGCCGAGTCCGGTGGCGAGCCGGAGGATCTCATCCCGATCGACATGCAGGGCGAAGGCCCGCTGGTAGTGCGGGAGAAATTTCACGCAGCTATCCCCATGAACATCGACCAGGCCCTGTTCGAGATGGAACTGGTCGGCCATGATTTCTTCCTGTTCACCGATGCCGGGTGCGGTCTGCCGAGTGTGGCGTACCGGCGGCGCGGTTACCAGTACGGCGTGATCCGGCTGGTCGAAGAGCTTGCCCCGCGCATTGCGGGCGCGACCGGGCCGGGCGCGAGCGAGCCGGTTAGTGAGGCATCGCGCGGTCGGCTTAACGGCCAGGTCAAGAAGCCGTCCGGCGCGGCCGAGCGGGCGGCGGGCTCGCCGGGCCAGCCGGCGGGCGCACCTGACCGGGCGGCCAGCGCGGCACAGCGCAGCGTCCGGGACTAGGGGCGGCACGGGCAGGCCGTCGCGCGCTGGGCGATGCCATCGCGGCGGGTGACCGCCTGGCCCGGCCCGACGCGCCGGCCCGACGCAGGCTTGCAACCGGAGCCAGGGTCAGAAAGAGTTCAGGCACGGGCAGCGCGGGGTCAGGTTCTGGCGGGCTGGTCAGGGGAGCAGATGGCCGGGCCGCTGAAGGAGGAAACATGGGCCGCAATGCCGGGGTCAGCCCGCGGGCGCCCGACGGTCAGCCCGCCGCGGCAGCCGGCGCGGAAGTCAGCACCGCGCGGCAGGAAGCGACGCCAGCTGAACCCATCCGGACGCTGATTGTCGATGATCATGCGCTGTTCCGGCGCGGTCTGGAAATGGTGCTCGAGTCGGAGGCCGACATCGAGCTGGTCGGCGAGGCAAGCGATGGCGAAGAAGCCGTCAGCAAAGCCGGGGAGTCACTGCCTGACGTCGTCCTGATGGACATCAGGATGCCGCGGATCAGCGGTATCGAGGCATGCCGGGCGCTGAAGGACGTCGCCCCCAGCGCCAAGATCGTGATACTGACGATCAGCGACGAGGAAGAGGACCTCTTCGAAGCGATCAGGGCTGGCGCTAGCGGATACCTGCTGAAGGACATCCCGCTGGACGAGGTGGCCGACACCGTCCGTGCGGTGCACGGTGGCCAGTCGCTGATCAACCCGTCCATGGCCGGCAAGCTGCTCACCGAATTCGCCGCCCTGGCCAGGCGGGACGAGGAAGAACGGCCGCAGCAGGTGCCGGCGCCGCGGCTGACCGACCGGGAGATCCAGGTGCTGCGCCTGGTTGCCCGCGGGATGAATAACCGGGACATTGCCAAGGAGCTGTTCATCTCCGAGAACACCGTCAAGAATCACGTCCGGAACATCCTGGAGAAGCTCCAGATCCACTCCAGGATGGAAGCCGTGATGGTGGCGGTCCGGGAGAAGCTGATCGAGTTCGGCTGACCGGCGGCCGGGTCAGGCGCCGCGGCCGGCGAGCGCGGAGCGTAGCCGCTGCTCTAGGTGGGCGGGCTCGACCTGCTGCAGCTTGACGTTGTCGCAGCCGACCCAGGAGGCGGCCTCGACCAGCGCCAGCGCCATCGGCTCGGCCGCGCCGGGCTTGTCCATCGTCAGCTTGCGCGCGATCAGGGTGCTGCCACTGCGGGCCGGATCCACCCGGCCGACCAGTTGCCCGCCGGCCAGCAGCGGCATGGTGAAGTACCCGTGCACGCGCTTGGCTTGCGGTACGTACGCCTCCAGGCTGTGCTCGAAGCCGAAAACCCGCTTCGTCCGCTTGCGGTCCCAGACCAGCGAGTCGAAGGGCGAGAGCAGCGTCGTCCGGTGCCGCCCGCGCCTGGTCAGCGGTCGTGCAGCCGCCTTCTCCGCAACCCCAGCTGCCGGTGCCAGCCCGGCTCGGCCGCGGTCGCCAGCCGCGCCTGCGGCGTCATCAGGATCGAGCGCAGCCGGATCGGCCCAGGCTCTGACCGCCGGCCCGAGCCTGCCTGCCGAGATCTCCACGGGGATCAGGCCCGCCGCCTCGGCGGCTGCGAGCGCTGCCGAGGCGGCGGGCGCGCCTTCGACCCGCACCGACGCACTGCCATAGCGGACCCGCTGATAGTCCGACAGATCGGCCTGGGTGACCACGCCGAGGGCCCGGGCTGCCGTTGCGGCCAGGTGGGCAAGGCAGTCCGCGGCGCTGAGTCTGGGCTCTATCAGGACGTCCGGTAGCACGCGCTCGGGCAGGTCGTAGACGCGCCGCCAGCCGGTCCGCCGGGCGCAGATGACCCTGCCGGTATCGAGAAGCCACTCCACCGCGATCTTTGTGTCGGACCAGTCCCACCACGGTCCGCCGTTCTTGGCGCCGCCAAGTTCGGTGGCCGTCAGCGGGCCCTCAGCCCGGATCCGGTCCAGGACGCGCTCGCATACTTCCGGGTGGCTCTGATGCCAGCGCAGCCCTCGCTCGGCGAAGGCGCGGCGCCGGAACTCGTAATACGGCCACTCCTCGATCGGCAGTACGCAGGCGGCATGCGACCAGTACTCAAAGGCAGCCGGCCTGCGCGAGTGCCAGTAGGCCTGCTCAATCCTGGTCCGGCTGATGGCGCCAAGCCGCGCGTAGGCAACAAGCTCGTGCGACCTGGCGAGCACGCTGATCGTGTCCAGCTGGACCGCGCCGACCCGCCGCAGCATGCCGGGTACGCCACCACGGCGTCCCTCCGCGCCCAGCAGGCCCTGGGCCCGGAGCATGAGATGGCGCGCTTCGTCCTGGCTTAGTGTCGCTACGGGGTCGGGGAATCCGTTACCAGGGCGAGGGCTGACCACGATCGCAGGGTACCGGGAGGCAGTGACAGTCCGGCAGCATGGATGTGGGTGTAGGATAAACGGTCAAAACATCAGAAAACCCGTCACGCTTCGCGCTGCGCCGACCCCGCGTCAGCCAGGTGGCGAGGAATATCAATACCAGTCGTCGAAGATCCCGGTGGCTAGCGCCAGCAGGCCGCCGACCGCTGAGATACCAAGGCCGACCCAGAAGAGCCACCAGGTGGGCCCGAATACCAGGGCCAGGCCGCCTATCAGGAAGCCGACCATGATGACCGAGACGGCGATCCAGGAGACCGCGCGGCCGTGGAATGACGGAAAAGATACCGGCGTCCCCGGCACTTGTGACACGAACGGGATGACCTCGTGCCCGCGTCCTCTACCTGCACCAGCGGTCATGCTGGCCCCGTATTCCGCGCCGCTGGCCGCGACGCCCCCGGCAGTGGCTGGCTCCACCTGCTTAGCCATGCACGCTGCTCCTCTCCTGACGCCTCGTCGATGTACCTATCATTGTGGTCAGGGACTCATCATGGGGCGTACTCGACCCCTCAGGTGCGACCAGGGTTAGTCCAGACGGGCTACCGAGTACCTAGCCGGACGATCTGCAGGGAGCGGGACAACAAGTGCCAGTCATCATTGACAGCATCCTTCGCGCGGGCGAGGGTAAGACGCTGCGCAAGCTCAAGGCGGTTGTCAGCCAGGTCAACTCTATTGAGGATGACTTCAGATCACTCACAGACGCTGAGCTCCGGGCCACCACCGACGAGCTCAGGCAGCGGTATGAGGGTGGCCAGAGCCTCGATGACCTGCTGCCGGAGGCATTCGCCACGGTCCGGGAGGCAGCCACCCGAGTGCTCGGGCAGCGCCACTTCGACGTTCAGCTGATGGGCGGCGCGGCGCTGCACCTGGGCAACATCGCCGAGATGAAGACCGGCGAGGGCAAGACGCTGACTGCTGTACTGCCCTCCTACCTCAACGCGCTGACCGGCCGCGGAGTGCACGTGGTCACGGTGAACGACTACCTGGCGAAGTATCACGCCGAGTGGATGGGCCGGATCCACCGGTTCCTGGGTCTCGAGGTCGGCGTCATCCTGGCGAATATGGAGCCCGATGAGCGCCGCAAGCAGTATGCGGCCGACGTGACCTACGGCACCAACAACGAGTTCGGCTTCGACTACCTCCGGGACAACATGGCCTGGGGGCTCGAGGAGTGCGTCCAGCGCGGACATTACTTCGCCATAGTGGACGAAGTGGACTCGATCCTGATCGACGAGGCGCGGACGCCGCTGATCATCAGCGGCCCGGTCGATCAGAACAGCATCTGGTATCAGGAGTTCGCCAAGATCGCACCGAGACTGCGCCGGGGCGAGGACGGCGAGGGCGATTACGAGGTCGACGAGAAGAAGCGGACGATCGGCATCCTGGAAACAGGCGTCGAGAAGGTCGAGGACTGGCTCGGTATCGACAACCTGTATGAGCACGTCAACACTCCGCTGATCAGCTTCCTGAACAACGCGATCAAGGCCAAGGAGCTGTACACCAAGGACAAGGACTATGTCGTCATGAACGGCGAGGTCCTTATCGTGGACGAGTTCACCGGCCGGATGCTGCACGGCCGCCGCTGGAGCGAGGGCATGCACCAGGCGGTCGAGGCCAAAGAGGGCGTCGAGATCAAGGACGAGAACCAGACGCTCGCCACGATCACCCTGCAGAACTACTTCCGCCTCTACGAAAAGCTCTCCGGCATGACCGGAACCGCGCTGACCGAGGCTAACGAGTTCCACCAGACCTACCAGCTTGGCGTCGTGCCCATCCCGACGAACATGCCGATGATCAGGGCCGACAAGCCCGACCTCGTCTTCCAGACCGAGGAAGCCAAGTGGGAGGCCGTGGTCGACGACATCGTGGAGCGGCACCAGAATGGCCAGCCGGTGCTCGGTGGGCACCACCAGCGTGGAGAAGTCCGAGCTGGTGTCCAGGCAGCTCAAGCGCCGGGGCGTGCCGCACGAGGTGCTGAATGCCAAGTACCACGAGCGTGAGGCAGCGATCGTGGCCCAGGCTGGCCACAAGGGCGCGGTCACCGTCGCCACCAACATGGCCGGCCGCGGCACCGACATCATGCTCGGCGGTAACCCGGAGTTCCTGGCCGATGTCGAGCTGCACCAGCGCGGCCTGTCCCCGGTCGACACGCCGGAGGACTACGAGGCGGCCTGGGCCGCCGCAGTCGAGAAGAGCCGCAAGGCAGTCGCCGACGAGCATGAAGAGGTTGTCGCCACTGGCGGCCTTTACGTGCTCGGCACCGAACGGCATGAGTCCCGCCGCATCGACAACCAGCTGCGCGGCCGCTCCGGCCGTCAGGGCGACCCCGGCGAGTCCAGGTTCTACCTTGTCGCTCGCGGACGACCTGATGGTCAGGTTCAACGGCGACAAGATCGCGCACCTGATGCAGATGCTCAAGACCCCGGAGGACATGCCGCTGGAGTCCAAGAACGTGAGCCGGGCCATCCGGTCAGCGCAGAATAACGTCGAGCAGCTCAACTTCGAGATCCGCAAGGACGTGCTCAAGTACGACGACGTCATGAACCGGCAGCGCAAGGTCGTGTACTCCGAGCGGCGCGCCGTGCTGGAAGGCGCCGACCTGCAAGAGCAGATCAGCGGCATGATCGACGACGTTGTCGACGGATACGTGAACGGCGAGACGGCGACCGGGTTCGGTGAGGAATGGGACCTGGACAAGCTCTGGCGCGCGCTCCGGCAGCTGTACCCGATCAGCATTACCGTCGATGAGCTGGTCGAGCAGGCAGGCGGTGACCGATCGCACCTGACCCGCGAGTTCATCGCGGAGACCGTCAAGGCCGACGCGCACGCGGCCTACGACCGCCGGACCGAGGAGCTCACGCCCGAGGTGATGCGCGACGTGGAGCGGCGAGTGGTGCTCTCGGTGCTCGACCGTAAGTGGCGCGAGCACTTGTACGAGATGGATTACCTGCGTGAGGGCGTCAGCCTGCGCGGCTACGGCCAGCGGGACCCGCTGATCGAGTACCAGCGCGAGGGTTACGACATGTTCACCGCGATGATGGACGGCATCAAGGAAGAGTCCGTCCTCAACCTGTTCAACCTGCAGATCCAGGTCCAGGCTGACCCGATCGTGGCTGACGACATGGACGCTGGTCTCACGGGTGGCGCGACGGCGGCCCAGCTTGGCGGCACTGCCCAGCTTGGCAGGCACAGCTCAGCCTGGCGTTACTGCTCAGCCGGCGGCTCCGGTCAGCCGGCGCCGCCGGTCAGCCGGCGGCACCGCGGCGGCCCGGCCACGGCAGGAAGCCCAGCCGAGGCAGCCGGCCCGGCCCGCCAGCAGGCGCAGCGCCGCAGCCAAGGTCAGCGGCAGCCGGCGGCCGTCCAGGGCGAGGGTGAGCTGCCAGCGGGACTCGCGCGGGGCCTGGCCCGACCGCAGCGCTCGGGTGACCTGAGCTACAGCGCGCCGAGTGAGGACGGATCAGGCCGGGCAGAGCACACGAGCGCGGCAGCTGACGGCACGGCCTACGCGGGCGTTGGCCGGAACGCGCCGTGCCCGTGCGGGTCCGGCCGCAAGTTCAAGCAATGCCACGGTGATCCGCGCGCCCGGCAGTAGATCGCGACTAGGTGCCGGGAACGCGGTCCGGCCCGGCTCGCCGCCCGGAGTCGCGTCGCCGCGCCCCGGCGACGCTGCCGCGGGCGTCGTGCACCGCGAGCCGCTGGCTGGCCAGGCCTGTCGGCATCTGGCTAGGCCTGTCGTCATAACGTCATGCCGATTCGATGACGGTGCAGCACCAGCGCGCGTCACTGGTCTGCACGGCGCTGCCCTGGCCGCGCTCCAGCCGCAGTGCCAGCGCGTGCACCCGCGGGCCGAAGCCGACGACGGCGGTGAGCTCGAGCACGTCCTGAGCAGGCGCGGATGTCACGATCCTGCGGACCCGCGGCCGCTGGTTGCTCACCAGCATCGGGCCGAGCTGCCGGATCCGCTGCCGGGCCTGCTCGGTTGTCCAGGGCGTGAGCTGGCGGGCGGGCCGCGATCCCGCCAGGGTCTCCGCCAGTACCTGGGCAAACTGGCTAGGCCAGCAAGCCTGATCGGGCCCGGTCTGCCGGGTCTGGCTGACCCGGCCAGCCGCGGGTTCGCCAGCCGGCAGTTCGGCGGCCGGCGGCAGCGCGACCGGTGGCAGCGCGACGGGCGGCATCGGTCCGCCAGCGGGCGCCAGCTGTCCGTCAGCCGGCCGCGGCTGGCCGGCGGGCGGCGGCTCGTCAAGGCGGCGTTCTAAGCCGCGGGACTGCTCATCGGTACCGGGCCGCTCGTCGTCGTACGGCGGCGCAGCAGCGGGGACGGGCAGCCTCCGTACTGCGAACGCGTCCGGCAGCGGTGCATGCCTGCCAGGCTGCCGGAGCCGGACGGGCGTCGTGGGGACAGCCGCTGGCCCGGCCGGAAGCTCGCAGCGGTGCCAGGGTAGCTGCGGAGGCGGTAGTTGCTGCATGGCAGGAGTTCTACTCGGTACCGCTGACATTTCCGGGGCCGGAATGCGGCTGGCCGCCCGGTGGTTCATGCCCTAGGTAACGAGCAACCGAGGAGCTGACGTGTCATTGCCACCGCTGGTCGAGCCAGCCGCCGATCTCAGCGTCGACGAGGTTAAGCGCTATTCGCGCCACCTGATCATCCCTGAGGTCGGCATGACCGGCCAGAAGCGGCTGAAGAACGCCAAGGTGCTCTGCGTGGGCGCTGGCGGCCTAGGTTCACCTGCGTTGCTTTACCTGGCCGCAGCTGGCGTCGGCACCCTGGGCGTCGTGGATTACGACGTCGTGGACGAGTCGAATCTGCAGCGGCAGATCATTCACGGCCAGTCCGATATAGGACGGTCCAAGGCTCAGTCCGCTCGGGACAGTATCAACGAGATCAACCCTTATGTGAATGTTGTCCTCCACGAAGAGCAGCTCACCACGGACAACGTCATGGAGATCTTCGCGGGCTACGACCTGATCGTCGACGGCACCGACAATTTCGCGACCCGTTACCTCGTCAATGACGCGTGCGTGCTGCTTGGCAAGCCGTATGTGTGGGGTTCGATCTACCGGTTCGACGGCCAGGCCAGCGTGTTCTGGGCCGAGTACGGCCCGTGCTATCGCTGCCTGTACCCCGAGCCGCCGCCGCCCGGCATGGTGCCGTCGTGCGCCGAGGGCGGCGTGCTCGGTGTGCTGTGTGCCTCGATCGGGTCCATCCAGGTCAATGAGGCGATCAAGGTGATCACCGGCATCGGCGAGCCGCTGGCCGGGCGGCTGATGATCTATGACGCCCTGGAGATGAGCTACCGGACAGTGCGGGTCCGCAAGGATCCGGAGTGCGCCATCTGCGGCAAGAACCCGACCATCACCGAGCTCATCGACTACGACGCCTTCTGCGGCGTGGTATCCGCGGACGCCCAGCAGGCGGCGTCCGGGTCGACGATCACCGCGACCGACCTCAAGGGCATGCTCGATCGCGGCGACGACATCTTCCTGGTGGACGTGCGCGAGCCGAACGAGTACGAGATCGTGTCCATTCCGGGCTCCGTGCTGATCCCCAAGGACCAGTTCCTCAGCGGGTCGGCCCTTGAGCGGCTGCCGCAGGACAAGAAGATCGTGCTGCACTGCAAGAGCGGCGCTCGCAGTGCGGAATGCCTGGCCGTTGTGAAGGGCGCGGGCTATTCCGACGCCGTGCATGTGGGCGGCGGTGTACTTGCCTGGGTCAGTCAGGTGGACCCAAGCCTGCCAACGTATTGACGCCGGCCCCGTAAAATCCGGGCTGTGACGTGGCAGCCAGAGGACGGCGGCGCCTGGCCAGCTGAGCCGGACCGCGATGACGGCCCGGCGCAGCCGCATCGGCATGAACAGCCGAGTCCGCCGCGCCGTGGCCGGGCCGCCCTGTTCGGCCTGCTGCTGGCGGCCGGGCTATGCGGTCTGGCTGTGTCGGCCTTCGGTATCGCGCACCAGCTACTGCCGCGGCAGTTCACCGTCGCTCAGCAGCGGCAGATCATGACCTGGCAGATGACGCGACGCTGGCGGGCCGTGTCCGCCGGGCAGATCTTCCCGCAGACTGTCCGGTACGAGCTGCCCGGTTACGCCCTGGACGCGGGCCAGGGCCTGGTCTTGGACGCGCACAGGCTCGGCATCGGCAGCAGGACCAGGTGCGTCACAGGGGTGACGGCCAGAGCCGCGCGGATCCTTGTCGCGGACGGCTGCTCGGCGGTCTTGCGTGCCACCTACGTCGACTCCTCCGGCAGCCTCGTTGCGACCGTGGCCATCGCAGTCCTGCCGGACGCGGCGGCGGCACGCAGGGCAACTAGCGAGCTCAGCGGGGCGCCAGGCAGGTATCCGGCGCTGGTGCGCGCTCTCCGGATTGCCAGCACGGCGGCGGGCGGGTTCGGCGATGCCCAGCGTCAGCTCTCCCGCGCTTCCTTCGGCGGACCCTACGTCATCATGTCGACGGTCGGCTTCGCTGACGCCAGACATAAGGTGCGGGTCGTCGCCGACCAGTACGTTGAGCAGGAGATGCTCAGCCTGGCGCGGGGGCTATCCGGGTCGGCGGACGCGGTCCTGGGCCGGCCGCTGGCGATGCCCGCCTGTCCTGGGACGCCCGGATGCTGACCAGGCCGGGGCTAGCGGCGGCGGGCAGGCGGGTGCGCATGCTGGCCGCGGGGCTAGCGGCCGTTGCCGTCTGCTCGGCGGGCTCGATCGTGCTGGCGCCGCCCGCCGCTGCCGACACGGTGCGCACCAGCGAGCTATGGGTCCTGAACGAGCTCAACGTGCAGCCTGCCTGGGATATCTCGCAGGGGCAGGGCGTGGTTGTCGCCGTCATTGACAGCGGCGTCAAGTCTGATGTGTCGGATCTGGCCGGCAGCGTCCGCACCGGCCCGAATCTCACCGGTATACCCACGCTGCCGTCCGATCCGGCCTGGGGCGTGCACGGGACCTGGATGGCGTCGCTGATCGCGGGCCATGGTCACGCGGGCGGCGGTAGCGGCATCATCGGGGTCGCACCACTGTCGACCGTGCTCTCGATCAGGGTGATCACCGACCCGAACGACCCTGGCTACGCCGCCTACGAACGGCAGCCCGCGTCCCGCGGGCAGGCGGAACTGGCCACCGCGATCAGATATGCCGTCCGGCACGGGGCCAGCGTCATCAGCATGTCGCTCGGCTACACGCTGGAAAGCAGGTCAGTGCGCGCGGCCCTGCAGTACGCCTACGACAGGAACGTCGTCGTCGTGGCCTCAGCGGGCAACTCCGGCACTACCGCAGCAGCCGACGGCACCGGGCACGCGCCGTACTCGTTCCCGGCGAACTATCCCGGCGTACTCGCGGTCGGCGCCGTGAACGGGACCGGTCAGGTCGCCAGCTTCTCCAGCGAGAACTTCTCCGTTCAGGTCGCGGCGCCCGGCAGCCGGGTTCCGGCCCAGGGCCGAGACGGTCAGTACTGGTACGTCAGCGGCACCAGTCCAGCCTGCGCCCTCACCGCCGGCGTGGTCGCGCTGATCAAGTCCAAGTATCCGGGGCTGTCCGACTCACAGGTCATCTCTGCGATCACCAGCACCACCAGCCCCAGCACCCGGCCGCCGGGCGGTTATAACGACCAGATCGGCTTCGGCGTGGTCGACGCGACGGCGGCGCTGGCGAAGGCTGGACGGCTGGCCGGCGGCGCCGCGCCGGCTGGAGGCCTCGAGCCGGCGGCGCATTTCGGCGGCGGCCTCGCGGCGGTGCCTGCGCCGCCAGTATCGCCGCGGGGACCCGGCATGCTCATCCTGTTCTGCTTGCTTGGCGTGCTGAGCCTGGCCGTCGTCGCGCTCTCGACCAGCAGGATGTTCAGCTACCGTGATCGGCGGGTCGCCGCGCTTGCGCCCGTCGAGCGAGAACAGGACAGGGCGGGGACTGGCTGGGAGCAGCCGCGATGACGCGAGCCGGTCAGCAGCGGCCTGCGGCCAGCCCGGACCGGCGAGCGACCGGGCGGGAGCGGCGAGGGGCCGGCCCGGCGGGTGGCAGCCCGGTGATCGATGATTTCGCCGCTCGGGTACTGGACGTGGTGGATGCGATCAAACCCGGAACCGTCATGTCCTACGGCGACGTGGCCGAGTTCGTGGGCACTGGCGGTCCGCGCCAGGTTGGCCGGGTGATGGCGCTGTGGGGCGGAGGCGTCGCCTGGTGGCGAGTTGTCCGTGCTGATGGTGTGCTGCTGCCTGGCCATGAACGGACGGCGCTGGCCAGGTACACGGCCGAGGAAACCCCGTTGCGGCAGCCTGCTGACGGCGGGCCGCCGCGCATCGACATGAAGCGGGCCCGGCGCGCAAACTAGCCTGCGGGCTTGGATATCGGCCCGCGATTGTCGGCAGCGTCTGCTGGAATGCGAACACGATGGAAACTCAGCCGCCCACTTACCGCCTCGTCCGGCCGCCAGCAACGGCCGGGCAGCTGCTGCTGCCCGACGACAGCCAGCGGCGAGTCGTCGAGCATCCGGGCGGGCCGTTGCTCGTGCTGGCCGGCCCGGTACGGGTAAGACCAGCACGATCGTGGAGACCGTCGTTGACCGGGTGACCCGCCGCGGCGTTGACCCGAGCCGGCTGCTGGTACTGACATTCAGCCGCAAGGCGGCGGAGGAACTGCGCGAGCGCATCATGCTGAGGCTCGGCCGCACGCTGCGCCAGCCGCTGGCGCTTACCTTCCACAGCTATGCCTACGCGTTAGTGCGCCGGGAGTACGTGCTCGCAGGTGAGCAGGCACCGATCCTGCTGCCGGGGCCAGAGCAGCTGCTGGAGGTTCGCCGGCTGCTTCGCGGCGAGGCGGCTGACGGCGCGGCCGGGCTGGCCGGAACGGCTGCGAGCCGCTGTCGGCACTCGCGGGTTCGCGGCCGAGCTACGCGATTTCCTGCTCCGTGCTGCCGAGCGAGGGCTGGACGGGACCGCCCTCGCGGCGCTCGGCCGGTCGCATGACCGGGACGACTGGGTCGCTGCCGGGCGCTTCCTCGATTCCTATGCGGCCAGGTTCGACCTGGCGCCCGTGCCCGCTTACGACTACGCCGAGATCGTCAGGATCGCCGGTGCCTTGCTGCGCCGGGGAGCGGTCCGGTCCAGGGAGCGCGAGGCATACGACGTCGTGCTCGTCGACGAGTACCAGGACACCGATCCCGCGCAGGAAGAGCTGCTGGTGCAGCTAGCGGGTGACGGCCGCGAGCTCATCGCGGTGGGCGACCCGGATCAGTCCATCTATGCCTTCCGCGGCGCGGACGTCGACGCGATCCGGCGGTTCCCTGACCGCTTCCGCGCACCAGATGGCCGGCCGGCCGAGGTGGTGGCGCTGCACACGTGCCGGCGGAGCGGTAGTGCGCTGCTAGCCGCCTCACGCCGGGTCGCGGCCCGGCTGCCCGCTGCGCCCGGCCATCAGCCGGCCGAGGCGCGCAGGGAGCACCGGCAGCTGATCCCCGGCAGCTCAGCGTCGCCAGGTTCGGTCCGCATCGTTACCGCCGCCAGCGCCACGCAGGAAGCCGCCCTGATTGCCGACATCCTGCGGCGCGCCCATCTGATGGACGGCATCGCATGGCACGATATGGCGGTTCTCGTCCGATCGGCAGTGCGGCAGGGCCCGGTCCTGCAGCGGGCACTCACCGGGGCCGGAGTGCCGGCGACCGTCGCGGGCGACGAACTCCCGCTGACCGCGGAGCCGGGCACCCGGCCGCTGCTCCGCCTGATCACCTGCGCGGTGCGACCCGACCTGCTGGACGAACAGGCGGCGGCGGAGCTGCTGACCGGACCGCTCGGCGGGACCGATGCTCTGGGCCTGCGCCGGCTGCGGCGGGTGCTGCAGGCGGCCGCGCGCGCCGCCGGCCAGCCGGCCACGGACGAGCCGCTTGCCGCCGCTATCAGCGATCCCCGCGAGCTGACCCTGGCAGGCTGGCCATCGTCCCGGATTGACGACCGGGCCGTCGGGCTGGCCATCGCGGCTGCCCGCAAGATCGCCGCGCTGCTGGAGGTGGCCAGGCAGGCAGCGCTGGGCGGGTCTCCGCACGAGGTCCTGTGGGCGGTCTGGGCTGCCTCCGGGCTGGCGGGCGACTGGCAGTCGGCCAGCGCGGCAGGCGGGACCCGCGGCGCCATCGCGGATGCCGACCTGGACGCCATGGTCGCGCTGTTCGATGCCGCGGCCAGGTTCAGCGAGCGACTGCCGGATGGGTCCATCCAGTTGTTCCTGGACAGCGTCTCGGGCCAGGAGATCGCCGGGGACACCCTCGCCGCCCAGGCTCCGCGCGGCGACACGGTCACTGTGCTGACCGCGCACCGGTCGAAGGGACTGGAATGGGAGCTGGTCGTCGTGGCCGGCGTACAGGAAGGCAGCTGGCCAGACGTACGCCAGCGCGGCTCTCTGCTGGGCATGGACGAGCTCGTGGATGTGGTCGCCGGCCGCGACGCGGACACTGGCAGGGTGACCTCGGAGCTAGCCGCGGTGCAAGCCAGTGCCAGGCTGCTTGCCGAGGAACGGCGGCTGTTCTACGTCGCGGTGACAAGGGCCCGCAGTCAGCTTGTCGTGACTGCCGTCGGAGCTGCTGACAGCGAGGAGCGGCCGTCGAGGTTCCTGGCTGAGCTGGCCGGTGATGAGATCGACATCGAGCAGGTCGCTGGCGCTGGCCGGCGCTGGCTCTCGCTGGCCGCGCTGACGGCCGATCTGCGGCGGGCGGCTGCTGATGCTGGACTGCCAGGTCCGGTTCGCGCCGCGGCCGCTGGTCAGCTCGCCAGGCTGGCCGAAGCGGGAGTGCGCGGCGCTAGCCCGCGGCAGTGGTACGCGCTGACCGAGCTCAGCGCCGCAGGGGAGGCTCTGACTAGCGCAGTGCGCATCTCACCATCGCAGGTGGAGAAGTTCACCAAGTGCGGGCTGCGATGGCTGCTGGAGGCTGCCGTGGGCGTGCAGGCGCCGGGCGCGGCGCAGGCGTTCGGCATCGTCATTCATGCCGCCGCAGCGCTGGCCGCCGATGGCGCGGATGATGATGAGGTCGGCAAGCGGGTTGACGAACTCTGGCAGCACCTGGACTTCGGTAGCCCGTGGTACAACTCCAAGCAGCGGGCCAACGCTGAAGCGATGGTGGCGAAGTTCCTCAACTGGCACCGCAGTAACCAGCGGCAGCTTGTCGGGGTCGAGCAGAAGCTCAGTGTCCGGATGGGCGACGTCACCATCACCGGCCGGGTGGACAGGCTGGAGCGGGACGCCGACGGGGCCGCCGTCGTGGTTGACGTGAAGACCGGCTCGGGCCTGCCGCTCGAAGCCGAGCTGGACCGGCACCCGCAGCTTGGCGTCTACCAGCTGGCCGTGCTGCTGGGTGCATTCGAGCAGCTAGGGCTGACTGAGCCGGGCGGCGCCGAGCTGGTCCAGGTGGGCAAGGCCGCATTGTCGGCGACCGTCCGGGTGCAGCCGCAGCGGCCGCTCGGCACCGATCCCGACCCGCTGTGGGCACAGCACCTGGTGGAGACCGTCGCCACCGGAATGGCCGGCCCGGTGTTCACGGCGACCGCCAATCCCGGCTGCCGGATGTGCCCGGTCGCCACCAGCTGTCCCGTCGACGAGCGCGGTGGGCAGGTGGCACCGTGACCGAAGCACCCCGGCAGGCGGCGCCCCGGTACAGCCCCGCGCAGCTCGCCAGGATGGTCGGGGCACAGGAGCCAACCGCCGAGCAGGCGGCGGTCATCGGCTCACCGCTTCGTCCGATGGCAGTGATCGCCGGCGCCGGGTCAGGCAAGAGCGAGACGATGGCAGCCCGCCTGGTGTGGCTCGTTGCGAACCAGCTGGTCAGCCCGGATCGGGTGCTTGGCCTGACGTTCACCAGGAAGGCCGCAGCAGAGCTGGCAGACCGGGTCAGCGACCGGCTGGCCGGCCTTCGCCGCGCTGGCCTGGATCTGCCGTTTGCGGGGCAGGACGGCGAGCAGGCCGGCGACCCGGTAATCGCCACCTACCACTCCTACGCCGGGCGGCTGGTGGCTGACCATGCGCTGCGCGAGGGCCTGGAACCATCTCTGCGGCTGATCACGCCCGCTGTTTGCTGGCAGCTGGGCGCTGGCGTCGTCGCCGCCTATGACGGCCCGATGGACTCGACAGAATGGACGCCAGCCACCGTCACCTATGCCGTGCTGACACTGGCCGGCGAGCTAGCCGAGCACCTGCGCGGTGCGGCAGACGTGCTCGAGGTCGGCGAGTGGCTGGACCGCTGCCACTCGGCTGTCGCTGGCCGGGTGCCCAAGCTTGTCCGCGACGTGCTGCGCAGTCAGCGGGTTCGGGAGCAGCTGTTGCCGCTGGTCGCCGGTTACACCGCCGCAAAGGCCAGCCGGGAAGTCATTGACTACGGCGACCAGATGGCCATCGCCGCCCGGATTGCCGCTCGCCATCCGGCCGTCAGCCTCGCCGAACGAGCCCGTTACCAGGCGATCCTGCTGGATGAGTACCAGGACACCTCGCATGCGCAGCTGGTGCTGCTCCGGTCGCTGTTTGGCGGCGGGCATCCGGTCACCGCGGTGGGCGATCCGTGCCAGTCGATCTACGGCTGGCGTGGCGCGAGCGCCGGCAACTTGCGCCGGTTCAGCACTGACTTCCCGATCGCCGCCGGCCAGCCAGCGCCCGTGCGGGTGCTGTCGACGAGCTTTCGCAACACCGGCCGCGTGCTCGCCGCGGCCGGCGCCGTTCAGGCCGAGCTGCGGGCGACCGCTACGGACGTGCCGCTGCTGGTAGCGCCGCCGGGCCGGGCCGATCGCGGGCTGGTCCGCTGCGCACTGCTGGAATCAGCCCAGGCCGAAGCCGCATGGGTGGCCGGACAGGTGACGACGCTGCTTGCGCTGCCTGCCGGGACGGCGCCCGATGGCCTGCCCTGGCCAGACGGCCGCGCGGCTGGCGTTCAGCCCAGGGACGTCGCGGTGCTGTGCCGCAAGAGAGCCCAGTTCCCGGCGCTGCGAGCCGCGCTGGAAGCCTGCGGAGTGCCAGTGGAGGTCGTCGGCCTGGGCGGCCTGCTCACCGTGCCCGAGGTCGCTGACATCGTCGCGACCCTGCAGGTCATGCATGATCCAGCAGCTTCTGGTGCGCTTGCGCGGCTGCTGACCTCACCGCGGTGGCGGATCGGCCCGGCCGACCTGGTCGCGCTGGGCAGGCGGGCGAGGCAGCTGGCCAGTGCGCCGGCGGAAACCAGATCACGCGCGCCTGACGGCGACCACATAGCCGCAGCCGTCACTGACCTGACCAGTGACCCTGGCAGCCTGGTCGAGGCACTCGATGACCCGGGCAGCCCGGCAGCTTACTCGTTCGCCGGGTACGGCAGGCTGACCGCGCTCGCTGCCGAGCTCCGGGCCCTGCGGGGCCACGCGGCCAGGCCGCTCGCCGAACTGGTGACCGAGGTCGAGCGGATGCTAGGGCTGGACATCGAAGTGGCGGCCAGGCCGGGTGCCGACCCGGCCGCGGCCCGCGCGGACCTTGATGCCTTTGCCGATGCCGCGGCTGCGTTCGCCGGCGATGCCCACGAACCCACGCTCGGCGCGTTCCTCGCCTATCTTGCCGCCGCCGAGTCGGAGGAGTTCGGTCTCGAAGCGGGGCAGGTTGGCGACACCGACTCGGTGAAACTGGCCACTATCCATGCGGCCAAGGGCCTGCAATGGCCCGCGGTGCTGGTTCCCGGAATGGCCGACGGCCCGCAGAAGCATGTATTCCCGGCCCGGCCGCGGGTCACCACGCGATGGACGGAGAACCCGCGCCTTCTCCCGTTCAGCCTGCGCGGGGACTGTGCCGACCTGCCTGAGCTGGCCGGGCTGCAGCCGGCGGAGCTGGCCGAGTTCGGCGCTGCCTGCACGGCGCGCGACCTGGCCGAAGAACGCCGCCTGTGCTACGTTGCCGCGACCCGGGCGGCCTACTGGCTCGGGTGTTCCGGTTACTGGTGGGGCGACGGCGTCGCCAGGGCGGGGCCGTCCCGGTTTCTCGCGGAGGTACGCGCTGCGTGCGAAGCTGGCGCCGGGGATATCGACGCATGGCAGCCGGAGCCGGATGCCGACGCCGTCAACCCGGCGCTAGCAGAGCCCGCGACGGCGCAATGGCCGGCGGCTGCCGCGGCGGGGGCGCGGTACCAGGCTGTCCGCGAGGCCGGCGAGCTGGTGCAAGCCGCGATGCGCGAGCAGCCGCCATGGCCGGATGCCGCCAGCCCGGACCACGACCTGATCTCGGACTGGATTCGCGATACCGACCTGCTGCTGGCCGAGCGAGCCCGCCGCCGGGCCAGTCAGGACGTTATCGTTGATCTGCCGTTGCGGCTGCCGGTTTCCTCGCTGGTGACGATGGCCCGAGATCCGGCCGAGCTGGCTCAGAGCGTCCGCAGGCCGATGCCCCGGCCGCCGGCCCCGCTGGCAGCCCGTGGCACTACCTTCCATCAGTGGCTGGAGCAGCGGTTCGGCCAGGCGCAGCTGATAGACGCCGACGACCTGGCAGCTGTCGCTGACGGCCGGTCGGCCGACGACCCCGAGCTGGCCGTGCTGACGGCGGCATTCGAGGCCGGGGAGTGGGCGGACCGGTGGCCAGCCGAAGTCGAGGTCGCGTTCGACACGCTCATCGGGGACCGGCTCGTGCGCGGCCGCATCGACGCCGTATTCGCCGATGCGCCGGATGGTGGCTACGACGTGATCGACTGGAAGACAGGCAGCCAGCCGGCTTCGGCCGCGGCGAAGCGGGCGGTCGCTGTCCAGCTTGCCGCCTACCGGCTCGCGTGGGCGGCGCTGGCCGCGGTGCCGGTCACCGAGGTCCGGGCTGCGTTTTACTACGTCCGCGATGACGTCACCGTGCGGCCGTCCGACCTGCTGGATGCTGCTGGCCTCGCGGCGCTCATCGATGACCTGGAGGTCGCGCCTGTCCCGGCCGGCTAGCCGCTGCGCTGCTCATCCTGGCCGGACGGCGGTTCCTGGCCGGACGGCGGTGCCGCGCGCGTGCGGCGTCGTCGGCCATGGCAGCCGGGACTCGGGCAGCAAGTACCGGGTCAGCTCGGTGACCTGGAACCCGGCCGCGCTGATCGCCGCAACCGTGTCGCGGCTCGCATGGCAGCCACCGAAGCAGGCTGGCCAGAAGGTCGCGTCGACGAACCGCTGGATCCGGCGCTGAGCCGGCGACTCCGACCGCACATGCTCAAGGAACCGCAACTCGCCGCCGGGCCGCAGGACGCGGAGCATTTCGGCTAGCGCGACCGCCTGATCAGGCACCGAGCAGAGCATCAGCGACGCGATGACGGCGTCGAACTCGCCATTGCCGGCCGGCAGGCTGTCGGCAGTACCTGCGGTGACGTTGATCGGGACCGGCGCTCGCAGTGCAGCACGCTCGGCCAGCTCACGAAGGTGCGGCTCCGGCTCGACCGCGAGCACGCTTGCGACCGACACGGGGTAGTGGCTGAAGTTAAGCCCGTTCCCGGCGCCGACTTCGAGCACCGAACCGGTGAGCCCGGCGAGCAAGCGCTGCCGGTGCTGGCCGACGACGGGTTCCATGCTGGCGCTGAGGCGGGCGTAGACCCGGGCAAAGATCGGGTGGCTTCCCGGCTGTCTCGGCATGTATCTCCTAGGCCGCAGCGCCGCACCAGTCGCGGCGCCACCGGTTAGCGTCCATTGTCACTGATCGCGTAGCGCTCTGCGTGGGTTGCCGTCCCGGACTGGGTAAGATGCGCGGGTCGGACCGGACGGAGGCATGCGGGTGACTGAACGTCGAGTGGCCATGAGCGATGGCATCGCTGAGCGCGTCGTGAGGCGGGCCGTCTCGCACCTCGCGAACTCCTATGCCCGCAGCCCGGCCAGGGCGAGCACCGCTAAGGACATGATCGTCCGGGCATTTGAGGGCAAAAGCGAGGAAGCGGACGCGGTCGACGGCTACGCCGCCGCAGCAGCGATGGCTGCCCTAGCGCACGGCATCGAGGCTGAGGTAGGCACCGGACTGGACTGGCTGGCCGTCGCTGCGCTGCAGGAGTGGGACTTCCACCACCCGGAGAACCCGATCTAGCCCAGCGCCAGCGGCTAGATCGGGCCGCCGGACAGGTGCCTTTCCAGCGATGCCACTTTCGCGGTCAGCCCGTCGGTCACGCCGGGCCGGATATCCGCCTTCAGCGTCACGCTGACCCGTGGCGCGCGGGCACCCACTGCGTCGACCGCGGCCTTCACTACTGCCATGACTTCGTCCCAGTCTCCCTCGATCGAGGTGAACATGGCATCGGTCCTGTTCGGCAGCCCGCTGGCGCGCACCACCCGGACCGCGTCGGCCACATGTTCGGCCACATCGGGCCCGACGCCTAGCGGCGTTACCGAGAAAGCAACGATCATCTGATCCTCCGTCGTGATCCGGGCTGGTCATGTTAGCTGACGGGGTCGCGGAGAATACTGGAAGCCCGAGCGAGCGCTAGTTAGCCGGATCTCGGCTGCGAAGGAGCACCATGGACGTTCGCCTGTACATCGAGGAGCACGCGGCGGAGTTTTTCGGCTCGCTCAGCCAGTGGCTGGCCATCCCGTCCATCTCCGCGGACCCCGCGCACCGCGACGATGTAGCCCGGTCCGCGCGCTGGCTGGCTGAGCACCTGAAGCTTACCGGCTTCCCGGTAACCGAGGTGTGGACCACGGGCGAGCCTGGCTCACCCGGACTCCCCGCGGTGTATGCCGAGTGGCCGGCCACGGACCCGTCGGCCCCGGTGGTGCTGGTCTACGGTCACCACGACGTGCAGCCCGTTGAACCGCTCTCGGAATGGGACAGTCCGCCGTTCGAGCCGGTGCAGCGGGACGGACTGCTGCTCGGCCGGGGCGCCTCTGACGACAAGGGACAGGTGCTCTTCCACGCCCTCGGCATCAGCGCCGGGCTGGTGGCGGCCGGCACGACGGCGCCCCCGGTCACGCTGAAGCTGCTCATCGAGGGCGAAGAGGAATCGGGCTCGCCGCATTTCGCCGACCTGGTGCGCGCGCAGCGCGACCGCTTGCGCTGTGACGTCGTCGTCATTTCCGACACCACCATGTGGGCGGCTGACGTTCCCTCCATGTGCGTGGGGATGCGCGGCGTGGTCGATGCGGAGATCAGCCTGCGCGGACCGGATCGCGACCTGCATTCCGGATCGTTCGGGGGAGCGGTGCCGAATCCGCTGCACGTTCTCGCGGACCTGGTCGCCGGGCTGCACGACAGCGAAGGCCGGGTGACCGTCCCCGGCTTCTACGACAGCGTGCTGCCGCTGTCGCCGGACGAGCGCGACCTGATCGCGCGCCTGCCGTTCGACGAGAAGGCGTGGCTCGCCGACGCCGGCAACAGCGGCGCGGCGGCGGGAGAGTCGGGCTACGGCACGCTCGAGCGGGTCTGGACGAGACCGACGGCGGAGGTTAACGGGATGTGGGGCGGTCACACCGGACCCGGCGGCAAGACGATCGTGCCGGCCCAGGCGCACGCCAAGCTGTCGTTCCGGCTGGTCGCCAACCAGGAGCCCGCGGAGGTTATCGCCGGGCTGCGCCAGTACGTGCGCGACCGCACCCCTGCGGGTATCGAGGCCACTGTGCTCTCGCACGGGAACGGGGTCCGTCCTTGCTTCGCCGCGATGGATTCGCCGGCGGTCCTGGCCGGGCGCCGGGCGATGGAGCGAGCTTTCGGTACGGAGATCCTGTTCACCAGGGAAGGCGGCAGCGGGCCGGAGGCGGACCTGGCCGATATCCTCGCCGCGCCGCTGGTCTTCGTCGCCGTCGGACTGGATGCGGACCGGATTCATGCTCCGAACGAACGTGTCGATATGGGGCTGCTGCTGAAAGGGGCGGAGGCCTCGGCATATCTGTGGGACGAGCTAGCCGCCATCGGCGACCAGCTGACGGCGGGCCGGTGAGCGGTCCGGCGAGCAGCCAGGGCGACAGCACGCCGCCGGCCGCGCCAGTGCCTGCCGCGCCGTTTCCTGCCGGGCCGGGGCAGGCGCGGCCGTGGCTGGCGCCGACAGGGCCGGCCCTGACCGGGCTGGCGCTCGCCCGGGCCGACGTCGACCGGTCCGCTCACCTGCGCGCCGATGCCGGCTGGCTCGACGCGGCCTGGTCCGATGCGGGCACCCGCGTGCTCGTGGTCGAGCACGGCCGTGCGCTCTGTGCCATCGATGACCGGCTGGCCCGGCTGTGGTTCGTGCCGCCCGCGGACGCGCCCGACGGAGTGCGCTTCCTGCTTGGCCTCGATCAGCCGGGGGTCGCGTACTTCGGCGTGGCGGGCCCGCTGCCAGAGCTGCGCGAGCCGGATCAGGACGGCATCAGGCCGGTCCCGCTACGGGAAGCGGGGCCACTGCTGTCGGACCGGGATGCTGGCCTGATGACGCATGCGGTCGCGCTGGCCAACTGGCACGAGACCTTCACCCACTGCCCGCGCTGCGGGTCGGTCACCGATCCGGTCTCGTCGGGCCACGCGCGCAGGTGCCCGGTGGATGCCAGCGAGCATTTCCCGCGGGTGGACCCGGCGATGATCGTGCTGGTGACCGACCCCGCGGATCGCTGCCTGCTGGCCCGCAACGCGCTGTGGCCTGAACGCCGGGTTTCCATCCTGGCCGGGTTCGTCGAGGCCGGTGAGTCGGCGGAGCAGTCGGTCGCGCGCGAAGTGCACGAGGAGACGGGGGTGGTGGTCAGCGCCGTCCGTTATCTCGGCAGCCAGCCATGGCCGATGCCGCAGAGCCTGATGCTGGGCTTCCGCGCCGAGGCCACCAGCGTCGATATTCAGGTCGACGCGAACGAGATCGCCGAGGCCCGCTGGTACAGCCGGGCTGACCTGCGCGCGGCGGTAGCCAATGGCGAGCTGCTGCTGCCGCCGCCGATCTCCATCGCGCATCGCATCATCGAGTCCTGGTACGGAGCGGACCTGCCGGGCGCCTGGTGAGGTACCGCACCCGGCCGCGACGCGGCGGGCCGGCATCGAGCCGCCGCACGCCGGCGGCCGGGTAGGCACCTACTCGCCGGCCGGATCGCGGGCACCGCGCGCGGTGACGATGGCCAGCCCGATGACAAATACTGTGCCAGCGCACAGCGCCGCACCCGCATCGTGCGGCGCTCGTGCGGGCCAGATCCACGGTGAGGTCAGGGCTGGCCCGTGCCAGTCCGTATACAGCCCGTACATGCCGGCCACCATGTAGGCCAGCGGGCCGGCCCAGGCCAGTGCGCCGCCGAGCGCTGCCGCGCACAGCAGCCCGATGCCTGTCAGCCCGGCTACGTTACGCAGCACGTCCAGTGCGCCGCCGGCCAGGTGCCCGCCGGTCCCGGCGGCAATCAGCGCGGCGATGGCGATGATCGTCAGCGTCAGCGTCGTGCCGAGCCGCAGGAATGGCAATCGGCGGCCGGTCACGCGTTCCGGTTCGCCGAGCGGACTCGCGGTGGTGATGGCCACGATCGCGGCCGCCATCGCCTCGAATATCAGCGGCAGTTGCAGCGCGCCGTAGCTATCCCAGTGCCCTATCAGCGCGACCCTCAGCCCGATGGCGCAGGCTGCTATCACGGCTACCGCCGCCGGGACCCTGCGGCAGACCAGGTGCAAGCGGATCAGGCGCACGCCTGCCCGTGCGGGCGGGGCCGGGATGCCGGCGGACGCGCCGTGCCGCGTCCGGGCCGGAGCGGCGGTCATGGCAGCCGCGCCAGGGTGATCTGGCCTGCTCGCAACGCGGTCAGGTTCGCTGCGAGCCAGCTATGGCGCGCGGTGGCCGGCAGCTCCGCGAACCGCCTGGCCACGGCTAGCTCGTGCGCGTTGAGCGGCGGCGTCAGCGGGCCGATGACCGGGTTGCCAGCTCGCCGGGAGTTAGCGGCCTGCTGGCTGACGCTGGCCGGCAGTCGCTGAGCGCCGGCGATTTGCAGCATGGCTGCGGCGACCGCCTGCTGTGCCTGGCTGCCGGACAGACCGCCCAGCACCCTGGCCACGACATCGGCCGCGGTATTGGCGCGCACCGCGGCCACGAACTGGGCCAGCGTCGTTCCCTGCTCGCCTGGTAGCTGATCTGTGATGGCCAGCTGGCCGGCGACGCTGACGGTGATCCCGTTGCCCGGCTGCGACACGAAGACGGGCGTACCCTGGCTGAGCCGGGCTGGCGCACCGGGCAGGCCGGCCACCTCGCTGAGGACCGGGCGCACGGCGGCGGCGACGACGGGCAGGTAGGCCGCGTAGGCAGGGTTCACGCAGACCGGGATCGGGGTCTGGCTGCAGACCGGCCGGTAGTCGATAGGCCTGTCGTTGGCCGCATCGTGCAGGGCCGGGATGATCACCATGCCGTGCCGATCGGCCCGGCCGGTACTGACCAGCGCGAGCGCCGCTATCGCGGCTGCCATGCCCGCCGCTGCGAGCATGGCGGCGGACTGGCGCAGCCTTCGGCCGCCTGCCTGGGCAGGCAGGCCGAGCGCACCAAGAGCCACGAGAGTGACTCCGACCAGGAAGATCACCTGGGCGATCGAGAGATCAGGCAGGTAGTGGTAGAAGGTACCGACGCCCGCATCCGGCCCGATGGCCGCCGAGCCGCTCAGCACCGGTGAGAGCAGCCAGATGGAGTTATCCGCGCTGGCTCGCTCGGAGCTGAGCCCGATGGCGAACCACGTGCCGACAGTGACCAGCGGCGTGATGAAACGGCTGGGGAAGAGACTGCCGGCCGCGAAGCCGATGGCCGTAACCGCCGGGATTCCGAAGGCGCCAACTGCGGCTGGCCACCACAACGGGCCGCCCCAGGGGACCTGGCGGGCGATCATGGCGTAGGTCACGCCCATGCAGCCGACGTATGCCACCAACGCCCAGAATGTGGTTGCGAACCAGGTGACAAGCTGTGCCGACTGGCGCGGCCGGGCGGTCACGGAAACCAGATCGGTCATCTTACGGCGGGTGTCGCGCCAGCCCATCCACGCCGCGGCGCCGGTGACCGGCGGCACGAAGTCCAGCAGCACACCGTGCTGCAAGGTCATGGCGCGGATGTTCCACAGCGCAGGCAGCTGCATGCTGCTGCGGTAGCCGTGGTACCAGAAGAGCACCACGGCTACCGGCACCATCCACAGCATGGCGTTGCGGCGCAGTTCCAGCCGCAGCAGCCGGCCTGCTGCCAGCCCCCGCCTGGCAGCCGCCGGCTTGCTTGCGGAGATGGCCGGAGCGTTGGTGGCGGTCATGACCGCACCGCCGCAAGCACCGCGCTGTAACCGCGCTCCAGCGGTGCATCGCCGACGCCGTACCCCTCGCCCAGCACTGTCAGCTCATCCGGTGTGCCGTGAAACACGATCTTCCCCTGGTCCATCAGGGCCACCTCGGAACATGCCGCGCCGATGTCTTCCACCAGGTGCGTACTGACCACGACCGTGGCGGTCCGGCCAAGATCCCGCAGTAGCGCCCGGAACGCCACCCGCTGCTCCGGGTCCAGCCCTGCCGTCGGCTCGTCCAGCAGCAGCAACTGCGGCTCGTTCACGATGGCCTGCGCGATCCCGGCCCGGCGCAGCATCCCGCCAGACAGGGTCCGCAGCTTCGCCTTCGCCTGGCCGCCCAGGTCAACCAGGCTGACGGCGCTGTCCACCGCGGCACGCACCCGGCCCGGCGGTACCTCCTTCAGCAGGGCGAAGTACTCGACGAATTCCGTCACCGTGAAACCCGGGTAATAACCCATGCTCTGCGGCAGGTACCCGAGCTTGCGCCGGATCTCTCGCCGCGGACCGTAGCCGCCAGGATCCCGGCCGAGCAGCCGCAGCGATCCCGACGACTTCGGGATCACGGTCGCCATCATCCGCAGCAGTGAAGACTTCCCGGCACCGTTGGGCCCCAGGAGCCCGAAGACGCCAGGCCCGGTGGACAGGCTCACACCTGCCACCGCCTGGGTCCGGCCGAACCGCCGGGTCAGATCGGTGATCTCGACGTTCATGTCGTCCTCCCGTTATCCGGATCGCCCGGCAGGCGTAACCGGCCTGCGTCAAGGCTGCCCGGCACCGCCCCGGCACGTCGTCACGCCAGGGAGCGCAATCACCGGTCGGACCAGGGTGGCAGTGCGGTCCGGCAGGCGGCCGAAGTCATACCCGGGTATGCGCCCGCCGGTGTGACGACTACGCAGCTCAGGCCGCCTAGGCTGAGGTCGTGAATGCAGCCACCGCGGTCAGGTCTGCCGCCAGCCGCCTGCCGGCAGCGGCAGATGCGACCTGGCGCGGCCTGATCCAGGTGCTCGCTGGCGCCGACCGGGCGCCGGCGTGGCGGTTGCGGTCCCCGCAGCAGCGCCGGGCGGCCTACGTGGGCCTGGCTCTGGCGAGCCTGACGCTGATCATTGTCAGCGTGGCCAGCGTGCGCGGGCTGGCCGTGTCCTCCGGCGGCGTGACTCATCCGCCACTCAGCGCCGGCCTGGTGCTCCTCGCCGTGGCGGTGGTGGCGCCGCTCCCGCTGGCGGTCCGGTTTCCGCTGCTCGGCTGGCGCATCGGATGGATTGCGCTGCTGCTCGCGCCGCTGGCAAACGTCTCCTGGTGGGGCGGCTGGCCATGGGGCCCGGTGCAGGTGCTCGTGCTGCTCGCTGCGTTCTGCACGGCGGGTCTGTACCAGCCGCAGGCGGTGCTGTGGTGGATGTGGGGGCTGAGCCTCGTTCCATGGTGGCTGTGGCTGGCGACGCACGTGGCGAACGTGAAAGGCCCGGTAGCCGCGACTGTGGTGTTCACCGCCATGACGATCGCGGTGGACAGCATGAGTTCCCGGCGGCGCGTGCAGGAGCACCTCAGCGCCCAGACCGAGCGAACCGAGCTCGAGCAGGCGCGGCGCGCTGTGCTGGAGGAACGGGCCAGGATCGCCAGGGAGATGCATGACGTCGTCGCGCATCACATGTCGCTGATCGCGGTGCGGGCCGAGACGGCACCGTACCGCCTCAGCGACCTGCCCGAGCCGGTCAGCGAGGAATTCCGGGCGCTGAGCGAGGCGGCGCGCGAGGCGATGACGGACATGCGGCGGCTGCTCGGCGTGCTGCGCAACGACCAGCCAGCTAGCCGGGCGCCCCAGCCTCAGCTGTCGGACCTGTCAGCGCTCGTCGGTGCCGCCAGGCTGGCGGGGGTAGCAGTCGAACTGACAGTGCCAGCCGCGCTCGACCAGGTGCCCGCCGGCGTCGGCGTCTGCGCATACCGGATCGTGCAGGAATCGCTTTCGAACGCAAGCCAGCATGCGCCGGGAGCGGCCGTTACGGTGTCAGTCGATCACGCGGACCGCGCAGTACTGCTGCGGGTGGCGAACGGGCCGGGCGGGCCGGGCGGCATGCCCGGCAACGGGCGCGGCCGCGGGCACGGGCTGATCGGCATGCGCGAACGGGTCGAGCTGCTCGGCGGCGCGCTATCGGCCGGTCCAGCACCTGATGGCGGCTTCGTCGTGTCGGCTGTGCTCCCGATCGGCGACGCGGCATGAGGTCGGGCGGCGGCGAGACCTCGGCGGGCATGACCGCCGGCGCGAACAGGCGCAGCGACACCGCGGGCGGTGCCGTGGCCGACGGCATGGTCACGCGCTGCCTGATCGCCGACGATCAGGCGATGGTCCGGGAGGGCTTCGCCGCGGTACTCGCGGCCCAGCCTGGTCTGCTTGTCGTCGGGCAGGCAACCGATGGTGCCGACGCAGTCGCCCAGGCAAAGTTGCTGGCACCAGACGTCATTCTCATGGACGTGCGGATGCCGCTGCTGGATGGTCTGCAGGCCACCCGGCAGATTCTCGCCTCGCCGTCCGGTCCGCATCAGCCCAGGGTTCTCATGCTCACGACTTTCGACCTCGACGACTACGTGTATGAGGCGCTGCGCGCCGGGGCGAGTGGCTTCCTGCTCAAGGATGCAACCGCTGCCGAGCTAGTGCGCGCGGTTCGGGTGGTGGCGGCCGGGGACGCGCTGCTGGCCCCGTCGGTAACCCGGCGGCTGATCGCCGACTTCGCCAGCCGGCCGAGGGCTGATGCACCGGTGCCGGTCTCGCTCGCATCGCTCACCCAGCGCGAGACGGAGGTGCTGCGGCTCATCGCGCGCGGACTTTCCAACGCGGAGATTAGCGACACGCTGGTCATCGCCGAGCAGACAACCAAGAGCCACATCGGTCGCATCCTGGCGAAACTCGATCTTCGCGACCGGGCTCAGGCCGTCGTGGTGGCCTACGAATCGGGCCTGGTCGCCCCCGGCCGGTGAGCCTCGTTGCTTCCGGTCGTTGCCGGGCGGCACGGGCGGCTGCCCCCGCGGCGCGTCCGGCCTCGGCAAGCGCCGCTCTGGTCAGTCTTGACCGCAGCACGGGCTGTCAGCTGCAGGCGGCGAGGATTGCGTCGCTGACGGCAGCCATGTGGCGGGCCCCTGCCGAGCGCGACACCAGCCTGGCGGTGACATAGCCGACGGCGACGTTCCGCTCCGGGTCGGCCCAGCCGATGCAGACGTAGCTGCCGTTGTGGCCGAACGCGGTAGCGCCGGCAAGCTGGCCCATCGGGTTGTGACCGCCGCCGACCCGAGTGCCGCCGGGCCGCGCGCCGCCCAGCTGGAAGCCCTGCGACCAGCGGACCGGCAGTTTCAGGTAGCGGTCGGTCTGGCCAGCCCAGGACGGCTGCGTAGCCCCGGCAATCGTCTCCGGTGCCAGCACGCGGGTGCCATCAAGCGAGCCGCCGTTCAGCAGCGCCTGGTAGAACCTGGCCAGATCTCTCGCGGTGGCTGACACGCTGGCTGCCGGGATGACCGCCTGCCGGGTCGCGCGGCGGTTGATCACGAGCTGGGTGGCCAGCTCGGCTGCTCCGTGACCGGAGACCGGCACGTGCCGCTGCCAGTGCTCCGCGGGCAGGCCGAGGTAGGTATCGTGCAAGCCGAGGGGGTCCAGCAGTTCAGCGCGCAGGAAATCAGTGACGGGAACGCCAGCGACGCGCTGTACCAGCTCGCCGAGAATGAAGCCGTAGCTGAGCACGTGATATGCGGGCACTGCGGCGGACGGATACGACAAGCGCGCCCGCTCGATCGCGCGGACCGACGCGGCCCAGTCGGTCATAGCGGCCACGTCGCGCGCAAAGCCCCTGGCCACCGGCAGCCCGCTGCGATGCTGCAAGACCTGACGGATGGTGACGTCCTGCTTGCCGCGCTGACCGAAGGCGGGCCAGTAGCGTGCCACCGGATCGTCAAGGCCGAGCTCGCCACGCTCGGCAAGCATGTGCACGAGCAGTGCCACCATCGGCTTGCTGGCCGAGAACAGGAAGAACAGCGAGTCAGGCTGACAGCCGACGGCGCGGTCGGCCGCCACCTCGCCGCCCGCTATGACGCACAGCTGCGCGGGGCAGCCACGGGCTTCGACGAGCCTGCCAGCCGCATCCAGGCTGGCCCGGTCAGGCGGGCGCGAGCTTGGCAACGGCCTCCGCTACGTCGACGCCCGGCGTCGGCAGGATCGCGATGACCGGAGTATCCAGACCGGTGCCGTGATACTCGGCGACCCGGTCCCGGCAGTGCTCCAGCGGGCCGTGAATGACCAGCTCATCGACCAGCTCGTCAGGGATCGCGTCCAGGGCGCCCTTCCGGTCACCGGAATTCCAGGCCGCCAGCATCGGCGCGATCAGCTCGCCGCGGCCGAGCCATTGGTGGAACGCGGCGTAGACGGGCACGGTGAGGTAGGCCGCGACCACCCGGCGGCCGATGTACCGGGCAGTACCGACATCGGTCGTCGGGCAGACGAAGATGCGGGCGACTAGCTCGCACTCGTCGCCGGCCACGCCACGCACCTTCGGCACATCCGACGGCGACAGCCAGTTCGTGATCGCGATGCCTGCCTCGGCGGCGGCAAGTCGCACCATGCCGGGCCGGAGCGCTGCGAGGGCAAGCGCTGGCGGGGTGGCGGGCGCTCGGATCGAGGCGGAAGCCGTCTACCGAGAAGGTCTCGTAGGTCTGCGTGACCTTCCCGCCGGCGAGTGCTTCGCGCAGGAACCGGAGCATGTCCCGGGAGCGCTGATACGGCTTCTCGAACGGGATGCCGTTCCACTGCTCCACGGCGACCTTGGAGGAGGTGCCGATGCCCATCACGAACCTGCCAGGCGCGAGGCTGGCCAGCGACCCGGCCGACACCGCGAGCGCGACCGGCGCGCGCGTGTAGATGCCCACGATCGCGGTGCCGAGCCGTAGCTGCGGGGCCCATTGCGAGGCGAGGACCAGCGGGGTGAACGCGTCGAAGCCGTTGAGCTCCGCCGACCAGGCGTCGGTGTAACCGAGATCAGGCAGGCTGGCGACCAGCTCGCGCTGCTCGGCCAGCGGCATCCCGGTCAGCGGCAATGTCAGACCCCAGCGAGATAGTGATCCCATGGACATCCCTTCGCGGCGCGCTCACGTGGCTGCGAGTATGCCAGGGTTTGCCCGGCCCGCTACGCCTGGCCGCTGGGTTAGGCGGGCCGTCGCGCGGTCAGCAGCCGGACGCGGTGACATCGGCCTGCCTGCCTGGCACTGTCAGCTAGCGGGTGGCGGCCGGGCGCGCGGCGCGAGCGCTGCGGTCGTGCAGCTCCCGGAGCCGGTCCGCGCTCTGCTTGTCAGCCGGGGTGTAGGTCGTCATCCGGGTGCCGAGGCGCTGGCCGAGCCACAGATGGGTGTAGTTGAGCTTGACCAGGCCGACATCCGGGTGCAGGTACCGCTTGGTCAGGTTCTCCGGGATGGCGACCTCGTGCCGGTCCCACAGCTCGGCGAATTCCGGCGACGCCTTCAGCAGCCTCGACACCAGGCACTTCCAGGCCGGCTCGGCCACGTGGTCGGCCATCGCGGCACGATACTCAGCCACCATCCGGCGGGTGCCTTCTTCCCAGTCGAGCATGGAGGCGCGGCACCGCGGGCTGGTGAACATCCGCCACAGCGTGTTGCGCTCTTCGAATGGCAGGTCTCGCAGCGGGCCCAGCAGGTCCTCGTAGGCCTGGTTGAAGGCCAGCAGGTCATACCGCGCGTTGCGGATGCATGCGGGGAACGGCTCCAGCTGATCCAGCAGCAGCTGGGCGGTCGGCGGCAGCGTCGCGCACTCGGCTTGCCCGCTGCCATCCGGGGTGTCCGCCAGCCGGAACAGGTGATCGCGCTCGTGCGGGTCGAGCAGCAGGGTGCGCGCCACGGCGTCGAGTACCTGCGGGGAAGCATTGATGTCCCGGCCTTGTTCGAGCCAGGTGTACCAGGTGACGCCGACGCCGGCCAGCGTCGCTACCTCCTCGCGGCGCAGTCCTGGAGTCCGGCGCCGCGCGGCTGGGGGCAGCCCGACCTGCTCAGGCGCGATCCGTTCGCGCCGGCTGCGCAGGAAGCCGGCCAGTTCCTGACGGCGCAGGGCCGCGGTCTGAACCGGCGCCAGCGACGGGCCGCCCATCAGGCTGCTATCGGCCGGACTGGTCGGGCGGCGCTCGTCGCGGTGGCGCTGGTCAGCAGGGTCTGCTCGCTCATGGCTACCATCTTGCCTTATTCGCAGTGATGTTGCCAGGTAGTGTCAGTACCAGTATAACCAGGCTCTAGTACCTGGCTGATTTTCTCGGCCAAACTAGTGGCATGGCATCCACACTGCACTCGCCCGGATCAGCACCGTCCCGGTCAGCACCGTCGTCGTCGCCGTCACGGTCTGCTGCGCGGGCCGGCACCGGGTCACGGGCCTAACGCGCTGACCTCGGCTGGCCTGACGGTCATCCTCGTCGGCGTGCTGCTTCCCATGATCGACTTCTTCATCGTGAACGTCGCGCTGCCGACCATCGACAGCGACCTTAAGGCCAGCCAGCCGCTGCTCGAACTCGTCGTCTCGGGCTACGCGACGGCGTATGCGCTGCTGCTGGTGCTCGGCGGCCGGCTGGGCGACAGCATCGGCCGCAAGCGGCTGTTCCTGCTGGGCATGGCCGCGTTCACGGTGACCTCGCTGGCCTGCGGGCTGGCCCCGACCGCGACGTTCCTGGTGATCGGCCGCGTCGCGCAGGGCGCATCGGCGGCCATGATGGTCCCGCAGGTGCTCGCCACGATCCAGGCGGCAACCAGCGGGGAGCGTCGCAGCCGGGCGCTCGGCCGTTACGGCGCCGCCGGCGGCCTCGCGGCCGTGCTCGGCCAGGTGCTGGGCGGCCTGCTGGTGTCGGCCAACATCGATGGTCTCGGCTGGCGGCCGATCTTCCTGGTGAACGTCCCCATCGGACTGGCCGGCCTGCTGCTCGCCAGGCGGTACGTGCCCGACACCCGGCACGGGGCGCCGGCGCCGATCGACGGGCCGGGCACGATGCTGCTCGGCCTGACCGTGCTGGCGCTGCTGATACCGCTGACCGAGGGCCGTTCGCTGCGCTGGCCGGCCTGGACCATTGCGCTGCTCGTCGTGGCACCGCTGGCGGCCGCGGCCTTCGTGCGCGTCGAGCGCCGGGCCGAGCGGGCTGGTCGCACCCCGCTCGTGCCGCCGTCCCTGCTGCAGCACCGGAGCATGCGCCGCGGCCTGGTGCTGGCGCTGCCGTTCTTCGCCGGCTTCGGCGCCTTCATGTTCTGCTACGCGCTGCTGGTGCAGGACGGGCTGCATGCCAGTGCGCTGACAGCAGGCCTCGGCCTCGTGCCCATGGCGGCCACGTTCCTGCATCGCATCGCTGTCCACGTCCAGGCTGCTCGCGCGGTTCGGCGCCAAGGTGCTCGCCGCTGGCGGCCTGCTGCAGGCAGCCGGGCTGATCATCCTGGCAGTCACGGTGTACCTGGGCTGGCCAGGGCCTGTCGGTGGCCGGCACTGGCGCCCGGCCTGGCGGTCGCGGGGCTCGGCCAGGGCCTGGTCATGAGCCCGCTGTTCGGCGTAGTGCTGTCCGACGTCCCCGCCGCCGTCGCCGGAGCAGGCAGCGGCGTGCTCACCACCACGCAGCAGACGGCGCTGGCCCTGGGCGTAGCGACGCTGGGCAGCCTGTTCCTCGCGCTGGCCGCGGACGGCACGAGCATCAGCACCGCGTTCATCATCGTGCTGGCGGTGCAGGTCGTGGTGGCGGTCGGCGTCGCCGCCGGAGCACGCCGGCTGCCGGGCTGGCGGCGCCGCGAGCCTGTAGTGGCGGCGGGCGCCATCGCGACGGAACTCTAGCCAGGTCGCGAGGATCGCGAAGGTGCCACAGGTGCGAGCCGATCGCCTGGTGGCACCTTCGGCATCCCGGATCGTGCCGGGGGACCGGCCAACCGGAAGGCTGTCTCGGGTGTCTTAGCTGCGGGCGGAATTACCTGCTCCGACACCTACGGCAGGAGACTGGCGATGAAGCGGATGACGGCTGCGGCTGCGGCTGCGGCTGCTGCGGCGGCGGGGCTGACGACGGCAGGGTTGCTCGCGGCTTCGGCCGGACCGGCGGTGGCCGGACCGGCGGTGGCAGTGAACCGGACGAGCGGTCCAGCGGCGGCGGCGGCGCCGCCGGGCGGCCCGGTACCCGCCGGTTTCAAGCCCGCGTCGGTGACGTTCGTATCCGCCAGTGAGGGCTGGGTACTCGGCACCGCGCCGTGCACGCACAAGCCATGCACCTCGGTGCTCAGGACGACCAATGGTGGCAGGTCATGGGTTGGCATCCCGGCGCCGAAGTATCCGCTCGCCAAGACCGATGTCACGAGCGGACTGCTGAGACTGCGGTTCGCTGACGCATCCGACGGCTTCGCGTACGGGTCGCAGCTGTGGGTCACGCACGACGGCGGTGCACGCTGGCACCGCGTGCGGCAGGTACCCGGCTACGTCACCGACCTTGAAGCATCGGCCGGGACTGTCTACGCGGCCACCGTCAAGTCTGGCGACGTAGCGATCTACTCCAGCCCGGCAGGGCGGGACTCCTGGCACCGGGTTACCGGGCTGCCGCTACTTGCTGGAACCGCCGGTCTCGGCACGATCACCCTGCACGGCCGGGCTGCCTGGATCATCCTTGCCAACAGGCTCTACTCGACCCGGACCGGTTCGGGCTGGGTGCGGGAAAGCTTCCGGTGCCAGCACGGCTGGGGCCTGTCCAGCGTGGCCTCTTACAGCGCACAGCGGATCACCGCCCTGTGCACCGGCGAACCGGCGCTCGGCTCGACCCTCAAGAAGGTGTACGAGTCGGCTGACGGCGGAACGCACTTCGCTAAGGTCGGCGCCCCGCCGCAGGGTGGCGACGGCGGCCTGCTGGCGGAGCCGACGGCCAGCCACTTGTTCGTGGCGACCTCATCCGGCGCGACCTGGCTGTACGTCAGCAACGATGGCGGGCGGCACTGGCATCAGAACCTGATGGTTGACGACGGTGGTCTGGGCTGGAACGACTTCGGCTTCACCACCGCAACCCAGGGTGTCGCGATCGAGGGCACGCCGTTCCTCGGCAGCCACCTCTACCTGACCAGGGACGCTGGCGGCAGCTGGCACCGGGTGAAGTTCTGATGGCAGAGCTGCCATGACGCGGTCAGCGCTAGCGCGCGGACGCCCCGAAGCCGAACCTTTGTGGATTTAGTGCCGCTGCGCGGCAGCACTCAATCCACGAACGTTCGGTGAGTTGATCTTCCCTGTCCCGGGCCCGCTGCCTGACGCGCTGCTTCAGCCGGTCAGCGCGAGGGTCGCGCCGTCCGGATCGACAAGCCGGTGCGCGCCCTCGGCGGCCGGGAACTTGGCAAGTGGGCCGCGCACCCTTGCCTTCGGGCCATCCGGGCCGACCAGGATCGCGCCGTCAGCCGTCGCTGGCGACGAGCTCGTCGCCGACTCGCAGCAGCACCGCGCCGTCCCGGCCGCCGAGATCGCGGTGCGTCCGGCCGCGAGCGCGGCCAGCACCGCGGCCGGGTCGTCGACCTCGGCTTCCACCCAGGTGGTCGGCGACCCTGGCGGAGCATCTGAGCCTGGCTGGTGCCAGTCGCTGCCGCCGACGGGAACGGCGGCCGGATCCCAGGCCTGCCACCAGCCGAGCGGCGCGGTCCATCGGGTGTCCAGCCAGCTCCAGTGCCAGACCTCGAGCAGCGGCGGCCGCCGCTTCATCGGCGCGGTCCAGCCCACCTGCCCGCCGTACGGGATGGTTGACCGACAGCAGGCCGCCAGCCTGCTCGCACGCGTCGAGCCAGTCATCGGCGGGCTCGCCGGAAGTCGATCCAGCCGACGTCGCCGAACGCGTTCGCGTGCCCGGCCTCGATCGGTCACTTCCTGGCCGGGTATCAGCGTGATGCCGTGTACGGCCGCGGCTGCCGGGAGCTCGGCGTGATGGCTGATCGTGTTGTGATCGGTGACGGCGATGTAGTCCATCCCCCGGCCGGCCGCGAACCTGGCCAGCTCGGGCACGGTCATCACGCCGTCGGAATGGACCGTATGCGTATGCAGGTCGCCAGCGAGCCAGCGGCGGCCGGGCGTCGCCGGCAGCACCCGCGGCGGCGGCCGGTCGGTGAGCGGCGGCATCGGCTCGGGCGGCTCGCCGCGGGCATCAGCTCACCTGGCGTACTCGGACACCTCGACCGTCACCGTGTAGTCGGCACCGGCGGGCGGTACCCGGTGCAGGCCGATCATCACCTGCCAGCTGCCCGGCTCGAGCTCGCCGGGGAGGTATCCGGGCGTGGCCTGGCCGTGCAGTGATGACGAACAACCGGCGCGAGCCGCCGGACCAGCCGCGGAATCCGGCCGCGCCCATGCAGCCGAGGTCCATGATGGCGCCGGACCGCTCGTACTCAAGCTCGGCGCGCACTGCGCAGGCCCCGGCCGGGACCTCGAACGGCAGGTAATGCCAGGCTGAGCTGAACCGGTCCTCTAACGTCCAGCGCCCCGAGTGCCGAGTGACGACCATGAGCGTCCATCTGATCAGACGAGCAGCCCGAAGGCGACGACCGGCCCGCCGCCAGCGCCGTTACTCGGTGCAGGTCGCCGCTTGACCAGGCGTAATTCAACAGCCGTAGAATTCAACCCACGTTGAAATCAGTGCCAGCGCCGCGGAGGACTGCCACATGTGGGCCATGATCGTGAAGGAGTTCCGGCAGCTTCGGCGGGACCGGCGGACGCTGGCCATGATGATCGCGATGCCGGTCATCTTGCTCGTGGTGCTCGGCTACGCGGCCAGCTTCGACGTCACGTCGATCCCGGTCGCCGTGGCGGGTCCCGACGCAGCCGCTGGTGGCCAGGGTGCTGCCGGCGCCGTTCCACGTGGTCAGCACGAGCGCGCCGGCGGGGCAGACGCCCGGCGCAGGCGGACGTGGGCGCAGGATCAGCTCCGGGACGGCCACGCCGCCGCCGCGATCGTCACGGGCGGCGGCGCGTCCGCCCTCGGCGGTGTCGCGCGGCCCGAGGTCCTGATCGACGGCAGTCAGCTCTTCACCGCGCAGGCGACGCTCACGGCCCTGTCCAAGCTGCACCTGGCCGTTCGCGGCGGCGACGGCGATCAAGCCGCAGGTCACGATCCTGTACAACCCGACGCTCAAGACGTCCGACGTGATGATCCCCGGCCTGGCGGGTGTCGTGCTGGTGTTCATCGGCACGATCATCACCAGCCTGGGCGTGGTCAGGGAACGCCAGTCGGGCACGCTCGAGCAGCTCGCGGTCATGCCGCTGAGACCGCGGGATGTATTCCTCGGCAAGATCGTGCCGTACTTCGTCGTCGCCGCGGTTGACCTGGCGCTCGTGCTCGCCGTCGGGATCGTCGTCTTCGGCGTGCCGTTCCGCGGGTCGCCGGCTGGTCTTCGGGCTGGGCGCGCTGCTGTTCCTGTTCGTCACGCTCGGCATCGGGCGTGCTGATCAGTACCGTGTCGCAGAACCAGGGCCAGGCGATCCAGCTCGCGTTCATGACTGATGCTGCCGCAGATCCTGCTGTCCGGCCTGATCTTCCCGCTGTCCTCGATCGCGGCAGGCGTTCGCTGGATCTCCTACCTGCTGCCGCTGACGTACTTCAACGAGATCTCCCGCGGTGTGATGCTGCGGGCCGAGCCGATCGGCCCGCTCTGGCAGCCGTTCGTGTTCCTGGCCCTGCTCGGCGTGGTCGTCGTCACGCTGGCGATCCTGCGGTTCCGCCGCTACCTGGCGCCGGCCGCTGGCCGGCGGCGGCTGCGCCGGCGCGGGCCCGGCCAGACCGGCGCGACGGCGGGGAACGTGGTCGCCGCGCGAGCTGGCGGCCGGCAGCCTCGCCGCGGCCCCTGGCCGCGGTCAGCCCTCGGACCGAGGGCGGCGGCACGCATGACCAGCTCGGCAATGTCTGGTGGCGGCGGCACCGAGGTCCTCCCCGGCTTCGGCGCGAGCGGCCTGAGGCTGCGCTACGGCGACACCCTGGCGCTCGATCGGTGTCCGCTCGACCTTCGCGCCGGGTCAGGTCACCGCCGTCGTCGGCGGCGACGGCGCGGGCAAGACCTCGCTGCTGCGCTGCCTGGCGGGCGCGCTCAGGCCGGAAGCCGGCCAGCTTCGCACGCCCGGCTCGCCGCGGATCGGCTACCTTCCGGCGAGCTCTGGCACTCTATCCGGACCTCACCGTGGCGGAGAACCTGGCCTTCCGTGCCACCGCATACCGGATGCCCGGTCCCGCCGCTGACCAGCGCATCGCGGAGCTGGTCGACCGCGCTGGCCTGACAGCGGCCACGCGACCGGCTGGCCGGGCAGCTTTCCGGCGGGATGCGGCAGAAGCTCGGCGTGATCGCCGCCCTGCTGCACCGGCCGGAGCTGCTGATCCTCGACGAGCCGAGCACCGGCGTCGATCCGGTGAGCCGGTCCGGCCTGTGGTCGCTGATCGCGTCGGCGGCCGCCGACGGCGCCGCGGTGATCCTCTCGACGACCTATATCGACGATGCCCAGCGGGCCAGCGCGGTGCTCGTGCTCGACGCCGGGCGCCAGCTCGCCGCCGGAACGCCGGAGCAGATCGTCGCGGCACTGCCGGGCGCGGTCGTCGCATCCGCTGACGCGTCCCGGCCGGGGTGGCCGGCGACCGGGCCTGGCGGCGCGGCGCGACCTGGCGGGTCTGGTGCCCGCCTGGCACCGCTATCCGGCGAGCCGGTCGCCGGCGGACCTGCAGGACGCCGTCACCGTCGCCGCGCTCGCACGCGAGCTGGCCCAGTCCACGGCCGCTGAGCCGCCCGCAGAGCTGCCCGCGACGGGCGAGCTGCAGCCGCGACCGAGAGCCACGCGCCGAGCCGCCCGCGGCAGACCCGGAGCCGGCCCGCCGCGGCGCCCAGTGCAGCAGCCGGCGCCGCGGACGCTGGCCGAGTGCGCCGGCGTCACGCGCCGGTTCGGCGGGTTCACCGCGGTCCGCGAGGTCAGCATCGCAGGTCCGCCCCGGCGAGATCGTCGGCCTGCTCGGCGCGAACGGCGCAGGCAAGACGACGCTGATCCGCATGCTGCTCGGCCTGATACCGGCGTCGAAGGACAGGTCCGGCTCTTCGGCGAGCCGCCCAGCCGCCGGACCCGCCAGCGGATCGGCTACGTTCCGCAGGGTCTCGGATTGTACGAGGACCTGACGGCGGCGGAGAACATGGCGTTCGCCGGCGCGGTCTTCGGCAGCCCGGCGGCCGGTCCGCGCGGCCGGACGCTCGCGAGCCGGGGCCACGGATCCCGGTCGGCAGGCTGCCGCTTGGCCTGCAGCGCCGGGCGGCGTTCGCCCAGGCGCTGTCGCACCGGCCGGACCTGCTGATCCTGGACGAGCCGACCTCCGGGGTCGACCCGCTCGGCCGGGCCCGGCTGTGGCAGACCATCGGCGACGCCGCTCGCCAGGGCGCCGGCGTGCTGGTGTCGACGCATTACATGGAAGAGGCGGGGGAGTGCGACAGGCTGATCATCATGGCGGACGGTGCGGTGGTGGCGGCCGGCACCGCTGACGAGATCGTCGGCACCGCTCAGGTCACGGTGGTGGAGGCACGAACTGGGCCGCGGCGTTCGGCAGGCTCGAGCAGTCGGGCTGCCGGTATCGCTCGCCGGGCGGGTGCTGCGCGTGCCGGGCGCTAGCCCGGCCGAGGTTACCGAGGCGATCGCGCGCGGCGGCCCGGGCGGGTCTGACTGGCGCAGTCTATGCAGCACCAGCGTCGCTGGAAGAGAGATTCTTCGAGCTTGCCCTGCACCCGGCCGGGGATGGCACGTCACGGCGAGCGGTGCCGGCATGACCCGATCCAGCCGGACTGGCCGGCGCGCCGGGGACAGCGGCACCCGCGAGGCGATCCTCGACGCAGCGCGCAGCCAGTTCGCCGAGAACGGCTACGACGGCGCGACGATCCGTGCGATCGCCGCCGCGGCAGGCGTCGACCCCGCGCTCGTGCATCACTATTACGGCACTAAGGAGCGGCTATTCGCGGCGGCCATGCAGTTGCCGTTCGTGCCGAGCGAGGTCATCACCGCTGCGCTGCGCGGACGCGGAGGCCAGGCGAATCGCTCGGCACGCATCTGGTCAGGTCCGCACTTGCCCTGTGGGAGAGCACCGAGGCACGCGGCTCGTTCCAGGCGATGCTCCGGTCGGCGCTGACGAGCGACCGGGCCGCTGCCATGCTCCGCGAGTTCGTCACCGAGGCGATCCTCCAGCCGGTGGCGAGCGCAGTGAGCGGCACGGACCCGGCGTCGGCCCCGTTCCGCGCCTCGCTGATCGGCTCCCAGATGCTGGGCCTCGCCATGGCGCGCTACGTGCTCCAGTTCGGCCCGGTCGCTGCGGCCAGCGCCGATCAGCTTGCCGCGGCCATCGGGCCGACCATCGATCGCTACCTGACCGGCGACCTGAGCGCGCTGGCCGGGACGGGCTGAGGTCGTTGCCTATGACCAGGGGAACGGGGCCAGGTCCGGCTCGATCCAGCCGGCCCGCGCCGCCGGGCGGGCGAGAACTGCGGCGCTGTAGTGGCGGCTGAGCAGCCGCTTGTCCAGCAGCGCCGGATGCCGGCCGGCAAAGTCAGCGAAATCGCCAGCCTGCCCGGCTGCTTGGTCGGCCTCGACGTGATAGCCGACAATCTCGGTCCAGGCGCGCGTTATGGTCGCGTTGTATTTCTGCGGGACCTTCTCCTGCGCCGCGAGGTACCGGATCCACTCGCTGATCTGCCCGACCGCCGCGGCGGTGCCGTGCTCGCGCACGGCGAGGTACGCCAGGTGAACGTGCTGGCGGTGACCGAAGCCGCCGGCCGGCGGCACGATCTGGCTCAGCATCCGGGCGAGTTCGCCGGGAATCTCGCTGGCCTGGCCAGGGTGGTCCGCGGCCGCGCTGTCGTTCATAGATGCACCTCCGTCAGGGCACGGGCGACGGCGCGGAATCCGGCTATCTGGCCCGCGCTGACCGACGCCAGTGCGGCCTGCTCTAGCTCGCGGACAGCCGCCTGAACCGCGGTCGCGGTGCGGCGTCCGGTCGCGGTCAGTTCGATCCGGAACGACCTGCGGTCAGCCCGGTCCAGCTCGCGTACGAGCAGGCCCTTGTGCTCGAGCCGGTCAAGCACGCTGGTCAGTGTCGTCGGTCTGGTGCCCGTCGCCGCGGCCAGCTGGCCGACCGCGCGCGGCTGCCGGTCTGCGAGCACGAGCAGCACGTTCTGCTCGGACCCGGTCAGGCCGAGCTGCGCGAGGCTGGCCGCAAGCACCTGCAAGGTCACGTGTGTCGCCTGGTGCAAGGCCCTGACCACGCCGTCGTCACTAGTTACCACGAGATCAGATAATACCAGATCGTAATATCGGAGCACGCGCCAGGCCGCTCTGCGCCGCCGCAGCCGGCAAATGCGCGCTAACATCCGCATGATGGACGCGATTCTTGGCGATTGCTCGCTCGCCAGCCTGCGCAAGCGAACGAGCTTCAAATGGCGGACCTATCCTGCCGACGTGCTGCCGGCCTTCGTCGCCGAGATGGACTTCGATCCGGCGGCGGAGATCAAGGATGTGATCCGGGCTCTGCTCGATGCCGGTGACCTCGGTTACCCGCACCGGGGCGAGCTCGGGGAGGCATTTGCCGAGTTCGCGGCGGACCGGCTCGGCTGGGCGCCCGATCCTGACCTGATCTTTCCGGTGCCGGATGTGATGACCGGCATCGCCGAGGTTATTCAGGCGATCACTGAGCCCGGCGCTGGCGTCGTGATCAACCCGCCGGTGTACGCGCCGTTCTTCTTCCGTCTCGAGCTAGCGGGCAGGCGGATCGTCGAGGCTCCGCTGCGGCGCGACGCGGACGGCGGCTATCACCTTGATGCCGAGGCCATCGATCGCGCCCTGACGCAGCCGGGCACCGGGGCATACCTGCTCTGCAATCCGCATAACCCGCTCGGCCGTGTCTGGTCCCGCGAAGACCTGACCACGGTCGCCGACCTGTGCGAGCGGCGCGGCGTGCCGCTGCTGGTGGACGAGATCCATGCGCCGCTGGTGCTGCCGGGGGCGCTGCACGTACCGTTCCACACCCTCGACCACCCGTCGGCGCGGCAGGCTGTTGTCTTCTCCTCCGCCTCCAAAGGCTGGAATATCCCGGGCCTGAAGTGCGGCATCGCGGTGGCCGGCGACGCGGCAGCAGCGGCCATCCTGCAGCAGCGATGGGAGGCGCTGCTCGCCTCCCACCTCGGCGTGCACGCGACCGTGGTGGCGCTGCGGCACGCCCGGCCGTGGCTGGACGCCGCAGTCGCGCAGATCGATGCCAACACCCGGCTGCTGAGCACGCTGCTGGCTGATCGCCTGCCGGCGGTCGGCTACCGGCCGCCGCAGGCCAGCTTCCTGGCCTGGCTTGACTGCCGGGAGCTTGGCGCCGGCGAAGATCCGGCCGCGATGTTCCTGGACCGCGGCAAGGTCGCGCTCTCGCCAGGACCCGACTTCGGCAGTCAGGGCCGGGGCTTCGCGCGGCTGAATATCGGCACCGCGCCCGAGTTGATTGCCGACGCGGTGGACCGGATGGCCGCCGCCATGGCTGGCTAGGCCCGCGGCTTACAGCTTGCCAACAATTGCCGGCGGCTCTTGCCCGGCACGGCGCGGCACTGCCACCATCGTCATCCGCGGCTCATTGCGGCTGCTGGTGACCAGTTACGGAGAGAAAAATGCCGTCTCCCGGACTTGCGCGACGTGCCCGGCTGGTGCTCGGTGCCACCCTTCCCGCCCTAGTGGTGGCGGCGTGCGGCAATGGATCGCCAGGCCCGGCAGTAACAGTGACCCAGACCGCGACCGCCCCGGCGTCGTCGTCGGCAGCGGCCAGTGCCGCCGCCGTCCCGCCCGCCATGGTGGCGGTGACCGCGGCGGGCGCGCTGGTGACGCTGAACCCGGCGACGGGCGCGGTGACGCGGACACTGGTAGCCCGGCACGTGCTGGGCGATCAGGTATCGGTGTCCTCGACCGGCATGGTGTACTTCGCGGTCCAGCAAGGCTGCTCGAGCGAAGTGGAGGGCGTACCAGTGTCCGGCGGTGCGGTAGCACAGTTTGCCCAGGGCAGCCTGCCCGCGGTCAGCCGGGACGGCACGAAGCTGGCCTACGCCAGCGAACCGGATCTATCCCCCGGCTGCGTGCCAAGCACTGCTGACCTGGTCGGGTTGTACCACCTGGAGATCAGGACGCTGAGCACCGGCACCGCTGTCACCTACCCGATGGAACCGGCCAGCCAGAGCACCGGGCTGCCGGCTCCGATCTCGCATCTGTCCTGGTCAGCCGATGGCGTCCACCTTGCGGTGTCCATTGCCGCGATTCAGGACAACGAAGGCTGGAACGTGGTGATCCTGGACACTTCGCAAGCCCGCTACTACCTGACCGGACCCGGTACCAGTTCGCTGCCTGCCACCGGCGCACCGACTCCGGGCCGCAGCTACCTGCGCGAGGCGGTGTACCTGCCCAACGGGGACCTGTTTGTCAGCCGCGCATGCTGTGCCGGTATCCCGGTTCACAACACCTCGCGGCTGATGTGGGAGGTCGATGCCGCGGGCACCCTGGTGCATCAGGTCGCGATCGGGTATCCCAACCTCGACCACACCAGTCTCGATGTCAGCGCAGACGGTCAGTGGCTGCTGTACCTGGCCGGTCGTGACTTGTACGTATCGCACGATGGCAGCACGCCCAGCAAGCTGACGAGCGGCTACACCGCGGCGGCCTGGGGCTAGCGAGGGACCGCCGCGAGCTCGCGGGACGGGGGTGAGTGCTGAGGCTGGTGGTTGGCCCAGCGGGACGCTCTGACGATACCGACCGGTTCTGACCTGGTCAGGCGCTTCGTTCCGTGCGAATGTGGAACCGAGTCCCACGCCCAGCTGCTGGTGTTGGAGGAGTCACATGGGCCGGGATGTCCCAGCCATGACCGTCAGTCAGCAGGACCGGCGCGCCTACCGGGAGAAGGTGCGGCAATGTCTCGACGTATTCGCCCGGATGCTGAGGGAGTCGAGATTCGACACTGAGCCGCGCCAGGTGGGCCTGGAGATAGAACTGAACCTGGTCGATTCCACCGGAACGCCAGCCATGACCAACACCGCCGTGCTCGATGCCATCGGCGATCCGAGCTGGGCGAGCGAGCTCGGCCGGTTCAACCTGGAGGTTAATGTACCGCCGCGGCAGCTGACCGGGGATGCGCTCGGTGCACTGGAGGAAGCCGTGCGGGCCAAGCTCGCACATGCGGCGGGCCGGGCGCTCGGCAGCGGGACCCGGCTGGTGATGATCGGCATCCTGCCCACGTTGCGGCAGGCCGACGTGACCGCCGAGGCCATGTCTGCGAACCCGCGATACCAGCTGCTGAACGATCAGATGATCGCGGCACGCGGCGAGGACATGCGGATCTGCATCGACGGCCCGGAGCGGCTGCTCACGCATGTGGACACGATCGTGCCGGAGGCAGCTTGCACGAGCGCGCAATTCCACCTCCAGGTAAGTCCGGAGGCGTTTGGCAGCTACTGGAATGCCGCTCAGGCAGTCGCCGGCATTCAGGTGGCGCTCGGGGCCAACTCCCCGTTCCTGTTCGGTCGAGAGCTCTGGCGCGAGACCAGGATCCCGCTCTTCGAGCAGGTCACCGATACCAGACCGGAGGAACTCAAGCAGCAGGGCGTGCGTCCGCGGGTCTGGTTCGGCGAGCGGTGGATCACCTCCGTCTTCGACCTGTTCGAGGAGAACCTGCGGTATTTCCCGGCGCTGCTCCCGCTCCGCGAGGACGAGGACCCGGCGGCTGCGCTCGACAGCGGCGAGGCTCCCCAGCTGGCCGAGCTGACGCTGCACAACGGCACCGTTTACCGATGGAACCGTCCGGTCTATGCGGTGGTAGACGGCCGGCCGCACTTGCGGGTCGAGAACCGGGTACTGCCGGCTGGCCCGACGGTGGCCGACGTGATCGCGAATGCGGCGTTCTACTACGGCATCGTGCGGGCGCTTGCGGAGACCGAGCGCCCGGTCTGGACGCAGATGTCGTTCGCTGCTGCTGCGGACAACCTGGTCGAGGGTGCCAGGCACGGCATTGACGCACGGGTCTACTGGCCAGGCGTCGGCGAGGCGCCAGTGACTGAGCTGACCCTGCGGCGGCTGCTGCCGCAGGCCTGGGAGGGACTGCGGCAGTGGGGCGTCAACGCCGCCGACGCCGACAGGATGCTTGGCATCATCGAGCGGCGCTGCCTGACCGGCCGGACGGGCGCGACGTGGCAGGTGGATACGGTCCGCAAGCTCGAGTGCGGGCATGCCGACCGCCGCCGCGCACTTCGCCGGATGACTCAGGGCTACATCGAGCGGAGCGCGACGAACCAGCCTGCGCACTGCTGGCCGGATCTCTAGGACGCAGCTGAGCCCTGCCGGGTGACGCGGGCGCGGCTGACCCGCGCTACCGGGGGCCGGACGGGCGGCTCGCTATCATCACCAGTAGTAATGCTCTGAATCCGCAGCGCAAGGGAGGACGGGGACAGCGCAGTTCCGGAACGTCGCACCTTGGGGGGGTGGACGATGGCGGTCAGATCCACGGCTGAGCAGGCAAATCCGCGGGCAGGTCGCACTATCGGGGTAGATGCGCAGCTAGCCCGGAAATGCACGGCTGAGTTCCTCGGCACCATGATCCTGGTGTTCGTCGGTGCCGGCGTGGCGACAGTGATGTTCGGCGGGCCGACAGGATTCCGCGGTTACGGTGCCAGCGTTGCGGCAGGTGCCGTGGCGGTTGCCCTCGCGTTCGGGCTGGTTGTCATCGGCCTGGTCGCGATGATCGGCCCGATATCGGGCTGTCACGTCAACCCCGCTGTCACTCTCGGGGCATACCTGACAAAGAGCATCCACGCCCTCGATGCAGTCGGCTATGTGATCGCACAGCTGGTCGGCGGCATTATCGGCGCCCTGCTGCTGCTGTGGGTCCTGCACAGCTCGCCGCTGTACTCCAAAGGCAGGAACGGCCTGGGCGCCAACGGGTACGGCAGCCAGTCGCTGCTGCATATGTCGGGTGGCGGCGCCTTCCTTACCGAGGTCATCCTGACTGCCATCTTCGTGCTCGTCGTGCTGAGCGCGACTCGCAAGGAGGCCAGTGCCGCGGTCTCTGGCATTGTCATCGGCCTGACGCTTGGCCTGGCCAACCTCACGGCGGTCCCGATCGACGGTGCGTCTATCAACCCGGCGCGCAGCCTCGGGCCGGCCCTGATCGCCGGCGGGATCGCGCTGAGCCAGGTGTGGTTGTTCCTGCTGGCGCCGCTCGTGGGTGCCTTGCTCGCAGCCGGGATTTACCTGCTGTTCCATCAGGTCCCGGCAGGCGCCGGACCGAGCCCGCTGATCGCCAGGATGCGCGGCGAGCCTGTCGTCACGCACTCGGCAGCCGATGAGCAGCTGCGGCCATCCGGGCAGGGCGCCGCTGCGGCGACGATGCCAGCTGCGGGTTCCGGCCCGGTCACGGCCCGGGCTGATCCGGCTGATCCGGCTGATGCGGCTGGTGCGGCACAGCCAGCCGGACCAGGAGAACCTCCGCCGGCAACCTGACCCGGCGGCTGGCCGGTCCGGTGGCCGGTCGTGAACCCGGCCGCGCCAGCCACCGACTGTGCGGGTTTGGCCCGGCTGGCCGCCAGTGAGACGATCGCCAGGTGAGCCACGTCGATGCGCCAGTGCAGTCTGCTCATCTGCGCCTGCGCAGCACGTCAGGGCGCTGGGTGCTGCTCGCGACGGTGCTCGGATCGAGCATGGTCATGCTCGACTCGACGGTGGTCAACGTCGCGCTGCCGACCATCGGCCGCAACCTCAGCGCGTCTCTGGCCGGGCTGCAGTGGACCGTTACCGCCTACACGCTGACGCTGGCCGGGCTGATACTGCTCGGCGGGTCACTCGGTGACCGAGCCGGTCGGCGCCGGGTCTTCCTGATCGGCGTCATCTGGTTCGCGCTGGCATCGGCGCTCTGCGGGCTCGCGCCTAGCATCGGCGTCCTGATCGGCGCCCGGGTGCTTCAGGGCGTCGGTGGCGCGCTGCTCACGCCTGGCTCGCTTGCCATCATCCAGGCCTCCTTCGCGCCCGACGACCGGCCGCGGGCGGTGGGGGCCTGGTCCGGCCTGGGCGGAGTCGCCGCCGCAGTCGGTCCGGTGCTGGGCGGGTGGCTGGTGCAGACGGCGGGCTGGCGCTGGGTGTTCCTGCTGAACTTGCCCGTGGCCGCCGCGGTAGTGGTGGTGGCCACGAAACATGTGCCGGAGACCAGAGACCCGTCTGCGCGCGGCAGATTCGACGTGGCCGGCGCGGCGCTCGCTGCGATCGCGCTGGGTGGCATCACCTATGCACTGATCGAGGCTCCCGAGCGGGCCGGCAGCCTGGCAGTCATAGCCGCTGCCGTGGCCGGAGTCGCCGCCGGGATCGCGTTCATCCTGCTCGAGCGGCGGCGGACGGCTGCGCCGGAACGGGTGCCGCCCATGCTGCCGCTGGACGTCTTCGCCTCCCGGCAGTTCAGTGCGATCAACCTGATCACCTTCCTGGTCTACGGCGCGTTCGGCGGGCTGCTCTTCCTGCTGGTACTCCAGCTTCAGGTCGTGTCCGGCTACTCGCCGCTAGAAGCCGGCGCGGCGCTGCTGCCGGTGACGCTGCTGATGCTGAGCCTGTCAGCGCGAGCCGGGAGCCTGGCTCAGCGGATCGGGCCGCGCTGGCTGCTGACCGCAGGGATCACCGGATGCGCCGTTGGCATGGCGCTCATGTCCCGGATCGGAGTGCAGGCGAGCTACCTGACCGATGTGCTCCCGGCCGTCGGCATCTTCGGCCTCGGCCTGTCGATGACAGTCGCGCCGCTGACGGCGACAGTGCTGGCGAGCGCAGACGTCCGGCATGCCGGAGTGGCCAGCGGGGTGAACAACGCGGTCGCGCGCGCCGCCGGCCTGGTGGCCGTGGCGGCGCTGCCTGCTGCTGTCGGACTCGGAGCAGCGAGCTACCACCAGCCCGCCGAGTTCTCTAGCGGGTTCGATCTGGCCACCGCCGGGTGCGCCGGGGTGCTGCTGATCGCCGCAGTGCTAGCCGCGGTCCTGGTCGATAACGACGTACTGCGGCCCGGCGGCCGGGCAGTCTCGGCACCGGAGGCAACGACGTGCTGCGCTGTCGGAGCGCCGTCGCTAGAGCCGTCCCCGTGGCGTGAGCCGTCGCCGGGGTCGCGGTCGCCCCGGTAGATCCGTGCGGCAGGCCCTTCTCACGGGGAGCCCTCCACCGACCGCCGTACCGGGCTGATCCCCGTCAAGCCAGTCGGACGGTCCGAGCATGCAGAAGCGCCCACGAGCTCAGCCGGCGCAGCACCAGCTGACGGCTAGGTGCGGTTGCCGTGCTAATTGTCCAGGCCGAGGGTGAAGGTTGGCTTCGGCGAGGTCTCCGGCAGCCTGTGCTCGTCCGCGAGCCTGCGCACCGCGGTGCCGGTGGCCAGGAATTCGGTAGCGTGCTCTCCCCAGACGTGATTCTTCACCTCGACGGTCACTCCGACGATGCCGGATGACTGGCACTGCTCGGCCTCGGCCTGCATGCGCGTGAGCGCCAGTTCGCGGGCTTGATAGACGCCCTGCGTGAACTGCACCATCTCCTGGTTCTGGCCAGTCTGGCGCAGCGACTGCATCACGCCCTGATGCGCGATGTGGTACACGCAGGTTCCCAGGACGAACGCGACCGGCACGGCCCCGGCCGCGAGCAGCCGGAAGAAGTCCTGCGCAGACAGGTCCGAGGTGAAGGCGGCGTCGCGGGAACCGGCCACCGGCAGCCTACTGCGGTGCGGGCGGGCCAGCCCGCGAAGCAGCCGGTGTCGTCTCGCGCACCTCGATCTCCAGCTCCGGTCTGCGCAGGATGGCCGTCGCCTGCAGCTGATAGGCGTCCAGGTCGGCCTGGATGAGCGGTGGCGGAGCAAAGCTGCGCGGCCACAGCTTCCGCACCCTGACCACGTTGAGCTCAGCTGCGTACAGCGTGAGCTGCGCTTGCAGGTAGAACCAGGCGAGCAGGCCCAGCACGACTCCGAACACGCCGTAGACGGAGTGCGTCTTGAGCTGGTGCCCGACCAGGTAGCCGCCGATCAGCTGCAGTACCTGCCAGCCGATGGCGGCCAGGATCGCGCTCAGCCGCAAGTCGCGGGTGGCCACCTCAGCGGACGTGGCGATCCGGAAGCCAAGCCAGAACAGCCCGATGTTGAGCAGCAGCGAGACGGCGATTGCCGCGAGCCGGGACCAGATGCCGCTCAGGTTCCCGGTGCCGCCCGCGACGCTGGACAGCGTGATCGTGATGATCTCTCCCGGTCCTATCACCGTGATCAGCCCGAGACTGCGCAGCAGCGACCTTGGGGAAGCGCGGCCGCCGGAACTGCGGCACGCCCCAGACCGTGTTGAACGCGTTCTGGATCGCCACGGCGATGCCGCGGGCGCCGTACAGCGTCAGCACCAGACCGATGACCAGGGCGGGACCGGTGCCGCTGAGGCCATGCACGTTCGCCTCCAGCTGCTGGCCGATGACCGGGTACTGACCGAACGCAGAGTGCAGCAGTTGCATGCGCAGTTTCTCGTTGTTCCTGATGACCAGGTCGAGAACGGTCACGAACACCAGCAGCAGCGGGAAGATGGAGGCGAACGCGTAGTAGGCGATCAGCGCGGCCAGGTTGCCGGCCTGATCGTCGCTGAATTTCTTCCAGGTCGCCACCGCGATGGCGAGGGGAGGGCGCTGCTGCTGGAGCCTGTCGGTAGCGTGCAGTAGTTGCGCAGGCCGGCTCAGCAGCGACCCGCGGTCGGCTGTCCGGCCGGTGCTGCTGGCTGCGCCGTGCTCGTTGTCCGCGTTCATGATGCCGGTGTCGTACCCCGGCTGAGCGCGACTATCCGGCGACGTCCGGCGCCTGCTGACGCGGCGCGTGACGGACTGAGTAGCCAGCTGCGGTCAGGTCCGGCATCCGGCGAGTGCTGCCGCCCGTCAGGTCGGACGACCGGTCAGTGCCGCTGGCGGCCAGGTCCGACGACCAGGTCTAGCTCGCCGGAACCCGCCGGATGTCCCGCGGCGCACCGTAGCTCGGCACGAACCGGCTCGCCGCAACCGGAGTGCTGCAAGACCACGGGCGCCCCGTGCGGTGCCAGCCACCGGTCGCCCCATTGCATCAGCCCGACGAGAACGGGCAGCAGCTCGGCACCCTTGGCAGTGAGCCGGTACCCCATCCGGGTCCGCTGGCCCGGCTGCTGGTACGGCTCACGCTCGAGTAGTCCATCCGCCACCAGCTCACGCAGCCTCGCCGCGGCAACCGGTTCGCTGATGCCGACCCGCTCGGCGAACTCGTCGAACTTGGTAGCGCCGTAAAACGCCTCGCGCAGGATCAGCAGTGCCGACCGGCTGCTGATCACGTCGAGGGCTCGGGCCATCGAGCAGTTGGTGGCACGCCAGCTGCCGCGGGGCGACAGCGCACCGGATAGCCGTACCGTGTGATCGGCGGGCGGGGGCAGTGTCACCGGTGCAGCGGAGACGGACGGCGAGCTCGCGGCGACGGCCTTTTCCATACGGCTAGCTTATCTGACTTGTGCAAGGCTCAGCTAGCAGCGTATCGTCTGGCTATGGGTTCACTAAGCCAGCAATCCAGTCAGGCGTCCGTCCAGCCTGGCGCGGGCACATCCCGGACTGTCCGGCCACGCCAGATCCTCGTCATCGTGTCCGCGGGCGTGGTGATGGCCAGCCTGGACCTGTTTATCGTCAACGTGGCACTGCCGCAGATCGCAGTGGACCTGCACGAGCCCAGCCTTGGCACGCTGTCCTGGGTGCTGAACGGCTACGCGATCATCTACGCCGCGCTGCTTGTGCTGTTCGGGCGGCTGGCCGATCAGCACAACCGCAAGAGCGGATTCCTGCTCGGCGTCGCCATCTTCACGGCGGGATCGGCGGCATGCGGAGCGGCAGTCAGCGTTCCGATGCTGATCGCCTTCCGGCTGGTGCAGGCCGCTGGTGCTGCCCTGCTGACGCCGACTTCGCTGGGCCTGGTGCTAGCCAGCTACCCGGCCGAGCGTCGCGGCGGCGCGGTGCGCGCCTGGACAGCGGCCGGCGGCATGGCCGCGGCACTCGGCCCGGTAGCGGGCGGCCTGCTGGTCGCGGCGAGCTGGCGCTGGGTGTTCTTCGTCAACGTCCCTATCGGCCTGGCTGCACTGGCCATCGGCTGGCGGCGGCTGCCCGACGTGCCCGGCCATGCCGGTCCGCGGCCCGACGCGCTGTCGGCGCTCCTGGTCACCGGCGGTGTCGGCGGGCTCACCCTCGGCCTGGTGCGCGGCGGTGACTGGGGCTGGACCTCCGCCAGCGACTGTCGCGGTGCTAGCCGCCTCGGTGCTGGTACTAGGCCTCTTCGCGTGGCGCTGCCTGCGCCATCACAACCCGCTGATCGAACCGAGCCTGTTCCGGGTGCGCACGTTTTCCGGCGCGTCCGTGGCCATGCTGCTGTTCTCCGTCTCGTTCGGGGCCATGCTGCTGTCCATCGTGCTCTGGATGCAGGAGGTGTGGGGCTGGTCAGCGCTGCGCACCGGCCTGGGCGTAGCGCCGGGTCCGATCATGGTGCCGATCTTCAGCTTCCTGGTGACCGGGCGCCTGCTATCCAGGTACGGGCCGGCGGTGGTGATCGGGGCAGGCGCCACCGTATTCGCGGCGGGGATCGGCTGGTGGGCGGCGGTCGTCCAGCTGCAGCCCGAACTACCTGGAGATTCTGCCTGGCATGATCATCACCGGCATCGGCGTAGGCCTGACGCTGCCGGCGCTGATGTCGACTGCGGCCGCTTCGCTGCCGCCATCGTCGTTCGCCACCGGCTCGGGAGTGGTCAACATGCTGCGCCAGGTCGGATTCGCGGTGGGGGTGGCGATGCTCGTGGCGGTGCTCGGGAGCCCGCACGGGGCGGCTGCTGAGCTGATCGCGTTCCGGCATGCCTGGTACGTCATCGCTGCCGCCGGGCTCGCCGCTGCCGCGTCCGCATTCCTGGTGCGCCGTCCGCCGGCGCAGGCGCCTGCCTCTGCGGCCTGGCTGGCGAGGCGAGACCGTTCCAAGACGTCCGCGGCCGCCCGGTGGCCGGACCGCACCGCGCCATCCATGTAACCGGCCCAGACTGTGGCTGTCTCGGTACCGGCCCAGTGGATGGGGCCGATCGGGGTGCGCAGCGCGTGCCCGTACCGCGTCCACACGTTGGGACCGAACAGCGTGCCGTAGCAGCCGCCGCTGAACCGCTCCTGCTGCCAGTCGAGCTCCAGGTAGTCAGCCGGGCTTGCCGGCCCGCGGGCCGAAATACCGGACCAGCGAATCGATCACGGCGCCGCGCCGGACCTCCTCCGGCTGACGACCAAGGCGGCGAGCCTCGTCACCTTCGAGGAAAGCAAGCAGGATGCCGGGCGACCCGTCCGGCGGGGAGTTGTCGAAGACCACACGCGAGCCCTCGCCGTCACCGGTGGCCTGACCGCACAGGCCTTCCTTGCGCCAGAACGGCTCGTCGTAGATGACCTGGCACTTGATCACCGAGCCCATGGGCGTGCGCTGGGTGAGCTGCTCGCGCCAGTGCGGCAGCGCGGGCTCGTACTCGATCCGGCCGGCCAGCAGCGGCGGCGTGGTCACGATGATCTGCCGCGCCTCGAACTGGCCGGCCGCGGTCGTCGCAGTGACCTTGTCGCCGCTGACCTCGATGCGGCCCACCGGCGACCCGAGCCTGATGACGTCGCCCAGCTGTGCTGCCAGCCGCTCGGGCAGCACGGCCGAGCCGCCGACGAACCGGTCCTGCTGCGCGCCGCCGGTCGTGTCGATGAGCCGCTGGAACGAGCCGCCTGAGTGCGAGTAGAACAGCACGTGCAGCATGGACAGGTCGCCCGGCTCGGCGGCGAACACCGCCTCGGCGCCGAGGGCCAGCAAGGTCCGCGCGCTCCTGCTCGCCGTGTTGCGGCGAGCCCAGGTCTCGAAGGTCTGGCCGTCCAGCTTCTCGGCGTTGGCCGCCGTCCACGGCGCGTCGGTCGGCACCTTCCTGGCCATGGCTTCGAGCCGAGCCTGTGCCTGGCCGATGTCAGCCAGGACCAGCGGGTTGATGCGCGGGATCGTGCCGCTGTAGGTGCCGCGCTTGCCGTTGAAGTGCAGCACCTTCTTGCCCGTGTCGTACGTCGGGAACGTGGCGACGTCCAGCTCCGCGCGAGGGCCAGCAGCCTGTCCTGGGTCGGGCCGGCCCACTGGCCGCCCATCTCGACGATCTTGCCGCGCCGATGTCCTGGTTGACGACCCGCCCGCCGACGCGGTCCCTGGCCTCGAGCACGAGCACGGAACGTCCGGCGGCCGCCAGGTCGCGCGCGGCGATCAGCCCGGCCAGGCCAGCGCCCGACCACCAGGACGTCAGCAGCTTCGGCCATCTCCCTCACCTTCCGCTGACACCTACGGTCGCCGGCCAGTCACCCTGCGAGTCCTGCCCGAGTCGTCCAAGCAGCTTAAGATGACTGCCCCGCCGCTTCCGCCAGGGGCCAGCTTCGCGCCAGGCCCGCTAGAGCAGCCCGGCAGCTCCGGCGGAGCCGGGCTAGCCGCGGCCCTTGACGGCACGCCAGCCGCCAGCCCGGTTGTTGGCGATGATCTGCCGGAACATCTCGGTCAGCGCCGGCCCGTTGATGGCCTCGCCCGCGCCGGACCGCGACTGTCCTGGCGGTCTTGTTGTCGTGGCCGCCAGTGATGATGCCGTGCGGGTCCGCCACGATGGCGCCGTCATACAGGAATACGTTCACGTGATCGCGAGCCGCGAGCAGCGCGCAGATTTGCCATCGAGGACGAAATATGGCTGCTTCGTCGCTTGATGGTCTCGGCGACCTCCGGGTCGGCCGCATGTACCAGGTCGCGGACCTGGCGGCAGATGTCCTGCTGCCAGTCCGGTAGCTGCCGCTATGTAGGCGTCTACTCTCGGATCAGTGGCATAGCTCATCGCAACGTCACTGTAGTGCTCCGCCCGCAGCTGTGCCTGCCCTGCCAGCGGCCCGTGGGCAGCACCCGACTGGCAGAACAGGAGGAGCGCCAGATGCACACGGTTGGCGTGGTGCTGCACCCCGAGCGTGACTCCAGCGAGGCCGTGACCGCGGTCCTCGACTGGGCCGCCCGCAGGCGCATTCAGGTCCTCGGCATCGAATCGGAGATCAGCAGGCTGAATTGCGCGGCCGTCTCGGTCCCGACAGAGGAACTTGCCCAGCGCGCTGACCTGCTAGTCAGCCTCGGCGGTGACGGCACGATGCTGCGAGCCATGAGGCTGGCCGACCAGCAGGCCGCCCTGGTGCTCGGGGTGAACCTTGGCAAGCTGGGTTTCCTCGCCGAGGTCGACGTGCCGGACCTGGCCGGCGCGCTGACCGCCATCGATGATCACGAGTACACGGTGGAGCCGCGGCTCGCGGTCGATGCCGTCATCGACGGCCAGGTGCACACGGCCTTCAATGACGTCGCGCTCGTGCGCTTCCCCGGCGAGCCGGTTGCCGCGATCCTCGTCCGCGCGGCTGGCCATCCGTTCGTCAGTTACGCCGCCGATGCCGTCGTGGTCGCGACACCCACGGGGTCCACCGCCTACAGCTTCTCCGCGGGCGGCCCCATTGTCAGCCCCGCGGTCGAGGCGCTGCTCGTCACGCCGGCGGCGCCGCACTCGGCGTATAACCGCGGGCTGGTGCTGTCGATCCACGACAGCCTGGGCCTGGAACTCCTGCCGTCCAGCGGCCGGCTCGCCGTCGAGGTCGACGGTCAGGTCTCCGCGCATGTGCTCCCGGCGACTACGTTGACTTGCGGCCCCGTGCCGGTGCTGCGCATGTCGTCCGGCTCGGTCGCACCACGTTCTACGAACGGGCCCGCCGCAAGCTGCGGCTGGCCGACTCCGCCGAGCTCCCGTCGACCGTGCCCGAGAAGTGGATGCTGACCTGATCAGTACTGATCGAGGCGGGCCACCCGACGCCAGAACAACGCGGGTGCCCGGCCGCAGCCGGGCACCCGCAAACAGTCGCGCTGGCGAGCTCAGGTCAGGCTGCGCCGTATCCGCCCGCGCTCGACGAGCCGCCCGCGGCGCTACCCTGCGGGCTGCCAGCCGCCCCGGTGAGCCGGTAGTACATCAGGGTCACGACGACCGCGATGAAGGGCGCGACCAAGGTTCCCGAGACCACGTTGCTGATGCCGTTGCGCCAGCCGGCCGGTAGGGCAACGAGTACCAGGCCGATCACGATGGAGGCTGCGATCAGGATCAGGAATACGACCACCAGCGTGCCGAAGACGTTCCAGCCGTTACCCCGGACGAGTTGCTGGCTGCGCCCGAACGCCGCGATAGCCCCGGTCTGCTCGATGACCAGGACCGGCATGATCACCGCCCAGATCGTGATCAGGTACAGGCCGGGCACGATGATCAGCAGCAGCCCGATCCAGATCGCGATCCCGGCCAGGATCGACGCCACCGCCACGGCACCGAGGTTCGGCAGTACCGACTGCATGGTCTGGCTGATCGACAGGTCAGCCCGGCCGTCTTGTACGACGTCCTGCACGGCCTTGACCAGCGATGCCTGCAGCAAGAAGCTAGCGAACAGCAGCACCAGGATGCCGAGCACGACGCCGAAGGCACCGAGTGCCCAGGCAAGCAGAGCTGACACGATCGCAGCGGCCAGATAGATGACAAACGCGACTGCCAGGAGATGGCCGGCATGCGCCCGGTACACCTTCCAGGCATCGCCAATCACGCCCGATAGAGGGTTCATGGCCGGATCGTACAGGGAACCGAACGGACTGGCAGGGAAAGGCAGAAACGCCGCGCCATGGCTGATTTGAAACCACGGCGTCTCTGCGGTGACGAATGGGAGACGCTGCTCAGCCTGCTCCGTGACCAGCGCGAATCGCTGGTCAGGACGGTGACCGGCGTCGACGAGACGGCTGTGCGCATCGCGGCGGTGGCCAGTGGCACGACCTTGCTGTGGCTGGTCCTGAGCAGGGGGAGCCGATCACGGTAAAATCGTGCATGCCGACCCACGAGGCCGCACGAAGGGCAGCCGGACCATGCTTTCGCTGGTGCTACCGAAGGGCTCGCTTGAGCGCGCCACCCTCGACCTGTTCGATGCTGCCGACCTGACGGTGCGGCGCTCGTCGGACCGCGACTATCACGCCACCATCGACGACCCGCGGATCGAGCGGGTCCGGTTCCTGCGGCCGCAGGAGATCCCGTCCTACGTCGAGCAGGGCCTGTTCGATTTCGGCATCACCGGCCGGGACTGGATCACCGAGACCGGCGCGGACGTCGCGTCGCTCGGCGAGCTGCAGTATTCCAAGGCGACGTCAGATCCGGTCCGCGTCGTGCTGGCCGTACCGGCCTCGGTGCCCTGGCAGACCGGCGCCGACCTGCCAGACGGTGTGCGGATCTCGACCGAGTTCCCGGCGCTGACCCGCCGGTACCTGGAGGAGCACGGCGTCAAGGCGGTCGTGATCCCGTCCTACGGCGCGACCGAGGCCAAGGTTCCCGACATCGTCGACGCGATCGTGGACCTCACCGAGACCGGCGCCTCGCTGCACCGCAACGGCCTGCGCATCCTCGACACGCTGCTCACCAGCTACACCGAGCTGATCGCCAACCACGACGCCTACGCCGACCCGGCCAAGCGGGACGCGATGGAGGACGTGGCGCTGCTGCTGCGCGGCGCGATCAGGGCGCGCGGCAGCGTGCTGCTGAAGCTCAACGTGAGCGCCGCCGACCTGGCGGCGGTGACCAGCTATCCTGCCCGCCATGTCCTCCCCGACGATCACCTCGCTGGCCCGCGGCGACATGCACGCCGTCGAGGCCGTGGTGCCCAAGCGCGGCGTCAACACGCTGATCCCGGCGCTGAAGGCGGCGGGCGGGCGGGACATCCTGGAGATCCCGATCAGCAAGATCGTGGAGTAAGCCGGCCGTGCTGCAGCCCGAATCGACGCTGCTGCGGTCGTCCGCAAGCGCCCGCCGCGATGGCCGCCGGCCGAGCTGGCGGCCATGCTGCCCCGCGCGGCGCTGGACGTCAGCGCGGCTCTGGACGCGGTCCGGCCGGTCTGCGAGGATGTCCGGCTGCCGCGGCGGCGCGGCGGTCCGCGAGTACACGCAGAAGTTCGACGGCGTCGACCTCGCCAGCACCGCGGGTGCCCGCCGAGGCGCTGTCCGCCGCGCTGGCCGCGCTGGATCCGGCCGTCCGGGCGGCACTCACCGAGGCGGCGCGGCGGGCCAGGCTCGTGCACGAGGCCCAGCTGCCGGCCGAGACCTGGACCGCCGTCGCGGCCGGATCGACGGTCACCGAGCGGTACCTGCCGGTCCGCCGGGCCGGCGTCTACGTACCAGGCGGGCTGGTCGCCTATCCGTCGTCGGTGCTGATGAACGTCATCCCGGCCCAGGTCGCCGGCGTCGCCGAGATCGCGGTCGCCTCGCCGCCGCAGGCCGAGCACGGCGGCCTGCCGCACCCGGCGATCCTGGCCGCGTGCGCGCTGTTCGGCATCACCGAGGTGCACGCGGCTGGCGGCGCGCAGGCCATCGCCATGCTCGGCTACGGCACCGACGAGTGCGCCCCGGTCGACGTCATCTCCGGACCGGGCAACGTCTACGTCGCGGCGGCCAAGCGGCTGCTGCGCGACCGCGTCGCCGTCGACGCCGAGGCCGGCCCGACCGAGATCGCCATCGTCGCCGACGACGGCGCCGACGCCAGCTTCATCGCCGCCGACCTCGTCGCCCAGGCCGAGCACGACCCGCTGGCCGCTTGCCTGCTGATCACCACCAGCGCGGCGCTGGCCGACCGGGTGGACACCGAGCTGGCCAAGGCGGCGGCGCAGGCGCGGCACGCCGAGCGGGTGCAGGCCGCGCTGGCCGGGCAGTCGGCCTGCGTGATGGTCGACGACGCGAACGCCGCGCTGGCGGTCGCCGACGCCTGGGCGCCCGAGCACCTGGAGATCCAGGCAGCGGACGCGGCGATCCTGGCCCGCCGGGTGCGCAACGCCGGGCGCCATCTTCGTCGGCGCCGTGGGCGCCGGTGTCGCTCGGCGACTACCTGGCCGGGTCGAACCACGTGCTGCCGACCGGCGGCACCGCCCGCTACACCGGCGGCCTGTCGGTGCTCACGTTCCTGCGGTGCGTGCACCTCGTGGAGTGCGACCAGGCCGGCGCTCGCCGACGTCGCCCCGCACATCGACGCGCTCGGCGGCGCCGAGGACCTGGCCGCGCACGTGCAGGCGGTGCGCGTGCGGGTGCCGGACAGCCGGGATCAGCGATGACGGCCGCGGACCAGGCGATGACCGGCCGGCGACCAGGCCGGCGCCGATCCGGACCGGCCTGCCGATCCGCGCCGACCTGGCCGGCCGGCAGCCCTACGGCGCGCCGCAGCTCGACGTGCCGGTCCGGCTGAACACCAACGAGAACCCGTACCCGCCGTCGCCGGCGCTGGCCGCCGACATCGCGGCGGCGGTCGCGCGACGTGGCGCGGCCGGCCTGAACCGGTATCCGGACCGGGACGCGGTCGCGCTGCGGGCCGCGCTGGCCGGCTACCTCGGGCACGGGCTGACCGTCGCCAGCACCTGGGCGGCCAACGGCTCGAACGAGATCATCCAGCAGCTGCTGCAGGCTTTCGGCGGGCCGGGCCGCAGCGCGCTCGGCTTCGAGCCGTCCTACTCGATGCACCCGCTGATCGCGCAGACGACCGCGACGCGGTGGATCGCCGCAGAGCGGACGAGCGACTTCAGCCTGGATCCCGGCCAGGCCGCCGACGGCGGTCCGCCGCCACCAGCCCGACGTGGTGTTCCTCACCTCGCCGAACAACCCGACCGGCTCGGCGACGCCGCTGGCGGTGATCGAGGCGGTCTGCGCGGCGGCGCCCGGCATGGTCGTCGTCGACGAGGCCTACGCCGAGTTCGCCAGGGACCCGGCAGGAACCGCGCTCGCCTTGCTGCCCCGCTACCCGCGGCTGGTCGTGGTCCGGACGATGTCCAAGGCGTTCGCGATGGCCGGGGCGCGCGTCGGCTACCTGGCGGCGGATCCGGCGGTCGTCGACGCGCTGCTGCTGGTGCGGCTGCCCTACCACCTGTCCGCGGTCACCCAGGCGGTCGCGCTGGCCGCGCTGCGGCACTCAGCCGAGCTGCTCTCCTCGGTCGCCGCCATCCGCGCCGAGCGCGACCAGCTCGTCGCGACCTGCGCGGCCTCGGCCTGACCGCGCCGGACTCCGACGCCAACTTCGTGCTGTTCGGCCGGTTCGCCGACCGGCACGCGGTCTGGCAGGCGCTGCTCGACCGCGGCGTGCTGATCCGGGAGACCGGCCCGCCCGACTGGCTGCGGGTGAGCATCGGCACCGCAGCGGAGACGGCCACGTTCCGGTCCGAACTGACCGGCGTGCTCGACGGCGGCGCGCCCGTGGTGCGGCCGTGACCGTGGTGCGGCCGTGACCAGGTCGGCCGCGCGATCGGGCGGGTGACCGGCGAGACGCAGGTGCTGGTCGAGCTGAACCTGGACGGCGCCGGGATAGGCCGGGCCGAGACGGGCGTGCCGTTCTTCGATCACATGCTCGCCCAGCTCGGCCGGCACGCCGCGCATCGACCTGACGGTGCAGGCGCGCGGCGACATCGAGGTAGACGCGCACCACACGGTGGAAGACACGGCGATCGCGCTCGGCCAGGCGCTGCGCGAGGCGCTCGGGGACAAGCTCGGGATCTGCCGGTTCGGCGACGCGCTCGTGCCGCTGGACGAGACGCTGGTGCGCGCCGCCGTCGACCTGTCCGGCCGGCCGTACGTCGTGCACACCGAGCCGGACGGCATGTCGCCGCTGATCGGCACCTATGACACGACGCTGACCAGGCATTTCTTCGAGTCGCTCGCGCAGTCGGCCGGCATCTGCGTCCACCTGGACGTGCTGCGCGGCCGCAACCCGCACCACATCGTGGAGGCACAGTTCAAGGCGTTCGCGCCGGGCGCTGCGCACGGCGGCCGCGCCGGATCCGCGCGCGGGCGGCGCGGTGCCGAGCACCAAGGGCGTCCTCTAGACGGCCGAGGCCCGGCTCGGCTCATGCGGTCCGCCCCGGCTCATGCGGTCCGCGGCCGGACGTCCGAGTCGCGGAAGCCCGGCACCAGCCTCAGCCTTGGACCAGTATCTGTCTGTAATGCCAAGGCCGTGGGCTTGCGCACGGGGATTGTCGTATCCGGTATGCTCCGAGACAAAGCTATAGATCAGGCTATGCGGTGATTCGGAGGATTGGCTCACGAAATGGCGCACTGGAAACATCTGCTAGATGAGTTGCGCAAAGAAATCACATTACGCGAAGACGAGCTCCAGCTGCTGCACAGCATAGACACTCAGCTACTGGAAAGCGAGCGGCCGCTCAACACGACCTTTGATTTCATAGTGCAGCAGACCAGAGTCCTGCTCGAGGCAGATCACGTGGGAATCCTGCTGCGCAGAGGACGCTTCGTCGAGCCAGCATATACGACTAACAATGCCGAACTTGGGCAGCGAATATCTATTGACTCATGTCTCGCAGGCGAATGCATTATGACTAACAGCCCGGTGAGCGTACCCGACGTCAACAGCGCGCCGCCTGGTCGTAGTTATATACCCATCAAAGGATATGCCGGCGCGCCGATGCTCAGCCTGCTGGCGGCTCCTATTAATTGTCCACGAGACCATGGTCGGGGCGCTGTGCGCGGAGAGCACCCGGGTGCACGCCTTCACGACGCTGCACGAGACGGCCATCGCGGCAATAGCCGCACAGGTCGCGATCGCGCTGCAGCATTCTCAACTGTTCGACCGGAACGACCTGTTTGCCGACGTCGACAGACTGATACTCGCGCCGGCCGACTCACAGCAAGTCATCCAGTCGGCACTCCAGCGGGTCATGGACGCGCTCCGCAAGCTAGACCATATGCAGATCACCAGCGCGGACATCGTATTCCGGCGCGGTGATGACTTGGAAATTGTGCACAGCACCAATCCGTCCGACGCTGGGCTCGATCCTTCCCCTCAAAGAGTCAATCGTCGGGCGGGCGGTGCGGGAAAAGCGCACGGTGATAATTGGCGACGTGACCAAGGAGCCCGACTACAAGCGAGTCTCGCGAGTCTCTATTCAGAGCGAGATCGCCGTGCCGATCTTCCTGGGTGATGACAAGGCAGTAATCGGAGCGCTGAATCTGGAAAGCTCCGAACCCGAAGCATTTCAGGGCTTTTCGCAGATCATTCTGGAGAGCTTCGCTGACAAGGTTCGTGCGCTGCTGGCATTCGCTAAGCTACGGTCTGATCTGACCGATGCTATAGAAGTGCGGAACGCGGACAACCTGCTCGTCGCAGTTGGTGATCAGACGACCAATATGATTCATCGCCTGAACGACACAGTCGGCGTGATGCGATATCGTATCCTCGAATTGCAAAAGGACCTGCGGACTAATGGCCAGGTTGAACCCGGGAATCTGGCCGAGGCGCTTGAGGCATTGCGCCAGCTCGCGGACAGTGCGTTGGAGATGCCGACAGAGATCAGTCAGCTGCTCAGCCAGCAGGGAAGCATCGTTGATGTCAGCGCTGTAGTCGCTGCGGAGGTCGAGCGACTGAGGTTTCCGCCCAATGTCGCACTAGACCTGAGGTTGAGCCGGGATATTCCGCCGTTGTCCCTCTATTGCTTCGAGATGGTTGCGCAGAATCTGCTGCAGAATGCACTTGACGCCATGCCCGATGGCGGAACCCTGACTGTGTCAACCTCGATGATCTTTCATCCGGATCTGCCTGGCGGGTACGTTCAGCTGGCGGTCACGGACACAGGTGTCGGCATTTCGAGGGAGATCCTGCCGAAAATATTCGAGCTTAACTTCACGACGAAGAACGCCAAAGGGAAGGGCCACGGCCTGGGCCTGTGGTGGATCCGGAATTTTGTCCGGCGTGCTGGCGGCGAGATCACGGTAATGAGCACCGTGGGGGCTGGGTCCACTTTCGTGGTGCGCATTCCCTACGAGCGGGGGACTACTGATGCCGAGTCGAGCAATCAGTCGGACGGAGGCTCCGATGGCGAGCATTAGGAACCTTCTGATCGTCGAAGATAACACCGAGTGGTGCCTTGCCTACGCCCGAGCGGCAGTCAGGGAAGGCGGTGTGACGGTGCGGACGGCAGCAGACCTCGACGCGGCTCAGGACCTGATCGACGAGATGCAGTTCGCCGTCGCGTTCGTGGATATCGGGCTGAATGCGGGCGACGATCAGAATGTCGATGGCCTCCGGGTCATGGCGAAGATCAGGGCTGCCGGGGATAACACCAGCATTGTGGTGGTGACCGGACGGAGCGGTCGCGATGTACTGCCCATTGCGGTCGACGCACTCAAGGTTTACGGGGCTGTCGAGGTTGCGGCGAAGGCGGATATTGGCCCGGACCGGGTGGGAGCGCTACTGCGAAAAGGGCTGACAGAGTTCGAGCGGCGGACAGGCGATGCACGTGCGGCCGCTATCGAGTCGCTGCGAGGTGCAGTGGATCCGTGGCGCTGGGATGACCAGATACTGCGAGCGACGGGGGTCAGGGGCGGTATTGCCGGCCTGCACGGGTTCCTGGAGCAACTGCTGGCCCAGTTCGTGCCGTTAGTGCCACGGCAAACCGGCCGCGCAGCCGATCTTGACGAGCCAGCGGGAGTAGTACACGGAAGCTACTGGAGCCGGGCTATCGGGAAGCCAGTGGTTGCTTGCTTCGCATCGGCCGACCGCGGCCGGGCCGAACTGGGGTTGGCCAGGTCGACTGGGATGTTTCTCGATCGATATGAAGTTGACAATGTCCTTGCCGAGTCAACAGGGCACGGCCTGGCGGGGGCTGTCCTGGGCCTCAAGGTAAGCAACCGGCGTGAGTTTCACCAGGAGCGGTCGGAAGACCCGCGGAGCGTTGGCACGGCCATCCCCCCGCAGGGATCATCAGGCGTGACGGCATCACGGCCGCATCAGCCGCGAGGTAAGGATTGACGTTGGCCAGGATCCTGCACGTCGAAGATAATCCCGAGTGGATAGGCGTAGTGCAGCGAGCACTGCCTGATTATCAGCTGGACTCGGCCGGCACGTACGGCGATGCGCTGGCGCTGATTAGGAGTAATCCGCCATATGATCTCGCGCTCGTGGATTTGAGCCTGGAGCGCGACGATGACGGCCTCGGTGGCGAAATCCTTGACCTACTCAAGCTTGAGTACCCGTCCACGCATCGAGTGGTTGTCACGGGTCGGCCTCCGATCGGAAGCGTGCGTGCGAACATCTATGACCGGTATGGCGCTGATGAGATTCTCATCAAGGGCCAGCTCAACTTGCCCGATCTGCGACGAGTGATATCAAAATGCCTGACGGAATCCTTGGACGAACTGCCGCAGGCAGTGGGGGTTCGCAAGGCAATGCTTACGCAGCGCTACCGAGATTGGCGCGACCACGTCGAGGCTACTGTCCAGGAGCGTCTCGTCATGGCGCAGGAATACGCTCGTAATGCGGGTAAGCTGCATGGTCAGGCAATCCGCCGTGCACAGGATCAGGTAGAGAAGTGGATAGCGCTTCGAGACCAAGTGAAGATAATCTGCTCACACCTTGAGGAGACATTTTCTGGAATCCAGGTTATGAACGATTGTGTGGTCGCTATCGGTGAGCTGGATAGAGCTGAGACCAAAGTGGCCGAGGATATCAGGGCGTTGGCCAATGAGACGAGCGCCAGCTAATGCCAGCGGCCAGGTCAATTGTTATAGCCATCGGCGAGCGGATTCCGAATAATCTGAGCGTCTTCGTGGGCGCGATCTTTCTAGCCAACAGCGTCAACACCTTCACCTCGGTCTTCGGGGGCAGCTCCATACCTCACCGCGCCCCCGTCCTCATGGCGTCGTGCCTGGCGTCATTGCTTGCCGCCGCGCTGTGGACTACGTTCGCGTCCAAGCTGGAGCAGATCGAGAAAACAGCCATCTCAGCTGCACAAGATCTGGCGCGCCAGGATGTTGTGCGGGCCGAGCTGTGGAATGAGCTCTGGCTCAGGTTGTCGGTGTACCTGACCTCGGCCGCGCTGGCGTCGGTGTTTGCTCTCGTCATCCTGATGGTTCACCCCGGCTCCTAGCAGTCCGCGTTGCCAGGAACCAGGGGCAGGATTACTGCCAGGAAGCTCCCCGGAGCCAGCAGCAACGGGTGAGCGACCGCGAGTACGGCGTGTCTATCCGCCTCGGATCAGGGCGCAGCTCTGGTTACGTGATCACGCTGAGCGGGGCCTCTATTGCGCATGCCGGTCGGCGTTCGCCTGGATCGCATCATGCACGTACTGTGACATTCCGGGCTCGATCTCGTCGTAAGGCGCGGTGAAGCGCGCATCAGAGGTGTAGAGCGCGGCCAGGCTGCGGTGCATGTCGTAGTCGCAGTCATAGAACCAGCGACCGAGGTGCTGGCGGTGCGCTTCGGCGAGATCCATCGCATCCGCCCCGGACGGCGGCTGGTCGGCTCGCAGTGCTCCGGCGAAGCTCGCGATGCTCGCATCGGCCTCAGCCTTGATCGCAATCCAGTCCGCTTTGGTGTACGCGGCGGTCTTGCGCCGTGACTGCTCCCAGGCGTCGGTGTTGCCCCAGCGCTGCTCGGCCTCGGCAGCGTGCTCGTTCATCTGGTCGGTGCCGAAGATCTCGAACTGCTCCTGCGGCGTGAGGGAGATGCCCATCTTTCTCGCTTCCATTTCTTTCTCGATCGCGCCGATCAGCGCGGCTACCCGGTCGAATCGGCCCCGCAGCAGCGCGTGCTGACGGCGCAGGTGGTCGTCGGTTCCGGCGTCCGGGTCCGCCAGGATCCCGGCGATTTCGTCCAGCCGGAAGTCCAGCTCCCGGTAGAAGAGGATCTGCTGCAGCCGGCCCAGATCGGCGCCGGAGTAGAGGCGATAACCGGCCGCGCTGCGTCCGCTGGGCGTCAGCAGGCCAAGCTCGTCGTAGTGATGCAGCGCGCGCACCGACACGTGCGACAGTGCGGCCGCCTCACCCACGGTGTACTGGCCGGCCGGGTGATCGGTCACCGCAACCCCCGCCTTCCCGAAACGTTGTCTTGCGGACCTACTGTGCAGCCTGACGCTGCGTGAGGGTCAAGCCAGCGGGAGCCAAACCGCGCTCCGGCGACGACAGTCCGACTGTTAGCCTTGGGCGCGATGTCACCGAAAGGGGTGGGCAATGCCTGGGATCGTTGTCGGCGTGGACGGCTCAGCCAATGCCGAGCGCGCACTTGACTGGGCAATGAGACACGCGGCGGCACTGCAAGTTCCGCTCACGGTCCTGGCGGTGCACGAGGTTCCCAAGAGCTACTGGGGCGGCATACCGGTGATCGGTGCGGCCGACGAGCAAGTGCTAGCAACCTTGCAGCACGCCGCGGAGGAGATGACGCAGCGGAAAGCCAGCCAGCTGGGCGATGCCCGGCCAGTGGTGGCGACCGTCCGGGCGCTCAGCGGATTTGTGGTCAAGGAGCTGGTTGACGCGTCAAAAGACGCCGATCTGCTTGTCCTTGGCGCCCGCAGCGGTGGCTTCTCCCGGCTGGTGACGGGCTCGGTCAGCAGCGAGGTTGTCCAGCACTCGGTCTGCCCCGTAGTGATCGTCCCGCACCCCCGCTAGACAAACGCTTCACCCTGACGTCGTCCGGGTGGACGGTGCCTGCGCCCGGCGAGACGCTCTCGACTTTTCGGCCACTACTATGACAGAGCGGGCACGTTTCCATGAGCCGCGCTGCGGATGACGTGCTGGCGGAAGAGCTCGGCAGCCGGAAGCAGGCGCCGCTCGGCCGACCACATCAGGCAGATCTCCCGCAGGGCACCGCTATCCCGGATCTCCCGGTAAACGACTGGCCCGGTTGCCGACTCTGGCGCACCCGCGCGCGTCGCGGGCACCACGGCGATGCCCAGGCCGGCGGCCACGAAGCCGCGAACAGTCGACAGGTCGTCACCCTCGAAGACCACAGCGGGCCGGAATCCTGCGTGCTCGCAGAGGTCATCGGTGAGCTTCCGCAGCGCAGAGGCTGGCCGCAGGCTGACGAACGGGTCATCGGCTACCTCGGCCATTCGGATGCGCGGCAGTTCCGCCAGCGGGTGATCACGGGGCAGCGCCAGCCGCAACGGTTCGATCGCGACCCGCCTCGTCCGGATGCCGGGGTCGCGATCGCGGCGGCTGCCGATCTCGAGGTCGGCCTCGCCGCCGTCGAGCGGGGCTGCATGCAGTTCGTCACGGACCTGGGTTAGCCGGAAACGGACATCTGGGTGCGCGGCCCGGAAGCTGCGGACCAGGTCCGGCACCAGCCAGGTGCCCAGCGAGTGCTGGAAAGCCAGCGACACGGTGCCGGTGTCGGGCTCGACGAGCTGCGCGACCGCGGCGATCCCGTCATCGAGCTGGTGCAGCAGGACGTCCACGTGCCGCTTGAATACCGATCCGGCGTGAGTCACCCGCAGCACGCGGCCGGACCGGCGCAGTAGCGGGGTGCCCAGCTCTGCCTCCAGGCGCTGCAGGGCGCGGGATACGCCGGACTGGGTAACCGCTTCAGCCTCGCTGACCTCGGTCACTGTCGTGCCGTCGGCGACCTGCTGAAACCACCGGAGCGTGTCCGTATCCATTGTCATGACGCTAGCTCATGGCTGCTCGACATCGCACTCGTGCAGAGCATGGTTTGCCTAGCGCGCCCTAGCGCCTTCGGCCGCTACCTGACTGGCTGGGAGCGGTGAGTTATCCGTCACCTGACCGGCGCCGCTGCTCTGATTCGAGCTCGGCGAGCAGTGGCGGATCGGCGCCCGGCCGCTGGCAGGTGAGCCCGGCTACCAGCATGGCGTCGTCCAGTGCAGCCGCGAGCTCTGCTGGCACCATTCCGGCCAGCCGGGCGGGCGAGTCCTGGCCACGCCGCCGGAAGGAGCTGAGCAGCCCTGCAGTGAACGCGTCGCCCGCGCCCACCGTGTCGACTACGGACACCCGGACCGCGGGACGACGGACCGACGGCAGGCTGGCGGCGAATGCGCTAGCGCCACCCGCCGCTTCGGTGATCACGACGCAGGTCGCGCCCAGCCGCAGCCAGCGCCGCACGATGTCGTCCATGGAGCTGTCCGGGTAGAGCCAGCAAGCGTCCTCACTGCTGGCCTTGACCAGGTGCGCGACCCGGATGCTGCGCTCGACCATGCGCACCGCCTCGTCATGATCGGGCAGCAGCAGTGGCCGGATATTGGGGTCGTAACTCACCAGTACGTCGCCCTGGCCGTGCAGGCGGCTCGCGAGCCGGTAGATCAGCTCGTCGCCAGGCCGGGTCCAGGACGCCAGCGAGCCGAAATGCAGCACCGCGGTTGCCGTGGGCACCCTGTCGATCTCCTCGGCGGTCCATTGCCAGTCTGCCGTTCCGTCACGGTAGAAGTCGTAGCTCGCCTGCGCGTCGGCATCGAGCGAGACGACCGCGAGGGTGGTCGGCTCGCTGGCATGGGGGGCCGCATCAAGGCAGCAGCCCTCGGTCACGGCACGCTCGCGCAGCAGACGGCCGAACGCATTGTCGGCAATACGCGCCATCAGCGTGGTGCGCTGCTTGAGCCGCGCCAGGCCGATGGCGACGTTGTAAGGGCTGCCGCCCGGATGTGCAGTGAAGGACCAGGGGACCTGACCAGGTACCAGATCGACGAGCGCCTCGCCGATGACTGTTACCGATCCGCCACCGTCAGGTTCGGCGCTCATGCCCGGCCCGCGGATCGGTCAGCCGATCTGGCATGGTCGCAAACCTCCTGGCGGGATGCTCGGCACCGTCAACGGTACGCGGTCCGTACCAGGCAAGCGGCGTGTGCGCCGAGCCGGCCCACCCCGTCCGGCGCTATGGACTGCGCTCCGCCGTCAGGCGGCGCGCCGCGCAGCGAGGATGCTCCGGATGTCCTCGGTCTCATCTTCGCCGTAACGCTTCACGATCGCGTCGAGGTCGTTGAAGTCGGCGGCCGAGATGAAGCTGGCAAGCTCGTGCTCGAGATTTCGGTGCGCTGTCCGCTGCGCATGCCGGGCGATGCGGACCGCGCGGCGTCGCTCACGCTCGGCGGCGGCTGTCGGGGAGCGGAGGGCGCGGGCGCGGAAGCCGTCCCAGATCTCAGCCAGCACCAGACCTCGCTCGGGTGTGTTCTTATCCATTCTGACCGTCCTCACTGGCTACGTTTCTGCTGTCCATTAGTCTCCCTTCTCCGAAACCATGCGTCCAATGACGGAAAAGCAAGAGAACTATGAGTCGACGTCATGGATGGCTGACCACAGTCAGGCTGGGGTCCGATCGTCGCCACCCGGCGCCCCAAGATCATCCATGGGTGCGGAGTTGCCTGGCACCCGGGGGCCAGGTGATGCCGCACCTATGAACGACTGGTGCGGCGCGATCGGCCTGCCGATCCTCGCGCCGCCGGACGCCCGTCAACCCGGCCCACCGTCGCTGTGCGACCCTTGATCGATGTCCGCGCAACCGCTGCCGGGACTCCTGGCGCACCTGGCGCCTGTGCTCGACCATTACGGCTACCTGGCCGTTGGCGGCTTCATCACGCTGGAGGACTTTGGCATTCCGGTGCCGGGCGAGACAATCCTGATCGCCGCCGCCGTCTACGCAGGAGCGGGCAAGCTCAGTATCTTCGCGGTGGCCCTGGTTGCCTTCGCGGCCGCGGTGGTGGGCGACAACATCGGTTATGCGATCGGCTTCTTCGGCGGCCGGGCGCTGGTGCTCAAGTACGGCAAGTACGTGATGCTCACCAGCGAGCGACTGGACAGAGCCGAGGACTTCTTCCGGCGGTACGGGGGCGTCGTCGTCGCTGGCGCCCGTTTCGTCGAGGGACTGCGGCAGGCTAACGGGATCGTCGCGGGGACCACGCGGATGGCGTGGCCGCGCTTTCTGGCCTTTAACGCGCTGGGCGCCGCGCTGTGGGTCGGTGTCTGGACGTCGATCGGCTACCTGGCCGGCAGCCACATCACGGTCATTTATGACACCATCACCCGGTACTCGCTGTACGTGCTGATCGCGATCGCGGCCGCCGTCGCCGCGCTGATCATCCGAACGGTGGTCCGGCGGCGGCGCCGTGCGAGGGCACTGGCGGGTGGCGGCACTGGCGCGACCGCCGGGCTCGCGGCGAGCGGCCCTGCCACGCTGCCGCCCGCGGTGCCCGGGGCTGCCGAGTCCGGGATCAGCGCCCCGTACGATGGATCTTGGCAGCCAGTCAGCAGCGCTGGCATTGTGCACTCCTGGAGCGGAATGACCGTCCTGAACACCGAGCAGCCGTCGCATGCCGCTGCGGCCGCGCGCTTGCAGGCCGAGCCGATTATCTGGCTGACCGACCGTGAGTCCTGTCGGCCAGCCGCAATCGACGCCCGTCTGGTTCCTCTGGGAGGCCGAGGAATTCCTGATCTACGGCGCTGCTAACGGGCCGAAGATCCGCAGCATCGAATCAAATCCCCGGGTCTGCCTGCACCTGGAAGGCAACGGCAGGGGCGGCGCGAACGTGATCTTCGAGGGCACTGGCCGAATCGACCTGACTGGCCCGAAAGCCGACGCGGTGCCGGAGTACATCGCGAAGTACCGCGCGTTCATCGACTCGTTCGGGTGGACACCGGAGAGCTTTGCCGCCGATTACCCGCACGTGATCAGGGTGTCGCCCACCCGCGCCCGCATCTGGTGACCGCTGCGACGAGTATCAGCGCAGGCCATCAGGGACGGGAGCTGTCGTGATCAGCCGGAAGCCGAGCGTCGCGGTGCTCGACTACGGCTCAGGCAACCTTCGGTCCGCCCAGCGCGCGCTTCAGCGGGCAGGCGCCGACACCGAGGTGACGCACGGATCCTGAGGTCGCGCTGCGGGCAGACGGGCTGGTAGTGCCGGGCGTCGGCGCCTTCGCGGCCTGCATGGCGGGTCTGCGGGCGGCAGCCGGTGACCAGGTCATCGCGAAGCGGCTGGCCAGCGCACGGCCGGTCCTCGGCATCTGCGTCGGGATGCAGGTGCTCTTCGAGGCAGGCGAGGAGCACGGACAGCGGACACAAGGATGCGGCTGGTGGCCGGGCGTCGTGCACAAGATCGCCGCCCCGGTGCTGCCACATATGGGCTGGAACGTAGTCGCAAGGCGCCCGGCCGGGTCCCGGCTGCTCGCAGGCATCGACGAGGACGCGATGTTCTACTTCGTGCATTCCTACGCCGCAACGCAGCCGCTTGACCGCGGCGGCAACGCGGAGCCGCCCAGCACGGGCTGGACCAGGCATGGCGAGGATTTCATCGCGCTGGTGGAAGACGGCCCGCTGATGGCGACCCAGTTCCATCCCGAGAAGTCGTCCGACGCCGGCGCCGTGCTGCTGGCCAACTGGCTGGAGACGCTGCGATGACCGCTTCCGAGCTGGGCTGGCCGCAGCCTGGCCTGACGCTGCTGCCGGCCGTCGACGTAGCAAGCGGCCAGGCCGTCCGGCTGGTGCAGGGCGCGGCCGGCACGGAGACGAGCTATGGCGACCCGGTCGATGCCGCGCTGGCCTGGCAGGCGGCGGGCGCGGAGTGGATTCACCTGGTCGATCTGGACGCTGCCTTCGGCCGCGGCACCGAATGGCCCGCAGCTGGCGCACCTGATCGGCCGTCTGGACGTTCAGGTGGAGTTGTCCGGCGGGATCAGGGATGACGCGGCGCTTGCCGCTGCGCTGGCGACCGGCTGCGCCCGGGTGGTGATCGGTACCGCGGCGCTGGAGAACCCGGACTGGGTCCGCGAGGTCGTGGCCGACTACGGCGACCGGATCGCGGTCGGGCTGGACGTCCGCGGGACCAGGCTGGCGGCTCGCGGCTGGACCGCCGACGGCGGCGAGCTATGGACGTGCTTGGCCGGCTCGAGGACGCGGGCTGTGCCCGGTATGTGGTGACTGACGTGACGAAGGACGGCATGCTGACCGGACCCAACCTGGACCTGCTGCGGACGGTGTGCGCGCAGACCGACAAGCCGGTAGTGGCCAGCGGCGGCGTGTCCAGCCTGGCCGACCTGCGGGCGATCGCCGGACTCGCGCCGCTCGGCGTGGAAGGTGCCATCGTCGGCAAGGCGCTGTACGCGGGAGCGTTTACGCTGCCGGAGGCGCTGGCGACGGTGGCCCGATGATGACGGCTGACCAAGTGACGGCGGCTGCGCAGTGACGGCGGCTGCGCAGTGACGCGGCAAGTGGCCAGCGGTGCGCAGCGGGAACCGGTAGTCGGATACAGCCGTGCGGTGGCCGCGGGCGACTACGTGTTCGGCTGCACCTCGATCGCCGGGTCGAAGCCCGGCCGCCCCAAGGGCTGCTTACTCAGAACGACGGTGGGACGAGATGCGCGGCCGCATTGAAACGGCCGATCTCGCCACCTATCTTCGGCCAATCGAGAGCGCGGACCCACGGCAGCACCAGCCGTTCGTAGCGGTCGCCATCGGCGAAGGTTACGTACAGCGTCGCACGGCCCCAAGCAGTATGCCACTCACCGGGATCTCGCCCGCCAGGTCCGCGGGGGTCACGCCTTACGCTGGGCCTATGCCCAGGACAGACGAAAACGCCCGCAGGGAAGACCGCCAGGCCGACAGGACCACCGGGACCCGCCGGGTCAGCAGCGGTGCAATATGGGAGCCGATAGTCGGCTACAGCCGAGCGGTCGCTGCTGGTGACTACATCTTCGTGTCGGGCTGCACGTCGATTCGGGGCGGTAACCTTGAGATGCACGACGATAAATCCGAGGGTGCTGACTTCGTGCACCCGGGGGACGCCTACGCGCAGACCAGGCAGGCCATCGCAAACGTGCGGGCCGCGCTGGAGCATCTCGGTGCCGGGCTGACCGACGTGGTACGCACCCGGATGTACGTCACCGATATCTCCCGCTGGCAGGAGTACGGCCGGGCTCATGGCGAGGCTTTCGCCGGGGTGATGCCCGCGACCTCGATGATCGAGATCAGCGGGCTCGTCGATCCGCAGATGCTGGTCGAGGTGGAGGCCATCGCCTACAAGCCGGGCATCGGCGGGCCGGGCAGCCCGCCGGCCAGCGGCGGCGCGGTGCCAGCGGAGATGCTGTGACCGTCGCCGTGCGGGTGATCCCGTGCCTGGATGTCGATGCCGGCCGGGTGGTCAAGGGCGTCCGGTTCGTCAACCTGCGCGATGCGGGCGACCCGGTGGAGCTTGCCGCCGCCTACGATCGCGAGGGCGCCGACGAGCTGACCTTTCTGGACATCACCGCCTCCAGCGACCAGCGCGAGACCATGTATGACGTGGTCCGGCGAACCGCTGACCAGGTATTCATCCCGCTGACGGTCGGCGGCGGGGTGCGCAGTACCGAGGATGTCGACCGGCTGCTGCGGGCTGGCGCGGACAAGGTCGCCCTGAATACCGCCGCGGTGGCCAGGCCGGAACTGCTGCGCGAGGCGGCGCTTCAGTTCGGCGCGCAGTGCGTGGTGCTGTCGGTTGACGCCCGCCGCTGCCCGCAGACCGAGTCCGGCTTCGAGGTCACCACCCATGGCGGCCGCCAGGGCACCGGCATCGACGCGGTGGCCTGGGCCGCTCAGGCGGCCGGGCTCGGCGCCGGCGAGATCCTGCTGAACTCGGTGGACGCCGACGGCACCAGGACCGGGTTCGACCTGCCGCTGATAATGGCAGTGCGCCAGGCGGTCCACGTTCCCGTCATCGCCAGCGGCGGCGCCGGCGCGCTGAGCCATTTCGGGCCGGCGATCGACGCGGGCGCCGACGCCGTGCTGGCGGCCAGCCTGTTTCATTTCGGCGAGCTCAGCATCGGCGCGGTCAAGGAGGCGCTGGCAGCGGCCGGCCACCGGGTGCGGCCTGTCACGGCGAAGGAGGTTTGCTGATGCGGATCGCGGCGCAGGAGTCGGGGCTCGACCCGGAGATCGCCGCCCGGCTGAAGCGGAACGAGGACGGGCTTGTCGCGGCCATCGCCCAGCAGCACGACACCGGCGAGGTGCTGATGCTGGGCTGGATGGACGACGAGGCGCTGCACCGCACGCTGACCAGCGGCCGGTGCACCTACTGGTCGCGAAGCCGCCGGGAGTACTGGGTCAAGGGCGAGACCTCCGGGCACCTGCAGCGGGTGGTCTCGGTCGCGCTCGACTGCGACGGCGACGCGGTGCTGGTGAAGGTGGATCAGACCGATGGTGCCTGCCACACCGGGGACCGGACCTGCTTCGACGCGGACGTGCTGCTCAGCGCTGGCTGAGTTAGCCGGGCGCGGACGCCAGCCGCGCCGGAGTGAGGCCGGCCAGCCGGCATTGCGGCCGGGTCAGCTGGGCTACCTTGTCGGTGCCAGCGTACGCGTGCTTGCACGTCGTCCTGGCACTGGCACCGCACTGGTGGATCAGCGCACCACCGGTGGTGCTGGGCATGGTCACAGTGATGCAGCCGTTCCTGGAGCTGCCGTAGCTGCCCGGCCGGTTTGCCGCCCAGACCGCGACGGCGGCCAGCAGCAGCAGCACGGCGACGCCATAGATCGCGACCCGGCGCTTGTCATGCCTGGTCATCTCCTCGGCGGGAGGTTGCGTCGCGAATGGCATTAGCCGAAGTATAAGTATCCCGCCGTGCCCCGGTGCCGCCCGCTCCGCAATGCTGCTATTTCGATCTTGGCAAGGTGATATACCTCTGAAGCGGTCGATCTAGCGCTGTCGCGGCGCGGATCCGCGCAAAATCGAGTTCCGGGCCTGGACACGGCGGCCTGGCATCCGGCGGCGGCAACGGAGGTCACGGTGAGCTGGACCTGGTTCGGGCGGCGGATGGCGCTGGCGTCGGCGGCCTCGGTGCTGGCGGGCAGCATCGGCCTGGCCCTGTCCGGCGCGCCGGCAGCGTCCGCATCCTCGTCCGTCCGGCCAGCGCCCGCGGCCCAGCCACGTTCGGCGGCCCAGGCACTATCGGCAACCCGCTCATCCACGGCGACGCAGTCCGCCGCCGCACTGTCCCACCCGCAGGCTGCAACCAGGTCGCCAGCCTTGCCCGCGAACGAGCGTGCGGTCTGCCCGCGGCCGTCCAGGCCCGGCCAGATGCAGTGCCAGTCGGTGCTGCTGCTGGCGGGCCGCAATCCGAGCCGGTCGGCGCGCGCCTTCACCTCGCCGGCCTTCTCGGTGCCCGGTTACGGGCCGTCCAGCCTGCACAGCGCGTACGGACTGGCCGGGGCGGCCAGCCGGGGCAGCGGCGAGACCATCGCCATCGTCGATGCCTACAGCAACCCCGACCTGGCCCGGAACCTGGCTGCCTACCGCAGCCATTTCGGACTGCCGGCCTGCACACTGCGGAACGGCTGCCTGCGGATTGTCAACCAGGCCGGGCGCGCCCGGCCGCTGCCGAGAGCGGACGCCAACTGGGGGATCGAGGAGTCGCTCGATCTGGACATGGTGTCGGCCATCTGCCCAAGGTGCCACATCGTGCTGGTGGAGGCGCGGTCACCGGGCGTCGCCGACCTCGGGGCCGCGGAGGACACCGCGCTGGCCAAGGGAGCCCGGTTTGTGTCCAATAGCTGGAGCGGGGGCGAGTTCTTCGGGCAGGACGCCTACGACCACTTCTTCAACCACCCGGGCGACGCGATCGTCTTCGCGTCCGGTGACGGCGGGTACGGCGCTCTGTACCCCGCCGACACGCAGTACGTCACCGCGGTCGGCGGCACCACGCTGCGGCACCAGCGGTCTGGGCGAAGGGCCTGGACGGAATCGGTCTGGGGGGCAGGCACTCGAACGCCGGCACCGGCGCTGGCTGCTCGTCGCTGGAGGCCAAGCCGTCCTGGCAGCGACACGACAATGTATCTCCGGCCGGCTGCCTGAACCGGACCGAGAACGACATCGCCGCGGTCGCTAACCCAGCGACCGGGGTCACGGTCTACGACACCTTCCAGACCGGCGGCTCGTGGGGCGAGGTGGGCGGCACCAGCGCCGCCACGCCGATCATCACCGCCGTGTACGCGCTGGCCGGCAAGCCTGCCAGCGGCACCTATCCGGCTTCTTACCTGTATCGGCACGCCACGGCGTTCAACGACGTCACCGCTGGCGCCAACGGCAGCTGCGAGCGCAACCGGCAGTACCTGTGCAGCGCCAGGCGGGGCTACGACGGTCCGACCGGCCTCGGCACGCCGAAGGGCACTGCCGGGTTTTCCAGCCGCGGCGTGGCGCCGGTGACGGTACTCGACCCCGGTACGCAGGACGCGGGCGTCACAGCGACCTTCAGGCTGACGGTGCGGGCGGTCGACAGGGCGCGGACGGCCAGGTCGCTGTCGTTCCGCGCCACCGGCCTGCCGGCCGGGCTGAAGATCACCTCCGCAGCGCATGCGCTGGCCGGGACCATCTCCGGCACGCTGCCGGCCACCGCAGGTGGCTACCACATCACCGTCACCGGGACGGACCGGCGGACCGGCCGCTCCGGTTCGACGCGCTTCAGCCTCTACGTGGTCCCCTCGATGGCGGCGTCCGCGCCGTCCGCCGGCCACGTGTTCCAGAACGACGTCGCCGGCTCGTGCCTGTCCAGCCAGGGCGAATCTGCCGCGGCGGGCACCCCGGTCCAGATCGGTCCCTGCGACACGTCGGCAGCGTCCAACTGGGCGTACGTGGCCTCCGCCCGGCCCGGTCAGGCCGGCAAGATGACGATCGGCAGCGGCATCTGCCTGGGACTCAGCGGACCAGACGCTCAGCTGCAGACCTGCAGTGGCGCGGCCGGACAGGTCTGGGATTACCAGCTGACCTACAACCCGAACGGGGTCCCGACGGGGTATCTGGTCAACCCCGGCTCCGGCCGGTGCCTGAACGGCCGGTCATATCTGCAGGGAACCCGGGTGGTAGCCGCCGGCTGCAGTGCCGCGGGCTTCGAGAACTGGGTGCTCGCTGACCAGTCGGTGCGATCCGGCGTGCCCGGCCAGTGTGCCTCCTACAGCGGCACGTCCGGCCAGAAGGCCCGCGCCGCGGCCTGCTCGGGCGCCGCCGACCAGGCGCTCGGGCTGGCCGGCGACACGATCGTGGGTCTCGGCAGCTCCTGTTTCGACGTGCATAGCCTGCTGGACAACGCGGCCGTCATCCCCGGCGGCTGCAGCGGATCGGCGCAGGCCTACAGCCAGCAGTGGCTGACCGGTCCGCGCGGCGAGCTGATCAACGGGAGCTCCGGCAAGTGCCTGGACGATCCTGGCGCCGGCCAGCCGCTGGTGCAGCTGGACTGCTACGGGCTGCCAGGTGAGATCTGGGCGGTCAACTAGCCGGCTGGCCCGCTGGCCCTGCCGCGCGGCTGCCGCCGCGCCGGTCAGCGGGCGAACGTGGCGTACAGCAGGTAGGCGTTCATGACGATGATGACCGCCGCCGTGCCGCCGGCCGCGAGCGTGGTCACCGGCCGGTTCACCAGCGGACCCATGATGTCGGCCCGGCGCGTCAGCGCGACCAGCGGAACGAGCGCAAACGGGATGCCGAACGACAGTACGACCTGCGAGATGACCAGGCTGCCCGTCGGCGGCAGGCCGGCCGCCAGCACCACGAAGGCAGGCAGCATGGTGACGGCCCGCCGGACGAACACCGGGACGCTGCGATTGATGAAGCCGCTCATGACGACCTGGCCGGCGTAGGTGCCGACGCTCGAAGAGGACAGTCCCGACGCCAGCAGGGCGACAGCGAACGCGAGCGCGGCGCCGCCGCCGACCAGCCGGCCCAGGTCGGCGTGCGCGGCCTCGATGGACCCGCCGGCCGCACTGACGTCCGCACCGGGCGCCCGCGAACGGCCGAACAGCGCCGCCGCGACGAACAGCATGGCCAGGTTCACCAGGCCCGCCGCGCCCAGCGCGATCAATACGTCGACGCGCTGGAATCGCAGCAGCTCACGCCGCTCGCCGTCGTCGCGGCATGCCACTCGGGACTTGGTCAGCGCCGAGTGCAGGTAGACGACGTGCGGCATGACCGTCGCCCCGACGATGCCGACGGCCAGCAGCAGGCTCGCGGCTCCGTCTAGCCGCGGTACCAGGCCGCCTGCCATCGCCGCGGCGCTCGGGTGGACGACGGCCAGGTCGTAGGCGAAGCCCAGCAGCACGATCCCGAGCAAGCCGATGATGGCCAGCTCGAACCTCCGGTAGCCGCGCTGCTCAAGTGCGAGGATGCCGAACGCCACCACCGCGGTTATCACCCCGGCGACCAGCAGCGGCGTCCGGAACAGCAGGTTGAGCCCGATGGCCGCGCCGACGAACTCGGCTACGTCGGTGGCCATGGCGACAAGCTCGGCCTGCACCCACAGCCCAGCGGACACCGCGCTGGGCAGCTGGTCACGGCACAGTTCCGGCAGGTCCTTGCCGGTCGCGACACCGACCTTGGCGGACAGGTACTGGACGAGCATCGCGATGAGGTTGGCTGCCAGGATGACCCAGGCGAGCGAGTAGCCGAAGGATGCCCCGGCCGAGAAGTTGGTCGCGAAGTTGCCAGGGTCTACGTATGCGATCGCCGCGACGAAGGCCGGGCCAAGCAGCGCGGCCAGGCCGCGCAGCCGGCCGCGCGAGCGCAGCACCCGGAAGTCAACGGCTGCCGCCCGGCCGGTAACCTCGCTCTCGGTAGTCAGCGACGTGTCCTGGGTTATCGATCGCTCGCCGGGCTCAGCCGATGGACGGGCCGAGGCCGAGCGACTGTGGCGTGCTGGAATCGGGCGATGGCTGGTGCAGCCCCTCGTCGAGCGGCCCGAACTCGGTCATCAGCGCCGCGCTGCCGCCCCACGGCGTCTGCTCCTCGGCGACCAGGGTGTTGGTGGTCAGCAGCAGCCCGGCTACGGACGCGCCGTTCTGGAGTGCCGAACGGGCCACCCGCAGCGGGTCGATGATGCCCATCTCGATCATGTCCCCGTACCGGCCCTGCAGCGCGTCAAACCCCTCGTCGGTGCCAAGCTGCGAGACCGTCGAGACGACCTCGTTCCCGTCGGTGCGCCGACCCGGATGACAGCGACCCGTCCGGAAAGCGCTCCGATCCGCTCGGTCAGCACGTCCTCGTCCACGCCGAAGGTGGCACGCTCGCGCTCGGCGCGCAGCTGGATGAGGCGGAACTGCACGGCATCGGCAGACCCGCCGCCGCCGATGATCGCGGTCCGGTCCGCGGTGACCCGTACCTGCGCGGCGCGGCCGAGCTGGCCGATCGTCATGGTCTCCAGCGTAAAGCCGGAATGCCGGCTCTGGACAGCGCCGCCGGTGATCGCCGCGATGTCCTCCAGCTTGTGCAGCCTCCTGTCGCCGAAGCCGGGAGCGCGTACCGTGACGCACTTGAACACGCCGTTGACATGGTTGTGCACCAGCATGGACAGCGCGGTGCCCTCGACGTTCTCGGCGATGATGACGAGCGGACGCGGCTCTCGCATGATCTTGTCGAGCAGCGGCATGAGCTGCTGTACCTTACTGATCTTCTCGCTGCAGAGCAGGATGTAGGGGTCATCGAGGATGGCTTCCAGGCTGGCCGGGTTGGTCACCAGATAGGGCGACAGGTAGCCGTTCTCGAACTCGAAGCCCTCGACGAACTCGACGCTCATGCCGTTGACGGCGGACTCCTCGACGGTCACGATGCCGGAGTCGCCCACGGTGTGCAGCGCCCTGGCGATCACCGAGCCCACCATCTCGTCGTCGTTGGCCGAGATCGCCGCTACCCGGGCGTAATCGTCCTCGGTCGACACCGGGTGCGCGACCTGCTGCGGGTGCTGAACCAGCCGACCGACGGCCACATCGATGCCGCGCTTGACCAGGACCGGGTTAGCGCCCTCGCCGATCGCCCGCATGCCCTCGCGCACGATGGCCTGGGCGATGACCGTGGCGGTGGTCGTGCCGTCGCCGACGATGTCGTTGGTCTTGATGGCGGCTTCCTTCACCAGCTGCGCACCCATGTTCTGGAACTGGTCCTTCAGGTGGATCTCGCGGGCGATGGTCACCCCGTCGTTGGTAACGACGGGGGAGCCGGTGATCTTCTCCAGAATGACGTTGCGGCCCTTGGGCCCGAGCGTCGACTTGACCGCATCAGCCAGCTGATCCACGCCGGCCAGCAGCAGCCTGCGGGCTTCCGCGCCGAATCGGAGTTCCTTGGCCATGAGCCCTCCTTGTGAGCATTCTGATGCATGTGCTGGTGGTGCGCGAGAGTGCTGTTACGGCCGTGTCAGCGGCGTCACGACCGGGTCAGGGCACGAGGATGGCGCGGCCGCGGACCCGGCCCGCGTCCAGGTCGGCGATAGCCTCGGTAGCGGCGTTCAGCGGATAGGTCCTGGTGTGCAGGGTGACCTTGCCAGCCTGGGCCAGCACCATCAGCTCGGCTAGCTCGTTGTAGGTGCCGACGATGTTGCCGATGATGTTGCGCTCGGTCGAGATGATGTCGAGTGCAGGCACGTGCACGGTGCCGCCGTAGCCGATCACGAAGTACAGCCTGGCCCGGCCGGTCATGGCCCAGCCGTCCTGCTCGGCGCCTTGCTCCGCGACGAAATCGAGCACGACCTCCGCACCGGCGCCGCCGGTCAGCTCGAGTACCGCGGCGACCTGGCTGCCGTCGGCGACCACGGTCTGCTGCGCGCCGAGTTGCTCGGCCAGCTTCAGCGCATCCGGGTTGCGGTCGACCACGATGATGGTCGTCGCGGTCAGCGCGGCCAGGCACTGGATGCCGATGTGGCCGAGGCCGCCGGCCCCGATCACCACGCAGGTCGTGCCCGGGTACAGCAGCGGGATCGCCTTGCGCGAGGATTGGTGCCAGTCCGGCCCCGCCGCCCACGAACACCAGGTCGTTGTCGCCTTCACGCAGCGTGAAGACGCCGAACGGTCCGGTCAGGTCCAGCCGGTCACCCTCGGCCAGCCGAGGCGATGCAGTTGCTGCTGCGCTACAGCTGGCCGGGCAACACCGAGCAGCTGTGGCAGGTACTGCGCCGGGTGGTCCAGCTCCGCCGCACCGGCGTGGTCAAGGCCAAAGACCTGCCGCCCGAGTGCCGCACGGTCAGCCGGCGGCTGCTCAGCCCGCTGGAGTCGATGGAGCGCGACGCGATCGTGCAGAGCCTGCTCGACTTCGACGGGAATAAGGTCAAGGCCGCCGAGTCGCTCGGCATGTCCAGGGCCACCATCTACCGCAAGATCCACGAGTACGGGATCGTCGTCCCGGCCGGCTGATCAGAGCCGGGATGTCCGCTGACTCAAACTGAGAGTCGGCCGGCCGGCGGCGTGGTCGTGCTGGCGTTCGCCGCGCTCGGCGCCTACTTGTTCTACGGCACCGACTCGCTGGCGACGGGCGGTAAGGCTGTCCCGCTCGGGAAGCCGCTGATGCACGGCTGACAAGCACCGCGGCCGGGCTCCGCTACGACCTGACGGGGCCCGGTTCGCCTGCTTGCGGCGCGGAGCGGACCAGTGCTTATGAACCGAAAGTGGCACTGCGCCGAAAGTGCCACTGTGTCAAACCTTGACCCGGCATCCCGGACCTGGTTGGTTCTACCCATGATCGACGGCGGGGCTGGGGAGCATCCGCGGTGACGTGGGCTGTCGCGTTCACCGCTGGTGCGGCGGTGGCGTGCATCGCGGCTGTCCTCGGCTTGCTCGGCATCGCACACGTGCGGCTATCGGGATCGGAGAGCATCGAGCGCGACGGGCTGGCCGCCGGGATGCCCGCGCCCGCGTGGTCACTGCCGGACGAGGCCGGCCGACTGCACACCTCACCGCCAGCGGCACTGCAGCTCATCGTGTTCGCCGACCACTCGCTGAAGTCATTCCCGTCGGTGGTCGAGGGCTTGCGTGAACTGCTCGCTGGCGACCCGGCACTGGAGGTCGTGCTGCTGCTCAGGCGGCCGAATCCCGATCGCCGGACCGTTGCTGCGGGAGCTGGGGCTTGGCCGCATCGCGGTGCTGACCGGATCGCCGGCGCTGTACGGGCGCTACAACGTCAGGGTCGGGCCGTTCCTTATCTTCGTGGACGCCGCCGGACTGGTGCGCGCATCCAGCCTGGCGAACTACTCCTGGCAGGTGGCCAAGCTGCGGCAGATCGCCGGCCTGCCGGTCCGGGTGGCCTGACGGATGGTTGTTCTCGGGCTCGGTGCCAAGGCCGCGGTCGCCGTGCTGCTGCTGGTCGCGGGCGCTGCCAAGCTCGCTGACCTGGCCAGCTTCGCCGCCGCGGTCCGGCTGTTCGTCCCGGCCGCCGTGTCGCCGCGCATCCTGGCTGGCCTGCCTGCCGCTAGTGCCGGGCTGGCGCTGGCCGAGCTGGTCACCGGTGCCGCCAGCTTGTGCTGGCCGGCGGCACGCTGGCTGAACTGGCTAGTGCTCGCGCTGGCCTGCGGGTTCGTGGCGGTCGCCGTGGCCGGCTTCGCGCGCCATCGGGGCCGGCCGTGCCGTTGCTTCGGCGCGATCACCCGTCGCTCCTATGGCGTTCGCGCGATAGCGCAGGCATTGCTGATCGCGGCACTGGCCGGGCTGGCGCTGCGGCCCGTGACGCCCGGCCAGGTCGACCTGGGGCTCGCTGCCCGCCTGCTCCTGATCGGCGCCGCCAGCCTGCTGGTGCTGGCGGCCTTCACCGCGGCCAGGGCGCTGTCAGCAGCTGCCGCCCAGCCGGAAATGGCGGCCTGATGCGCGTGCCGGTGTACCTGGAGATAGCCCAGTGGGCGCTGCTGTTCGCGCTGGGCTCGCTGGTCGTCCTGCTGTACCGGCAGCTTGGCAGGCTGCTGAGCAAGTCCACCACGACGGCCGAACTCGGCCCGGCGGTAGGCACGATGGCGACCCCGTTCCGCTATCAGCGGCTGCCGGACGGCACGCCCGAGCAGTTCCGGCCTGGCGGCGGACAGCAGTCGCTGGTTGCCTTCGTGGATCCGACCTGTCCGGCCTGTGAGCAGCTGGTGACGAACCTCGGCGCGCTGGCGGCCGACGGCGAGCTGGCAGCCGCGCGCATTCTGCTGCTTATCTCGGATCCGCCCAGCTACCTGGGTATCTCGGCAGCGTTCCGGTCCACCACGCTGGAGATCGGCAGGCCGCTGAGCGCCGCCGAGGTAACGGGCTACCGGGCGACGGGCACCCCGCTGCTGGTAGCTGTCGATGGCGGCGGCGTGGTCCGGGCTGCCGGGGTAGCGCGGCAGGAGCAGGAGATACGGTCCTTCGCGGCCGCGGCGAGCGTGCCGGGTGCGGCGGGCGTGCCGGGTGCGGCGAGTGCGACGATCACGACCATCGAGAGTGAGGCGATCCGGTGAGCTGGAAGCGGGCAGGCGAGCAGTTCGACGCACGCGTCGGCGCCCTGGCCGAGCGCGTCGTGCGGCGGGCCAGCAGGCGTGACGCGCTGCGCGGGGTGCTGCTGGGCGGCACGGCCGGGCTCGCGGCACTCGCTATCGGCGAGCAGCCGGCCATGGCGCAGGCATGCGTGTGCGGCCCGACCCGGCACTGCACCGGCTGCCCGGCCGTCGGCTGCCCGGATGGCTACCACCTGTGCAAGGGCTCGTTCACCGGCAGCTGCTTTAACAATCAGGGGTACCGGTGCGAGTGGCCGCAGGGCACCTGGATTGCCTGCATGGGCATGGGCAAGGGCTACGGCTACAAGGTCTGCTACGACTGCATCGAAGGGTCGAACTGCGCCGGCTGGTGTACCTGCCTGAGCAAGTGCATCTGCTGCGAGTGCCTCACGGCCAGGGACGTCAAGACCGAGCAGCAGAAGATCCAGCAGCAGACGATCGAGTTGCATGAGATCCGGCCGGCCGGATCGCCGTGACATCGCGGCCGGCCATCGGCACCAGCGCGACGGATGTTCCGTCCGCGCGGCTGCTGCTCGGCACGGCGGCGCTGCTGTCCGGGCTGGCCGTCGGCTGGCTGTCGGCCGGGAGCTTCGGGGTACTGGCCGCGATGGCCGTACTGCTGGCCGCGGGCACCGGATACGGGAAGGCGTACTCGCCCTGAGGGACGAACTCGGCGGCCTCGCTGGCCGCTGCTCTCCCGGTCGGGAGAGCCGCCAGGGTCAGCCTCGTGCTGGCAGCGTATGCCGTCCCGGCAGCTGTGATCTGGGCTGCTCTCGGGCTGCTACTCGGCGCGCTGCCGATCGCCGCTGGTGCGCTGGTCGCCGCCGCGGCGTACGGGCTTGGCTACGGCGTGATCGAGGCGGCAGGCCGGGCGCGGCCGCGTGCGCCGGGCAGCAACTGGCAGGTCCCGCAGCGCGTGCTGATTGGCGCCGGGGCCAGCCGACGAGTGCTGATCTGGGGCGCTGCCCTCGGGCCGGGCTTCCTCACCCGCAATCCGTATGCCGGGTTCGGCATGACGGTCATCCTCGTCGGCTGTGCCGGCCGCCCGGTGGCCGGGCTGATAGTGGCGGGCGTCGCTGGCGTGGCCCATGGGTCCGGCCGGGCACTCGCGCTGCTCCGGGACGCGCGAGTTCGGGCATCCGATCCGTTCGAGCTGCTGCTGACCTCGGTGCGGTGGCGCATGCTCGATGGCTGCGCGTTGCTCATGGTCGCCGGAACGGCAGCCGTGAGCTGGGGCATCCGGTTCGGCTAGCTGGTTCAGCGCAGGCTCGGTCCAACGCAGAAAGGAAGCCGTGATGCGAAAGCTTGTTGCCAGCGGCAGCGCCGTGCTGTCGGTGCTCGTCGTCCTCGCCGGCGGGGCAGCGGCCGGTCCGGCCGCCGCAGTCGTCGGCCAGCCAGTCAGTGCCGCTGCCGTAGTCGCGCAGCCAGCGGCACCCCCCGTCGCGCGGGCAGAACGGCACGGGCACGAGCAGTTCCGGCTGACGACCCACTCGGCCACGTCAACCCGGCAGCGGCTGCGCGCCGTCGGTGTCCTTGATGCCCGCGGCCATGCCGACTCGGGCCGCATCATCGCGGGCCGCACCCGGAACTGGCTGGTCGTCCCGCATGGCGCGATCCGCCTGATCACCACGGTGACCGCGAGGAGCGTGACCGGGCCGACCGCTGCCTGCGTGTTCACTGAGACCAACAGCGGTACCTATCAGATCCGCGGCGGTGCCAGGCGGTATGCCAGCGCCAGGGGTTTCGGGACCTACGTAACCAAGATCGTCAGCCAGCTGGCTCGCAAGCATGGCCGGTGCACGTCGGTAATAGCGCATTTCAGCCAGTCCACTGTGACGTCCGGTTCGCTGCGCTGGTAGCGCTGCCGCGTGCCTGACATGATGCGGTAATGACTGATCTGGAGGAGCTTGCCGGGCAGACCTTCCTGGTGACCGGCGCCAATACCGGGATCGGCCTGGCTACCGCGCGGTCGCTGGCGGCGCGTGGCGCTCGGGTGCACGTCGCCTGCCGGTCGGCGGAGAAAGGCCAGGCCGCCGTCGCTAGCATCGTCGCCGCCACCGGCAATAAGGATGTCGGCTTCCTGCCGCTCGACCTGGCCGACCTGGTTTCGGTACGGGCCAGCGCGCAGGCCTTCCTGGCGACCGGCGAGCAGCTGGACGTCCTGATCAACAACGCCGGGATCGGTGGCCAGCGGGGCCTGACCAAGGATGGCTTCGAGCTGATGTTCGGGGTCAACCACCTGGGCCATTTCGCGTTCACCGTGGCGCTGCTCGACTGCCTCACGGCCAGCAAGGCGCGCATTGTCAACGTCGCCAGCGATGCCCACTACCAGGCAACGAGCATCGACTTCGGACTTGCTCCGGCAGCGGACCAGGACCATAACCGGCATGCCCGAGTACGCGGTGTCCAAGTTGTGCAACGTGCTGTTCACCCAGGAGCTCGCGCGCCGGCTCGCCGGGACCGGCGTCACCGCCTACGCGCTGCACCCCGGCGTGGTGGCGTCCGATATCTGGCGGCGCGTGCCCTGGCCGGTGCGGCCGCTGATCACCCGGCGGATGCTCACTGTCGAGCAGGGCGCCCAGACCTCGCTGTACTGCGCTACGTCAGCAGAAGTGGCCGGGGATAGCGGCCGCTACTACGACAGCTGTCAATTGCGGGAGCCTAGCCAGGTCGCAACACCGGAACTCGGCGCGCGGTTGTGGGCGCAGAGCGAGTCCTGGACCGAGGGCTGAGGTTTCCGGCTCGGCCGCCGGCTGAGGTTTCCGGCTCTGCCAGCGCGCCGGGTGGGTTGCGGCTAAAGTCGCACAATGCGGGCAACGCGGCGAACGCCATGGCGGGCGGCGCTGACCGCGGTGCTACTCGGGTGCTGTGGCTGCGCCAGCGCCGGCCCGGCGCCGCCATCCACCGGACCGGTGCCATCCGCGGGAAGCGGGCAGCCTGCCGGAACCAGCCCGGGCCAGGCTGGCGGCCAGGCCGCCGGAAGCGCCTCCCGATCGGCCAGCGACGCGCCCTCCGGGCGTGGCCAGCGGCCCGAACCGGTCGTCAGCGGGGCCGCCGGCACGACGCCGGCGGTGAACGCGACCGCGGCGCTGCCGTCCGCCAGCAAGCCGGCAGCCCGGCCGCTGGCGGGCAAGGTCATCGGCATCGACCCTGGCCACGACGGCGGCAACTTCAACGACCCGGCGTTCATCAACCAGCTGGTCTGGAACGGCGTCGGCTACGAGACTTGCGACACCACCGGCACGCAGACCGCGACGGGCTACACCGAAGCGCAGTTCAACTTCAACGTCGCCACCGACCTGCGCCGCGACCTGGTCAGGCTGGGCGCCCGGGTTGTCATGACCAGGAGCAGCAATAGCGGCGTCGGGCCATGCGTCACCCGGCGGGCGCAGATTATCGACAACGCGCACGCCAGCGTGGCCATCGACATTCATGCGGACGGCGGGCCGTCCTGGGGGCGCGGCTTCACGGTGCTCGAGCCCGTCGCGGTCGGCGTCAATGACAAGGTGATCGCGGCCTCGGCCAGGTTCGGCGCCGACGTCAAGGCAGCGCTGCTGGCGGACATGGCCATGCCGGCCAGCGACTATTACGGCAACGGCGGCCTCATCCATCGCGCTGACCTGGCCGGTCTCAACCTCACGACGGTCCCCAAGATCCTCGTCGAGTGTGGCAATATGCCGAACGCAACTGATGCGGCGCTGCTGACGCGCCCCGCATTCCAGCGCACGCTGGCGCGCGCGTTCACCGCCGCGATCGTCAAGTACCTGACGCGCTAGATCCTGGTGCCGGCAGGGCTGAGCCAAGGAGTCCGGAATGATTGACCACCTGTCCCTGCAGTGTGCCGACGTCACCGCCAGCGCCGCCTTTTACGATGCGGTGCTGGCGCCGCTGGGCGGCGCGCGGCTGCTGGACTTCGGCGAGGTGATGGGCTACGGGATAGCGCCGAATCCGATTTTCTGGATCGGCCAGCAAACTACCGGAGCGGGATTCCGCGAGTCGCACGTTGCCTTCACCGCGCAGGACCGGGCCGCCGTGCGGGCCTTCTTCGCCGCCGCAGTCGCGGCCGGAGCGGAAGTGCTGAATGAGCCGCGGCTCTGGCCCGAATACCATGCGACCTATTACGGAGCCTTTGTCCGCGATCCGGATGGCAACAACGTCGAAGCGGTCTGCCACGCGCCTGACTAGCGGGCAGGGCTCCGTCTGTACGCCCGCGCGCGACGCTATCCGGCCGCCGTCAGATCTGGCCCTCCAGCGAGCTGATCGGCGGCGCGGCACAGACGCTGGCCGGCTGGTTGTTCGTCATCTTGCAGATGGCGGCGGTCAGCAGGTTGGCGGAGCCGTCCGCACCCTGCGCGGGCGCGGTCGAGGGCGTATGCAGGTCAGCGGAGATCTGCTGCCAGGACAGTCCCTGCAGCACCTGCGGGTTGTAGGTGACCGCGGCGACGAACCTGTTGCCGATGTCGATGAACGGGTAGCTGTTGCCCGGCGGCGCGTACTTTTTCCACAGCGCCTGCTGCGCCGCGGTCGGCTTCACCAGCAGGTTCTTACTCACGTCCTGATTCTCGACCGGAGTGAAGACCAGGTACTTGCTGGTGTAGGTCGAGTTGTAGAAGGTCAGCGTCGCGGTGTTCGGGTACACGTCGGTCGCGGACGAATGCACGCCCTTGAGCGGGGAGAAGGTGCCGAACCGCCTGAGCGCGACGGCCATCGCCCACCGTTCCGCGGCGCAGTACGGGCACCACTCCGCGCCGATGTACAGCATCTCCGGCTTGCCGCCCGAGGTCAGCGCCGGACCCGTGACTGGCTTCAGCGCCTGGGTAGACGAGCTGCCGAGGCCTACCGCGGCCAGCGTGCTGGCCGGTACGGACAGGTTCGACTGCACCGATGCTGGCAGCGCTCCGTTCGAGTTGCCGGACTGGGACTTCTTGTTCAGCTGGGAGACCAGCAGGATGGCCACCACGGCCACGACCACGACCGCGATGCCGCCGATCGCGATCAGCCGGCGCCGTTTCTCGGCCTCTCGTGCCTGCCGCTGCTGCGCGGCGATCCGCTCCCGCGCGGACTGGTTCCTGTTGCGCTCAGCCTTGCCCATGCCTAGGTTCGGTCCCTTGAACGGGGCGAGCTTTCCCGGTCAGCGCCGCAGGCACAGCCAGTGATGAGCCTGAGCGCCAGCGGTACTGCAGCTCGCCGCAAATGAGCGGATTTCGATGATCGCGCCTCGCCGCTCCATGATGCCATGGAATGACCGGCGGCCGACCGGTGCCGGGCACGAGTCAGGACCGGCTGCTGCCAGCCGGCGTGCTCCACGAGTAGGAGTAGTGAAAGATCATCAGGACAAATATGAAGAATGTCACTATATGGACGCTCGTGCACCACAGGCAGATCGCGCCAATCTGGACGACCTCGGCATAGATGAGGTAGAGCACAAAGCCCATCCCGGCGATCGCCGAGCCGAGCCGCGCCCACCGGACAGCGGGGTCGGTGCGGCGCCAGGCCCAGGGCGAGTTGATCGCCGCCATGAAGACGTAGAACAGCAGCCCGAGCAGCGCCACCGGAAAGATGCCGAACACCATCGACTCGGGGCTGGTCGTGACCGCCTGGCAGTTCACGATCCCCTTGTCGGAACAGGCGAGGGTGACGTGCGTGTCGAAGTGCGCGATCGTCAGGTAGATAGACGCGCCGAGCCCGTACAGCGACAAGATCCAGGTGGCCAGCGGCAGCTTGCCGATGGAGCCGAGGCCGCGAGCACCGGTAGACCCTGTCTGTGGCCGGCCGGGCTTCTGGTCGGCGGCGGCCCGGCCTGACGTGGCGGCGGCGGGCTGATTCTTAGCGGTGCCGGGCTTGCGGTCGGCCGCGGCACCGCCCGGCTGAGCCGCGCCGCGCTTCGGCTGGCTCTTGGCCGCGGAGGTGCCCTGGCCGGGACGTGCCGCGCCCCGGCCTGGCCGGCTTCTGGCCGGCCATCAGAGCGACCCCCCCGCTGCCTTGACGCCCGCGGAACTGCACACCGCGGCGGGCGGGTTCTTGGTGATCTTGCAAATCGCGGCCGTCATCGAGTTCGCGGCGCCGTTCACGTCCTTGGCGACCGTGGTGCTGGGGTTCCTGATGTCGGCGGCGACCTGCGCCCAGGTCAGCCCGGCCAGGTCACTGGGCAGGTACTGCGCGCCGATCACCAGGTACTGGTTGCCGATATTCACGAACGGGAAGGCCCCTGCGCTGCTGGCCTGGACGTAGGGCGGCGCGTCATACCTGGCCATCAGCGCTGTCTCCGTGGCGGTCGGCTTCTGCAGCGTGGCGTAGGAGCCGTTGGACAGCTTCTGGTCGCTGAACATCTCTACCGGGCTGAAGGTCAGGTACTTGCTGGTGTAGCTCGATTTGTAGAAACTCAGCGTCGGCGTGTTCGGGTAAATGTCCGAACTGGACGAGTGGACGTAGCTCAGGTTCGAGAAGCTGCCGAACCGGCTGAGGGCCACGACCATCGCCCAGCGCTCAGCGGCGCAGTACGGGCAGTAAGTGGCGCCCATATACACCACCTCAGGCTTGCCGCCGGAGGTAAGCACTGGCTGCCTGCTAGTGGCGGTCAGCTTCGATGCCGTACCGGCGCCGACAGCATTCAGCGTGCTCGCGGGCACGGCAGTGATCTGCGCGGTGACCGATGGCGCCTGGGTGCCGGCGGTGCTCGTGCTGGCTGCCGCCGGAGCTGAGGAGCCGAGATTCTTGACGAGGATTATCACAGCCACGATGGCGAGGACTGCGACGACGCTGCCGCCGGCCAGCAGCATCCGGCGGCGGGCTCCGGCCCGGCGCGCGGCGGCCTGCTGTGCCGCGACCTTCTCCGCGGCGCTCATTCGCCGGATCCGCTCAGCCTTGCCCATCCTGCCTCGCCTTGCTCGTGGGGTTCGTCACGCCTGGCATCGCCATATTCGGCTGCACCCGGCCCGCCGCGGACCGCGCGCCGTCGCCGCGCCCGCTGGCGATCGAGTGCCGCACCAATGCTAAGGCGCGCCGGGCGGTGTAGCCGCCGCTCTTATCCAAGCTATGGGCGCTGAAAGCTGGCTGAATGCTAGCTCTGTCACTGCTGAGCGGGCGCGGGCCGCACAGGTGTCCATCTTTCTTGCCATGCGCAACCCATGGTAGCTATCGTTCGGTGGATGGTGGCTATCGCAACTCGGCGCGGCGCGCGTGCAGCCGCGGTTCTTGCCTTTTCCTGTATCTCCGTTGCTGCCGCTGGCTGCGGCAGTTCCTCGTCCCCGTCGTCTCCGGGCTCGGCCTCGGCATCGGCCTCCAGCACGGCAGTCAGCGGTACCGCGAACGTTGCTTATGCGGCCTCGCTCACGTTCCTCAACGAGAAAGTGGCCGGGCCGGCATTTGCCACGGCCTCCGGCTACCAGTACTCGGGCCAGGGCGCTGCCTCTGGCACCCTGTCCTCGGAGATCGCCGCTGGCGCGATTCACCCGAACGTATTCGAGAGCGTTGGCGGCGACAACATCGCGCCGCTGGAACCGAAATTCACCAAGTGGTACGTCCAGTACGCCGGCACCCAGATGGTGGTGGCTTATAACCCCAAGAGCAAGTACGCCAGCCAGTTCAAGGCCATCGCGGCAGGCAAGGAACCGCTGACGGACCTGTTTACCCTGATGCAGAAGCCTGGCTTCAAGCTCGGCCGGACCGATCCGAACATCGACCCGCAGGGCCGGGACTTCGTGTACATGCTCGAGCTGGCGCAGATGCACTACCACCTGCCCGCGGACACCGTGACGAAGATCCTCGGCGGTCCGCCCGGCTCGTCCACCTCCGCGCAGATCTACGCTGAGTCGTCGCTGGACTCCACGCTCACCTCGGGCCAGCTCGACGCTGCCAGCGCCTTCATTACCCAGGCCATCGAGCTGCACCTGGACTACATCAAGCTGCCGCCGGCCATCAACCTGGGCGACGAAATGCTTGCCGCGGACTACGCGAAGGCGACGATCACCATCACCCCGCCGGGCGGTCAGCCGACCACCAAGAGCGGCTCTCCGCAGGTGATCGACATCACGATCATCGGCGCGCCCACGCCCGCCGCCATCGCGTTCGTAAAGTACACGCTGTCCCAGGCGGGACTACAGCAGTACAAGCAAGGAGGCTTCACCTTGCTGACGCCCACGGTGACGGGCTCGCAGAGCGCGATCCCGGCACAGATCGCCAGTGAGCTGGGCGGCTAAGCCGGCGGCGGTGGCCGGCGGGGCTATCCGCGGGGACGTGCCGTCTCCCGGCTGGTCCGGCCGGCCCGACCGCCGCTGACGCCGCCGCGGAACCTTACCTCGCTGTCCGGGATAATTTCCGTCGCCGGAGCGGGCCTGATCTGGATTGCGCTGCTCGGCCCGGTGATCACGCTGCTCACGCACCTGTCCGGCAGCGCCGTGGTACATGCGCTCAGCTACCCGGGTGCGCTGGACCCGCTGGTCGTCTCGCTGGAATCGGGCGCCGTCACGCTGGCAGTCCTGTTCCTTCTCTGTACCCCGCTGGCCCGGATGCTGGCCAAGGGCACCCTTCCGTTCCCGCGGATCTGGGAGGCGGGCCTGCTCTGCAGCCTGCTGCTGCCTCCGCTGGTGATCGGGCTCCTACTGGTCTTCATGGTCGGCCCGTACACCACCTTCGGTAACCTGATCGGCCACTTCAACCTGTCCGCCACGAATACGTTCCTGGCGCTGGTCATCGCGCAGGTCTACGAAGCGGCACCGTATTACGTGCTCGGCGCGCAGGCCGCTTTCGGTTCGGTGGATCCGCGCCTCGAGCAGCAGGCGGCGCTGCTCGGTGACCGGCCGGGACGGGTATTCCGCCGGATTACGCTGCCGCTGGCCGCGCCCGGCCTGGCGATGGCGCTGGCGATCGCCTGGGCGAGGGCGATGGGAGCCTTCGGGGCCGTCCTCATCATCGCCTATCATCCGTACGGGCTGCCGCTGCAGATCTTCACTACGCTGCAGGAGACCGGCCTGCCATCCGCGCTTCCGTATGCTCTGGTCCTGCTGGTGGTTGCCCTGCCGTTGCCGCTGGCCGCCTATATCTGGAGCGCACGTGCTCGAGGCCGACGTCGAGGTTGACCGCCGGGACTTCACCGTGCGCGCAACCATCGCCGTCAGAGCGGGGGAGCGAGTAGCGCTCTTCGGCCCGTCCGGCGCCGGGAAGACGACGCTGCTGGAGACAATCGCAGGCCTGGTGCGGCCGCGCGCAGGCACCGTGTCGCTGGCCGGCCGGGTGCTGACCAGCACTGGCCGGCCCGAGTGGAGGTGCCGCCATGGCAGCGGCGGATCGGCCTGCTGCGGCAGGACCCGGGCCTTTTCCCGCACCTGTCGGTTCGCGACAACTTGTGCTATGCCAGAACCGCGGACAGCCACGGACCCGAGCTCATCACCCTGGCCGGCGCCCTCGGGCTCAGTGATCTCCTGGCCGCCATGCCGGCCCGGTTGTCCGGTGGCCAGCAGCACCGGGCCGCGCTGGCTCGCCTGTTGCTCGCGCACTGTGACGCGCTGCTGCTGGACGAGCCCTATTCCGGGCTCGATGCGGCGTTGCGGCGCACGCTCACCGGGCTGGTGGTCCGCATGGTGACCGAGCGCGGCGTGCCGGCCGTGCTAGTGGCGCATGAGCTGGCCGACGCGCAGGCCTTCGCTACCACGATGGCGGTGATCGACCGCGGCGCCGTGCTGGAGATGGCAGATCCCGACCAGATCGTGCTGCGCCCGGCCTCACGGCGGGTCGCCGAGCTCGTTGGCTACCTGGGGTTCGTGCCGTTGCCCGGCCGCCCCGGCAAGGTGGCGGGCGTCCACCCGGACCGGGTCATACCCGGCGCAGCTGCTGACCGCGGGCTGGTTCTTACCGGCACGGTGCTGGCGAGCCGGCCGTCGGGCGCTGGCTGGGAGTCGGACCTGCAGCTACCTGGTGCGGCCGTTACCGTCAGGCTGGCTGACCGGCCCGGTGATCCGGGTACCGAGCAGGTGGTCACCTGCCTCGATCCGCCTGTCTTCGGAACGGACGAGTCATGACGGCCGGGCCTCCGGCGGCCGATCAGCCGCACCCGGGCAGCAGCAGGACCGGTGCCCGGCTCCGGCTCGCCCGGCAGACTCGCGGCTATTCGCAGCAGCAGCTGGCGAGAATGGCCGGGGTATCCAGGCAAGCGGTCTCCGCAGTGGAGGCCGGCTTGTCGGACCCGTCGCTGCGAGTGGCACTGGCGCTGTGCCGTGCGCTCGGGCTGACCGCCGAGGACCTGTTCGGCCCGGCCATGCCGCGAGCCGGCCATGCAGGTCCGGCCGCTCGCGCCGCTCGGTCCGGCGGGCGGCCGGGTCTCTCTCGCGGCAGTAGGCGACGCACTGGTCGCGCTGCCGCTATCGGGTGCGAGCGCGGCCAGGGCCGGTTTCCTCCCGGCTGGCGGGCGGGTACAGGGGCCCGCGGAGGTGACTCCGCTCGGTCCGCAGCGGCCGACGCTGGTGGTCGCGGGCTGCGATCCGGCGCTCCCGTTGCTGGAGCTGCCGTTGAGTCTGCTCGATCCGCCGGTGTCCTTCATCTGGTGGCCGTGCGCGAGTCACGAGGCACTCAGGCTGGCGGCGGACGGGCTGGTGCACGTGGCCGGGGCGCATCTGCGCGGTCAGTCCGGCGGCTACAACACCGGGCCGGCCAGCGAGCTGCTCCGCGATGGCGCGGAGGTGATCGGGTTCTGCTCCTGGCGGGAGGGCCTGGTGCTGCGGCCAGATCTCGCGGGTCGCGTCGCCACGCTGCCCGACGTGGCCGCTGCAGGCCTTCGGCTGGTGAACCGGGAACCGGGCGCCGAGGCCCGCCGGGTGCTGGACCGGGAGCTTGCCAGCCACCGGATCAGCACCGCTGACCTGCCGGGCTACAAGACCATGGCCACTGGTCACCTGGAGGTAGCGGCGGCGATCGCCGCCGGACTGGCCGACGCCGGAGTCGCCAGCGAGCCAGCTGCGCTGCGTACGGACTGGCCTTCGTTCCCCTGGCGGAGGAGCGATTCGACCTGGTAGTGCCAGCGACGCACACTAGCTCGCGCGAGGTGCAGGGGCTGCTCCGGGCGCTGTCATCACCGTGGTTGCTGGATCAGCTGGCGAGCCTGCCCGGCTATGCGCTGTCCCGGCTCGGCGAGCGGGTCGCGAGCCTGCCGCCCGGCTAGGCCTGCCGCGGCCCGGCCAGGAGCCGCCGCGGGCACCAGCTCTAGCGGCTTTCCTGACCGGCAGCTCTAGTCCGCTTTCCTGGCCAGCAGCAGGGTGGTGATATACGGCACCGCCAGCTGGCCGTCAGGGAACCGGGCGGCAAGGATGGCCGCGACCCGGCTGAGGACCGATTCCCGGAACGAGGGCTCAAGCTCGATGAAGTAGGACTTACTCCGCTCGTCGGTGAGCCAGCGCTCTGCCGTCAGCCGCCGTACCCATGGCACCACGGCCACGCCTGCCGGATCGACGGTGCCGCTGGCCCGGACCGCGCTGGTTGCCCAGTCCGGCGCCATCTGCTCGTCGCTGAGGTGCTGCCAGTGGTAGCCCGGACAGGACGAGGACACCAGATCCTGGTACTCCGCGAACCACGCCTCGCCGTCGGCATGCGCCCTGTTCCACCAGGCCGCCCAGAAGCCGCCGGGCCTCAGCACCCTGGCTACCTCCGCGGTGGCCACCGCCTGGTCGAACCAGTGCCAGGACTGCGCGAACGTGGTCAGACCGACGCTCTGCGGAGCGGACCGGCATGTGGCTGCCGTCGGCCAGCACGCAGACCGACCGCGGACTGCGGGCCTGCGCCCGGCGCAGCATCTGCTCGCCGATATCGAGCGAGACCACCGTGGCACCGCGCTCGGCGAGCTGGCGGCTGGCGATCCCGGTACCAGCGCCCCAGTCCAGCACCAGCTGGCCGGCCAGCGTTCCGGTGCTGGCTTCCAGCTCGTCGAACAGCGCCGCGCGGATAGGAGGGCCGGGCGGCGTCGTAGTGGCCGGCCGCTTCGTCGAAGACCGAGAGGGGCATGCACGACATAGTGGCCGGCTCGGCTACGCCGATGACGAACACCCCGGCCGCATCGGCCGGAGTGCGGGCACCATGACTGACATGAGAGTCCTGGTGCTAGGCGGTACCCACCATGTCGGCCGCGCGGTGGTGGAGGAGGCGCTGGCACGCGGCGATCAGGTCACCACCCTGACCCGCGGTGTCAGCGGACCGTCGGCCCCCGGCGCGCTGGCTCTGCACGCTGACCGCACCGACCCGGCGGCGCTGAGCGCGGTGCTTGGCGACGCGACCTGGGATGCGATCGATCGACACGTGGAGCGGTGCGCCGCTGGTCGTACTGACGGCGGCGACGCTGCTAGCCGGCCGGGCCGGGCACTACGGCTACGTTTCCAGCCGATCGGTTTACTCCTGGCCCATCGCCATCGGCCTGGACGAGTCGGGACCGGTCGTCAGCGGCGACCCGGCGAGCGAAGACGGCGACGACTACGCGGCCGCCAAGCGCGGCGGTGAACTGGCGGCGCTGCAGGGGCTTCGGCGAGGACACCGTGCTCGCCAGGGCCGGGCTTGATTCTCGGGCCGTATGAGCGGGTCGGCCGGATGCCCTGGTGGCTGCGCCGCATCGAGCGAGGAGGCGACGTGCTGGCGCCCGGGCCCGCCGGACTTGGCCTTGCAGTACATCGACTGCCGTGACCTGGCGCGCTGGCTGCTGCATGCGGCCGACGAAGGGATCACCGGCGCGTTCAACACGGTCAGCCAGCCCGGCCACGCGACGATGGCGGGCCTGCTCGAGGCCGCGGTCGAGGTCACCGGCTCGACAGCGGGCTCGTCTGGACCCCGCCCGAGCTGATCGAGGCGGCTGGCATCTCGCCGTGGACGGAGCTGCCCGTCTGGGTGCCACCCGACAGTGACCTGGCCGGGCTGCATTCCGGCGACGTCTCGGCCGCCTATGCGGCTGGGCTCACCTGCCGCCCGGTGCGCGAGACCGTTGCTGACACCTGGGCGTGGCTGCAAACGGAGGGCGACCCTCCTGCTCCGGCCGGGCGCGGCGAGCTTGGCCTCGATCCCGGCCGCGAGCAGGAGGTACTGGCGCAGCTGCACCGCTGACCCGGCAGCCGGGCGGTCGCAGCTGCAGGTCCGGGGGGCGGCCCCTGCGCCACCGGGCACGTGCTAGCCGGAGTGGCCGAAGACGGGAACGATCGTCGCCCGGCGATGGTGGCGAAGGTGAGGTTGAATCCGGCCACTGCTGGCGAGATGTCAGAGTCCACGCCGAGGTGGTCGGTACTCAGGGCGTGCACGGTGAAGACGTAGCGGTGCGGCGCTCCCGGCGGCGGGGCCGCGCCGCCGAAGTCCTTGGTGCCGTAGTCATTGCGGACTGAGAACGCGCCCGCCGGCAGCGCGCCCGGGTCGCCGCTGCCTGCGCCAGCGGGCAGTTCGGTGACCGAAGCCGGTATGTCCAGCACGAGCCAGTGCCAGAATCCGGAGCCGGTCGGGGCATCCGGGTCGTAGCAGGTCACGGCGAAGCCCTTGGTCTCCGGCGGGAATCCATGCCAGCGCAGCGACGGTGAGATGTTCTGGCCGCTCATCCCGAAGCTGTTGTAGACCTGAGCGTCGGTCATCTGCTGGCCGTCGGCGACGTCGTCGCTTTCTACCGTGAACGAGGGAACGGGCGGCAGGAAGTCATGGGGCAGCGGGGCTCGATCCGTCATCAGGTCCTCCGGGTCATGAGTTGAGTCGGCCTGGCATGCACACGCTACTGAAAGCTCGCCCGGCCGAGCGCAGGCATCGGCCGAACAAGACCGGAAGATCGTCGCTGGCGGTTATCGCCAGGATTGCCCAGCGGCAGGCTCCTGTCACGCCGACGGCTAACAGCTACTACCGTTGGGTGGCGGTGATCATCTGAGAGGACGCGCGGTGAGGCGCACGCGCCCTGGCCGCGAGAAGCGGATGAGAGGGGTCGAGCAGGGCGTGAGGGTCGCGCGCGGGCCGGTCGCCTGGGCCAGACGGGCACTGCTGGCCGTCGTCCTGATAGGCGCTGCCGTCATCCCTGGCCGGGCAAGTAGCCAGCCAGGCCACGCCTGCCATGGCATCCGCTGCACGATCCCCGGATCGATCTTGTGGGCGCGTCACCTGCCAGGGTCCTGGCTGGCCCAGCCGGGAGTCGCGGGCACGGTGCCGGCCCAGGGCTCGGCGTATGCGTCAACCAATGGCCACATCGCCGTGCTAGCTGCGGGGACGCGCATATCGGCGTTCCAGGCCGCCACGCGGGTCGCCGTTGTGGCAGGAACCACTCGCCGCGCCTGCCGGCCGGTGCGCAAGTCGTTGGCGTGCGAGTCTTCTCCGGAGTCGTGGCGGTAGGAATTCGGCCGGCCGGCAGCCGGTCCGCGGGGCGCGACGAGGTGATCTTGTCTGCGGCAACGGGCCAGCAGATCCGTAGCTATCCGGCCGCCGTCTACGGCGGCGCGATCGCAGCCGACACCTACCGCAGCGTGATCGTCGGCGCGCACGCAGTCACCGCGTACGTCAATGCCAGTGGCCGCGTCCTGTGGGCGCGGTCGACTGGCCGGCCTGCCGAGGCATGGCGGGTAGCGGGCCAGTACGTCTACCTCACCCGGACGAGCCACGGGTACCTTGGCGCGGCGCCGGTCACCGGGCTGCTACGGATCAGCCTGCGAACGGGCGCAGCAGAAGATCTTGCGGCCCAGAGGGGCTGCCTATCCGGCCGGGACGCTGAGCGGCGCGGTTGTCTCTCCGGCCAGTTCCGGCAGGCCAGGCATGACGTCGTGCTTTTCAGTGGCGCGGGCGTGGTCTGGGCATTCAGCGGCGACAACGCCGAGCCGCTCTGGCACCTCGCCCCGGCGGCGCTGGAACTCACCGACGCCAGGACCGGCACCGTGTACCTGGCGATCCGCGGCACGCTGACCGCAGTGGACCCGGATACCGGCACGATCCTCACCGTCGCCGCTGACTCAGTGCTCGCCAGCCTGTACTCGGTCAACGGGGGGGTCGCACTCGGCCTCGATGAAGGCGCACTCGGCCAGGCTTGGGGCTATAGCCCGGTCAGGAAGAAAGTCGTGTGGACATCGAAGGCGCTGCCATGGCCGCATTTCTTCGTGGATTTGTCCGGCCTGGGCGGTAGCGACAGCCCGGCCAGCAACGTCGTCTTGCTTGCGACCTGTGCGCAGACGGGCGCGGCCGCGGCCGGGTCCTCGACGGCAGTGTGCTTGAAGCCAGAACTGGTAGCGGTGCTGGCGTGAGGTCCGTCAATGACCGTACAGAGTGTTGAGGGTGGTCGCAGGTCTGCAGAGAGTGGTCCTCGGGATGCCGTGGGCAGTCGGGGCGGCGACCTGACGGGTCGGCGTGCAGCCAGGGCCCGACTGGGCAGCGAGCAGGATCGTCACCGCCGCCAGCGCGAGCGCGAGCGGGAAGAGCAGCAGCGCAGGTTGCCTCGGCACCAGCCTTATGTGCGTTCTGGCTGTGATGCCAGCCGGAATCCGGCCAATCCTGGCCGCGACGCGCCTTGCCCCATGGCGCATCTGCTCGATTCGCGGCATCTCCTCATCTCGCGTCAATCGGGAAAAGATTGCATAAAGAGCCGCAAGTCTTGGGTCTGACCCCCGCAACGTGCTCTCGATGCGCTGAAGCACCCTGCGTTGACGTGCAGGCAGGCCCATCGAATACCTCCGATCTGGCCACTCGAATTCCCCCGTGGCTCAACTTAACAGGCCGTTCGTGATCAACCTGTGACCGGGCTGATGTGCATAGGTGACATCTGTCATGGCCGGGTCCGGACGGCGACCGTGGGCCGTCCGGAGCGCCGGCCATTAGCCTCAGGAGAGACGAAACGTCCGCTCGGGACGCCGGATCACGGCCCGGCAGCCCTCGCAACAAGCAGGTGGGACATGAGTACCCGGATCGTGCTGGATCTAATGATCGGCATTGCCGTCCTGGGGCTGCTGATGTACCGGCAGCTGCCCGCGCGCAGCGTCTGGACCAGGTGAGCCGCGAATGCGTCGTGCTGTGATCCTCGGCGGGACCGGCATGATCGGCCGCGCCGCAGCGGCCAGGCTGCTGACCGCGGGCTGGCAGGTGGACGTCACCGGCCGGGACGCGCGGCACCTGCCTGCCGAGCTAGCGGTGGCCGGAGCCCGGATTCGTCCGGCCGACCGAGCCGACGACAAGGCACTAGCGGCCGCCGCCGGCGACGGTGCAGACCTGATCGTCGATTGCGTCTGCTACACCGCGGCGGACGCGGCCAGGCTGGCGCCAATCGCGCGACACGCGGACTGCACGGTCATGATCTCGAGCAAGGCCGTGTATGTGGACGCGGCGGGCAACCACGTCAACTCCGATACGGCGCCGCGGTTCGAGGGCCCGGTCACCGAAGACCAGCCGACCATGGCGCCAGCTGATGTCGACTACCAGAGCAGAGCCGGTTACGGGGCCAGCAAGGTCGCCGCCGAGCAGGTGCTGCTCGATAGCGGGGTGCCAGTTACCGTCCTGCGCCCGTCCAAGGTGCACGGTCCGGGTGCCCCGAGGCCGCGCGAATGGGTGTTCGTCAAGCGTGTCCTCGACCGCAGGCCGGCGGTGTTCCTGGCCAGCCGCGGAACTGGAGTCGACCATACGACCGCGGCTGCCAACGTCGCCGCCCTGATCGAGACGGTCGCGGGTCAGCCCGGCCGAAGGGTGCTGAACAGCGCCGACCCCGATGCGCCGAGCGCACTGGAGATCGCCAGGATCATCGCCGCGCGACTCGGCCACCGGTGGGAGGAGGTGCTGCTGGACGCCGACTCCGACTCAGGGCTCGGGCTGCATCCGTGGGACGCGGAGTATCCGATCGTGCTCGACATGACGGCGGCGGAGAGTCTCGGCTACGTCCCGGCTGGCGACTATGCGCATACTGTCGCCGCAGAGGTGGACTGGCTGGTCGCTGCCGCAGCCGCCGCTCGGGATGACGCGGCGCTGCCATGGCTGCAGGACGGATTCTTCACCTCGATGTTCGACTACGCGGCCGAGGACCGCTATCTGGCCGACCAGCTAAGCCGGTAAGCCACGCCGGGTAAGTCGGCTAGCCACCGGCCATTGCGGCCACGATCAGGTACGGTTCGCGGCCGGTCACGACTTGCTCGGGCAGCGGGCTGTCGGGTTCTTCATGAGACAGGTCCTCCTGGCAGGCGAAGAACCGGATAAATGCTCGTCTGCGCCTGGTGTCGTGGTCGCGGATGGTGCCGCGCAAAACCGGGTACCTGGCCTCCAGCGCGTCGAGCACCGACCGCTGGGTGACCTGGCCGGGCACGGAGAGCTCGACTTCGCCGTCAATGCGCGCGAGCGTCCGCAAGTGCGCTGGCAGCACGACCCGGATCATGCCAGCGTCTGGACCTCGACGGACAGCACCGCCGGGAGGTCCCTGACGATCGGCGCCCAGGTGTCTCCCGCGTCCGCTGATCCGTAGACCTGACCGCCGGTGGTGCCGAAGTAGATGCCGCAGGTGTCCAGGCTGTCGACGGCCATCGCGTCACGCAGCACATTGACGTAACAGTTCTCCTGCGGCAGGCCGTTGGTGAGCGCCTCCCAGTCGTCCCCGCCGACCCGGCTCCGGTAAACACGCAACTTGCCCTCGGGCGGGAAGTGCTCCGCGTCGCTGGTGATCGGTACCACGTAGACGGTCTCCGGCTCGTGCGCGTGCACGTCGATCGGGAACCCGAAGTCGGTCGGCAGGTTGCCGCTGATCTCGCGCCACGACTCGCCCGCGTCGTCGCTGCGCATGACGTCCCAGTGCTTCTGCATGAAGAGCGTCTCTGGCCGCGACGGGTGCAACGCGATCCGGTGGACGCAGTGGCCGACCTCCGCATGCGGATCCGGAATTCCTTCTGAGCGCAGGCCCTGGTTAACTGCCCGCCAGGTTTCCCCGGCGTCATCGGACCGGAACGCTCCCGCGGCGGAAATGGCAGCGAACATGCGCTTGGGCTGGACCGGGTCGAGGATGATCGTGTGCAGGCACATCCCGCCGGCGCCCGGCTGCCAGGACGAGCCGGTGCCGTGACCGCGCAAGCCGGGCAGCTCCTGCCATTGCTCCCCGCCGTCTGTGGACCGGAACAGGCCGGCGTCTTCCACGCCTGCGTAGACGGTATCGGGGTCGTCCAGCGACGGCTCCAGGTGCCAGACGCGCGCGAATTCCCACGGATGCGGCGTGCCGTCGTACCACTGGTGCGTGCCGGGAATGCCGTCGTAGCTGAACTGATTGCCGACCGCGTCCCAGGTCCGGCCGCCATCGTCGGAGCGCTGGATCACCTGGCCGGACCAGCCGCTGGACTGGGAGGCGTACAGCCGGTCCGGGTTGGCCGGCGAGCCCTTGACGTGGTAGATCTCCCAGCCGCCGAAGAAGGGACCGCGAACAGCCCAGTTGTCGCGCTTGCCATCCGCGGTCAGCACGAACGCGCCCTTCCGCGTGCCTACTAGTACACGTACGCCAGACATTCGGTGCTCCTCTCCGGGGCAGCCAGGCCAGGGACTCAACGGATGCTACGCCCGGCTGCTGACAGTTCGCGACCTGACGCCGTCTCACTTTTTATATCTTTCTCAGCTCCTTCTATCGTCTGTCAGATGGCTGCGCGCAGCCCGGCGGGCTGAGGGTGCCAGATGACCATAGCTCGTCCCGCCCGCCGCTGGCGTGCTGGCAGCGCAGGGCGATGATGTCGGCGGCGCCCTCGACGGTCCAGTGCATGCCGGACTGCTTGGCGCGCTGGACGACGATCGCCTTGATTCCGCCTTCGATGGCGCCCGAGCCGATGAACATGCCCAGTTTCTTGAACCGGGCGTAGTGCATCCGGTGGGCGTTGCTGCGGAAGTAGCCGAGCTTCTCGTTCCAGTTCCTCGGCCTTTATGCCTTCGAGGGGGTAGGCGCTGGCGGCGTCGATGATCGCCTCGATGTTCCCGGCGTCGAGTTCGTCGTTCCGGTCGGCCAGCCATTGCGCCGGGTCGGGGGTGATGAACGCCAGGTTGCTTGCCAGGTCGGTGAGGTGCTCGCGGGCGTGGTAGATGTCGGTGATGTGGGTGGCCTGGGGGTAGAGGGCCCCGGCCATGGTCCAGATCCAGGCAGCGCCGTCACCGAGGGCGACGACCTGCCTGTGGTGCTCGCCGCCGCGGCGCAGGTACTCGGCTTCGACCAGTTCCGCCAGGGCGTCCTTGCCGTCGAAGGTGACCACGTAGATGGAGGAGCCGGCGTCCATCACCGGCCTGCCGTTGTCATCCAGGCCGGACACGGTGAACAGCCGGGCGAGCTTGACCTCGCGGGTGCCGGCCTTGCCGTCTTCGGCTTTGCCCGGCCGGCCCTCGGTCTCGCTGGCGCGGACCGGCACGCCGGTGCCGTCCACCTCGACATACAGCATGTCGGGCAGCGGCTCGGGCGGGGGCAGCGGGACGATCCGCCGGTCCCGGATCGCTGCTGCCTCGGCTGCTGTCGGCGGCGCGGGCGGCGGCGCCGGTGGCCTCGGCGGACCGCTCGATCGTCCGGGGACTGATGGTGATCGCCGGCCAGGCCGGCCAGCAGGGCGGCGGCGCGGACGAAGGAGACCTCGGCGCCGGCCAGGGCGAGCATCTCCGCCACGCCCGGCGAGATGGACGCGCCGGCCACGCCGAGCTGGTGCGTCGCGGGGCGCGAACCCGTGCTTGCACTGCCGCGCAGTGATACCACGCCCGCTGCAGCGTCACGGGGCCGAGCACGGTGGTGACGGTCTTGTCCCGCCCCCCGGCGTAGACGGCCTGGTGGCCGTTCCGCACTTCGGCATGCGGCCCGGCGTAGCCGTCCTCGCCGGCCAGCACCGCTTCCAGCAGCCGGGCGCCGGCCGAAGTGAGCGCGGTGCGCATCGCCTGCTCCAGCACGCCCAGCCCCTGCCCGGAGCCCAGCATGCCCGCGGCGAGCCCGGCCAGCCCGCCTATCTCGGCGGCGGCGATCTCCTCGATCCGCGCCGCGAGCCCCCCTTTGCCCTCTCCGCCGGAGGGGGCGCCGCGCCTGCCCGTTACCTGCCGCGCCGTGCAGATCGCCTCGCTGACCGCCGTCACCTCCTCCACCAGATCAGCGAACCGCCGGTGCTCGGCGACTTCCCGCTCGGTCTTCTCCAGTTCCGGCCCGGGTTTCAGGTGCACGTTCACGGTCTTGCCGCCGATCCGCCGCGTCAGGTTGTACTGCGGCCCGTGACCGCGGTGCCCCGGCTGCGCGCACGCGCAGTTCGGCTTGCCGCACTTGCGCCACACCACGTTCAGCGCGCCCCGCCGGAAGTCACCCGACCTGCGTCGATCAGGGCGAACAGCTCGGCGCGGCGGCGTTCCAGCCACGCCAGGTCACGTCCGGAGAAGTCAGCCACGCCTGCCTCCCTATTCTGAGTGTTAACATCACTCAGACTAGCCGCGCAGCCTGCGCAACCAAGCACCCTCACGATTCAGTCGTGCACCCCCGTCTCACGGTGTGGGACACGAATGTAGGTGACTGGCGGGTAGCTTTCCCTGGCCTGGGCTGTCTGAGTGTGGTGCTGTGTCAGATTGCTGGTTCAGGCTGCGTTGGGCTGGTGGCGGGGCTGCCAGGTTTCGTCCCAGCGGTTGCTTGCTTCCAGGCATCGGAGGGTGAGGATGCCGGTGGCTCCGGGTTCGGTCCAGCGCATGCCCGAGAGTTTGAGCCGCTGGCCGATGACGGACTTGCAGCCGGCTTCGACGACACCGGAGCCGACGAACAGGCCCAGCGACCGGTACCAGGCGTAGTGCATGCGGGTGGCGTTGGTTTCGAAATAGTGCAGGGCCTTGTCGCGCTCGCTGGCGAGGGAGCCGGTGAATTCTCAGGTCGCGGCCGGCGGCCAGCAGCGCGCCGATTTCGCCGTTGTCGAGTTCGGCGAGGCGCCCGGCGAGCCATTCGTCGCGGTGGCCGGCCAGCAGCCGGGCGGCCAGGTTTGCCAGCTCATGCACGTGCTCGCGGGCGTGGAACAGGTCGACGATCTGGGTGGCCTCGGGGAAATGGCAGGCGGCGAGGTTCCAGATCCACGGCGCGCCGTCGCCCAGGATGGTGAGCTGGCGGATGTGCCCGGCGCCGCGGCGGTGGGCCTCGGCGGCCATCAGGATCCCGAACTCCGGCGCGGCGGCGAGGGTGGCCAGGTAGGAGGTGGAACCCGGGTCGCGGACCGGGTAGCCGTCATCATCTGTGGTGGCCTGGGTGAACGCCGCCGCCATCTTGACCTCGCGGGTGCGGGCCCTGCCGTCGTCTGCCTTGCCGGCCCGGTGGCGGTCTCGGCCGCCACCATCGGCACGCCAGTGCCGTCGATCGCGATATACAGCTTGTCCGGCAGCGGTCCCTCCGGCGGCAGCCGCCTGAGCCTGCCGGCCGCCACGGCGGCGGCCTCGGCCTCGATGACCGCGGCGGCCGCCCGGCCGTCGGCCTCCGCCCGGCGCCCGGCCCGCTTGCCGGTCAGGGTGAGCCCGGCCAGCTCGCTCACCAGGCGCGCGGCGGCGGCGAACGGGACGGCCGCGGCGGCCCGGGCGGTCATCTTCCGCAGCCCCGGCGACATGCCCTGCCCGGCGACGTCCAGCTGGTCGTCGCGGGCGCCAGCCCGTGATGACACTGACCGCAGTGATACCAGGCCCGGCCGATGGTGACCGGCCCAGCACCGTGGCCACCGTCTTATCCCTGTAGCCGGCGAAGGCCGCCTGGTGGCCGGCGCCGCAGTCCAGGCGCGGCCCGGCGTAGCCGCGTCAGCGGCCAGCAAATCCTCCAGCACGCCGGCGCCCAGCCGCAGCAGCCCGGCGCGGATCGCCCGCTCGGCCGCCTCCAGCCCGGCGCCGCCGGCGATTCGACGCGGCCGCGGCTGCGGCCAGCTGCGTCACCTCCGCGGCGGCCTCCGCCGCGAGCCGGGCGGCGAGTTCCTGGCCGAGCCCTTTTTTTGCCCCTCGCTGTCAGGGGCCGTCTCGCCGGGCTCGGCTAACGGCGGCCGCCCGTCGCAGATCGCCTCGTTCACGGCCTCGATCTGCCCGGTCAGCGACCGGAACCGCTCCCACTCCCCAGCTTCACGCTCCGCCTTGTCGAGCCCCGGGCCCGGCCGCGGATGCGTGGTCACCGTCTTGCCGCCCTGCCAGCGGGTCAGGTTCCACTGCGGCCCTTGACCGCGATCGCCCGGCTGCGCGCAATGGCAGCCCGGCTTGCCGCACTTGCGGAACACCGCGCTCAGCGTCCCCCGCCGGAAGTCACCTACCCCGCTCAGCTCGGCATATAGCCGGGCCCGCTCCGCTTCCAGCCCCGTCAGGTCCGGCTCGTCAGCCACCGCGCCTCCTCTGAGAAGAACCTATCTCAGAATCACGCCGCCAGCAGCCACGATCAACGACCCTACATTCGTGTCTCACACCCCCGTCTCACTACTACAACGAACGGCGAGGTTCTCGATGGACAGCCGGCGGCCGTGATCTTCCGGCGCGTCCTGCTGCCGTCAGCGAACCAGCGGCCCCTGGTCTGGGAAGCTAGCCCCGATGTCTAGCGACGCGAGCGGCCGGACCAGCGCTGACGATGTACCCGGTGTGGACCGGCTGCTGACCTTGTCCGACGGCGTGGTGGCCATCGCCATCACGCTGCTCGTCCTGCAGCTGGCGGTGCCGTCATTGCGGCCGGCCGACGCGAACTCCGCGTCCGCCCTTGCGTCCAGTCTCGCGCAGGAATCCGACCGGTACATCAGCTACCTGATCTCGTTCTATGTCATCGCCCAGTTCTGGCTTATTCACCATCGGGTGTTCGGCCGCATCGGCGGTCAGCGTGAGGGCCTGGCATGGTGGAACTTCGCGTTCCTGTTCACCATCACGGTCATGCCGTTCACCAGCAGCTTGCTGGGCAGGTACGCGCAGAACCCGCTGGCCGTCGACATCTTTGCGGCCAACCTGCTGCTGGCCAGCCTCGCCACCCAGGCCACCACGGCATATGGCCATCACCGGGGCCTGGTCACCCATCGACCCGACCCCCGCAGCCTGCGGATGGCGCGGGCGGAATCCGCCGGCGCGGTGCTGATCATCTGCCTGTCGGCCGCCGTGGCCTGGACTAGTACCAGCCTGGCGAAGTACTGCTGGCTGCTGTTGGCAGCCGTTCCCTGGGTCGTAGATCATCTGCTCTGCCGGCGTGACCGCCCGGCTGCGCAGTGACGTCCTGGCCGCCGCTGGCATGATGACCGGATGACCAAGTCCGTGGACTTCTCGGCCATTCCGGAGGCTGGACGCGCGGCGGCGGTAGCGCAGCTGTGTGATGCCATGGAAGAGGCCGATAAGGCCGGTTATTACCCCCGGCTGACCGTCGAACGGCCATGGTCGGTGCACAATCCGGTACTTGAAGGCGAGTTCGCCGCGCCAAGGGCAATCCGCTGGTATCTAGAGCGCGAACTCGGCCGCCTTGCAGCCGCGGGTGCCCGGATCTCGGTCAGCCGTGGTCGGCAGGCTCTCACCCTGCACGATCCCGGGATCGGCCCGGCCGTCGACGAGACCCGCTGGGACTTGCGGCGCAAGAAGCTGTTCCTGTTCGGTCCGGAGCGCATGGCGCTATCCATCGACCGGCTGCAGCATTACACCGGCACGCCGGCCGAGGACTTTCAGCGGTACGTCCTGCTCACCAACTACTCCTGGCATGTGGCCGAGTTCAGGGCCGCGCTGCCAGGCTGCACGGGTCCTGACTCGGACGGGCGCCAGATGCCAGGCCTGGCACCACGCGCTGCCGGGCCGAGCAGGGCTGACCATGATCAATATCGGCGTTGGGCCATCCAACGCCAAGACGATCACCGATCACCTCGCCGTACTCCGACCGGATCTGGTGCTGATGATCGGGCACTGCGGTGGCCTGCGCAATCATCAGGAGATCGGGGACCTGGTCCTCGCGACCGCCTACCTGCGAGACGACGGTGTACTCGACGACGTCCTTCCGCTGAGCGTGCCGGTCGTCTCGAACCACACGCTGAACACGCTGCTGCTTGACGAAGTGATGGCCCGCCGGTTGCGCTGCCGGATGGGAATCGTCTTCACCACCGCCAACCGGAACTGGGAATTCCAGGTCAGTTCGGTGTCCGACCGGCTCCGGCTGTCCCGCGCGCTCGCTGTCGACATGGAGTCGGCCACCGTGGCAGCGAACGGGTTCCGCTACCGGATACCCACCGCGACGCTGCTGGCGGTGAGCGATAAGCCCCTGCACGCACGCCCCAAGCTGAGCGCGGACGCGCAGGACTTCTACGTAGCTAGCCGCCGTCAGCACGTCGAGATTGCCATCTCCGTCGCCGATGAGGCCAGGCGGCTCTATCCCGGCGGGCTGCCGACGGCCGACATCCGTTCCGCTGACGAGCCGTTGCTCGGCCTGACCGAGCCTGACCCGGCCCCGCCGGTCGTCCCGCAGTAGCCACCAGGACGCGGGCTGGCCCCAGGCGGCTAGCTCTGGGCGGCGTCGTTCCCCGATGATCTGACCCCACTGATCCGCGACGAGGTCTAGCGTCGTGAATGTGCGAGTCATGCCGGTGGGTGGCTCGTTTCGGCGAGCTGGATGGCGATGTCGATGATCATGTCTTCCTGGCCGCCGACGTAGCCGGCTTCGCCGACTTTCTGCAGGATGTGGTGGGCAGGGACGCCGTATCGCTCGGCGGCCCGCTCGGCATGCAGCAGGAAGCTGCCGTACACGCCCGCGTACCCCTGGACGATCGCTGACCGGTCTGCGCTGGGCAGCCGCCCGAGCGTCGGCCGCAAGACGTCCTGCGCGGCGGCGAGGGCGGCGTCGACGTTGACACCGGTGGGGATGCCCAGCCGGTCGAACGTGGCGACCAGGACTTCGGTCGGCGCGTTGCCGGCGCCGGCGCCGAGGGCGCACAGGGCGCCGTCGACCTGCCGGGCGCCGCCGTGGACAGCCAGCACGCTGTTGGCGACGCCGAGGGACAGGTTCTGGTGGCCGTGGAAGCCGACCTGGGCGTCGGCGCCGATCTCGGCGACCAGTGCCCGCACGCGGTCCTGGGCGTCGGCGAGGATGAGCGCGCCGGCCGAGTCGACCACGTACACGCACTGGGCACCGGCGTCGACCATGATGCGAGCCTGGGCGGCCAGCTGCGCCGGGCCGATCCGGTGCGCCAGCATCAGGAAGCCGACGGTCTCCATGCCCATGTCCCTGGCGGCGCCGAAATGCTGCAGCGACACGTCCGCCTCGGTGCAGTGCGTGGCTATCCGCGCCACCGACGCGCCGGTGTCCCTGGCGTGCCGCAGGTCGTCGATGGTGCCGACGCCGGGCAGCAACAGCACGGCAATCTTCGCCTGCCGCGCTTCGGCCACGGCGGCGGCGATCAGGTCGAACTCATCACGCAGTGAGAACCCGTAGTTGAAGGACGAGCCGCCGAGCCCGTCCCCGTGTGACACCTCGATGACTTCGACTCCGGCGCAATCCAGCGCGTGCACGACGCTCCGCACCTGTTCCTCGGTGAACTGGTGCGCCAGCGCATGGGAGCCGTCGCGCAGGGTCGAGTCGGTGAGCCGCACATGCCCGTCGCCGCTGGCCTGTCCCGGCCCGGCCGGCCCCGCCGCCATGTCGGCTGGCTGCCCACTCACGCGGTCACCTCCGGCCGAGTGCTGCACAGGTGGGCGGCGAGCAGTTCGCCCACGCGCGCGGCTGCCGCTGTGATGATGTCGAGGTTGCCGGCATAGTCGGGCAGGTAGTCACCGCGGCCGCGGATCTCCAGGAATACGCCAACCCGCGCCATGCCGCGCCAGCGCGGATCCGGCGGGTCGTACTGGGGTTCGGCACGCAGCGTGTAACCGGGAACGTAGCGGCGTACGGTCTGCGCCATCGCCTCGATGCTCGCGGTTATCGCATCGCGGACCGGGCCGGGCTCGGCGGCCTCGGCCGGGATCGCGCAGAATATCGTGTTACGCATGATCATCGGCGGCTCCACCGGGTTGAGCAGGATGATCGCTTTGCCTGCCGCTGCCCCGCCGACCTCACGCAGCGCCGCGGCCGTCGTCTCGGTGAACTCGTCGATGTTCGCCCGGGTGCCTGGCCCGGCCGACCTGGAGGCGATCGAGGCGACGATCTCGGCGTAGGCGACATCGACCACCTGGCTCACCGCGGCCACGATCGGGATCGTCGCCTGGCCGCCGCAGGTGATCATGTTCAGGTTCGGCGCGTCCAGGTTCACCGCCAGGTTGACCGGCGGGCACACATACGGGCCGACCGCCGCGGGGGTCAGGTCGACCGCGCGCACCCTGGCCTCGGCGTACCGCGCGGCGTGCGCCGCGTGCGCCTTGGCACTGGTGGCCTCGAAGACGATGTCTGGCAGCCGGTCCAGGGCCAGCAGCCAGTCCACGCCGCCCGCGCTGACCTCTAGCCCGCACTCGTGCGCCCTGGCCAGCCCGTCAGAACCCGGATCGATGCCCACCATGTAACGCGGCTGGATCAGACCCTCGGCGCGCAGCAGCTTCATCATCAGGTCCGTGCCGATGTTCCCCGACCCGACGATCGCGGCGCTGATCTCTGCCAAGGCTGGCCTTCCTGTCGGCGACGGCACTGCCGCTCCGCCGCCATCTGCGCCTGCCGGGAGCCCGGCGGGCGCGCCGCGATCGGTCATGGTCGATGTCCCCTGGTCTGGATGGCTGGTCCGCGCCAACATAATTGAGCCGGGGGTATCCGGGAAGCGCACTGTGTCGGTCAGTGGAATTCGGCTGCGGCCCAGATGCCGCAGGACGCCAGCGGGGACGCCCGCTCCGGGCCGAAGCCTTCAGGTGCTTTCTGGGCCGTCCGCCCGGCTGGCGGACCACGCAATCGCAACCTCACGCATCGAGGTCAATCAGAACGTCCGAGCCCTGGATAACAACGCGGTAGCACCTGATTGGCTCGACACATGGCTCGGCGGTCGGGTTCCCGGTGAGCAGGTCAAATTTCCCCCCATGGAACGGACACTCAATCTCGGCAGTGCCGGGGTGAAGCTGACCCATGTCCAGCCAGCCTTCCGCGTGCGTGCACATATTCGCGGTGGCGTAGAGGTTCTCGCCTAGCCGGGCAAGCAGGATCTCTTCGCCTTTAACCGATACGCCAAGGAGCTGACCTTCTCGCACATCGTCAATCTCGGCGACTTTGACAAGGTTCTGATCCATCATTCTGCTCCTCGTCATGGTGCAGCCGCACAGTGCGGACAGGTCTCACAGAGTGACATGACAGTACTCCTGGCGAACCGCGATGCGCGTGGCGCGGCAACCGCCTGACGACGGTTTCACTCCAAACATGATGATTGACAGCATGACCTGTCAGGGCCAGAATGCAAGGCATGCGGTCCACTGGACGAAACGGTTCCTCGGTTTTGGAGCGCGCCTTTTCCCTACTTGACGTCATCGGCTCGGACGAGACGAGCGTCGGGCTGGCTGAGCTTGCTAGACGCGCAGGACTGCCCAAGGCGACCGCCTACCGGCTGGCCAATCAGCTGATTGATCTGCATGTGCTGGAACGAGTCGGGCAGGAATATCAGCTCGGGCTGAAAATGTTTGAGCTCGGGAACTCGGTAACACGGCACCGGCGCCTGCGCGAAGCTGCGCTGCCGTTCATGGAAGATCTGTACGAAGCCACCCATGAAACGATTCATCTCGGGGTGCTCGCCGGCCTCGAAGTTCTCTACGCTGAAAAGATCGCCGGACGCCGGAAATGCAGCGTGTCGACCACTCTTGGCGTTCGGAAGCCGCTTTACTGTACTGGGCTCGGCAAGGCGATTCTGGCATACTCCGGCGCTCAGCTGCTGGAATCTGTCATCCAAAACGGACTTGCGCGTATCACTCCTTATACGCTAACGGATCCGCGCCGGCTGCACCTGGAGCTAAAGCGCGCCGCCGAAAGCGGGGTCTCCTACGATCGGGAGGAGTATGAGCTTGGGATCACCTGCGTCGCCAGTCCTTTGCTGAACCACGCTGGCCGAGCCTGGGCAGCGATATCCGTCACGGGACCCACCGCACGTTTTCGTCCCGAGCGAACGGCTGCGGCCGTGCGGACTGCAGCGCTAGGGCTTACCAGGGTGCTTAATGATCAGGGCGGCGGCTGGGAAGGTGCCGCCTTAGGTGCGCAGGCCGCCGCCGGGTGAACAGCCGCCGACTGCCCCGCGCCCTCGCAGCCTCGGTCATAGCAGCGGTGCTTCTGCGTTCTGGATGCGAGCGCCGGCTGCTCCAGCTGGCCCGAGGCCGAACAGTTCGACCGCGTTCTCGCCGCAGATGGCGGCGACCGCGTCCGGCGCCAGGGAACTCGCCGTCACCAGGTCGAGCGCGTCCGGCTGGCTGCCGAAGGGGTAGTCAGAACCGAAGCAGACCCGATCGGCGCCTAGCAGCTCGACCGCGAGCTCGAGCGCGCCAGGCGAGCCAGCGATTGTGTCTGTGTAGAGCGCGCGGACGTAGTCACTCGGGCGTCGCCCGGCGGGAAGCGTGCACGGCAGCGCGCCGCGCTCGTACTCGCGGTCGATGCGGCCGGTCAGCAACGGCAGCAGGCTGCCGGCATGAGCGAGGATGATCTTCAGCCCTGGGTGGCGGTCGAACGTGCCTGCGAAGATCATCCGCAGGATCGCGGTCGTCGTGTCGACGAGGAAGCCCACCGCGCAGATCAGGCCGTGGTCGCTCACGGCGGCGACCTGGGCCGGGACCGTCGGATGCAGGAGGAGAGGCATCGAGCCAGACTCCGCTGCCCCGAAGACGGCGTCGAAATCGGGACTGTCGAGCGGCCGCCCCGCCACGTTGGAGCAGACCATCGCGCCCTTCAGTCCGAGCGAGGCAGCCCGCACGAGCTCATCGACTGCAGCGTCGCCATCCTGCCACGGCAGGGTGGCGAGACCGTCGAGCGCGCCGCCGCCCGTGCTCACCAGCTCAGCGAGCTCGTCGTTGGCCTCGCGGGCCACGGCCCTCGCCTCCGGTGCGGGCAGCTTCAGGACGCCCGGCTGGTTGATGCTGACGACCGCCCTGTCGACCCCGGCCCGGTGCAGGTTCTCGAGCAGATGCGCCGGATCGGCCAGGCGGGCGTCGATTCGCTCGGTGTAGCCGTCGCCGAAGTCGAGCACGAGCCGGCCGTCCTGCCGGGCGGCTCGCGGCGGTTTCGTGCGCCTCATGAAGGTGCTGAGCAACGCTGGCGGAAGGTAGTGGATGTGGACATCGATCACGGGGTGCGCTGGCATGGAGCTCACTTTCCTTCTGCCTCAAGGCCACGTCGGCTGGTCAGCGGGAGGCTAAGGCAGGTTCCTGCACCTCGGGACCGGTCATCACCTGGAGCCAGAAGCGGTAGAACTCGCGCTGGTTTACCTCGCTCGGCTCGGCGCCGATGTTGCCGGGCAGGTGCGGTACCTGGTCCTGGTCGTGGCCGAGGTGGATGTCGTAGTTCATCGGGGTGCTCCAGGTCCGCGGTGAGTGCGAGGCCTCGACGATCCGCTCGAAGTTCTCCACGTCGTCGGGCGCGATCACGCCGGCCATGGCCTGGCCCTGGTAGACGCGCTGCACCGCCAGTTCCTTGACCACCTCGGGGGCCTCGCGCTCGACCATGGTCCACTGCCAGATCTCGTGCCTGGCCGGCCCGCGCGGATGGAACTGGAGGAAATGCTTGCCCACCATCGGCGACACGTAGCCCATCAGGCCGAGGTTCGGGAACAGCAGCCCGTGCCCGAAGCCGCCGGGCCGCGGCTCGTACTCGGCCAGCGCCTTGGACATCCGGTCATCGCGTTCCCGCACCCACTCGACGGCCGCTTTGCCGAGCGGACGGGCATGGTCCAGATCTCGCTCGTACAGGGCGTCACTGTGGGTAAGCATCGCGCCGATCCCGAGGGGAGCTCCGGCGCGGTAGCCAGCGGTCACTGAGTACTTTGAGCTGCCGGCGAGGGCCGAGTGCGGAGCCGTCGTCATCGGCGTGAGGATCCCTTGCTCCCGGAAAGCGTGCGCCACCCGGAGCCACGACGTGTGGGTGTGCGCGAAGTGATAGTTGTCCCCGATGAAGTTCTCCGCGATGAGCTTCCAGTTCGCCGGCGACTCATACCGATGCCAGCCCGGCAGCGCCTCCAGCCCGCCGACCGGCTCGGCCAGCACGAAATACCGCAGCCACCACCGCACATCCTCACCCAGCCAGTCCTCGAACGCAGCACCCTGCCGGCTCAGCCGGGCGAAGATCAGGCCATGGAAATTGACCACGACGGCCTCCTCCAGCCCCCACTTCTCCTTCTCCAGCGCGCCGTGATACAGCTCCTTCTCCCCCGGCACGCTCAGCAGCCGCCCGTCGATCCCGTAACCCCACCCGTGATACGAGCAGGTGAACCCGCGCACATTCCCCCGGTCAAACAGGCACACCTGATTACCGCGATGCCGGCACTTGTTCACCAGCACCCGCACGCTCCCGCCCCGGTCACGCACCACGATCACCGGCACCTCACCCAGGTAAGTCGTCACGTAATCACCCGGGTTACGCACCATGTCCTCATGACCCACCGGCACCCAGCTCTCCCCGAAGATCCGGGCAAGCTCCCGCCGGTACACCTCATCGTCAAAGTAAATCGCCGGCGAGATCCGGCCCCGCTCCCAGCCGACAAGACTCCCCAGCTCACCCAGAACCGACATCCGACTCTTCCTCGACTCGAAGCGTTGGCATTGAAGCGACCAGGCGACTGGCTCGCGTGGCAGGCCTAGTTCGCCGTGGCGCTTCCCTGACGCCGCGCTCGCAGCCAGACCCGGCTCGGCCGTACCCGCTGCGACTGCGGTTCAGTATGTGGCGGCGCCATCAGCGCGGCAAGAACGCTGTTTCAGTGAACGAACCGCCCGGCTGCTCGATCCGGCTCCGGCATGCCGTCGCGCCTCATCGCTTCAGCAGCCACGACTTCGGCATCGAAGAGCAGCGTTATGTTCTCCGCGGCGCAAGCCAGCCGGGAAGTAGGTCCGGGATTGTTCAAAGAGGAGCTCGTTTCGCCCATTGGACCGAGGCGCTTGCGCGGTGTGAGCTAACGACCCTACTGTCCTACGACGTCCGCAGGGAGCTAGCACTCCAGTCCGTGTGACTAGGAGTTGTCACGCGCTAACCGAGAGCGGAGATTCGACATTTCCGCAGGCAACGGGACGCACATTCTTATAGGCCCAGACATAGGGAGTGCCGTATGGCGGGTAACTGTAGGACGGCGGTCGGGCTCAGGCGTCACCGCGGCTCCGCACTTGCGACACCCAGCCACCTGCGCCAGCGGGCGAGCGCGGCGATGGGGATTGCGTTGCTGCTGGCAGTGGCTGCGTGCGGGTCAGCGAGCGGAGGAGGTTCCGCAGGCGGAAAGACGCTCACCATAGCGATGGTCGAGGCGTTCACCGGGTCGAACTCTATCGACGGAATCGCAGCTGCGGCTGGCTGCTACCCCGCGGCTCAGGTGGTCAATCAGGCGGGCGGAGTGCTTGGCGACAAGATCCAGTGCGTTCCGGTCGACACCCGGGGCGACCCCACGGACGCGATCCCGGCCGTGGAGAAGCTGCTGGCCACGACGAGCAACCTGGTGGGTGTCTCGGGGCCTGAGTCGAACACGGCGGCCGCGCTCGTGCCGATCCTGACGAAGGCTCACATCCCGATGATCAGCCAGAACGGGGTGGCACTGTTCGACCACAACACCGATCCGTATTTCTGGCGGAACTATCCGGCTGATGATGTTGGCGGCGTGGCGCTCGCCTACTGGGCGCATCACGTCGGCTACAAGACCGCGGCGATGTTCTTCGACAACTCGATCGCCTCGCAGGGCAGCGTGCCGGGCCTGCTGAGCACATTCACCAGGCTGGGCGGCAAGATCGCCGTCAACCTCTCCGTCCCCGCGGACGACACATCGTACGGGTCAGAAATCCATCGGATTATCCAGGCGGCGCCCCAGGTCATCTTCACCGAGTCAGATCCGCAGACCGACGCGACGGCATTCGGCGACCTCAAGCAGTTCGGTGCGAAGTTGCCGATCTTCGGCACCAACGCCACGGTGATACCCGACTGGCTGAACGCGGTCAGCAAGGCCCTCGGGAGCGCGGACATGGCGAAGTACTACCGCGGCGTCGAGCCGTACGCGCCGAACTTCCCGGGCACGCACTACTTCAATACCGCGCTCCTGGCCGATGCCAAGCAGGTGCCGGATCCCAAGCAATGGCTCGGCCAGCAGTACGCGACGGCGCCGTTCGACGCGCTGATCATCAGCGCTCTCGCCATGACCGAGGCGCACTCTACTAACCCGGTCGTATTCAACAAGGACATCCTGAGCGTGACCGCTCCCGGCCCCGGCAAGACCGTTGTCTACTCCTACAGCGCCGGAGTTGCGGCCCTCAAGGCTGGCAAGCAGATCCAGTACGTCGGCGCCGGCGGACCCACGATCTTCAATCGCTACCACAACGCCTCCGGCGAGTACGGCGTGTACCAGTATGTGAACGGCCACCTGAACCTTGTCGGAACCATCTCGGCCGCGCAGCTGGCCGCCGCGCAAGGTGGCTGAGGCCGGGTGAAGCACACGGTGCCAGACAGTCGCTGGCAGCGCTGGCCGAGGACCTGCCAGGCAGGTCCTCGGCCAGGCGCCAGCGGCTGGAGGCGGCGATGCAGTCACTAGTCCTCTACGTCGGCTTCGGCCTCGTCACTGCGTCGATCCTGTGCATCGGGGCCGTCGGCTTCACTTTGCAGTTCGGCATCAGCAATCTGTTCAATCTCGCATTCGGGGCGACAATGACGGCGGGCGCGTTCATCGCCTACGCCTGTAACGCGGCCGGACTGAATATCTGGTTTTCGCTCATCTGCGGCGGCCTGGTTGGCGCAGTGCTCTCGCTGGCGCTGAGCCGGTTCATCTACGCCCCGTTCAAGCGCCGCGCCCAGAATATGTTCATGATGATCATGGTGACGCTGGGCGTCGGCATCATCATCCAGTACGGCATCGAGGCAATATGGGGAGCGGGTGACCGCGCTTTCACTATGAGGACCGGGCGGTCTGTGCATGTCGTCGGCATGCTGTTTACGTCGACCCAGCTGATTGTCATCGGAATCGCGGCCGTCGCCGCGATGGCGGTGCACCTCCTGCTGCGCTACACCCGGATCGGGAAGGCGATGCGGGCGGTCGCCGTGAACGAGCGGCTCGCGCGGAACTGCGGCATCCCGGTGCGGCTGGTGATCGACGCTACCTGGCTGATCTCCGGGGCACTCTGCGGAGTCGCGGGCGTCGTCCTGGTCATGGACGTCCAGGTGCTCAACAGCGGCAGTGGCGACCAATTCCTTATCCTCATCGTCGCGGCGACAGTCCTGGGCGGCATTGGCTCGGCCTACGGCGCGATGATAGGCGCCCTGATCATCGGCGTCGTGGCGGAGGTCGCGGCGGGCTTCATGAATCCAGAGTTCAAGGACATCGCGGCGTTCATCATCTTGGCGGCCGTCTTGCTGGCGCGGCCGACGGGCGTCATCAGTTCGATCGCCTCAGCCAAGGAGATGGCCCGGTGAGTGCAGCCTGGCAATTTTACGCCGCGACGCTGATCATCTACGCCTTCGTCTACATCATCGCGGCTACCGGGCTGAACCTGCAGTTCGGCCTGACTGGCGTCTATAACTTCGCCTTCATCATCTTCCAGGCCGCCGGTGCGTACACAACGGCCGTGCTGTCGCTGGGTTCGCCGCACTCATTCGGTGGCTTTCAGCACTACATCCTGGGCCTGCATCTCCCCTTTCCTGTCCCCCTTATCGCGAGCGCACTGGTAGCGGGCCTCCTCGGCGTCGGCCTCGGTGCCCTCACCGTGCGCCGGCTTCGCGCCGACTATCTTGCGATCGTCATGCTGGTGATCTCGCTGATCGCCACCGACCTGGTCACCAACTACCAGGGCCTCTTCAACGGAGCCGCCGGCCTCTCGCTTATCCCGCAGCCATTCTCGAGCCTCACCAGCAATTCAGTCGTCTACGACTGGCTTTACGCTGCCGTCGCGGGCGTCATCTGCGTGCTCGTATGGCTCGGACTGCGGATGATAAATGAGTCTCCGCTCGGCCGGAGTCTTCGGGCCGTACGTGAGAATGAGAACGCTGCAGCCGCCCTCGGCAAGAACGTCACCGGGCTGCGGCTGCTGGTCTTCGGTATCGGCGGGGCCGTAGCCGGGATCAGCGGCTCGCTGCTCGCGTCGTTCACGCAGGCGTGGTCGCCCGACTCCTGGCTGTACACCGAGACGTTCGTGCTCTTCACCGCGATCATCGTCGGGGGCGCCGGCAGCAATATCGGCCCTGCCCTGGGTGCGGTGCTCGTTCCGGTGGCGCTGGCTGAGGGGAGCCGCTACATTCCGCAGTTCGGGACTCCGACCCTCGTGCCGTCGCTCGAGTGGATCGTGATCGGTGTGATCCTGCTCGTCTTCCTCTGGTTCTGGCCTCGCGGCATAGTGCCCGAGCCTAAGCGGATCTTCCCGGCGCAGGATCCGTCGCGGCCGCTGTCGCCGCAGCGATGGCGGCGTCCGCTGGCGGAGAGCATCGACACCGAGCTAGGCCAGAGCCGGTGAGCGCGAATCAGCCGGCCGGGACGGCGGATGGGCCGCTGCTGTCTGTTCGCGGGCTATCGGTCAGCTTCGGCGGTGTCCGCGCTGTCACTGACGTGAGCTTCTCAGCCTCCGCGGGCCAGATCACCGGCTTGATCGGGCCTAACGGGGCCGGGAAATCCACGACACTCGGCATGATTGCCGGCGCCATCAGCCCGACAACCGGCACCGTCGAGTTCGCCGGGCGTGACATTACCAAGCTGCCAAGCTACCGGCGGGCCAGGCTCGGGATGATCCGCACGTTCCAGATGCGGGGTGAATTCGACCGGCTCACGGTCCTGGAGAACCTGCTCGTTGCCGCTCCCGGGCAGCAGGGCGAGAAGATCACGAGCATCTACTCGGTCAGGCGGACGTGGCGGCGGCAGCAATCGCAGCTCGTCGGCCAGGCGCGGGAACTCCTTGAGCAATTCGGGATCCTGAGTCATGAGAACGCGTATGCCGCGGAACTGAGCGGCGGCCAGCGCCGGCTGATGGAACTAGCGCGGGCGCTCATGGCAGAGCCGCGGCTGCTGCTGCTGGACGAGCCCATGGCTGGCGTAAACCCGACGATGCGCCGGCTCATCGCCGAGCACCTGCTGCAGATTGCCGCCAGTGGCATTTGCATTGTCCTGGTCGAACACGAACTGCAGTTCGTCGAGCACGTCTGCGGGCACGTCTATGTGCTCGCCCAGGGAACGGTGATAGGTGAAGGAACGATGAGCGCGCTACGCGAGCAGGCCGCCGTCCTCGACGCCTATCTGACGGGATAGGCGGAACACTGTCGTGGACCTTCTCGAATTCCGGTCTCTGAGCGCGGGCTACAACGATGTACCCGTCACCGCGGAGATTTCCCTGACGGTGAGTAAAGCGCAGATAGTCGCTCTCCTCGGGCCTAATGGCGCCGGCAAGTCCACGGTCCTGAAGGCCCTCGTCGGCGAGGCGAGGATATTCTCGGGCTCGGTCCTGCTCCGGGGTGAGGACGTCACCGGCTCCGCACCGGAGCGACTCACCAAGATGGGCGTCGGCTACGTTCCTCAGAATGACAACGTCTTTCCCTCCCTCAGCGTGCTCGAGAACCTGGAAATGGGCGCCTTCCTGGCACCACGCCGGCGCGTCGGGGAGAAGATCGCGGCGATTCTCGACCAGTTTCCGCCGCTGAAGCCGCTCATCCGCAGGAAGGTGAGCCAGCTGTCGGGCGGGGAGCGGCGTCTGGTTGCCATCGGGAGGGCGCTCATGCCCTCGCCGGAAGTACTCCTCCTTGACGAGCCGACAGCCAACCTGTCGCCCGCCAATGCGCGCTCGGTGCTGACGGAGTACGTGACCCAGGTGGCTGCAGGCGGGACAGGCGTCCTGCTGGTTGAGCAGCGGGCTAAGGAGGCCCTGCAGATCGCACACCACGCGTGCATCCTGAGCGGCGGGCGCGTGGAGGTCTCCGGGCCGCCGAACGCGCTCCTCGGGCGGGCCGACATCGGGCGTCTCTTCCTCGGCGATACCACTACAAAGCCGGGCTAAAGCAGGGAGAACAGATGTATCTGACGGTGCCGCAGGACGTTCAGATCTGGTACGACGACATTGGCTCGGGACCGCCGGTGGTTCTGCTCCACGGCGCTGCCACCTCGAGCAAGGTCTACGACGGCCTCACCTCGCGCCTGGTGGCCCGGTTCCGCTGTATCACGCTGGACCTGCGCGGGCTCGGTCGCAGCGGCCGGGTCGACGCCGTCTCGCCGACTGCCTGGTGCGACGACACGATGGCATTGCTGGACCGGCTCGAGATCGAGAAAGCACACGTGCTCGGCTGCTCGCTTGGCGCGCGAATCGCCGGCCGTCTGGTGCTCGACTATCCAGAACGATTCGAGACCCTCACCGTAGACGCGCCGCTGGTGGCGGTGGCAACGGCCGCGAACTCCCGGCTGAATACCCGCTTCAGTAACCTCGACAACCCGGCGCCAGCCGACCGGGTCCGCTGGCGGAACTTCCACGGCGAGGACTGGCGGGACGCCGTTTCGTTCTTCTTCCGGGCGAGGAACGATCCAGCGCTGCAGGAACACCTGACGCTGCGGCCGCACCTGGCCTCGATTACTCACCCAACCCTGATTACCCGAGGCGACATCGACGACGACGTCCATCCGCTCTCGCATGCGATCGAGTGGCATGCGGCGCAGCCGTCCTCCTCGCTCTGGATCGCGCCGGGGACGGCCTTCTCGGCAGCGCAGAATCAGGCGGCGGCGTTCGCCGACGTCTTCGGCGCCTTCGTCGACCGGTCTGCCGCGAAGAAGTCACCTTAGGCCATGCCAGGCCAGGGCGACCCCCCTGAATCCGAACGAGAGGAGCTACCGCATGCAAGAGTCACCCATCTTCGGCCTCGGCTATATCCGGGTCTGGGAGGCGGACCTGGCGCAATGGCAGCAGTTCGCCGAGGGCGTGCTCGGCATGATGGGCGAGCGTGACGGCGACAGCCGCCTGCTCATCCGCATGGACGACTGGGTCGGCCGCTTCATCGTCGAGGAGCGGCCGGGCCGGCTTTGCTCACGGCCGGATCCGGTGGTGCCGAACGTCGCCATCGGCTGGGAGTGCGCGAGCGAGGAGGCCTGGGCGAGCGCGCGGCGGGCGATCGAGGACGCCGGTGTCCACACCGAGGACGGGAACGGGCCGACGGCGTGGTGCCGGGACTGGTTCGCGCTGCATCGGATCCAAGCGGTTTCCGGTGCGAGTTCTTCTACGGCGGCAAGCGCGACCCGGCCTACGCAGTTTGTCTCGCCGAGAGGCGTCAGCTTCGTCACCGGTGACCAGGGCATGGGACACGTGCTGGTCTTCGCCAGTGCGCCGGCGAAGTCGCTGGACTTCTACTCCCGCGTACTCGGCTTTCAGGTCCGCGAGGCGAAGTCAGCCGACGACGGGACGCTGCGGGCGGTCTTCCTCGAGCCCGAACCAGCGCGAGCACAGCCTGGCCCTGCTCGGGACGGACGAGCGAGCAGGCTCGGGCACGTGCTCATCGAGGTGAGCGAGCTCGACGCCGTCGGGCGGGCGATGGACCGGTGCCTGGACGGCCTGGCCCCGATGACCGTCTCGCTGGGCAGGCACTGGAACGACCAGATGATCTCGTTCTACCTGCGGACGCCGTCCGGGTTTGACATCGAGTACGGCTTCGGTGGGCGCAAGGTCGCTGCCGAGCGATGGAGCCGGGGGGAGTCGGGCGGCACGCGGGCTGATGAGCACCTGGGGCCATCGGAGGATCGGACCCGATGGGCGCCCCGGCCTGCCGCTTGGCCGGTAGCAGAGCTCTCGAGAACAGTGTCAGTTCGGATGCCCGTGGGGCGGAGGTGGGTTCGGATGTCGGTTCTGGGTGAGCTGGGGAGTCTGGTCGGCTGGGAGCGGGGCCGGATCTCGCCGGCGATTTACTTCGACGAGGAGGTGTACCGGCGGGAGCAGTGCCCGGATCTTCGGGGAGAGCTGGGTGCCGGTGGGTCATGAGGACATGGTGCGTAACCCGGGTGATTACGTGACGACTTACATGGGCGAGGTGCCGGTGATCGTGGTGCGTGACCGGGGCGGGAGCGTGCGGGTGCTGGTGAACAAGTGCCGGCATCGGGGTAATCAGGTGTGCCTGTTTGACCGGGGGAATGTGCGCGGGTTCACCTGCTCGTATCACGGGTGGGGTTACGGGATCGACGGGCGGCTGCTGAGCGTGCCGGGGGAGAAGGAGCTGTATCACGGCGCGCTGGAGAAGGAGAAGTGGGGGCTGGAAGAGGCCGTCGTGGTCAATTTCCATGGCCTGATCTTCGCCCGGCTGAGCCGGCAGGGCGCCTGCGTTCGAGGACTGGCTGGGTGCGGACGTGCGGTGGTGGCTGCGGTATTTCGTGCTGGCCGAGCCGGTCGGCGGGCTGGAGGCGCTGCCGGGCTGGCATCGGTATGAGTCGCCGGCGAACTGGAAGCTCATCGCGGAGAACTTCATCGGGGACAACTATCACTTCGCGCACACCCACACGTCGTGGCTCCGGGTCCGGCAGGAGCTCATCGAGAAGGGGATCCGCATTCCGATGACCACCTTCTCGCCGGTGTGGCCGGAAACCTACGAGGTCACGGCTGGCTACCGTTCGGGCGCTCCGCTCGGGCTCGGCGCGCTCCGGATGCACAGCCGAGGCTATTTACGAGCGTGATCTCGAGGAGGCGCGCCCCCTCGGGCCAGCGGCGGTCGAGTGGGTGCGGGAACGCGATGACCGGATGTCCAAGGCGCTGGCCGAGTACGAGCCGCGGCCCGACAGTTTCGTCAACGGGCTGCTGTTCCCGAACCTCGGCCTGATGGGCTACATGTCGCCGATGATGGGCAAGCATTTCCTCCAGTTCCATCCGCGCGGGCCGGCCAGGCACGAGATCTGGCAGTGGACCATGGTCGAGCGCGAGGCCCCCGAGGTGGTCAAGGAACTGGCGGTGCAGCGCGTCTACCAGGGCCAGCCATGGCCGGCGTGATCGCGCCCGACGACGTGGAGAACTTCGAGCGGATCGTCGAGGCCTCGCACTCACCGCGGACCTGGAGCACCCCGATGAACTACGACATCCACCTCGGCCACGACCAGGACCAGGTACCGCACCTGCCCGGCAACATCGGCGCCGAGCCGAGCGAGGTAAACCAGCGCGAGTTCTACCGCTTCTGGCTCCAGCTCATGGGACCGGACGCCAGCAAGCAAGGAGCCAAGCCTGATGCTGACTAGCGACGACCGCCACGAGATCGAGCAGTTGCTTTACCGGGAGGCGCACCTGCTGGACGAGCGGCGATTCCGGGAGTGGCTGGACCTGCTGACCGACGACATCGAGTACCTGATGCCGCTGACGGAGCACGTGCAGGGCAAGGTCGCTCCTGCCGGGCACCCGATCATCAAGGACGACAAGAACACCCTGCTGGCCCGCGTAGCGAAAGACGAGACCGGCTGGTCGCATGTCGAGACCCCGACATCCATGACCTGTCACATGATCAGCAACATCCTCATCGACGAGGAGCCTGACGGCCAGGCCACGGTGAAGAGCAGCTTCATGGTCCGGCAGGCGCGAAAGCTACGGGACGAAGCCTGGTGGGTCGGGCGGCGACACGACCAGGTCCGGCGGGTCGACGATCGATGGCTGATCGCCCGCCGATGCATATACCTCGACGCCACGGTCCTGCCGCGGGGAGTGTCGATCTTCTTTTAGCTACGCCAGGACGGCCGCGAGCAAGGGACCGGTAGGTCATGTTGAGGCAGGGAGGAGCACGGGTGAGCGAAGCAACCGAGAGGGTGCGCCGGGCACAGCAGGGCTTCGTGCTCGCCGCGACCGAGCAGTACCGCGACGCCCTCGACGGGCGCGTCGTCGTAGTGACCGGAGGCGCCCGCGGGCTTGGCCGCTGCCTGGTGGAGGGCCTGCTGCAGGCGGGCGCGTTGGTGGTGAGCATCGACCGGAGCTGGTCAGGAGCCGAGGAGTTCCGGCAGGCGCTTGCTTCCAGCGACACAGCGATGGCGCTCGACGCGGACGTCACGGACGACGCCGCGCTCGACCGGGCGGCGGCCGACGTGCTCGGCAGGTTCGGGCGCGTCGATGCCCTTATCAACAACGCCGGCCTGGTGTCTGAAACATTGTTCGCGCCCCGCGGCCACGTCGAGCTACTGGATACCAGCGACGGCGACTGGGAGGCGATGTTCAGGGTCAACGTCTTCGGCACGATCAAGGTGATCCGGCGGTTCGTGCCCCCGATGGTCGAGGCCGGGCGAGGGCAGCGTCATCAACGTCGTCAGCAGCGGCGTCCTGATGACCTCCACGGGCGGTGCCTACTTCGGTGCGCGGCCGTGGACGGTCGAGATGCCCTACCAGGCGACCAAGTCCGCGCTCACCACCGCCTCCTTCTATCTCAGCCAGGAGCTGCTCTCGACGGGAGTAGCCGTAAATTCGGTCATGCCCGGACACACCCGTGCCTCATGGTTCGATGCGACGGCGCGCGACTTCGTGGACAGAGAGCATTCGGTTTACTTCATGAGACCCCTGGTTTCCGAGCACATGCTGCCGATCGTCATGTTCCTGGCCGGTCAGGGGGTTGCCCGCCCGCCAGTCACTGGCCGGCTCTTCCACGTGCCGGACTGGAACTACGACCACGGCTACGGCGACTACCGGGTCTGGGGCGACCACGACCTCCCAGACGAGCTGGAGCGCGGCTACGAGCTGCTTGAGGCTGCGCTCCCGCAATACTGGCGTGCTGGCCTCGCCCGGGCACCGTTCGACGCCGAGCGGGTGGCCTTTGCCGGGGGGATGGACAAACTCGCACTGAGTTCCTCGCTGACCGCTGAGGCCGCTGAGGCCGCCGCGGCCGCGGCAACGAATGAACGACACCCCCCACTCAGACGTCAACAGGAGGTAGCGCGGTGGCAGTCGAACGCCAGGCAGGCCCGGAAGGCCTGAGCTTCAGCAACTCGGTACGGGTCCGGGATTCAGCCGGCACCTGGGTCTACGTCTCCGGACAGTTCGGCACGGACGAGACAGGCGCAATTGTCGGCGGCGGCATCGGCGCGGAATCGAAAGCGGCGCTTAAGCATGTGCTGCAGGCCGTGCGCGAGGCCGGCGGTACGGCCGCTGACATCGTTAAGATCACCGCCTACGTCTCTTCGCTGGATGGTTACGCCCGGTACAACGATGCGCGGCGAGAGATTTTCGCTCCCAGCCTGCCGGCCAGCACGGCGGTCAAAGTCGCGGGCCTCATCGCGCCGGGATCGTCGATCGAGATCGATGCCGTCGCCTTCGTGGCGAATAACGAGGGATGACGTGACGCCTGAGGAGCACGCGCGACTCGCCGATGATCTCGCCCGCGCCTACGAGACGCGCGTGCCGATCGAGCCCCCGAGTCAGTCCGTCGCGCTCAGTGTCGCCGACGCCTACGCTGTCCAGACCCTGCAGATCGAGAACCGGGTAGCGGCCGGCGCCCGCGTGCGTGGCCACAAGGTCGGTCTTACGTCGCGCGCGATGCAGCGCATGTTCGGCGTAGACAAGCCGGACTACGGTCATCTGCTCGATGTGATGTTCCTCCCGCCCGGTGAGCGGATCGAGATGTCGCGGTTCCTGCAGGTCCGGGTTGAGCCGGAGATAGCTTTCGTCCTCGGCCGCGATCTGCAGGGTCCCGGGGTGACGATTGCCGACGCCCTGCGGTCGGTCGATTTCGCGGTGGCCGCGCTCGAGCTCATCGATTCGCGCATCCGCGACTGGCAGATCACTCTCCCGGACACCATCGCGGACAACGCATCGTCCGGTGCGGTTGTCCTCGGATCGCGGCCGGTCCGGCTGCACCAGGTCGACCTCCGGCTCGCCGGGTGCAATCTTTACCGCAACGGATCGCTCGTCGCGACCGGTGCCGGCGGGGCAGTGCTCGGCGACCCTGTCGCCGCGCTGGTATGGCTGGCCAACACTATGGGGTCGATGGGAGTGACCCTGGAAGCCGGTGAGGTGGTGCTGCCAGGTTCATGCACCCCCGCGATTCCGGTATCCGGCGGTGACAACGTGCGCGCGGACTTCGCCGGTTTCGGGCCCGTGAGTGCTGCCTTCACACAGGAGCGAGCGGCATGAACCCTGGCTCATCGGCGATGAACGTGGCCGAAGCCGCCGGCATCCTGCTCGGAGCAGAATCGAGCGCCGCCGAGATCGCGCCGCTGACGGATCGCTGGCCGGAACTGGACCTTGCGACCGCCTACGAAGTGCAGGCAGAGACGTTGCGTCAGCGGCTGAGCCGCGGAGAGCATGTTGTCGGCCTGAAACTCGGGCTTACCTCGGTAGCCAAGCAGCGAACCATGGGAATTGACCGGCCCATTTTTGCCTGGCTCACTGATGCGATGGTGCTCCCGGCCGGCGAGGATATCGGCGCCGGCCTGATCCATCCGCGTGCGGAACCAGAGATCGTTTTCGTGCTCGTCCACCGGCTGGCGGGTCCTGGCGTGACCGCGGCGAAGGCGCTGGCAGCCGTAGGCTCGGTCTGCGCGGGGATTGAGGTCATTGATAGTCGCTTTGCCAGTTTCCGTTTCCAGCTCCCGGATGTCGTCGCCGACAACGCGTCCGCAGCGCGCCTGACGCTCGGCCCGGTCTCGGTGGCGCCGGGTGATCTCGACCTCAGCCTCGAGGCCTGCCTGTTCAGCGTCAATGGCGAGGTGATCGACTCGGCAACCGGCGCAGCCGTCCAGGGCCATCCGGCGGAGGCACTGGCGCTGGCGGCAAATACGCTGGCCGAGCGCGGCATCGCGCTCGAGGAGGGCTGGATCGTGCTCACCGGAGGCATGACCGACGCCGCGCCGATTCCGTCAGGAACCAGCGTCCTTGCCGAGTTCACTCACCTCGGAACGATCGCGCTGCGCGCATGAGCGTCAGCAGGTCGCCCCTGGAGCCGCCGTGACGGCCGACGTGACGGCCGCCCGGCGAAAGTCATGACGCAGCCCAGTCAGGCGCCCTGGTGGGCCAGGCTGTTCGAGGGCGAGGAAGCCAGTGCCTACCTCGGCACGAGCGGCGCGGCCCGCCGTCCGCTTGGCCGCAAGCCCGCCGTCCTCGTCATAGACGTGGTCCGCGCTTTCACCGGCGCGAAAGGGCAGACCCTGGCCGAGGCTACGGCTGACTTCCCCGCGAGTTGCGGTCCGACCGCGTGGACCGCGATCCCGCAGGTGAAGCACGTAATCGACCTCGCATCCGGCAACGGATGGCCGCTGGTCTACACAGTCGCCGAAATCGGCGCAGCGGACCGCTATGGCGGCACGGTGAAGGGCGATGGCGGCATCCTCGGGTCGCTGATGGACAAGCCAGGTGCGCAGGACATCCCGCTCGAGATCGCGCCGCCTGACGGGTCCCTGGTGATGTCCAAGCCGAAGGCCAGCGCTTTCTTCTGCACGTCGCTCCCGGCCTACCTGCTACGGCACAGGGTCGACTCGCTGATCGTCACCGGAGCGACCACGTCCGGGTGCGTGCGCGCCACCGTAGTGGACGCGCACTCCCACGGCTTTCCGGTCTTCGTCGTGGAGGATGCCTGCTTCGATCGCTCCCGCCTGAGCCACGGCGTGAACCTGTACGAGATGAACGCCAAGTACGCTGACGTCCTGACGGCCGGTGCCCTGGCAGAGCTGACCAGAGCTGCTGGGCCTCGCCAACCGTGAGGTCACATGCATGATCTGCACGACGATCTGCTGACTGCTTGCCGGATCCTTGGCTGGTACGGGGCCAGCGACCTCATCTGGGGTCACGTCTCGGCGCGCGATCCCGACGGCAGGGGCGTGTGGATGAAATCCTCGGGCTACGGGTTCGAGGAGATGACACGAGAACGGCTGGTACTCGTCGATGAGGCGGGTGCGACGCTGGCCGGCTCGGGTCAGCGGCATATCGAGTTCCCCATTCACACTCGCATCATGCGGGCGCGTCCGGACGTCGGCGCCGTGGTGCACACCCACTGGCCGCACGTAGTCGCATTTGGCGCCACCGGCATGCCGCTGCGACCGATATCCCACGATGGCACGGTGTTCATGCCGGATGGCGTGCCCCGTTACGGCTCCGGGGAACTCATCACGACGGACGAGCAGGCGAGCGCGCTCTGTGACTGGCTTGGCGGCCGCCCGGCGATACTGCTGATCAATCACGGCCTCGTCGCTGTGGGCTCCGATCTCGCGGAGGCCGTCTTCACCGCTGTCATGCTGGATCGCGCTGTCCGACATCAGTTGCTGGCGGCGGCAGCCGGTACGGACCTCCTGTACTCGCCCGATGCCGTGGCCGTCGGCAAACGAGCGCAGCATTTCACCAGGGCGAATATCGACGCGCTCTGGGAGTACTTGCGTCGCCGCGTCGAGGCAGACCAGGCTCGGCACGGTAGTTAAGTCGGTAATGGCCTGCGCAGATGCGGCTCCATGAGACTGGCGCGCGGGCGGTGCATCAGTGGCTGCCGTAGTTAGAGGCCGAGAGCCTGGCTGATGTCGGCGCGTCGGAGCTGGGCGATGCACCAGGCGAAGTGTCCGTCACTGCCGTCGGGCGTGAAGGCATTACTTGTTGCCACAGCGTAGGCAGCCTGATAGGTCAGGAGTGCCTCGGCGGAGTAGCCGAGTTCGCGGGCGAACCTTGCGGTGAGTTCCTGGGTGATGGACCTCGCGTGCGGGCCGTACATGTTCATGACGCTCGCGGTGATCGCTGCATCGAGGCGAGGGTCGCCTGCCGTGGTCAGGAAGCCGAAGTCAAGCACAGCCAGCGGGCGGCTCTGGTCGTCTACCAGAATGTTGGCGCCGAACAGGTCGCCGTGGATGACGGTGTCGGGGCAGGTGCCGAGCAAGGTGAGACGCTCCTGCAAGGCCATGCAGCGGCGGTCGAAGTCCGGCAGGCGCTCGCGGATCACCGGCCCGAACCGGGCAACGCGGCGTTTGAGCAGGTCGAGCAGGGCCGATTGGAAGGTGTCCTTGTCGGCCCAGAACGGCCGGTCCTCGTCCAGGACGGCGAGCTGGCGCATGCTGGAGCTAGCAGGAACAGTCGACAGGGCGCGGAGTACGTCCAGGACGCAACCGATAGCAGACTGGCTGATCTCGCGGTCCTCGTCGCCGAGCCGCAGCTGGAGTGGTTCGCCAGGTAGCTTCCGCTCGTACGTTACTGGCGTGCCGTCGACTTGCTCGACGCGGAGGATCTCAGGCGTGCCGAATGGCAGGCGCGCCTCGGCGACGTCCGCGTAGAAGCCCTGCATGCGCTCCAATTCGGCCACCCGGCGATCACGCCACACCTTGGCGATCAGCCCGTCACCCAGGTCGTAGATGGCGCCTTCGACTCCCGCTGCGAGCGGCTTGGCGTCATGACCCTGACTGTTGAAGTGATCAAGCCACTGTTGAGTGTGATCGAGTACGAACTCCGGCATTAATGAGTCCCTAGGCCGCGGAGCGGAGACATGCCCCGGCAATTTCGTGTTCCTCGCTCCGGGAGGGCGGATCGCGGGAGCTTAGCGACGCGGCCGGCGGGCATGCCGCCGCATGGCGTCGACCTTCGCGGCAAACGTTTGTGGCTCGATGATTGGCGTTCCGCGCCAGGGTGACATAGACAGCAGGTCGGTGTCGTTGGAGACCACGATTAGCGCACCTACCTCAGCGGCGAGGTCGAGAATAAGGTTGCCTTCGTGGTCCGGGCAGTCGTGCACTGTCCTCCGAATGTCGGTCACCATGCCGCCCCCGCTGTGTTCCGCTGCTGACAGCAGCGCGACGAGGTAGGCGTCGGCCTCAAGCGGTTCCCACTTGAGCAGGTCTATGAGTACCCGCTCGAGATTGGTAGTGATATGCGGCGACAGCCACAGCGAGAACTCGGCGGCATCGACGATGATGCCCACGCAGTCGGCCGATGGGTTGCCCGATACTGGCGGCGGTGACGGCCAGGACCTGAAAGGACTGTTGCCACCCGCTGCGGCAGTTACTAGGAGATTGACGTCGTACACCACGGCAGTAGGGACTGCCGCGAGGTGGCTCACTGACGATCCTTGGCGGACCCCTTCAGGAATTCCTGGACGCGCGCCGGGACTTCGGCATGCTCGATGCCAAGCTCGGCGATGCGCTGCTGGCCGTAGGCCTGCGACTCGCGAAGCCTGTCAGCAATCATGATCGACTTCATGACCTTCAGCGTCGCCCGCAGGTAAGCAGACCTGTTCCCGGCACCGAAATACTCCACCAGCTCGTCCAGCGCGGCCCTATCTTCCTGCTGGACGGCGAAGCCAAGCGTCTGAGCCGTCATGCTATCATAGTATCCATCCTGCATTTCGTCTGCAAGTAGTTGCAGTTCGAGGAATAGTTAGCGGCGAGGGCGGTGGCGTCGGCGTCAGCCTCGTTTCCAATGGGGCATGGGCCGGGTACGCAGTGGCAGCCGCAGCTGAGCAAACCCACCGGGCGCGGCGAGCGTCCTGCATCACGAACGGCAACGGGTCCGCGAGCCCATCGTGTGGATGCACGTGCATCATCCAAGAGCCGTCCTCGGCGATGGTTGTGAACGAACCCGGTCTGGGCTCATCTGCCGATGGCAAGGGCGAGGAGGGTATCGACCGCAGTTTCGAACGGACGCGGATCCCGAAGTACCTGGGAGAGTAGAAGTCCTCCCTGGAGCGTGGCGAGCAGGGTAGTGGCGAGGTCGTCCGGGTCGATGCCGGACGGGAGTTTCCCGTCGGCATGAAGGGATCTGAGTGCATCGCCGATGGCGGCTGCCCACCGATCGAACCCTGCCGCGATGAGCGCTCGGGCCTCGGGGTCACTCTCGGCGAGCTGACCGACGAGCGAGCCAAGCGGGCAGCCCCCCTTTGCTTCGGTGCGCTTCGCTGCGGTGATCACCATGCTCCGCCAGGCTTCGACCCCGTTCGCGCCGCGGAGCGCGTGCCCCTGGTGACTGACGATGGTGTCGGCTTGGTAGTCGATGACCGCCTGCACGAGTTCGTTCTTGTCGGGGAAGTAGTGGTACATCTGAGAGCCGCTGACTTCCGCCGCCACCTTGACGTCTTCCAAGGTGGTGCCCGCCACCCCGCGCTCATGGATCAGGGCGGCGGCCTCCTCCACTATTCGTGCCCGGGTGCGCGCTCCCTTGGCGGTGAGCCTTGGCCGGTCACTCGTCTCGCTGACCATGCACCCATATTAGCAGGATTTTGAGTTTGACAACCCAGTCCCATACTGTCAGAGTGAGTTGCACAACTCATTCTGGAGCGAGGGGACGACGTCACGTGACTGACCTGAAGGGCAAGACAGCTCTGGTAACGGGCTCGACGAGCGGGATCGGCAAGGCTACGGCCATCGCCCTGGCCGCCCGCGGCGCTCACGTACTGGTAGTGGGACGCGATGAACAACGAGCCAAAGACGTGGTCGCCGAGATCGAAGGCAGCGGAGGCAGCGCAGCGTTCCGGCTCACTACGTTGAGCGACCTCGAATCGGCCCGGGACCTGGTCGAGTGGGCCACTGAGGCAGGCGACGGTCACGTCGACATCCTCATCAACAACGCCGGCGTCGCCTTGCTCGGACCAAGCAACGCAGCCACCGAAGCAGAGTTCGACGAGACCTTCGCGCTGAACGTCAAAGTGCCGTTCTTCCTCGTCGCGTCACTGGCACCAGCCATGGCCGAACGCGGATGGGGCTCGATCGTCAACCTCTCCACCATGGTCGCCAGCTTCGGACAGGCCGGCATGGCTCTGTACGGCGCCAGCCGAGCGGCTCTCGAACTGTTCACTAAGGCCTGGGCCGCCGAATACGGCCCGAGTGGTGTCCGGGTCAACGCCGTTGCCCCCGGCCCGACGCGCACCCGCATGATGGAAGCAGTCCCCGACGAGATGGTGAATCAGCTCGCAGCACTAGCACCAGCAGGTCGCGTAGCTGAGCCCGAGGAACTGGCTGCGGCGATCGTCTTCCTCGCCAGTGATGATGCCAGCTTCGTCCACGGCGTCACTCTTGCGGTCGATGGAGGCCGGGTAGCGACGTAACGCCTGTCGTACCTGAAGTTTAGGTGAGAAGACCTAGAACACGGATCGCAACTAACAGCTGAGGAGTATCCACATGAGCGCATACGTAATTGTCGAATTCACCGTCAAGGACCCGGATGTTTATCGTGAGAAATACGGCCCCAACGCTGGGCGGACGGCCAAAGAGTACGGAGGCGAGGTTCTCGCCAACAGTATCTGGGAGATCCTGCACGGCGATGCCTCGCTCACTTCAGGGGCACTCATGCGGTTTCCCGACCATGAGACGGCCATCAAGTGGTACAACTCGCCTGAATATCAGCAGCTGATCGATGTCCGAAGTGTCGCGATGGATGCCCGGTTTAGCTTGCTCGACGGCCTCCCTAGCTGATCGAGGTGGCTCCATAGGAAGGGTGGCACTCAGATGGCATCAGATCTAGATTCCCGAACTGCACTCGTAACGGGCGAGAACCTGTCCGATGGGAGAAGCGAATGAGCAAGTTCGACGCCCAGTTCGCGGGTCGGCTGGACGGACAGACCGTGCTAGTCACCGGCACCAAGGGCGGTATCGGCCACGAAACCGCCCAAGGCATTGGGAATAGTGGGGCGACTGTGCTGGTGCACGCCCGTCGTGCCGACGACGCCCAACGCGCTGTCGACCTACTGGTCAACAACGGCAACGGCAAGGGCCAGTACCTGCCCGTAGCCGGAGACCTCGGATCTCTGGCGGGTGTTCGGGAACTCGTCGACGCTGTGCACGAGGCCGCGCCGAAGGGACTCAACGGACTGGTCAACAACGCGGGCGCCGCGTTCTCCAGCAAGGCGCTGTCACCCGACGGGTACGAGCGGACCATCGCCATCAATCACGTCGCGCTGGCGGCACTGACCGACGGGCTGCTCGACCTGCTCCGGAAGGGCGCTGATGATTTCGCCGCGCCCTCGCGGGTGGTCAACATGACCGCCCTGATCGAGTCGCGGGGCAAGCCGATCACCGACTGGAGCTACCCGGGTAAGTACAAGCAGATCCAGGCCTACGCCGATGCCAAACTGCTGGCCCTGATGTACACCTACGCCCAAGCTCGCCGCCATGAGGGCGAGGGCCTGACGTTCAACGCAGTCAGCCCGGGCGCGGTCAAAACCAGTCTCGGCAGCAAGGCCGGCGGGCCGTTCAAAACGATTCAGGCGTTGACCAATCCGTTCGTCGGGCCTCCGGAGAAGGGGTCACGCGGCTGTGTGCGGCTGATGGCCGATCCGGAGCTCGCGACCGCGACCGGGGGCTACTACAGCTCCGCGAAGTTGAAGAAGTCCTCGAAGAAGTCCCAGGACGCCGAAGGCCAGGAACGCATCTACGCCCAGACCGAACGGGAATTGCGCGCCCACCCCTCAGCCGGCGGTCACCTACCGATGAGACCCGCCGACAAAGAGCTCACGCAAGCGGTGCGGGCACTACGTGATCCTCGCGCCTGGGGTCGGTTGGGGCGTTCCTGGGCCCGTCGCCAAGCGCGCCGACGCCATCGCCGGAGCTGCCGCTCACACCCGGGGCCCAGTCCGTGACGGGGCGGCACTCGCCCCGCCCACATCACCTATAGGAGTTGCGTCGTGGCAGACTTTCCCGCCCCAGCCGAGGGCATCGTGCTCACCCATTTCCTCGTCTCCGACGATGTCGCCCGCTCGCGGGCCTTCTACACCGAGGTGCTCGGTGGCGAGGCGCTGATGGATGGCGAGCCGACGATCGTGGCGCTGGCCAACAGCTGGATCATCATCAACACCGGCGGCGGCCCCACGGACGACAAACCCTCGATCACGCTCGAGGCCCCGCACGATCTGGACCGGGTCAGCGCGTTCCTGAATATCCGTGTTGCCGACATCGCCGCCGTATACGCCGACTGGTCGGCCAAGGGCGCGCAGTTCCTCACCGAACCGATCGATCGTGGCCCGGAGATCCGCTGCTACCTGCGTGACCCCGACGGTCACCTCATCGAGGTCGGGCAGAGCCGACGCTGAGTGCCATCCCCGCCTAACACTTGGAGTAGATATGCAGGACAAGTGATTGCGGTCACTAGAGCCAACTGGGGTTGGCACAGACGGTCACACCTGACCTGACACCGGATAGCGCAGCGGACCCAAGCCCCTGTCGCGGACATGGGATGGTCAGACCCGAAGCATGATCTCCAACGCTTCCTCGAGTGGGCGGATGTCTCTGTGAATTGCGCTGAGACCACACCCGGATCAGCACCACACTTGAGATCTACACCGACACCGACGAGGCGGCCGGCCGAGAGGCGCTGACGCGTCTCCACGACCTGCTAGACAGCGGTAATGACTAGATGATCTATTCCAAGGGGTCAGTGGTCATAGGCGAGTAGTGAGCGTCTGACTGGCTGGCCGGTTCGGTCGTTGTGCCAGATGGCGGCGGTCAGGGCGAGGATGCGCTGCAGGACGCGGACGGTGACTCCGGCCGGGGTGTGCCCGCCGTGGCGCTCGAGGTCGAGCTGTCCTTTGAGGGTGCCGTTGATCGACTCGATGACCTGGCGCAGCGGCTTGAAGAACCGGGCTCCGGCCCGGTCGGCCTCGCCCTTGCGGGCCGGGCGCAGCAGCGTCAGGCCGGCGTCTGCGAGGCTGGCCTCAAATTCCCAGCCGTAGTAGTTCTTGTCCCCGATCAGGACCTGCCGGGTGCGGTCGGCGGCCAGGCCCGGGCTGGCGGCCAGGATGGACAGCAGGACCTGCCGCTCGTCGGCTTTAGCGCCGGTCAGGGCGAAGCCGACGGGCAGCCCGTGGAGGGTGCAGACCAGGTGCAGCCGCAGGCCCCAGAACCAGCGCGAGTGCGAGGCGCAGTACCCGTACTGCGCCCATCCGGCCAGCGCAGAGCGGCGGGTGGTCTCCTTCGACCGGCCGCATTCCACCGGGGTGGAATCCACCACCCAGACATCGTCGGTCCACAGGCTCGTCTCGCGGGCCAGCACGCCCGTCAGCCACCCGATCGTGCCGCCAGCTTGCGCAGCCTCTTGTTGTAGCCGGGCTGGCCCGGCAGGTACGGGAACAGATGCCGCAGGTGCCGCCGGGAGTGCCGCAGCCAGCGGGACTCGCTGGCATAGCCCAGCAGCGCCTGCAGCACGGCCAGCGTCACCACCTCGGCATCGCTCAGCTCAGGCGCGATACCGACTGCCGGGCGCCACGGCGCGCGTTGCGGCGAAGTCTTCAGTAAGTCATCGACGCGGACGTACAGTGCAGTGGCAAGGGTGTCCAGGTCGGCGTCCACGAGGGCCTCCGGGTTCGACGTTGGGTAGCAACGCCGATCTTGGGCACCTTTCGCTGCTATCGCCACCCACCACGCCGCACAGCAGCCCTTCTAGTGGTCGGCGAGCCAGCGGGTCAGCTGGCCCGCGAGCCAGCCGGCGTGCGACAGGTGCACCTCATGCCCGGCGCCTGGCGCTTCCAGGAATTGCCCGCGCGGGATCAGCGCAGCCAGCTCCCTGGTCAGGCCGGGCGGACAGTACGGGTCGTACGTGCCCGCCACGAGCAGCGCCGGGCACGTGATCAGGTGCGCCGAGCTCCGGCTGATGTCACCGCCCGCGGCGACGATATCGCGCATCGCCTGCGCCCAGGATCTGGTCATGATCCGCGCGACGTCCGGGTCGTAGACAGTGGCGAGGTAGGCCGCCAGCGGGGCCAGGCCGTCAGTAGGCTGGTCAACCACGTTCTCGATTAATGCCAGCTCATCCGGCGTGGCCTCGACCTTCCCCGCGGCGCCCCAGGTGAACAGGGACAGAGCCAGGCCCGGCCGCAGCTCGGCCATCAGCACTGCCTCCTCGCCGCCGTCGCTGAAGCCTGCCAGGTGCGCTGCGGAAATGCCCAGGGCATCGAGCAGGCCGAGAAGCGCCCGCGCGTCGTCCGCGTAGTAGCCGGCGTCATAGCTTCGAGGCCGCGGCTCCGACCGGCCTGAGCCGGGCAGGTCGACGGCCAGCACGCGGAAGCCGGGCGAGAGCGCCACACGCAGCTGGCTGAGCTCGATGATGTTCCCGGCCCAGCCCGGCATGAGCACCACCGTGTCACCACGCCCGGTGTCTTCGTAGTAGAGGCGCTGGCCGTCTGGTCCGTGCCACGGCATGCCGCCGATGGTACGGCACCGCCGGCCAGGCGCCTGGCCGGACAACGACGCGGACATACAAAGCAGTGGCAAGGGTGTCCATTGGCGTCCACCGCTCGACGTTCGGGGTTAGCAACGCCGATCCTGGATACCCTTTCGCCCCTACAGCCACCAACCACGCCGCATTACGACCCCTTGGAATAGATCATCTAGGCCGATTGCTACAGAAGTAGCTACATTCGGTCTCTTGGCGATCTTGAAGTCTCACGTTTCCGCTGGCGCGCCTGGAGGGACTCGAACCCCCGGCCGGCTGCTTAGAAGGCAGCTGCTCTATCCGGCTGAGCTACAGGCGCCTACGCGGACATTGTGCCTGATGCAGATCACCTGCCGGACACGCGTTGTCCGCGTGGTGCCTGCTTTCTCAGCCTGGAACGGCCTATCGTCGGGTCCTATGCCCTGTCGTCCGACCCAGCCGCCTGATGCACCGCGGCCACCAGGCCGACCCGGCATTCCGTGTTACCGCCGGTCCGCTCAGGTGTCGCACCACCAGCTACCCCAGGGCCCGTGGTGAGGGGAGCAGTACTGGTCGCGGGCACAACCTCGGACGCGGGCAAGACCGTTGTCGCGGCCGGGCTCTGCCGCTGGCTGCGCCGCGAGGGTGTCAGCGTCGCGCCGTTCAAGGCGCAGAATATGTCGCTGAACTCCTTCATCACCGCCGACGGCGCGGAGATCGGCCGTGCCCAGGCCATGCAGGCCGCCGCCGCGGGCCTGGAACCCGATGCCCGGATGAATCCGGTCCTGCTCAAGCCCGGCGCTAGCAGCAGCCAGGTCATTGTGCTTGGCCAGGCAATCGGCGAGGTCGATTCCACCGAATATGCCGATCACGCCAGCCGGCTCCTCGACGTCGCTCTTGATAGCCTCAGCCAGCTGCGGGCCGAGTTCGATGTCGTCATCTGCGAGGGAGCCGGCAGCCCGGCAGAGATCAACCTGCGGCGAACCGATATCGCCAACATGGGCCTGGCCCGCGCCGCCGAGCTGCCCGTGGTACTGGTCACCGACATCGACCGCGGTGGCGCGTTCGCCGCGCTCTACGGCACGGTCGCGCTGCTTGAGCCGGAGGATCAGGCGCTCATCGCCGGCTTCATCATCAACAAGTTCCGCGGCCATCGCCAGCTGCTCGAACTGGGGCTCGGCATGCTTCGCGACCTGACTGGCCGCCCTGTCCTCGGCGTGCTGCCATGGACGCCCGGCCTCTGGCTTGACTCCGAGGATTCCCTCAGCCTCGATACCTGTCGCCGGCCGCTGGTCGCCGGCCTGCCGCTCGGCGACGACGTGCTCCGCGTCAGCGTGGTCAGGCTGCCGCGGATCAGCAACTTCACCGACATCGATGCGCTGGCGGCGGAGCCAGGCGTGCTCGTCCGGCTGGCTACCAGCCCCGAAGAGCTAGCCGATGCTGACCTGGTGATCTTGCCGGGCTCGCGGGCCACTGTGGCCGATCTTGGGTTCGTCAGGGAACGCGGCTTTGCTGAAGTCATTGCCGCCCGCGCGCGTGCCGGGCGTCCGGTGCTCGGGATCTGCGGCGGATTCCAGATGCTCGCGCAGGAGATAGCGGACGACTTCGAGTCAGGCGCTGGCACCGTGTCAGGCCTAGGGCTGCTGCCGGCCACTGTGACATTTGCTGAGGCCAAGGTGCTCGGCCGCCCGCACGGCCACGCCTTCGGCGTGCCCGTTGCCGGATACGAAATGCACCACGGCGTTGTCACAGTCAGTGGCATCACCGCCGAGCCTTTCCTTGACGGCTGCCGCAGCGGCGCGGTCTGGGGCACCAGCTGGCACGGCGCGCTGGAGAACGACCAGTTCCGCCGTGCCTTCCTGACCGAAGTCGCGGCTTTCGCCGGACGCAACTTCAAGCCGGACCCGGACACCGACTTCGCGGCGCTCCGCCAGGCAGGGCTTGACTTGCTCGGCGACCTGGTCGCCGACAACATGGATGTCGGCGCGGTCTGCCGCCTCATCGAGGGTGGACCGCCGGCTGGCCTGCCGGTGCTGCCGCCAGCTGGTCCGATGACCGGCTGATTTACCTGATCAGGCACATAGGGACACGCCGCCGATGTCGACGCTTACGGGATCATGAAAAGGGCTGCCAGCTAGGCAGCGGACTCGGCTGATTCCTGCGGGGCCGGGGCAGTCGGTTCAGCGGCAGTTCCGCTAAAGCTCGCTCCGCGCAGCGCCGGGAAGACGGCGCCGAGCACCAGGGCTCCGGCCACACAGGCAAGTCCGCCAGTCACCACGGAGAACCCCGGCGAGACAAGCCGCGCGACGGCTCCGGCTTCCACGTTCCCTATCGCTGGAGCGCTGTTGACCTGGGCCAGGTACAGGCTCGAAACCCGGCCACGAAGCTGGTCGGGGGTGTAGCGCTGGAGCAGCGCGTTCCGCAGAATTTCCGAGATCATGTCGCCCAGTCCGGCCAGGGCCAGGAAGAACAGTGCAAGCGGCAGGCTGCGGACGAGGCCGAATAGGGCAATCGCCAGCCCCCAGACGATCCCGGCAGCGATGACAACCACACCTGGCCGCTTGAGTCGGCCGGTCCAGCCACTGGTCGCGGCGCCGACCAGGGCGCCCAGGCCTGGCGCCGCGACGAGCAGGCCGAAGGTGGCGGAGCCGCCATGAAAGTGGGTTCGCGCCATGGCCGGGAAGAGCGCCGATGGCATGCCGAAGATCATCGCGTTGGTATCGACGAGCAGCATGCCGCCGACCACACCGTTGTGCCGGACGTACCGGAAGCCCTCGGCCAGCGACCGGAGCCCGGGCCGCTGTGCCCTGGTGGTCGGCGGCAGCGGCCGCATCCCGATCATCGCCAGGCCGAATACCGCGAAGCAGGCGGCGTTGATGGCATAACACGTAGCCAGGCCCGGCCCGGCGATCAGCAACCCGGCCAGCGCCGGGCCGCCCAGGCTGCCTAGCTGGTTGGCGGTGGCGTTCAGCGCCGCTGCGGCCGGCAGCTTGTCGATGCCGACCAGAGCCGGAGTAGCCGCCGTCGACGCCGGGGCGCTGAGACCGGACAGCGTGCCGATGCCGAACGTGATCGCGTAGAGCGGCCAGAGGGCCGGGTGGCTTTGCAGGCTGTTGACCATGAGCAAGGCAGCGAGCAGCGCCTGCGGAAGCCTGACCACCATGATCAGGGTGCGCCGGTCGTGCCTGTCGGCGAGCATGCCCCCGGCGAGCAGGCCGGCCAGCATTCCGGCGCTCGCCGCAAGGGTGAGCAGGCCGACCGCGAGCGAATTGTGGGTGAGGCCGTAGACCTGCCAGTTGGCCGCCGTGGTGGCGACAGCGGTCCCGGCCATGGCGACGAACCTGCCGGTGAACAGACGCCGGTAGTCCCGGCTCTCGCGCAACGGGGCGATGTCGATCGCGAGGTACCCGATGCGCACTGCCAACTCCGAGATAGGGGTGAACGGCCAGGCAATGACAGCCGCCCGGCTCAACGGTCGCGTAGGCAGGTTACTTGCCAGTGCGCAACGATTAGCCCACATGGCGGCAACTGCACATACGCCCCGGCCCGAGCGATCGCGGACCTGCCGCCAGGGCTCAGGCGTCGATGAGCTCGGCCTTGTCGAACTCCCAGAAGGCTCGCAGCGCCGCGAGCTGGCCCGCCTTGTTGCTGCGATAGGTGTAGACCCCGCGCACGACGGCGACATGCTTACCGCCAGGCAGCACCGTGCGGATGATACCGACGTCGGCGACCTCGTCCCCGCAGAGGTAAGAGTTCTCGATATCGAAGGTAATCAGGTCATTCGGCGCTATGACCGTGTCATAGAACGCCGCAATCGCCTCTGGTCCGTGGTGACCGGTCCCATCCGGGTCGAAGGGAGATGGCCCGACCGGGTCCTGTACGACGGCGTCCGCGGCGAAGAGGCTCAGCCAGCCCGCCCGGTCCTTCGCCTTCACGGCCGCCTGGGACTTGCGCGCCAGGTCGCGCGCCGTGATCGTTTCGTCCGGCATAGCCGCTATATCCCTCCGGAGCTGCTTATCTCGCCCGCCGAAAGTAGAACAGGTTCTAGCTGACATTTCAACCGCCGGCTGGCTCGGACAGGCCGCTGCGCTGCGGTTGCGCTGCGGCGGCGCGAGCCGACACGACCCTTGTTACCGCACGTTGCAGTGGGTATGTGGGACAGTTGATCGACTCAACCGAAGGAGTGACATGGCTCTGCCAACACTGACACCGGAGCAGCGCGCTGATGCGCTCGCGAAGGCGCAGGCTGCCCGTAAGAAGCGCAGCGAGCTGCTGGCTTCTGTGAAGGCCGGGAAGGTGAGCATCGCCCAGGTGCTGGCCAAGACCGACGACATCACCAAGAAGACGAAGGTCGCCCAGGTCATCAAGGCGATGCCCGGCTACGGCCCGGCCAAGGCCGCAGCGGTGATGGAAGAAGCCGGCATCGACGACAACCGTCGGGTCGGCGGACTGGGCGAGCAGCAGCGCAAGAAGCTGCTCGAGGCAGTATCAGGCTGAGCTGAGGCCGGGCGGCCGCCCGCCACAGGGCGCTGCCCGGGTCAGCTCCCGGTTAAGGCCGCCCGGCCCAGCCCAGATCCAGTTCACGGCGGCACGGCGCGGTAGCTCTCGGTCGGCGCAGCGGTCGGCTGTTCCCCTTACCGGTCCGTCGGCGTGGTCCGAGGTATACGCGGCTTGCCTGGTTCGGCATGATGAAGGGCAAGCCCGCAGGCCGTAGCGGCCAGCGGGTGACAGTTAGTCCCGCAGCTAAGGAGCACGCCATGCACCAGCCGCCTATCCCGCATATCGCTGGCAGCGACCCGGACATAGCCGAGCTGATCCAGGCCGAGGCGCGTCGGCAGCGGGAGAAGATCAGGCTTATCCCATCGGAGAACTACGTTTCCGTTGCGGTGCTTGAAGCCTGCGGGACGGTCCTCACCAACAAGTACTCGGAGGGCTACCCAGGGCGGCGCTATTACGAGGGCCAGCAGTTCATCGACCCACTTGAGCGCATCGCCTGCGAGCGCGCGGAGGCGCTCTTCGGCGTCGACCACGCCAACGTCCAGCCGTACTCGGGCTCGCCCGCCAACCTGGCCGTCTACCTGGCCTTCCTTAAGCCAGGCGACACGGTCATGGGGATGGCGCTGCCGATGGGCGGTCACCTGACTCACGGCTGGTCGGTCTCGGCCACCGGCCGGTGGTTCCACTCCGTGCAATACGGCGTCCGGGCCGACACCGGTCGCCTCGACCTGGACCAGGTGCGGGACCTGGCCAGGCAGGAGCGGCCCAAGGTGATCTTCTGCGGCGGCACCGCGATCCCGCGCACCATCGATTTCCCTGCCTTCGCAGAGATCGCCAGGGAGGTCGGCGCCGTCCTGGTCGCCGACATTGCGCATATCGCCGGCCTGATCGCCGGCGGCGCTCACCCGTCGCCCGTCGGCTTTGCCGACGTGATCACGACCACCACGCACAAGACGCTGCGCGGTCCGCGCGGCGCGATGATCATGTCGACAGCTGAGCATGCCTCTGCTGTCGACAAGGCCGTCTTCCCCGGCCTGCAGGGCGGTCCGCACAACCACACCACCGCCGCTATCGCTATTGCATTGCGCGAGGCAGCCCAGCCGTCCTTCCGCGGTTACGCGCAGCAGATCGTTGCCAATGCGAAGGCCCTAGCCGAGGCGCTGGATGGCCGCGGCTACACCCTCGTCTCCGGCGGCACGGACAATCACCTGATCCTGGCTGACCTCACAGCGCAAGGCATCGGCGGCAAGCCCGCGGCCAAGGCGCTGGATCGGGCTGGCATTGAGGTCAACTACAACACCGTCCCGTTCGATCCGCGCAAGCCGTTCGACCCGTCCGGCATCAGGATCGGCACGCCTGCCATCACGACCCGGGGCCTCACTGAGTCGCACATGGCCCAGATTGCCGGCTGGATGGACGAGGCCATCATCGCCGCGTCTAAGGATGACGAGGATGCGATCGACAAGATCGCGGCCGAGGTCCGAAGCCTGATGACGGCGTTCCCGATGCCGGGCTGGGCTTCCGCTTAGCGCCGGGCTGGCCTTCCGCGCGGCGGCGGGGGCGGGCTGGCTTCCGCTTAGCGCCCGAGGCGGCAACGCTGGCCGTCTGCTGACCGCACTGCGGACGGCATACGGCCGCGTAGTGCCGCCGCTGAGCTTGCCGAATTCCCGCAGCGAATGTATGTTCGAATCGTGAGGGCTGCCTGTCTTCCCCTGGGCGGCGAAGAGACACTGAAGGGTGTCCTGGTCTAGGGGAGCAGCAGGATGCGGCCCATCCGCGGCGAGCCAGTCGAGGTATGGCAGCGGCACGGGAAGCCCGCTAGGTTCGTCTGGCGGGGCCGTATCTATACGGTGCTGTTCGTCCGCGACAAGCGAACCGTCCCGGCTGCGCCGCAGTCGCCCAGCGACGGCGCGTCGCGGGTTGGCCGCGAGTGCTGGCTGGTCGAAGCAACGCCTGAGCGTGCGGTGCCGGCGAGCATCTTCGAGCTGTGTTGTGACATTGCCACCGATCGGTGGACGTTATCGCGGAGCTAGTTGCGGAGGTCGCCGGACGCGCGGCGAGTCGCGTGCGCGATCACATCATCGGCAACTAACCTAATCTGCCTGAGCACTCAGCGTTACCGCTATTGAAGCTGCTGCGCCATCAATGCAGGACACGGTTTGGCAGTCGGCCTATTTGGTAGCCGATCGTGACGGACTGCCGGTAGCGAGTTAGCCGGGGCATTGTGCGCCGCGGAGCTGAGGCTTAGCGCTTTGTCGGGGGGCAAGGCGCAATACGGGGAGGTTGCTTTTCATGCCAGGTGGAAATGGCCGTGCGCGCACATCAGCAGGCCGGGATCGGCATGGCAGCTGCTCGTTAACCATGCCAGCGAGGAAGACCGCCGGGCCTCTTTCGGCGGCGAGCGACTAGCTGCGGCCGGTGTTACGGGGGAAGAGAAAGCCGGTGCTGGTCATGCTCCGTTCAAGGCTGCCGCTGTCCGCGCGGATCGCTGCGAGAATCGTTGCCGGGATGGCCACGGCGGGTGTCGCGCTGGCGGGCGTCGTGCTGCCGGCCGGCGCTGCCCGGGCTGCCGCGATCTCAGCGGCCTGGCTTAAGCCGGTCAGCTATCGCGGCTACACCTTCAGGGTGCCAGCGTCGTGGCCGGTCATCAGCCTGACGAGGCGGCCGGGCACGTGTGTCCGGTTCGACCTGCACGCGATCTACCTCGGCACACCTGGCGCAAACGAGAGCTGCCCGAGCTGGCTGCTCGGATCTACCGAGGCCCTGGTCATCCAGCCCGGACCCCGCCACGTACGGCGGGCCGCCATCGAGAACCCCGTATCGCATCAGATCACTGTCGCCGCACCCCGGATCAAGGTGCTCGCGACATTCGCTACCGACCCGACCGTTATCTACCGCGCGCTGGCGAGCGCAGGGCTGCCAGCTCCGGTCATCGAAGTGCCGAACCCGGCCAGGCTGTCCCCGGCCGCCGCGAGCGGCCGCTCCGGCGCGCAGGCGGTCAGCGCCGGCAGGGCGACGCCAGCAGGCGCGTTCGGCGTGTCCAGGCCCGCGCTGCCTGCGCTGGTCGGCAACGACAGGGGCCTGGGGTTCGACTCGTGCGCCGCGCCGAGTGCGTCCGTTATGAGCGCCTGGCGCCGATATTCGCCCTACCGGGCCGTCGGGATCTATATCGGCGGCTCTGACCGGGCCTGCGATCAGGCCAACCTCACCCCGGGCTGGGTTCGCCATGAGGCCGCCACGGGCTGGCGGTTCTTCCCGATGTACGCGGGCCCGCAGGCGTCATTCGGTCAGCTCAAGTCACCGGGCAGGCAAGGCACGGCCGCAGCCCGGGACGCGGTGGTACAGGCTGAGCGGCTCGGCTTCGGCCCGCGCACGCCGCTCTACTACGACATGGAGGCCTACTCGTCAGCCGAATCCGCGCTGGCGCTGCGTTTCCTGGCCGCCTGGACACGCGAGCTGCACCGGCTCGGCTACAAGTCAGGCGTCTACAGCAGTTCTGATTCGGGCATCGTGGATCTGGCCCGGTACGCCCGTGCGGCCAGGTTCGCGGCGCCGGACGTGGTCTATGACGCCCTGTGGAACGGGTTGCGCAACACCTCTGACGCCGCTTACCGGCGAGGCGAATGGGCCGGCGGCAGGCGCCTGCACCAGTACAGCGGGAACGTCTTCCAGACCTTCGGTGGCGACACCATGAACATCGACCAGGACTATCTCGATGTGACCCTGGCAACGCCCGGCGGAACCGTGCAGGCGGCGCCTGGCGCGGCACTCGCGCATGGCAAGATCGCGGTCTTCTACCAGGGCGCCGATCGCCGGCTCTGGGAGGATGCCAGGACCGGCCACGGCGGCTGGCGGCGCACCGACCTGGGCGGCTACCTGACCTCCGACCCGACCGTGGTGCAGGTTAATGCGGCTGAACTCGACGTCTTCTATCGCGGCAGCGGCGGTTACCTCTGGCAGCGGCGGCAGACAGCGAGCGGATGGCAGCGGGCTCGCAGGCTGGCCATGATGGGCTCGCTGGGCGGTGGCCCGCGCGCGGTCGCCCAGCCCAACGGCGTGATCGACGTGTTCTGGAAGGGCTCGAACGATCCGCATCTCTGGCATGGGCAGTACAGTCCGGGCGAGGGCTGGACTGGCCCGCAGAATCTGCATGGCAGCCTGGCCAGCTGGCCGTATCCGGCCGAGACGCGAACTGGACAGGTCCAGGTGTTCTGGAAGGGCACCGAGGGGGACCTCTGGCATGTCGCCAGGGGCCTTGGCCTGGCCTTCACCCACCCAGCCGATCTCGGCATGGGGCCGCTGGGCGGTGCACCGCATGCCGTGGCGCTGCCGAGCGGCGAGATCGACGTGTTCTGGCAAGGCAAGACAAAGCCCTCCGCGATCTGGGCTGCCGTGCTGCGTGGTCGTCACCTGCAGGGGCCCTCCCGCCAGGGCGGTGTCATCAGCGGTCAGCCGTGGCCGGTGCTAGCGGCAGGCACCGAACGGGTTCTGTATCGCGGCCGCGACGGCAGGCTGTGGGATCTGTCGCGCACCGCCCGCGGTCGCTGGGCGCAGCCCGGCGTGGCGAGTCCGGCCGGGTCGCTTCGCTCGCAGCCGTTCGCAGCGGTGGGCGCCAGCGCCGCGCCGCTTGAAGTGTTCTGGATCGGCGCCGACGGCCACCTGCTAACCGCCGGACTGACAAGGTCAGGCCGCTGGGAGAGGCCTATCGACCTCGGCGGCCGCGTCGGCTAGACCGGTTGGCCAGCCCCTGCCAGACCGGTTGGCCAGCGCCCGCTCGGGCGGTTTGGCTAGCGCCTGCTCGGCAGGATTGGCAAGCTTCGGCCGGCCGGAGCCGCCTCGTTTCCGGCTGGCCCGCTGGCGTCGGCTGCCGCTTTCCGGTCCCGCCTTGGGTTAACGGATGGGTATCCTAAAATTGCCATCCTTCGCTCGGCCGGTGTGCCTTCGCCCGGCGTGGGCCGCTGTCGGCGGGGGATTATGGAGCAGAGGGTTTCGCGCGAAGCCTTCTTCACGTTCCCGTAATCTGTACCTGTCTGCCCCAGCTCCAGCCGCCGTCACACTAGGAATCTCATGCCTGCTGTACCGGACAAGATCTCCAAAGCTGCCTGGCGCCTGGTTCCGGCGTCGATCGAACGCAAGATGCGTACCGATGCGGGCAAGCGGTTGACCGGGTTCGCAGGGGTAGCGATTGTCGCGGTCATCACCAGCCAGGTCATGCTGGGGCTGCTGACGGGACCGATCAACCTGACCGCCGGGCTGTCTGGCGTTCTCGCTTCGATGACGGCGGCCCTGGTCAGCTACGTGCTCAGCCGGCGCGTCTGGGAGCGCAAGGGCAAGCCGGACTTGCTACGGGAAACTCTGCCATTCTGGGCGACCTCCGTCGCCGTATGGCTCATCCTCGGCGAGACGTCGCATTACGCGAACGTCTGGGCCCACTCCATGGGCTATACGCATCTGACCAAGCACATTGTCGTGCAGGGCGCATTCTTCGGCATGAACTGCGTGACGTTCATCCTCCGGTTCCTGCTTTTCAACTACGTGCTGTTCGCGTCCAGGAGGGCCGCAAAGCACGCCGGTCCTCCGGTCGAGCTGGCCCCCGCGGAAGCGACTGCGCACGGCCAGGACACCGGCCCCATCGCCCTGCTCACCGGCGACTCGCAGGCTCAGCCGCAGGTTCGGCACCGGGCCTGACGCCCGTTCGGCACCCGGCCCGCTGCGGCCGGCTTACCCTCCCCCTGCGATGCGGGAGTCTGAGGCTGCCTGCTGTGCCATGCTGGAACGCTGACGGCGCCGCTCCTGGGGAACATCGCCGCGCCAGCTCGGAAGTCGGGGTCCTAGGAGGTGGGGGCGTCGTGGCCTGGCCGAACGGGACGCCTGCGGCAATGAATCCGGTCATCGAGGAGTCCTACCGCATCCTGCGGTCGCGGCTTGACCTGTCCAGGCTGCCCAAGCTGAGCCGTGATGTCACCGAGCGCGTCATTCATGCCAGCGCGGACTTCGACTACTTCACCGATCTGGTCTGCGATGAGGAATCACTGGCCGAGGCAGTTGCGGCGCTGGCCGCAGGCGCGCCGGTGATCGCGGACTCGACCATGGTGGCTGCCGGCATCACCGGCTGCCCCGTCCTCTGCAAGGTCGGCGAGCCGCTGACCCACCGGCTGGCCAGGACGGCGTCGATCACCAGAGCCGCCGCGGCGGTGCGGCTGGCTTTCGGCGAGGCCGGCCCCGGCGCTGTCTGGGTGGTCGGCGGCGGCGCCACCGCGCTGGCGGAGATCCTGAACCGCAAGGTGGAGCCGGCCTTCGTCATCGGCATGCCTGTTGGTTTCGTCGGAGCGGCCGAAGCCAAGGACGCGCTGCGTGCCAGCGGGGTCGCTGCAGTGAGTAACGTGTCAGAGAAAGGCGGGCCTGCTGTCGCCGTGGCGGCGCTCAACGCATTGCTGCGGCATGCGCTGACGGTTCCGGGATCGCGGGCAGGCTGGGGTCCAGACGCGCAGGCTGCGAACGTAGACGACGATGGCGCACCCTGGTAGCGCTGGGACGGAGGGCCGCAGTGGCTCAGGGCAGGCACACTGAGTCGTGGGGTGCGGACCCGGCTGGGGCTGAAGAGTTGCTGGCGGGCGCCGGTGTGAGCCCCAACTCGTTCCCGTCCGATCAGCGTGCCGCGGTGTACCGGGTCATCGATGAGCGCCGTGATGTCCGCCGGGGATTCCTCGCCGACCCGATTCCGGCTGACGTGCTAGAGCGGGTGCTGGCCGCGGCGCACCGGGCCCCGTCGGTCGGCTTCTCCCAGCCATGGGACTTCATCCTGATCAGCGATCCGGCCCGGCGCGCCAGGATCAAGGCACTGGCGGAGCGGTCCAGGGAGGACTTCGCCAGCAGCCTGCCAGCCGCGCGAGCACGCGCATTCGACCGGCTCAAGACCGAAGCGATCCTGCAGACGCCGGTCAACATCGTCGTCACCTGCGACCCGACCCGAGGCGGCCGGCACACCCTCGGCCGGCATGCGCAGCCGCAGACCGCCGTCTACTCCAGCGTGCTCGCGGTGGCCAACCTGTGGCTGGCCGCCAGGGCCGAGGGCCTCGGCGTCGGCTGGGTGAGCTTCTTCAGCGAGCGTGAGCTGGCCGCCGAACTCGGGCTGCCGTCGCACCTGGAAGTGGTCGCTTACCTGTGCATCGGTTACGTATCAAGCTTCACGCCCGAGCCCGAGCTTGAACTCGCTGGCTGGGCCCGCCGACGGCCGCTGGGCTGGGCAGTGCACGCAGAGGAGTTCGGACGTCGCGAACTGCCCGGCCGGGAGGCAGTCAGCCTGCTCGACGAGGTCATCGCGGCGATCAGGCCGCTCGACCCCGATGCCGTGACCGCGGCCAGGCAACGGCAGGCGCAGATGACCAAGCCGGCCGGTTCCCTCGGTGTCCTTGAGGACATATCCGTCCAGCTGGCCGGTCTGGCGGGCAGCTGCCCGCCAGCGATGCCCGAGCCTGCGGCGGTGGCAGTTTTTGCCGGGGACCACGGGGTCCACGCGCAAGGCGTCACGCCCTGGCCGCAGGAGGTGACCGGCCAGATGGTGGCGAACTTCCTCGCGGGCGGTGCGGTAGTCAACGCGTTCGCCGCGCAGGCTGGCGCCGAGGTCGTCGTCGTGGACGTCGGAGTTGCTTCCGACCTGGGGCAGGTGCCCGGCTTGCTGCCGCGCAAGATCGGGAGGGGAACGGGGGACTTCACCACCGGCCCGGCCATGAGCAGGGAAGAAGCCGTCACCGCGCTCGGCGTGGGCATCGAGGTGGCCAGGGATCTGGTAGCTGCCGGGAATCGCTGCCTGCTGACGGGCGACATGGGCATCGCCAACACGACGGCATCAGCAGCGCTGATCTGCGCTTTCACCGGCAAGGACCCAGCCGAGGTGACTGGCCGGGGGACCGGGGTCGACACCGAAACGCTGACCAGGAAGATCGACGTGGTCCGACGGGGTCTTGCGCTGCACCATCCCGATCCGGCGGACCCGGTCGGGGTGCTAGCGGCCCTGGGCGGCTTCGAGCATGCTGCCCTCGCGGGATACGTACTCGCGGCAGCCGCGCTCCGCGTGCCGGTGATCTTGGACGGCGTCATCGCGGGTGCTGCCGCGCCTGGCCGCGTGCGCACTGGCCCCCGGCGCCGCGGCCTGCCTGGTTGCCGGGCATCGCTCGGTAGAGCCTGGCCACACCGTGGCACTCGCTCAGCTCGGTCTCCGGCCGCTGGTCGACCTTGACCTGCGGCTGGGCGAGGGCACTGGCGCGCTGCTGGCGCTGCCGATTCTGCAGAGCGCTGTCCGGGCCTTGCGCGACGTTGCCACTTTCGACTCCGCCGGAGTCACCGAGAAGGCGTAGCGCCCTCGCTGCGGGCGGTGTTCGTGCTGGTCTGAATTGCCGTTAATGTGAACTCGCAAGGACAGCTGCGCTAACGCTCCGTGCGCGTTTCCTCATTGCTGCCGGTAATCTGCCCTAGCAGCGCACAATTACCTCAAGGCCGGATACTGTCGCCCGCAGGGCTGGACAACGGGGCGGCAGCGTTCGAAAGTCATGGTGATGAAGCGTGACCGGCGGGGCCTCGGTGTGCTGACCGGAGGCGGGAGGGTACGCGTGCACCGAACCGGCCGGCCACCGCGGCGGCCAGCGCAGTCGCGGCGTAACGCGAGCCCGGCTCGGGGGTAGTGACTTAACAGGACTGATTTACGATGAGCGATCGGCTGGGGCAGGAGACCCGGAAAGTATGACCGAGGGACATGACGCGGCCTCCGCGCCGGTGCCATGGGACGGCGCCGGCCGGGTAGTTCCCGCTGCCATGGGTACAACGGCTGATCGTTCTCGCTCCAGCGCCAGCGTCGCCGATCCCGAGGTCGGAGCCCCTGCTGGCGCTGGCGGGTTTCCGCGCGCCATACCGGTCTGGCCGGGCATGAGCCCAGCCGACACCGCAATGGACGATGATGCGGGCGACGCGGTTAGCGGCTCTCCCGGCCCGGCGTCTCGTTCGCCCGGCCCGGCGGCAGCGGACCCCGTCCCCGCGCCGGTCGACTCCGGGCAACTTCGTGCCGCCATGGCAGCCAGCACCGGCGACCCAGACGCGGAGCCGCCGTCCGCAGGACGTCACGACGCTTCCGCGGACGGCCCTGGCCAGGCTCACGGCGGCGGCGACAGCGAGGGCACCGTTCCCCACGATCCTGACAGCATCTGGACCCCGCCCAGCTACCAGTCGCGGCACGGTCAGCCAGCGAGTTCTCAGCCGTCCGGCCCGCCAGGCAGCGCCGTCGGCAGCAGCACCGCTGCGGATGAAGCCGACGAGCCGTTCGCCCGGGTCGACGCCCGCAAGCTGGAGGCGGCGCTGCTCGGGTTGCGGCATCCGATCGTGACGGTACCGCTCATGCTGGAAGCGCCCGGCGTGGCTGCGGCCAGGGCCGAGCGCCTGAAGCTGCTCAGCCAGATCGACGACTACCTGCTGCCCCGGCTCCGCCAGTCAGGTGCGCCCATCCTGGTGGCGCTGGTCGGGTCAACCGGAGCGGGCAAATCCACCCTGCTGAACAGCCTGGCGGGCAAGCAGGTGAGTGCCACCGGTATCCGCAGGCCGACTACGAACAGCCCGGTGCTGGCCTGCCACCCCGACGACATGCGCTGGTTCGCTGAGAACGTCTTCCTGCCGACGCTGCCACGGGTCCGGCAGAAGGGCCTGGCCATGCCAGGCCGGGACGGCCTGCTGGTGCTCGCGGCCAGTGAGGGACTCCCGCAGGGAGTTGCCCTGCTGGACACCCCGGACATCGACTCGGTCGTTCAGGCCCACCGCGATTTCGCGAACCAGTTCCTTGATGCCTCTGACCTGTGGCTGTTCGTCACCACTGCCCGCCGCTACGCCGATGCCGCCGTCTGGGAAATGCTGAAGGACGCTCGTGACCGCGGCGCCGCGCTGGCCATTGCGATGTCCAGGGTGCCGGCGGCGGCCGCACCACAGCTGTCCGCCCACTTTGCGGCCATGCTCGACGCGAATGGCCTGCACGACGTGGGACGCTTTGTCATCCCCGAGACCGTGATCACCGACGCTCAGCTGCCTGCCGAGGTGGCTGAGCCAGTCCGGACCTGGCTCGCTGACACCGCCAAGCGCGAGGACCGCCGGGTCGCGGTCCTGACGCAGACGATGGCGGGAGTGCTCGACACCTTCCGCAGCCGGGTACCTGAGCTGGCAGATCAGGCGACCGAGCAGCTCGCCTTGCGTCGTCAGCTGCGTGAAGCCGTTGACGCCGAGTACGAGCAGAGTCTGGCCGATTTCGATCAGGCGACGGGGAACGGCTCCCTGCTCAGCGGCGAAGTGCTGGCTCGCTGGCAGGACTTTGCCGGAACTGGTGATCTGCAGCGGACGTTGCAGGCTCGGCGCGGCCGCGGTGCGACCGGCAAGTCGAGGAAGCAGCGAATGCCGGCCAGGGCCGCGGCGCTCAAGGCCTCGCTGCAGTCCAGTCTCGAGGCGCTTGTGGTGGCGATGGCCGACAAGGCAGCCGAAGGCACCGTTGCCAGCTGGTCGCTAGTGCCGGCCGGGGAGGCCCTGCTGGGCGGGCTGGCCGCGGCTCGCGGCGCAAGAGCGGCAGCCGCCAACGGCGGCGCCCGGCCGGCCGAGTCGAGCGAGGCTGACTTCGTGGCGGCCGCGCTTGCCGACCTCGGGCTCGTGTCAGCGGCCGATGTGTCCAGCGCTGCACCGGATCCGTCCGCGCTCGGCAGGGCTACGCCAGGGCTGGCACAGCTGGCGGCTCGTACTATCGGCAGCTGGCAGGAGCAGGTGCTGCAACTGGTGCGGGCCGAGAATGTCACCAAGCGCTCGATTGCCCGGGTCGTGTCCTTTGACGAGGAGTCGCTGGCCCTGGTGCTCACGATCGGGGTACTCGGCTATGCGGCGCCGGGCGCAGCTGACGCACCAGCTGCGGTACCACAGCAACTGCTCACCTCGCTGTTCGGCGCAGGCCTGCTGCGGGATATGGGAGCTCGGGTACGCCAGGATCTGCGTGACCGCGTCGGAGTGCTGTTTGAGGAGGAGTCCCGGCGGTATTTCGCGATCATTGACGCGGCCGGCGTACCCGGGGACACAGCCGCCACCGAACTCCTGCAGGCCAGCTATGAGCTCGAGGGTGCGCGGTGAGCGCCACCCTGGCAGCGCAGTTGCCCGGCAGCGCTGAGCGTGCCGGGCTGTCCGGCAGGCTTGCTGCGCTGGAGGCGCTCATCGAGATCGGCGCGGCGCGGTGCGGGTCTGACGGCTTCAGCGAGGAGTTGCTGACCGAGGCCGCCAACCTGCTCACGCGGGCCGACCAGCGGCTGCTGCTGTCGGCCGACCACACCGTCGTGTCCCTGGCGGGTGGCACCGGCAGCGGGAAATCGTCGCTGTTCAATCAGCTGGCCGGCGCAGATTTCTCCGCCGTCGGCGTGACCCGGCCGGTCACTAACGAGGCACATGCGTGCGTGTGGGGGGTAGCCGGATCCGGCCCGCTGCTTGAGTGGCTCGGCGTGCCGCGGCGTTACCGCTACGCCAGGGCGAGCGCGCTTGGCAGCGGTGAGCAGGCCATGAACGGGCTGGTCCTGCTGGACCTGCCCGATCACGACTCGGTGATGACGCATGCGACCGGGCTGGTGGACAAGCTGGTGGGCGTGTCCGACTTGCTTGTCTGGGTCCTTGACCCGCAGAAGTATGCGGATGCCGCGGTACATCGGCGGTTCCTGGTCCCGTTGGCCGGTCACTCCGAGGTCGTTGCCGTAGTGCTGAATCAGGCTGACCTGCTCACGGCGGGCCAAGTCGAAGACTGCGTGAGCGACCTGCGCCGGCTGCTCGACGAGGAGAACCTGCCTGATGTACAGGTACTCGTCACCTCCGCCACCACCGGGGCCGGGATCGAGGAGCTGCGGAAGCTGCTGATAGACGCCGTGTCGGCGCGGAAGGCAGCCGCCGCGCGGATCTCCGCTGACCTGGACAAGATCGTGGTCAGGTTCGGCCCGTACGGCGCGCTGGAGAACGCGGTCGGCGCTGGTGGACGCGGTGGACGTGCATGTGCCCGCGGGCACCGAAACGCAGCTGGCCGAGTCTTTTGCCGGCGCTGCCGGTGTCAGCGCGATCGGCGACGCGCTGCGCAGTGCGCGGGAACTGCGGGCCCTGGACTACGTTGGCTGGCCGGTCAGCTGGCTGGCTGAGCGGATCTCCCGCCGCGACCCGGCCCGGAAGATCCGCCTCGGCCGGCTCTGGGACCAGGTGCGCGGTGTCTCCGCCGGCCCGACCGGAGCGCAGCAGGCTGAGATCGACACGGCGCTAACCCGGGTTGCCGACGAGGCCGTTCCGCAGCTGCCCAGGCCATGGTCTCGGACGGTGCGGGCGGCCGTGCGGTCCCGCGCCCATGACATCCCGGCAGCGATCGGCGCACAGATCGGCGCGGCGCTGCCAGCGCATGCCGCCGTCGACCGCTGGTGGCGGATCATCGGCGTCGTCCAGGGGCTGCTGCTCGGCTGCGCGCTCGTCGGCCTCGGCTGGATCATCGCGCTGCTGATTTTCGGCGCTGGCGGGGTCGGTTCCGGCGTCCCGGGACTGTTCACGAACGTCTGGCTGCTGCCATGGGTGGCGCTCCTCATGGCGGTCGGCCTGGTCGGCGGCTGGCTGACAGCGCGAATCTGCACGAGATCGGTGCGGGATACGTCGGAGCGGGATACCGAAACGCTGCTGCAGGATGTCGGGCGGCGACTGACCAGCGTCGCATATGACCTCGTGGTGGTCCCGGCGGAACTGGAGCTGGCTGAGTTCAGCCGGTACCGCGCCGAGCTAAGGGCGGCAGCCGCGGAGGACCTGCCTCGTTAGCTGCGAAGCGCGGCGACTGCGTCAGGTGCGCGCCGCGACGTCGCCTGGCGTGGCGCGCATCGGCGCGTTGCCTTAGGGTTTTGGCATGGCGGACCCGCAAACCAGCAGAGGCGGCCAGAGTGATCTGCCGGCGGCCGTCGCGGGCGCGGAACTCCGCGCGTCACACGCGGACCGGGATCAGGTGGTGGAACTGCTGCGGGTAGCCGCCGGGGACGGCCGGCTCTCCCCGGAGGAACTGGACGACCGCCTGGAACGCGCGCTGACCGCCAGGACCTACGCCGAGCTCGCGCGGCTGACTGCCGACCTGCCGGTCACGCCGGGTGCCGCTGTCGTGCCGCCCGGTGCGGGCGCGATGAGCGCCACGCCGAAGGATCTGATCCGGATCCACGTCCACGGCAGCAGCGCTCGCCGGGACGGCCCCTGGGTGGTGCCGAAGGAACTGGACGTCAAGGTGAGAGGCGGCGCCGTGACGCTGGACTTCACCGAGGCGGTAATCACGCAGCCGCTGCTGCGCATCACCGCCGAGGTGAGAGGCGGCGGGCTCAGGCTGATCACCAGGCCGGGGATCGTGGTGGATGCCGGTGACATATCACTGCACGGCGGGAGCGTCACGCTGCCTGAGCCGCCTCGCCCTGGCGTCCCCGTGCAGCTGCGCGTCGAGATCGCAGGCACGGTTCACGGCGCGGGCATCTCCGCCGGGCCGCCCGCACCGCCCGCACCGCCCCGCGGCCCGCGACGCACGTTCTGGCAATGGCTGCGCCGTGCCCCGCGTCCCCCCGCCATCGCCGCCTAGCGCGATGCCGGGTGCCGATGTGACCGGCGAATCTCCAGCGCACGGCAAGATTGCGGCGGCCGCAGGTCAGAATCGTCAAAATCCTCACGTCACACGGCCGAATAGCGTCCCAGAGGCCGGGGAGCCGGGCAACTGACTGTCCACAGGCCCTGGCAATGGCATGACAGATATGCACAAACGCGTGATGTGTTTTGCCGCGTGGGCGGCCTGCCGCGCATCGTGAAGGTGCGGGCGACGGCAGCGGGCCGCCGCCGCGACGGCAGTCGGCGGGGCACTGCGGACAGGCGCAGCAACCACTCGCCGCGCCCGGAAGTCGAGGAGCCCCTCATGGTGAACGAGGCGTACTTCAGTGTGACTGGCTATGTCGCGACGCAGCCAAGGTTAGGTTTCACCCGCAACCAGGTTCCGACGCTCTCCCTGCGGATCGGCTGGACGCCGCGCAGGCGTGATCAGCGGACTGGTGACTGGGCCGACGAGCCAAGCTCGTTCGCCACTGTGATGTGTTATCGCAAGGTGGCCGAGAACGCGGCGGCTTGCTTGCGCAAGGGCGACCCGATCATCGTCAAGGGAACGTTGCGGACCAGAGAGTTCGAGGATGCCTCGGGCGGCAAGCGAGTATCCGTCGACGTGCTCGCCGATTCCATCGGACACGACCTGTCCCGTGGCATCTCCATGTTCACCCGATCGCGCACCCAGCTTTCGCAGACCGCTCTGGAGCAATACCGGCAGGAGCAGGGACTGGAGCCGCCGCGGCCAGATGGTGAGCCGGAATCAATGGGGACGGCCGAGCAAGACCAGTCCAGTGGCGATCCAGCCGCGCAGCGCGACCCTGAGCAGGCGGAGCTGGACCGGGCGGAGCTGGACGGCGGGCGACCGGCGATCTCGGCTCAGGCGGCTCAGATCCAGCCAACCAGGGGCCAGCAGAACTCGGCTCGACCGACGACGACTTGTTCGACGAAGACGAGGCGATCGAGGTGCTGGAAGGGGCGGAACCAGTAGGTGCCCCGACCTGAGCGATCGGTGGCGGACCGGGCGCCAGGCTGGCGCTTGACCTAGGCCCACCCGATCTGCCCAGCGAAGTCCCTGTCGGGCCAGGTTGGCGGTCTGAGGGCTGCCTGGCCCGCCGCGGCTTGGTGTGGTCCGCCTGGGGCTGGCCGCGGCCTGGTCGGTGGTCTGGCTAGGGCTGGCCGCGGCCTGGTGTGGTCCGCCTGGGGCTGGCAGCGGCCTGGTCGGTGGTCTGGCTGGCGGGCCGGTGGCTGGCCCGGCTAGGCCGCACCTCACAGGCCTTTGTGCTGGCCAGCCCGGATAGCACAAGCCAGGCCACGATGCCGGCCGGTTCGTAGCCCAGCCTTATAGCCCCTACCCTTGGTGGCATGCCGGAGTTCATCTATCAGATGAGCCGTGTCCGCAAGGCGCACGGCGACAAGGTCATCCTCGATGACGTCACGCTCGCTTTCCTGCCCGGAGCGAAGATCGGCGTTGCTCGGCCCTAACGGCACGGGCAAGTCGACGCTGCTGCGGATGATGGCGGGGGTCGAGCACCCGTCTAACGGCGACGCCCGGCTGATGCCCGGCTTCACCGTCGGCATCCTGGACCAGGAGCCCGCCTGGACGATTCCAAGACGGTCCTTGGCAACGTCGAGGAAGGCGTCGCCGAGACCAAGGCGCTCGCTGGACCGGTACAACGAGATCGCCGAGCAGATGGCCACCGACTACTCCGACGAGCTGCTCGAGGAGATGGGCAGGCTGCAGGAGCAGCTTGACCACAAGAACGCCTGGGACCTGGAGAGCCAGCTGGATCAGGCGATGGACGCGCTGCGCTGCCCGCCGCCCGACGCCGATGTGACCGTGCTGTCGGGTGGCGAGCGCCGCCGGGTCGCGCTGTGCAAGCTGCTGCTGTCCCAGCCGGACCTGCTGCTGCTGGACGAGCCGACCAACCACCTGGACGCCGAGAGCGTGCAGTGGCTGGAGCAGCACCTGGAGAAGTATCCCGGCACTGTGGTCGCGGTCACCCACGACCGGTACTTCCTGGACAACGTGGCCGGCTGGATCCTGGAACTGGACCGCGGTCGTGCCTTACCCCTACGAGGGCAACTACTCCACCTACCTGGAGACCAAGGCGGCCCGGCTCAAGGTCGAGGGCCAGAAGGACGCGAAGAAGCGCAAGCGCCTGGAGGACGAGCTGGAGTGGGTCCGGTCCAGCCCGCGCGCTCGCCAGGCCAAGAGCCGCTCGCGGCTGCAGCGTTACGAGGAGATGGCCGCCGAGGCCGACCGGGACCGGAAGCTCGACTTCGAGGAGATCCAGATCCCGCCGGGCCCGCGCCTTGGCACGCTGGTTGTCGAGGTCAGCGACCTGACGCAAGGGCTTCGACGACCGGACCCTGATCGAGGACCTGAGCTTCAGCCTGCCCCAGGGCGGCATCGTCGGCGTCATCGGGCCGAACGGCGTCGGCAAGACGACCCTGTTCAAGATGATCATCGGCGAGGAGCAGCCCGACGCGGGGTCGATCAAGATCGGCGAGACGGTCGAGATCGCTTACGTCGACCAGTCCCGCGGCCGGATCGACCCGGACAAGAACGTCTGGGAAGTCATCTCCGACGGCGAGAGCTACATCACCGCCGGCAAGACCGAGATCCCCAGCCGGGCGTATGTCGCCGCGTTCGGGTTCAAGGGCGGCGACCAGCAGAAGCCAGCCGGCGTGCTGTCTGGCGGCGAGCGGAACCGGGTCAACCTCGCGCTCACGCTCAAGCAGGGCGGCAACCTGCTGCTCCTGGACGAGCCGACCAACGACCTGGACGTCGAGACGCTGTCGTCGCTGGAGAACGCGCTGCTGGAGTTTCCCGGCTGCGCCGTGATCACCAGCCACGACCGGTGGTTCCTGGACCGGATCGCCACCCACATCCTGGCCTGGGAGGGCGGCGCGAACTGGTTCTGGTTCGAGGGCAACTTCGAGTCCTACGAGAAGAACAAGATCGAGCGGCTGGGCGCCGAGGCGGCCCGGCCGCACCGGGTCACCTACCGCAAGCTGACCAGGGACTAGGACCGGCCACCGGCGCAGCGTCCTGGCTCGCGTGGCGGCGGACTCGGCTAGCGCTGCGACGAGCTCGCTGATCGGCTCGCGCGGCGCGGCAGCATTTGGCCGCATATGCTCGCCGGCAGCCAGCATCTAGCGCGTGATTCGGAGCAGCCCGATCATGACCACCGGCGAGACTCCCGTAGCCCCGAGCGGGCCAGCCGCTGATCACCGGCGAGCCATGCCAGCGACCAGCCCGCGGCCTGCCCGATCGCGCCCGGGTCGTGGTCGTCGGCGGCGGCATCATCGGCACGTCGATCGCCTACCACCTGGCGCACCTGGGCGTCCGGGACGTCGTCCTGCTGGAGCGCGACCGGCTGACCTCGGGCACCGACCTGGCACGCGGCCGGGCTGATGGCGACGTTCGGCTCCACTTCGGAGACCTCGACCGAGCTGCGCAAGTACACCCGTGACCTGTACTTGCGGCTGGAAGCCGAGACCGGCCTGGCCACCGGCATGCGTCAGGTCGGGCTGATCGAGCTGGCGATCGAGCCCGGCCGGCTGGAGGAGTACCGCCGCGTGTCGGCCATTTCAACCGGCACTGCGGTGTCGAGGTGCACGAGATCTCCGCGCAGGGAAGTCGGCCGACCTGTGGCCGCTGGCCCGGACCGACGACGTGCTGGCCGGGTTCTACATCCCGGCCGACGGCCGGGTGAACCCGGTCGACGTCACGATGTCGCTGGCCAAGGGCGCCCGGCAGCAGGGCGCCAGGATCATCGAGGGCGTGCCGGTCACCGGAGTTCCGCCGCGCGAACGGCGCGGTCACCGGCGTGCGGACGACGCACGGCGACATCGAGGCCGAGTTCGTCGTGAACTGCGCCGGGCATGTGGGCCCGCCAGCTCGGCGAGCTGGCCGGAGTCAGCATCCCGCTGCAAGCCGCCGAGCACTACTACCTGCTCACCGAGCCGATCGCGGAGGTGAGCCGGGACTGGCCGGTGCTGGAGGACCCGGCGAACTACGGCTACTTCCGCGAGGAGGGCGGCGGCCTGATGCTCGGCATGTTCGAGCCCGTCTGCGCACCGTGGAAGGTCGACGGCATCCCGGCCGGACTTCTCGCTTCGGCGAGCTGCCGCCGGACTGGGACCGGATGGGCCCGTTCCTGGAGAAGACGATGTCCAGGATCCCGATCTCCAGCCAGGTCGGCATCCGCAAGTTCTTCTGCGGTCCGGAGAGCTTCACCCCGGACCTGGCGCCGGTGATCGGCGAGGCGCCAGAACTGCAGAACTACTTTGTCGCTGCCGGGCTGAACTCGATCGGCATCCTGACCGGCGGCGGCATCGGCCGGCTGATGGCGCACTGGATCGTCGACGGCCGCCCGGACGCCGACGTCACCGGCATGAACATCGACCGGCTGCATCCCTACCAGGCCAATCCGGAGTACCGGGCTACCCGGACCGTCGAGTCGCTCGGCATGGTCTACGCGACGCACTACCCGGGCCGGTCAATGCGGACCGCGCGCGGCGCGAAGCTGTCGCCGATCCACCACCGGCTGGCTGCTGAGCGCGCCTTCTTCCGCGACGTCAGCGGCTGGGAGGGAGCCGACTGGTACGCGCCCGCGGGCAGCGTTCCCGATGGCGAAGCGCCGACCGCGGGCGAGCTGTCCTGGGGCCGCCAGCACTGGTATCCCAACTGGGAGGCCGAGCATCACGCCTGCCGTGACGGCGTGATCCTGATGGACATGTCCTTCATGGCCAAGTTCGCCGTTCAGGGCCGCGACGCCGGGCGTGAGCTCGACCGGATCTCGGCCAACAGCGTCAACCGACGACCCCGGCATGATCACGTACACCCAGTGGCTCAACGACGATGGCAAGCTCGAGGCGGACCTGACGGTCACCAAGCTCGACGACGACGACTTCTACGTCGTCGCGTCGGATACCGCGCACCGGCACGCGCTGACCTGGATGCGGCGCCAGTTCGCCGCGCATGACGCGCGGGCTTTCGCCACCGACGTGACCTCGGCCTATGCCCAGATCAACATCCAGGGCCCGCGCTCGCGCGCGTTGCTGGCGTCGGTTACCAGCGCCGATGTGAGCGACGAGGCATTCGGTTTCCGCTCGGCACGGCACATCGACATCGGCTTCGCCCGCGTGCTCTGCATCCGGATCACCTATCTCGGCGAACTGGGCTATGAGCTGCATATCCCGGCCGAGCAGGCGGTGCATGTCTATGACCGGCTGGTCGCTGCCGGACGCGGGTTCGGGCTGCGGCATGCCGGCCTGAAGGCGCTCAGCAGCCTGCGGATGGAGAAGGCCTACCGGGATTACGGGCACGACATCGATAACACCGACACCGTGCTCGAGGCGGGGCTTGGCTTCGCGGTCGCGCTGGACAAGCCAGGCGGCTTCGTCGGCCGGGACGCGGTGCTGGCGCAGAAAGCCACCGGCCCGCTCGCCAGGCGGCTGGTCCAGGTGCTGCTCGACCGACCCCGACCCGCTGATGTTCCACGCTGAGCTCGTGCGGCGGGACGGCATCGAAGTCGGCTATATCCGGGCCGCGTCGTACGGCTGGACGCTGGGCGGGGCCGTCGGGCTCGCCATGATCTCCTCCGGCGGCAAGCCGATCGACCAGGCCTACCTTGACTCCGGCGACTGGACCGTGCAGATCGGCGACCGGCTCTGCTCGGCCCGCGTCTCGCTTCGGCCGTTCTACGACCCGGCGAACAAGCGCATCAAGGCGTAGCGCGGCTAGCTGACCGGCTGCACGTTGGCCTTGATGATCACGCCGTTGAGTACCGTATAGGAGCCCTGGTAGACCTTGACCGAGCCATCGGTCTGGATGGCGTGCAGCGTCAGGCTCACCACGTTCCCGCTGACCGTGAAATTTGTCAGCATGTCGTGGGCCGTGCCTGCATACCCGGCGGCGAAGTTCGCGAACGACCCGGTCCGCCCGACAAGAACCCACGCCTCGCGATAGTTGTGGTGGTTGATCGCGGTGAAGTACCGGCGCACCGTCGCGGCCGGTCCGGCCGCGTGCACCTTGCTGGTGTTGGCGACGGTCGGCGTGGCCGGCGGCTGGGCGCGGTGCAGCAGCGAGTAGCCGATCCCGCAGAGCCCGGCGAGGCCCGCGACCACGACGATGCTGGCCAGCACCTTGGCCCTGCCCTTGCGCGGACTGCTCCGGCCGCGCGCCTGCGGTGCCCGGTCGGCCGGGCCGGCCCGTTCCCCGAAGTACATGATCCTGTCTGGTCTGCGGCGCGCGGCCGAATCCCGCGCGCGCCGTCGCATGGTGCTGTGCCTCGCGCGGTGGCTGGCGCGGCTGGTCACGGGCTGCGTTGTCGGCCGCGGCATGCTGCGAGGGAACGTGGCCGGCTGACCGCGCGGAGGCACCGTCGGGCCAGTCACCCCTGGCCAGTGGCTCCGCCGCCGGCAGCGCGGCCGGAAAGCCGTGCGGGGCTGGCCGGGCGGCGCTGGTCCCCGCGGTCACCTGCCCCTGACCATGACTGCCCGCGAGTGCCGCACTGAGCGCACTGACGAAATCGCGGCAGGTCGGGTACCGGCTGGCTGGTGCCTTGGCCATCGCGGTAGCGATCACCTGGTCGACAGCTGGCGGCAGGTCCGGGCGCCGGTCGGTGAGCCGTGGCGGCTCGGCCTCCAGCTGCGCCCACATCAGCGCCATGGTGTCGTCCCGGCGGAACGGCGGCATGCCAGTGAGCATCTCGGAGACCGTGCAGGCCAGCGCGTACTGATCTGCCCGCCCGTCCACCGGCTGGCCCTGGATCTGCTCAGGCGAGACATAGTCGAGCGTGCCGAGGAACTGCCCGGTCGATGTCAGCGTCGAGGGGCTGAGCGAGTGCTTGCTGAGTCCGAAGTCGGACAGGTAGACATGCTCGGCGTCACCGTCGCTGGCCCGGCCCAGCAGCACGTTCCCCGGCTTGACGTCGCGATGGACCAGGCCGTGCGCGTGCGCGGCGTCCAGGGCCGAGGCGACCTGGCCAGCGATTTCGAGCGTGCGGGCCGAGCTCAGCCGGCCGTGGCTGTCGAGCAGCGACCGGACGTCGCCATGGCTGACGTAGCGCATCGCAATGAACAGCACGCCGCCTGATTCGCCCGCCTCGAACACCGGGATGATGTGCGGGTGGTCAACGCCCGCCGCTGCGCGTGACTCCCTCATGAACCGCTGCCGGAAGGCCTCGTCCTCGCCCAGGTGCGGCGCCAGCACCTTGAGCGCTACCAGCCGGCCGAGCCGCAGGTCAAGGGCCCGGTACACCACGGCCATGCCGCCCCGGCCGATTGGCTCCTGGATCTCGTATCCGGCGATGCGCTCGCCTGGAGCCAGATCACCCTGCCCGGCTCGGACGTCCTGCGTCACTGCTAGCCTCCCGCCCCCGGGGCTGCTTGGCGACCTGGACCAAGCGTTGGCAGTGCCACGATTCGTCCCAGGTGAAATGGGGTCGTCCTAGTATCCTGGGCGCGGCCCGTTCGCCGCAAATGGCAACTACGGGCTGAGACCGAGATGTAGCTCAGCCGGAACCTGATCTCGACCGGGTCAGGGCGCCGCCTGCCCGCAGAACGTGCGGCCGGCTGTCAGCGATGGTCACGCGGGGCTGAGGCCGAGATCTGGCCCGCCGGCCTCGCCCGGCTCGTTGACCAGGCTGTGCGCGGCCATGACGAGGTAATCCCAGAGCTGTGCGTCGTGCCCGGGATCGAGTTCCAGCTCGTCCATTGCCGTGCGCATATGCCGTAGCCAGGCATCGCGCTCCGCCGGGCCGATGCGGAAATGGGCGTGCCGCATGCGCAGCCTGGGATGCCCGCGCCGTTCCGCGTAATCGGCCGGACCGCCCCAGTACTGGATGAGGAACAGCCGCAGATGCTCCTCGGCCGGGCCGAGATCACGGCTGGGGTAGACCGGGCGCAGCTCCGGATCGGCGGCGACCTCGGCGTAGAAGCGGTGGACGAGGCGCCGGAAGACCGGCTCGCCGCCGATTGCCTCGTACAGGGTCGGGGCCTGAGTCTCGCTCATAACCGTCCCAGCGTATCCGGTTGCCCGACCTGGAAGATCACGGCGCCGGAGGGTCGGGCTGACGCGGCACCGCGGTCGCGGCGGGCGGCGCGGTAGCGGACGGCTGTGCGGCGGGTGTCGCCGCCGTGGCGGCATCGCCGCTGGCCGCGTGGCGGTCGGCGTGGCGGATGTGGCCGCTGTGGCCGGTGCCCCGGCGAGCGCGGCTGTTTCCGCGTCCAGCGCCGCCTTCAGGCGCTCGCGCAGCTCCCTGGCCACCTTGACCTTCGACTGCGGAGCCGTCCGGGCGGCGACGCGGATCAGCACGGTGTCGGCGGAGACGTTCTCCACCCCCCACACCTGCGGACGGTCCAGGATCACGGCGTGCCAGGCAGGTTCCTGCCAGAGGGCGACAGCCGCCTGCTCCAGCGTCCCGCGCGCGGCAGTGACCGGCAGCCGGTAGGGCACCGGGAAATCGACGACGGCCCTTGCCCAGCCGTGCGTCTCGTTCCCCGCTGCCTTGATCGTGCCATTGCGGATATGCCAGACAACGCCATTGACATCACGCAGCCGGGTGATGCGGAGCGTGACGGCCTCGACCGTTCCGACAACTCCGAGGTCTACGACGTCGCCCACGCCGTACTGATCCTCCAGCAGGATGAAAATGCCGGCCAGGAAATCCCTGACCAGGTTCTGCGCGCCGAAACCGAATGCGACGCCGAGTACTCCGGCGCTGGCCAGCACGGGGGCCAGGTTCAGGCCCATGTCTCCGAGGATGATCACGGCCGCGATGCTGAAGATGGTGACCGAGGCGGCATTGCCGAGCACGGAAGCAAGTGCGGTAGCGCGCTGGCTGCGTCGCTCGCCGAAGACGCGGCGATGGCCAGCCTCGCCGGCCGCCGCGTCGTCGCGGTCGTGGGCTGCTGCGGCTCGCATGGTGAGCCGCCTGATCAGCCGCCATGCCGCCAGCCGGAGCAGCACGGCGAGCAGGAGCACGAACGCGATCCGCAGGCCAAGCTGGAGAGGTCCGGCGAGGTACGCAGTCGAGAAGTCGGCCGCGTGACCGTTGTGCGTCAGGTCCCAGACAGTCCGGCAGACGATGCTGGGCTCCCGCCCGCAGGCCAGCACCAAAGTGGGCGGGCCAGCGGGCGCCACAGGCGCGGTCCCGGCCGGGGAAAGGCTGATTGCCAGCGTTGCCTGTGCCACAGCTTGATCCTATTGAGAGCCTCGGCACAATTTCGTAACGAATACCGTGTTACTCGTGGGACCAATGAGGAAAGGCGGGCGAAAAGGACCAACAAGACGCGATCGTCAAGTTACAATGCGTTAGCAGATGGGACCCGCTCAGGGTGACTCGGGGCATTGCAGTGAACCAGCGACAAAGGGGGACCAGGCCGGTGTCAGCAGAGCGGAGCCGGGCAACTGCGATTGCTACCGCTGAAGTCCAGAGCCCGCAGGACCTCATCCTGCTGGGCGGTACCCGCCATGAGGTTGCGGTTGCCCGCCAGCTAAGAGCGCGCGCCCTGGTTGGCGGCGCGCGGCCGGGTGATATCGCGGCCGCTATCGCGAGCGAATGCGGCAGCAGCATGATCAGGGCGTACCGGCTGGCCCTTGGCATCGCGCTAGCCGATGTGGTTGCCCAGGTGCGGGCCAGGTTCGAAGCGGACGGCCGTCGAGTGCCCAGGTTCAGTGAGACCCTGCTGTCGGCCTACGAAAGCGGTCAGAAGCGGCCAGGCCCCGAGTACTTGCATTACCTGTGCGCCGTCTACCAGGCCGATCCGGCTGACCTCGGCCTCGGCAGCCGCTGCCTGTGCGGCCACTCGCACCGGCCGCCGGCCGCGGCGGTGCCGTCACAGCCCGCTGGCTCCCGGGACGGCGGCAGCGCTGCGGCCCGTCCGCTCGCCTGTCCCGATGCGGACGGCGCGGACCGGCCCGAGATAACGCAGCCGCTGGCCAGGATCGACGCCGAGGACGACGACAATGCGCTGCGGGACATGCTGATCCGGCAGATGGCCGACCCCGGCAGCCGGGTCGACAGCCGTTTCCTCGGTGCGGTGGACCGGATCCGCCGCCGGATGGATGACGCTTTCCTTACCGGAAGCGTGTCGGCCCCGATGATCGACCGCTGGGAACACGCCACGGCCGGGTATGGCCGCCGGTACATGACGGTGCCGCCGCTCCGCCTGCTCTGCGACGTGCTGCTCGACTTCGCCGACGTGCGGCGGATGTGCGAGGAACGTCAGCCGCTTGAGTTCGCTGAACGCCTCTGCCGACTGGCCGCGGAACTGGCTGGCCTGGCCGGCATAGCCATGCTCGACCTCGGGGACCACCGGCTGGCCAGAGCGTTCTTCCAGACGGCCCGGACCGCGGCCGACGAGACCGGCGACCGTCAGCTGCGGGCCTGGGTCGCGGTGCGCGAGGCGATGGTTCCGCTCTATTACGGCGATCCCGGCGATGCCGCGGGCCTGGCCAGCGCGGCCGCCGACCTGGCCGGCCGGAGGCTGTGCGTGGCCGCCGTCATGGCGCCGGTCATCGAGGCCAGGGCACAGGCCAGGATGGCGTCGCTGGGTCATCATGGCAGGCGGCTGGCCCTCTGCCGGGCAAAGGCTGTCCTGGACCGGGCTCTGGACAGGCTCTCCGACCTGTCACCCGAGCAACGCGGCGATACCGCGTTCGGCTACACCGAGCGCCAGCTCTACTTCCACATGGGCGATGCCCTGGTGAGCCTGGGTGACTGGCAGGGGGCTGGACTGGCGTTCGGCCAGGCGGCGGTGTTGTATCCCGCCGCCGAGATGCTTGACTGTGCGCTGATCATGCTGGGGCAAGCCCGCTGCCTGCTGGCGTCGGGCGAGCCCGAGCAGGCATTGCTGCTCGGCGGCGACACGATGCTCGCGCTGCCGCCCGAGCACAAGACCGAGGTCGTTGCTCAGGTGGCCAGGTCAGTCGGCCAGGAGGCCGCGGCGCGCTACCCGCAGCTGCCTGGCCTGGCCGGGTATCGCGACGCGGTGGTCAGCTAAGCCGCCGCACTGCGGCTGGCCGGAGCTCAGGCGATGACCAGGCCGGTCTGTGCAGCCGCGAACGCCAGTGTCTCGGCGGACAACCCGATCGACCGGCTCACCGCCCTGGCACCGTGCCCGACGTTACCTTCCCGGCGCAGCAGCACCGGCCGTGCGGCGACCGATGCGGCGGTGGCATGCTGCAGCGCCGCGCACATCTTGCGGGCATGAAGCGGGTCGACCCGCGTATCGCCGTCGAAAACAGTGAACAGGACCGCCGGGTACCGCTCGCCCGCCTGCACCCGGTGGTAGGGCGAGTAGCCGAGCAGCCAGCCGAGCTCGTCCGGGTTGGCGGCCGTGCCGAACTCATCGTTCCATGATTCGCCGAGCCCGAACAGCTCGTACCGGACCATGTCGAGCAGTGGCGCCGAGCACACCGCGGCAGCCGACAGGTCGGGCCGCTGCGTCACCGAGGCGCCAACCAGCAGGCCGCCATTGGACCCGCCCCATACGGTCAGCTGATCGCTGGTCGTCCGTCCGTCGGCGATCAGCTTCTCGGCGGCGGCATGGAAGTCGTCGAACACGTTCTGCTTGTGCTCCCGCATGCCTGCCCGGTGCCAGTCCTCGCCTTCCTCGCTGCCGCCGCGCAAGCCCGCCACTGCATAGACGCCGCCCGCCTCGACCCAGGCCAGGATCGACGCCGAGAAGGCCGGGGTGAGACTGACGTCGAAGCCGCCGTATCCGTAGAGGATCGCTGGCCGTGCCAGGGCGGGATCAGAGCCGGGTCCGGTGCTGCCCGCCGCTGCGGCTACCTGCGTGCCACTGCCCGATGGTGCAGAGATGACCACCATCCGGACCGTCGTCCCGTCGGCTGAGGCGAAGGGCACCTGTTCAGCGACAACAGCCGGGATGTCGACAGGGCCGGGTGCGCGCTGCCACACCTGTGCGCTGCCCGCGATCGCGTCGAAGCGGAGCACGAGGCCAGGCGTCGCGTAGTCGGTGTAGCCGAACCACGCCTCGTGACCGCCTTCGGGTCGCTCGCTCAGTCCGCCGACGCTGCCGAGGCCGGGCAGCTCGACCTTGGCCAGCTGCCTGCCGGATGCCAGCTCGTGCACGCTGAGCTCGCTGATCGCATGCCGGCAGCGGGCGGCTAGCAGCAGCGGCGGGTCTAGCGCCGGGCCGTCCAGGATGGCGAAATCATCGAGTACTGCCTCGCTGTCCTCGGCCAGCAGATCCTGCCAGCTGTCATGCGCGGGGAATGCCGGGTGCGCTGGGTCGGCCACGGCGATCCGGCGTCGCGGCGCCCCGTCGTCTGTCAGCAGGTACAGCCGGCCATCGCGGCCGGCCATCGGCCAGGTCCTGGCATCGGTTCCCTGCTGCAGCACCATCAGCCCGGGTGCGGCCGGATCGGTCCGGGTCAGGTCGGCCACCCAGACGTCGTCTCGCGGCGCCGTGCCCTGCCGAGGCCGTGATGACCAGCCAGCGACCGTCCCGGCTGACCGAGACGCCGTAGTAGTTGGTCTTGTCCAGGCCATCGCCAAAGATCAGGACGTCGTCGTCTACTGGCGTGCCCAGCCGATGCAGGTAAACCCGGCGGTGATACTGCTCCTCGCCAGCCGGGACGGCGGCTGGGGCGAGCCGACGGCTGTAGTAGAACGCCTGCCCGCCGGGCAGCCAGGCCACCGGCGTATACCGGCAGCGGTCGATGGGGCCGTCCACGTCCACGCCGGTGCCGACGTCCAGGATTCGCAGCACGGACTCTTCCCGGCCGCCTTCTGACAACTGGTAGGCCAGCAGCCGGCCCTCATGATCGGGCTGCCAGCTGTCCAGCGTGGTGGCGCCGGACGGATCTGCCGCCATCGGGTCGACCAGCGCCCGCTCGCCCTCGCGGTAGCGGCCGGCTCGCCGGGGCAGGCCCGCGCGGTCGCGGTATAGAGGACCGCGTGCTCCTGGTCCGCTTCGCGCCTGGTGTAGAACTGCCGCTGACCGCGCCACACCGGAGTGCCGACTGCGCCGGCGGCCAGCAGTTCGGCGAGTCGTGCTGCGAATCTCTCCCGGCCGCTCAGGCCTGCCAGATAGCCGGCGTACAGCTCATCCTGGGCTTGCAGCCATGCCCGCGTCTGCGGGCTGCCGGGGTCTTCAAGCCAGCGGTAGGGATCGGATACTTCTCGCCCGTGGAAGGTCTCGGTGAGGTTCAGCCGGGCGGCGGGCGGATAGGAAAGACCGGTCATGTCAGGCACCCTAATATCCAGGCGGCCACCAGATCGCGTGTCGTTCACCGATTAGATGTTGGCGAACTGGGCGGCCTGCCGTCACACTGGTCACGGGTGCCCCGGCGGCACATGCGCCGGCGATGGTCTTACCCGTGACGACGGGAGGTGCAGGTGCGCCGGGTGTTGCTGCTCAACATCACGTATGAGCCGCTGACCACGGTCGGCTTGCACCGTGCGGTCTGCCTCGTGCTGGGGGAGAAGGCTGACGTGGTGCATGCCGATGCCGGCGGAATGCAACTCCACTCGGCGTCTACCCGGCTGCCGGCCCCCTCGGTGATCAGGCTGCGGCGCTATGTCCGGATCCCGCATCGCAGTCGCGTCCCGCTGACCAGAGCCGCGCTGATGCGCCGTGACAACTACCTGTGCGCCTACTGCGGCACGAAGGCAGACACTGTCGATCACGTGGTCCCCCGCAGCCGCGGCGGCCCGCACGCCTGGGAGAACTGCGTCGCCTCGTGTAACCGGTGTAATCACCGCAAGGCGGACAGGCTGATCGAGGAACTCGGCTGGACGCTGCCCAGGCTGCCCGCCGCGCCCCGGGGACCGCACTGGCGGCTCATTGGCGCCGCCGATGACGGCGATCCGCAATGGGTCGCTTACCTGGAGCCAAGCGCCGCATAGCGCCGTCCGCCCGTCCGCCCGTCCGCCCGTTCGCGCGGGCCCGGCCAGGCCGGGTTCCCGCCGTGGCCCCGGGCGCGGCGCCTGATGCAGGCCCCGCGGAGTTATCCGGGCCCCGCGGAGCTGCCGGCGATTTGCACCTTCTCAGCCACTGGCGCGGCTGGCGTTATGGCGGTGCGCGACCTGCGGCGTGAGATGACCGCGATTTCGCCGTCATTGGTCAGCATGACGCGGACGCCGCCGCCGAAATGATCGCGCAGCACCTCATCGCGCAGCACCTCGCAGGACGGGCCCGAGGTCGTGATCCTGCCGTGGTCGAGCAGGAGCAGCCTGTCGGCGAACTGGCCAGCCAGCGTGAGGTCGTGGATAGCGGACAGCACGGTCAGCCCGCGCTCGCGCCGCACCTCGTCGATGAGTTCCAGCGCGTCCATCCGGCGGCCGAGGTCCAGCGCGCTGGTCGGCTCGTCGAGCAGTAGCACGGGCGCTTCCTGCGCGAGCGCCCTGGCCAGCACCACGCGCTGCAGCTCGCCGCCGGACATGGCCCGGAGCGACCGGCCGGACATCTGCCCGAGGTCCAGGCGGTCGATGACCGCAGCGCAGATGCTCCGGTCGGCCTCAGTCTCGGACTGCAGGTAGCCGATGTGTGCCGTCCGGCCCAGCAGCACGTACTCGGCCACGGTCATGTCCGGCGGCAGCACCGGCCGCTGCGGCACGCTGGCGACCAGCCTGGCCAGGTGGCGCCTGCCAAGGGCGCCGGTCTCCCGGCCGCAGACCGTGATGGCACCGGAGTAGCGAACGAGCCGCGCTATCGCGTTGAGCAGCGTTGTCTTGCCGGCGCCGTTGGGGCCGATCACACCCAGCCACTCGCCGTCGGCGACTGCGCCGGAAACGCCGTCGAGTGCGATGGCGTCACCGTAACGGACCGTCAGTGCGTTGAAGGTGATCATGAAAGGTCTTGCCTCGCTCGCCGGGATCTGAGCACGAACAGGAAGAACGGGGCACCCGCCAGTGCCGTGATCACGCCGATGGGGACCTCGGCTGGCGCCTGGACTGTCCGCGCCGCGACATCCGCCAGCACCAGGAACGCAGCGCCGCCGATCATCGACACCGGCAGCAGGACCCGGTAACTCGGCCCGGCGGTCAGCCGTACCGCGTGCGGCACGATGATGCCGACGAAGCCGATGAGGCCGCTGACCGACACGGCCGCTGCGACCCCGAGCGTGGCCGCGATGACCACCGTAAGCCGCAGCCTCGCCACGTTGACGCCGAGGCTCGCGGCTTCGGCCTCGCCGACGCGCAGCACGTCGAGCAGACGGCGATGTATCAGCAGCGCCGCGGCGGAGATCGCAACGTAGGGCGCGATCATCCATACATCCGACCAGCTTGCCGCCGACAAGCCGCCGAGAATCCAGGCGTACACGGTCGCCAGCGTCTGGGTGTGCTCCTGCTGAAGGTAGGTCTGGAACGCGGTCAGCAGCGCCGCCACGGCGATGCCGGCCAGCAGGATCGAGCCGGTGCCGCGGCCCGCCGCCACCACGTCGCCGCGCCGGGCGTCCGCGCCGAGCAGGTACGTCAGGGTGACTGCCAGTGCCGCGCCCGCGAACGCGGCTGGCGGCTCCAGCGCCAGGCTGGCACCTGAAACCACCACGATGGTCGCGCCGAGGCCCGCCCCCGCAGCCACGCCGAGCAGGTAAGGGTCGGCCAGCGGGTTGCGGAAGATGCCCTGATAGGCGGCGCCGCCGCCGGCCAGCATCGAGCCGACCAGGACGCCGAGAATGACTCTCGGCAAGCGGATCTGCCAGACAATTGCCGAGTTGAGCGCGGGCACCGCAAGGTGCGGATGCCATGGCATCTTGACCACGATCGCGGCCGCGACCTGCTGGAGCGACAGGCCGGCCGGCCCGACAGCGACGCCGACGACAACTGCGATCACCAGCGCGAGGCTCGCCAGGATGACGGCGCGGCCAGGTCGGTGCCGGCTAGCCGGTAGCCCGATCGCCGCGTTCAGGCCGGCCAGCCCGGCCGCTGGCCTGGGGCCGGCCGCTGGCGCGGGGCCAGCCGGCTGGCGAGGCACCGGCCGCAGTCGCGGCGCCTGCGCCGGGACAGGCGGCCCCGCCCCGGAAGGCATCGTTGCGGCGGGCATCGTTCCGGCTTGCATCGTTCCGGCGGGGTCCTGCGCGCTGGTCGCTGTCAACGTGAGCTGGCCGTAACGCCCGCCGCAACGGTCTGCAGCAACTGCACCACCCGTGGTCCCCAGCGGGACGCTATGTCGGGGTTGAGCAGGATGAAGTGCCTGTCGTTGCACCGCCGACAGCACGGACCAGCCTGGCCGGGCGGAGACGGTTGCGGTGTCCTGGCCGCCGCCCGTCGGGCCGGTATCGGCCAGGATGATGTAATCCGGATTGGCCTTGAGGATGAACTCGGCCGACAGCGTCGGGTAACCGCCTGCCGCTGCGGCGCCCTTGGCGGTGTCGGCAATGCTCTTCATGCCAAGCAAGGTGAGCAGGCTGCCGATAAAGGTCGACGACGTCACCGAGTAATAGGGGTTGGTCGCGACCTCGTAGTAGTAGGTGAGCGGCTTCGCGTGCCTCGGTTCGGCGGCGATCATCGTGCTGATCGCCCGCCGCACGCGTGCTGTCCTCCGTGCGGGCTTGTGCGACATGCCCGGTCGCCTGCGCCCAGTTGCGATGAACTCGCTGTAGACGCCGGACAGGTTGGCCGCGGCGGGCAGGTCGAGCACGGGGATAGACAGCGCCGTCAGTTTCGCCGTGATGCCCCCCACGTCGTCGGAGATGATCACGAGGTCGGGTTTGTAGGCGGCGATGGCCTCGGCGTTCGGCTGGTAGGCCGACAGCTTGGTGACCGGCGCGCTTCGCCGGGTAGTCAGAGAGGCTGTCGACCGCCTTGACCTGGCTGCCGGCGCCGATCGCGTAGAGCATCTCGGTAGCGGTCGGCGACAGCGAGACGATGGCAGCCAGGCCTGGCCGTGGATCCGCACCTGGCCGGCGCCGTGCTCACCGTCACCGGGAAACCGGTACTGGCCAGCGTGCCGGCCGACTCGTCGCTGCTGTTCGGGTGCCGGCCGAGCCGGCAGCTGAATCGGGCCGGCAGCCGAAGTGCCGCACGCCGCACACATGACGGCAAGGGCCGCGGCTGCGGCAGCCGCGCAGATTGCGGTTCAGAGCCCGCATGTGATCATCCTCCATCGGTGCTGGAGGACGAAGTGCGTCCGCTGCGACGCCAGGGCATCGGAACGAGCCGCCCTTCCTCCGAGGACAGGTCGTTGGCGTAGGCCAGGCGTCCGGGCTCGTCCTCGGGTGAGGCATCACCGTTGCGGGACAGCGCCGGGATCTCACCGGCTTCGCTGGGCACAGCGCCCTCCCGGGCAGTTGCTGCCCGGGACGGCCGAAGCTTATCGCAGCGGCCGGGTCACCGGGTGCGACTAGCCTTCACCACCAGGCGCGGCGCTACGCGCCGACCGCCGAGCACGCAATAAAGGCCCCTCCATCTCATACCTGGAGGGGCCTTGGCGATCATTGTCCAGGCTTGGCGCCCCATCGGCCGGCAGCGACACGCCGCTAAGCGGCGCGAAATCGCCGCGCAGCCGAGGAATTGCCCTTTACGTTTTGCATTTAGTGAGTAACGCGTTGTGCAGCGTGTGCCGATATCCAGCTAGACGCTGGCGGCGTGGGTACCCCCGAGCTCACGTCGCCGCGTCTGCATCGGGCGCCCGGCCGGCTGATCTTCCGCGCAGGCGGACCGGCCGGGTTAGCCACGCAGCACCGGCTCCGGGGCCCGGCGGACCACCATCCTGGCTGGCCTGGCCGCGCCGCCGTGCGCCAGCGCGTCCCCGCCCGGTAGCGTTCGGTATATGACCGATACTGCGAACCAGCCCGGGCGACCGGCGTCCGCACCGTTCGGGCGCATGCTGACGGCGATGGTCACTCCGATGGACCGGAACGGGGCCGTAGATTATGCCGGCGCCGCCCGGCTAGCCGAGTACCTGGTTACCGAGATGCGCAATGACGGCCTGGTGATCAGCGGCACCACCGGCGAGTCGCCGACAACCTCGGATGAGGAAAAGGCCCGGTTGCTGGCCGTCGTCCTGGAAGCAGTGGGCGACCGGGCGGCCGTGCTGGCCGGGGTCGGTACCAATGACACCGCGCACAGCTGCGAGCTCGCCAGCGCCGCCGAGCGGGCCGGGGCGCACGGGCTGCTGGTCGTGACGCCGTACTACAACAAGCCACCGCAGAGCGGGCTGGCGGCGCATTTCGCCGCCGTGGCCGACGCGACCGGTCTGCCGGTGATGCTCTACGACATTCCCGGCCGCACCGGCACGCCAATAGCGGCCGAGACGCTGGTGGCGCTTGCCGAGCATGCCAGGATCGTGGCCGTCAAGGACGCCAAAGCCGACTTCGGCGCGGCGTCCTGGGTGATGGCGCGGACCTCGCTGGTTTTCTACAGCGGCGACGACATGGTCAACCTGCCGTGGCTGGCGCTCGGCGCGGCCGGGTTCGTCAGCGTGGCGGGCCACGTGGTGGGCGACCGGCTGCACGAGATGATCGAGGCCTACCGCACCGGGCAGGTCGCTGACGCGCTGCGCATCCACCGGGAACTGCTGCCCGTTTATACCGGGCTGTTCCGCACCCAGGGAGTGATCCTCACGAAGGCAGCGCTCAACCTGCTCGGACTGCCTGGCGGGTCCGTCCGCCTGCCGCTGCCAGACGCCACCGCCGCTGAGACGGAGAAACTAGTGGAGGACCTGACAGCAGGCGGTGTGAAACTTTGAGTCATCCGCATCCGGAGCTAGCCGCGCCGCCACCGCTGCCGGCCGACGGGCTGCGCCTCGTCGCGCTCGGCGGACTGGGCGAGATCGGCCGCAACATGACCGTGTTCGAGCACGGTGGGCGGCTGCTCATCGTGGACTGCGGGGTGCTGTTCCCCGAGCAGGACCAGCCCGGTGTCGACTTGATCCTGCCGGACTTCTCCGCGCTGGCGGGGCGGCTCGACGAAGTCGAGGCGCTGGTGCTGACGCACGCGCACGAGGACCATATCGGCGGCGTGCCCTACCTGCTCCGGCAGCGGGCTGACATCCCGATCGTCGGTTCCAGGCTGACCCTGGCGCTGGTCGCCAGCAAGCTCACCGAGCACCGGATCACCCCGCAGACGGTCGAGGTCGAGGCAGGCGGCGCCCAGACATACGGCCCGTACCAGCTTGAGTTCCTGTCGGTGAACCACTCCATCCCGGACGCGCTGGCCGTGGCGATCCGGACGTCCGCCGGACTCGTGCTGCATACCGGCGACTTCAAGATGGATCAGCTGCCGCTCGATGGCCGGCTGACCGACCTCGGCGGCTTTGCGCGGCTCGGCTCCGATGGCGTGGACCTGCTGCTGTCCGACTCCACCAACGCCGAGGTTCCTGGCATCGTGACCTCCGAGCGGCTCATCGGGCCAGTGCTGTCGGACGTGTTCGCCGCCGCCGAACAGCGGATCATCGTGTCGTGCTTCGCCAGCCACGTGCACCGGGTCCAGCAGGTGATGGACGCCGCTGCCGAGCACGGCCGCAAGGTCGCGCTCGTCGGCCGGTCGATGGTGCGGAACATGGGGGTCGCCCGCGATCTGGGGTACCTGCAAGTGCCGTCCGTGCACGGCGGGCTGCTGGTCGACCTCAAAGAGGCGGAGGAGATGCCGCCGGATCAGATCGTACTGATCTCCACCGGTTCCCAGGGCGAGCCGATGTCCGCGCTGTCGAGGATGGCTGGCCGCGACCATCCGATCCGGATTGCCGAGGGTGACACGGTCATCCTTGCCTCGTCGCTGGTGCCGGGCAACGAGACGGCGGTGTCCCGGATCATTAACGACCTGACCCGGCTCGGTGCCCGGGTCGTGCACAAGGGCAACGCGCTGGTGCACGTGTCGGGGCACGCCGCGGCAGGAGAGCTGCTCTATGTGCTGAACCTGGTCAAGCCCAGCAACTTCATTCCGGTGCACGGAGAATGGCGGCACCTGAAGGCGCATGCCGACCTGGCCGCGCAGACCGGCGTGCCGGACAAGAACATCGTGATCGCCGAAGACGGCGTCGTGGTGGACCTGGTCGGCGGTCAGATCTCGGTGGTCGGCAAGGTGCCGTGCGGGTACGTCTACGTGGACGGCCTGTCGGTTGGCGAGGTCACCGAGTCCTCACTGAAAGACCGGCTCATCCTCGGCGACGAGGGCTTCATCTCGGTCGTGGTCGTGGTCGACTCGACGAGCGGCAAGCTGGTCGCCGGGCCGGAGATACACGCCCGCGGCTCCGGCATCGACGATTCCGGGCTAGCCGAGGTCCGGCCGCTGATCGAGCAGGCTCTCGCGGACGCGGCCAAGGAAGGCATCGACGAGGTGCACCAGCTTCGCCAGATCGTGCGCCGGACCACCGGCAAGTGGGTCAGCGATAACTACCGACGGCGGCCGATGATCATCCCGGTGGTCGTCGAGACCTGACGCCCAGCCGGGTGCAGTCACGGCGTGGCGGCGGCCTGCTCGCGGAGCTTGAACCGCTGCAGCTTTCCGGTGTTGGTACGGGGGAGTGACCCGACGAACTCTATGGCGCGTGGGTACTTGTACGGCGCGATCCGCTGCTTCACCAGATCCTGCAGCTCGCGGGCCTTGGCTTCGCCTGGTTCCGCGCCAGGGCGCAGGATCACGAAGGCTTTGACGATCTGACCGCGTGCCTCGTCGGGGACGCCGACGACGCCGCATTCGGCCACGTCCGGATGGCCGAGCAGCACTTCCTCGATCTCCGGGCCGGCGATGTTGTAGCCGCCCGAGATGATCATGTCGTCAGACCTGGCCTGGTACCAGAAGTAGCCGTCAGCGTCCTTGGTATAGGTGTCGCCGGTCAGGTTCCAGCCGTCGCGGACATAGCTTCGCTGCCGTTCGTCAGATAGGTACCGGCACCCGGTCGGGCCCTTCACCGCGAGCCTGCCGGGCTCGCCGTCCGGTACCGGCTTGCCGTCGTCGTCCACGACTGCTGCCTGGTAGCCGGGTACCACCTTGCCTGTCGATCCGGGCTTGATCTCGTCGTCAGTGGCCGCAATGAAGATGTGCAGCAGCTCGGTGCTGCCGATGCCGTCGATGATCTTGACGCCGGTCGCCTCGTAGAACGCCTGCCAGGTCGGGGCTGGCAGGTGCTCGCCAGCCGACACCGCCCGCCGCAGTCCGCGCAGCTGATCCGACTTGCCCGCTGCCAGCATGGCCCGGTATGCAGTCGGCGCGGTGGACAGCACCGTGACGCCGTGCGCCGCGACGTAGTCGGCCAGCTCGGCCGGCGTGGCCTTCTCCAGCAGCAAGGTAGCGGCGCCCACCCGTAGCGGGAACAGCAGCAGTGCGCCCAGGCCGAAGGCGAAGGCAAGCGGTGGCGTGCCGGCGAACAGGTCACTGGGCACCGGCTTCAGCACCCGCGCGGAGAAGGTGTCAGTGACTGCGAGCAGATCCCGGTGGAAGTGCATGGAAGCCTTCGGGCGACCGGTCGTGCCTGAAGTGAAGGCGATCATCGCGACGTCGTCGGCTGCGGTCTGGACCGAGGCGAACTGGGCGGGCTTGGCCGCGGCCAGCGCGGTCAGGTCCGCCGGTTCCGCGGCGCCGACCGTCATGATCCGCAGGCCGGGAACCGAGGCGGCTGCCAGTTCGCCGGTGAACCGGTAGTCGCAGAGCGCCAGGGTCACCCGGGCGACGCTGCAGATGGAGGCCAGTTCCCCGGCCCGCAACATGGGCATGGTGGCCACCGCCACCCCGCCAGCCTGCAGTACGCCCAGCCAGCAAGCGGCCTGCCACGGGTTGTTCGGGCCACGCAGCAGCACCCGGTTGCCTGGTATCAGGCCGAGATCCTCGGTCAGCACTCTGGCTACCTGACTGGCGCGCCTGGCGACATCGGCGTAGGTCCAGGTCTCCTCGGGTGACAGCAGGCACGGCCGACCGGAGCCGCCGGCTTCGATGGTCGGGATCAGCAGCTCATCAGCAGCGTTGAGCCGGTCGGGGTAGGTGAGCCCGGCCAGGCTGAAGTCCAGGTCCGGCCACTGGTCGGCTGGCGGCAGGCTGTCCCGGCAGAAGGTGTCGTCATGAGCGGACGGCGAGAGCTGCATGTCCGGACCTTCCTCCAGCGCCATCGAGACGGTCCCAAGTATCCGGTTCGGGCGACGTTAGTCAATCGCCCGGCGGGCGAACGCCTGGCCTGTCCGCCGGGCGCGTGGGATGCTGACCGGCGGCGTTCGGGTCGGAGGCTGGATTAGCGGGCGATTTGCCGCTCTTCGAGCGTGTACGGTGGGGCCGGGATGCGCTACGGTCCCAGGTGATCAGTATCAGCCCGGTCGCCGGTGTCCGAAGGTAACGGGGATCCGCCCAGTGCCAGCGGAGCATGCCGGCGCGGGCAGGAGAAGAAAGCAACGAGGAGCCAGTATGGCTTACCAGCCGTATCCCACAACCGGCAGCGAGTACTCGCCGCAGCCGCCTCAGCCGCCGAAGTCCGTGCTCAACGCGGTCAGGCTCATGTACGTCGGTGCGGCGCTGAGCGTGGTCGGACTGATCGTCGGGCTGACCTCTATCGGCAGCCTGAAGAACGCCTTGCGGCAAGCCGCGATCAACGCGCACAAGCCACTGACCGCCTCCCAGCTGCATACTGCCGAGATCGCGGGTGTGGCGTTCATCATCCTCATCGGCCTGATCGGCGTCGGCCTCTGGCTGTGGATGGCCAGAATGAACGGCGCCGGAAAGAGCTGGGCGCGAGTGGTGGCAACAGTGCTGTTCGGCCTCAGCACCCTGTCTACGCTCACCTCGATCGCCCGGCCGAGCGCGACCGGCACCCGGCTGTTCGGCCTGCTCGACTGGCTCGTCGGCGTCGGCGCCATCGTGCTGCTATACCAGCGCGAGTCGTCGAACTATTTCAGCTCTCAGTCGCAGCCACGGTGACGCGGGACGGCCGGGCTCCGCGTCGTCGGATGCCCGCGGCGCCAGGCCGGCCGTCACCTAGATGACGGCGAAGCCCTGGATCTCCACCAGGGCGGCCGGGTCCCAGAGCCGGGACACCCCGATGGCGGCCATGGCCGGGTAATCGCGCCCGGCCATCCGCCGCCAGACCGCGCCGATCTCCCGTCCGTGCGACCGGTAGTCCGCCAGATCGACGGCATAGACGGTGAGGCTGGCCAGGTCCGTCGGCTGGCCCCCGGCGGCTGCCAGTGCCGTCAGCAGGTTGCCGAGGGCGACCTCGAACTGCTCGGTGACTGTCGTGCCGACCACCTGGCCGTCCCGGTCCAGGGCAGTCTGCCCGGCCAGGAAGACCAGCCGGCCGCCCGTCGCGATCACCGCGTGCGCGAAGCCCGACGGCGGCGCCAGCTCAGCCGGATTGACTCGCTCGATACCCATCCGTCAGCCTCCATCGCCCGCCATGGGCGCTCGCCATCTCATGGGTGTGAAGTTACCGGTGCCATAGCCCTGGTGACTTCACACCCATGGAGCGAGCACCGATCATGGCCGCCAGCGGCCATGCCGGGTGGCCTGGCTGCCCGACCTGATCAGGTCAAGGCGTGGCCGGGGCCCGTCGGTCCGCCCGGTCTGCGGCGCGCGGCTGCCGGGCTGCCACTGCACTGGCCAGCGCGCGCCGGGCCCGGCATACCCTTGCTCGGCGGCCGCATGCAGGGTCCAGTTGGGGTCGTACAGGTGCGCCCGGCCGAGCGCGCACAGGTCCGCGCGGCCAGCCAGGATCAGCGAGTTGACGTCGTCGTAGGACGAGATCACCCCGACAGCGATGGTGGCGATCTCGACCTGGTTCCTGATTGCGTCGGCGAACGGCGTCTGATAGGACCGGCCGAAGGCCGGCTGTTCCGCCGGCGACACCTGCCCGGTGGACACGTCGATCGCGTCGGCGCCAGCAGCTGCGAACGCCCTGGCTATCTCGACCGCGTCGGCTCCGGTGATGCCGCCGGGCACCCAGTCGCAGGCGGAGATCCGCACCGTCATCGGCTTGGCCGCCGGCCACACGGCCCGGATGGCGGCGAACACCTCCAGCGGGTAGCGCAGCCGCCCGGCCAGCGAGCCGCCATACTCATCCGCCCGCTGGTTGGTCACCGGCGAGATGAACGACGACAGCAGGTAGCCGTGCGCGCAGTGCAGTTCCAGCAGGTCGAACCCGGCCCGGTCGGCGGCCAGCGCGGCGGCCGCGAACTGCCCGGTGAGCTGCCGCAAGTCCGCGACGGTCAGCTCGCGCGGCACCTGGCTGATGCCCGGCAGATAGGCCAGCGGCGACGGGCCGCAAACCGGCCACGTTCCCTGCGCGAGGGGCTGGTCCATGCCTTCCCACATCAGCCTGGTGGAGCCCTTGCGGCCGGAGTGGCCGAGCTGAAGCCCGATCTTCGCGCCGGACTGCTCGTGCACGAACGAGGTGATGCGCCGCCAGGCGTCTTCGTGCCCGGTCGTATACAGGCCGGCGCAGCCCGGGGTGATCCGGCCGTCAGGGCTGATGCACACCATTTCGGTCATCACCAGGCCTGGCTCCGCCGAGCGCCTTCCCGCCCAGGTGCACCAGGTGGAAGTCGGACGGCATGCCGTCGGCTGCGGAGTACATGTCCATGGCCGAGACGACGACCCGGTTGGCCAGCTCCAGCTCACGCAGCCGGAACGGCTGGAACATGGGCGGCACCACCTCGCCGGTGCCCATCCCGCGGCGCCTGGTGTAGCCGGCGAACCAGCTGTCCATCGCGGCGGTGAATTCCGGGTCGCGCAGCCGCAGGTTAGCGTGGGTGACCCGGCGGCTGCGCGTCATGATGTTGAAGGCGAACTGCTCGGGTTCCTGCCCGGTGTACTGACCGAGGTTCTCGAACCATTCCAGGCTGGCTTGCGCCGCCCGCTGGGTGGACGCGACGACCGCCCGTCGCTCGGCCTCGTAGGCGGCCAGCGCGGCCGGGACTGTTGCGTTCTCGTGCAGGCAGGCCGCCAGCGCCAGCGCATCCTCCATGGCGAGCTTGGTGCCCGACCCGATGGAGAAGTGCGCGGTGTGGGCCGCGTCGCCGAGCAGCACGATGTTGCCGGCCCGCCAGCTGCCGCAGCGCAGCGTGCCGAAGCTGAGCCAGCGGGAGTTGTTAGCCCGCAGGGCGTGCCCGTCCAGCACGCCGGCCAGCAGCCCGGCGATCCGCTCGATGGAACGCTGGTCGGACTCGCCGGGCGCCAGGTCCCCGGCTGCCGCGGCCAGCACGTGGAAGCCGGCCGCACGCCAGACTGCCTCGTTCATCTCGACGATGAAGGTGCTGCCAGCGGCGTCGTACGGGTAGCCGTGTACCTGCATCACGCCGTACGGGGTCTGCTCGATGTAGAACTTGAACGCGTCGAAGACCAGGTCGGTACCCAGCCACATGTACTTGCAGTCGCGAAGATCACATTCGGGACGGAACGTGGCCGGTGGGTGCTGCGGATCGGCGAGCGCGCGCCGTCAGCGGCGACGACCAGGTCGTAGCTCGGCGGCGAGTGTCGGCTGCTGGCGGCGCCTCGGTGCGGAAGCGGACCGTCACGCCCAGCCCGGCGCACCGCTGCTGCAGGATCTCCAGCAGGCGGCGCCTGCCCATGGCCGCGAAGGCGTGCCCGCCGCTGGTGATCACCTGGCCGCGGTAATGCACGTCGATGTCGTCCCAGCGAGCGAACTCGCGCTCCATCTGCTGGTAGATCGCCGGCGTCGGCGTTCTCGATCCCGCCCAGAGTCTCGTCGGAGAAGACCACGCCGAAGCCGAAGGTGTCATCGGGCGCGTTCCGCTCCCAGACCGTGATCTCGGCGCCAGGCAGTAGCTGGCGGGCCAGCGCGGCGAAATACAGCCCGCCTGGCCCGCCGCCGGCAACCGCGATGCGCATGAGGCCCCCCGCAGGCTGGTCCGCTAGAGGCCGAGGCTATGCCGGCTGTGCGAGGCCGTCAACAGAACCCGCAGATAAGGGCAGCGGCCGTGTCCAACTGGCCTGGCCTTCAGCCGCGCCTGGCGGACCAGCCGCTATTACGCGGCTGGTCCGCCAGCGACCGGGCTTGATCAGTCTGGCCGGGCCAGCTCAGGTCCGCCGCCTCCGGACCTGCCAGACGCAGACCCCGCCGAGCCCGGCGGCAAGGATCAGGTAGATCGCGGTCTCGATCAGCTGCAGCGGCCAGAACCTGCTGGCTGGCTGATAGGTCACCTGCTGGCGCAGATGCAGGCTGTCCAGCCAGTTGTTGCATTGCTGAGCGGAGCCGCGCCCGGTGCATGCTGGCGCGGCCGGCCCGGTGAACACCTTGCCAGCCGGAGTGATGGTCTGGTTCGACAGGATCCAGGCGCCGGGCGCGTGAAGTTGCCCATCAAGGTCATCGTGGAGACGCTGGAGCCATGGGCCGAGGTCGTCATGACCTGCATGGCGTCGTTGGCATTGAAGGCCGCTGTCACGTGTACGGGCGCGATGAGATGGGGCCTGACCACGGTCGGCATGATGAACTGCACGGCGGCGAAGACGACGAGAGTGATCGCCATCGCGGCCAGCGTGCGGCGGATCAGCACGCCAGCGGTCACCCCGAGCGCGAAGGCGAACGCGGCGTAGCCGATTGGCGCGATGCCGCGGGCGCCGAACATCAGCGGGCTCAGCCGCGTGAAGGTCATCGCCGAGTTTGGCCCCGCGTCGCTGATCGCCTTGTCGATCGGGCCGCCCACCAGCCGATCATGAGACTGAGCAGTCCCGCGGTCGCCACTGCGGCGAAGCCGATGAGCCCGAGCTTGACGGCTGTCCAGCGGGCGCGGCTGACGCTCTGGTTCCAGGCCAGCCGGAAGGTGCCGGTCTCGAGTTCCCGGGCGATCAGCGGCGCGCCCCAGAAGATGCCGATCAGCGCGGGCGCCAGGTACAACACCGCGATGCCAGCGTCGAAAAGCACGACGTAGCTTCCGCCGGCCTTCAGGCTGCCGACGAAGTCGCTGGCCAGCGCTCCGCAATTCGCTCGGCAGGTGTTCAGCCCCGCGCGCGTCATAGAGGGAGACCAGGTGCGCCCCGGTAGCAGCCAGCAGGATCGCCAGGGCGAGCAGCGCGGCGGACGCCGCGATCGCCTGCCTGCGGAACTGCCTGCAGGTGAGCCAGATCATCGCTGCTCCTCCTGATCGGTCATCGTCGGCGCCGTTTGCGCGTTGCCCATGTAGGCGAGGACGAGGTCTTCGAGGTCCAGCGCGGCGGCCGACCAGTTCGGGTCGAGGATCGGCGCGGCGCTGCGGACCAGCAGACGTGCTCTGCCGGTCGGTGTGGCGCTCGGTGATCACCTGGCCGAGCGCGGGCGTGCCGGACTCGAGCCGCGGTCCGGTCAGCAGCTGATGCGACGACGAGCAGGTCGTCAACCTCGCCGGCCACCTGCACTCGCGATGCGACCAGCACGATCAGGTAGTCGCAGACCCGCTCCAGGTCCGCCACCAGGTGCGAGGACATGACCACGCTGAGCTCGTGCTCGGCCGTCGCCTCCATCAGCATCTGCAGGAACTCCCGCCGGGCCAGCGGGTCGAGGCTGGCGATCGGCTCGTCCAGGATCAGCAGCTCGGGTCGCTTGGCGATGGCGAGCGTCAGCGCGAGCTGCGCCCGCTGGCCGCCGGACAGCTTGCCGGCCTTCTGCCGGGGGTCGAGGCCAAGCTGCGCTATCCGCTTGCGGGCAAGGTCGGCATCCCAGCCGGGGTTCATGTGCGCGCCGAACCTGAGATGGTCCTCGACGCTGAGGCCGGCATAGGTCGGGGTGTCCTGCGCGACGTAGCCAACCCTGGCCAGCTGGTCCGGGCCGCTGGCCGGCTTGCCCCCCAGCACCTCGATGCTGCCGGTTGTCGGCGCCAGCATGCCGGTCGCGAGGTTGAGCAGCGTCGTCTTGCCGGCCCCGTTGGGGCCGACCAGGCCGGCGACGTGCCCGGCCGGAATGCTGAGGGTGCATTCCGCGAGTGCCCATCGCCGCCCGTACTGCTTGCCAAGCCCGCGTGCTTCGACTGCGGCGGTCATACTTCTTCCTCCTGAACGGCGGACCTGAGGGCCCGCTGGAATAGGGCGTCGATGCTCTCGTCGTCGAGGCCCGCCTGCCGTGCCTTGCCGAGCCAGGGCATGAGCTCCTGGCTCAGCTCCTGGTGCGCGGCGATCGACTCGTCGCTGAGCGTCTTGGTGACGAACGTGCCGACCCCGGGCCTGGCGGCCGCCAGGCCCTCGTACTCCAGCTCGCGGTAGGCCTTGAGCACGGTGTTCGGGTTGATCGCCAGCGATCCCGAGACGTCCTTCACCGTGGGAAGCTGGTCACCCTCCCGGAGCAGGCCCGAGCCGGAGTGCCTGCCGTACCTGCTGGATCAGCTGCAGGTACGGCGCGACCCCGGATCGGGTGTCCAGATGGAACTCGATCACCGTGCCTCCATTTATCTAGGTGACTAGCACAATAGACTAGGTTGCTGGCCTCAAGCGGATTATCGTCGCTGCGGCTGGCTGATCGGGGAGCTGCCGGGGCGAGCAGCCGGGCCGCAACGTGGCGACACGCCGCGGCAGCGTCCGCGGCTGGCGGCTGCATGCTCGCTACGGTGAGCATCATGGCGACTCGTGCGCCCAAAGGCGCAGCGCGCCCTCGTGGCGGCACGACCAGCCGGACGCGGCAGACGGGCAGTTCGGCCCGCAGCCGGTCCGGCTCGGCGGCACGCAACCGCCGCGGCTACAGCACGACCCGGCCGCGGCGGACCGGTCGCGGCAAGTCCACGGGTCGCCGCTACGCGCAGGCCGGCGCCCTCGACCAATCCGTTCGTGATCCTGGCGGGCTGGCTCGTCAGCGCCATCGCAGCAGCGTGGATGGCGCTCGCGCACACGGTCGGCGCGGTCTGCCGGGCGCTTGGCCGCAGCGCCAGGGACCTCGATCCGCTGCACCGCCGCGATGGCATCGGGCTGTTCGCGCTGATCGCCGCGATCGTGGCGGCGGTAGCGACCTGGTGGCACGCCAGCCGGGCCGGTCAAGCCGCTGGCGACGGCGTTCGTGACCTTGCTCGGCTCCGGCGCCTGGACCGTGCCGATCTTGCTGGCGCTGCTCGCCTGGCGATTCCTGCGGCATCCCGACAGCAACGCGGATACCGCACGGATGGTGATCGGCTGGACCGCGCTGCTGGTCGGAGCGCTCGGCCTGGTGCACGTGGCCTCGGGCACGCCCGGCTTGTCCGGCGGGCTCGGCCCGGTCAGGTCGGCTGGCGGCCTGATCGGCTACGCGGCTGTCGGCTCCGCTCGTCCATGTCATTACCAAGTGGGCGGCGATACCGGTACTCGCGCTGGTGGCCGGTTTCGGCCTGCTGGTCATCACCGGCACGCCACTGCACCGCGTGCCAGACCGGCTGGCCGAGCTGCACGGATTCGGCGCGTCGCGGAGCCGCCGACGCCGACGCCGAAGGCAGCGGCCAGGAGGATGCCGCCGGACAGCCGCGGCAGCTGGCCCGGCTCGGCAAGCGCCGGCTCGACGCGCTCGAGGTTGGCGCCCGCGATCGTGCCTACGACACGCCGCTGGTTGGCGGCCTCCTCGGCCGCGGCCAGGCAGGCAGCACGAAGGACGTCGCGCACCGACGACGACGGTGCCGGCACGAGCGCGGCCGCCGCTGCCGCGGCGTCCGGTGCGCTGGCATTCTCGGCAGCGGGGCCGGACGGTCACGGCGCCGGCGAGGCCTGGCTGGCACGATCCGTGGGCGCCGGGCGGGGGAGCCGATGCGGCTGCGCCGGGTTCAGCCGCCGCAGCTGGTGCCGCGTCCGCTGGCGGGCACGCAGCCAAGCCCGAACAGCTCACGCTGGCCGCGGTGACCGACGGCAGCTACACGCTTCCGCCGGTCGCGATACTGAAGCCAGGCACCGTGGCCAGGCCGCGGACCAGGGCGAACGACACCATGGTCGAGGCCCTGTCCGCCGTGCTTGACCAGTTCGAGGTGGACGCCCAGGTCACCGGCTTCACCCGGGGGCCGACGGTGACCAGGTACGAGATCGAGCTCGCGCCAGCGGTGAAGGTCGAGCGCGTCACCCAGCTATCCAAGAACATCGCCTACGCGGTGAAGAGCGCCGACGTCCGGATCCTCTCCCCGATCCCCGGCAAGTCGGCCATCGGCGTCGAGATACCGAACAGCGACAGAGACGTGGTCAGCCTCGGCGACGTGCTCAGGTCTCCGGTCGCCACGTCCGACCAGCATCCGATGGTCGTCGGGCTCGGCAAGGACGTCGAGGGCCGCACCGTCATTGCCAACCTCGCGAAGATGCCCCACATGCTGATAGCCGGTGCGACGGGAGCCGGCAAATCGACGTGCATCAACGGGCTGATTACCTCGATCTTGCTGCGGTCGACGCCGGACGAGGTGCGCATGGTGCTGATCGATCCCAAGCGGGTCGAGCTGGCCGCCTACTCCGGGGTTCCGCACCTGATCACCCAGATCATCACCAACCCGAAGAAGGCCTCAGACGCCTTGCAGTGGGTGGTGGGCGAGATGGACCGGCGTTACGACGACCTCGCCGCGTCCGGGTTCCGGCACATGGACGATTTCAACAAGGCCGTCCGGGCCGGCCGGGTGTCGGCGCCGCCTGGCTCGGAGCGGGTGTACACGCCGTACCCGTACCTGCTCGTCATCGTGGACGAGCTCGCTGATCTGATGATGGTGGCGCCCAGGGACGTGGAAGACGCGGTCGTCCGGATCACCCAGCTGGCCAGGGCGGCAGGCATCCACCTGGTGCTGGCCACCCAGCGACCGAGCGTCGACGTCGTGACCGGGCTGATCAAGGCCAACGTTCCCTCCAGGCTTGCATTCGCCACGTCGAGCCTTACCGACAGCCGCGTCATCCTGGACCAGCCGGGCGCGGAGAAGCTTGTCGGACAAGGCGACGCGCTGTTCTTGCCGATGGGCACGAGCAAGCCCATCCGGCTGCAGAACGCGTTTGTGACCGAGAAGGAAATCCGGGAAGTCGTCGCGCACTGCAAGAAGCAGGCGGAGCCCGCCTACCGTGACGACGTGGTCGCACCCGCCGGCAAGCAGCGGGAGATTGACGCTGACATCGGTGACGACCTTGAGTTGCTGGTGCAGGCCGCGGAGCTGATCGTCAGCACCCAGTTCGGCTCGACATCGATGCTGCAGCGCAAGCTCCGGGTTGGATTCGCGAAGGCAGGGCGGCTGATGGATCTGCTGGAGAGCCGCGGCGTGGTGGGCCCGAGCGAGGGCTCGAAGGCCAGGGATGTGCTGATCAGGCCCGACGATCTGGCCGGGGCTGCTGGCGTCGCTGCGCGGCGACGAATAGCCGGGCAGGTCGGATTGGCCAGGTTAGCTGGCAGCGCCGGGCCGACAGCGAGAGACTTTGTAGCCACTCCGAATGCCGTGCGGTTCTCGCCGGGCGGTAACCGGATGTCTACACTGGGTGACCGGTCCCTGTGGGGATCCGGGGGAATCCATACATCGGTATGAGGGCCCGCACGGGCTCGGGGCGGATGCAGCATGACGAGCGGATGCAGCATGACTAGTGGAGGCACCGCGTGAGCATCGGTGACGCCTTGGCGGCGGCGCGCCGCCAGGCCGGTCTCACCACCACGCAGGTCAGTCAGCGGACTTGCATCAGGGAGACCATCGTTCGGGGCATCGAGCGGGGGGACTACTCGGCCTGCGGCGGCGATTTCTATGCGCGCGGCCACATCCGCAGTATCGCGCGCGCGGTCGGCCTCGATCCGGACGAGCTGATCAGGGAGTACGACGCGACGCAAGCGCCGCCGCAGCCGATAACCGCGGCCGATGTCTTTCAGCCCTTCACTCCGGTCCGGCTCAAGGAGCGCGGGCGGCGGCCGAACTGGACGGTTTTCTTGGTCGTCGGCCTGGTGGCTGTGCTCGGCATCGCCGGGTTCCGGTACTTCAGGTCCGCACACCATTCGAGCCCGCCGCACGCGGCCGCCCCGCCGCGGCATAAGTCCGAGCCGAAGGTGAGGCACCCGGTGGCGCCCGTCGACCGCCTCGTGCTGAAGATGACCGCGACTCCTGGTCAGTACAGCTGGGTACAGGTCAGTAAGCCGACCGGGCAGCTGATCTTCCAGGGGTACGT
>CAWCHF010000010.1:0-282202 GCA_963795265.1 uncultured Actinomycetota bacterium | reverse complement strand
ATGAGTGGCAATTGGTGGAGTGTTCATTTGCATGCTTCGGAATTTCGGCATCTGAAACGTCTTATTGTTTCTTCCTACACGGGCCGACCAATAAAGTACCGAACCCTTCGACGTTAACTTGATCGCTATGGCGATGCCCAAAAACAGAAGTGATAAAAGAAATAAAAGTAGAAGCGAGAGCGAAAGATCGAAAACACGTTTACCCAATTCCATCGAAGCGCTCCTCGAGTTCACTCTTGTCCAAGATCGTGCCTGAGCTGGGCCGGGCGGTCGATTTTATCGGACATCAACATTGTTTTCTTTCAATTTGGTTCAGTTGATTTCGATATTCCGTTTGCTGCTCGAGAAATCAACGCTGGGGTGGAGTGTCGTTGGTTCGTCTTGGATTTTACTGTATCGATACTGTCCGACTCGCCATCTGAGGCGTGATTAGCACGGCCCATTTTGCCGTAGTGGCGGTGGCTTGTCTACGCATATTCCAGACGCGCAAATCGCCAAGGTAGAGAAGGTTACCTTCTCATAATCTCAGTCCATGCGGCTCGAACATGGAACTCAGCGAGCACTTTGTGGGAGAAAGGACATTAAGTCGGCCGGTTTCTTGATTCGGTTCCGCAACATGCCCGCGATGATATCGTGCTCAAGCAACTCGGGGAGGGAGACGTCAACGCGATTTCCTGACATTTGATCCGGAAAGTGAATCAGCAACACAGGTCTTTCGTCGAAACGGCCTTTAGTGGCAAGCTCTTCCTCGCTGCTCCAACCTTTTCGGAATCTCCACAGGGGCGTACGCCACGAATGATCCGACGAAATAATTACGATGGTCTGACGGGCTGATGGGGTTGCGTCAATCTTCTGCAAGAGCGTGCCCAAAATGTCATCGGCGAGCACCAGATTATCGAGATACGTACCGCCCAGTCGTACGATATGACGCTGTCGATCATAGATGCCAGGTGGATGGGGAACGGGAAAATGCAAGTAGACGAACCGGAGGCGGTTATCATCTATCAATGCACCCGCGTGGGAGTTAATCTTTTGGTAAGAGGCGATGTCTTGATCCGGAGTTGAGTTTCTTCGGCTGGTTAAGAAGGCCAGAATCTGGTTTGGCAATGCGAGCGCGTTGACCAGCGCGGGTTTTTCTTCGGACGCCCCATTATCTTCCATGGATAAAGTTGAGCCAGGGACCCAATAGCAAGCGTTGAGAACTTGAGCGAGAATCCGGCAGTAGGGGATGGGCCCTCCATCGACACCAGAACTCCAGCCATTCTGCTTCGCTAGGGCAAACAGCGTGACATTCGGATCGTAGGTGAGCCAGCTATGATTAGACTCATCGTTGTATAAGAGGTCCCCATCGATACTACTGCGAATCTGATCGATGCGACGACCCACGAACAAGGACGGTATGATGCTATCCGTGTAAAATCCTGCCGCCTTCACGTTACTAAACGAAACGCTCTCCGCACTCAACCGATCGAAGTTAGGAAGCCGGATGCCGAGCGCAAGATGATCGAATGCCTGATCGTAGGAGAGTTCGTCGAAGAGAATCCAGACGATGCGCCGGTTGGAACCGCCGGGGGTTGGTGGCAATGGATTTAAGGTAAGGGCGCCTTTGTCAGGTTGGTGAACCAATACGAGATGAAGGAGTTTCGGGATGATCCAAAGAGAGCAGAAAGCAAACGCCGCAATTACCACTCGGCCCCCACGTGCCGCAGGCCTTGTGACGCGTGGAAGAAAATAAGCGAGTATTCCCGAAACGAGAAGGATCACGATGCAACTCTGCCTTCGAATGCTCTCCCAAGAGGCGATTATAGGCATGCGGGTCTGCATCAGGATTGCTAGATCCACGATGCGCCACAGCATCAGTCCTATGAATAATGCGCTGAAAATTTCTTGCAGTGTCAGGTGTAGATACTGAAGAGCAGTTAGCAATCCGATCAGAAGCACCGAAAAAGCAAGCACGTCTATAAGAAGGCCACCAATCAGGTTTGCAACTGGAAGGGGATGATGATAGAGCGCGAGGTTCGAAGGTTGAATAAATGGCAAGTAGTAGGGAAAGAGCATCAGAAGCACTGCGCCTACACCTTCCTGCACGATCCTCATTTTCACAAGATTTCCTCCGCAAGCCACAAAGATTGCTCTCTTTCAAGAGCTTGGCGCTCGCAGCAAAGTTTGTCGATTCGAGGTTCCTATTTGGGAATCCATTCCAGGACCGCCAAGCCGCTCGAAATCGCTGACAGACATCCGATGACTGCTGACAGAGGAATCTGATCAGCCGGAAATGGGGCCCTTACACTCTTATCCAGGATTCAGGGATGATTGACATGTGCCTGTTTGCAGATCGAGGCGCGATAACAACCTGATCGTCGTTTGCCGCCAGCCACGCTCCCCACCAACTAAATGAACTGTTTGCGATAATATGATGCTTACACAAACTCATCAAAACCATGTCTTCATAGTCAGGACCGCGACCCTTACCGAGAAAGACAGCGCTGTCGTTCTTCCCAAATCGATCCTGAGCCCACTCCGGGTAGTCAGAGAAGACAAAGTAAAAGGGGTTTGTGACCCGCTCTTCGATTTCTCGGAGCGCGTCAAGATAGTACTCAATAGGTAGGACGAATCCACCTCGCTCGGCAGTTGCCATCTTTTCTACATCCGGCGTTCCAATGACATCGTGGAGGCGGCGAACGTGTATAGCTACTGGAGTCGGTGTCGATCCGATCAGCTCCGCAATCTTCGCGTTATCATTCGAGAAGCCGTTGGCAAGTATAAACTCGTGCCTGATGGTCTCGCTGCAGTCAGAAAAGTATCTCTCGTCTTGCCAATAACCCATCACATACGCATTCTGCTCGCAGTTTATCCGGAAGTGCGCTGGATTGAATTGCGCCGACGACTCCACCACGATCGATGGTGGGGTGAGGCGTGCCATCATCGGGGCCGACGCCGCCAATCTCCTCAGAATCCGGCTCAAACGAAATGCTAATGGCCTGCTAGTGGTGGTTAAATGACTTCCTATGTTGAAACGAGATAATTCAAACTGCCGGCCGTACGCCGTGTCGAATTCAAATCCATAGAGATCTAACTGAAGAGACGCGTTGTGACGAATCGCCAACGCTCTCCCCATCGCATACTGAAACATCTGGTTGCCAATACCACCAAATAAGGCAATAGTAACGGTCGTCATTAGTAGGTATCCGGTTTTGGGCTTCGGTCATTCAACCCCGTAATCGGCTGCGCCCGTTCCTTGAAGCAGGATTGACGAACTAGCAGGTAAGGAGTCGCAGCAGAAATTGTTCAAGGAGATGAAGATGTCTGTCACATTTGCCAGATTGCGGACGGATAAGCCCTGAAATGCAAAGTCGCCATCCTGCATTTAACCGTTCTCGCTCCGCGCCTGAGCCGCAAACCATTTGCCCTTATCAAGGGCCGATCTGCTCTCACGCTTTCGCCAAAAATCGCCAAAACGACGCGCAGCGGGGCTCTAATTCCCTGTCGCCAGTCGTGAGGCCAGGTCGAATTGCGGTATCCTTCTGGCAACAACGTGATATCCCATACATAATGCGTTAGTCGATTCTTCCGTTTTCCTTTTAGTAAAGAAATAGAAAAAAGCGGGAAGAAGAAATATCTTAGAGAAGAACGAATGCACTTCAGCGGTGCGTGCGATCTCAACAGCGAGCCAGCTGTAATAATCTCCTACAGGCTCAAGTATCTCAATTTTGAAGCCATGTTGAACCAAGAACGTTTCATACCAGCGATCGCTGAACCCGCTGTAAAAGAAGTACGGATCCATGTGCCGTAGACAATTGGCCGGTGCCGTAAGGATGAGCGTTCCATTTGTCTTAAGTAGCCGACTAAATTCTTTGATGGTGTCAATCGGAAATGGGATGTGCTCAAACACCTCAGTACAAAGGATCGCGTCAAACGTTCCGGTTTGTTCACTTATATCCCAAATGTTTCCTATATAGTCCAATTGTCCATATTCATAGCCCGTGCTCCCGCCGACGCTTCTCGCCCCAATGCTACGCTTTTCATCGGTTGTGTATTGACCGAAGTCCTGTGCCCTGTAGTTTAATTCTCCACAATACTTTCGATATCTTTGGCTACCGCACCCAGCGTCTAAGATGAGGCTGCCAGCAGGTAGATTGTTCAGATGAGTTCTAACAAACGCATCACGAGGATATTGATTATTGAGCCTCCTGCGCATATAACCCAAGCCATGTGTCTCCAGGAACCTGACAAACCGGCCTTTTGTCGTAGCCAATGGTATTCTCCTTAACCTTGCCGCATTCGGATCATTGTGTGCGGGGGAGCTCTTCTCATCGCCTCTCATGTTTGGATCGGGTTCAGACCGTAGCTCGTCTCAGTGTCCACGACCTAAATCGTGCAGTATCTTTTGCTAAGCTTAAGGGTTTAATTGCTCCAGAGTACGGCGTGAGCTTTGGACGGGCACTCTTTGCGAGTTCGATGGATCCCGCGCCGCAGATGATTTCTGGAGGAAGCATGACGGTTTGATGCGGTCAGGATGCCAAACAGCACAGCGGCTGTCCTTGCCGCGAATGCAGCCGCGAGTATAGAGTGAGCGCTACGACAACCGTTGCAGATAGCAGCCAGCCAGTCACAAAGAATGCTAGATCGCATACAAGGCTATAGGACAAATACGTATACACCACACTTAAGAGGGCGGCACGAAGCTGATTCGGTTCTTGACTTTCAAGCAGGGCAATTCCGGCTCCAATGCCGAACCACACAAATACTATTCCAATCATCCCAAAACTTATGCAGTGTTCGGCCAGTATTGTGAACACATTGTATGAATATGGCATGTAGACTACGAATGAATCCACGTCGCGTAACTGCTTGCCGCCCGACCAGACTATCAGTTCACGAATGGGAGCCAGATAGGTCAAGTCCAAGTTGATCATTGGAGGTGATGAGTTCTGCAGCCATGCACTGAACGCAGGCACCGGTGCTCTCAAGTATGTGGTCACGCCGGACAACCCCGAACCAGTCGTCATATTTGATCTAAGTTCTGCAATTAATATGAAATAACAAACCGTGAGACAGGCTGCAACGGCTAATGCTTTCTTGGCCTTTATACCCGAACGATTTGATCGGTCTGCCGCGAGAACAACCCAACCGGTGAGGCAAAATCCAATAAGCAACGGGCCACGACCGCCACTAACCAAGCTTAAGCCAAGCAAAATAACCAGTGGCAGCGACATGAGAAGATAACCCTTCGAGGTTCGACTGCGTAGGCCCACAATAGGGCCGAGGACAGCTGCGGGATAGCAGAAATTGGACAAGACTCGTCCACCCACAGGTAAAACCAAAAGCCCCTTAGCCAATTCATCTCTGGCGATGAGCAGAGCCATCGGATTCAAAATCTGCCTGCTATAAACGGAATGAATCAACATTCCAACGCCCAACGCTGCAACGACAACACACAGCCAGTATAGCCAGAGAGTCATAGAGTCATTCGAGGGTGCTATCTCCCGAGCCTCAGCCGCCCTCTTTCCGCCGTGATGCATAGGCAAATAAAAGATGCAGTAGCTTAAAGTAAACGCCAGGTGAACGGCAACGATAACAATGGTTGCCTGCCAAGTTATGTAGGCTGGGGATGATGCAGATGTAAGCCCGAGGGCCACAAGACTCGCAAGCCAGACACCTGAGAATGCAGTGATGGCGTTTACCCATTTCCGCGACCAAAGTCGACCGATCACCACACACACAGCCAAAACACTCGTGATCGTTAGATAGGGCATTCTTCCTCTTAGTTCGCGTACCTGATCTTGCTATAGATTTTGAAATGTGCAACTAGCGCCGCGATTGTAATTCCAAGCAGCGTCACAGTAACGCCAAGAGAAAGAGCCATGCCTCCATGCCGGTTCAGCCATTGTTTAATCCAATACAATGCAGCACCAACTAAGATCACGCTGACAGCCTTCACGATGAGCGCGCTCCATTCCACCGAGGCAACGAGGATTCGATTAGACTGAAGCCCCGCGAGGGTCAAATAGGCCAGACTACTTCCAAGCATCGTCCAACCGGCGGCTAAGTAGCCAAAGCGGGGTACAAGGATAATATTGATAAGTATACTTGCGCAGGCAACCGAAATAGCAGTCAACCCGAGCGCGAGACTCTTTTCGGCGAATTCGAGGGGCTTATGAACATACGAGCCTGCCTGCCAGAGGCCGATCGCGAGAAGAAACAGCGGAATAAGGTGGTGCGCCTTTTGGTATACGGGCGGGAGCAGCAGCGACGCAAGCTCTCGCGAGAAAAGACCCGCGATAACCGCAAGACTGACGCTGCCTAGCATGATTAACTCGGTAGCCTTCCCTAAAAGATTTCCCGCACTCGTCTTGTCTCCTTCCGACCATGCCTTCATCAATAGCGGATGGGCGGCGGTAATTATCGGCGTACAGATGAGGTTAACCGAACCGGAAACGAGCATATAGTACGATGCATAGATGCCAGCACTTGCAGTCCCCAGATACGCCGCGATGACGTAGCGATCGCTCATCCCAATTACTGTCGCCCCGACAAACCAGAGCGTAATTGGCGCCCCGTAGAGCGCTAACCTCTTGATTGTCGATCCGGATGATTTGACGCGATGGAGAAGTTGCGACAGACTCGGCATATCGCACAGTCGCCAGGCAACCAGAGCTGTGATTGAACCGCCGAGCCCGAATCCCGCCAGAACGCTCACTGCATTCGAGCGCCAAAGAAGGCTCAGACCGATGGCTCCGCCGTACCCGAGAATCACGTTAACACAGCGGACGATCCCAAACCTCCGCGACAGCAACGAGGCCTGCAGAACTGCCAGCAGCGGCCCTAATAGGATGGCAAATGTGCAAGTCCACGCGGCGACTATCCACACTTGTCGGTCTCCGACGAGCCTGGCAGGTATCGCAAGAGAACACAACAAAACGGCAAAAACGAAGATAAACGCACTTCCGATCGTCAGGATGCCGATCGCAGACGTAATGGCCTGCTTTTGCTCTCGCTGGCTACCGGGCAAATACCGCGTCGTCGACTGCACAAGCCATTGAGTACACAGAATTGCGGCCTGCGCCGCAGCGGTAAAGGCGATTGAGTAAATACCGTACTCCGCCGGAGCCAACATCCGCGTCAGAATTGCGGTCCCGGCTGGGACGACCAGGGCAGCCACGACCGTTGCGGCGGCATAGTGCATGCTGTGCCGGGCTAGGAGGTTCGGCATCGTTTCGGGAGTGGCAGTCGGATTTCCCAATAGTTCCTGAGTTCCCCTTACGTCATTGGTCCTGTAACAGCTTTGCGGTCTTGTAATCGATGGAGAAGGCTTACCGGCGCGAACAGCGGGAAAAACGGCACCCTTAATCATTAATCATTCATCGTTCATGTTAGAATTTGCCGCTTGTAACATCTCCCGTTTCAACTTGCCGGCAACTGATCGGCAAGCGAAATACGGCTTCGCAAGGAGAGATACGGTTTTGCCCCAACGCCAATCGAAGTAAAGCTCGCTGTAGGGCACGCCCCACTTTTGCAACCACCACTCTTGCGCCTGATTGACCACAGCTGCATGTGGGAGATCAGCGATGCCTTCTGGATGAGTGAGGCGATAGAAGAGGTATCGGTGATGGTAGACACAGGTATTATTTGCTCTTCCTACCGACAGTCCGCTTTGCAGACACCGAAATGCGAAGTCGTCGTTCTCGCAGCAGCCCCCCTTCACACCCTCGTCAAATTCACCGATGGAATGAATTGTAGATCGTTTTATCGCTGCAAATGTCAGAGGAAAGCTGGGTAGCCGTCCACTGAATATCGGCGTCAAAGACCTTGCGCGAAGAAGGGCCTCCGATACCTGATGAATGGTCTCCTCCGAATCAACCGCTCCGTGATGGCGAATCTTGGAAAAGTAGTGGCGGGAATGAAACTGTCGGGACAGATTATAAGGTGTGGAATCCTCATAAATGCTGATCGGATGCAGCACGCCAACATGCGAGAATCTCTCGAATGTCAATTCAAGTCGTTGAAGCATTTGGCAGTCGATAATCTCTGCGTCACCTGACATAAACGCTACATAATCTGATTTGCTATTTGAGCTCCTCAGGCCGAGATTGAATCCGCCTGATGTGCCTAGATTCGCGTTTGGCTCTGCGATCGTTACTGCTGGCTTGCGTATTCCCCTTAGCATCTCAGTCAAAGCGGGAACGTGTGCAACTCCATTATTGTTTACCACCACAAGTTCATAATCCCCGCACAATCGTTCTATAGAGGATAGACATCTCGATATCGCACCAGACGCGGTGAACCTATCGAGCGGATCATTAACCACTAAGACAATAGTCCACATTGTTTGCTCCTAGTCTCTATTACGTCCTGTCAGGGATTGACTCCTTCAACACTCTTCCAGCCCGAAGTCGAAGTTGCTTTTTGGTTATGAGGAGGAATCTGCAGGTAACCCGAGAGGTCACGAACTTCGGCTCTTTCGCCACCTGAGAGCGAGGTTGAGTTCTTCGAGCCGTTTTCTGGAAATTGGATCGGACGTCGCGCGTTCTATGCGCTGCAGCAGGATCGCCAAGAAACATCCTGACAAAAGCCCGATCAGCGTGAAATACACGACCAGTTGTGTCCGCCTTGGAGACGATTTCCGGTCTGGCTCGATCGCCGGCTCAACAACCTGAATGATTGCCGCCTCCTTCCCTTCGTCTAATTTGGCGGCATCATATTGCTTCATCAGGATGTCATACAGCGCCTGTTGAAACTGTAGCTCGTGTTCGGCGCGAAGATATTCCATCCCTGCTCTGGGTACACTCTCCAGTCCCAAACCGGTGAATCCCGGCTCGTGATTGCGTCGCTCCAGGCGCGCTTCCTCAGACTGAAGAGAGGTCAATTCCCTCTCTGCCAATTGCACATCTGGGTTTTGTTCCGTGGAATATGAGCGGAGAGCCTCGACCTCGACCTGTTTGGCTGCGATCTGCGCGCGAACAGCAGCATCGCCCGCGATCATCGCTCTTGCCTGCGCATCCAAGTGGATCAGACCCCTCTGCTGTTGAATTTGCTCAAAAGAAAGTCCAGCCGAGAGCAACGCATCCTTGGATTGCTTCAACTGCGTTTCGTAGAAAAGCCGGCGCTGGGAGGCTTCTGTAACGGCAAGATTCTGGGTAAGGTTGCGGAGTTCGCCCGAGTATGCATTCGCTAATTCGGCGACACGTTTCTTGTCCTTATCCGTGACAGATACAGCGATAAACCCGCTCGTTGAAGTAGTAACTTCGGTGCACCCTGCCAGCTTAATGCGAGCTTCCGTCATGTCTCTGGCATGGTACTCCTCTGCCAGATTGAACTTTTGGATAATCGCATCGGCTATGGGACGTGACGTAAGGAGACCGATATAGATGTCGTTGGGATTCCTCAGACTCAGCCCGCCACCAGCAATGGCGGCCAGGGAACCTGCACCGTTGCCCAGTTGGCTCATTAGCAAAGTTGCAGCTGATTGAGTTTGTTGTGGTGGCATGAGTTTGGTAGTTGCAGTGTACTGAACCGGTAGCACGAGGGCGAGCGTCACGCCCACAAGCATGGCAATCGCGGTGACCTTTGCGATCATGCCCTTTCGTCGAGCAAGATGCGTCAGCCCTTCGACAAGGCTGACCCCGTATTCACGCATGGTAGCCTTCGGCGAGGAAGAACCTTCAATCGTCGCTTCCCCTTCTTCGATCGTGTAGCCCCGCGCAGTCATAGTAGCGCCTCTATTTGATCACGCTGAGCGCGGCTGCGGTCAGGGCTAGTTGCGACATGAACTGAGTCGTTTGCAGGAATTCGTTCATCTTGGACGAGACTCTGAGTTTCTCTGGGACAACGATGGCGTCCCCAGGCAGTAATTTCAGGTTTCCGTACTTGCCGTGCGAGTGCAGGTTGCGGGATTGGCTGCTGACAACCGTTCCGTCCGCTCGAATGACGAACATGCGCTTTGCATCTGCGTCGCGGGTAGCACCGCCGGCATCATTCAGATAAGCGACGAGCCGCTGTCCTGGCTCGTAGCGAAAAGCATTCGCGTTGTATACTGCCCCGGCCACCTGAACTGTGCTGAGCCGCGGCGGAACGTAGAACGCGTCGCCATCTTCGAGCGGGAAATCCGGAATGTCCGTCACCGATGCGGCATCCGGCTTTAATGACAGAACCACTCGCCCCGTCGGCGTGACTGACGTGAGCCGAGCCAACGCGGCCTGCTGCATTGCCAGTTGTGCTTGTTGGTCAGTTCCGCTTTGACCGGCCTGCGGTGTAGCATTCGCGTACTTCGTGACGAGTTGCCTCTGCATCTCCTCCGCGGATTGGCGCAGTTGAGTTTCCTGGGCGACGCGGGTGGAAACCCTGGTAAAGATCGAGGCATAAAGATAGGAGTGCTGGGTGAGTCCTCCAGCCATTTGAACTAGATCTCTCAAAGTCGCACCGGGGTTGACGCGATATACCCCCGGCGCATTCACTTCTCCGCCCACGCGCACAAAAGAGGCGTGCTTCTCCATCGGCAGCTCGAGATCAGCCCGCGAAAAAATCGTAATGACGTCTCCAGGTTTCAATGCCTGGTTGTCTGCAGAGGCGGGATTGTCGATGGCGCCAGCGAGGCGAAAGGGAATCAGATGCGTACTTAGATCTTGTTCGTCGAGACGCTCGATCAGCGCGTACTCCCAATTGATTTCTGCGCTGTTCTGGCCTATGGTCGCAACCGATGTCGAGCCCATCGCTTCTGCCTGGTTCGTGCTCTGGTTACCAGTTCCATTCATCGACTGCTGGCCGAATTCGTCCGGGTTTTGTTCGCCGGACGGCCTAGAATCCAAAGTCCCCATTTGATCCACGCGCGGAGCGCCATTTTGTTCCGGACGCGAGTTCCCGAATGCATTGGTACGCTGGGGAGCGAAGGGGCGTTCTTGAATCGGCATGACGAGGTGATTTTGCCGATTCCAATAGTTGCGAGTGATCAGGCAATCGCGGTTCGGGATCAGGTCCGACACGCGCATCCCTTCCTTCCATGTATAGAGACCGGGGTCGGCAACATTTCCGCGCAGGGTTACAGCGTTTGAAATCTTCGGTGAAAGCGGAAACACGCGCAGCAGATCGCCGTCCCGCAGTGACTGTTGCTGGCCCTCGGCGTCCAGCGCAAATTCCTTCATGGTGCGGCTGCGATGATTTTCGATGCGCTCCAGCACCGCTCTCTCGCCGTCGGCCAGGCTCGTCATTCCACCAGCGTTCGCAAGTGCCGTGGCGACGGTGGTTTCTCCTTTTAGTTCGTAGATGCCCGGTTGATTCACATCACCGCTGATGGCGATTTGCGATCCAATCGGAGGGATGAAGATCACATCGCCCGGCAGGAGTCGAACATCGTTGGATTTGCGGCCCGGCGCCTTGGCAACGAGTTCGTCTTCCAGATGCTCGCCCAGCAGAACGTGGAGACGCTCAACGAGGCCGGCGTGGGCGCGGCTCAGGCAAGAAGGTCATCGCCTCCTGCCCGCACTGCTTCAACACCATCACCCGCGAGTACCCGCAGCTCGGCGGCAACTACGAGGTCATCCACCACACCCAGCTGCTGTCCCGCCTCGTCGAGGAGGGCCAGCTGAAGCCGGTCAACGAGGTCAACGAGAAGGTCACCTACCACGACCCCTGCTTCCTCGGCCGCCACAACGAGATCTACGACCCGCCCCGGCACGTCATCGAGTCCGTCCCCGGCGTCGCCGCCGAGGAAATGCACCGCTGCAAGGGCAAGGGCTTCTGCTGCGGCGCCGGCGGCGCCCGCATGTGGCTGGAAGAGCGCACCGGCTCCCGGATCAACGAGAACCGGATCGACGAGGCCCTCGCCCTTGACCCCGACACCGTCGCCACCGGCTGCCCCTACTGCATGGTCATGCTCGGCGACGCCGTCAACGCCAAGAAGGCCGCCGGCCAGGCCAAGCAATCCCTTGAGGTCATCGACGTCTCCCAGCTCCTCATCCGCGCGGTCAAGCTGCGCGAGACGCGGCTTTAAGGAGTGAGTCATGCCCTAGCCGGGCTCGCCGACGTGACGGTGGGTCCTTTCTTCTGGCCGAGTAATTAAACGCAACCTCACCAGTTGGCAAAACATCGCCTCGACCCCTGATACCGGCTAATCTTATTACAACCAGTGAACAAGGGTTTACGGGGGAACAATGCCTGCCGGGACCGCTGCGCTTCGCATGCGCGCCCACCGCCTGGTCCACTACCTCTCCACTGCCCCGCGCCGGCCCACGGGCGGGGTGACCGCCGCCGTCCGGCCGCTGATCGCTGAGCACCGGCGGATCTTCCCGCGCGCCGACATCGGCCTGCTCCTGCGTGCCTTCCAGGTGGCCGAGCACTATCACCGGGGCCAGACGCGCAAGTCCGGCACGCCCTACATCACGCATCCGCTGGCCGTCGCGGAGCTGCTGGCCGCGATCGGGATGGACACCACCACGCTGGCGGCGGCCCTGCTGCACGACGCGGTCGAGGACACCGACCTGCTGATCGGGCAGGTGAAGGCCGAGTTCGGCCCGGAGGTGGCGATCCTGGTCGACGGCGTCACCAAGCTCGACGGCGCGAGGTGGGGCGACCACGCGGAGGCGGAGACGTTCCGCAAGATGATCATGGCCGCGTCCATCGACCTGCGAGTGCTGGTCATCAAGCTCGCTGACCGGGTGCACAACCTCCGCACCCTGCGTCCACGCCAAGAAGGAGAAGCGCGAGCGGATCGCCCGGGCCACGCTGGAACTGCTCGTCCCGTTCGCGGGGCGGCTCGGACTGTACGCGTACCTTCGGGAAATGGAGGACCTGGTCTTCGCCGTGCTCGAGCCGGAGGAGCACGGACGGCTCCGCGACCTGGTTCGCTCGACGGCGCCCGGCCGGAACGCCTACCTCACGCCACTGCTCGGGCAGATGCGCTCGGTGCTCGCCTCCGGGGGCATCCAGGCGCGGGTGGAAGCCCGCGACCGGCACCTGTACTCGGTGTACCGGGATCTGCCGGGCGGCGTGGACGGGACGCTGCGGCCGCGAAACGCGACCCGTCTCGTCGCGGTGGTGGACGGGCCGGACAATAACTGCTACGTCGCCCTGGGGGCACTGCACGCGCGCTGGCGGCCGGTGCAGTCGCGCTTCAAGGACTACGTCGCGATGCCCAAGCACAACATGTACCGGTCGCTCCACACGTCCCTGCTGGCGGATGACGGGGAGACCGTAGACGTGATCATCCGGTCCCCTGCGATGGACGCGGTCGCCAGTTACGGGGTCGCGGCGCACATCCGTGCCGCGGGCGGCCGGACCGGCCAGGTCAGCGTCGAGGCGGCCCGCCGCGCCGACCTGAAGTGGCTGGACCACCTGCTGGCGTGGCAGCCGCTGTCCGCCTCCCAGGACTTCCTGGAGAGCCTGCGGGGCGACCTGGACGGGGCCGGGTTCCTGGTGTTCGCCGCCGATGGCTCGCCCGTCTCGCTGCCGAGCGGGTCGACCGGCGTGGACTTCGCGTACATGACCAGCCCGGAGATCGCCAACGAGGTCACCGGAGTCCTCGTGGATGGCGTCCGGGTACCGATAGAACGGCCACTGGTCCACGGCCAGGCCGTCGAGCTTATCTTCGGGCCGCCCGCCGACCCGCCGGAGTCATGGCTGGACGCGGCGCGCAGCGGTCAGGCCCGGGCGTACCTTCAGCAGTGGTTCGCCGGCCGCGAGGATGCGGCGGCCCGCGCGGAAGCTGAACGGGAGGCAGAGCAGTCTGCCTCGTCGGGACGCCGCAAGCTAGCCGAGATGCTGCTCGCGCACGGGATCGACCTGCTCGGACCTGGAGTCCGACGGCACGGCGCACAGCGAGGGCCGCAGGCTCGGCTACGGAGACCTGGACGCCCTCTACGCGGCGGTCGGTCAGGGACTAGTCATGATCGATGACCTGCTGATGGCCCTGGCAATGCAATAGGCCAGCGGGCGTTCCCCGGGGGACGTGACCGACGGGGCGGGCGGAGGCCCGTCTTCCCCAGGGGTCCGGGGCGTGGCGCCCCGGGAGATATAAAAATACGAGGGGTGACCTTGCGTAGCAAGGTACACCCCTCGTCGAAGTATTGTCCGGCGGTGTCCTACTCTCCCGCGGGGCCTCCCCCGCAGTACCATCGGCGCTGAAAGGCTTAACTTCCGGGTTCGGGATGGGACCGGGTGTTTCCCTTTCGCTATGGCCGCCGAAACGCTATGGAGTTATACGTGCCCGTATCTCCAGAACCGCATAGTGAACGCGAAGCAACATGAACGTGCAAGTAGTGTGAGTCAAGCCCTCGGTCTGTTAGTACCGGTCAGCTGCACGCCTTGCGGCGCTTCCACATCCGGCCTATCAACCCAGTAGTCTGCTGGGGACCTTACCAGGTTAACCCTGTGGGAACCCTCATCTTGAAGCGAGCTTCCCGCTTAGATGCTTTCAGCGGTTATCCCTTCCAGACGTAGCCAACCAGCCGTGCCCTTGGCAGGACAACTGGCACACCAGAGGTCTGTCCGTCCCGGTCCTCTCGTACTAGGGACAGCCCTTCTCAAGGTTCCTGCGCGCGCAGCGGATAGGGACCGAACTGTCTCACGACGTTCTAAACCCAGCTCGCGTACCGCTTTAATAGGCGAACAGCCTAACCCTTGGGACCTGCTCCAGCCCCAGGATGCGACGAGCCGACATCGAGGTGCCAAACCATGCCGTCGATATGGACTCTTGGGCAAGATCAGCCTGTTATCCCCGGGGTACCTTTTAGCCGTTAAGCGACGGCGCTTCCACAAGCTGCCGCCGGATCACTAGTCCCAGCTTTCGCTCCTGCTCGACATGTCTGTCTCACAGTCAAGCACCCTTGTGCACTTGCACTCGGCACCTGGTTACCGACCAGGCTGAGGGTACCTTTGGGCGCCTCCGTTACCTTTTAGGAGGCAACCGCCCCAGTTAAACTACCCACCAGACACTGTCCCTGACCCGGATCACGGGCCGAGGTTAGACACCCAGAACGACCAGAGCGGTATTTCACCAGTGACTCACCGGTGACTAGCGTCACCGTTTCACAGTCTCCCGCCTATCCTACACAAGCCGTCCCGGACACCAATGTCAAGCTGCAGTAAAGGTCCCGGGGTCTTTCCGTCCTGCTGCGCGAAACGAGCATCTTTACTCGTAGTGCAATTTCGCCGGGCCTGTGGTTGAGACAGTGGGGAAGTCGTTACGCCATTCGTGCAGGTCGGAACTTACCCGACAAGGAATTTCGCTACCTTAGGATGGTTATAGTTACCACCGCCGTTTACCGGCGCTTAAGTTCTGAGCTTCGCCCGTGAAGGCTGACCCGTCCCCTTAACGTTCCGGCACCGGGCAGGCGTCAGACCGTATACATCGCCTTACGGCTTAGCACGGTCCTGTGTTTTTAGTAAACAGTCGCTTCCCCCTGCTATCTGCGACCCCGCGCAGCTCGGGCAGCAAGTGCCTCCACCGCGCAAGGCTCCCCTTATTCCAAAGTTACGGGGACAATTTGCCTAGTTCCTTAACCACAGTTCACCCGATCGCCTTGGTATTCTCTACCTGACCACCTGAGTCGGTTTAGGGTACGGGCCGCTTAAGACCTCGCTGCGAGGTTTTTCTTGGCAGCATGGGATCACTGACTTCGCCTAACGGCTCGGCATCAGGTCTCAGGCTCATGACCGACGGATTTGCCTGCCGGTCGCCCTACGCCCTTACCCCGGGACTACCACCGCCCGGTACAGCTACCCTCCTGCGTCACCCCACCAGCTTGCCTACTACCGCATCGGTCCGCGCCCTCCACGGGCTCACCCCGAAGGGATCACCGCTTCCGGCGCTTAGCATCAGCGATTCAGCACGGGCGGTCTCACGCGGGTACGGGAATATCAACCCGTTGTCCATCGACTACGCCTGTCGGCCTCGCCTTAGGTCCCGACTTACCCTGGGCGGATTAGCCTGCCCCAGGAACCCTTGGTCATCCGGCGGAAGAGTTTCTCACTCTTCTCTCGCTACTCATGCCTGCATTCTCACTCGTGACGCGTCCACGGCTGGGTTCCCCCGCCGCTTCACTCGCGACACGACGCTCCCCTACCCAGCAACCCTGAAGGGTCACTGCCACGGCTTCGGCGGTATGCTTCAGCCCCGCTACATTGTCGGCGCGGAATCACTTGACCAGTGAGCTATTACGCACTCTTTCAAGGGTGGCTGCTTCTAAGCCAACCTCCTGGTTGTCTGTGCAACTCCACATCCTTTCCCACTTAGCATACGCTTAGGGGCCTTAGCCGGTGGTCTGGGTTGTTTCCCTCTCGACGACGAACCTTATCGCCCGCCGTCTCACTGCCGCGCTCTGGCTTCCCGGCATTCGGAGTTTGGCTGACTTCAGTAAGCTTGTGGGCCCCCTAGGCCAACCAGTAGCTCTACCTCCGGGAAGGAACGCGCGACGCTGCACCTAAATGCATTTCGGGGAGAACCAGCTATCACGGAGTTTGATTGGCCTTTCACCCCTACGCACAGGTCATCCCCCAGGTTTTCAACCCTGGTGGGTTCGGGCCTCCACGCGGTCTTACCCGCGCTTCACCCTGCCCATGCGTAGATCACCCCGCTTCGGGTCTACAGCACGCGACTGAACGCCCTATTCAGACTCGCTTTCGCTACGGCTACCCGTCACCGGTTAACCTCGCCACGCACCGTAACTCGCAGGCTCATTCTTCAAAAGGCACGCTACGTCACCCCGAAGGGCCGCTCCGACGGCTTGTAGGCACACGGGTTCAGGTACTATTTCACGACCCCTCACCGGGGTGCTTTTCACCTTTCCCTCACGGTACTAGTTCACTATCGGTCACCAGGGAGTATTTAGGCTTAGGAGGTGGTCCCCCCAGATTCACACGAGATTTCTCGGGCCCCGTGCTACTTGGGATACCGCCAGGGAGTCGCGTCAGTGCCGCGTACGGGGCTGTCACCCGCTATGGCGGAACTTTCCAGAACCTTCCACTACCAACGCGATTTGTAACTCCCTGCCGGGCCGGCAGCCCCGGCCAGGCGGTCCCACGACCCCCGCCACGCAACGCCTGCCGTCTTTAACACGTGACAGGTTTGGCCTCTTCCGCGTTCGCTCACCACTACTAGCGGAATCGCTTTTGCTTTCTCTTCCTGCGGGTACTGAGATGTTTCACTTCCCCGCGTTACCGCACCCTGCCCTATGCGTTCAGGCAGGGGCGACGACCAGCTACGGCCGCCGGGTTTCCCCATTCGGACATCCTCGGATCACAGTCTGGTTGCCGACTCCCCGAGGCTTATCGCAGGCTCCAACGTCCTTCATCGGCTCCTGGTGCCAAGGCATCCACCGTGCGCCCTTAGTAACTTGGCAAACACTACAGATATCAAGATGCTTCGCGTCCACTATGCAGTTCTCAAGATACGGACGGCACTAGGCCCTCGCCACCACGTCCGTGGTCGCCCGGTGCCTAGCCGTTCCGAGGCCCCGCGGTACCTTCGCACCGGCCCGTTCCCTCAGATACCCAACAGCGTGCTCATCCAGCCGCCACCGCCGGCGGCCCGTTCCATTCCCCTGGCCGAGACCGGGGACGTACTAGCCACCGCCATGAGGCGGCAGCCGGATGAATAGCCAGTGCTCCACTAGGCAGCATGAGCGCCGAGGCCAGGCATTCGCCGCCCGGCGGCGCCAGGTGCTCCTTAGAAAGGAGGTGATCCAGCCGCACCTTCCGGTACGGCTACCTTGTTACGACTTCGTCCCAATCGCCAGCCCCACCTTCGACGGCTCCGTCCCCTTACGGGTTAGGCCACCGGCTTCGGGTGTTGCCAACTTTCGTGACGTGACGGGCGGTGTGTACAAGGCCCGGGAACGTATTCACCGCGACGTTGCTGATTCGCGATTACTAGCGACTCCGACTTCACGGGGTCGAGTTGCAGACCCCGATCCGAACTGAGGCCGGCTTTCCGGGATTCGCTCCGCCTTACGGCATCGCAGCCCTTTGTACCGGCCATTGTAGCATGTTTGCAGCCCAAGACATAAGGGGCATGATGACTTGACGTCATCCCCACCTTCCTCCGAGTTGACCCCGGCAGTCTCCCATGAGTCCCCGGCATTACCCGCTGGCAACATAGGACGAGGGTTGCGCTCGTTGCGGGACTTAACCCAACATCTCACGACACGAGCTGACGACAGCCATGCACCACCTGTGACCCCCCCTTGCGGACACCGCATCTCTGCGGCTTTTGAGGCCATGTCAAGCCTTGGTAAGGTTCTTCGCGTTGCGTCGAATTAAGCAACATGCTCCGCCGCTTGTGCGGGCCCCCGTCAATTTCTTTGAGTTTTAGCCTTGCGGCCGTACTCCCCAGGCGGGGCGCTTAATGCGTTAGCTGCGGCACAGACCCCGTGGAAGGGACCCACACCTAGCGCCCAACGTTTACGGCGTGGACTACCAGGGTATCTAATCCTGTTTGCTCCCCACGCTTTCGCTCCTCAGCGTCAGAACAGGCCCAGAGAACCGCCTTCGCCACCGGTGTTCCTCCTGATATCTGCGCATTTCACCGCTACACCAGGAATTCCGTTCTCCCCTGCCTGCCTCTAGCCAGCCCGTATCCACTGCACGCCCGGGGTTAAGCCCCGGGATTTCACAGCGGACGCAACAGGCCGCCTACGAGCTCTTTACGCCCAATAATTCCGGACAACGCTTGCGCCCTACGTATTACCGCGGCTGCTGGCACGTAGTTAGCCGGCGCTTCTTCTGCAGGTACCGTCTGGTATTCGTCCCTGCTGAAAGCGGTTTACAACCCGAAGGCCTTCATCCCGCACGCGGCGTCGCTGCGTCAGGCTTCCGCCCATTGCGCAATATTCCCCACTGCTGCCTCCCGTAGGAGTCTGGGCCGTGTCTCAGTCCCAGTGTGGCCGGTCGCCCTCTCAGGCCGGCTACCCGTCGTCGCCTTGGTAGGCCATTACCCTGCCAACAAGCTGATAGGCCGCGAGCCCCTCCCTGGCCGAAAAACTTTCCACCCCCTCGCCATGCAGGAGGAGGTCATGTCCGGTATTAATCCCGGTTTCCCGGAGCTATCCCAGAGCCAGGGGCAGGTTGCTCACGTGTTACTCACCCGTTCGCCGCTCGAGTACCCCGAAGGGCCTTTCCGCTCGACTTGCATGTGTTAAGCACGCCGCCAGCGTTCGTCCTGAGCCAGGATCAAACTCTCCGTTGAAGGCCTCACTGACGAGCCCACCGCATTCAGGGAACACGATGACCCGCCAAACCCCAACCAAGAGAGCCACGCCCATGCAAGCAGCGCGGCATCCATGGCTAAAAAATCCTCACCAGGCAACCCGCTTGAAAACACGGGCCACCCGACGGGGTTGTGCTTAATGCACTGGCTTTTAGCACGCTGTTGAGTTCTCAAGGAACCGATGCACACCATCTCCGGCTACAATCCGCAGCCGCTCCGGGGCAACCCTTAGACTTTACTCGGTCGATCCCTTCATGTCAAGGCGGCTCCGGATGCTTCCGGCTTGTCCTGACTTCTGGGGATCTCCCTGATGTCTTCGACTATACCCGAGCTTCGCCGTCCGTGCGAATCGGACAGTCTCTTTAAGCGGACAGTCCCTGATCGTTCTGCGCTTCAGTGAGTCTCAGGCGGTTTGAAGCCGCCGTGGGTGGGAACACTAACACGCCTTGCCGTGTGCCGCGAATCAATGGAGGTACCAGCGTGCCGCGTCTGCTCGTCGTGCACCACACGCCTTCGCCGGCGCTGGAGGCGATGCTGGAAGCTGCGCTAGCGGGGGCGCGCGACCCGGCGCTGTCGGACGTGGACGTGCGCCCAGTCCCCGCCCTCGCGGCTGGCGTTCCCGATGTCCTGGCCGCCGATGGCTTCCTGCTGGGCACGCCCGCGAACATCGGCTACATGTCCGGCGCGCTCAAGCACTTCTTCGACCAGGTCTACTACCCGTGCCTGCACGCCAAGACGGGCGCGCCATTCGGCCTGTACGTGCACGGCAATAGCGATACGACCGGCGCGGTCCGTGCCGTCGCCGCGATCACGTCCGGCATGGGCTGGGCCGAGGTGAGCAAGCCGGTCGTGGCCACCGGCCCGGTCGACGCGACGTCGAGCGCCAGTGCTCGGAGCTCGCCGCGACCGTCGCGGCGAATCTCCTTTAGGGAGTGCTATCTCCTCGAGGGATAGGGCCATCTTAGGGCAGGTCCGGACTGCCTCGCGGACCTTGCCCGTCAAGGTCAGGGGAGACCTCGCCATCGTTGGCGATCTCAAGCTCGTCCTTCTCGTTCACGTGGAACATCTCGGGAGCGGCCCGCTCGCAGAACCCGTTGGACTCGCACAGTGAGTAGTCTGCCTTGACCTTCATGATCGCCAATCATAGGCCGCCACCGACGACCGCGGCGATGCTTCCGAGTGGGTCGGGGCCAACTGCAAGCGGCCGGGACCCGCGCCGCTGGGAGAACCCGGAGGCCTACGACATCACCCGTGACGTCGTAGGCAAGCACCTAGGCCTCGGGTTCGGCGTGCACGCCTGCTTCGGTGCCCGGGTCGCCCGGCTGGAAGGGGATCCCTGCTCTCGAGCCAGCGGTGACGACCAACATGGCCGTCCACGGCCACGAAACGCTCCCGTTGCGCATCGTCCCTTCCTGGCATCATGCCGCCGTCCTGCAGCCATCATGCCCAGGCAGCCGCGACCAGGCCGCTGGCTATCTGGCTCGGCCGGGCGCCGCCTTGCGACACGTACAGGTCGCCGCCGCCCAGGTACAGCAGCCAGTTGCCATCGGCGCTCGCGTCGAGGCTGTCGTGCGCTTCGACGAATCCGATGGCCACCTGGCGGACCAGTGCCCCATCCGGCTGGACCTCCCAGAGCAGCGGCGCGGCGGTCTTGCCCTCGATGCCCGCGCAGCAACTATGGACCACGAACAGGTCGCCGCCGGGCAGGTACACACCCTCGCTCAGGTAGCTCTGCCCGTTGTGGGACGCCCCGGTGACTGGGACGGTCATGACGTTGGCGCCGATGTACTCCTGGGCACTCGAGGTGTCTAGGAGGTTCAGCGCCCAGCCCTCGTTGTCCTGGACAGGCTCGATCGACACGGCGAGGTGATCGTTGTCCGCTGCCCACGACAGGTGCGTGATGGGGGCCGGCAGTCCCTGCTGGCTGGCCGGAAGCTCAGGGATGCTGACCGTCGTGCCGCTACTGAGCGTGCGGATGCCCACCTGGAACGCCGTGCCCGGGGTACTCGTGTCCCACCCCTTGCAATCCTGGGCGGTCCCGGGCTCGACGGCGTAGGCAAGTTTGGTGCCGTCTGGGCTGATGGCCGGCAGGGTGCCGGACACGACGGGACTCGGTGCACCGCCACCGCCAGGGATGGAGTAGATCGTGCTATCACACGCGCCGCTCCCGGCCGCGTAGTACACCGTCCCTGAACTGGAGACCGAGATCTCGTCTCCTACCCCTGCACCCCCGGAAACCAGCGTCTGCACCACCGTGCCGGTTGCCGGATTCAGCCGCTCGATGGCCCCGCTAGTCGTCTCCACCACGATCGCCGGCTCGGTGCCGGACGTGCCGGGAGTCGCGCTCGCGGAGGGAGTCGCCGCAGCCCCGCTCGTGCCAGCCCCGGCAATGCCAGGCGGCGCGGTAGTCGGCGACGCCGTTGACAAACCGCTGCCAGTGAGGGCACCGCACGCGGTCATGGCGGGCACGAGGACCACGGCCACAACTACGACGGCCGCTAGGCGCGCCTGCCGGGCGGTCCTGGAGTGAGGGGTCATGGGTCGGCACGATATGCGAGCTAGATCACAGTCGAATCCGCATCGGTATCACCGGACAATCTCGACATGTCACCTCCCGTCACGGGGAGACGTGCCACTCGGCGATGAGCCATTGCAAGGCACCCTCGTCCTGGACGCGTGCCTCACGCTCGGCGTCGAAGAGCCGCCGGGTCTTGGTTAGCACGAGCGTGTACGGGCGTCCGGTCCGCCGGGTGACGTGAGTGACGGGTAGTTCGGACGCGTCGAGCCGCGAGTGGATGTGCTGCCGGTTGCCCGTCGCCAGCGGCCACTCGTAGCCGCGGCGGGCCGACGCCAGGAATGCCTTAAGGGTTGAGCACAAGTCACAGGTACAGCCGCTAGACGGCAACTGGATCGACCAGTCGTCGTCCGCGCGCCGTGACCGGCCGAGCAGGACCCGTAGCCGGGCCGCGCAGCCGCGGGCCAGGTCGCCGAACCCGGCCTGCTGCCGGATGTCGGGCGGAAGCTGCGCGGCGTCTCGCAACGCCGCGAGCAGCAGCGGGATGACCTCGTGGGGCTGCTGCCGGACGAAGTCGGTGATCTCCTCTACCCGGGCGGGCTCACCGGCCCGCGCGGCAGCGACCAGTACCGCAGTGAGTGGCTGTCCTAGCTCCGTCAGGTACTGCTCACGGTGGCTCGGGGCGCTCGGACGCGAGCCGGGTGGTGGCCGCACCGCGCAGCCACTCCCACGCCTCGCCGACGAGCAGGCGCGCGACTTCGGTACCGGTAGCGTCCGCCGCGATCAGCGCCTCGGACAGCGCGGGCAGGGACAGCGCCCAGTCCCGGCGGCCGTTCAGGTAGCCGTACTCCCACGATCCGCGGTCGCGGAACCACGCCGCGAGCAGCATGCCGGCCCACTCAGTGCCATAACGGGCGGCCAACTTGGCAAGCTCCGCCGCATGGCCTGGAAGCAGGTTCTCCACCCGGAAGGGCCGCAGCAGCATGTGCGCGGTCCCGGCATCGCCAAGGGCGATAGCGACCCGCATTGTCTTCGGCAGGAGTTGCGGTTGCTGCGAGCCTGCGGCCGTCTCCCAGAATGATTCGAGCGTTCGGGCTGCGGCTAGGACTTCCTCCGGGATTCCCGGACCGGGCGCGGGCCTGCAGTTCGTCCATCGCCCACGCGGGCGACACCTCGGCCCGGTTGGCGAAGGCCTGGTCCCGAGGCCACACGACGAGTGCCCCGCGCTTGTACCACCGGTCCAGTGTGTTGCCGTAGTTCCCCATGTTGCCCTCGTACTCCGAGGCATAGGGCTTCAGGTCACCTGATGGTGTGCTCGCGCACACTTCGTGAGTCCAGGCGTGCAGCGAGACGTCCTCGGCGCGCTTCCCGTCGGGTGCGAGCCAGCGGGTGAGCTGAACCTCGGAATCGACCATGTCCTCGATGACGTACTCGCCTGAGCCAGATCCGCCATCGTCCTCGTCACCCTCGTCTCTATCCTCGTATCCGCTGTAGCGCCCGTGCTCGTAGTACCCACCAGCGTCGTAGGCACTGTGGGTTTCCTTAACCTCAGCCAGTGCGAGGACTGACCTCGCAGCCGGCCCTGTCCGCCGCCGTGCGAAGCAGGTCGCAGCGGCCGGCATCGGGTGCCTTCAGGCGGGACCAGCTCAGCCCGCGCGGCGTGTACTCGTGGTCAAGCAGGTATACGAGCCGGTTCGGCGGCCCCCCGTCGCTGCCGTAGTAACGCTGCCCCGGCGTATTGAAGTGCTCGGCTAGGCACTGTGCCAACTCTGCGATGGTCGCGTCGTCGCCAGTGGCGTGCCCGCTGGTGTCGCCCCGCATCAGCAGGTTGTACGTGAGCGTTACCCGGTAGCCGGACTTGACTGGCAGGACCTCGTGCTTGCGGTCAGCGTAAAAGGCGACGAGCGTGTGCGCCGTCTTCGACCCTTTGTACGCCTTCCACTCCTCGCCCTGGCCGACGAGGAGGTCGCCGCCGGTATAGGCGGATGGCAGGGTCACGACCAGGGTCCCGATCATCGAGTCGTCCTTCTCGGAGTCCTGGTGCGTGACGAAGAACTGCCCTGTCTCGTACACGAGCATCGAGTGGAAGTCGATGTCCAGTTCACAGTTCCACGGCAGCCCGAGTCCCTCCCGGACATCGGCCAGGACGCTCTCGCGGGCCGCCTTGTCCCACCCGATGCTCACCAGGTTCTTCGGGACCTCCCAGGTGTCGCGAACCTGCGGGTCGGTCAGGGTCTCCTCACCCCGCCCGAAGCGAGCGGGCGCGGAGAGCGTAATGAGCTTCTTCGCCTTGGCCGCGGTCACGGGGTACTGAATCCGCCCGGCCCCTTCGACTTCCACCCGGATATCGCCTACGGAGCGTGCAACTGCATGCTCGACGCGGCCTGCGCGCCTCCTCCACCCAACAGCTTCGCCAGCCGATCCCGCGCTGCCGTTCCCATGCCCGCGTACCTCCCGACCCGAGTGCGCTTGCGGCCTCATTATGGGCGGCGGCGCTAGACCGGGGCACCCGAATCGATGAGAGTCACCCTCTAGTCAGGCAGACGGGTCACTGATGCTCGCCGCTAGGAGACAGGCCTGACGGTAACAGTGGGCCGATTGCTTAGGGTCCGTACCGGCTTCCGGTATCGCGTTGAGTTCTACTATGAAGCCTCGCTCGCTGGCGGCCTCGACGGACTCAACCTGGAGGCCGCCGAGATCCTCGAGGCTCGCCTGTTCACTCCCGACGACCTGCCCCAGGAGATGCCCCCGGTGCATCGGGAACTGGCCCTCGCCTGGGATCAGCCCTCTCCCCGGCGTCGAGCTGACCATTGCCTAACGGTAGTCGACGATCAGATACACGGTCGACCAGGTTCGTTCCTTTAAATCCCTGCGCGGCAGAAGTCGGCTTCAGTACGGTATGGCATGCCATCGAGCTTGCATGAGGCGATTGCCGAGTTGTTCCGGAACCGGCCGGAACTGGCCCCCGAGGTGATCGATCGCTGCCTGCGCATGAACCTGCCGCAGTTCAGGGAGGCCCGGCTCGCGTCCGCGGACTTGACGGCGCTGAAGCCTGCCGAGCGGCGCGCGGACGCGGTCGTGATCCTGCAGCGCGAGCGGCGCAGGCCTGTCCTCGCGGTAGTCGTCGAGGTGCAACTCAGGGAGGACAGGAGAAAGCGGAGGTCCTGGCCTGAGTACCTCACCGGCGTGCATGCCCGGCACCACTGCCCGGTCCTGCTGCTCGTAATTAGCCCGAGCCGTTCGACCGCCTCGTGGGCAGCGAAGCCGATCGTCATCGGGCCGGGATTCATCTTGCAGCCCTTCGTGCTGGGGCCGGACCTGATCCCTGTCGTTACCGATACTGTGGCGGCCGGGGCGGCCCCGGAGCTGGCGGTCCTTTCGGGGATCGCCCACGGCAGGGACAAGGCCGCCCGAGGGGCGGCATTCGTCGCGGTGGCGGCGATCGCGGCCCGGGACATCGACCTGGCCGCTCTGTATGCTGATGTAATACTGGCGGAGCTGCCGAAGGCGCTCAGGAGCATAGCGGAGGAAGAGTTGCGCGCGCGGACCATCGAGTACGGGAGCGACTTCGCCAAGTTCTACCACGCGCAGGGCAAGGCCGAGGGGAAGGCCGAGGGCGAGGCGGAAGGCGAGGCCAAGGGCGAGGTCAGGGGCGAGGCCAAGGCGGTCCTCACCGTCCTCAAGGCTCGCGGGATACAGATCACGCCCAGCCAGCAAGCCCTCGTCAAGGGGTGCACGAGCCTGGCCGAGCTCGACAAGTGGCTGGAGCGCGCGGGCACGGCCAGCTCTGCTGATGAGGTCTTCGCCTAGAAATTAGCGGCGCTCCGGGCAGTGTCGCGGGCTTGAGCAATATTTCTTCACAGGCAATATTTCTTGTGACGACCTCGTCGGGCGCCGATTCCGGCATCGAGCCGGGCGCGACCGCCGCTAAATGGCCTATACGGTGCTAATCACCAAGAGGATGCCAGAATAAGACGTATGGATCCTGTGATGCTTGCCGTTCCGGCCGGGGCTGCCGTCGTACTGCGCACGGCCAGAGCCGATGACGTCGTCGTCGTCGTGGACCTGATCGCGGCCGATCAGCTCGGCGCCACCCGCGACGGCGTGCGCAACGCCGCGGACCTCGCTGCCTACACCTCGGCGTTCCAGGCCATCGACGCCGACCCGGCGCACCTGCTGCTGGTCGCCGAGTCGGATAGCAAGATCGCCGGAACCATGCAGCTGTCCTTCCTGCCCGGACTGGCCCGGCGCGGGGCACTGCGGGCCCAGATCGAGGCGGTACGCGTGGCGGAGTCCTTCCGCGGCAGCGGCCTTGGCGGCGTCATGATGCGCTGGGCCATTGACGAAGCACGTCAGCGAGGGTGCGCCCTGGTCCAGCTCAGCTCCGACAAGTCGCGCACCGACGCGCACCGCTTCTACCAGCGGCTGGGCTTCGTAGCCTCGCATGAAGGAATGAAGCTCGCGCTGTAAGCCGCCGCAGGCGGACGCCCGCCCGGTTACAGCGCGGCCCGGCGATCCAGCTTCTCCAGGACAAGCCGGTATGCGTGCCTCGGGCGGCCTGGGTGCTGCGTCCTGCTGGGCGGCAGTGGCAGCGCGAAACCCTGGTCGGCGAGCGCCCTGAGCTGACGCCGGGCCGTCCGCGGCGTGACGGATAGCAGGCGGCCAGTCAGCTCGGCATCGACGACCGGGCTGGCGTCGGCCGCGAGCTTCTCCGCGAGCTTGGCGAGCGTCTCCAGGCTCCGGAGCCTGCTGAGACTGTCCGCGGCCGGCCGTGGTCGCCGAGTCTCGGCTCCGCCCGGCAAGGCTGGTTGCGCGCCGACGGCAGCGCCGGCCGCGTCGCGCCTGGGGCCGGTTCCGGAGCCTGCGTCACCGCGGCCAGCGCCGCCAGCTTTCGCCTGGCGCTGATCCCTGAGCCGGGCCTGGGCCCGGTCCTCGGCCTCTCGGGCGGTGCGGCCGGTGCCCACGGCGACGTCAAGGTCCAGCCCGAGCGCAGTGCGGGCTCTGGCCGCGAAGGGCCGCTCGCCGCCAGCCGCCGCGATCGACCCGCGCGTGCCCAGGACCAGGAATCCGTAGTCACTGGCGCGACTGACTGTCGCGTCAATCCGCTGGGCCTCGCGGACCAGGAATCGTCGCACCGTCAGCCGGATCTCTTCCTGAGCCTGCCGCGCGGCCTGCCTGGCGCCGTCCTCCCGTAAGGCTGGCACTTCCACGACCGCGACGGCGACCTGTGCCTCGGCCAGCACGCGGCGGCCGGCAGCGAGGGTGGCAATCTCCAGCGCGGATGCGATCGCCTGGCCGGTCGGGCGCACGGTGAGCACCGGCACCTGGCTGCCGGTCAGCCGCCTCGCGACGTCATCCAGGCACGTAACAGCCGCCGACGTCTGGCCCACCCGCCAGAGGCGGGCGTGGAACGAGGCGAGCGATGCCGGGCTTGCTATCTGCTCGCGGATGTGGGCACCACCGGCCGCGATGCCCGCTATCGACAGCGCCTGGGTGACGGCGGACTCGGTGAAGGTGTCGAAGCTGAGCGCAGCCAGGTCGACGCCCGCCCGCCCGGCGGCCAGCAGAGTCGCCAGTAGTGGCTCGCCGGCCAGCTGGATCGCGACAGCCGGGCAGCCGATCACGCCGGCGCCTCGGCAGTACTCCAGGGGTGCCTGGCTTGCGAACAGCCATGTGTCGACGTGGCCGCCGAGCCGGGAGACCCGGTCCGGTGCCTCCTGCTCACTTCGGTAGACCGCCATCAGCAGGCGCCGCCGCAGCCCGTCATCGTCTGCGCCGGAGCGCAGCGCGGGGACCGGTAAGCCCCGTGATCCCGTCGCATCGGGCGGCAGGCCGTGCCCAGCCGAGCCGGGCAGCCCGGCCAGGACAATCCGCTCAACCAGCTCATGCGGGCCGGCCAGGCCGATGGTGACTTCCTCATCCAGCCGCAGGGCTTTGCCTAAGCCAGCCATGTCGCTTCCAGTCACGCGAGCGGTCCGGGCAGGTACCCGGAAAGACCGCTACACCCTTGTTAACTCAGGATTGCCGCGTCCGGAAGGGGCAAAGCGCCGCGAGAGCAGCAATCGGGCAGCGCACCGGCCGATGCAGACCGGCTGCCGGCTGCCCGGTGCCCGTGCACAGACCGCGGCTAGCGGCCCGCAGGGCTAGATAACCTCGGAGCTGATGTCTGCGCCGAGCGTGGCCAGTCGCGTCGCCACCGAGGCGTGCCCGCGGTCGATGAGGTAACCAGGCGCCACGATCGTCTCGCCGTCTGCGGCCAGCCCGGCCAGGATCAGCGCGATGCCGGTGCGCAGGTCGTGTGCGATGACCTCACAGCCATGCAGCTGAGTCGGCCCGTGCACGAGCACCGCGTTACCGGCGACCTCGACTTTCGCGCCCATCTTGTTGAGTTCCCCGACCAGCATGTAGCGACCGTCGAAGATGGTCTCCCGGATGTAGCTGGTGCCGTCGGCAAGGCTGCTGAGCGCCATGATCGGCGACTGAAGATCAGTGGCAAAGCCGGGATAGGTGTCCGTGATCACGTTGATCGGCCGTAGCTGGCGCTCCCGGCGCACCTGAAGGATCGCACCGTGAGTCGCGAACTCCACGCCCATCTGCTCGAGCTTCCAGCGTGCCACGCCGAAATGCTCCAGCGACGCGCCGACAAGGCTCAGCTCGCCGCCGGTGATGGCCGCTGCCATCGCGAACACAGCGGCATCGATCCGGTCAGCCATGACCGTGTGCTCGACCGCGGTGAGCTCGTCCACGCCCTCGACGGTGACGAATCCGGTCCCGCCGCCCGTGATCCGGGCACCCATCTTGGTCAGGAACGCGATGACGTCCAGTACTTCAGGCTCAAGCGCAGTGTTGTCGATGATCGTGGTGCCTGGCGCCATCGACGCGGCCATGATCAGGTTCTCGGTGCCCGTGTGTGACGGCGTGTCCAGGTAGAGGTGAGCGCCGCGCAGCCGGTCCGCCTTGATGTGGATGACGGACTCGCCCTCTTCCACGATGGCGCCGAGCCGGGCGAAGCCGCGATAGTGGAAGTCGAGGTCGCGCCTGCCCAGGTTGCAGCCGCCCACCCCCTCGATAGTGGCCTCGCCGAGCCGGTGCAGGAGGGCCGGCACGAACAGCACCGACGCGCGGAACCGGCGGGCGATCTCCTCGGGCAGCACCGAACTCGTCAGCTCGGATGCGTCGACGACGAGGGTCCGCTCGGCCTCGTGGAACTTGACGACCGCGCCAACTGCCTGAGCGAGTTCGACTGCCCGGCGGACGTCCTCGATGACCGGAACGTTCCGCAGCACGGTGCGGCCCTTCTCGGCCAGCAGCGATGCCGCGATCATCTTCAGCGCCGCGTTCTTGGCGCCCTGGACGAAGACGGTGCCTTGCAGCGGGTTGCCGCCTCGGACGATATAGCGGGTTTCAGGGCCGCTCGTCATCTGGATGGAACTCCCGTCGGTTGGCTGCATCGTGTCTATGCCCCGGTACATCGACCGGGCCTTCTGACCATGCAGACGGCAGGCTCCCGTCACCGGAATAGCCCGCCTGTCGTGACGTCAAGTATTCCACCGCTTCCGAGCCCCCCAGACCATGACGACATTGTTACGTAACGTATCTGAGCGCATGCATAACGTGATCCCAGGGGCGGCCGGTTACGGAAGCCAGCGCGAGCCGGTGATACGCTCATACGCCGTCACGTAGGTCTGCCGGGTCTGTTCGACGACGTCAGCGGGCAGCGGCGGTGGCGGTTCCTGGCCGTACCGGTCCCAGCCGGAGGCCGGCGAGGTGAGCCAGTCCCGGACGAATTGCTTGTCGAATGGCACCTGGGCTGCGGCCGGGCTGCCAGGAATCGGCCGGCCAGAACCGGGACGAATCCGGCGTGAGGACCTCGTCGGCCAGCCGCAGCGTGCCGGACTCGTCGAAGCCGAACTCCATCTTGGTGTCCGCCACGATGATGCCGCGCGCGCGCCGCCAGGTCGGCGCCGCGCTGATAGACCGCGAGGGTGAGCCGCGTCAAGTTCCGCGGCGGCCGGCGCGCCGACCAGTTCGACCAGCTGGGCACGGTGATGTTCTCGTCGTGCTGACCCGTGCGGCGCCTTGGTGTCCGGGTCGAACACGGGCGCCGGCAATCGCGACCCGTCCATCAGCCCGGCGGGCAGCGAGACCCCGCCAGACGGCGCCGTCGCGCCGGTAGTCAGCCAGCCCGGAGCCGGTCAGGTAGCCCCTGGCGACGCACTCCACCGGCACCATCGTCAGTGGCATGCAGGCCATCGCCCGGCCTGCGAACTCGGCCGGCACCGGCGCGTCCACCAGGTGGTTCGGGACGATGTCGGCGAGCCGCTCGAACCACCAGAGTGAGAGCTGGGTAAGAATCTTGCCCTTGTCGGGGATCGGCGTGTCGAGCACGAAGTCGAAAGCCGAGATCCGGTCCGTCGCGACCAGCAGCAGGACGCCATCGCCGGCCTGGTACAGCTCCCGGACCTTGCCGGAGTAAATATGCCGCAGACCTCCTGCGCCGGCGGGGGCGCCGTCGTTCCCCGGTGCGGCGGCCGACCCGGATCCGGCGGTACCGGCCATCACGCGAGGCGCGCCAGCCGGTCGAAGACCTCGCCGAGCCGGCGGACGTAGCGCTCCGGCGCGCACACCTCGTCCAGCCTGGCCTCGTCTAGTTCCTGGCCCCGTCCGGCCGCGTGCTTGCGGAGCGTCTCCCGGAACGGCACGCCCGACTGCCAGGTGTCCATCGCGGCCGCCTGCACCAGGGCATAAGCGTCTTCCCGTGACAGCCCTGCCGCTACCAGCTCCAGCAATACTGCCGAGGTGTAGATAAGGCCGTGGCTTGACTCCAGGTTTGCCAGCATGCGCGCAGCGTCGACGACCAGTCCCTCCATGACGCCGGTGGTCTGCTCGAGCAGGTAGTCGGTGGTGATCGCGGCGTCGGGCAACGCGACTCGCTCGGTTGACGAGTGCGAGATGTCCCGCTCGTGCCACAGCGGTATCCCCTCCATCACCGGTACGACCTGGGCGCGCACCACCCGCGCCAGGCCGGCAATCCGCTCCGACCGGACCGGGTTCCGCTTGTGCGGCATCGCCGACGAGCCCTTCTGGCCAGCGCCGAAAGGCTCGGCCAGTTCACTGACCTCGGTCCGCTGCGAGTGCCTGATCTCCAGCGCGATGGCCTCGCAGACGGTAGCGATCAGCGCCAGGACGCTGACCCACTCGGCGATCCCGTCCCGCAGCACGACCTGAGTGGCTACGTCGGCTGGCCGGAGCCCGAGCTCGCCCAGCACCTCTGCCTCGATATCCGGGTCGATGTTGGAATAGGTACCGACCGGGCCGGACAGCTTGCCGACGGCCACCGACTGCCGGGCCCGCAGCAGCCTGTCGCGGCAGCGGTGAACGGCGAAGGCGAAGTCGGCGACCCGGTGTCCCCAGACATCGGGCTCGGCGTGGATGCCGTGCGTCCGGCCGGCCCGCAGCGTCGTCCGGTGTGCGAGACGCGTGCTCACGCAGTACGTGCAGCAGCCGGTCGCACCGGGCTGTCAGCAGATCGGTGGACTCGGCGAGCTGGATGGCCAGCGCGGTGTCCAGCAGGTCGGAGGAGGTCATGCCGTAATGCACGTACGCTGCCGCGTCGCGCGGGGTGGTGTTATTCGCCCAGGCGGACAGGAAGGCTATGACGTCGTGGCCGGTCACGGCCTCCAGGGCGGCGACCGCCGCAGGCGTCGGCGGTGGCGCGGCCGCGACTGGCGCGACCGCAGCCTCCGGCACCGTGCCCGCCCTGGCATGCGCCGCTAGCACCAGGGTCTCGATCTGGCACCAGAGCTCGTACTTGTGGGCTTCGCTCCAGACGTGGCCCATCTCGGGCAGCGTGTAGCGATCTATCACCCCTCTATCCTGCCGCATCTGCCCCGGCGGGCTCGCCGCCGGCTGGGCTACCCCTGAGCCTGCCGGGCCGGCCGCGGCCGGGCCGGCCCTTGACGTGCGCTTCGGCAAGAAGTGGCGCGATCAGCACCGCGGCGACTCCGGTCAGCTGCGCTTCGAGGCCGACAGCGACTCCGATGCCGGTCGTGGCCAGGGCCGCTCCTGCGGCAGCGGCGCGCAGGCGGACGGGCCCCAGCGCCAGCTGCCGCCGGATGATGACGTCACCGGCCAGGAACAGGGCCGCCCCGGCAGCCAGCAGCGCGGCCTGGCCCAGCGAGGCATGAGATCCCGGGCCGGCGCCCGGCTGGCCGACGGACAGCACCGCCCTGAGTATGCCGGCGGCCAGTGCCACCAGCCCGAGCAGCAGCGGGATGTTGCCGTAGAAATAGGCACTCAGCGCCAGCGCCGAGCGGCGCTCACTGGTCGCCAGCGTCAGAACCTCGACTGCGCGCTCCTCGTCACCCGCCCCGAATATGATCCACCACAGCGCTGCCGCGACAGCCAGGCCAAGCACGGCACCGGTCAGCAGCCGCCAGCTGGCACCGCCGGGCTGGCTGGCCGGCCCGGCCGCGCCGATGCCCACGGCAGCGACAGACTCGCCGATGGCCACGATCAGCAGCGCGCTGTGCCGCTCGCAGAAATGCGCCGGCCTCAGCTCGAAAAGCCCGGCCGGGTGGACGATCAGCGGCGATCCCAGTTGCACGGCAAGGGCTACGACCCACAGCGCATAAGCCGCCGGGGTGGCCCTGGTGTCGAGCAGCCCGGCGGCGATGACCAGCAGCGCCGAGGCAACGTTGAACGGTGCGACCCGGACGATATTCGCGTTCACCCGGTAGTACAGGACCGCGTGCACGACCACTACCACCAGGTAGCCGACGCCGAGCACAACGCCGTAACTGCCGAATCCGCGCGGAATGGCCAGGCCGACAACCAGGAATCCGGCCATCCCGATCAGCAGCAGCAGCCGCTCGGCAGTGCGCACCGGCGGGCGGGAGTTGGTGAGCCACGCATAGGCCCCGTACATCCACCACAGCAGTCCGAACATCAGCAGCACCTGGGCGACGGCCGCCCACGACAGCCGGGTAGCGAGCACCGAGGTGAGCTGGGTGAGGGTGAAGGCAAAGACCAGGTCGAAGAAGATCTCCAGGGTGCTGACCCGCAGCGGGACTTCCCCATCGGCGTCGGCGGGCCGGTCGGCCGGGTCGGGCGCTGGCGAGTCGCCGCCGGTCATCGCCTGGCGCTGGTGCCAGCCGGTGCCAGCGCGATGTCGGTGCGGTACCAGCCGCCGCGCATGGTGATGTGGCTTGCTGCCTGGTAGGCGGCGGCCCGGGCCGCCGCCACATCGGCCCCGGTGCCGACCACGTCGAGGACGCGGCCGCCCGCCGCGGTCAGGCCGCCGGCCCCGCCGTTCGCGGTCCCGGCATGAAGGACATAGCAGCCGGGAACGAGGCCGGCTTCGGCGAGGCCGTCGATGGCGGCGCCGTAGACCGGCGCGCCGGGATAGCCTTCCGCGGCGATCACCACGGTTACCGCGGCGCCCGGCCGCCAGTCCAGCGCCGGCGCGGCGGCGAGGTCGCCATCGGCGCTGGCGGCCAGCAGCCCCGACAGCGGCGTGCCCAGCCGGTCCAGCACGACCTGCGCCTCCGGGTCGCCGAACCGGGCGTTGAACTCCACGACCCGCAAGCCCCGAGCGGTAAGGCAGAGCCCGGCGTACAGCAGCCCGCTGTAGGACATGCCGCGCCGGGCCAGCTCTGTCAGGGCCGGCTCGACGACAGTGGCCAGGGTCTCGGCCGCCAGGTCCGGCGGCGCCCACGGCAGCGGCGCGTAAGCGCCCATGCCGCCGGTATTCGGCCCGATGTCACCATCGTGAGCGCGCTTGTAGTCCTGCGCCGGCAGCAGCGCAACCGCCTTCTGCCCGTCGGCCAGCGCGAACACCGACACCTCGGGACCGTCGAGGAATTCCTCGATGACCACGGTGCCGCAGTCGCGGGCGTGCTGCCGGGCCTGCTCGCGGTCGGTGGTGACGACCACGCCCTTGCCTGCGGCCAGGCCGTCAGACTTGACCACGTACGGTGGCCCGAATTCGGCGAGGGCCGCGTCCACGTCCTGTTCCGTCCGGCAGGTCCTGGCGGCGGCCGTCGGTACTCCGGCGGCCGTCATCACGTCCTTCGCGAACGACTTGGAGCCCTCGACCATCGCGGCGCGCTGGCTAGGGCCGAAGCACCGGATGCCGGCCGCCCGGACAGCGTCGGCGGCGCCCGCGACCAGCGGCGCCTCGGGGCCGATGACTACCAGGTCGGCGTCAATACCGGCGGCGAGCGCGGCCACCTGCGCGGGCTCGGTGGCAGTCACAGAGTGCAATTCGGCGACTTCCCCGATGCCGGGATTGCCCGGCGCAGCGTGCAGGTCACGCACGTCGGCATCGCGCGCCAGCGCCCTGACTAGCGCGTGCTCCCTGCCGCCCGCCCCGATGACCAGTACCCGCACGTCAGAACACCTCGCGAAGCTGCACGGTCTGGTCCCGCCGGGGGCCGACGCCGACCGCGCAGACCGGTGCTCCGATCATGTCCTCGACCGCCCGTACGTAGGTCCTGGCGTTCGGCGGCAGGTCGCCGAAGTCCTTCGCGCCGGAGATGTCCTCCCACCAGCCGTCCAGGTACTCGTAGATCGGGGTGGCGTGGTGAAAGTCGGTCTGGGTCATGGGGATCTCGTCGAAGCGCTTGCCATGGACGTCGTAGGCGACGCAGACGGGTATCTTCTCCAGACTGGAGAGCACGTCCAGCTTGGTCACGAAGTAATCAGTGAGCCCGTTCACCCGGGTGGCGTACCGGGCAATGACGGTGTCGAGCCAGCCGGTGCGGCGCGGCCGGCCGGTGGTGACGCCGAATTCGCCGCCGGTCTTGCGCAGCCATTCGCCGTGCGCGTCGTGCAGTTCGGTGGGGAACGGGCCGGCGCCAACCCGGGTGGTGTAGGCCTTCAGGATCCCCATCACCCTGGTGATCCGGGTAGGCCCGATGCCGGACCCGGCGCATGCCCCGCCGGCGGTCGGCGACGACGACGTCACGAACGGATAGGTACCGTGATCGACGTCGAGCAGGGTCGCCTGGGCGCCTTCGAGCAGCACGACCTGGTCTGCCTGGAGTGCCTGATTGAGCACCAGGCCAGTGTCGGCGATGTAGCGCCCCAGCCGGTCGGCGTAGCCGAGATACTGTGCCGCGACGGTATCGGCGTCGATGCCGCGACGGTTGTAGAGCTTGGTCAGGATCTGGTTCTTCTCCCGGAGCACCAGCTCAAGCTTCTGCCGGAGGATGCCGGGATCGAAGAGGTCCTGCATCCTGATCCCGACGCGCGACACCTTGTCGCTGTAAGCGGGGCCGATACCGCGGCCGGTCGTGCCGATCCTGGCGTTGCCGAGATAGCGCTCGGTGACCTTATCCAGGGCTACGTGATGCGGCATGATCAAGTGCGCGTCGGCCGAGATGAGCAGCCGGTCACGCCAGGCTCCGCGCTGGATGAGTCCGTCGATCTCGGCGATCAGCACCTCTGGATCGACAACCACGCCGTTGCCGATGACCGCCGTGGCGTTATCGGACAGGACGCCAGAGGGCAGCAGGTGCAGCGCATAGCTGTCGTCGCCGATGACCACGGTATGGCCGGCGTTGTTGCCGCCCTGGTAGCGGACGACGTAGTCAACCCGGTCACCGAGCAGGTCGGTTGCCTTGCCCTTGCCTTCATCGCCCCACTGCGCGCCGACGATCACGATGGCAGGCACGTCACAGGTCCTTCCCGTAACCAGCGAAGGCCCCGGCCGACGTCGTTGCATGGGGACAGCAAGCGCGGCAGGGGCTCTTGCAGTCAGATGTTACAGGCCTGGCGGCCACGCACGCTGGCACAACCCCGGCTGACCGCGTGGCGGGCGCGCAGCGGCGGGCCGGTCGGGGATGCCGTTACGATGCCAGCGCGGCAACTGCGGCCGGGCTGGCATCGGCCAGGAACTCCCGGCATCGGGCTGCCTCGTCATCCTCGCCGATGGCGGCCGCGGCAGCGCCCAGCAGGTAGAGCGAGCGCAGGAAGCCCCGGTTGGGTTCGTGTTCCCAGGGCACCGGGCCATGGCCGTGCCAGCCGGCCCGTCGCAGCTGGTCCAGTCCTCGGTGGTAACCCGTCCTGGCGAAGGCGTAGGCGCTCACCGGGTCGCCGTCGGCCATCGCTCGCGCGGCCAGCTCCGCCCAGGCAGCACAATAGCCCGGATACCTGGCCGCCACGGTCGCCGGATCGGCGGCCTGCACCAGCGCCGCCTGCGCATCCTCGTCGGCGGGAAGGAGGGTTTCCGGCGGGCCGCCCAGCAGGTTCTCTCGCGTCATGGGGCCATCCTGCCCCTGCTCGCCGTGGTGCCGGTCGCCGGGCCCGCTACTGACTGGCCGGCAGCCGCCGTCAGGACATGCGCCGACCGGCCGACAGCAGGTCCTCGCAGGCGTGGACGACCCGGTCGGTCATCGACGCCTCGGCGGCCTTGCCCCAGGTGCGCGGATCGTATGCCTTCTTATTTCCTACTTCGCCGTCAATCTTCAGCACGCCGTCGTAGTTGGTGAACATGTGCCCGGCGACCGGCCTGGTGAAGGCGTACTGAGTGTCGGTGTCCACGTTCATCTTGACGACGCCGTAGCCGATCGCCTCCCGGATGTCTTCTAGCGCTGACCCGGATCCGCCGTGGAAGACCAGGTCAAACGGCTTGTCCAGGCCATATTTGGCGCCGACGGCGTCCTGGATCTCGCGCAGTATCGCCGGTCGGAGCTTGACGTGGCCGGGCTTGTAGACGCCGTGAACGTTGCCGAAGGTCGCCGCGAGGATGTACCGGCCGCGCTCACCAAGGCCCAGGGCCTCGGCTGTCGCCAGTGCGTCCGCAGGCGTGCTGTAGAGCTTCTCGTTGATCTCACCAACGACGCCGTCCTCCTCACCGCCCACCACGCCGATCTCCAGCTCCATCACGATGTGCGCCCGGGCGCACTGATCCAGCAGCTCGGAGGCGATCTGGAGATTCTCCGGCAGCGGCACCGCGGATCCGTCCCACATGTGTGACTGGAACAGAGGCTCCTCGCCGCGCTCGACACGCTCGACCGAGATCTGCACCAGCGGCCGCATGTACGCGTCGAGCTTGTCCTTCGGGCAGTGGTCGGTGTGCAGCGCCACGTTCACCGGGTACTTCGAGGCAACGGTCCGGGCGAAATGAGCAAGGGCCACCGCGCCAGTGACCATGTCCTTGACCCCGGCGCCGGACAAGTACTCAGCACCGCCGGTGGAGATCTGCACGATGCCATCGCTCTCCGCCTCGGCGAAGCCGCGGAGCGCGGCGTTCAGGGTCTGGCTTGAGGTCACGTTGATCGCCGGGTAGGCGAAGCCGTGCTCCTTCGCCCGGTCGAGCATCTGCGCGTAGACCTCTGGCGTCGCGATGGGCATGGCCCGCGTCCTCTCGTAGTCCAGTCACTGGCCGGTAGTCAGTGCCCAGTATTGCCGAGGACCCGCTGCTGGCTAAAGCCCGGCGGCCGAGTTGCCCGCAATGGCGGGCCGGCGGCCTGATCGGGTCTACGCTCGACCACATGGGACACCACGATGCGGATCCTGCTGATGGCCGCCGTTACGCCGGCGTCGTTCTGCTGTCCGTCACGGTTTTAACTCTCCTGCTGGTCGGGGCCTTCGCATTGCAGGCTTTCTCGCACAACTGACCAGGGCTCGCGCCTGTCGTCCTGCGGCGCCGTCAGCCCAGGTCCAGATCGGCCAGCTCGAACGCGGCCAGGTAGGGCAGCCCGCGCTCGGTAATCTTCGGCCGTGCGCCGCGTTCGACGACGACCGCGACGCCGGCAACCTCGGCCCCGGCCTCGACGAGTGCGTCTACGGCAGTAAGGACAGAGCTACCCGTGGTAGACGTGTCCTCGACGGCCAGTACCCGGCGGCCAGCCACATCAGGGCCCTCGATCCGGCGCTGCAAGCCGTGCGCCTTCCCGGTCTTGCGGACCACGAAGGCGTCGAGCTTACGGCCGCGGCCAGCGGCAGCGTGCAGCATCGCGGTGGCCACCGGGTCGGCGCCGAGCGTAAGCCCGCCGACGGCATCGAACGACAGGTCAGCCGTCAGGTCCAGCATGACCCGCCCGGCCAGCGGCGCGCCGCGTCCGTCCAGCAGCAGCCTCCGCAGATCGATGTACCAGTCGGCGCGCTGGCCGGAGGACAAGATCACTTCGCCATGCACGACGGCCAGCTGCTTGATCATGGTCAGCAAGTCTTCTCGGTCGGCCACGGCAGCCGAGCCTACCGGGCACGCCGCGCGGAGCACTGGCCGGCGCCTGATAGCTTCTGCGGTCTGGCGGCCGGCCCGGCCGGGCAGGTCAGGTCAGATGCCAACGAGGCAGCCAGTGGCCGTTAGATGGCGAAATAATGGCAGTAGCAGTGACCTGGCCAGGTGGATACGTCCGTGATCCTCGCTATGTGTCACGGCTGATGCCATGCGCTGGTAACGTCACGCGCAAGGGAAGGACGGTGTCGCGTTGGATCGCTGCGCGCTGTTCGTGGACGCGAGTTATGTGCTGGCTGATGGTGCGCTCGCCGTTCACGGCACTCGCAATCGTGACTCGGTTTCCTGGGATTATGCGGGCCTGCTGAAGCTCCTAGGCGGCCTGTCCAGGGACCGCACAGGCCTGCCGTTGCTGCGCTGCTACTGGTATGACACTGCTGCTGACGGCAACCGCGCAGCTGAGCATGAAGCCCTGGCCGACGTGCCGGGCGTGAAGCTCCGGCTGAGCAAGGCGCGCCCGAATCGCAAGGAGGGCGTCGAGGCTGAGATCCGCAAGGACCTCACCGCACTAGCCAGGAACCGCGCGGTCAGCGACGTCATCATCGTCAGTGCCGAGGAGGATCTCGCCCCGGTCATCGCGGAAGTCCAGGACCTCGGCATCCGGACCATCCTGCTGCACATCTCGGCCGACGGCGACTGGGCGGTGTCCCGGGCGCTCCGCCAGGAATGTGACGACATCGTCGATATCGCGGCCGGACATCTCCGGCCCTACGTGGACCTGATTCCTGGCGCCGAGCCGGAGCTCAGTGTCGTCGGCTACCGCGAGCTGGCCACGGGACACGCGCAGGTCAGTGGTCCGCAGCAAGCGATCGAGGCGCCGGCCGCACGGATCTACGCGTCGCCTGTGGCGGCCGAGTATGACCGTGCTGAGCAGCAGCTCGCCGGCCTCGCCGCAACGGGACGGGACCAGCGCGAGCAGCTGCCGGCCCAGGACGCGGCCCGCTTTGCCCAGTCCGGCGCTGACGCCATGGGCCAGGGCCAGCGCGTTGCGGACCCGCAGTCGCTCGGCCAGCACTACCAGCCCGCCGACGCCAGCCGTGGCCAGCTGCCGGCGACCGTAGGCGGCCAGGGCGGATACGCTCCCAACGGCTTCGCCGGCCACGAAGCCGGTAGCGGCCAGGCCGGCAACGGACTGGTCGGCCAGCAGCCCGCCGGCCTCGGCCAGCGGACCAGCGCTGAGGACAGCCGCGGCCACGGCGGCCAGCATGCTGGCCTGCAGGCTCCGCACATCGGCAGCGCCGGAATGGCCGCCTCAGCAGGCCAGCAGGGCCTCGTGGGCAACGGCGTGCATGCGCCGGGCCTGGCGGGCAACGCCGGGCAGACTCCCGGCATGCACGCGCCCAGCCAGGCAAACGGGATGCCGGCCAATGGCGTGCCCCCGAACGGGATGCTCGCCAATGGCCAGCCAGCGCATGGCGGCCAGCTGGCCGGACAGCCCAGCGGAGCCCATGGACATGGCTCGATGCCGCAGCCTGGTATTCAGCAGGGCGGCGTGCACCAGGGCAACCAAGGCGGAGTGCACCAGGGCACCATGGCGCAGGCTGGTCCGCAGCACGGCGCCGGTATGCCGGGCAGTGGTCTCCAGAGCGGCGGCATGCCGGGCAGTGGCATCCAGAGCGGCGGCATGCCGGGCAATGGCATGCCGGGCAGTGGCATCCAGAATGGCGGCATGCCGGGCAGCACGATGTCAGGTAGCACCCTTGGCCAAAACGGACTCCAGTCCGCGTCATCCAGCCAGCCGGCCAGCGGTGGATCGCAAGGGCAGGGCCTTGCCATGCCGCCGGGCCAGCATCAGGGCATGCCGCACCCGCAGGGCATTTCCGCTCCCGGCCAGCACGCCCTGCAACGGCCGGGAAGTGGCCAGGGACTGCCGCCGGGCGGTCCGCAGCCGCCGGCCGACCAGCAGCGCCAGCAACCGCAGCGGCAGCTGCCGGCCGGTAACGGCATGCAGTACCCGCCGGACCGCGGCCAGTACGGCGGCCAGGCACAAGGGTCGCCGTATGCCGCCTCGCCAGTGCCGTCGGGCTACCCGGCCGGCTCGTATGGCGCGCCGCCACCTGCCCCGATGCCCGCGCCACCGGTGGCAATCTCGGTGGGCGAGGCCGTGCAGTCGGCCCATGCGGAAGGTTTCGGGTTCGGTGAGGCTGTGGCGCGAGATGCGCCCGCACTGTGGCTGGAGGCTGTGCTGGCCCGTAAGCCGAGAATGCCGTCGGACCTCGAAGCGCGGTTGCTGCAGGGGTCGGCGCTGCCGATTGACTCGCTTCTGCACGACGAGGTCAGGCACGCCCTCCGGCGCGGTTTCTGGGATGCCCTAGAACGCTCGCGGCACTGAGGAACGTTGTCACGAAGCCATCACTGCGGGCAGATCGCGGACACAACACCCCCGCTCCCTGGGTTACGTTAGGAGCGTGCCTGTGCTGAGCCGTGAGGAATTCGACTCACTCGAGTTCGATGCAGCAGCCAGCGGGGATCACGCGGCGGCAGCCTCACGGATGAGTCAGCTGGCCGCCACCGGCATGGAGACCGCGGGGATGCCCCGCGCCGAAGCCTATCTGCGCGCGGGCGAGCAGTGGCTGCAGGCTGACGAGCCGACCGCGGCGGTAGCAAGCTTCCAGCGCGCCATGGATGACGGCGGCCCGGTCTTCGCGGACCCGAGGGTGCCGATGGCCCGTGCGCTCTTCCAGCTCAACAGGCAATCGGAGGCGCAGGCCATCATCAGCCAGCTCAAGGCCGAGGGTCCGGTTGATCCGCGGACCTGCGATCTGGTCGCGGAGCTTCTGGTCGATCGTTCGGATCTGCCGGCCGCGCTTGAGTGGGCGACGACCGGTGTCGAGCTTTGCCTGGCGGACGAGCCAGTGCCAGGCGGGCCGGTCAGCGAGGACTCCGAGCTTCGGCTCCTGCTCAGGCTCCGGTATCGCATCCGCAATGATCTTGGCCTTGCGGAGGACGACTACGACGCGATGCTTGATGAGGCCTGAGCTGTCGGCTCCGGGCTGACTACCAGCGTGTCGGCGGTCTCATCGAGGTCTACGAGCACTCTGTCGCCATCGGTGATCTCGCCGGCCAGCAGTGCCCGGGCGAGCTTGTCGCCGATCGCGGTCTGGATGAGCCTGCGCAGCGGGCGGGCGCCGTAGATCGGATCGAACCCGGTCACGGCTAGCCATTCCCTGGCATCCGGCGTCACGTCGAGCGTCAGCCGGCGGCCGGCAAGCCGGCTAGCCAGCCTGGATATCTGGACATCGACGATCTCGGTCAGCTCGGCAGTTGTCAGGGCGTCGAACACGATCACGTCGTCGAGGCGATTCAGGAACTCGGGCTTGAAGGTGGCCCGCACGATGCCCATCACCTTTTCCCTGGTGGCCTTCTCATCCAGGCTCGGGTCGGCAATGAACTGAGAACCGAGGTTGGAGGTCAGGATCAGGATGGTGTTGCGGAAGTCGACCGTGCGGCCCTGGCCGTCGGTCAGCCTGCCATCGTCGAGCACCTGCAGCAGGATGTCGAATACCTCGGAATGAGCCTTCTCCACCTCATCCAGCAGCACGACGCAATACGGGCGGCGCCGGACCGCCTCGGTGAGCTGGCCACCTTCGTCGTAGCCGACATAGCCAGGTGGCGCTCCGACCAGCCTGGACACTGAATGTCGCTCGGAGTACTCGCTCATGTCGATCCTGATGATGGCCCGCTCGTCGTCGAACAAGAACTCGGCGAGTGCCTTGGCCAGCTCGGTCTTGCCGACACCCGTCGGGCCGAGGAAGAGGAACGAGCCGGATGGCCGGTCCGGATCGGAAATCCCGGCCCTGGACCTGCGGACCGCATCGGAAACCGCCTGCACGGCCGCCTGCTGGCCGATCAGGCGATGGCCTAGCTCAGACTCCATTCGCAGCAGCTTGCCGGTCTCACCCTCCAGCAGCCGGCCGGCCGGAATGCCGGTCCAGGACGACACCACATCGGCGACATCGTCTGGGCCAACCTCCTCTTTCACCATCGGCTGTGCGGCGGTGGTCTGGCCTGGCGAGGTGGCAGATGCCTCTTCGCTGGCCGCGGCTGCGGCCTCGGCGAGCTGACGCTCCACCGCTGGGATCTCCCCGTACATCAGCCGGGACGCGGTCTCGAAGTCGGCATCCCGCTGCGCCCGCTCGGCCTGGCCGCGCAGGTCATCGACTTGCTTCTTCAGCTCGCCGACCTTGTTGAGGCTCGACTTCTCCCGGTCCCAGCGCGCCAGCAGTGCGGTCAGCTGTTCCTGCCTGTCGGCGAGGTCGGCGCGCAGCCGCTCTAGCCGTTCTTTGCTGGCCGGATCCGCCTCCTTGGCGAGCGCCATCTCTTCCATCTTCATGCGGTCGACAGTGCGCTGCAGTTCGTCGATCTCGACCGGTCGCGAATCGATCTCCATCCGAAGCCGCGATGCGGCCTCGTCGATCAGGTCGATCGCCTTGTCTGGCAGGAACCGCGCGGTGATGTAGCGATCTGACAGCGTGGCCGCTGCCACCAGCGCGGCATCGGAGATCTGCACCTGGTGATGGGCTTCGTACCTGCCCTTCAGGCCACGAAGGATCGCAATGGTGTCCTCAGCGGACGGCTCGCCAACGAAGACCTGCTGGAAGCGTCGCTCCAGCGCGGCATCCTTCTCGATCCGCTGCCGGTACTCGTCCAGCGTCGTCGCCCCGACCATGCGCAGCTCGCCGCGAGCAAGCATCGGCTTCAGCATGTTCCCGGCGTCCATCGCGCCTTCGGCCGCGCCCGCTCCCACCACGGTGTGCAGCTCGTCGATGAACGTGATGATCTGGCCCTCGCTCTGCTTGATCTCGTTCAGGACAGCCTTCAGGCGCTCCTCGAATTCGCCGCGGTACTTAGCGCCGGCGACCATCGCGCCCAGGTCCAGGGCGACAACCCGCTTGCCCCGCAGGGACTCGGGCACATCGCCGGCCACGATTCGCTGCGCTAGCCCTTCCACGACCGCTGTCTTGCCGACGCCAGGCTCGCCTATCAGCACCGGGTTGTTCTTGGTCCGGCGCGAAAGCACCTGGATGACCCGGCGGATCTCGGTGTCACGGCCGATGACCGGGTCGAGCTTGCCTTCCCTGGCGCTCCGGGTCAGGTCGATGCCGTACTTCTCCAGCGCCTGATAGGTGCCCTCCGGATCCTGCGAGGTCACTCGCGCATGCCCGCGGACCTGTTCGAACGCATCGGTAAGCCGCTTCGGATCGGCACCAGCTTCGCGCAGCAAAGTCGCGGCCTGACCGCCATCGGTCGCCAGTCCGACAAGGAGGTGCTCGGTCGACACGTACTCGTCAGCCATGTCGCGAGCCAGCTTGCCCGCCCTGGCCAGCGCGGCCAGTAGCTGGCGAGACGTCTCCGGCGCGCTGACAGTCTGGCCGGCGGCCTGCGGCAGCTTCGCCAGCTGGTCGCGGACGGTCGCCAGCACCACGTTCGGATCGGCGCCAACGGCGCGCAGCAACGGAGCGGCCGTGCCGCCGTCCTGCTGGACCAGGGCAGCCAGCAGGTGCAGGCCGTCCACATTCGGGATTGCCGGCCGCGGCGGCCATCTGGACGGCCTCGGACAGAGCTTCCTGGCTCTTCCTGGTCAGCTTCTCGTCCACAGTCTGTCTTCTCCTACGTACTGAGATTTATCGATGGGAGCGCGCTAGCCGGACTGCCCGCGGGGGGCGAGCTGGCATCAGCCCGAACTGGCCGGCTTCCCGGTCGGCCGGGGTCCTATCTCGGCGGCGGCGACCCCCTGGGCTGGATCGGCTGGGGTGCGGCCAGGCCCGGTAGGCGGGTGCACCCGGCCGGTCCCGTGCACGGGCACGAGGGCGGCACTGTCTGCCTTGCTGCGCAGCAACGCCGACAGCCGGGCCGCGACCGAGCGAGTCGATTCCAGCTCGGCCCGTAGCTGGCTGACCTCCGCCTGCAGTTCCGCGAGCAGCAGCCTGCTGCGGCGCTCGGCCAGCTCCAGCTCCAGGATCCGCTTGATGCCGGACAGATTGATGCCTTCCTCCTGGGACAGCCGCTGCACCTCGCGCAGGATGAGGATGTCGCGAAGCGAGTACCGGCGGCCGCGCCCGGCGGCCCGGCCAGGCGAGACCAGGCCGAGCCGGTCGTAAGCGCGCAGCGTCTGCGGGTGCAGACCGGATAGCTGGGCAGCCACCGAGATGACATAAACGGGCGTGTCATCAGAGAGCTCGAACTGGCTGGTCATGTCATCTCCTTTCGGCTACTTCGCCGGCCTGGTTAGCCGTTCGCCTGCCGCAGTACCTCGGACCGCGGGTCGGCACCCGCGGTGGCATCCCGGAACGTCTCCAGCGCATCCCGCGCCTTGTCGCCGAGTTCCTGCGGGATTTGCACTGCCACCGTGACCAGCAGGTCGCCGGAGGTACCGTCCTTGCGCCGCACGCCCTTGCCACGGACGCGGAAAGTACGGCCGCTCGGGGTGCCAGCGGGGATCCGCAGGCTCACCGGCATGCCGCGGTGTGACGGAACCTTGATCTCGGCGCCGAGCGCAGCCTCGGGGAACGTGATCGGGATCGTGATCGTCAGGTTGGAGCCGGATCTGCCGAATGTTCCGTGCGGATGCGGTTCGACATGGACCCGCACGTACAGATCCCCGGGCGGCCCGCCGCGCTCGCCGGACGCGCCCTTGCCGGCCAGCTTGATCCGCTGGCCGTCGCCGACTCCCGCCGGGATCCGGGCCTGGATGGTCCGAGTGCTCATCGCCCGCCCGCTGCCGGAACAGGTCTGGCACGGATCGTCGACGACCAGGCCGCGGCCGCGGCAGGTCTTGCACGGCTCGGAGAACGCGAAACTGCCGAGGTTCCGGCTGCCCTGCCCGGTGCCCTCGCAGGTCGGGCAGACCCGGGGCACGGTTCCTGCCTTAGCGCCCGTGCCCTTGCATACCTTGCACGGGCCCTCACCGGTGAGCCGGAGCGACACCGTAGATCCGTCGATCGCATCGCTGAACGACAGTGTCGTCTCTGTCTCCACGTCCGCGCCGCGCCGTGGCCTGGCCTGCTGGCTGGTGGTGCCGCCACGGGAGCCGAAGACGCCGCCGAGCAGGTCGCCAAGCCGCCCGCCAGCGCTTCCGGCCGACCCGCTGAAGAGGTCGCCCAGGTCGAACCCGTAGTTGCCGCCCGCGGATCCTGGCATCCGCACGCCTCCGCCGCCGAACAACGAGCGAGCCTCGTCGTACTCCTTGCGCCGCTTGTCATCGGACAGCACGGTGTAGGCCTCGGAGATCTCCTTGAAGCGCGCCTCGGCCTTAGGGTCCCCCTCGTTGGCGTCCGGGTGGTATTTCCGGGCCAGCTTCCGGTACGACTTCTTGATCTCGTCTGCGGTCGCGCCCTTGGCCACCCCGAGGGTCTTGTAGTAGTCCTTCTCCAGGTAATCCTTGGTGCTCAACGGGCCTCTCTCGGGAGCTAGCTAGTTGTCGGCGCCACCGGGTCCGGCCTGACCTGCTTCGCTGTCGTCCGCCGCAGACCCGGCCGGCTCGGTGTCAGCCGGCTCCGGACCAGCGGACGCGGTGCGGGCCGATCCGCTGCTGTCCGGATCCGTGCTGGCCGGGCTGGTGCCGGCGGCCTCGCCGGCCGGGTCACCGGCAGGCTCAGCCACAGCCACCCTCGCCGGGCGGACTATCCGCTCACCGACCCGGTAACCGGGCTGCAGGATCTGAACGCACGTCGGCTCGGTGACATCCGCGGAATACGAGTGCAGCAGAGCCTCATGCAGCGTCGGGTCGAACGGATCGCCGTTCTCCCCGAATGCGGTCAGGCCGAGCTTGATCACGATGCCCTCGAGCGACTCAGCCACTGACTTAAAGCCGCCGGTCAGCTCGCCGTGCTCGCGAGCCCTGCCGATGTCATCCAGCACGGGCAGCAGCTCGTGCAGCACATTGGCCAGCGCCTGCTCACGCACCGCCAGCCGGTCCCGCTCGACCCGCTTGCGGTAGTTGGCGTACTCCGCCTGCAGCCGCTGCAGGTCCGCGGTCCGCTCGGCCAGCCTGACCGCTGTCTGGTCCGGCTCGCCCGCCGGCCCGGCCGCAGCGGCCCCGCCGGTTCCCGAGCCCTGATCGGACCCCGTCCCCGCGGCCGCGGCCCCGGGCTTGGACACAGAGTGCTTGCCTGGCTTCGGCTGACCGCCTGCCGGGCCCGGCCCGCGCTGCGGGCCGGGCTGTCCGGTGTCACGTACCTCGCCGGTGGCCGGGTCAATCCGCCTGCGATCGCGGATGACGGGGCCCTGGCTTTCGTTGTCGGGCATCATCAGGCCGCGCCGCCCTCCCGGTCAGCGGGCTTCTCGTCCTCGACGATCTCGGCCTCGACGACATCGTCGTCCTGACCGCCGGCCTCCTCGCCCGTGTCGCTGGCCTGCGCATTCGCGGCCTGCGACTGGGCGTAGATGGCGGTGCCCATCTGCTGGCTTACCTGAGCCGCGTGCTCGCTGGCCGTCTTGATCGCCTCGGTGTCGGTGCCCTCAAGCGCCTTCTTAAGATCGGCGATCGCCGACTCCACCTCGGACTTGACCTCGCCGGGAACCTTGTCTGCGTTCTCGGAGAGGAACTTCTCCGTGGTGTAGGCAAGGGACTCGGCGCGGTTGCGCACCTCGGCCTCCTCGCGGCGCTGCCGGTCTTCCTCGGCGTACTTCTCCGCGTCCGGCCATCATCCGCTCGATGTCGTCCTTGCCCAGCGCGGAGCCGCCCGAGATGGTCACGGACTGCTGCTTGCCGGTGCCAAGGTCCTTGGCCGACACGTTCACGATGCCGTTGGCGTCGATGTCGAACATGACCTCGATCTGCGGAATGCCGCGCGGGGCAGGAGCCAGGCCGGCCAGCTCGAACATGCCGAGCTTCTTGTTGTAGGCCGCGATCTCGCGCTCGCCCTGGAAGACCTGGATCTGCACGGAGGGCTGGTTGTCGTCAGCGGTGGTGAAGATCTCCGAGCGCTTGGTCGGGATCGTGGTGTTGCGCTCGATCAGCTTGGTGAAGATGCCGCCCTTGGTCTCGATGCCGAGCGACAGCGGCGTCACGTCGAGCAGCAGGACGTCCTTGACCTCGCCCTTGAGCACGCCGGCCTGCAGGCAAGCGCCCACCGCCACGACCTCGTCCGGGTTAACGCCCTTGTTCGGCTCCTTGCCGCCGGTCAGCTCCTTCACCAGGTCGACGACGGCTGGCATCCGGGTCGAACCGCCGACCAGCACCACGTGGTCGATCGCGCTGAGCTGGACTCCGGCGTCCTTGATCACCTGCTGGAACGGCGACTTGCAGCGGTCGAGCAGGTCGGAGGTCATCTTCTGGAACTCGGCCCGGCTGAGCTTGGTGTCCAGGTGCAGCGGGCCCTGCTCGGAGTGGGTGATGTAGGGCAGGTTGATCTGCGACTCGGTCGAGCGACGACAGCTCGATCTTGGCCTTCTCCGCGGTCTCCCGCAGTCGCTGCAGCGCCATCTTGTCCTTGGACAGGTCGATGCCGTAGCTGTTCTTGAAGTCCTTGACCAGCCAGTCCACGATCCGCTGGTCCCAGTCGTCGCCACCGAGGTGGTTGTCGCCGCTGGTCGCCTTGACCTCGACGACGCCCTCGCCGACCTCGAGCAGCGAGACGTCGAAGGTGCCGCCGCCGAGGTCGAAGACCAGGATGGTCGCCTCGTTGTCCTTCTCCAGGTGGTAGGCCAGCGCGGCCGAGGTCGGCTCGTTGATGATCCGCAGCACGTTCAGTCCCGCGATCTGCCCGGCCTCCTTGGTGGCCTGCCGCTGAGCGTCGCTGAAGTACGCCGGCACGGTGATCACCGCGTCGGTGATGGTCTCGCCTAGGTAAGCCTCGGCGTCCCGCTTGAGCTTCTGCAGGATGAAGGCGCTGATCTGCTGCGCCGTGAACTTCTTGCCATCGATGGCGACCGTCCAGTCGGTGCCCATCTGGCGCTTGACCGAGCGGATCGTCCGGTCAACGTTTGTCACTGCCTGCCGCTTCGCGACCTCGCCGACGAGCACCTCGCCGTTCTTCGCGAACGCCACGACGGAGGGCGTGGTGCGCGAGCCCTCGGCGTTGGCGATGACCGAGGGCTCGCCGCCCTCGAGGACGGCGACGACGGAGTTGGTCGTCCCGAGGTCAATGCCTACCGCACGTGCCATGAGTTTCAGTCCTTGTTTGATCGTAGTGGTATAAGATTGAGTCCTGACGGCTCAAGTTTGCCATGCTGAGCCTACGCTGGCAAATGACTTGAGTCACTGATGCTCAACTTTGCCGAGTCCCTCTGTATTCCCGCGCCGACCTGCGAGAACTGCGCCGAGCCCCGGTCTCCGGACCGTCCAAGGCGGCATATCTGCCGATCGCGACGCTGGCAAAGCGGCGCGTCCGGGCAAATGGGACCTGCCCGGACCGCCGGGCTCCCGGAACCGGCGCCCGCGAGGCAGCTGTCCATCCGCAACGCTGACGGCTGACGCGCCGACAGCGCCGCGCGCTGGCGCAGGTACGGTGGCACTAAACCGGGGGCCGGGTAGTGTCGCTCACGTTCCGGCCTTGACTCCCCGCTCCGGCATGGCCTTAGCGACCCAGCAGGAAGGTCGGCAATGCCGCTGGACGGCCCGCCCGAGAACGGTAACGCCCAGCTGGCGAGCATGCGCGCAGACCACGGGCAGCCGGAGCACGAGCCGAGCCGAGCACTGCTGGCGCTGACGCCGAGCAGGCCGTCGAGGCGCCGGCCCGCTAGCGGCTGCCGGGCGCAGCCCCGCCGGAAGGCGGTCCGCGGCCGGAAGGCAGTCCGTCGCCGGGCAGCCGGGCACCGGCGGGCAGCCGGCAGGTCGGCGCGCGCCGAGCCAGGCAGCCGCGCGACCGGACCTCGTTACCTGGCTGATCGCGGCCGGCGGTGTTCGCGGCGTACACCGTCATCTCGGTGTTCCGGTACCTGCGCCTCGACCCCACCTCATGGGACCTTGGCATTTTCACCGAGTACGTCAAGCAGTACGCGCACCTGCGCGCGCCGATCGTCGACGTCCGCGGCGCCGGATTCAACCTGCTGGGCGACCACTTCCACCCGATCGTCGCGCTGATCGCGCCGTTCTTCCGGATGTTCCCGACCCCGGTCACGCTGCTCGTCGCGCAGGCGCTGCTCGCCGCGGTATCGGTGTTCCCCGTCAGCCGGGCGGCGGCGGAGCTGCTCGGGACCGGCGCGGGCCGCGCCATCGGCGCGGCCTACGGCTTCTCCTGGGGCCTGCAGCAGATGGTCAACTACGACTTCCACGAGATCGCGTTCGCCGTGCCGCTGCTGGCCTGCTCGCTGTCGGCGCTGGTCCGGGGCCGGATCCGGCCGGCGGTGCTGTGGGCGCTGCCGCTGGTCTTCGTCAAGGAGGACCAGGGGTTCACGCTCGCGGCCATCGGGCTGATCATGGCGTTCGCCTACCGCCGGCGCGGGCCGGGACTGTTCCTTGCGGTCTGGGGCCTGGCCTGGTCCTTCCTGGCCATCTTCGTGATCATGCCGCACTTCAACCCGACGAGTCACTACCTCGGTACTGGTTCGACGGCGGCGCGGTCAGCCCGGCTGGCGGCCACTTCTCGGCCTGGGCGGGCTGATGGGCCAGCTGGTCAACGGCGCGTCGACCAAGCTGCCGACGCTGGCGCTGATCTTGCTGCCGACGGCCTTCCTCGCGCTCCGGTCGCCGCTCGTGCTGGCCGCCCTGCCCAGCCTCGCTGCTCCGGTTCGTCGGGACGAACCCGCACTACTGGGATACGCCGTGGCATTACAACGCGACCGTGATGCCGATCGTGTTCGTCGCCGCCATCGACGGCATCGCCCGCATCCGCGCCAGCAGGCAGCGGCTGCGAGGCCGCGGCCCGGGCCGTGGGCGCGAACCGGCGCACCGCGGCGCGCTCGCTGGCCCTGGCAGCGGAGCGCTACGGTGCTGCGACGATGCTGGGCATCGCCGCGGCGCTGGCCTTCCAGTTCCCGCTCAGCTCAGCTGTGGACCCCGCCGACCTACACATCGGGCCGCATGTGGCCGCCGAGAACGCGGCCATGGCGCGGGTGCCGGACGGCGCGACGGTGGCCACCGACCTGGACCTGCTGGCGCCGCTGGCGGCCAGGACCGACACGTTCTGGCTCGGGAACTTCGGCACCAATCCGCCGACCCAGTACATCGTCTTCGACAACCAGAACACGGACTGGCAGCCGCCACGCAGCAATGTGCTGAGCTTCGTGGAATCGCTGACGCACAACACGCGCGTACGCGCAGATCTACGCGAGCGACGGCGTCTTCGTCTTCCGCCGGGCCGGATAGCGGTATCCGCCAGGCATGTCGGGCATTAGGCCTGTACCGGCCTCACGCCCGCGTCCGGCGGCCGTGACTCGGCTGCGGCTGCCCAGGACGCGGCCGTGGCAGTCGCGGTCGTGCTGGCCTGCTACCTGGCTGCCGCCGCGGTCGTGACCGGGCGGCTGTGGGCGCACCCCGCGTCGCACATGGTCGCGGGCAATCCCAACGACGCCGACTACTTCGCCTGGATCATGCGGTACAGCGCGACCGCGATGACGCATGGCAGGCTGCCCGCGCTGGTCACGACCGCGATGAACGCGCCGCAGGGCATCAACCTGATGTGGAACAACTCGATGCTGCTGCCGGGCGTGCTGCTCGCGCCGGTCACCGCTGCTCGCAGGCCCGCAGACGCGCCTGACCGTGCTGATCACGCTGGGCTTCGCCGGCTCGGCGGCCAGCATGTTCCTGGTGCTGCGGCGCTGGGGGGTGAGCATGCCGGCGGCCGCGCTGGGCGGTGCGGTCTACGGGTTCTCGCCCGGCGCTTGCTGCAGTCGCGATCGGCCATTACAACCTGCAGTTCGCCGTGCTGCCGCCGCTGATCATCGACGCCGGGCTGCGGGCCTGTGCCTGCGCTCACGGTCAGGCCGGTGCGCGGCGGAGTCCTGCTTGGCGTGCTGGTCACTGGCGCAGCTGTTCATCGGGGACGAGTGCTGCTGCTCACCGGCATCGCCGCGACGGTGCTGATGGTGGCCGTGCTCGCGCTGTCCCGGCCACGGGCAGTGGCCGGGCATGCCCGGCAGCCGCAGGTATCGGGCTGGCCACGGCAGCGGTCACGACGCTGGTGCTCGCCGGGCGGGCGCTGCTGGGTGCAGTTCTTCGGCCCGCTGGCGGAGCACGGCAGTGCGTTTCTCTTCGACTTCTACAAGAACGACCTGAGCGCTTTCGTCACGCCCGTCCGGGCTGCTGGCTTTTCATACCAGCGCCAGCGCGGCAGCCGGCGGCCCGATATCAGGGCGGTGCCCCCGAGTACCTGGCCTACCTGGGCTGGCCGCTGATCATCGTGCTCGCTGTCGCGCTCGTGGCACTGTGGCGGGATCTGCCGGCCCGTGCGGTCGGCCTCGCGCTCGGCGTCCTGGTGCTGCTATCGCTGGGCGCCCATCCGCTCATCGGCGGGATCGTCCGGACCGGGGTGACATTGCCCTGGGCCTGGATCGGCCATCTGCCGGTGGTGAGTTCGCTGTTGCCGGCCCGGATCTCGGTTGTCGCGGACGGTCTGGCGGCCGCGCTGCTCGCGTTGTCCGTCGACGCGGCCAGGTCCGCTCTGGCCGGGCGCGGCCGGATCAGGCACGCGGTGACCGGCATCGCGGTGCTGGCTGTACTGCCGCTGGTACCGCTGCCGCTGCCGGTGCAGCAGGTCACGGGGCTGCCGTCGGGCTGGGCCCGGACGTTCGCCGCATTGAGACTGCCGCCGGGCGCGAGGGTCCTCGTCGTCCCGGTGCCGACCGCCACCCTCACTGACGCGATGCGGTGGCAGGCCCAGTCCGGAGCGCGGATCTCGCTGAACGCCGGCTACTTCCAGGGACCCGCAACTGGCGGCCAGGCGTATGTGGAAGGCAATGGCCTGCCGCCGCTGGCCTATTACCTGGACGAACTGTGGTCCGGAACGGGGTCTGTCCAGCCGCCGTCCGTCGCAGCGGCCAGGGCGACGTTGGCGTACTGGGACCCGGCCGCGGTGGTCGCCGTAACGACACAGCGCTCGAGTCTGGGCCGCTATCTGATCCAGTTGCTTGGCCCGCCGACCGTCACGTCCGGCCGGGTGCTGGCCTGGCGAGAGCCCGTGGCAGGCTAGTCGGCCCGGCTCATTTCGGGCACTGTGATCAGCAGCTGTCCGCGACGTCGGCGTACGCTGGCACCCAAAACGCCCGTACCGGGAGGTCCCATTGGCGCTGCGGATCATCATCGGCCTCGTCCTGACGGTGATCGCGGCCGCGATCGCCGGGCGCCGCCTGTGGTGGCTCTACCGCCTCGGCCGGACCGGCCAGCCCGCGCCTGAGCGGATCGAGGCCCTGCGGGAGCACCCGGGCCGTGGCGCCGAGACACAGGTCACCGAGGTCATCGGGCAGCGCAAGCTGCTGAAGTGGACGGTGCCGGGCGTGGCGCACTCGCTGACCTTCTGGGGCTTCATCATCCTGTTCCTCACGATCATCGAGGCATACGGCGACCTGTTCAGCAAGACGTTCGCGATCCCGCTGATCGGGACGTGGGCATGGGTCGGCTTCCTGGAGGACCTGTTCGCTGTCGCGGTGCTGGTCGGCATCATCACGTTCGCGGTGATCAGGCTGCGGACCAATCCCGAAGCGCGAGGGACGCAAATCACGGTTCGCCGGGCTCGCACACCGGTGCTGCCTGGCTGGTGCTGCTCCGGATCTTCCTGGTGATCGCGACTCTGCTGCTGTACCGCGGCGCGCAGATCAACACCGGCGACTTCCCTTACCCGCACGGCGCGTTCGCGTCCCAGATGGTCGGGCACTGGCTGCATCCGCTCGGCAGGTCAGCGAACAAGGCGCTGGAGACCACCTTCATCCTCGCGCAGCTCGCGGTGATCCTCGGCTTCGGCGTCTTCGTGACCTACTCCAAGCACCTGCACATCGCCATAGCCCCGGTGAACGTGCTGTTCGCCCGCCGGCCGAACGGCCTCGGCGCGCTGCAGCCGATGCGCTCGAACGGCAAGGTGCTCGACTTCGAGGAGGCCGATCCCGACACCGACATCTTCGGCCTCGGCAAGATCGAGGACCTCAGCTGGAAGGGCATGCTTGATCTGGCCACCTGCACCGAGTGCGGGCGCTGCCAGTCCCAGTGCCCCGCCTGGGCCACCGGCAAGCCGCTGTCTCCGAAGATGATCATCTTGGAACTGCGCGATCATGCGTTCGCCAAGGCGCCTTACCTGCTGGCCGGGTCGGACGAGGCAGCGCGCGGCGCTGCCGGACGCCGTCGAAGGCCGAGGCCGCGCGGCCGCTGATCGGCGACGCGGATGCGAACGGCGTTATCGATCCCGGACGTGCTCTGGTCGTGCACGAACTGCGGCGCGTGCGTCGAGGAGTGCCCGGTCGACATCGAGCACATCGACCACATCACCGGGATGCGCCGGCACCAGGTGCTGGTCGAGTCTGCGTTCCCCGCCGAGGCGCCGTCGATGCTGAAGAACCTGGAGAACAAGGGCGACCCGTGGGGCATGGGCGAGTCCAAGCGGCTGGAATGGTCGCCGAGCCTCGACTTCGAGGTGCCGGTCGTCGACGGCCCGATCGGCGACGACGTCGAGTACCTGTTCTGGGTGGGCTGCGCCGGGGCGCTCGAAGACCGGGCGAAGAAGACCACCCAGGCCATCGCCGCAGCTGCTGCACACCGCGGGCGTCCATTTCGCGGTGCTCGGCCCGGCCGAGACCTGCACCGGTGACCCGGCCCGGCGGATGGGCAACGAGTTCGTCTTCAGCATGCTGGCGCAGCAGAACGTCGAGACGCTGAACGAGGCGGGCGCGCGCAAGATCGTGGCCAGCTGCCCGCACTGCTTCAACACCCTGGCGAACGAGTACCCGCAGCTTGGCGGGAACTACGAGGTCATCCATCACACCCAGCTGCTGGCCCGGCTCGTCGCCGACGGCAAGCTCACCCCGGTGACGCCCGATCGACGAGAAGATCACCTACCACGACCCGTGCTTCCTCGGCAGGCACAACCGGGTCTTCACCGCGCCGCGGGAGATCATGGAGCAGGTGCCGGGCGTGCAGGCGCAGGAGATGCACCGGTGCAAGGAGCGCGGGTTCTGCTGCGGCGCGGGCGGGGCCCGGATGTGGATGGAGGAGCGGATCGGCAAGCGGATCAACACCGAGCGGATCGACGAGGCGCTCGGCACCGACCCGGACACGATCTCCACCGGCTGCCCGTTCTGCCTGGTCATGCTCGGCGACGCGGTCAGCGCGAAGAAGAGTTCCGGCGAGGCGAAGAATCGCTCGAGGTCGTGGATGTGGCGCAGTTGCTGGTCCGCTCGGTCCAGGTCGCCGGCCGCCGTCGGCGGGGCGCCGATGCCGCCGAGGCGGAGCGGCCGCGCCGGCGATGGCGAAGACCAGGCGTGCCAGCTGGACTCACGGCGGCTGAGGCATTCAGCGATGGCGTCTTCGCCGTCGCGATCACGGTGCTGGTCTTCAACCTGCTGGGCATCGGCAGTGGCCGCGTCCGGGTCTGAGCTACGGACTGCTGCTCAGACACTGGCCGCAGTACGCCGCCTACGTGGTCAGCTTCCTGACCATCGGCATCATGTGGATCAATCATCACGCGCTGTTCGCGCACGTGCGCAAGGTCGACCGGCCGCTGCTCGTGCTCAACTTGTTGCTGCTGATGGGCGATCGTCGCATCCCGTTCCCCACCGCGCTTGTCGCCGATCACCTGGGCCTTAACTCGACAGCCGCCACGCCAGGCGGTCGGGTGGCCGCAGTCATCTACGGGCTAGTCATGATCGCGATCTCGATCGGCTACTCCGCGATGTGGTGGTACCTGGCCCGGCACCAAGGCGAGCTCGGGGCCATCAGGAAGGTCGACACTCGCTCGCGCGACAAACCTGCAGTTCAGCGCGGGCCTGTTTGGCTACATGGCGGCCGCCGTGATCGCCGCCTTCCTGTCGGCTTTGGTGGCCTTGATCATCTACGGGCTGCTCGCCATCTATTACATGTTCGAGCACCTGCCGAGCCCGGAGGATGAGCGCGCCGCGTGACGGCTAGGGCACGATCCTGACAGGCAGCCAGACCCGGACCTTGGTGCCCTGGCCGGGCCAGGATTCCAGGGTCGCGCGCCCGCCGTGTGCGGTGGCGATCGCCTGCACGATCGACAGGCCCAGACCGCTGCCGACGGTGCGTTGGGCCGCCGCGCCGGCTGCGGTGGGCTGGGAGGCCGATGCGCCTGCGGCTGGCCCGGGCGCTGGTCCGCCGCTGTCGGTCCCGGCCCCGCCGGTGAGGCCGTTCCCGCTGATCCCGGTCAGGCCGTTCCCGGTCAGGCCGTTCCCAGTCAGGGCGGCCCCGGTCAGGTTGGCCCCGTTGAGCCCGGCGGTATCGAGGATGCTGCCGGCACCGTTCAAGGGCGCGCCGTTGCGGCTGGGAGTACCGAAGAAGTCGGCGCCATCGGGGCCGGCCTGTCGTTCCCCAGCTCCGTCACCGTGGCGTGCCAGCGGTCTCGCGTGACGATCGGCTTCCTCGGATTCGGCCCGGACCGGCCGGTCGGTGGCGCGGTGGAACCGGTCGAAGGCACGGATGGCGTCTTCCTTCGACATGCCCGGGCCGGCATCCGCAACCTCGATCAGCACCCCACCGGTGATCTCCCCGAGCCGGACAGCAACTGGCGTGGACACCGGCGTATGGGCACGTACGTTGCCGAGCAGGTTGGCCAGTACCTGGCGGACGCGTGGCTCGTCCACCACTGCCACGAGCCGCGGTGGCGCTTCGGCGCGGACCGGGCGCTGCGGCTCGACGGCGACGGCGTCAGCAACCGCGTCCCGGATCACGCTGGCCAGGTCGGTTTCGGTCAGGTCAAGCGACGAGGTGCGGTCCAGCCTGGCCAGCTCCAGCAGTTCGGCGACCAGCGTGCTCATCCGCTGCGCCTCCTGCTCGATCCGGCGCATCGCGCTCGGCAGCTGGTCTGGACCTAGCGCCCCCTGCCGGTACAACTCGGCGTAGCCACGGATCGTGGTCAGCGGCGTCCGCAGCTCGTGCGACGCGTCCGCAGCGAACTCGCGCACTTTCTGCTCGGAGTGCAGGCGCGAGCTGAAAGCCTGCTGGATCCGGTCGAGCATGGTGTTAATCGACGTGCCGAGCCGTCCGATCTCGGTCTGGTCATCGGCATCTGGCATGCGAGCGGTCAGGTCACCGCGGGTGGTTATCTCGTTAGCGGTACTCGTCATCTGGTCGAGCGGTTCAAGACCCTGGCCGATCAGCCACTCACCAGCAAGCGCCAGCAGCGCGATCAGGGCGGCGCCGGTGATCAGCTCAGCGATGATGAAGCCGCGGACCTGGCCAGGCTCATCGGGAACCGGCTTGGCAACGAAGAGCATCGCCGGGCCGCCCAGTTCGCCCGCCGGGATCCACCTTCCGGCGGCCCGGAGGCCCGGCGCAATATCGAACGGCTTGCTGCCGAGGTAGAGGGCAGCCCGGCTGTTTCGTGCCTGGATCGCGGCAGCCGCCAGGTGCCCGGACGCGGCCAGCCGTTCGACAGCGGCGAAGCGCGGGTCGGTGAGCTTCTGGTTGACCGCGTGCACGAGCTGGCGCGTCAGCCGGGGCAGGCTGCCTTCCGTGAACGGCACGGGTGCGAGGTGGCGGCGGATCGGGACCTCGACGGCCGCAAATCCGTCCGGGTTGTTGTCCAGCGTGTTCAGCGAGTACGTCGAGGCACTCCGCAGGCTGGCCTCGAACGCGCCGCTCTGCTTATCGACCCGGTGGATGAGCACGATCGTGCTCACCGTGCCCATCACCAGCAGCAGCAGGGTCGTCACGCCGATGAACATCACCATCATGCGCGCCCGTAGCGAGAGCCGCCGGGTCCTGCTCATGCCAAGAGCCCGCCATGGCCGTGCTGGTCGGCGGGCAGCCGCAAGCTGTAGCCAACGCCCCGCTGGGTATGGATGAGCGGCGGTCCGAGCGGATCCAGTTTCCGCCGAAGGTAGCTGACGTAGGTTTCGACAATCTGAGATTCGCCGGAGTAATCCCATCCCCAGACGCTCTCTAGCAGCTGTGCCCTGGTCAGTACCCGGCCCTGATGGCGCATCAGGTAGGCAAGCAGCCGGAACTCGGTCGGCGACAGCTCGACCGGGATGCCAGCACGCTGAACGGTCCAGCGCTCCTCGTCGAGCTCCAGATCGGCTACCCGCAGCGGACCCGCGCTGCGGCCCGGCTGATCTGCGGCCGTGGTGCGTGACGCCCGCCGCAATACGGCCCGAACCCGAGCTACCAGAGCCTCGACCGAGAACGGCTTGGTGACGTAGTCGTCGCCGCCGATTGCCAGACCAGTAACGGTATCCGACGAGGTGTCGCGGGCCGTCAGGAAGATGACTGGCACCTCATTGCCTGCCGAACGCAGCCGCCGGCAGACCTCGAAGCCGTCCATGTCCGGCATCACGACATCGAGCACGATGAGATCCGGCTTGCTGACCTCTGCCTGGCGCAGCGCATCCCTGCCGCTGGCGGCAGTGGTGACGGCGCAGCCGTGAAACTTCAGTGCCACCTGCACGAGCTCGCGGATGTTGGGCTCGTCATCGACGACTAGTACCTGCGGTATGCGGTCGTTCTCTGTCATCGCGTCCTGGGCTCACGCTCGGCTAATGCGTCTGTCCGCCGCGACCGCGGCGTGCCCGGAATATCCGGCTCCATGAGGCTACCCCGATGACCGCCAGCGGCTGGCCCTAGCTGCGAACTAACTGGCAGCGGTAATTCCGGCCCCGGCAGCGCAGGATGGGCCGCGCGCCGGTCCGCTACATGCGCTCCGGCACGGGGATACCGAGCAGGCCCAGGCCGGTTATCAGCACACGCAAGGTGAGGGCACACAGCGCAAGTCTGCTCTGCCTGACCCGATCCGCCGCGCCAAGTACCGGGCATTGCTCATAGAAGGCGGTAAACGCGCTGGCGACGTCGAACAGGTAGCCGGCGAGCTTGTGCGGCTCGGCAGTAGCCGCGACGTCCGAAACTGCCCGCCCGAAGCCCAGTAGCCGAAGGGCCAGCGTGCGCTCTGCGTCGTGGCCGAGTTGCAGCGGGCCCTTCGCATCATCGGGCACAAGCCCGGCACGCGCGAAAATGGACGTGATCCGGGCCGTGGCGTACTGCAGATAAGGCCCGGTGTTCCCGGTGAGCGCGAGCAGCCGGTCGAAGTCCAGCACGTAACCGGAATCCCTGGCGACGGAAAGATCGCCGTACTTCAGCGCGCCGATGCCGACAGCTTCGGCGATCTGGCTGCGCCTGGCCGGGTCGTCGTACCTGTCTGCGATGACGTTCCCGGCGCGGTCCACCGCCTCGTCGATGAGGCTGGCCAGCTTGACCTGGTCGCCGGATCTGGTCCGCAGCCGCTGGCCGCCAGGGCCAGTCATCAGCCCGATAACCGCATGCTCCGCACTCGCTGGCCCGGTTAGCCAGCCTGCCTGCCTGGCGAGGGCGAACACCATCTCCAGGTGCTGGTGCTGTTCCGCCCCGACGACATAGATGATCCGGCTGGCGCCCAGATCCCGGAGCCGGTACCTGATGGCCGCCACATCAGTGCTGTCGTAGCCGTAGCCTCCGTCGCTCTTGCGCAGCATCAGCGGCAGCGGCTTGCCGTCCCGGCCCGCGAATCCCGGCGGGAACGCGCAGAGCGCGCCGTCGCTCATCCAGGCGAGGCCCTTCTGCTCGAGCTCAGCTGTCACGTCGGCGAGCATGGGCTGGTAAAAGCTCTCCGGCGCCATATCGGCGTCGGTCAGGGTGATGTCGAGCCTGTGGTAGAGCTTGCGCAGGTACTCCATCGAGTCGTCGACCAGCAGTCGCCAGAGCCGGATCGCATCGGGCTCGCCAGCTTGCAGCTCGACGACCCGTTGCCGGGACCGGCCGGCAAACGCCGGATCACCCTCGAACTTTGCCCGCGCATCCTGATAAAACGCGGTGAACTCGCCGGCCGCGAGCTGCTCATACGTCGCCTGCTCGCCAATGTCGAGAGCATGCTCGATCAGCATGCCGAAGTTGGTGCCCCAGTCGCCTAGGTGTGCAGCCCGCACGACGTCGTGACCGACGTGCTCGAGCACGCGCGCGATGGCGTCCCCGACAACCGTCGGCCGGAGGTGGCCGGCATGCAGTTCCTTGGCCACGTTCGGGCCCGAGTAGTCCACGACGATCCGCTGGCTCGGCTGCGCCGGATTCACTCCCAGTCGCGGATCGGCCAGTTGTGCCGACGCCTGATCGGCGATCCAGTCGTCGCGCAGCGTGAGGTTGATGAAACCTGGCCCGCTGACCTCGGCGACCGCGACTGCGGCCGTGCCGTCCAAACGGGCGGCGACTGGCCCGGCGATGTCACGCGGCGGCCGGCCCAGGTTCTTCGACAACGACATTGCCGCGTTGGACTGGTAGTCGGCGAAGCCGGACGGGCGGATCAGCGGATCGGCGCCCTCGTACTCAGCGCCGAACTCGGCCGCGAGCGCATCCTGCACAAGCGAGCCAAGGGCTGCTTCCGGGTCTGTCATCTGCCCAGCCTATCGGCCTGTCGAGTAGTTATCCCGCTAGCGCAGGCGCTGCGCATTCACCGGCGCCGCCCGTCGGCGCCGCCCGCCGGCGCCGCCCGCCGGGGTCGCCTACCGGAGCCGGCTGCGGGGCAGGCCGGCTACGGCCGCCGCAGGAAGTGACCGCCGCGGCTGTGACCGAGCCGCTCGCGGATCCGCTCGGTGATGTGCCGGCTGGTGAGTTCCGCGGCGAGCCGGCAGGCGGCCGTCGCGCCACGGGCCTGCGCTGCTCCATGGGCGATGACGATCGTCGCCTCAAGGCCGAGCAGCGCGGCTCCGCCGTACGTCTCGGAGTCGAGCCGCTCGGTCAGCTCGCGCAGGCCGCGGCGCTGGAACAGGGTGCCGACCCTGGCCGCCCGCGAGCCGCTGAGCGCAGCGCGCAGCTGTGCTGCCGTGTAGCTCGCCGTACCCTCGAGCGTCTTGAGCGCGACGTTCCCCGTGAAGCCGTCGGTGACGACGACGTCGACCTTGCCTGCCAGCAGATCGTCGCCTTCCACGTTGCCCACGAAGCTAATCGGCATACCGCCATGCGGCGGATCGGAATCCAGCAGCTCGTAACCGCGCCGGGTCAGCTTGTTGCCCTTGCCCGGTTCCGCGCCGATGGTCAGCAGGCCGACGCGCGGCTCGGCTATGCCGAAGGCCGTCTGCGCGTAGGCGACGCCGAGCTGCGCGAACTGCACCAGCATCTCAGGTTTCGGATCGGCAATAGCGCCGGCGTCGATCAGCAGAGTGGGCGCAGGCCGGGTCGGCAATGCGACAGCCAGCGCGGGCCTGGTGACGCCAGGCAATGGCCGCAGGCGCATCTGCGCGGTGGCCACGATCGCGCCGGTGGAGCCGGCTGACATCACCGCGCCGGCCTGGCCGCGCCGCACGAGCTGGCAAGCCACTGCGATGCTCGACCGAGGTCGGCGCCAGCTGCCCAGGGCGCCTTCGTCCATGGCGATCGAGTCCTCGGCGGGCTCGATGTAGACGCCCGGCGCGGGACCGTACTTGGTCAGCAGGGGCCTGAGCAGGCCGGGCCTGCCGGTTAGGGCCATAGTGGTGCCCAGCTCGCGCGCTGCCGCTACGGCGCCGGCGACGATGGCCTCGGGCGCGTGGTCACCACCCATGGCGTCCACGGCGATCATCATGGGGGCGTCCGCCGGTTCCGGCTGTGCACGCTCGACAGCCAGCTCGCCGGCAGGCTGGGCGGCAGTGAGCCGGGCGCTCGGGGCCGACCCGGGTTCCGCGAGCCGGCTCAGCGCGGCATCCGGCGGGTGTCCAGCATGCCGCTAGCTTCTCATTGCCCCGATCTGAGCGGGATCGGGGGCGCAACCAGCGCCAGGCCGGTGCGACGGTCCGGCAGTTTGCTCGCCAGAAGGCCGGGTAAATCGGGAATCCAGCTAGCGGACGGCGGTTCAAGGCGGGCAAAATGATCAGATCTAGCATTCGCCAGCGGAATTTCGCTGACAATGGGTGCACGCCCGTGGGCGGCCTGGGGAGGCCACCGGGTGAGAGTACCGGGCTGCGGGCAACGCTGAGCGTTCCCTGAGCGTTTCCTAATCGTTACGTCTTTGACTGATACGAGGGTAACGCCCGGCAGAAGAAGTGCGTCTGAGGTGGGGGGACCGGGAACTATCACTGAGTACGCCAGCTGGCGGCATGACGGGGAGATCATGCGCACAACCAAGGCGCCGCAGGTTGGCGGCCGCCGGAGGGAGTTGCATGACTGTTCAGCAGATTTCACCGGTTATCCCGACGCAGGGTCGCGGGTTCCGTGCCTACACCGTCAAGCATCTTGACCAGCTAACTGCGCGAGCCGGCCTTGCCCCGGCCGAGCGGCTGGCCGTCCGGGCCGTCGCCACGGTGCTGCCGTTTCGCACCAACGAGTACGTCGTGGAGTCGCTCATCGACTGGTCGGCGGCGCCTGACGACCCGATCTACCGGCTGGTGTTCCCCCAGGCTGACATGCTGCCGGCCGACCAAGTCGAGCCGATCGCGGCGCTGCTGGCCAGTGGCGCTCCGGACCGGGAGGTCCAGGCAGCGGCGCATCGAGTGCGGATGCTCCTCAATCCGCATCCGGCGGGTCAGCTCGCCCTGAACATTCCTGAGCTGGCAGACGAGCCACTGCCGGGGGTGCAGCACAAATATCCCGAGACTGTCCTGGTCTTCCCGAAGCAGGGCCAGACGTGCCATGCCTACTGTGCTTACTGCTTCCGGTGGGCTCAGTTCGTGGGCGAGCCGGATCTCAAGATGGCCACTGACGACATCGGCAGGGTGGCCGCTTACCTTCGGTCCCATCGTGAGGTCACTAGCGTGCTCATCACCGGTGGTGACCCGATGATCATGGGCGCCAGCGTGCTGCGCCGTTACGTGGAGCCGCTGCTCGGTCCCGGATTTGAGCACATCGAGTCGATCCGGATCGGAACCAAGTCGCTGGCCTACTGGCCGCAGCGGTTCCTGACCGACCCAGACGCGGACGACACGCTGCGCTTGTTCGAAGAGGTGAGCAGTGCGGGCAAGACGCTCGCGCTGATGGCGCATTTTTCCCATCCGCGTGAACTCGAGCCGGAACCGGTGGTCGCTGCGATCGGCCGGATCAGGGCCGCCGGAGCCATCATCCGCACGCAGGCCCCGCTTATCCGGAGCATCAATGACGATCCGGGCTGCTGGTCTAGCATGTGGCGGACGCAGCAGCGACTCGGCCTGGTGCCCTACTACATGTTCGTGGAACGGGACACGGGGCCGCAGGGCTATTTTGCCGTAACCCTGGCCAGGGCAGCGGAGATCTTCCGCGACGCCTACAGCAGCGTGTCCGGGCTGTGCCGGACGGTACGCGGCCCGTCGATGTCGGCAACCCCGGGCAAGGTCTGCGTGGACGGGGTCGCCGAAGTAGCCGGGCAGCGAGTCTTCGTCTTGCACATGATTCAGTCGCGCGACCCATCGCTTGTGGGCAGGCCGTTCTTCGCCGAGTTCGATCCGGGCGCTGTCTGGCTCTCGGACCTGCGACCGGCGCTCGCCGATCGTTTCCCGTTTGACCTGGGCGAATCCGACGACGACCGCTGGGACGCTGACCTGATCGCGTCGGCAGGCTAATCCGGCCAGGTCAGCCTGCGGCAGCAGCCCTGGATTCGCTGACCTCGGCCCGCACGTCAACTGCCGCGGTGCTGGGCTGCGGCTTGATGAAGAGGCATGCCACTGCGCCGGCGAAGAGGAAGAGGATCGGGGCGAGCATGGTCGGCCGCATCGCCTGCACGAAACCGTGAGTGAAGATCGTGCCGCCCAGCCCCGTAGTCCGATGACCCGAGCCGACTTCGAGTCCGCTTCTCGCGGCTGCCTGGAAACCAGAGATGATCTTTTGCTGGGCGGCAGCCGGCAGGCCACTGGCACGCAACTTCGTCTGATCGGCGAAGGCCGCGACCAGCCGGTTCTGCAGGAGCGCTCCGACTCCGGCGGTGCCGATCACCGTACCCACCTGGCGGGTGGTGTTGAACACACCGGACGCAGCGCCTGCCATCGCAGGGTTGACATTGCGCATGGCAATAGTCGTCAGCGGGGCGAAGATGCAGCCGATGCCGATTCCCGCCACGAACTGCGGGGCGAGGAACGCGTACCACGCTGAAGTGGTCTGGGCGATCAAGGCGATCGAGCCCATCCCGACGGCGAACAGCAGAAGCCCGGAGAACAGGATGTACTTCCCGCCGATCCGGTCCGACATCCGCCCTGCTACGGGTGCCACGAACATGGACACCAGCGAGGCCGGCGCCATGGTGAGGCCCGCCTTCAGCGCCGAGAAACCCAGCACGGTCTGCAGATAGATGCTGAACGGCAGGAAGATGCCCAGCATGGCGATGGCGATGAACCCGGCCACCAGATTCATCAGGGCATAGTTCCGGTCTTTGAACAGGGAGAACGGCACGAGCGGCTCGTTGTCCTGGCGGCGTGCCTGCCAGTAGATGAACAGCCCGAGCAGCACCGCCCCGACACCGAACAGGAGCGGGACAGAAATGAAGCCAACGATCCTGCCCCAGTTGTACTTCTGCCCTTCCACCAGCCCGTAGCAGATCGCCAGCAGCGCGAGGCTAGCCAGGATGACGCCGCCGATGTCGAAGCTGTGCCTACGGCCGGTCCGGATGTCCGGGATGAGCACGACGGTGAGAATCAGCACGATCACGCCGACGGGCAAGTTGATATAGAAGATGTACCGCCAGTCGAACGCGGTCACGAGCAGCCCGCCGAGCGTCGGGCCGGCGATGGTGGCCACGCCCGCCACCGCACCCCAGATGCCGAAAGCGGCGCCGCGCCTGTCCGCCGGGAAGACCATGGTGAGCAAGGCAAGCGTCTGGGGCATCAGCAGCGCGGCGCCGAGGCCCTGGACCGCGCGGAAGGCGATGAGCCAGCCAGGTGTAGGCGCCAGCCCGCAGGCGGCCGACGCGACGGTGAAGAGCGCGATCCCGGCAAAGAACACGGTCCGCTGGCCAAGCAGGTCACCAAGTCTCCCCGCGGTGATCAGGAGCACCGCGAGCACAAGTGCGTAGGCGTTGATCACCCACAGGATGTCGTCGAGGGAGGCATGCAGGTTCGTGATCATGTTCGGGATAGCGATGTTCACGATCGTCAGGTCAAGCAGGGTCATGAAGAACCCGAGTGACACGACGAGCAAAACCAGCCACGGGTTGCCGCGGTACTTCGTCACTGCTGCCCTCCCCATCGGCCGCCTCTGCAGCCATCCGGGACAACGCTACGGCAGGGTGCCGACAACGCCGAACCCCGTTCGGCGCGCGAAGGCGCCGCAAAGTAAGCTCCGGCCATGAAACTCAACGGAACCGCCGCAATCGTGTCCGGAGGAGCCAGCGGCCTCGGCGAGGCTACCGTCCGCGAGCTGGCCGCGGCCGGCTGCAAGGTCGTGGTAGCGGACCTCAACGCCGAGCGCGGCAAGGCTCTGGCTGACGAGGTTGGCGGCATTTTCGCGCGGACCGATGTCAGTGACGCGGACTCCGTCACGGCCGCTGTGGCGGCGGCGTCGTCGGCCGGAGCGCCGCTTCGGGTGGTGGTCTCGTGCGCCGGCATCGGCTGGGCACAGCGGACCGTGGGCCGCGATGGCGCGCCGCACGACCGGGCCGCATTCGGCAAGGTCATCGACGTCAACCTCATCGGGACCTTCAACTTGATGAGCATCGGCGCGGCGGCGGTGGCGAAGACCGACCCGGCGGACGCTGACGGGCAGCGCGGTGTGGTCATCAACACCGCGTCGATCGCGGGTCTGGAGGGCCAGACGGGGCAGCTTGCCTACTCGGCATCCAAGGGCGGCATCATCGGCATGACCGTGCCGGCTGCCCGCGACCTGGCTGCCATCGGCGTGCGGGTCAACACGATCTGTCCTGGCATCATCGATACCCCGATTTACGGCAGCGGCGCCGCCAGCGAGGAGTTCAAGGCCAAGCTCGCGGCCCCGGTGGTCTTCCCGAAGCGGATGGGCACGGCGGCCGAGTTCGCTCAGCTGGCCAGGGCGCTGATCGAGAACGACTACATGAACGCCGAGGTCATCCGATTCGACGGCGGCATTCGCTTCCAGCCTAAGTAAGGAGCTTTCAGCTGATGCCTGACGCAGTCCTGACCGAGGTTAGCGACGGCATTGCCGTCATCACCATCAACCGTCCCGAGGCCAGGAACGCGGTCAACGGCGAAGTAGCACGCGGCGTGGCGGCTGGTGTCGAGGAGTTCGACGCCAGCCCCGACGTCAGCGTCCTCATACTGACCGGGGCGGGCGGCACCTTCAGCGCTGGCATGGACCTCAAGGGCTTCCTGACCGGCGACGCGCCGACCGCCGGTGACCGCGGCTTCGGTGGCATTACGCAGCGGCCGCCTGCCAAGCCCGTCATCGCGGCGGTCGAGGGCTACGCGCTGGCAGGCGGGTTCGAGCTTGTGCTGGCCTGCGATCTGGTAGTGGCGAGCGAGGCCGCGAAGTTCGGGCTGCCGGAAGTGCGGCGCGGCCTGGTGGCAGGCGCGGGCGGGCTGCTCCGGCTGCCGAAGCGCATCCCGTACCACCTGGCCATGGAGATCGCGCTGACCGGCGAGCACTACACCGCCGCCCGGCTGCATCAGGCGGGTCTGGTCAACGAGATCGTCCCGGCCGGTCAGGCGCTTGCTGCCGCTCGTATTCTGGCGGCTCGCATCGCACTCGGCGGCCCGCTGGCGCTGCAGGCCACCAAGCGCGTGATCACCGAGTCGGCGGACTGGAGCAGTGCCGAGGCGTTTGACCGCCAGACCGAGATCATCAGTCCGGTCTTCACCTCAGCGGATGCCCGCGAGGGAGCCATGGCGTTCGCCGAGAAGCGGTCGCCCAACTGGCGCGGCGAGTAGCGCCACGGGGCCGACCACGACGATGCCCCGCGACCGTCAGAGATGACAGCCGCGGGGCACTGCTTTGCGTGGTGGCACCACCGATCGGCGGATGAGCCTTAGCGGGCGGTCGCCAGCTCGCGCCGGGGGGCATGGCCGGCCAGCTTGTCGCGGAGCTTGGCGCGACCGCGGTGCAGCCTCGACATCACGGTCCCGATCGGGGTGCCCATCATCTCGGCGACTTCCTTGTAGGGGTAGCCCTCAATGTCAGCAAGGTAGATGGCAACCCGGAACTCCTCGGGAAGCTCGCGCAGAGCCCGCAGTATGTCGGAGTCGGCAAGCCGCTCAAGCGCCTCCGCCTCGGCTGACCTGACCGGCGGGGTCAGCGGGTCGCTGCCAACCCGCCAGTCTTCCTGGAAGTCAACGCCGAGATCCTGCACCGGCTCACGGCGCTTCTTCCGGTAGCTGTTGATGAAGGTGTTGGCCAGAATCCGGTGCAGCCAGGCGCGCAGGTTCGTGCCTGGCCTGAACTGGTGGAAGGCCGCGTAGGCCTTGGCAAAGGTCTCCTGTACCAGGTCCTCGGCATCACTGGGATTCTTGGTCATCCGCAGGGCAGCCGGATAGAGCTGGCCCATGAACGGGACCACGTCCTGCTCGAATCGCACGTTCCGGTCCGGCATCTGCTCTACCTGCATCACTGGCTGCTCCGCTCCCCTCAGTGGATATCGACACTGCTATGACGCAGCCGGGTGCGGGCGCGATGCGTGATCTGGGTAACAGGACGACCACGATGCGACATCATCGCAGTTCAACATGCTATAAGAAGACAAAACGGCCGGTGGCTGGAAATGCGCTCGGCTAGATCCAGCGGCTGAACCACATTCTGGATAGCCACGAGGAGTAGGGAATGACCTGCGCGGTCAGCACCGGGTACAGGTAGGCGAAGTCCAGCAGCACCGCGATCAGGTAGCTGCCCGCGGCGACGGCGCCGACCGCGCGCCTGCCGGGAGCCGCCCGGGACGGGCCGATGATCAATCCCAGGCACAGGGTCATGGCGATGATCAGGAACGGCTCGAAGGCGATCGCGTAGTAGTAGAACTCGGTTCGGTTGTCGTGCCAGGCGTACCAGATCCACGGGAGCCAGCCTGCTGCGACGCCGAGAAGCACGGCGCCTGCCCGCCAGTCGCGCTTCGGCAGCCGGCCGAAGACGAGGTCGCCGATCAGGCCGACGATCCACCAGCCAAGGCAGAACAGCAGCGCAAGCGTGCCGCCCCACCAGAGCAGCGGGGTACCGATGGCTAGCACCTCCTGGGCGTAGTTCGGCGCCACGCCGCACTTGGGCACCGAGTTGCCCGCGCACCAGTAGAACGAGATCGGCCGCGCGAGCACCAGCCAGCCCAGCGGATTGGACTTGTAGGCGTGGGTCGACGACAGGCCAAGGCCGAACTGGAGCATCCAGTGGTTGTACTGATACCAGGAATCGATCGTCGACCAGACGGGTGTGTGGTTGCCGTGCGAGGCAGCCCAGTTCCGGTAGTACCCGTTGCTGTTGGCAAACCAGCCCGTCCAGGACGCGGCGTAGACCACCAGTGGTGCGGCAATGAACCACACCGGCAGCCACCTGGCCTCACTGCGCAGGCCGCCAGCCAGCCAGTCGCGGAAACCGGCCGCGCGCCTGGCACTCAGATCCCAGGCGATGGCCAGGCCAGCGAAGGCGAGCAAGTACCACAGACCATTCCACTTCGAGGCCACGGCGCAGCCCAGGCAGGCTCCCGCTGCCACCCGCAGCCAGCGGATGCCCAGCTTCGGGCCGGCTGCCGGGTATGCCTCTGCCGCGGCGGCCTGCGCCAGTCGAGCTCTCACCTGGTCGCGATCGATCACCAGCAGGCCAAAGGCGGCGAGCACCCAGAACATCACGATGATGTCGAGGATCGCGGTACGGCTCAGCACCAGTGCCAGGCCGTCGAGGGCCAGCAGCAGGCCCGCCACGCAGCCCAGCATGGTCGACCTGGTCAGGCGGCGGGTAATCCTGGCCAGCATCAGTATGGAAACGGTGCCGATCAGGGCTACCGAGAATCGCCAGCCGAACGGCGTCAGCCCGAAGATCCATTGCCCCACAGCCATCATGAGCTTGCCGAGCGGAGGGTGCGCGACGATCTCGGCTACCAGATGGCCATGAGAAACCTGGTAAAAGTTCGGGTTGCCAGCGACCAGCAGGTTGTTGACCTTCGGGACGTGGCTGTACTCGACGCCGTGATGCAGGATCGAGTTGGCATCGGGCACGTAGTAGGTCTCGTCGAAGATGACCGCGTCCGGCGTGCCAAGCCGGTAGAACCGCAGGAATCCGCCAAGCAGCATGACCAGCACCGGGCCGGCCCAGCCCCAGAATGCGCTGCCCGGCACCAGCGACCGGCCGGGCCGGATCGCCTGCGCGGGCTCGGCCGTGTCGTCGAGGTCAGCCGCATGCACCGTCTCGTTCGCCTTCATCGATAGCCATGCTAGGGGGCTGGACCGCTAGCCTGGGCCTGGAAATGGAACACCCAAGCGACGAACGCGCAGCATATCCGGCGATAGCGGAGAACCTTTCCGGACCCGCCGACGCGCGGGCTGAGCATGCTAGAAATGGGCAGGCCGCCGCACCGGACGCGCCGGAGTCCGGAACGCTCACCGTCGCTGCCGTCCCGATTGGTCAGCCAGCTGACGCCTCGGCACGGCTCGGCCCTGCTCTCGCGGCGGCGGGCCTGATCGCGGCCGAGGACACCCGCAGGCTGCGGCGGCTGGCCGGCGCTCTCGGCGTGCAGCTGACCGGCCGCCTGATCTCGTACTACGACGACGTGGAGGCCAGCCGCGCTGCCGGGCTGCTTGCCGAGCTCATGGCCGGCCAGGACGTACTGCTGGTTACCGACGCCGGGATGCCGGGGGTTAGCGACCCCGGGTACCGGCTGGTGGCAGCTGCGGCAGGGGCCGGCATCAGGGTTACGGTGCTGCCCGGCCCATCGGCGGTCACGACCGCGCTTGTCATCTCGGGGCTGCCGTGCGACAGGTTCGTTTTCGAGGGCTTCCCGCCGCGCCGGGCGGGCGAGCGATCCCGGCGGCTCGCGGAGCTGGCCGACGAGCGCCGCACCATCATCTTCTTTGAGTCGCCGCGACGACTGGCCGCGACGCTTGCCGAGCTGGCTGACGCCTTCGGCCCGGCTCGCCGGGCGGCAGTGTGCCGCGAGCTGACCAAGACCCACGAGGAAGTGCTCCGCGGCACGCTGGCGGAGCTCGCCGAGCGGACCCGGGCCGGAGTGCTCGGTGAGATCACGCTGGTGGTGGCGGGCCGCCGGGCCGAGCCAGGCGACGCCACGCCCGCCGATGCGGCCGCCAGGGTCGCCGCGCTCGAGGCCGCCGGACTTGCTCGCAAGGAAGCGATTGCGAGCACTGCCAGGGAACTCGGCCTGCCCAGGCGGGTTGTCTACGACGCAGTGATCGCCAGCCGGTCCGCGCCAGCCGGACGTTAGTGGCCTGGCTGTCGCTATCTCGGCAGCTATCCCGCGAACGTCTGTCGAGCCGGGCTCCGGATCCCGCCGCTGGCCCGCGGCTCGACCAGATAACCAGCGAGTCTGTAGGCAGTTACTCGCAGCGGCAACGCATGCCCCGCTCACGTCGGAGGAGATGTTGTACGCGGCCAGTTCCTCACCGGGAAGTCCCTGAGGTTGGCCGTGACGATTACGCTCACCGGTGAGCATCCGCAGTGCACCAGGTACACACTGGCCATCGCCGAGCAACTCACGACCAAGGGAATGTACGCACGTGCCCCGCAGCTGCCGCACTGTCCCTCAGGTAACGCGCACGTCTCTGACCCCGTCCCCGTATCCTGAGGCCGGAGTACGCTCCTTGCCTACGTCGTGACGACGCCCCACGAGCAATGGCGCTCCGCAAGCCTTCTCAGAATCCGAGATACCTCATGTCACCTAAGCCTGCCGATCATGGGCAAAACCCATGGCTGCCGCCGGAAGACGAGCGCGAGGAGCAGAACTTCTACGCCGCTGTCGGAGACCCAGGCGACATCGAGCACTTCCGGATAGTGCGTGATCTAAGAGATAATCTGGTAGATTTTGCGACAATTGAAACCACTAGATGCGCGGGAACACAAGTTCAGGTGGCCGTTGCTGACATCTGTCACGGCCAGCTGCACGTCCATTTTTATGGGCGAGCGGCTGGCGGCAGGATCAGCAGGGAAGACATCATGGCTTGTGAATCTCAGAAGGACGTTGACGGCTGCTACTCCACCGCACTTGATCGAATTGACGAAAAGTGGGAAGACTACAAGGGGAGGTGGAGCCGTGGATGACCGGGAGCGTCTTAGGTTGAAGTTGACGCATCAGATTGCTCGCATGCTCCAGAACCGCAGTTTCCGTGCGGTTCTGTCACCCCTGCGCGACGGTACTTCCTCGTTCGTTGTGGGCTTGCCCGACGACACCATGCGGGACATCGGCAGCCGAGTATCCGCCCTCGGCGGATGGGCTCACCTGGTCGTAGTCACCGAGCTCGACGACTGCTCGCGAGTCCAGGTTTTCGAAGTTGAGGAGGGGCAGCACAAGGAGATCTGCGACCTCAACGACGACCATGAGTGCGCGATCAGCAATGACACGACACTCAGCATGTTCATGGAGGCCATAAAGGTCGGCGACGTCCGGGTGTTCCACGTCTACGACTTCGACACGATCGTCCGCTTTATCAACGACAGCGTGCAACCGGCGGTGCTGGCCTGACGGCCAGGATGGGTCCGTAACGACTAAGCCAGGTCCTCTGATAGGCCCTGGCTTAGCTGTTCTTGGACCTGCTGGCCGCTTGCTGTGAACCGGGAGCCAAACGGTATGGCGGATGATGGCTGCGCGTGGTTCGGCGCGGACTGTGGTCTGTTCGCGGCCAGCGGCGCGCGGACTCAGCCGGACAGGTGTGGATGCCTCAGCCGTAAGCTGAGGCCATGACCAGCCGCCACATTCTTGCCGCCCCCGCATGGCCGTACGCCAACGGGCCGCGGCACATCGGCCACGTTTCCGGATTCGGGCTGCCCTGCGACATGTTCGCCCGGTACCAGCGGATGGCCGGCAACCAGGTACTGATGGTCAGCGGCACGGACGAGCACGGAACTCCCATCCAGGTACAGGCCGACGCCGAGGGCGTGACCGAGCGGCAGCTCGCCGACCGCTACAACCGGATTATCGCGGAGGACCTGACCGGCCTGGACATGTCGTATGACCTGTTCACCCGGACGACCACGCGCAACCACTATGCCGTGGTGCAGGACATATTCCTCGGGCTCTACAACAACGGCTACATCTTCCCGCGAAAGTCGATGGGCGCGGTGTCGCCGTCGACCGGCCGAACCCTGCCGGACCGCTATATCGAGGGCACGTGCCCGATCTGCGGGTACGACGGCGCACGCGGCGACCAGTGCGACAACTGCGGGAACCAGCTCGATCCGATTGACCTCATCAATCCTCGGTCGAAGATCAACGGCGAGACGCCGGCTTTCGTGGAGACCGAGCAGTTCTTCCTGGACCTGCCCGCGTTCGCCGATGCGCTGGGCAGCTGGCTGCAGGGCAAGAGCGGGCAATGGCGGCCGAATGTGCTGAAGTTCTCCCTCAACCTGCTCGGCGACCTGCAGCCGCGTGCCATCACCAGAGATCTGGACTGGGGGGTGCCGATCCCGCTCGACGGCTGGCGCGATCGACCCGACAAGCGGATCTATGTGTGGTTCGACGCCGTGATCGGGTACCTCTCTGCCTCGGTGGAATGGGCCAGGCGGTCGGGCGATCCGGACGCCTGGCGCCCGTTCTGGCAGTCGCCGGACGCCGAGTCCTACTACTTCATGGGCAAGGACAACATCGTCTTCCATGCCGAGATCTGGCCGGCGATGCTGCTCGGTTACGCCGGCAAGGGTGCCCGCGGTGGCAGGCCCGGCCCGCTGGGCGAGCTTGACCTGCCGACTGAGGTCGTCTCCAGTGAGTACCTGACTATGGAAGGCAGGAAGTTCTCGTCGTCCCGCTCGGTGGTCATCTACGTTCGTGACTTCCTGGCTCGCTACGACGTCGACGCGCTCCGCTACTACGTCGCCGTGGCCGGACCGGAGAACCAGGACACCGACTTCACCTGGACAGAGTTCGTCCGGCGCAACAATGACGAGCTGGTCGCTAACTGGGGCAATCTGGTCAACCGGAGCCTATCCTTTGCCGCGCGCAACATTGGCGAGATACCCGCACCAGGCCAGCTGACCGAGGACGACGCGCGACTGCTGGCCGGATCGCGGGCCGCATTCGCGACGGTCGGGGACGCGCTGGCCAGGTCCCGGTTCAAGGCAGCAATCACCGAGACGATGCGTACCCTGAGCGAGGCCAACAAGTACCTGTCCGATCAGGCGCCGTGGAAGCTCCGGGAGACCGACCCGGACCGCATGCGCACCATCTGCCACGTGGCGCTGCAGCTCGTCGATGATGGCAAGACGCTGCTTACGCCGTTCCTGCCCAGGTCATCGCAGAAGGTGGCGGAAATGCTGGGCAGCGGCCAGCCATGGTCAGGAATGCCCCGGATCGAGGAGGTAGCCGAGGATGGCGGGCCGACCTATCCGGTGATCACCGGCGACTACCGGACCGCGGCGCGCTGGGGATCGGAACCGATCCGGCCTGGTACGCCGGTGGCACCGCCAGTGCCACTGTTCGCGAAGCTGGACCCGTCTGTCGCCGACGAGGAACTGGCCAGGCTGGAAAGCACGTGACCGAGCCGGACGCCAGCCGGCCTGCTCCTGACCGCGGTTTCGGCCCGGGCCACGGGATCGGGCGACCGCAGGCACCGGCCCCCGAGCCGCTGCCAGCTGCGGCGTTCGATAGTCACTGCCACCTCGACATGATCGATCTGGCGGTACCGGACATCCTCGCGCAGGCTGCCACGGCTGGTGTCAGCCGGGTCATCACCGTAGGCTGCGACGTCGCGTCGGCACAGTGGGCAGCCGATTGCGCGGCCTCGTTCCCGGCCGTGTCCGCAGCCGTCGCAATCCACCCGAATGAGACTGCCGCTGCCGCCGCAACGGCGGCTGAGCGGGAGGCCGTGCTGGCCGAGATAGCCCGGCTGGCCGCGTTGCCCCAGGTGCGGGCCGTCGGCGAGAGCGGGCTCGATTACTACCGCGACAGCGCCGCGGCTGAGCTGCAGCGCGAGTGGTTCCGTGCGCACATCGACATTGCCAAGCAGGTTGGCAAGGCGCTAATGATCCACGACCGGGACGCGCACGAGGACGTCCTGTCAATCCTGGCGGCTGACGGCGCACCGGAACGAGTGATCTTCCACTGCTACTCAGGCGATGCGGAACTGGCCGCGCGCTGCGCTGAGGCCGGTTATGTACTGAGCTTTGCTGGCACTGTGACCTTCGGTAACGCGGCCGGCCTGCGCGCAGCCGCGGCAGTTACCCCGGCCGAGCTGATCCTGGCGGAAACCGACTCGCCGTTCCTGACCCCCGCGCCTAACCGCGGCAAGTCGAATGCGCCGGCCCAGGTCGTGCACACCATCAGGGCGCTCGCGGCGGCCAAGCAGATGGACGTGGCGAAGCTGTGCTCGGTCCTGGACTCGACCGGGGAGCGTATCTTCGGCCCGTGGCAGCGATAGACCCAGAGTCCGATGGCAGCGGGCAGCTCCGGCCCGCAGATCTCCTTGGCCCGACCGATGTGCGGATGCTCGCGGCCGACCTAGGCATCGAGCCATCGAGGCGGCTTGGCCAGAACTTCGTCGTCGACGCGGGCACCGTCATGAGGATCACCGCCATGGCGGAGCTGACCGCCTCGGACGTGGTGCTGGAGGTCGGACCGGGCTTCGGCTCGCTGACGCTGCCGCTGCTGGCTGCGGCGCGCCGGGTGCTCGCGATCGAGATAGACCGGGCGCTGGCCGGCCAGCTCCCGGTGACGGTCGCGGCCAGGGCACCGCAGCTATCGGACCGCCTGGAGGTCGTGCTCGCTGACGCTGCGCGGATCGGTGCGCTACCCGGCGACCCGCCGACTGTGCTGGTCGCCAACCTGCCCTACAACGTCTCGGTCCCGGTCGTCCTGCACCTGCTGGCCACGGTGCCGTCACTGCGGCGGGGCCTGGTGATGGTGCAGGCGGAGGTCGCCGACCGGATGTGCGCGCCGCCGGGCAGCCGCACGTACGGAGTGCCGTCGGTCAAGCTCGCCTGGTATGCGACGGCTCGCCGGGCCGGGTCGGTCGGCCGGGCCGTGTTCTGGCCAGTGCCGCGAGTGGACTCCGGCCTGGTGGAGCTGGTACGTCACCGGCCGGAAGAGGCCGCGCAGCTGCACGGGACAGTCTCCAGGGCGGCAGTGTTCGCCGTGGTGGACGCAGCATTCTCACAGCGCCGGAAGACCTTGCGGTCGGCGCTCGCGGCCTGGGCAGGTTCGGCGGCAGCGGCCGAGACGACGCTGCGCGCGGCCGGAGTCGATCCGGCACTGCGCGGCGAGGCACTAGGGATCGCCGATTTCGTCCGGATAGCCGCTGCCAGCGGGGCCGACGCCGGTCGCTGAGGCGGCCATCGAAGGCGTGCCATCGAGGGCGGCCGCAGAGGGTGAGCGCTGGATCCGGATACGATCATCACGTCGTGATCTCCGTAATCAGGCCGGCTCCCGCCGCCGTCACCGTCACCGCGCCGGCCAAGATCAACCTGCAGCTCGCGGTCGGGCCAGCCAGACCCGACGGCTATCACAGCCTGGTCACCGTGTTTCACGCTGTGTCACTACTGGACGAGGTCACCGTGCGGCCAGCCCGGCAGACATCGATCGCGATAGCGGGCGAGGACGCGGCCCTGGTGCCGGCCGACGAGTCCAACCTCGCCTGGCAGGCTGCCAGCGTCCTGGCGGCTGCGGCGAGCGTGCAAGACGCGGGCGTGCAGATCGAGATCCGCAAGCGCATCCCCGTCGCAGCCGGGCTGGCCGGCGGCAGCGCGGATGCGGCCGCAACCCTGGTGGCCTGCAACGAGCTCTGGCAGACCGGGTTGTCGCAAGCCGACCTGTGCGAGCTCGGCGCGGGCCTGGGCAGCGACGTTCCGTTCGCCGTGGCGGGCGGGATCGCGGTCGGCCGCGGCCGCGGCGAAGTGCTGACAGCGGCGCTGGCGGCCGGCAGCTATCACTGGGCGCTGGCGTTCGGCCACGCTGGCCTGTCAACCGCGCAGGTCTACGCGACCTGCGACCGGCTCCGCGCCCGCGCCGCGGCGAGCGGCTTGCCGCAGCAGGCGGAGCCAGAACTCAGTGCGCCACTGATGGCGGCGCTCCGGTCCGGCGATCCCGCTAAGGTCGGCCCGCAGTTGTCCAATGATCTTCAGCCGGCCGCCCTGTCCATGCAGCCGGAGCTGCGCATCGCGCTGGCCGAGGGCCGCGATCACGGTGCGCTCGGCGCCATCGTGTCCGGTTCCGGGCCCACCTGCGCCTTCCTCGCGAAGAGTGCGGCGCACGCACGGGACATCGCGGTGGCACTGACTAGCTCGGGCGCCTGCCGGGCGGTGGCGCGGGCCAGCGGCCCCGCGGCCGGAGCCTCCGTGGTCAGGGCAGGCGCTATCTCGTGACCAGCACCAACCTCGTCAACCTTGAGCAGGCAGCGAAGGCTTATCACGAGCGGATCTTGCTGGACCGGCTATCGCTGGGCGTCTCGGCCGGCCAGCGGATCGGCGTCGTAGGCCGGAACGGGGCCGGCAAGACCACGCTGCTTGCCGCCCTCGCTGGCACTGCCGAGCTGGACTCCGGCCGCACTACCCGCGCCAGGGATGTCACGATCGGCTACCTGCCGCAGGCCGAGCAGCTGTCCGGCTCGGTCGCTGAGGTCGTCTTCGGCTCGCTGGCCGAGCACGAGTGGGCGGCCGAGCCGCGCAGCCGGGCGGTTATCGAAGCCCTGCTGGGCGGACTCGACGTGACGGCGGACGTCCGGACGCTGTCGGGCGGCGAGCGCCGCCGGACTGCCCTTGCCGCGCTGCTGCGACGCAGTTACGACCTGCTGCTGCTGGATGAGCCGACGAACCACCTCGACATCGAGGCGATCAGCTGGCTGGCCGGCTACCTGCGCGAGTTCGCCACCAGCTATGTGGTCGTCACCCACGACCGCTGGTTCCTGGACGCGGTGACGGAGCAGACCTGGGAGCTCGCCGACGGTCAGCTGCACGCCTACGACGGCGGCTATTCCGCTTACGTACTCGCCAGGGCCGAGCGCGCCCGGCTGGCCGCGGCGATCGACCAGCGGCGCCGGAACCTGCTTCGGAAGGAACTAGCCTGGCTGCGCCGTGGGCCGCCGGCCCGGACCAGCAAGCCGAAGTTCCGGATCGAGGCCGCGTCCGCCCTGATCGCAGACGAGCCACCGCCGCGCGACGGAGTAGAGCTGTCGCGGCTGGCCACCGCGCGGCTGGGCAAGACCGTCATCGAGCTGACGGACGTGACCGTCGCCGCGGCCGGCCGCACATTGCTGGACGACGTCAGCTGGCAGCTCGGGCCGGGGGACCGGGTGGGCATCGTGGGCGTCAACGGCACCGGCAAGACAACCTTGCTGCGGCTGCTGTCCGGGATCCTCGCGGTGCCGTCGTCGGACGGCGCACTACAGGTCAGCGGAGAGCTGACGACGGGCAGTACTGTGCAGCTCGGCTACCTCACCCAGGAACCGGTGCCGGTACCCGAAGATCTGCGGGTCCTGGAGGCGGCGGAGCAGATTCGCGGCGCCGCAGTGATCGGTAAGCGCGAGATGTCGGTCAGCCAGCTGCTCGACAGGCTCGGGCTGCGCGGTGACCGGCAGTGGACCCGAGTTGGCGAGCTGTCCGGCGGCGAGCGGCGGCGCCTTCAGCTGCTCCTGATGCTGCTGGCCGAGCCGAATGTGCTGCTGCTCGACGAGCCGACCAACGACCTGGACATCGAGACGCTCACGGAGCTTGAGGACCTGCTGGATGGCTTCCCCGGGTCAGTGGTAGTGGTCAGCCACGACAGGTACTTCCTCGAGCGGGTGACTGACCATGTACAAGCGCTTATCGGCGGCAAACTCGCCTACCTGCCGGGCGGGGTCGATGAGTACCTCAGCCGCCGAGCACAGGCGATCAGCCAGCCGCTGGCAGAACAGCCGCTGGCAGGCCGCTGCCGGCGGCCCAGCCGGTCGCGAGCGCCGGCGGCGCCGGTCCCACCGCGGCGCAACTGCGCGCTGGCCAGAAGGAGCTGGCCAGACTCGAGCGCCAGATTGCCCGGCTGGCCGACGCGGAGGCGCGCCTGGCCAGCGAACTAGCGGACAGTGGTAGTGACTACGCCAGGCTGCTGGAACTCGGCGCGCAGCTGCGGTCGGTCGAGCTCGAACGGGCCGGCCTGGAGGATCGCTGGCTGGAGGTCGCCGAGCAGCTCGGCTAGCCCGCCTGGTCGGCCCGGCCGTCGGCTGGGTCGGCCGCGTCATAGGGGGCCAGCAAGGTCCGCAGCAGGCCGGCTAGCTCCTGCTGCTGGCCAGCGTCGAGCCGGGTGAGCAGCGCGCGCTCCTGTGCCAGCAGCGCGGACATGGCACCGTCGACGGTTCGCAGCCCGCTACCGGTGAGCCGCACCAGGACGCCCCGCCTGTCCTGGCTGTCGCGCTGACGCCGGACCAGCCTCGCCTCGGCGAGCCGGTCTATCCGGTTGGTCATGGTGCCTGAGGTGACCAGGGTGGCACGCACCAGTGCGCCGGGGCTGAGCTGGTACGGCGGTCCCTGGCGGCGCAGTGCCGACAGGACATCGAATTCCCATGGTTCAAGACCATGCGCCGCGAAGGCCGCCCGCCTGGCCCGGTCGAGGTGCCGCGCCAGCCGGGAGATCCGGCTGAGCACCTGCAGCGGCGTGACGTCGAGGTCAGGCCGCTCGGCCCGCCAGCGCAGCACGATGTCATCGACCTCGTCGCTCTCTGGCTGGATCGGTGGCGCCATAGCCGCGAGCATATCTCTTGACATCGAGACTTCAGTCACGGTATTCATGACGTAGTTATCTTGATGTCGAGAGAATTTGTCTGAGGGCACGTCATGTGGGACCCGGCTCAGTACCTGAATTTCGCGAATCAGCGGTCCCGGCCGTTCTTCGACCTGGTGGCCAGGATTAGCGCGGCTGCTCCTGGCTATGTCGTTGACCTGGGCTGCGGGCCCGGACAGCTCACTGCCGACGCTGGCCGACCGGTGGCCGGAGGCCGAGGTGACTGGCATCGACTCGTCCGCCGAGATGATCGAGTCAGCAGGCAGGCTGCTGACGGACCGGGCCGCCGCTGGCACCGTCGGGCAGCTGACATTCCGGCTCGGCGACGTCGCGGACTGGCAGCCCGGCCCGGCCGGCCGACGTCATCGTCTCGAACGCTGTGCTGCAGTGGGTACCCGGCCATCTGGCATTGCTCCCGCGCTGGGCCGGCGACCTCGCGCCGGATGGCTGGCTTGCCTTCCAGTTGCCCGGCAACTTCGACCAGCCGAGCCACGCCATCCTGCGGGAGCTGGCCGGCTCGGACCGGTGGCGGGACGCAGCTTGCCGACGTGCAGCTCAACCGGCAGTCGGCAGACCCCGGTCGAGTATGTCGATCTGCTGGCAGGCCACGGGCTCGAGGTGGACGCCTGGGAGACGACCTACCTGCATGTGCTCGCCGGGCCCGACCCGGTGACGGAGTGGTACAAGGGCACTGGCCTGCGGCCGGTGCTCAGCGGACTGACCGCGGCTGATGCGGCGGAGTTCCTGGCCGCGTACGGGGCCAGGGCGCGGAGCGCCTATCCGGCCGCGTCGTACGGCACGGTGCTACCGTTCCGGCGCGTCTTCGTGGTCGCGCACAAGCCTTAGCGGCCTGGTGGCGCCAGCGGCCAGCGGGCGGGAATCGCGGCTAGCCGCCCTGGCGCAGCCGCTCGACTGCCTCGGCCGATATCCGCGGCTTGGGGTCCAGCTCGCGCAGCCCGTTCCAGGCCAGGTTCACCAGGTGCGCGGCCATCTCCTCCAGCTTCGGCTTGCGGGCATCCAGCCACCACTGCCCGGCCGAGGCCACCATGCCGACCAGCATCTGCGCATACACCGGCGCGAGTTTGGGGTCGTAGCCCCTGGCCTTGAGCACGTCGCCGAGAATGTACTCGACCTGGCTGGCGACGTCGCTGATCAGGCTGGCGAAGGTCCCGGAGCCGGACGTTGGATTCGAATCACGGACCAGGATGCGGAAGCCGTCGGAGTTCTCCTGGATGTACCGCAGCAGTTGCACCGCGGCCACCTCGAACTTGGCCATGGTGTCCTCGCCCTCGAGCAGCCCGGTCGCCATCGTCAGGAAGCGCTCGACCTCCCGGTCCACGACGACTGCGTACAGGCCTTCCTTGCCGCCGAAGTGCTCGTACACGACCGGCTTGGACACCCCGGCCTGGGCGGCGATTTCCTCGATGGAAGTGCCGTCCAGGCCCCGCTCGGCGAACAGCCGCCGACCTATGTCCAGGAGCTGCTCCCGGCGTTCCTTACCGGTCATGCGCTTACGGCTGCCTGCGGAAGATGGACTTGTCACCGCTCCATCATGGTGGCATTAGCTCCCGGAGGGCCAATCGGATCCGGAGCGGCCCTCCGGGTCATCGAGCCGAGCCGCCTGGTGCCGGTGCGCTTGGCGGTCAGCCTGGTCTCGTCCGGCCACCTGACGTCGTAGGCCCAGCCGAGCTTCTCGCAGCACCAGATCATCCGCGCCGCGATGTCGATCTGGCCCGCGCAGTGCGCCGTGCCGGGCGCAGGTCGGGTCGGAGTGATGCAGGTTGTGCCAGGACTCGCCGAAGGACAGGATCGCCAGCCAGTTCACGTTCCGCGACTTGTCCCGTACCTCGAACTCCTCCTTGCCGAAGGTGTGGCAGATGGAGTTGATCGACCAGGTCACGTGGTGCAGGAAGGCGACGCGGACCAGGCTGCCCCAGAAGAACGCGGTGACCGCGCCCTGCCATGACCAGGACCACAGCCCGCCGATGAGGGCCGGCGCCAGCAGCGAGATGGCGACCAGTGCAGGGAAGCCGCGGGAGATCCGCGGCGATCTTCTTGTCAGCCAGCAGGTCGGGGCAGAACTTCTCCTGTGAGGTGTGGTTACCGTCGAACAGCCAGCCGATGTGCGCCCAGGCCAGGCCCTTGCTGAGCGCCTTCCAGTCGTCGCCGAACCGCCAGGGCGAGTGCGGGTCGCCTTCCTTGTCGCTGTACTTGTGGTGCCGCCGGTGGTCGGCCACCCAGGTCAGCACGGGTCCTTCGATCGCCAGCGAGCCGGCGACGGCCAGCGCCACCCGAAGGCCGGTGACCGCCTTGAATGAGCTGTGCGTGAAGTAGCGGTGAAAGCCCATGGCGATGCCGAGGCCGGTGATCAGGTAGAAGCTGACGGCGATGATGACGTCATGCCAGCCGAGGCCCCAGCCCCAGGCCAGCGGTATCGCCGCTAGCAGCGCGAGCATCGGAACGGCCACGAAAATGCCGACGAGTGCCTTCTCGCCCGCACCCTTCGGTTCGGCCTGAAGATCGCTAAGCGGTGTCTTCGGACCAGCTGGAGCTGGCCGCGGCTCAGTGGTGCTGGTGGTGTCGGTGGCAGTGGTCATGGATCCTCGCCTAGCACTCAGACCGGTCGATTGTGGGTTAGTCGCTCCGCACATACCGTGGGCAAGGGCCGATGCAGAATACGCTTACGTAACCGTAACCTACGTGACCGTAAGTTGTACAACTGGCAAGCGAATATTTCGCGGCGGTGCCATGAACCAGTAACGGCTAGTTACGACCACGGTACCCGGTGCAATGACACGCACGGAGCCCGTCGCGGGCGCTCGGGCGATGCCGGCTGAGACCACCGAATGCGCGCTAAATCCGATGTGCTCCCGCGTGAGGATTTGAACCTCAATTGTCCGGACCAAAACCGGATGTCCTGCCGAGTTAGACGACGCGGGAAGGGCGAAGCCCGGATGAAAGACTACCGGGATCCGAGCTAGCAGATGCGGGACAGAGTCGCTCTGTCCGCGATCCCGCCGACCGCGCTAGCCCGCTGCGGGCGCAGCAGCCGCAGTCAGCATCGGCGGCCAGGCGCAGAGTCCAGGGCGGCCGGTCAGGGCGAGCTGCATTGTGGGACGATCGGACCAAGCAGCGCGCGGGAGTTAACGGCCGCCTACGGCGGCCTAACGCGGGTAAACGGCCGGTATCCTGCGAACATCTGGAGAATGACATCTTGCCTGTGCTGCTGTTGCCCGCACCGGCCAACCCTGCAGCGACACGGAGGAGCCAAGCCGAGTGACTGCAAGCGGCCCGGCCACCGTCATCATCCTCGCGGCTGGCGAGGGCACCCGAATGCGGACGTCCACCCCCAAGATGCTGAACGAGGTGTGCGGCCGCGCCATGCTCGGCCATGTGGTCGCGGCCGCGCGGGAACTCTCGCCACGGCAGCTCATCTGCTGGTCGTCAGTGACGCCGACGGCCAGGTCGCCGGCTATGCGCGCGAGTACTGCCCGGACGCGACGCTCGTGGTACAGGAACGCAGCGGATCCTGGGGGACCGGACACGCCGTCCGCACCGTCATCGAGTCCGTCGGCGTCATTCCCGGCACCGTCGTGGTGCTGTTCTCCGACACCCCGATGCTGCGCGGTCAGACGCTGATCAGCCTGGCAGCCGAGCACGAGACGACGGGCGCGGCGGTGACCGTGCTGACCGCGGAGGCGCCGGATCCGAAGGGCTACGGGCGGATCTTGCGCGACGAGGCGGGCCTGGTGTCAGGCATCGTGGAGGACGCCGACGCTACCGAGGAGCAGCGGGCCGTCACCGAGATCAGTTCCGGCATGTTCGCCTTTGACGGCAACCTGCTCGCCGACGCGGTCAAGCGGGTGCCCGCGGCGACGCGCCACCGGCGAGGAGTACCTGACCGAGGTACCCGCCATCCTGCGCGCCGACGGGCATCTGGTCGCCAGCGTGTTCTGCCCGGATTTCGACGAGATCCAGGGCGTGAACAACCAAGAACAGCTCGCCCGGGCCAGGCGGGTACTGAACGAGCGGCTGCTGGCCCATTGGATGGCCGACGGGGTCACGATCGTGGACCCGGCAACCACCTGGGTCGACGTAGACGTGCGCATCGAGCCTGGCGCCCGGATCGGGCCGGGTACCCAGCTGGAGGGCAAGCACCGCCATCGGGGCCGGTGCCAGCGTCGGGCCCGGCTGCCTGCTGCGCGACACCCTGGTCGGGGCCGGCGCCACGATCCTGCAGGCGGTCTGCGAAGCGGCGGTGATAAAGCCGGGCGCAACCGTCGGCCCGTTCGCGCACTTGCGGCCGGGCTGGCTCCGGATCAACGGCGGGGAACGAGGCCGCCAGTACGGTCGCCCGCCACGGCAGGGCAGTTCAAGCACGTGGCAATCCAAGGAGAGTTGACCAGGGTGACCGGCATCACCGCGTCGGGCGAGAAGAAGATGATGCTCTTCTCCGGCCGCGGCTATCCCGAGCTCGGCCAGGAGATCGCCGGCTGCCTCGGCATCGAGCCGACGCCGACCACCTCGTACGACTTCGCCAACGGCGAGATCTTCGTGCGCTTCCTGGAGTCAGTGCGCGGCTGCGACGCGTTCGTGCTGCAGAGCCACACCGCGCCGATCAACCAGTGGATCATGGAGCAGCTCATCATGGTGGACGCGCTCAAGCGCGCGTCGGCCAAGCGGATTACCGTGGTCGCGCCGTTCTTCGGCTACGCCCGGCAGGACAAGAAGAGCCGCGGCCGGGAGCCGATCTCGGCCCGGCTGATGGCGGACCTCTTCCGGACCGCGGGCGCCGACCGGCTGATGGCCGTCGACCTGCACACCGCGCAGATCCAGGGATTCTTCGACGGCCCGGTCGACCATCTTTTCGCGCTGCCGATCCTGGCCTCCTACCTGGAGGGCAAGCTGGACGTCGCGCAGGTGACCGTGGTCGCGCCGGATGCGGGCCGGGTGCGAGTCTGCGAGCGCTGGACGGACCGGCTGGACTGCCCGCTCGCCATCATCCACAAGCGGCGCGATCCCGACGTCGCCAACCAGGCCAGGGTGCTCGAAGTCGTCGGTGCAGGTGGCCGGCCGCACCTGCATCATCGTTGACGACATGATCGACACGGGCCAGACGATCGTCAAAGCAGCCGAGACCCTTTTCGATCAGGGTGCCGCGCAGGTGATCGTCACCGCCACCCATGGCGTGCTATCGGGTCAGGCAGTGGACATGCTCAAGAACTCGCGGGTAAGCGAGGTAGTGGTAACCAACACCCTGCCGATCATGAACGAGAAGCGGTTCGACAAGCTGACGGTGCTGTCGATCGCCCCGCTGATCGCGCGCGCGATCACCGAGGTGTTCAGCGACGGGTCGGTCACCAGCCTGTTCGACGGGCAGAGCTAAGCGGTGGCGGCCAGGATCGACGCCGCTGACCCGGCCTGCCTGCGGGCCAGGGTAGACTGCGCAGGGATTTTCTGTCATCTCAAGGAGTGCCACAGTGCCTGAGGTACGTATCGACGCGCAGCCACGGACGGAGTTCGGCAAAGGTCCGGCTCGCCGTACCAGGAGCGCCGGCCGGGTTCCCGCCGTTCTGTACGGCCACCACGCGGAGCCGCGGCACCTCACGCTGCCCGGCCACGACGTGCTGCTGGCGCTGCGCACCGCCAACGTCCTGATCAGGCTCGAGGGCCTGCCCGGCGGGGCCGAGCTGGCCTTGCCGAAGGCGGTTCAGCGGGACCCGATCAAGGGCTACGTGGAGCACGTCGACCTGCTGCTGGTCCGTCGCGGCGAGAAGGTCACCGTCGATGTGCCGCTGACCCTGGTCGGTGAGATCGGCCCGGACGGCCTGCTTGACCAGCAGCTCGTGCAGATCTCCGTGGAGGCAGAGGCCACCAACATCCCGCCTGGCATCGAGGTCAGCATTGCGGGCATGCGGATCGGCGACTCGGTGCACGCCGGTGACCTGACACTGCCACGCGGAGTATCGCTTGCTGTCGAGCCCGAGACGCTCGTCGTGCACGTGCTTGCTGCGCCGACTGCTGAGCAGCTCGAGGCCGACCTTGGCCTGCCCGAGGCCGAGGCCGCCGAGCCCACCGCTGAGGCCGCAGCCGCGGCCGGGCAGCCTGCTGAGACTGAGGCAGCCGCTGACAGTGCACCGGCTGAGCCAGCCGGGGATGCGTCCTGAGTCGTGCTCGCTAACCTGGCCCGCAGCCCGCGTGCCAGTGCGGTGCACGGTGACGGCCGAGCCTGCCGACAGTGGCCGACGATCGCTGGCTGATAGCTGGCCTGGGTAATCCAGGCCCGCAGTATGCGGGCAACCGGCATAACGTCGGCTTCATGTGCTGCGACGTGCTGGCGGCAGACGCCAGGGCAAGCTTCAGGCGGGACAGGTCACGGGCAATGACGGCGGCTGCGGTGGTATCCGGCGTTCCGGCGGTGCTCGCCAAGCCGAACAGCTTCATGAACGTGTCCGGCGGTCCGGTCGCGGCCGTGCGCGCGTACTACAAGATCGCGCCGGATCGTATCGTGGTGGTGCATGACGAGCTCGACCTTCCGTTCGGCACCGTGCGGCTGAAGCTCGGTGGCGGCGACAACGGTCATAACGGGCTGCGCTCGATAACCGCTGCGCTCGGCACCAGGGACTACCACCGGGTCAGGATCGGCATCGGGCGGCCGCCAGGCCGGATGGATCCCGCCGACTACGTGCTGCGCAACTTCTCCGCAGCCGAGCAGAAGGAACTGCCGTTCGTGCTGGCCAGGGCCGCTGACGCGACGGCGACGCTGCTAGCCCGTGGCCTGGACGCCGCGCAGAACGCATTCCACCCGGCCAGTGATTAGCCAGCCGCGGTCGCGCTGCTCGGCAGCGGTGGGCTCATCGGCAGCCGCAGCGGTGAGTCGTGAACAGCGGGTATCATGACCTCTGGCGCGCAGGCAGCTGCCACTTCGTGGCAGCGTCAGTTCGCGACGGGCAAGCGGCGCGCACCTACTGAGCTGGCGGCCAAGGTGCCGCTTCCCGGATGGAGAGTGCGTGGTCTTTCCCGGCGATGACTTGCTGGCTCGTGACCTGGCTTCGTCCGCTGGCCAGCTTTTGCTCAGCCTGCGGGCAGCCGCGGGTTATTCGACGGCGGGCAGCGGGGATGTGCCAGCTGCCGCGTCCGCGGATGCCGCGGAGATACGCCGGCAAGGCGATCTGCGGTCGCAGGAGTTCCTGGCTGCGGAGCTGCAGCGGCTCCGGCCCGGCGACGCGGTGCTCTCCGAGGAGGCGGCCGATAGCGCTGGCCGGTTGTCCGCACGCCGGGTCTGGATCATCGATCCGCTCGACGGCACCAGGGAGTTCGGCGAGCCCGGCCGCGCCGACTGGGCCGTGCATGTGGCCCTCTGGCAGGACGGTGACCTGGTCGCGGGCGCGGTTGCACTGCCCGCCCAGGACCGCGTGCTGAGCACCGCCGAGCCCAGCCGCCCGGACCGCCAGGTGCAGGCACCGATGCGGGTGCTGGTCAGCAGGTCACGTCCGCCCGAGTTCGTGCAGAAGATGGCAGGCGAGCTGGGAGCTGAACTGGTCCCCATGGGGTCGGCGGGGGCGAAGGTGGCTGCCGTCATCACCGGCCAGGCGGATGCCTACGTGCACAGCGGTGGTCAGTACGAGTGGGACTCCGCGGCGCCGGTAGCCGTTGCCAGGGCAGCCGGGCTGCATGCGTCCAGGATCGACGGCTCAGCGCTGCGGTACAACCAGCCGAACCCGTCGGTACCTGATATCCTCATTTGTCCGGTAGAGTGCGCTGACCAGCTACTGTCTGCGATTGGCAGCGCACAGCACGATAGCCGGGCAGGGTAGGTACGTAATCCGCCAGCCCCGAGCCAATCCGCACACAATCCGAGCCAGGGATCCGGAGCTTTCCTGATGGCACCGAGCCGCACCGACTACCTGATGTCTCAGCTGGATGTCCTTGAGGCTGAGTCGATCCACATCATGCGCGAGGTTGCCGCCGAGTTCGAGCGGCCAGTGCTGCTGTTCTCCGGGGGCAAGGACTCGATCGTGATGCTGGCGCTCGCCGAACGGGCGTTCTGGCCGGCCAAGATCCCGTTCCCGGTCATGCACGTCGACACTGGTCACAACTTCGCCGAAGTGCTCGAGTTCCGGGATCAGCGGGTGGCCGAGCTAGGTGCCCGGCTGGTCGTCGCATCGGTGCAAGACGCCATCGACGCCGGCAAGGTCGTGGAGGAATCCGGCCGGTGGGCGAGCAGGAACAAGCTGCAGACCATTCCGCTGCTGGATGCACTGGCCGAGCACAAGTTCGATGCCGCCTTCGGCGGGGCGCGCCGCGATGAGGAACGGGCCAGGGCGAAGGAACGGGTGTTCTCCTTCCGGGACGAATTCGGCCAGTGGGACCCGAAGAACCAGCGGCCGGAGCTGTGGAACGTCTACAACACCAGGATCAGGCGCGGCGAGCACATCCGGGTTTTCCCGCTGTCGAACTGGACTGAGCTGGACATCTGGCACTACATCGCCAGGGAACAGCTGGAGATCCCGTCCATCTACTTCGCGCACACGCGGCTGGTCTTCGAGCGCGACGGCATCCTGCTCGCCGACAACGAGTTCGTCACCAGGCTGGAGGACGAGCCGTTGTTCGAGGCCAGAGTCCGGTACCGGACAGTGGGCGACATGACGTGCACAGGAGCGGTCGCGTCCACCGCCACGACGGTGGACGACGTGATCGCGGAGATCTCCGCTACCAGGATCACCGAACGCGGCCAGACCCGAGCTGATGACCGGGCCAGCGAGTCGGCGATGGAAGACCGCAAGCGGGAGGGTTACTTCTGATGACGGCCATGCACGCAGATCACGGCAACCCGGCCGAGGCTGCCCGGCACATGGACATCCTGCGCCTGGCCACGGCGGGGTCGGTGGACGACGGCAAGAGCACGCTCATCGGCCGGCTGCTCTTCGACTCCAAGGCGATCTTCGAAGACCAGCTGGCCGCCGTCGAGCGGACCAGCAAGGAACGCGGCGAGGAGTACACCAACCTCGCGCTGCTCACCGATGGGCTGCGTGCCGAGCGCGAGCAGGGCATCACCATCGACGTGGCCTACCGCTATTTCGCCACGCCGCGGCGCAAATTCATCATCGCCGACACGCCTGGCCACATCCAGTACACCCGCAACATGGTCACCGGCGCCTCCACCGCTGACCTGGCCATCGTGCTGGTCGACGCGCGCAACGGCCTGACCGAGCAGAGCCGCAGGCACGCGTTCCTGGCCACGTTGCTCCGGGTCCCGCACCTGGTGCTCGCGGTCAACAAGATGGACCTTGTCGATTACAGTGCCGAGGTCTTCGACCGGATCGTCGAGGAGTTCACGGCGTTCGCCGCCAAACTGGAGATCGGCGACCTGACCTTCATCCCCATCTCGGCGCTGCACGGCGACAACGTAGTTCAGCGGTCCGCCAACATGCAGTGGTATGACGGCCCGTCGCTGCTGCATCACCTTGAGCATGTGCATATCGCCTCCGACCGCAATCTCATCGACGTGCGGTTCCCGGTTCAGTACGTCATCAGGCCGCACCAGGCCACCGACCCGGAACTGCACGACTACCGCGGCTATGCGGGCCAGATAGCGGGCGGCGTGCTCAAGGTCGGCGACGAGATCATGCACCTTCCGTCGGGCCTGACCACGACGATCAGCCGCATCGACACCGCCCGCGGACCGGTGGCTGAGGCTTTCCCGCCCATGTCGGTGACGCTGCTTCTTGCCGACGACCTGGATGTTTCGCGGGGCGACATGTTCTGCCGGCCGCACAACCAGCCGACCGCGACCCAAGATATCGAAGCGATGCTGTGCTGGATGTCGGATACCAAGGCGCTGACGCACGGCAGCCGCGTGATCGTCAAGCACACGACCAGGACGGTCAAGGCCATCGTCCGCGACCTGCACTACCGACTGGACGTCAACACGCTGCATCGCGACGAGGAGGCTGGCGAACTCCGGCTGAACGAGATCGGCCGGGTGACCCTCCGGGTAACTCAGCCGCTGTTCTGCGACCCCTACTCGCGTAACCGGCTGACCGGCGGCCTGATCCTGATAGACGAGGGCACCAGCGCTACGGTCGGCGCGGCGATGATCACCGATAACTGAGCGGCTGGTGCCGCCCGCGCCGATTCCGGCGGACCGACAGGGTGGTGGCGGCATGAGGATTCTGGTAACCGGCGGAGCCGGCTTCATCGGCTCGCATTACGTCCGCACCCTGCTGTCATGCGGTTATCCGGGAACCACTGCCGCCCGCGTAACGGTACTGGACAAGCTGACGTACTCCGGCAATCTCGCGAACTTGCGCCCGGTAGCCGACCATCCGGACCTGACTTTCGTGCGTGGCGACATCTGCGATGCCGGGCTGCTGGCGGCCCTCGTTCCCGGCCACGACCTGGTCGTCAACTTCGCCGCCGAGACCCACGTGGACCGGTCTATCGCGAGCGCGGCACCGTTTGTGGCGACCAACGTGGCCGGAGTGCAGACGCTCATGCAGGCATGCCTGGACGCGGCCGTGCCGCGAGTCGTCCAGGTCTCGACCGATGAGGTCTACGGATCGATCGAGCGAGGTTCATGGGCCGAGGACGCGCTGGTGCAGCCCAGCTCGCCGTATTCCGCCGCTAAGGCGGGCGGTGACCTGATCGCGGCCGCATACCACCGCACCCACGGCCTGGACGTGGTCATCACCCGCGGCTGCAACACCTACGGCCGGTATCAGTACCCAGAGAAGATAATCCCGCTGTTCATCACGAACCTGCTGGACGGTGCGCGGGTGCCGCTCTATGGCGACGGGGGATCCAGCCGCGAGTGGGTGCACGTCGATGATCACTGCCGTGGCATCCAGCTGGCGGCGGAGCGAGGCACGCCGGGCCGCGTGTATCACATCGGCGGTGACGTGGAGCTCGTTAACTCCGAGCTGACGAGCATGCTGCTGGCGGCCTGCGGGGCCGGCTGGGAAGCAGTGGACTATGTCACCGATCGCCACGGCCACGACCGCAGGTACTCGCTGGACGACTCCGCGCTGCGGGCGCTCGGCTACGCGCCCGCGATCCGGTTCTCTGCGGGGCTGGCGGACACGGTGCGCTGGTATGCCGCGAACCGCGCCGTGGTGGGAGCCACTCAGGGTGGCCGCACCCGCGCTAGCCGCGGCTGCCGGGTATGCCAGGCTGGGCGCATGACCCGAGCCCAGCTCGATAAGAAGCCCGCCGAAGTCTCGGCCATGTTTGACAAGGTGGCCGACCGCTACGACGTGCTGAACGATGCGCTGTCGCTGGGCATGGACCGGTACTGGCGCAAGGTAGTAGCCAAGGCTGTCGGGGCAGGGCCGGGCCAGCTGGTGCTGGACCTGGCGGCTGGCACCGGAACGTCCGCACGGACCTTCACGTCGGCCGGTGCGCGGTGCGTCGCCTGTGACTTCTCGTTCGGCATGCTCTCGGTCGGTGCGGCCAGGCCGCCGGCGGGCTGAGCTTCGCGGCCGGCGATGCGCTTGCGCTGCCATTCCGCGACGCAGTCTTTGACGCCGTGACGATCTCGTTCGGGCTGCGGAACGTCGCTGATACCGGCCAGGCGCTGACCGAACTGCTGCGGGTAACCCGGCCAGGCGGGCGCCTGGTCATCTGCGAGTTCAGCCATCTGCCGGTGGCCAGGCTCAACGCCCTGTACGAGCAGTACCTGACCAGGGCATTGCCGGTCGTCGCCCGGCGGTTGTCCGGCAACGCCGAGGCCTATGAGTACCTGGCCGAGTCGATCAGGGACTGGCCCCCGCAGCACGTCCTGGCGGGTCAGGTCGCCACCGCCGGCTGGGCAGCAGTGAGCTGGCGGAACCTGACCCTCGGCGTCGTCGCGCTGCACGAGGCGCGGCGTCCAGGCTAAGCCGCAGTCCGCGCGCGGCTGGCTCCCGGTCCGCACGCGGGGTCCCGTCCTGCCGGGAACTCGCCAGGACTAGACTGCAGCTTTGGAAGCTCTTGTGAAGAGGTTCACAAGACAGTCAGGACGGGTCCGTGACCGAGCAATCACCCCCAGCCGGCACGCCAGACTTGGCCCCCCAGGACGGCACTAATACCGCGCACGGCACCACGGTGCCTGCAAGCGCTGAGCCCGCAGACACCGGGCTTGCGGGAGCGGGAGACGCTGGTCCTCGGGAAGTCAGGACTCGCGCGCCGCGTCCCGGCGGACGGCAGGCCAGCCGCGCCGGAGCAGCCGCGCAGCCTGCCGACAGCGCGGACGTCATCGTCGTCGGCGGCGGGCCTGCGGGCTCGGCTGTCGCGTACTACCTGGCGAGCGCTGGGCTGGACGTCGTGGTGCTGGAGAAGACCAGCTACCCGCGTGAGAAGGTCTGCGGCGATGGCCTGACGCCGCGCGCGGTCAAGGCGCTCACCTCGATGGGCGTTCCGACAGCAGAGCGCGACGGCTGGCTCCGGAACAAGGGCCTGCGGATCATCGGCGGTGGCGGCCGGATCGAGCTTAACTGGCCCGACCTGTCCAGCTACCCCGGCTATGGCATGGTCCGGACCCGGACGGACTTCGACCAGATTCTGGCCAGGCATGCGGAGAAGGCAGGCGCCCGGCTGTCCGAGGGCGTCACGGTCACCGGGCCGGTACTCGATGACAGGACCGGCCGCATCACCGGGGTGACTACCAAATCCGGCCAGCAGTATCACGGGCGGCTGGTCGTGGCCGCGGACGGCAACTCGTCCCGGCTGTCGGTATCGATGGGCCTGCACAAGCGCGATGACCGGCCGCTAGGCGTGGCTGTCCGTACGTACTACAAGTCCCCGCGGCACAACGATGATTATCTTGAAGCGTGGCTTGACCTGTGGGACGGCACCACCTTGCTGCCCGGCTATGGCTGGATCTTCGGCATGGGCGACGGCACCTCCAACGTCGGCCTTGGCCTGCTCAATTCCTCCACCGGGTTCGGGGAGATCGACTACCGGGCGCTGTTGCGACGGTGGCTGGCAGCGATGCCCGCCGAATGGGGATTCACCGAGGAGAACAGGACCCAGGCAGTCCGGGGTGCCGCGCTGCCGATGGGATTCAACCGGACACCGCATTACACCCGTGGCCTGCTGCTGGCAGGCGACGCCGGCGGGATGGTGAACCCGTTCAACGGCGAGGGCATTGCCTACGCACTGGAGTCCGGTGAGATCGCGGCGCGGGTGATCACCCAGGCGCTGGCCCGGCCTACTGCGGCCGGCCGCGAACGGGTGCTGCAGACGTACCCGGCGCAGCTGAAGGACGCCTATGGCGGCTATTACACGCTCGGCCGGGTCTTCGTCGACCTGATCAGTAAGCCATCCTTCATGCAGTTCGCGACCAGGCACGGCGTGAAGCGCCCGTGGGTGATGCGCTTCACCATGAAGTTCCTCGGCAACCTCACCGAAACCAAAGGTGGCGACGCCGTGGATCGGCTGATCAATGCGGTGTCTAAGATGACGCCGGCGGCATAGCCGAGATAGGGGAGTGGCGGAGCGATGAGCCTGTATGTACCGATTCTGGTACTCGGTGCGCTGGCGGCGGCGTTCGCCGTCTTCTCGCTGGTCCTGGGCGCTGTTTCCGGTCCCAAGCGGTGGAACCGGGCGAAGCTCGAGGCCTACGAGTGCGGCATCGAGCCGACTCGGCAGGCCAGCGGGATCCGGTTCCCGGTCAAGTACTACCTGACGGCGATGCTGTTCATCGTCTTTGACATCGAGATCATCTTCTTGTACCCGTGGGCGGTCTACTTTGACCGGCTCGGGGCCTTCGGGCTGGTGGAGATGGTCACCTTCATTGCCACGGTACTGGTCGCGTACGTCTACGTCTGGCGGCGCGGCGGCCTGGAGTGGGATTAGGCATGGGACTAGAGGAAAAACTGCCAGCCGGCGTGCTGCTGACGACGGTCGAGAAGCTTGCCGGGTATGCCAGGAAGAGCTCGGTGTGGCCGGCCACGTTCGGACTCGCCTGCTGTGCCATCGAGCTGATGGCCACCGGTGGTCCGCGCCATGACCTGGCCAGGTTCGGCATGGAGCGGGCCTCGAACACGCCGCGCCAGGCGGACCTGATGATCGTGGCCGGGCGGGTGAGCCAGAAGATGGCGCCGGTGCTGCGGCAGATCTACGACCAGATGGCTGACCCGAAGTGGGTCATCTCGATGGGCGTCTGCGCCTCCAGCGGCGGCATGTTCAACAACTACGCCATCGTGCAGGGCGTCGACCACATCGTTCCGGTGGACATCTACCTGCCGGGCTGCCCGCCGCGCCCGGAGATGCTGCTAGACGCCATCCTCAAGCTGCACGACAAGATCCAGAACATGAAGCTGGGCGTGAACCGGGAGCGCGAGGTCACCGAGCTTGAGCAGGCCAGACTCCGTCGCCTGCCGCTGCTGCACGACGGCGCCGCACCATCGCAGCAGGGGATGGCTCAGTGACCGGACCGGATGAGGCGGCTCAGGGTCAGGGTTCGGTGCCTGACCCGGCTGCGGTAGCAGGCCAGGACCGGCTGGCCGAGCCAGTGGCCCGGGCCGGCATGTTCGGCTCCGGCTCGACCGGCGACACCTCGGGTTATGGCGGGCTCCAGGTGCGCAGGGCGCCACGGCTGGCTAGCCCGCGCCCGTACGGCTCCTATTTCGATGACGTAGCCGATGCGCTGGCCAGTGCGCTGGCGGGGGCGGGCGCGAGTTTCGATGACGCGGTGGAGCAGGTTGTTGTCAGCAGCGGCGACCTGACCTTCTATGTGCGCAGAGAGCACTTGCTGACGGTGGCGTCGCGGTTGCGGGACGACCCGTCGCTCGCGTTTGAGCTGTGCCTCGGTGTCTCCGGCGTGCACTACCCGGCCGAGACTGGCGCAGAACTGCACGCGGTGTACCACTTGCTGTCGATCACCCACAACCGCCGGCTACGGGTCGAGGTCACTGTCCCGGATGCCGATCCGCATATCCCGTCCGTCACCGGCATTTATCCCACCTGCGACTGGCACGAGCGCGAGACCTGGGATTTCTTCGGCCTGATCTTCGATGGGCACCAGGCGCTGACCAGGATCGAGATGCCCGATGACTGGCGGGGTCACCCGCAGCGGAAGGACTACCCGCTTGGTGGCATCCCAGTGGAGTATCGCGGCGCGACCATCCCGCCGCCGGACGAGCGGAGGTCTTACGAATGACCGCCCCGGCTGACCATCAGGCCCGCGGCGCTACTGCCTCGGGTGCGCAAGACGAGTATGACCAGGGCCGCGTTTACCACGTCGGCGGCGAGGACTGGGATGAAGTCGTTGCCGCAGCCGCGGCGGCCGGCGAGCAGTCCAGCGACGAGCGCCTGGTCGTCAACATGGGCCCGCAGCACCCGTCGACACACGGGGTGCTGCGACTGATCCTCACTCTCGATGGCGAGACCGTCACCGAGCTACGGCCGGTGATCGGTTACCTGCATACCGGCATCGAGAAGAACATGGAGTTCCGTACCTGGACACAGGGGACGACGTTCTGCACCCGGATGGATTACCTGTCCCCGCTGTTTAACGAGACCGCCTACTGCCTCGCAGTAGAGAAACTGCTCGGCATCGAAGCGGAGATTCCCGAACGGGCCACCGTCATCCGGGTCCTGATGATGGAGCTGAACCGGATCTCCTCGCATCTCACCGCGGTCGGCACGATGGGCCTTGAGCTCGGCGCGACGAGCGTCTTCCTGTACGGGATGCGCGAGCGGGAGAAGACGCTCGACCTGTTCGAGCTCATCACCGGCCTGCGGATGAACCATGCGTACATCCGGCCCGGTGGCGTCTCGATGGACCTGCCGTCCGGCGCGATCGAGCGGCTCCGCGAGTACCTGCGGGTGATGCCAGGACTGCTCGGCGAGATCCGGGCACTCTTCGACGCTGCCCCGATCTTTATCGCCAGGACCAAGAACATCGCCCACCTGGACGTGACTGGCTGCATGTCGCTCGGCGTCACCGGGCCGATGCTGCGCGCCGCAGGGCTCCCGTGGGACCTGCGAAAGAGTCAGCCGTACTGCGGCTACGACAGCTATGAGTTCGACGTGCCAGTGCAGACCAGCGCGGACGCCTACGGCAGGTACCTGGTCCGGATGGACGAGCTCGACCAGTCACTGCGGATCATCGGCCAGTGCGTGGACCGGCTCGCCACGCCCCGGCGGCCTGCCGATCCGGTCATGATCGGCGATCCCAAGATCGGCTGGCCCGCCAAGCTGGCGCTCGGCCCGGACGGGATGGGCAACTCACCTGACCACATCGCGCACATCATGAGCCAGTCGATGGAGGCGCTGATCCACCACTTCAAGCTGGTCACCGAGGGGTTCCGGGTGCCGGCCGGGCAGGTATACGCGGCCGTCGAGTCGCCGCGCGGCGAGCTTGGCTGCCACGCCGTCAGTGACGGTGGCACCCGGCCGTACCGGATCCACTTCCGGGACCCGTCCTTTACCAACCTGCAGTCGGTGTCCGTGATGAGCGAGGGCGGCCTGGTAGCCGACATCATCGCCGCGGTCGCCAGCATCGATCCCGTGATGGGGGGCGTGGACAGGTAATGGCGCTGAGCGAGGAAGCACGCGCCCGGCTTGCACCCCAAGCCGCCGAGATCATCGGCAGATATCCCAGGACGCGGTCGGCCCTGCTGCCGCTGCTGCACCTGGTGCAGGCCGAAGAGGGCTATGTGTCGGAAGACGGAATCGAGTTCTGCGCTAGCCAGCTCGGTCTCAGTCAGGCCGATGTCACCGGCGTCGTGTCCTTCTACACGATGTACAAGCGCAAGCCGGCCGGCGACTATCACGTGGGCGTGTGCACGAACGCGCTGTGCGCGGTCATGGGCGGCGATGCGATCTTCGCCGACCTGAAGGATCACCTGGGCATCGGCAACGATGAGACCACTCCCGACGGCACCGTGAGCCTTGAGCACCTGGAGTGCAACGCGGCGTGCGATTACGCCCCGGTGGTGATGGTGAACTGGGAGTTCTTCGACAACATGACCCCGGCCAAGGCCAGGGAGCTGGTCGACAACCTGCGCTCGGGCGGAGCGGCGGCGCCAACCCGTGGTGCGCCAGAGCTGTGCACCTGGCGCCAGGCAGGCCGGATCCTGGCCGGCTTCCCCGATGGACAAGGCGCAGCCGGCCGCACCGCGGGCGACCCCTCGCTGGCCGGACTTCGGAAAGCCAAGGAACAAGGCTGGACCCCCGAAGGCGGTACCAGCGACGCTGCGGGAAGGCGGCCGTGACAACCATCCTGACTCCCGAGCTCACCGCGCACTGGGACGAACCGGACTCCTTCACGCTGGCGGCGTACAAGCAGGCAGGCGGGTATAGCGCGCTGCCGCGGGCGCTGGCCATGACGCCCGATCAGGTCATCCAAACGATGAAGGACTCGGCCCTGCGCGGTCGCGGCGGCGCGGGCTTCCCGACCGGGCTGAAGTGGGGCTTCATCCCGCAGGGCGACGGCAAGCCGCACTATCTGGTGGTCAACGCCGACGAGTCGGAGCCTGGCGCATGCAAGGACATGCCGACCCTGCTCAACAATCCGCAGGCGCTGATCGAGGGCATGATCATTGCCTGCTACGCGATCAGGGCAGAGAAGGCTTTCGTCTACGTTCGCGGTGAGGTCCTGCACGTGATCAGGCGGCTGCAGTACGCCGTCGCGGAGGCACGAGACGCTGGCTATCTGGGTGCCAGGATCCTCGGCTCCGATCTGAGCGTCGACATCGTCGTGCATGCCGGCGCGGGCGCCTACATCTGTGGCGAGGAGACTGCGCTGCTCGACTCGCTGGAGGGAATGCGCGGCCAGCCCCGGCTCAAGCCCCCCTTCCCGGCGGTGGCCGGACTGTACGCCTGCCCGACCGTGGTCAACAACGTCGAGTCGATCGCTACCGTGCCGTACATCCTTGGGCACGGCGCCGCTGACTTCGCCGCCTTCGGCACCGAGAAGTCCAAGGGCTTCGGGATCTTCTCGCTGTCTGGTCATGTGACGACACCGGGCCAGTACGAGGCGCCGCTGGGCACCACGCTGCGGCAGTTGCTGGAGCTGGCCGGCGGCATCCGCGCCGGGCACCGGCTGAAGTTCTGGACGCCCGGCGGATCGTCCACGCCGCTGTTCACTGACGAGCACCTGGACGTGCCGCTGGACTACGAGTCGGTGGCCGCGGCCGGATCGATGCTCGGGACCAGGTCCCTGCAGCTGTTCGACGAGACCACCTGCGTGGTGCGGGTGGTGCTGCGCTGGATCCAGTTCTACGAGCACGAGTCGTGCGGCAAGTGCACACCGTGCCGCGAGGGCAGCTGGTGGGTGGTGCAGATTCTGGACCAGCTTGAGCGCGGTCAGGGCAGCGAGGCCGACCTGGACAAGCTGCTCGACATCTGCGACAACATCACCGGCCGGTCGTTCTGCGCACTCGGCGATTCGATCCAGGCGCCGGTCGCCTCCTCAATCACCTACTTCCGGGGCGAGTACCTCGAGCACCAGCGGATCGGCGGCTGCCCGTTCGATCCGGCCGCGTCGACGCTCTTTGCGCTGGAGTCGGCCCGATGACAGTGCAGCAGCCAGCGACCGCACCCGATCCTTCGGCTCCGGGGTCAGCCGGCGCCGAACTGGTCAAGCCGCCGGATGGCGTCACCGTGACCATCGACGGTTTCGAGTTCATGGTGCCCAAGGGCACGCTGATCATCCGCGCCGCCGAGCAGCTCGGCATTCAGATCCCCAGGTTCTGTGACCACCCGCTGCTGGCTCCCGTGGGTGCCTGCCGCCAGTGCCTGGTGCACGTCGAGGGTCAGCCGAAGCCGCCAGCGTCGTGCACTACCACGGTCACCGACGGCATGGTAGTGCGCACCCAGCTGACGTCACCCGTGGCGGAGAAGGCACAGCGCGGCATCATGGAACTGCTGCTGGTCAATCACCCGCTCGATTGCCCGATGTGCGACAAGGGCGGCGAGTGCCCGCTGCAGAACCAGGCCATGTCTACCGGGCAGGGCGAGACCAGGTTCACCGGCACCAAGCGCACGTTCCCTAAGCCGATCGCGTTGTCCGCCCAGGTGCTGCTCGACCGGGAGCGGTGCGTGCAGTGCGCCCGGTGCACCCGGTTCGCGGACCAGATCGCCGGCGACCCGCAGATCGAGCTGATCCAGCGCGGGCCGCAGGAGCAGGTCGGCGTGGCCGACGGCGTGCCGTTCGACTCCTACTTCTCCGGCAACACCGTGCAGATCTGCCCGGTCGGAGCGCTCACCGGTGCGTCCTACCGGTTCCGGGCCCGGCCATTCGACCTCGTGTCGACGCCGAGCGTGTGCGAGCACTGCGCGGCTGGCTGCCGTCAGCGCACCGACCACCGAAGGGGTGCTGTCACCAGGCGGCTGGCCGGGAACGAGCCCCAGGTCAACGAAGAGTGGAATTGCGACAAGGGCAGGTGGGCCTTCACCTACGCCACCGAGCCGGACCGGCTGGTGTCACCGCTGGTCCGCGACGCTGACGGGGTGCTGCAGCCGGCGTCCTGGCCGGAGGCCCTGGATGCCGCGGCGCGCGGATTGCTGGCCGCGCGCGGCCGCGCGGGCGTGCTGCCCGGTGGCCGGCTGACGCTGGAGGACGCCTACGCCTACGCCAAGTTCGCCCGGGTCGCCCTCGCCAGTAACGACATCGATATGCGGGCCAGGCCGCACTCGGCGGAGGAACTACAGTTCCTGGCCGGGCAGGTGGCCGGGCGGCCGGGCGTCAGCTATGCCGCGCTCGACCGGGCACCCGCGGTGCTGCTAGCCGGGTTCGAGCCCGAGGAGGAATGCCCGATCGTGTTCCTCCGGCTGCGCAAGGCGACGCGAGCGGGCACCACGACGGTCTACTCGCTGGCTGCCCTCGCCAGCAGCGGCCTGCGGAAGCTGTCCGGGGTGCTGCTGCCGACCGTGCCCGGCGCCGAGGCTGCGGCGCTCACGGCGCTGGCGGACCAGGCTGACGACGGCGTTGCCGCGGCTCGCGGGCTGCGGCGGCCGGGCGCCGTGATCCTGGTCGGAGAACGACTGGCCGAGGTGCCCGGCGCGCTGTCCGCCGCCGCCAGGCTAGCCGCGCGGACCGGCGCGAAGCTGGGCTGGATCCCGCGCCGGGCTGGTGAGCGCGGCGCGATCGAGGCCGGCGCGCTGCCGAACTTGCTGCCGGGCGGCCGCCGGATCGGCCAGCCCGAAGTCACCGGCGAGCTGGCCCGGGCCTGGGGGGTGAGCTCACTCCCCGCCGACCCCGGCTTCAGTACCAGCGAGATCCTGGCCGCGGCGGCTAGCGGCGACATCGAGGCGCTGCTGATCGGCGCGGTAGACCCGGACGACCTGCCGGACCCGGCCGCCGCGCTTGCGGCGATCGAGTCGGCCGGTTTCGTGGTCAGCCTGGAATTGCGGGTGAGCCCCGTCACCGACCGAGCAGACGTCGTCTTCCCGGTCGCCGCTGTAGCGGAAAAGCAGGGCACCTTCGTGAACTGGGAAGGCCGTCCGGGCTCCTTCACCGCCGCGCTGGCGGTGCCGGGCGCGCGCGCCGACCTTGACGTGCTGGCAGCGCTCGCCGACGAGATGGACGTGCACCTGGGCCTGCCCGACACGGCGTCGGCGCGCCGCGAGCTCACCATGCTGAGCCAGTCGGCGGCCTTGTCGCCGGCCACCGGCAGCCCGGACCACGCGCTGGCGGATGCACCAGCCGCGCCCACCGCCGGTACGGGCAATGCGCTGCAGCATCCGGGCGCGGGCCAAGCGCTCCTGGCTACCTGGCATAATCTGCTCAACGCCGGCCGGATGCAGGATGGCGAGCCTAATCTCGCGGGTACGGCGCGCGCAGCCGTCGCACGCATGTCGGCGGCGACCGCCGCCGAGGCCGGCACGGCAGATGGCGGCAAGGTAACCGTGGCAACCGGCCACGGCGCAGTAACCGTTCCCGTGGAGATCGCCGATATGCCTGACCGGGTCGTCTGGCTGCCTGCCAACTCAGCAGGCAGCTCCGTTCGCCGCCAGCTCAGCGCCGGCCACGGCACCCAGGTATCGCTGAGGAGCGCGGAATGACGGGGCTGGCATCCTCTCCGGCTCCCGCCGGGGTCTCGAACGTACCCACGCTGGCCAGCTTCGGTCACGATCCGTGGTGGCTCGTGATCCTGAAGGTCCTCATCATCTTCGTGTTCCTGATGCTCGGCACGCTGATCGCGATCTGGGCCGAGCGCCGCATCATCGGCCGGATGCAGCAGCGGCCCGGTCCGAACCGGGCCGGAAAGTTCGGCCTGCTGCAGTCCCTGATGGACGGCATCAAGCTGGCGCTGAAAGAGGACATCTTCCCGCGCGGCGTGGACAGGGTGCTGTTCTTCGTGGCCCCGGCGGTCTCGGCCATTCCCGCGTTTATTACGTTCGCGGTCATCCCGTGGGGACCGATCGTCTCGATTTTCGGCGTCAGGACACCGCTGCAGCTCACCGACCTGCCGGTAGCGGTTCTGCTGGTGCTGGCGATGAGCTCGCTGGGCGTGTACGGAATCGTGCTGGCCGGCTGGTCGGCTCAGTCGCCCTACTCCCTGCTCGGCGGCTTGCGCTCGTCCGCGCAGGTGATCAGCTACGAAATCGCGATGGGCCTGGCTTTCGTGCCGGTGTTCCTGTACGCCCACTCGCTGTCGACCTCGCAGATCGTGGCCGCGCAGATACACGGGCCGGAGTTCCACCTGTTCGGCGTCATCTGGCACTGGCCCTCGTGGTTCGCGATCCTGCTGCTTCCGTCCTTCCTGATTTACATCGTCACGATGGTCGGCGAGACCAACCGGCTCCCGTTCGACCTGCCCGAGGGCGAGGGCGAGATCGTCGGCGGCTACCACACCGAGTACTCCTCGCTGAAGTTCGCGATCGGCCAGCTTGCCGAGTACGTCAACATGATCACGGTGTCCGCGCTGGCTACGACGCTGTTCCTCGGCGGCTGGCGGGCGCCATGGCCGCTGTCGGTCTGGTCCGGGGCGAACAGCGGCTGGTGGCCGGTGCTGTGGTTCCTCGGCAAGGTGATCGTGTTCATTTTCTTCTTCTTCTGGCTGCGCGGATCGCTGCCCCGGATTCGCTACGACCAGCTGATGAAGCTGGGCTGGAAGGTGCTCATCCCGCTAGCGCTCGGCTGGACCCTGGTGGTCGCCACCGCCAGGGTGTACCGGCGGCAGGGCGGCAGCACCGGTGTCTACCTGGTCGCGGGCGCTATCGTGCTAGTGATCTTGCTGCTGCTGTGGCGGTGGGAGTCGGCCGGGCAGCGCGCTGAGCGCCAGGCGGCGCTGGCCGAGGAGGCGGCGGAAGCCGGCCCGGCCCCGGCAGCGGAACCGGCGGTTCCGTTCCCGACCCCGGCGCTGGACTTGCCGCACTACCACGGCGTGGGCCTGGCGAGCGCCGGGCAGCCAGTGCTGGCCGGCGTCAGCGGCGACGATGGCGCTCGCGACGGACATCCGGGCGGGCACCCGAAGGAGGGCACCGGTGCCTGAGTTCCTCAACTCCGTCAAGGGGTTCGGCGTCACCTTCCGGCAGATGTTCCGGAAGGTCGATACCGTCCAGTACCCCGAGGAAAAGCTGCCCACAGCGCCCCGTTTCCACGGTCGGCATCAGCTGAACAGATGGCCGGACGGCCTGGAGAAGTGCATCGGCTGCGAGCTGTGCGCATGGGCCTGCCCCGCCGACGCGATCTACGTCGAGGGCGCGGACAACACAGCGGAGGAGCGCTACTCGCCAGGCGAGCGGTACGGGCGCGTTTACCAGATCAATTACCTGCGCTGCATCCTGTGCGGGCTCTGCATCGAGGCCTGCCCCACCAGGGCGCTCACCATGACCAACGACTACGAGCTGGCCGATGACAGCCGGGAGAGCCTGATCTGGACCAAGGAGCAGCTCGTCGCTCCGCTGCAGCCAGGCATGGAGTCGCCACCGCATCCCATGCGGCTGGGCGAGTCCGAAGAGGACTATTACCAGCTAGGCGCGATGCTCGCGGCAAGCGAGCCCGAGGCCAGCACGCGCAGCCCGGTGCAGGAAGGTCCCGTGCAGGACTGGCCGCCAGCGGACCGGCCGCGCCGGGGACGTCAGCGCAGGCGGGAGACGAACAGTGACACATCCCATCGTGCTGGCCGGGCCTGCGGCCGAGACGACGAGGCTGGTGGCCTACTGGGTGCTCGCGATCATCTCGGTGGCGGCCGCTCTTGGCATGGTGCTCGCCCGCAAGGCGGTGCACTGCGCGATGCTGCTCGCCGTCGTGATGCTGTCGCTGGCCGTGCTGTACGCGATGCTGGGCGCGCCGTTCCTGGCGTTCGTCCAGGTCATCGTCTACACCGGCGCCGTGCTGATGCTGTTCCTCTTCGTGCTGATGATCGTCGGCATCAGCTCGGCCGACTCGGTCATCGAGACCATCAGGGGCCAGCGTCTGTGGGCGGCAATCGGGGGCATCGGGCTGCTGGTGCTGCTCGCACTGGTTGTTGGCCATGCTGCTATCGGCCCCGCCCGGCCTGTCTCGGCGAAGTTCGGCAACGCGAACGTGACGGCGCTGGCCAACCTGATCTTCACCAGGTATCTGTACCCGTTCGAGATCACCAGCGCGCTGCTCATAACCGCGGCCGTCGGCGCGATGGTGCTGGCGCACCGGGAGCGCACCGGGCCTAAGGCGACTCAGCGCCTGCTGGCCGCCCGGCGGGTCGCCAGCGGCCGCCCCACGCCGCTGCCGGGACCCGGCACTTACGCCAGGCACAACGCGGTGCACATGCCCGCGTTGCTGCCCGATGGCAGCCAGTCCGAGCTGTCGGTCAGTCCGGTGCTGTCGGGCGTAGCAGTCCCTGCTGACCAGCACGCCGCTCGCAGCGGGCTGCCGCCAGCCGCCGGCGGGCAGCCAGCCGCCGGGACGGAGTCGGCATTGCCGCCCGGCCAGGAAGCAGGTGACCAGTAATGGTGAGCCCGGCTCACTTCATCGCGCTGTCGGTGATCTTGTTCGTGATCGGTGCGGTTGGCGTCCTGGTCCGGCGCAACGCGATCGTGGTTTTCATGTGCGTCGAGCTCATGCTCAACGCGGCCAACCTGGCGTTCGTCACCTTCGCCCGGATGCATAACTCGCTCGACGGGCAGGTCATCGCCTTCTTCGTGATGGTGGTGGCCGCTGCCGAGGTCGTCGTTGGCCTGGCGATCCTCACCGCCATCTTCCGCGCCCGCAGGTCCGCGTCGGTGGACGACGCGAACCTGATGAAGTACTGAACGAAAGGGAGCCATGACCGGCTCAGTCCACAGTGCGCTCGTGTCTGCGACCGCCGCGTTGTCTTCGCAGGCCCAGTCGTCGCAGTCACTGGCGAGCCTGCACGCAACCGGGATCCAGGACGCCGCCTGGCTGCTGCTCGCGTTGCCGCTAGCGGGCGCGACCATCCTGCTGCTGGGCGGCAAGCGGACTAACTCATTCGGCCACCTGATCGGCGTGGCAATGCCGGTGCTCGCATTCGGCTATGCGGTCGCGGCCTATATCCAGATGCTGGGCTACCCTGCCGGGCAGCGGTCGCGTGAGCTGGTCCTCTACCAGTTCATCAACGTCGGCCGGTTCCAGATCCCGCTCGGGTTGCGGCTCGACCAGCTGTCCATCTGCTTCGTGCTGCTCATCACCGGCGTCGGATCGCTCATTCACATCTTTGCCGTCGGCTACATGTCTCACGACCCGGACCGGCGGCGGTTTTTCGGCTACATGAACCTGTTCCTGGCGGCGATGCTGCTGCTGGTACTCGGCAGCAACTATCTTGTGCTGTACGCGGGCTGGGAGGGCGTAGGCCTTGCTTCCTACCTGCTGATCGGCTTCTGGCAGTACAAGCCGGCCGCCGCGGTGGCGGCCAAGAAGGCATTCATCGCGAACAGGGTGGGCGACGTCGGCCTGTCGCTGGCCATCATGCTGATGTTCGCCCAGTTCGGTACCGTGACGTTCACCGGGGTCTTCAAGGCCGTGCCGGCCGCGAGCCACGGTGTCGTCACGGCCATCGGATTGCTGCTGCTGCTTGGCGCCTGCGGCAAGTCCGCTCAGGTGCCGTTGCAATCGTGGCTGCTGGACGCCATGGAAGGCCCGACGCCGGTGTCCGCGCTGATTCACGCCGCGACGATGGTCACCGCTGGCGTCTACCTGATCGTCAGGTCCGCGCCGATCTTCAACCTGACCGCCGATGCCCGGCTTGCGGTTGCCATCGTCGGCGCGGTGACGCTGCTGTTCGGTGCGGTTATCGGCTGTGCCAAGGACGACATCAAGAAGGCGCTGGCTGGCTCCACCATGAGCCAGATCGGCTACATGATGCTGGCAGCCGGCCTCGGCCCCGCCGGTTACGTGTTCGCGATTGCGCACCTGATCGCGCACGGTTTCTTCAAGGCGGGACTGTTCCTCGGTGCCGGCTCGGTCAAGCATGAGATGGACGACGAGGTCGACATGCGCCGCTTCGGTGGCCTCGGCAGGGCGATGCCGATCACCTTCGTCACGTTCGGGCTCGGCTACCTGGCTATTATCGGCGTCCCGCCGCTATCCGGGTTCTTCACCAAGGATCCCATCATCGACGCGGCATTCGCCGCGGGTGGCACCAAGGGAGCCCTGCTGGGCAGCGCTGCCCTGATCGGGGCTGGCATCACCGCGTTCTACATGACCCGGGTGATGTTCATGACCTTCCTGGGCGAGCGGCGCTGGGACGACAAGGTGCATCCGCACGAGGCGCCGCCGATCATGACCTCGCCCATGATCATCCTCGCCATCGGCTCAGTCGCGGCCGGCGGCTTCCTGATCCTCGGCAACCGGCTGCTGAACTTCCTGGGCCCGGTGACTGGAGTACCGCCGACCATGCACGGCATCTGGACCAGGGCGGGCGTGGCTGCGCTGGTGCTGGCTGCCATCGGGATAACGATTGCCTGGGTGATGTACGGCCGCCGCGAGGTACCGGTCACCGCGCCGGCAGCAGGCCCGGTCACGGTGGCCGCGCGGAAGGACCTGTACGGCGACGCGATCAACGAGTCGCTGCTGATGCGGCCTGGCCAGTGGCTGACCAGGCTGTCGGTGTACTTCGACAACCGGGGCGTGGATGGCCTGGTGAATACGGTGGCGGCCACCTTCGGCGGCACATCCGGCCGGATGCGCAAGCTGCAATCGGGGTTTGTCCGCTCGTACGCGCTGTCCATGCTGCTTGGTGCGGTGCTGCTGGTCGGCGCGCTCCTGCTGGTAAGACTCTAGAGCTGGTGAGGCTGCAGATCTGATGAGCAATTTTCCCTGGCTGACCGTAGCGGGCGCCATCCCGCTGGTCGGCGCGGTCGCGATCGCGCTGACTCCCGGCAGGTCGGCGCCCGGCAGCCCGGCCGAGCGGCGTGCTCGCGACCTGCTGGTGAAGCGGATCGCCCTGGTCGCCTCGCTGGCAACGCTGGCCGTCACCATCGCGATGGCCGTCCAGTTCAAGCCCGGCGGACCCAGGTTCCAGTTCCAGCAGATCTATCAGTGGATCCCGCAATTCGGCGTGCACTACGCAGTCGGCGTGGACGGAATCGCGCTCGTCCTGATCGTCATGACCGTCATCTTGATGCCTGTCGTCGTGCTGGCTTCCTGGAACGATGTCGAGGACGGCGCTGCCATCGCCGGCACCGGAGCGGGCGCTGCGGCGAGCAGCGACGCCGCGGTGGCTGACAGCCCGGCCGGCAGCGACGATTCCGCGCATCGCGGCACCTCGCGCAGGCGCAGCGCGAAGACGTACTTCGAGCTGATGCTGGTGCTGGAGACCATGATGATCGGTGTCTTCGCCGCCACCGACGTATTCCTGTTCTACGTCTTCTTCGAGGCCATGCTGGTGCCGATGTACTTCATGATCGGCAGCTTCGGGGTTGGCCAGCGGCAGTATGCGGCAGTGAAGTTCCTGCTGTACAGCTTGCTGGGCGGGCTGCTCATGCTGGTGGCGGTGATCGCGCTGTACGTGTACTCGCTGCATGGCGGCAGCCACGGCACGTTCCTGTTCAGCCAGCTCACTCACCTGGCGCTGAGCCCGACCACGCAGAAGTGGCTATTCCTCGGATTCTTCATCGCGTTCGCTATCAAGGCGCCGCTGTGGCCGTTCCATACCTGGCTTCCGGACGCGGCGACCTCCGCTCAGCCTGGCGCAGCCGTGCTCCTTGTCGGCGTGCTCGACAAGGTCGGCACGTTCGGCATGATCAGGTACTGCCTCGACCTGTTCCCGTCCGCGGCGCATTACTTCACGCCGGTCATCATCGCGCTCGCGGTGGTCGGCGTGCTCTACGGAGCCGTCGTCGCAATCGGCCAGGCGGACATGAAGCGGCTGATCGCCTATACCTCCGTCTCCCACATGGGCCTGATCACGCTGGGCATTTTCGCTATGACCAGCCAGGGCCAGACTGGCGCGACGCTGTACATGGTCAACCACGGCTTCGCGACCGGAGCGCTGTTCATCCTGGCCGGGTTCCTGGTGTCGCGGCGCGGCTCGCACCTGATCTCCGACTACGGCGGCGTGCAGAAGGTGGCGCCGGTGCTGGCGGGCTCGTTCCTGATCGCCGGCCTGGCCGGGCTGGCGCTACCTGGCCTGTCCACCTTCGTCAGCGAGTTCCTGGTGCTGGTCGGCACGTTCACCCGCTATGAGGCGGCAGCGATCCTGGCCACGCTGGGCATCATCCTGGCGGCCATCTACATCCTGTGGATGTACCAGCGGACCATGACCGGGCCGGTGCGCGCTGAGCTGGCCTCGATGCCCGACCTGAAACCACGGGAACTGTGGGCGGTCGCGCCGCTGATCGCGCTGATCGTCGTGCTCGGCGTGTACCCCAAGCCGGTTATCGACATCATCAACCCGGCCGTGCATAAGACCCTGGTTCAGGCACACAGCACAGACCCGGTGCCGCCGCACCCGGTGGTCGCGCCGGCCGCGGTAAAGGCGGCCGCGCAGCGGGCAGCCGCCCAGCGGGCAGCCGCCCGGCAGGCAGCCGCGGCTAAGGCAGTCGCACCCACGGCAACACTGAAGCAAGGGAGCCCGGCGTGACCAGGTTCGTCGTCGCGGCCGCGCCGACCATCACCGCCCCGCACATCGAGTGGAGCCTGCTCTCCCCGATGCTGCTGGTGTTCGCGGCCGCCCTCGTCGGGGTGCTCGTCGAGGCTTTCGCGCCGCGCGATCTGCGCCGGCCGATGCACATCGCGCTGGCACTCGGCAGCCTGGCCGGTGCGTTCATCCTGACCGTCGTGCTCGCCGCGCAGAGCCAGATCTTCGCCGGCGGTAAGGTCGGCAGCGTAGTAGCGGTCGGGACGGTCGGGGTCGACCGGCCGACGCTGTTCATTCAGGCGACGATCCTGATACTCGCCTTTGTCAGCGTGCTGCTGATAGCAGAGTCGTCACACGAGGTGAGCTCGTTCACGCCGCAGGCAGCTGCCGTGCCCGGCAGCGCCGAGGAGCGCGAGGGCCTGCTCGCCGGACTGTCGCACACCGAGGTGTACCCGCTGACGCTCTTTGCCGTCGGCGGAATGCTGCTGTTCCCGGCGGCGAACGACCTGCTGACCATGTTCGTGGCGCTTGAGGTGCTGTCGCTTCCGCTGTACCTGCTCTGCGGCCTGGCCAGGCGACGCCGCCTGCTCTCGCAGGAAGCGGCCATGAAGTATTTCCTGCTCGGCGCGTTCTCGTCCGCGTTCTTCCTGTTCGGCGTCGCGATGCTGTACGGCTACTCAGGCTCGGTCCGGCTCGCCGCGATCGCGTCGGCTGCCCAGACCGGGGTCGCCTCGGCCACGCTCCTGTACGCCGGTATCGCGTTGCTCGGACTCGGGCTGCTCTTCAAGATCGGTGCCGTTCCCTTCCAGGCCTGGAAGCCGGATGTGTACCAGGGCTCGCCGACCCCCATCACGGCGCTGATGGCCTCCTGCACGCTGGTCGCGGCCTTCGGCGCGCTGCTGCGCGTGTTCTATGTGGCGTTCGGCCAGCTGACCTGGGACTGGCGGCCGGCAATGTGGGCCGTCGCCATCGTGACCATGCTGGTCGGCTCGGTGATCGCGATCACCCAGACGGACGTCAAGCGGCTGCTGGCGTATTCCTCCATCGCGCAGGCTGGGTACGTGCTGACCGGCGTGATCGCGGCGAACGTGGCAGGTCTCTCCGGGACCATGTTCTACCTGGCGGCCTATGGCTTCGCGACGATCGGCGCGTTCGCGATCGTGACCCTGGTCCGCGACCGTGGTGGCGAGGCTGCTCACCTGTCCAGCTGGGCAGGCCTGGGCAAGCGGTCCCCGCTGGTTGCCGGCGTGTTCGCGCTGTTCCTGATCGCGTTCGCGGGCATACCGCTGACCAGCGGGTTTACCGGGAAGTTCGCGGTATTCAGAGCGGCGATCCAGGGTGGCGCCCTGCCGCTGGTGATAGTCGGCGTGATCAGCAGCGCCATCCTGGCTTTCCCGTATGTCCGGGTGATCGTGCTCATGTTCTTCAGCGAGCCGGCCCCGGAAGGCCCGGTCGTGGTCCGGCCCAGCGCGTTTACCGCGCTGGCAGTGGCCGTCGGAGCGGTCGTGACGGTCGTCCTGGGCATCCTCCCGCAGCCGCTGCTCAGCCTGGCCAACCATGCCGCCAGCCAGCTGTTCGTGCGGTAGCCGGGATCGGCTTGCGTGCCGCGGCGGCGGTTCGTGCTAGCCGTGCACGGTCCGGAAATGCGCGATTACCGGGCGGTGCGCATACCGTGAGAAAGGCTAGAGGATAGCCTCAGCAATAATTGGCTCGCGGACGCTGCGGGCCTGTGAGGGGACCCATGTGATGGCCGCTGCAGTGATGGAACTCACCGATGCCGCGCTCGCGTCCGAGGTAGTCGACGGGCTAGCGCTGGTCGAGGATGGGCTGCGGGCGGCCGCCCAGGCGCAGCACGACGTGCTCGCGGAGGCGTCCGCTCACCTGACCGAAGCCGGAGGCAAGCGGTTCCGGCCGACGCTCGTCCTGCTGGCAGCGCAGTTCGGCGATCCGAGAGACGCCCGCATCGTGCCGGCCGCGGTGGCTGTAGAGCTGACCCATCTTGCCACTCTTTATCACGATGACGTGATGGATGAGGCCGTCGTCCGGCGCGGCAGTGACAGCGCCAACTCGCGATGGGGTAACACCGTCGCGATACTCACCGGCGACTTCCTGTTTGCCAGGGCCTCGCAGATCCTGGCCGATCTCGGGCCGGACGCGATCCGGATACAGGCCGAGACTTTCAGCAGGCTGGTGACGGGACAGATCGCCGAGACCGTGGGTTGCCGGCCGGGCACCGATCCGCTGGAGCACTACCTGAGCGTTGTCACCGAGAAGACAGCCTCGCTGATCGCGACCGCAGGGCAGTTCGGGGCGTTGTTCTCCGGCGCGCCGGCGAGCGTAGCCGCCCGGATCACGCCCGCCTGCGCGGCCCTGGGCGTCGCGTTCCAGCTATCCGATGACATCCTGGACGTGGCCAGCGCGTCGGCCCAGTCCGGTAAGACGCCGGGGACTGACCTGCGTGAAGGAGTGCGGACGCTGCCGATGCTGCACGCGCTGCGCTCGGCCGGGCCGGCGGACGACCGCCTTGTCCAGCTGCTGAGCATGGGCGAGCTCACCGATCCAGGGCTGCACGCCGAGGCGCTCGCGCTGCTGCGGGCTCACCCGGCGATGGCGATGGCCAGGGCTGACACCAGGCGCTGGGCGGAGCAGGCCAGGACGGAGATCCTGCAGCTGCCGGATGTCCCGGCGCGGGCCGCATTCGAGGGGCTGTGCGAGTTCGTGGTGGAGCGCACCGGGTAAGCACGTGTCAGCAGACGGCATGCGGGTGACTGCCGGAGCTGCAACGTGCGCAGGTTATTCGGGGGGTAGTGGGCTGGATGGGCGTTTCCGGCAGGTGGCTCGCAACCGGGCTGGCAGCAGCCGCGGTGCTCGCTGCGGCCGGGTGCGGCAGTAGTACCAGCGGCGGCAGCGGCACTGCCGGCGCCAGCAGCAATGCCGGCGCCAGCAGCAGCACCGCGGCGGCCGGCCGCCAGGAGCCAGCCGAGGCGGCCCTGGTGACCTCGATGCAGCAGTCAGTGCGCACTGCTAACAGCGTCCACGTCACCGGGCGGCTGACGAATGCGGGCGTGCCGATCGCGATCGACCTCGATCTGCAGCGGAACGGGGACATGGCCGGCACCGTCAGCCAGAACGGCGCACCGTTCCAGGTCATCGGAGTCGGCGGCAACGTCTTCGTCAAGGCCACGCCGGCCTTCCTGCGCCAGGTCAAGGCCCCGGCTAACGCATGTGCCGTCGTGTGCGGCAAGTGGATCCAGCTGCATCCGCCGCAGTCCACGCAAATCACCGGCGATATCGGCATGGCAAGCATGACCAGCCAGCTCGTCACGACCAAGCTGCCTAAGTTCACCGAGGCCGGCACGGTAACCGTGGCCGGTCAGGCTGCCTGGGTGCTGCGAGGTCCCGGCGGCGGCTCACTTGATGTGCGCTCGGCCGGCCCGCCGTACCCGCTGGCGGCGGTGACTGCCACGAACCCGCGCCAGCAGATCAGTTACTCGCGCTGGAACGCGGTGCCGCCGCCGACGGCTCCACCCGCCAGCGAGGTACTCAACCTGAAAGGAATCGGCTAGCGAAAGCAGGATAATTGGCTGTTTTCGGCCAGGACCATTGTGACGCGAACGAGATAAATCCGGTATGGGCGCGGCTGGCTGCCCTGCTATAGCCTGCCAGCGGCATTGTGTGCGCGCATTCCGCGCCAGCCAAACGGGAGGCATGATGAGTACGCGATTCATCCGGGGGGCTGCGCTGGCCGCTGCGCTAGCAGCTGCCCTGGCGGCGGCGGGTTGCAGTTCGTCACCGGCGGGCAGCAAGCCAGCCGCTAAACTGATGCCCGAGGTACAGGCTGCGGCGAAGGCTGCGACCAGTGTCCATATGGCGGGCGCAGTGAACCAGGGCTCGCAGAAGGCAACCATCGACATGAGCTTCAGCGGACCGTCGGTAGCGGGGACCGTCGGGCTGAACGGCGCCAGCTTCGACTTGCTGTCGCTGAACGGCAAGTCCTACATCAAGCTTGATGCGGCGTTCCTGAAGTACGCCAAGGCGCCGGCCAGCGCATGTGCCACGATCTGCGGCAAGTACGTCGAGCTGCCTGCTGCCAGCGCCAGCCAGATCACTGGCTCGCTGAGCATGAAGCAGCTGGTCAACCAGGTGTTCAGCAACAAGAACGTGAACTCTGGCGCCGCCAGCGGGTGCGAGTTCACGCCCGCCACCGTCAACGGCCAGTCTGTGCTGCAATGCCACCAGGGCCAGTACACGATCGATGTCGCCGCCCACGGCAAGCCCTACCTGCTGTTCTTCACCGGTCCGCACGGGCAGCACATCGCGTTCACCGACTGGAACTCCGTCACCATGCCCGCGGCTCCGCCGGCCAGCCAGGTGATCAGCCTCAGCAAGCTCGGCTGAGCGGCATCTGCGCGGGCTAGCACCGTAAGGCCCGGACCGTCCGGTTTGAGCGGTTGTCCGGTCTGGGCGGTCAGGGAATCTTGAGCCGACCGGCATCGTTGGGCCGGGTGTACAGGGCGCGAGGAGGGTGCTATGAGCATTTTCGGATCCCACAAGACGCGTATGGTCAGTGCTGAGGACGCACTGCCGGGCCGGGACACGGCCATGCCAGTGCCGGGGCGCCACGAAGTCCTGGGCTCGTCCCTGCGGCCGCCCTACCCGGCCGGAACGCAGGTGGCGGAGTTCGCGCTCGGCTGCTTCTGGGGAGCAGAGCGAACCTTCTGGCGGACGCCGGGAGTTGTCTCCACGGCAGTGGGCTATGAGGGCGGCTTCACGCCCAATCCCACCTACGAGGAAGTGTGCAGCGGGCGCACCGGTCATGCCGAATCGGTCCGGGTGGTGTTCGACCCTGACAAGGTCAGCTACGGCGAGTTGCTCCGCATCTTCTGGGAGTCGCACGACCCGACCCAGGGCATGCGCCAGGGTAACGACGTGGGCAGCCAGTACCGCTCGGCGATCTTCTACCAGTCGCCGCAGCAGCAGACCGAGGCGGAGGCGTCGCTGGCGGCCTATCAGAAGCGGCTCACTGAAGCAGGCTATGGGCAGATCACCACCGAGATCGTGCCAGCCAGCGACTTCTACTTCGCCGAGGACTACCACCAGCAGTACCTGGCGGACACCAAGAACCCGAACGGCTACTGCCCGGACCACGGCACCGGCGTATCCTGCCCGATCGGGGTGGTCACGAGCTAGCGGCCCGGTCGAAGGTGTCGCCGCGAGAGCATTGCTAGCTGAGAGCCCGCCCTGCAGCCATGTATCCACAAAATTGTGACACATTCAGGTCATGACTGCTGACCCTCATGTTGTCGGCCTGAGAGACCTGCGCCACCACACCAGTGAGGTGCTGGCGCGGGTCAGGCATGGTGAGACGATCGACGTGACCGAACACGGGCGACTCATCGCTCGCATCGTCCCAGTAGGAGAGCGCGAGCCGACGCCAGTGCTGGCGCGCTTGGTGGCGTCCGGCCGCGCGACGCTTGCGCGTCGGCCAGGCTACCGTCCGCGGATGCGCTCAGGAGACGGGACTGACAGCCTTTCGCAGGCGCTAGCGGCGTTGCGCGATGAGGAACGCTGGTGAGCCTCTACTACGCCGACACCTCCGCAGTCATCAAACTGCTCGTCGAGGAGACAGACTCCGAAGCGTTCGCGGCCTTCTACGATGCGCACGCTGAAGCGGAGTGGGTGAGCTCTGCGCTGCTGCGGATCGAGCTCACCCGCGCAGTCACCAGGGCGGTTCCCGCGCTGCTTCCCGATGCACGGGATTTGCTCCTCGCTTTCTCCTCGATCGCCATCGATGACGACATTGTCGAAGGCGCGATGAACGAGCCCGACCGCGGCCTTCGCTCGCTTGACGCCATCCATCTAGCAACGGCGCGAATCCTCGCGCCCGAGCTAGACGGACTGATCACCTACGATGACCGGCTCTTGCGAGCCGCAGGGGACGCCGGCCTGGCGACGGTCACGCCGCGAGACTGATTCGTCGACGGCTCAGGCATAGGCAGCTACCACCAGCAGTACTTCTCAGACCGCTCTTGGCAGGCCCAATCGGTGGCATCCCGCCACGGGGATCACACTTCGTATCAGATCTGATACGCTTTCGACTGTGAACGAACGGCCATCGGAGCCAGTCCGGGGCGCAGATCAGGCCGCCAGCGAACCAGCTGGGCTCGGGCGCCCTGACCTGCTTCGCGTGCTTGAGTCTGCGGCTCGCCTTCAAGACGTCGTCCCGGATTCGGTGCTGGTTGGAGGCTCTGCGGCGGCGCTGTGGGCTAATCACCGCTCGTCGCTTGACCATGACCACGTGCTCGCGGATCTGAACGCTCGATTCGATGCCGTGCTGGACGCGATCGAAGCAACCGACGGCTGGGTTACTAACAGGGTCACTCCCGGAAGGATCATCCTCGGCGAATTGGGTGACATCGAGGCTGGCGTGCGGCAGCTCATTCGGAACGTTCCCTTGGAAGTCGTCGAGGTAGAACTGCCGTCAGGGCATGTGGTGCGCGTTCCACCGCCAGACGAGATATTGCGGATCAAGGGCTATCTAGTTGTTCGCCGTAACCAGGTGCGGGACTACATCGACGTCGCTGCACTGTCAGATCGGGCAGGCATCGCACACGCTGCAGAGGTCCTTCGAAGCATCGACGACTACTACGGCGATCAGCGAGCCAGCGAATCGCAGGGGGTGGCGACGCAACTGGCGCGGCAGCTAGCCGACCCTAGGCCCGCCGATACTCGCACGATCAAGCAACTCGGTCAGTACAAGCAACTCGACCCTCGCTGGACTGACTGGAAGAACGTGACCGGTGTCTGCCGGTCCGTTGCCGTGGAGATGGTCCGATGACGCGCCCTGAAGTTCCGCAATATCGGGGCCTCACCAGACGATCCCGTTGAGACCTGGCCCTTCGAGGGGATCCTCGCCGCGGTTGAGCGCGGCACTCTGCCCGACTGGCGCCGACTTGCTCAGGCGATCAAGGCCGACCCATGGGGGCCGGTCGCACAGCAAGTCATCGAGGCACTCAGCCTTTCCCGCCCCTACGGCACGGCCGAACTGCTGGCAGGGGTGGTAAGCCGGGCGAGGGAGGAGGCCGCTGATTCTGAGCGGCAGGAGGTTGCCGCCGAGATCCGCACGCTGGTCAATGACTCCGGCTTGTCGCGGCGGCAGTTCGCTGAGCGAATCGGCACGTCACGTTCGCGGCTGTCTACCTATATCTCCGGTCGCGTCGTGCCCTCGGCCGCCCTCATGGTGCGGATCAGGCGGGTGGCCAGGTCGGGCGGCTGAGCGGCGCTCCGCCCGGTATCTGGCCCGGAATGCTTGGCTCGGTCAGCTGACCGGCTGGCCGTCGGCGGGGGCCAGCTTGCGGGCCCGGTAGGCGGCCACATGCAGCCGGTTGCCGCAAGTCCGGCTGTCACAGTACCGTCGCGACCTGTTCCTGGAGAAGTCGACGAAGACCTCGCGGCAGGTCGGCGATGCGCAGCTGCGGACGCGGCCCGCTTCGCCCGCTACCACTAGCCACGCCAGGCCCATGGCGAAATGCGCGGCCATCCGGTCCGCGAGCGGCGAGGCAGGCCTGGAGACGTGCAAGTGCGGGCCGCGCCCGTGGTGCGACACGATCTGCGGGCTGGCGCCAGTCTCCGCCAGCAGCGCGTTGATCTGCTCGATGGCCGCATCCTCCCGGCCGGCCTCGCACGCCATCACGATCGAGTCGAGCCGCGCGCGGTACGCTCTGACCCGGACAAGGTCGTCTGTCTTGGCGCCGGCGCCGGTGAACGCGTAGTGGTCGGCCATCGCCTGCAGATCTGACAGCGTGCGGAGGCCGTCGCTGCCAGTGGCCCGTCCGGTGTTAATCAGCTCCACGAAGCCGGTCATCGCTTCCAGCTGGTCAGCATCAAAATGACTTTGACTCCTGTCAGCCCGGCCCTCTAGAGTCGTCCCCATGTCAGTACCGTATGACGAAACGGTCATGACCGCTAGTCGAGCCCGGCAGCCGGGCCGCCCGATGCTGACCGCGGCGCTCGGCGCTGCCTGCATCTCGTCGTCGGCCATCCTGGTGACGCTGGCGCACGTCGGCTCTGCCACGACGGCCTTGTTCCGGTGCGTGCTGGCCCTGCCGGTGCTCGTGCCGCTGGCCATAATCGAGCAGCGGCGGCACGGATCGCGGCCGCTCGCCAGCCGCATGTACGCGGTGCTGGCTGGCCTGTTCCTCGCCATCGACCTGGTGCTCTGGAATCACGCCATCGCCGATGTAGGGGCCGGCATCGCTACCGTGCTCGGCAACCTTCAGGTCCTGTTCGTGGCCATGTTCGCCTGGGTGGCCCTGCGCGAGCGCCCGGACCGCCGCTATCTCGGGGTGCTGCCGGTGGTGCTGCTCGGCGTGGTACTGGTCTCTGGCATGCTCGGCGGGCACGCTGCCGGACTGCGCCCGGCCGCCGGCGTCGGTTACGGCATCGCAACCTCCGCGGCTTACGCGTGCTTCCTGCTCATCCTGCGCAGCACGTCCGGGCAGAATCCGCACGTGGCTGGTCAGCTCGCCGATGCGACTGCCGGCGCGGCGGCCGGGGCCATCGTGCTGGGCCTGATAGGCGGCGGCCTGCAGTTCAGCGTCCCGTGGCCGTCGTTCTTCTGGCTGCTGACGCTGGCACTGCTGAGCGGCACGCTCGGCTGGCTGCTGATCACTTCCTCGCTGCCTAGGCTCCCGGCGCGGGTCTCGTCGCTGTTGCTGCTGCTGCAGCCGGCGCTGGCACTGGCACTTGCTGATGTCGTGCTCGGCGAGCGTCCGACCCTGATCCAGGTGAGCGGAGCCCTGCTGGTCTGTCTCGGGGTGCTCGCCGTCACCCGGAAAGGTGCGCCGCGGACACCAGCGCCCACGGTGCCCGCCGCCGCCACCGGCAGCCAGCCGGTGCCAGGCAACCGGCCGCCGGATAGCCGTCCGGCTCAGCTTGGCGAAGTCACGCTTGCACGGCAAACAGCACGAAGCCGTAGCTGAGGCCGGTCGCGGCTGGATGGCGCCGGAGCCAGTCGCCGGCGACTGCTGCGGGGAACTCGATGCGCAAGACGGCGGCCAGGTCGGCACGGCTGGCGAAGCCTGAGCTCGGACCTCACTTCGTGCCTGGTCGCCCCGCCGGTCCCGCCACCAGCTGGTCCACGGTGGCCGCGGTCTGCACGTGGCGGCCGGGTCGCAGACGCCGCGAGCAGGCCCGCGAATCGCCCCACCGGTAGTCGTTATCGACCACGACGAGCTGGCCGCCCGGCCTGAGCACCCGGAGCACCTCAGTCAGCCCAGCGTCCGCACCCGGCGGGAAAAAATAGGCGAACCGGCGTGCACTACATCTGCGGTCGCACGTGCCAGCGGGATGTGCTCAGCGGAACCGGCGACTACCTCGGTGCCCGGAAGGTGACCGGCTGCCCGAGCTGGCGACTGCCCGCAGCGAGGGAGCTGGCTCCACGCCCACCGTCCGGGCCGCTTCGGCGGCGTACCCGGCCAGCCAGTAGCCAGTGCCACAGCCCAGGTCGATGATGGTCTTCCCGGCCCAGGGCGCGATCGCGCGCATGGCCGTGAGCACGTGGCCCGCCTGGTCGACAGCGCGGTTCTCAAGCTCATAGGCAGTCCGGCTGGCCGCCGATATTCGGCGCGAACCTGAAATCAGGGAACGTGGCCACTGCGGTCATGCCGCATTATCGTCGGCAGCGGCCGTCCCCGCGAATCAGCCGCCGGGCGCAGTCAGCGACGCCTCGCCCGGTGGCGCAGGCTTGGTCGAGTCATCGCCACGCTCGCCGGCCAACTGCCTGTTGATGACGTACGCTGCCGCCTGCACCGTCTGGATGCCGTAGCTCTCTGCCGGGTTGCCACTGGTAAGGATCGCGATCTGGTAGCTGGTACCGGGGCCTGTGAAGGCGCCGATGCTGTTGATATGCCAGTCAGTCGCGTTCGGGTAGGGCAGCCAGCCGTTCTTGATGTGCACCGTGATGTCGTCAGGCGCGCCGGCGGACACACCCCAGCGCTCGAACGGGACGACGTTGGCCATCAGCCACAGCACGTAGCTCCGCGACTTCGCAGTCAGCACCTTGCCGGGACTGGTGAGCAGGCGCAGCAGCAGCATCTCATCGTGGGCAGTGAGCAGCGACAGTCCCCAGGCATGAGCCAGTTCGGTTTGCCGCATGCCTGCCCGGTCGAGGAATGCCTGCATGCTCCGGATGCCGACCTCGTCCCAGAGCGCCTGGGCCGCATCGTTGTCGGACTCAGTGATCATCAGCCAGGCAAGCCGGCGCTGCTGGTTCGTGAGGCGTGCCGGTCCGCCCACCTTCAGCAGCAACGCACTGATGATCGTTGCCTTGATGACGCTGGCCGCGTCGAAATGCTGGCGTGCGTGGTAATTGCAGGTCAGGTTATACCGAGGGGCGGAGGCCGCGAGGCCGACCACCGAGTCGCGCCGCCGGAGCGCGGCAAGAATGCCACGACTAATCCGCGCGGCTAGCCGGGGGTTCGTCGCGGACACGCAGATGGCCTGTGCCGGGGACGTCGGCGCCGTCCGGGCGGTTGCCGGCGCGGCGCTGGCCGGCGCTGGCCAGACCAGTGCCGCAATCGTGGCCGTCGTCGCCATGGCGTACGTCAGTGCCTTAGGCGGCGCGTAGCGGACTTGGCTCATCACATGACCCCCGGTCGTCGTCATCATCCATGACGCCGCAAGCAGTGGGAGAGTTGCGTGGAGATTCGAACCGGCCATGTCGAAACTGCGGAGATGCCGTTCGTAGCCATGAGTAGAGAGGTGCCAGCGGGCACCCGCCCTTCAAGCAGGAGGACAGCGCGATGAAGTACGTCATGCTCATCTTGAACAACGCTGAAGCCGTAGCCAGCCTGAACGCGGAGGAGCAGCAGGCATGGGGCGCGGAAGTCATGGGCTGGTATGAGAAGCACGCTAGCTCCGGCGCACTCGCCGATACCGGCCACCAGCTACAGCCGCCGGACACCGCGAAGACCGTGCGCGCGAGCGGCGTGACCGATGGCCCCTTCATGGAGACCAAGGAAGTGCTTGGCGGGTACTCCGTGCTGGAAGCGGGCTCCTATGACGAGGCGGTGGAGGTCACCAGGACCTGGCCAGGCATTGACCGTGGCCTGATTACCATCGAGCTCCGGCCTGTCGTCGAGTTCTGAGCGCTAGCCCGACAGCCGACGAGCGATGAGCTCGCGCTCGGCCGGGTTCGCGGCCAGCACGAGCGCTCGCTCGTTGGCGGCGCGCGCCTCAGCGGTCCGGCCGAGCGCGGCCAGCAGTTCGGCACGTACCGCGTGAAACAGCCGGTAGTTGCCGAGCTCCGCTCCCAGCGGCTCGACCTCAGCCAGCGCGGCAGCTGGTCCGGTCGCGAATCTCGTGGCCACCGCCCGGTTCAGCCGGATCACCGGCGACGGCGTCATGGTGTTCAGCCGGTCATAGAGGAGCCGGATCTGCCGCCAGTCGGTCTGGCCGTAATCGGGCGCTGCGGCATGCAGCGCGGCGATGGCGGCCTGAACCTGGTACGGACCGGGTCGGCGCAACGCGATGGCGCGATCGAGCAGCTGCGTCGCTGCCGCCGCAGACTCCCGGTCCCACCGGCTCCGGTCCTGCTCGGACAGCTGGATGAGCCGTCCCCAGCCGTCGAACCTGGCCGCGGCTCGTGACTCGTGCAGCATCAGCAGGGCAAGCAAGCCCAGCACCTCCGGCTCGCGGGGCATGAGCCGGTGCAGCAGGCGGGCCAGCGACAGCGCCTGGGCGGCCAGGTCGCGCCTGGCCGGCGAGACTCCGGCGCTGGCCAGGTAGCCCTCGTTGAACACCAGGTAGACAACCTCCAGCACGGCGGCAAGCCGGTCGCCAAGCTCGTCCGGATCAGGCACCCGGACTACGACACCCGCGTCGCGCAATGACCGGCGCGCCCTGGACAGCCGCTGTCCCATGGTCTGCTCGCTGGCCAGGAACGCAGCCGCGATCTCCGGGGTGGTCAGGCCGCACACGGTACGCAAGGTCAGCGCGACCTGGGAGTCGGCGGGCAGCGCCGGGTGGCAGCAGGCGAACACCAGGCTGAGCATGTCGTCGTCCTGCTCGGCGGCCGGCTCGGCGTGCACGTCTGGGACAACAGCACGGGACTGGGTGATGGCTAGCAGAGCGAGCTTCTCCCGGCCCGCCTGGGCCCGGCGCTGCCGGTCAATGGCCTTGCGCCAGGCCGTCGTGGTCAGCCAGCCGCCCGGATTGGCGGGGACGCCCTCGTCCCGCCAGTGCTCGAGTGCCTCGACAAACGCATCTTGGACGAGTTCTTCGGCCAGTCCGACGTCGCCGATGCGCCTGGCGAGAGTAGCCCGCAGCTTCGTCGCCTCGTCCCGGTACGCCCGCTCGAGCTGCTCGGCATCCACGTTCGCCAGTCTGGCAAATGCGACCGACATCCGGGCAAGGTCCTTGATGGCCGGTCCGATCTGTAATCGCTGGCCTGCTCGGCGTTCGAGGGGCAGCGCCTCGGTTCAGGCGGGCGCGCCGCCGCGGCCCGCGCCGCCGCGGAACCGGGAGACGCCCTCGATGACGCCGGGGTCGGCGAGCGTCGCCATGCCGTGACTGAACTCGCTGGCCATGGCGTCGGCAAAGCCGAGGGAGACGCCGTCGAGCGCCGCGGCCCGGTCACTGCGCATGCAGGCTTGCGGGAACGCGGCGATCTGCAGGGCGAGCTGCTCGGCCGCCTCGCGGGCCATACCGGCCCGGACGACCCTGTTCGCCAGACCCATTTCCAGGGCCTCCGCCGCTGGCACCGGACGGCCGGTCAGGATCATGTCCATGGCCCGGCCGAGGCCGATAACCTGGGGCAGCCGAACCGTGCCGCCGTCAATCAGCGGAACCCCCCAGCGTCGGCAGAACACGCCGAACACTGCGGTCTCCTCTGCGACGCGCAGGTCACACCACAGCGCCAGTTCGAGTCCGCCCGCCACCGCGTGCCCGGCGACCGCGGCGACGACCGGCTTCGACAACCGCATCCTGGTGGGACCCATCGGCCGGCGCCATCGGGCGCGGTCCGGTTTGCGTGCTGGCTGCCCATCGCTTTCAGGTCGGCGCCGGCGCAGAAGGTCCCGCCCGCGCCGAACAGCACCGCTACCGCGGCGTCCGCGTCGGCGTCGAAGTCGGCGAACGCCTCGGCCAGTGCCGCAGCAGTTGGCCCGTCGACGGCATTGCGCACCGCAGGCCGATTCAGTATGACGGTCGTCACCGGGCCGGACCGGTCCACCGTTACGGTCATCAGCCCACTTGCCAGGTGTCAGTTCCTGCCAGCAGGTCCGCTAGCTCACCATCACCCTGCTTCTGCCGCGCCGCGTCGATCTGCGCCGACATGAGGTCGTCGTAACTCGGCCGCTCGACCTGCCTGAAGACGCCGATCGGGGTGTGCGCGAAATCGGAGTTGTCTAGCCGGGAGAGCGCGAACGCATACGACGGGTCGGCCGCGTGCTGATCGTGGACGAGCAGCGAGTCGGGGTCGGTGCCCTCGACGGGCACTGCCTCCAGCCCGCCGCGGCGGCCGAAGCGCAGCCCCTGGCCGCCGTCCGCGCCGAACCGGATCGGCTCGTCGTGCTCCAGCCGGATAAGGTGCTGCTCCCGTTCACCTGGCTCGGTCAGCGGCAGGAAGGCGTCGTCATTGAAGATCGGGCAGTTCTGGTAGATCTCAACGAACGCGGTTCCCTTGTGATCGGCGGCAGCGCGCAGCACGCTGGTCAGATGCTTGCGGTCGGAGTCGATCGTCCTGGCCACGAAGCCGGCCTCGGCCCCGAGCGCGAGAGACACCGGGTTGAAGGGCGTGTCGAGCGACCCGTAGGGCGTCGATTTGGTGACCTTGCCCTGTTCGGAGGTCGGTGAGTACTGGCCCTTGGTCAGCCCGTAGATCCTGTTGTTGAACAGCAGGATCTTGATGTTCACGTTCCTGCGCAGCGCGTGGATCAGGTGGTTCCCGCCAATCGACAGCGCGTCGCCGTCGCCGGTGATCACCCAGACGGACAGGTCCGGCCGGGACGCTGCCAGGCCGGACGCAATGGTCGGTGCGCGGCCGTGAATCGAGTGCATCCCGTAGCTGTTTACGTAGTAAGGCAGCCGCGAGGAGCAGCCGATGCCCGAGATGATGACCAGGTTCTCCCGGGGGATCTCCAGCTCAGGCAGGAACGCCTGGAAGGCCGCCAGAATCGCGTAGTCACCGCAGCCTGGGCACCACCGGACTTCCTGATCGGACTTGAAGTCCTTGGTGGTGAGTTTCTCATCGGCCTTCGGCACGAGCGTCAGCGACGCGAACCGGTGCTGCGGCTCGGGGAACTCCGGGTCAGACATTGATGATCACATCCTGGATGACGTCGGCCAGCTCAGCCGCCCGGAACGGGAGTCCGCGCACCCTGTTGTAGGAAACCACGTCGGCCAGGTAGCGGCCGCGAAGCAACAGCGCCAGCTGGCCGAGGTTGATCTCCGGCACCAGAACCTTGTCGTAGGCCTGCAGGACCTCGCCCAGGTTCGCGGGGAACGGAGACAGATGCCGCAAATGAGCCTGGGCAATCGCGCCGCCAGCCAGCCGGACCCGGCGGACGGCCGCGCCGATGGAGCCGAAGGTGGAGCCCCAGCCGAGTACCAGCACACGGGCGTTCCCGTCCGGGTCATCGACTTCGAGCGGCGCGATATCCGCGGCGATACCGTCGATCTTCGCTTGCCGCAGGCGCACCATCTTGTCGTGGTTGTCCGGATCATAAGAGATGGCGCCGGAGCCATCGGCCTTCTCGATCCCGCCGATCCGGTGCTCAAGGCCGGGCGTACCCGGCACCGCCCACGGCCTGGCGAGGGTCTTGGGATCGCGCTGGAAGGGCAGGAACGGCGGACCGGCAGCGCCGTCCACCACCACGTTCCCGCTGGCGAACTTGAACTCGTCCCGAAGCCGGGCCAGTCCGTCCACGCTCGGGATCCGCCAGGGTTCGGAGCCGTTCGCCAGGTAGCCATCCGAGAGGATGATCACCGGAGTCCGGTACTTGACCGCGATCCGAACCGCCTCGATGGCGATATCGAAGCAATCGGACGGGGTGGCCGGGGCCACCACCGCGACCGGCGACTCGCCGTTCCGGCCGAACAGCGCCATCAGCAAGTCCGCCTGCTCGGTCTTGGTCGGCATTCCGGTCGACGGGCCCGCTCGCTGGATATCGCAGATGATCAGCGGCAGCTCGACAGAGACTGCCAGCCCGATGGTCTCCGCCTTGAGGCACATGCCGGGACCGGACGTCGTCGTCACGCCGAGGCTGCCGCCGAACGAGGCGCCGAGCGCTGCCCCGACGCCGCTGATCTCGTCTTCGGCCTGCATCGTACGGACGCCGAACCGCTTCAGCTTCGACAGCTCATGCAGGACGTCAGAAGCCGGCGTGATCGGGTACGAGCCCAGGAACAGCGGAAGCCCGGACCGGCGGGAGGCCGCCACCAGGCCATAAGCCAGCGCACTGTTGCCGGTGATGTTCCGGTATGTACCGGGGGTCAGGGTGGCTGGCTTGACCTCGTACTGGACGGAGAAAGCCTCGGTGGTCTCGCCGTAGTTCCAGCCGGCCTGGAACGCTGCCTTGTTGGCGGCGAGGATCTCCGGCTTGCTGCCGAACTTGGAGTCGAGGAACTTCATCGTGCCCTCGACTGGCCGGTTGTACAGCCAGGACAACAGCCCGAGGGCGAACATGTTCTTCGCCCGCTCGGCATCCTTGCGGCTGATGTCGAAGCTCTCGAGCGCCTTCACGGTGACCGAGGTGATCGGGATGGCGTGCAGCTGGTAGGCGTCGAGCGAGCCGTCCTCCAGCGGATTCGACTGATAGCCGACCTTGGCCAGGTTGCGCTTGGAGAATTCATCGGTGTTGGCGATGATGTCGCCGCCGCGTGGCACGTCCTCGAGGTTGGCTCTCAGCGCGGCCGGGTTCATCGCGACCAGTACGTCGGGCGCGTCGCCGGGCGTCAGTATGTCGTGATCAGCGAAATGGAGCTGGAAACTAGAGACTCCCGGCAGCGTGCCAGCCGGGGCCCTGATCTCTGCGGGGAAGTTGGGCAGCGTGGAGAGGTCGTTGCCGAATGTCGCGGTCTCCTGGGTGAACCTGTCGCCGGCGAGCTGCATGCCGTCGCCGGAGTCGCCAGCGAACCTGATAATGACACGATCGAGCTTCTGGACCTGCTTGGTCACAGTCTCCCGGCCTCCTCCACGCGCCGAGGCCGGGCGCAAAACGCGGTGACGGCGTGCATCCTTATGCTTTCTGCCAATGTCCGCATCGCCGCGCATGCGGCGATGCGGCTACTTAGCGGCAAGGTTAGGGTCTGTCGTTATGCCTACCTGCCACTATGACTTAACTGTAGTACAGGCATGTGACCGGACACGTGCTCCTAGATGTACGACGCCGGACGCGACGTGCGGGTTCACCGGATCTCGCGGCGGTATCTGACGGCGCGTCGGGGCTGGCCAGATGAACTCTGAGTTACTTCGGTTACGCAGCGTGTCAACCTGACTGCGGTCCGGCACGTCTAACTCGCGAGTCCTGCCCTCGCCAGACCGGTGCATCGGGGCAGGTGCGCATACCGGCACCGGATGGGGCTCCGGTGCCGGGGAGGAGGCCAGCACGTGATGACAGATCTCGGGTCCAGGCAGGCAGCAGGCCAGCGGGCAGTGGTTCCCAGTCCATCGTGCATGCGGGCAAAGCCGCCCCGTGACCCGGCTCAGCAGCTGGCCGCGGCGCCAGCCAAAGCGGACGCGCAGGCCGGTCCGATCGGGCTGGCCGCTACCGGCTCAGGCCGTGGTACTGCCCGCGCAGCGCTGGCCGCCGTACTAGCCGGCGTCCGGCTCAGCGAACGAGACAAGCAGTTCCTCGGCCGGCTGGTGCACTGGGACAAGCGCAATGCAGCCAGTGTCGCGTCGCTACTCTGGCGGGCCCGCCAGGCAGGCCGCGACGAAACCGCGCTGACCCCGAGGCAGCTGGAGGTCATGCGTGCCGCCCTCGCTGACGCTGCCCTGTACCGTGCGTCAGGCACGGCGGCGGCCGGCTGCTGGGACTGCGAGATCGTTCCGGGCGGTCGCTGCGCCGAGCATGCGCGAGACAACGATCGCGCCCGCGCCTACGCGGAGCTGGCCGGTGCCCTGGCGGTCAGCGCGCCGGTGCCTGGCGGCGACCCGGAGCTAGTCACCGCGCTGCTGATCTCCGTCGCCTCCTAGCCGGAGCTGCCGGTTAGCAGCCAGGCCGCTCCCGACTGACATCGGCAGCCAGCTCGACCAGCTGGCCCAGTGTGTCGAGCTGCTGACTGCGGTCCCCGGTCAGCTTGGCCTGCAGCGTGCTGACTCCGACGGCACGATAACGGCGCAGCCGGTCGCGAATCATCGCTGGGGTACCGATCAGGTTCGTCTTGCTGCCGAGCTCGACAGGTACCCGGCTGGCGGCCTCCTCGCGCTTGCCCGCTAGCCAGAGTTCTTGCACGGCCCGAACGTCCTCGCCATAACCCTGCCGGGTGAATGCCGCGTTGTAGAAGTTCTGCTCGGGCGAGCCCATGGCACCGATCGTGAATGCGTAGCCGCGAGCATGCCGCCGCGCGGCGGCGGTTGCGTCGTCAGTAATCTCCACCCCCACCGGGATGACAACGTCCAGATCAGCTAGCGTCCGGCCGGACCTGGCAGCGCCTGCCCGCAGCGGGCCAAGGAACACCTCAGCATGCTCAGGCATGAACGATATTGCCGATCCAGCCATCGGCCAGTTCGCCGGTCAGCTCAAGATTGCGCGGACCCATCGCGGCGACGTAGATCGGTACCTGCGTAGGCGGCAGCATGCACCGCAGCGCCCGGCCCGGCCCGTCCGGCAGCGGAAGCTGGTACACCCGGCCGGCGTGGCTCAGCCGTTCGCCAGCCGCGACAGTCCGGATGATCTCGATGGTCTCGCGCGTCACGGCCAGGGGAGCGCTGAACCTGACGCCGTGCCAGCCCTCCATTACCTGCGGTCCGCTTGTCCCGATACCGAGCCGGAACCGGCCGCCGGACAGCAACTGGAGCGACATCGCTGACATCGCGAGCATGGCCGGACTGCGGGCACCAAGCTGCGCTATCGCGGAGCCGAGGTTGATCCGCTCGGTCCTGGCAGCCAGGTAGGCCAGCGGGGTGAGTGCATCCTGCCCCCACGCCTCGGCTACCCAGGCCGAGGTCGCGCCGAGCCGCTCGGCTTCGCGGACGAAATCGGCGTCCTGCGCGGAGGCGACCTGCGCTGCTATGCCCACCTGCATTGCTGACCTGCTTCCTGCACCTCAGCTGACTTGGCCCTGCTAGCGAAACACCCTGCGGCGTACCATGTCGAGCGTGGAAACTGCGGACCTGAGGTACGCCGACTGCCCGAGCACGGAGGCTGAACTCGTCATCGCGGCACCACCGGCAGTGGTGTGGCCGGTGGTATGCGACATCGCCATGCCGGCCAGGTTCAGCAGCGAGTTCCAGGGCGGCGAGTGGCTGGACGGAACGACCGGGCCAGCGCTGGGCGCGCAGTTCCGCGGGCGAAACTTCCACCAGGCCGTCGGTACCTGGGAGACAGTCTCCACCATCGCTGAGTTCGAGCCTGAGCGGCTGTTCGGCTGGGCTGTCGGCGATCCTGCCGTACCCGCGGCGCGCTGGCGGTTCTCGCTGCAGCCGGAGGGTTCCGGCACCAGGCTGCGGCAGTGGATGCAGATCGGGCCGGGCGAGAGCGGGATCAGTGCGCTGATCGCGCAGATGCCGGACAAGGAATCAAGGATCCTGCACCGTCGACTGCGCGAGCACCACGCCAACATGGTCGCCACGCTGGCGGGCGTCAAGGAACTAGCCGAGGCGAGCTAACCTCCGCAAGTCCGCGCGCTGCGGTCCGCCGCTAGCCGCTAGCGGAGGATGAACTTATCCACGGCGTTGGCGAACCCGTCCTCCGCGTTCGACGTCGTGACCCGCCTGGCGCACCGCTTCACCTCGGCGCTCGCGTTACCCATCGCGATGCTGAGCCCCGAGTGCGCGAACATCAGCACGTCGTTGGGCATGTCGCCGATGGTGGCGATCTCCTCAGGCTCGATGTCGTACCTGGCAGCCAGGTACCTGGCCACCGCTCCCTTATTGGCCTGCGGGTGGGTGACGTCGAGGTAGTAAGGCTGCGAGGCTGCCGCCGTCACATGGTCGCCGAATTCGTCATGGACGGCCGACGTCGCCCTGGCCACGGCATCGGTATCGTCGCTGACGCCGACAAGCTTGGCCACGTCGGCGGTAAGTCCGCGGACGCCGTCCGCCATGACCTTCGGCTGGAACTTCACCGTCCAGGACTCGCGGGCCACGTGCGGGCCATCGGCCTTCGGGACGTACCAGTCCGCTCCGCGGTACAGCCACACATCCAGCGAGAACGACGCCATCCTGGCTGCTACCGGCTCTACCAGCGGCTGCGGCAGGACGCGCTGTTCGAGCACCGACATGTCAGGCTCGACGATGAGGCCGCCATTAAATGCGGCGATCGGAGTCCGCAGGTTGAGCGGCTCCACCAGCATGGCCATGCCACGGGGGGGACGGCCGCTGGTAACTGCGAAGATGATGCCGGCTTCGCCGAGCCTGCGCACCGCATCGATGGCACGGCCGGTCAGTTCCTTATCCGGGGTTACCAGCGTGCCGTCGACGTCGGCGAGCAGCAGCTTGATCGAGCTGCCGGTCATGGCGCAGCCGCGGTGTCTGGCAGCTGCCACCGGAATGGCGCGATGAGGCGGTGCACGGCATCCGGCCCCCACGACCCCGGCTGGTAAGGCTGCACCGGCGGCGGGTTCTCCAGCAGCGGCTCGGATACCTGCCACAGCCGCTCGACGCCGTCGGATGAGGTGAACAGCGCCTGATCGCCGATCATCGCGTCGAGGATCAGCCGCTCGTAGCCCTCCAGCGCGTTCGCGGTCGCGAAGGACTCCGAGTACCGGAACACCATGCTCGCTCCGGCCAGGCACATCTCCGCTCCCGGTTCCTTGGTCAGGAATCTGGTAGTGATGGAGCCCGGATCGGCGAAGTCGATGATGATCTCGTTCCGGCGTCCGTCAGGAACCGACTTCCGGTGCGTGGTGAACATGCGCAGCGGCGGTTCGTGGAAACCAAGCGTGACGACCTGGCGGCTGGCCCCGAGGCTCTTCCCGGACCGCAGGTAGAACGGCACGCCGTGCCAGCGCCAGTTGTCCACCTCCACGCGGAGCGCCACCATGGTCTCCGTCTGCGAGTCGGCCGCCACGCCCTTCTCAGCGCGGTATCCGTCATACTGGCCGCGCACCACATGCCGGACGTCAATCGGCTTCAGCGCGTCAAAGACCTTGAGTTTCTCCGCCCTGAGCTGCTGTGCGTTCAAGGTGGTCGGCGGCTCCATGGCCACGAAACCGAGCACCTGAAGCAGGTGCGTCACGACCATGTCGCGGAAGGCGCCGGTCTTGTCATAGAAGTCCGCCCGACCCTCGATCGAGAGCGTCTCCGGCACGTCTACCTGCACGTACTTGATATGCGACCGATTCCAGACCGGCTCGAACAGGCCGTTGGCGAACCGGAAGGCAAGGATGTTGTCGACTGATTCCTTGCCAAGGAAGTGGTCGATCCGGAAGATCTGCGACTCATCGAAGACCTCGTGCAAGGCTTCATTCAGCGCACGTGCCGACTCCAGGTCGGTGCCGAAGGGCTTCTCTATGATGACCCTGGCACCATCGGCAAGGCCTGCCGAGCCCAGCATGCCGACCACGGAGGTAAATGCGGCTGGCGGGACTGCGAGGTGGAACAGTCGGCCTGGCCCGGCCGCCGATAGCTGTCTCGGCCTGGTGAAGTTCCTCCTGCAGCGGGCTCACGTCCGCAGGATCCGCGCTGGCGAAGCTGAGGCATTCGGCGAAGTTCTGCCAGGCCTTGCCGACGGGCTTGCTGCTTCCGAACTCCTGGATGGCGTCATGCGCGTGCCGCCGGAACTCTTCCGAGCTGACCGTGGAGTTCTTGGGCGCACTGCCGATGATCCGGTATTTAGGCGGCAGCAAACCCGCCACCGCCAGGTGGAAGAGGCCCGGCAGCAGCTTGCGCTTCGCCAGGTCGCCGGTAGCGCCGAACAGCACGATCACATGGTTGTCCGGCCGTCGCGGAAGGCCGTGTACCGGCGTAGTGCCGACGGGCGCGGAGGTCATGGGCTCCTCACCGCGGACTCGTCAGCCAGCACCAGTGAGCGCAGTGCTAGCACCCGGCCTGCCGGGATCGACTCATCACCGGCCAGCAGCCGGGCCAGCGCATCCTGCTTGTCTGCGCCGGTCACCAGCCAGAGCAGCTGGTTGGCGCGGGCCAGCGCCGGATAGGTGAGCGTCATCCGGCGGTGGCCTTGATAGGGCTGGGTCACCGCGACCAGGGCGTCAGTGACGCCGAGGACCGGATCGCCGGGAACCAGCGAGGCCGTATGGCCGTCCGGGCCGAGGCCGAGGTGCACCAGGTCGAACTGCTGCGGCAGGACGGTGGCATAGCCGGCCGCTGCCGCGTCCAGGTCAGCCTCGGTCACCGGCATCGGATGCACCCGGGCAGGCGCGTGGCCAAGGCTCGCCCGCAGCTGGGTCAGGTTGCGGTCCGGGTCGCCGTCGGCCGCGACTCGCTCGTCGACCTGGAACAGATCCACGTCGGCCCATGGCATGTCTTCGCTGCCAAGTTCGGCGAACATGGCCCACGGCGTTCGCCCGCCGCTGACCGCAAAGGTGAAGCGTCCCCTGGCAGCCACTGCGGCACGCGCATGCTGTGCCACGTAGCTGGCGGCTCGGCTGGCTACCGCGGCGGCGTCCGCGGAGATCTCTAGGTCGTGCTGCACCGGCTACGCCTTCTTCTCCGCGTGCCCGCCGAATTCCGAGCGCATCGCCGATAGCACCTTGTCGGTGAAGTCACCAAGGCCACGCGACTCGAAGCGCTCGTACAGCGCGGCGGTGATGATCGAGGCCGGCACCCCCTCCTCGACCGCGGCCAGCACGGTCCACCGGCCCTCGCCGGAGTCGGACACCCGCCCGGCGAAATCGTCCAGCTCCGGCGACCTGGCAAAGGCGGCGGCGATCAGGTCGATCAGCCAGGAGCTGACAACCGACCCCCGGCGCCAGACCTCGGCGACCTCGCCGACGTCGATGGTGTACTGGTAGGCCTCTGGGTCCCGCAGCGGCGCGGTCTCGGCGTCGGCATCCTGTTCGTGCAGGCCGGCATCTGCGTGCTTGATGACACTCAGGCCCTCTCCGATCGCGGCCATCATGCCGTATTCGATCCCGTTGTGAACCATCTTGACGAAGTGCCCGGCACCGCTCGGCCCGCAGTGCAGGTAGCCGTGCACAGCCGTGCTGGCAGCCGCGGTGCGGCCTGGCGTCGGCTCAGCGCTTCCCTCGCCAGGCGCGATCGTCTTGAAAATCGGGTCGAGGTGCTCGACCGGGCCTTTCTCGCCGCCGATCATCAGGCAGTAGCCGCGCTCCAGACCCCACACTCCGCCGCTGGTGCCGACGTCCAGGTAATGGACGCCGTCCGTCTTCAGCTGCCGCGCCCTGTCGATATCGTCGCGGTAGTAGGAGTTGCCGCCGTCGATCACGATGTCGCCTTCGTCCAGCAGCGGCCGGAGCTGATCCAGGGTGGACTGGACGACTGCCGCCGGGACCATGATCCAGATCGCGCGCGGCCGCTCGAGCTTCGCGACGAACTCGGTGATGCTGGTGGCGCCGTCGGCGCCGTCCGCTTCGAGTTGCTTGACCACATCGGGGCTCCGGTCATACGCGACGCAGCGATGGCCGTCGCGCATCAGCCGGCGCACCAGGTTGGCGCCCATCCGGCCGAGCCCGATCATGCCGAGTTGCATCGGGGAATCTGTTGGCATCGCGTTAGCCTTCCATTCTCTGCTGGGAACGTGGCCGGCGTTACGACCCGGCCTTAAGCGAGCGGTAGCGCCGGATTAGCGCATTTGTCGATGAATCATGGTGCAGGGCCGGCTCGTCCGCGCTTTCCAGTTCCGGTGCGATCTGGTTGGCGAGCGCCTTGCCGAGTTCCACTCCCCACTGGTCAAAGGAGTCAATGTCCCAGATCGCGCCCTGGGTAAACACGCTGTGCTCATACAAGGCGATGAGGGAACCAAGCAGCCGGGGGGTCAGCACGTCGGCGAGCAGCACGTTCGTCGGCCGGTTGCCAGGCATCACCCGGTGCGGCACGACATGCTCGGGTGTGCCCTCGGCCCTGACCTCTGCTTCGGTCTTGCCGAAGGCAAGCGCCTGGGCCTGGGCGAAGACGTTGGAGGACAGGATGTCGTGGTGGTTACGGATCGGGTTAAGGGCCCGCGCGAACCCGATCAGATCCACGGGGATGAACTTCGTTCCCTGATGCAGCAGCTGGTAGAAGCTGTGCTGGCCGTTGGTGCCCGGCTCGCCCCAGAACACCGCCCCGGTCTGGTAGTCGACCGGCTGCCCGGCCAGTGTCACCCGCTTGCCGTTCGACTCCATGGTCAGCTGCTGGAGATAAGCCGGGAACCGTTTCAGGTACTGGTCGTAGGGCATCACGCCCACGGTCTGCGCATCGAAGAACTCGCCGTACCAGACGCAGAGCAGGCCAAGCAGGACCGGCAGGTTCTGCCCGAGCGGGGCCGTGCGGAAGTGCTCGTCCATGGCGTGGAAGCCGGCCAGCAGCTGGTCAAAGTTGTCCGGCCCGATTGCGATCATGGTGGATAGCCCGATCGCAGAGTCCATCGAGTACCGGCCACCGACCCAGTCCCAGAAGCCGAACATGTTCTCGGTGTCGATCCCGAACGCCGCCACCCGCTCGGCATTCGTGGACACCGCGACGAAATGCCTGGCCACGGCTTCCTCGGTGCCCAGCTCGGCGACTACCCAGTCGCGGGCGGAGGCCGCGTTGGTCAGCGTCTCCAGCGTGCCGAAGGTCTTGGAGCTGACGATGAAGAGCGTCTCGTCGGCGGCCAGGTCGCGGGTGGCCTCGGCGAAATCGGTCGAGTCGACATTCGATACGAAGCGGAAGACCAGGTCGCGAGCGGAGTAGAAGCGCAGCGCCTCGTAAGCCATCACGGGGCCGAGATCGGAGCCACCGATTCCGATATTGATCACATTGCGAATTCTCTTACCGCTGTGGCCCTTCCACTCGCCCGACCGGACCCGGTCAGCGAAAGCCCTCATCCGCCGCAGCACGGCGTGCACCTCGGCGACCACGTCCTGACCGTCGACGACCAGGGTGGCGGTGGCCGGCATCCGCAGTGCGACGTGCAGCACGGCGCGGTCCTCGGACACGTTGATGTGCTCGCCCGCGAACATCGCATCGCGGCGCTGCGGCACACCGGATTCCTCGGCCAGTTCGACCAGCAATCGCATGGTCTCGTCGGTGACCCGATTCTTCGAGTAGTCGAGGTAAATGCCCTCGGCCTCGGCGGCCAGCCGCTCGCCTCGGCCGGGATCGGCTGCGAAGAACTCGCGCAGGTGCCGGGCGCCGATCTCGGCATGCTGGCGCTCAAGTGCCAGCCACGCTTTGCGGTCGCGAAGTGGCGGCAGCCCGCGCGGCGGGGCGCCTTGAGGGGGCGGGACGGCGGTCATGTCGTCTCCTTCGGTGGGCGGCCAGGTGCTGGCTGAGGCTGCAGGTCTATCCCAGCACGGCGGGGCAGTCTCGTGACCCCCGGCCCGAGTAATGACCACTGAACCGTTGGGGTGCGCTGGTCGTAGTAATGGGCATGGACACAGGGGTGAGGACAGGGACCGGCGCGCGCCAGCAGGAGGGGACCTGGCAGCTGGGTCTGCTGCTGCGGCTGGCGGGGCCGGCCTGCTGTTCGCGGCGGCCGGGATTCACCTGGATCTTTATCTCACTGGGTATCGCACGATTCCGGTCATAGGCTGGCTTTTCCTGCTTCAGGTGATCGTCGGCCTGGCACTTGGCCTGCTCGTGCTGGTGACCGGCAGCCGGCTGGTCGCGGCGGCCGGAGCCGGCTTTGCCCTGTCCACGCTGGGTGGTTACCTGCTGTCCGTGCAATTCGGCCTCTTCGGCTTCCGGGAGGTCCGCACGACTGCGGGAATCGTGGCCGGGATCATCGAGATCGCGGCATTCGCGGCGCTGGCCGTCTACGCGGCGATGCCCCGTCGGCATCCCAGTGATGCGCCTGGTCAGCCCGGCCGATCGAGCGGGTCCGGGGGGCCCCGCTGGTCTGGCCGGGCTGACCGGAGCCTCCCCAGCCTCAGCATGGCTCAGGCGAGCCTGGGCGTGGCCGGAGTTTCGCTGCTGGCCCTCGGCCTGCTCGGCGGCGCCCTGGCCGGATCGGGCAGCAGCGGTCAGGCAAGTCAGTCCGTAGCCGGCAGTGCATTGCAAACCGAGCAGGTCGGCGGTGTCACGGTCCTGGCCAATGCCAGCGGTCGCACGCTGTACTGGTTTGCTCCGGACACCAGTACCAAGTCGGTGTGCAACGGGTCGTGTGCGGTGTACTGGCCACCGGTCAAGGGGCCGCTGACTGCCGGAACTGGCGTCACCGGAACTCTCGGCACCATTCGCCGGGCGGACGGGTCCGCTCAGGAGACCTACAACAGGCACCCGCTCTACACCTATGTCGGGGACACCGGGCCTGGACAGGCTCACGGGAACAACCTCAACTTGAACGGCGGCCTGTGGCACGAGGTGCCCGTTCACGGATAGCAGCAGGCGCAGCTGCGTCGGCCGCGCATTTCACTGGCCTTCCCTCCCGCAGATGCGCGGTCGGCGCCATGACTGTGCGCCCTGACTGCCCGCTAGCTGCCAGAGCGGGCTGAGTGCGGCGCCATGACTGGGCGAAATGACAGGAGAGGCTACTGAGAGTAACCTGGCGATCACGATCCAACTGGGCCGGACAGTCTGGAATCGCCGTTACCGGCCGTTGATCGCCGTCCTGGAGGCGACCTATGCCGAATCGTGCCATCGGGCCCATGCCCAAGCCGGGCACCAGAAGCGAGAAGCGGGGCAAGCCGAGACCAAGGCAACGACCACTGCGCCCGCTGCCAGCCGAGTGCGCTGCCGACGATCGCTCGCCGATTCATGACTGGGTGCAGTCCCAGCTTCGTAAGCTCGGTGACATGATCCACATCATCGACCATGGTGGTGTGCTACTTGAGCAGGACCAGGCCGTGCTTGTCCGCCGGGCTCTGGGCGACGCCTATGCCTACCGGAGCGAGATGCTCGACGCCGACCCGGAGAACGACCTGCTACGTCGTCAGTATCTAGGCCTGTTTAACCGGATATCCGATTAGAACGGCATGTCCGGCGGCTGGCCCCCGCGGCCCCGGCCACACCGCCCGGCCCTTACCGGTAGTTGACGAACTGGATTGCGATCTCCAGGTCCTTGCCCTTTAGCAGGCCCTGAACGTCCTGAAGCTCGTCCTTCTTCTTCGATGACACCCGCAGTTCGTCGCCTTGCACCTGGGCCCTGACGCCTTTTGGCCCCTCGTCCCTGATGATCTTGGATATCTTTCGCGCGTCGTCCTGGGAGATGCCTTCCTTCAGGCCGACGTGCAGCCGGTATTCCTTGCCGGAAAGCTTCGGCTCGTCAGCGTCCAGGACCTTCAGCGACACAGAGCGCTTGATCAGCTTGTCCTTGAAGAGATCGAGGACGGCACTGGCCCGCTCCTCGCTATTCGCCCTGATCTCGACGGCCTCCTTGCCTGACCAGGCGATGGATGCACCGACGCCGCGGAAATCGAACCTGGTGCCCACCTCCTTGACGGTCTGGTTCAGCGCGTTGTCGACTTCCTGATGATTGATCTTCGAGACGATGTCGAAGGAGGATTCGGCTGCCACGGATGTCAGGCTATCGCTGCGGGCTGACCGTGATGGTGAACTACCGGCCTCGTTCCGCTATCCTTCACAGTGCCCGTTCTGCGGGACGGCGCACGGCAGGTTGCCCGAGTGGCCAAAGGGAGCGGTCTGTAAAACCGTCGGCTCAGCCTACGTTGGTTCGAACCCAACACCTGCCACCATGTGATCTCTCGAGACATCGAGGACACCCTGAACCCACGCTGGTCAGGGTGTTTCTTCTTGTCTGGGACGGCGGGTTTTGTTTCCGGTCGGCTGGTAGTCCCGGCTGGGGTCGAGGGTGAGCTCGCGGAGGAGCTCGCCGGTTGCCTTGGCGATGACGCGGATGTGCAGGTCCTGGGTGAGGATGAGGACCTCGGTTCCGGCGTGCTTGCGGCCGACGCCGATGTGGTGGAGCTTTCCGGCGTGGCGCAGGGTGACGGTGCCGACGGACCAGATCCTGTCGGTGCGGACGCGGTCGTGGGTATCGGCGGCGCGGTCGCCGGGGCCGGCCTTGGGCCGGGCGGCATAGGCGGTGGCGGGGGTGGCCCGGCCGGGCAGTGACTTGTGCGGCCGCTGGGTGTCGTAGTACGCGGTGAACTCATCGAGCAGTGCCTGGAGCTGGGCGAGGCTGGCGGGCTGGGGCTGCTGGGCGGTGAGCCATTTCTTGAGTGTCTGCTGGAATCTCTCGACCTTGCCCTGGGTCTGGGGGTGGTTCGGCTTGCCGTTCTTCTGTCGTATGCCAAGGCGGCGCAGCTCGTGCTCGAGGGCGTTGCGGCCGCCCTTGCCGCCGGACAGTCTCGTGGTGAAGACCATGCCGTTGTCGGTCAGGGTCGAGGCGGGCGCGCCGTGGGCGGCCACGGCGGCCCGGAAGGCAGTCAAGACGATCGGGCCGGTGACGCGGTGGTGGGCGGTCACGGTCAGCGCGAGCCGGGAGTGGTCATCGAGCCAGGTCAGGATCTCGGTACCGGTTCCGTCCGCGAGGGGGTAGTGGGTGAAGTCTGCCTGCCAGCACTCGTTTGGCTGGTCGGCCTGGAAGCGGATGTAGGAGGACTTCGGGCGCTTGCGCGGCTCGGGGGTGACCAGGCCGGCCCGGGCCAGGTACCGGCTGATGGTCGCCGGCGATACCCGGGCCTGGTGGTGCCGGGCCAGGTGCCAGCAGATCGTGTCTGGCCCGGCATCCAGGCCCTGCTCGCTGAGTTCCTTGCGCAGCCGGATGATCAGGTCGGCCACATCCGGGCTGATCGCCCGTGGCGACCTTTGCGGCCGCCGGGACCGCGGCTCGAACGCGGCCTCGCCCTCGGCCTGGTAGCGGGCCAGCAGCGTGTAGATCCATGACCGGGCGACCCCGTAAGACCGGGCAACCTCCGCGACCGGGCGCTTCTCAGTAGTGACAGCGGTGATGACGAGCCGGGCTTTGGACATCCCCGGAGCGTGTTCGCGGCCCGCCAGCCAGCCCCGTAGCCGCGCCGGCCCGGCTGTCCTCTATGTCTTGCGAGACCCTGTCCTCAATGTCTTGAGGCTGGACACAACACCTGCCACCACTGCGAAAACGCCCGCTAGCTGCGAATTTCTCGTGCTGGCGGGGCGTTTCCTCTCTGTCCCGTCGTGTGTCACCTTGTCGCGCTGTGGACCGTCATGTTGCGCTATCCACGGACGTATAGCGGACGGGTTTCGGGCCGGTATGACGGTCGGTGTAACCGCCGGGTTTTCCACGGACGGCACGGACGGCCGCAATGCGGCCTGGTTCTGCTTGACGTCGGGTGTGGTGGTGGCCCAGTGGGCTGGCGACGGCATTGCGGCCGGACGGTTACCTGCTTCGAACTGCCGCACAGATGGTGTCCCCGCCCGGTGGCGGGCGACCGGGCCATAGGACCGTCCCAGATTCCTGCTGCAGGGTGGAACGGTCTCGCCGGGTTCTTCGTGCTTGGTTTACGAAACGGGAGGAGACCGCAGGATGCCGGCTGACCGGAGCACAGCTGAGCTTGAGCGTTTTCTTGCTGAGCGCGCCGATCATCTGCTGCGTACCGCCGCGCTGCTGGCCGGTGGCAAAGAGGCCGGCGAGGACTTGCTGCAGACCGCGATCGAGCGGCTGCTTCCGCGCTGGCGCCGGTTCGACGGGGATCCCGAGGGGTACCTGCGCCGGACGCTGTGCAACCTGGCGATCGACAACGGTCGCCGTGCGAGCCGCTGGAGGTCTAGAGAAGGCCTGTTCAGGACGACGCTCAGGCCGGTGCCCGACGTCGCTAGCGAGATGGACCTGCGTGATGCCCTGGTCCGGCTGCTGTGGAAGCTGCCGCCCAGACAGCGCGCGGTGCTGGTGCTGCGGTACTGGGAGCAACTGACCGACGCCGAGACGGCAGCGGTACTCGGCTGCCCGGAAGGCACGGTGAAGTCGGCTGGCTCGCGGGGACTGGCGCGGATGCGAGAGCTGGCTGACGACTGGAACGACACGGCCGCCGCGGGCGGCGGGTGGGGAACGCAATCATGAACACCGACATCGAGAACCTGCTCCGCCAGGGAATGCTGCGGTACACGGCTGATCTGCACGCGCCCGCCGGGATGATCCGCGAGGCCGAGCGTCGTCGCGCGCGGCGGCGAGCGCAGCGCTCGGTGACCGCCGGGGCGGCCCTCGCCGCCTGCGCTGCGGCCGTCGTGGCGGTGGTGTTCGTGGGACTGCGGGGCGCACAGCCGAAGTCCCCGAGCCCGACCCAGACCATCGATACCGCTTATATGACCAAGCACGTCGCCAGCGCGCTAAGCGCGGCTGGACCGGCCGAGATCGCACAGATGACGGTCACCTCCAGCCGCCCCGGCGGCGGCACCGCGACGGTCAAGGAATGGTCCTACGGCGACCAGTGGCGTTCAGTCGAGTACTCGCCAACCGGGCAGCCCGTTTTCGAGGAGGGCGGCGCCGCATCGACCTACACCCTGGTCAACTATTCGACCCGGACCTGGGCGAGCCAGCGCGGAGTGGCCGGCCAGACGGAACCAGCACCGAGGAAGACCGGCTGCGTGCTCGCCGGGGCCGCCCTCGCACCGCTGTTCGGGCCGACCGCCAAACTGTCCGCCGGTTCCTCGTCTGCGAGCGTGGTCCAGCTCCTGCACGCGGCGATCTCCTGCGGAACCCTGACCTTGGATGGCCAGCAGCGCGTTGACGGGATTGAGGCAACCAAGCTGACAAGCAGCCCCGGCAGCCGGATCCCCGAGACTATCTGGGTCAACCCGATCACGTACCTGCCAGTCCGCGTGGTAATTCGCTCGGCCGCTGACTCGCCACTCACTCAGCGGACAGCCGACATTACCTGGCTCAACCCGACCGCGCAGAACCAGGCGGCCCTGACCGTGTCCATCCCCGCCGGGTTCAGCCAGGTCCCGTTCGGCCCGACTGTCATGCCCGCATCACCCTGACCGCTCACGCATTGCCAGCCAGGTGAACCTGGCAGAACTGTCAACTCGACTGCGAGGAGCACCAGATGAATCGTCGAATCCTCTCGCCACGTGTGGGCTTGCTGGTGAGCGCGGCCAGCGTCGCCGTTCTGACGGCCGCGTGCAGCAGCGCCTCAACGACCTCGACTAGCGCAGGCACTACAAGCAGCGCAGGCACTACAAGCACGGCAGGCACCGCAGCCACTTCAAGCGCGTCAACCAGCTCGGGTACCTCGAGCACTGCCGCCGGCTCAACTACCTACCAGAAGTCAGTCGCCTACGCGTCTTGCATGCGCCAGCATGGCGTGCCCAACTTCCCCGACCCGCTGCCGAACGGTGGCTTTGAGATTAGTTCCGCCGTCACCGGCGGGAGCAACGGGCAAGTTAGCCCCCAGTACGCAGCGGCCGTAAATGCCTGCTCCTCGGTTCTCCCGACCGGGTCGCCCACGGCGCAGCAGCAGCAGAAGGTTCTCAGTCAGCTGCTGAAGGTCTCCGCGTGCATGCGCACGCATGGGTTCCCGACCTTCCCCGACCCCACCGTGAGCAACCAGGGCGTGTATCTGCACATCGTCGGCTTTGACCGTAGCTCGCCGCAGTTCCAGAGCGCGTGGCAAACCTGCCAGACGCAGGTCGGGGTCCAGACGGGGGGCACCCAGGGATGAACAAGACCATTTTCCAGGGCCGGGACGCCGCCCGGCAGGCACGGGCCTCGGGAGCGGAGTCCAAGGCAACTGCGCGGCGGCATGTCCCGACCCGCGCGGTGGCGGCGGGCCTCGTGGTTGTCGTGGGGGGCGGGGTGGCGGTCGCGTGGGCCGCCGGCGCGTTCTCCTCCGGTACCGCGTCGGGGAGCGCTGGGCTGTCGGTGCCGAACACAAAGCCGGTGGTACTGAGGTCCCTGTCATCGCAGACCCCCGTGAGCGCGACGCTCGGCTACGCCGGCTCCTACACAGTGCTGGGCCACAGCGGGACCCTGACCATGCTCCCGTCGCCAGGCCAGGTGATCAGCCAGGGTCACGCGATTTACGGCGTCGATGGAGGCTCTCCGGTCGTGCTGCTGTACGGCACCGTTCCGGCCTGGCGAACGCTGAGCTTGGGAGTCAGCGGTACCGACGTGGCCCAGCTCAACCATGACCTGGCGGCCCTGGGCGATGTCCCGGCTTCGCAGCTCAGCTCGGCGGGCTGGGATCAGTTCTCGTCGGCGACTGCGGCCGGGGTGCGGAAGCTGCAGGCAGCGCTCGGGATCTCCAGCCCGTCGGTTTCCCTGTCGCAGGGGTCATTCGTGTTCGAGCCGACCGCGCTGCGAATCACCGCGGTGCCCGGCACCCTCGGCGGTTCGGCGTCCGGGCCGGTGGTGACCGCGACCTCGACCCAGCACGTGGTATCGATCGCTCTCGACGCCTCTCAGCAGGGTGAGATCAAGGTTGGAGACGCGGTGACGATCACGCTGCCGGACGGATCCAACACCGCGGGCACGGTGTCCTCGGTGGGCACCGTGGCGTCCGTGTTGTCGGGGTCGTCGGGGTCGTCCGGGTCCAGCGGCAGCGGATCGTCTGGGTCGGGCACCGTCGCGACGATCCCGGTGACCGTTACGCTCACAGATCCGTCGGCGGCCGGGACGCTGGACCAGGCGCCGGTGACGGTGAGCATCACCACCGGCACCGTCTCCAGCGCCCTGGTGGTCCCGGTGGGGGCATTGCTGGCTCAGTCCTCGGGCGGATACGCCGTTGAGGTTGTCGGCGCGGGTAACGCCCGGCGCCTGGTACCGGTGACGGTCGGGATTTTCGACGACACTGACGGACTGGTGCAGGTAACCGGGGCACTGACGCCCGGTGAGCAAGTCGTGGTGCCGTCGCCGTGAGCGCCAGCACGGAAACGGGCCTGGCGGGCGAGACCGATCCGGCGCTGCCTGACCCGTTGATGCCAGTGCTTGAGCTGGACCGGGTGTCGAAGGTCTACCCGGGATCACCAGCGGTACGTGCGCTTGACGAGGTGAGCCTGGCGGTGCTGCCGGGGGAGTTGACCGCCATCGTGGGCCCGTCCGGGTCGGGCAAGAGCACGCTGCTGCACCTGATGGGGACCCTGGACCGGCCTACCACCGGGGCAGTGCGGGTGACCGGCATCGATGTCGCCGAGATGGGCGACCGGGAGCTGTCGGCCATGCGGGCGTCGCGGATCGGCTTCGTGTTCCAGCAGTTCTTCCTGGCGGAGCACCAAAAGGTGCTCGACAACGTCGCGGACGGGCTGCTGTACGCGGGAGTCCCCCGCACCCGGCGGCGGCAGGCCGCCGCCGCGGCGCTGGCCCGGGTGGGTCTTGGGCATAAAGCTGACGCCCGGCCGACCCAGCTGTCGGGCGGGGAGCGGCAGCGGGTGGCGGTCGCCCGGGCGATCGCGGGCCATCCGCCGGTGGTGCTGGCCGACGAGCCGACGGGAAACCTGGACTCGGTCACCGGCTCGTCACTGCTGGCGCTGCTGGATGAGCTCAACGCCCAGGGCACCACGATCATCGTGATTACACACGACCAAGCGGTCGCCGGCCGCATGCGACGCCGCATCGAGATGCTCGACGGGCACATTGTCGCCGACTCCCGGCCTGTCCCCGTCGGCCAGGCCGCCTTCAGCACGGGCGAGAGCAACGGCGAGGACACTATCGGGCGGCCTGCCCGCCCGCAACCCGCGAAGGAAGGATGATCATGACGATCACGACCGGACAGCCGGTCGCGCCCACCGCGTCTCGCCTGCGCCTGGAGGACCTTGCCGGGCTGGCGAGCGTGGGGCTGAGGACCAGGAAGCTGCGAGCTGCGCTATCGGGCCTCGGCATCGCGATCGGGGTGGGGGCCATCGTGGCGGTCCTCGGCCTGGCCCGATCTTCCCAGGCCGGGCTGCTGGCCGAGATCAGCCAGCTGGGCACCAACCTGCTGACCGTCACTAACGGGCAGAGCCTGACCGGCGGCCCCGCCGAGCTTCCGCTGACGGCCCCGGGGATGATCAGCGAGCTGCCCGGTGTCACGGCGGTGCAGTACACCGGGGCCGTCCAGAACGTCAGCGCTTACCGCAGCCCGTACATCCCCTCGGTCAACACCAACGCGCTCGTCGTCGCCGCGTCCAGCCTCGGCCTGCCCGCGGCGGCGGGCACCTCGGTCGCCGCGGGCAGCTACCTGAACGCCGCCACCGCCCGCGAGCCGGCCGCAGTGCTGGGCGCCGCCGCCGCCCAGCGGCTGGGGTACGACCGGGTCTGGCCTGGGATGCGGATCTGGGTCGGAAGCATGTGGTTCTACGTGGTGGGCATACTCAAGCCCGCGGTGCTGGCACCTCAGATCGACTCCACGGTGCTGATCGGCTTCCCCGCCGCCGGGCATTACCTTGGCTTCGACGGGCACCCGTCCAACATCTACGTCCGCACCCAGAACACCACGGCCGCCACCAACGCCGTCGACGGCGTGCTGGGTGCGCAGGCCTCCCCGCAGGATCCCTTCGAGGCCAACGTGTCTCAGCCGTCGAGCACGCTGACCGCACAGGCCGATGCCGCGGGCGCGTTCGACACCCTGTTCCTCGGGCTCGGCGCGGTCGCGCTGCTGGTGGGTGGCATCGGGGTGGCCAACATCATGGTCATATCGGTACTGGAACGCCAGCGGGAGATCGGGCTGCGCAGGGCGCTGGGCGCCACCAAGAGCCAGATCAGGATCCAGTTCCTGTCCGAGGCGATCCTGCTCACCGCGGCCGGCGCCGCCGTCGGCGTCGTTCTCGGCGCCATCTCCACCGCCGTCTACGCCCATGCCCAGGGTTGGGCGATCGTCATTCCCCCCGAGGCATGGGCAGGCGGCCTCGGCGCGGCGGTCCTCATCGGCGCGCTCGCCGGGCTGCTGCCCGCCATCCGCGCCTCTCGCCTGTCACCAACCCAGGCCCTATGGACCCTGTGATAGACCCGCAGGGCAAAGGCAACACGCCCTGCATACTTGCTCTCCTGCTCAGGTGCGACGGAGGACGAAGCTAGGCAACGAGCTGCGGGGTCGCCGCCCCGCTCGCCCCGTGTCAGCTCGCGGCATGCTCCGCCGCCAGGTCGCTTGCGGCCATGGGGGATGACCTCGGCCGGCAACCTGGCCGTAGTCTGACGATGGAGTCGTCGGTCCGATGTCACACAGCCGCTCTGAGGTGTTCAGGCGGAGCGCCGCCGAAGGATCCAGATGGCGAGGGCGGCGAAGCCGACCGCGAGAGTGATCAGGAGCACGGCCAGTGCGCCCTGGAACAGCCAGTAGCGGTTGCCGGGCTGGTAGCTGATCCAGTAGGTGTAGTGCCGGGCCTCCAGCCAGCGCGGCAGCGTACTCGGGTTCGTCGCGTTGGCGATCTTCAGCGGAACCCTGGTCAGATCTGCGGCCTCTCCTGCGGTCAGTCGATGTCCCGCGTGCGTGAACCAGCCAGAGGCGATGATGCCGGCGTAATACTGGTGGCCAGACGGATCGGGGAACAGACAGCCGCCGGACGAGCACTGTATGAGAGTCGGCTGGCTGTGCCGGACCGCGCGGGCGCCGACCGGGAGCAGGACGCGTGGCAGCAGGCTGTAAGCGGCGATAGCCATGGCGACCAGGGAGGCGAAAGTGGCTGTCATGGCCGGGACTGTCCGCCTGAGCACGGCGGATGCCAGAGTGCCGATCGACAGCCCGAGCAGCAGCCAGCATGCAAGCATGAGCGGCGTCATATTGAACAGCAATCGGTCCCAGCGCCACGTCCCGATTTCGCGGGCCCTGACCTCGCTAAGCCACCAGGCTCCGACGAGCGCCGGCACCATGCAGATGACCACGCTGGCCACGACCGGAACCAGGAGCTGCGGCAGAGCCCACCGGGCGCGGCTCACCCCCTGAGTGAGGGCGAACCGGAGCGAACCGGTCTCGTAGCCTCGGGCGAACAGCGGCGCCGCGACGAAGAGCGCCACCACGACGGGAACCGCGAACGCCTGCCCGGAGATGCTTCTATACGAACCCAGTCGCTCATACAGCGACAGGCATGCCGGGGAACTGAGTGCGCAGTGGGTGCGCTCGATGGTCTGGGCAGCGCTGCGTACCCTCAGCCCGGTCAGCACCAGCCACGCGGAGATAGCCGCGGCGAGCAGGCCGAGGACGGCCAGCGCGGTGCGCTGCTGACGCCACGCGACCCAGGCAACGCTGCGAAACGAGGGCGGACTCTCGCGCCTGGCCGCGGTATTCCGGTCAGCTTGCGCTCCGGCCGCTATGCCAGTGGTCATCGCAGTACCTCCGGGGTGCTTTCCATGGCCGGTGCGGGATGGCCCTGCCCTGCCGCCAGATCGATCGGGCCGGGCAGCACGGACGCACCCGGCTGCTGCAGGTAGGCCAGGACCAGTTCCTCCAGTCCGGCTGCGGCGGCCTGGAACTGCGGTGGCATTTCCCAGCCCTCGTGCGGCACCCGGACGAGCAGCTGCTCCAGGGCGCCTGCCGCCGTTGCCTTGACCGGGGTGAGCCACTTGCGCAGCGCCGCAGCCGCGCCGGCCGGCCCGGCGAGCATCCGATGGCTGGCGAGCAGGTCCTCGACGTCCCCGCTGATCTGCAGCTGGCCCCTGTTCAGCACGATCAGGTAGTCGGCGACCCGCTCGAGCTCGGCGACGACGTGCGAGGAGAACAGCACCGATACCCCGTCCTCGGCCACCGCTGACATCAGCGCCGCGGTGAAGTCGTGCCGCGCCAGCGGGTCGAGGCGGGCCAGCGGCTCGTCGAGGATCAGCAGCCGTGGCCGCTTCGCCAGCGCAATGGTCAGGGCGAGCTGCGATTGCTGGCCTCCGGAGAGCGCTCCGGTCTTCCGGCGCAGCGGTATGTCTAGGTCTGCGACCCGCTGCAGAGCGCGGGCCATGTCGAACGACTGATTCAGATTGCGGGCGACGCGCAGCATGTCGCCGACCGGCAGGTTCTTCAGCAGCGGCGCGTCCTGCGCGACGAAGCCGATGCCGGCCAGCGCCGCTCGCGATCCGGGCAGCTCGCCATCCAGCACCCGTACCTGCCCGCGCGTCGGGGTGGTCAGTCCGGCTGCCAGGTGCATGAGAGTGGTCTTACCGGCTCCGTTCGGGCCGACCAGCGCGACAACGTGTCCTTCCGGCACGGCCAGGCTGCAGTCATGCAGCGCCCAGATGCGGCGCCGGTACCGCTTGCCCAGGCCAACCGCCGTCAGCACCGTCATGCCACTGCTCCCGCCTGACCCGAGGCGGTGCGGCCGCGACGCGGTCGGCGCGGCGCCCTGTCAGCCGGGCGGTCCCGGAAATCCCGCAGCGCCGCGGCGAACAAGGCCGTCATGCCGTCGTCATCCAGGCCGGCTTCCGCGGCGGCTTGCAGCCAGGTCACCAGCTCGGCATGCAGCGCCGCCTGCTCAGCCTGATCGACGTGGCGGAGCGTCGCCTCGATGAACGTGCCCTGGCCTGGCCGGCCTGCCGTCAGACCTCGGTGCTCCAGCTCGCGGTAGGCCTTCAGCACTGTGTTGGGGTTGATCGCCAGCTGCTCGGTGGCTTCCTTGAGCGTCGGTAGCCGGTCTCCCTGGGTGAGGTAGCCGAGCCGCAGGGCCTGCTCGACCTGCTGCACCAGCTGCAGGTACGTCGGCACGCCCGAGGACGGATCCAGGCGGAACGCGATCGCGGGTCCGGCAGCGCCGCCGGGCTCGCGGCCAGAAGCATCTACCGTCTTCTCTATAGTCATAGATGAATAGTGTGGACACCTTGCCGTTGTTCTGTCAACGGGATCCGGCCCGAGGGCTTGGCTGGGATCGTGGAATTGACGAGGGCGGGCGACCGCGAGGGGGCGTTCCACGCGGGCGACTACCACCGGCTTCGTGTCGGCCAGTACAGGGTCTACCGGGCAGATGGTGACGTGATCACGATCGGGCGCGGGGGCCGCGTCCTTCCGGGCACCGGCCGTGGTGACGTGCGCGTCGTGCGGGAGGTACGCGGGATGGCCGCCGCCTTTCCGATCGCTCGTTCTGGCATATACGCAGGTGAACGGGGCTGGCTAGGCTGCAACCTTGATCATCTGTAAAACCGTCGGCTCAGCCTACGTTGGTTCGAACCCAACGCCTGCCACCAGTAAAGACCCCGCTCAGGCCGGATGCGCGTGCGGGCATGCTCCCCGAACGGGAGCGGTGTGCATAACCGTCGGCTTGGCCGCGATTGCAGCAAGCCCGGGCAGTGCAACTAGCAGTACGAAGGGGCATCTGAGCTGCGCACACGCGGTCAAGGCTGTTGTTGTCGGCAGCCCCGAGGCGCGCGGCCGCATGACCCTTGAGGCGGCCGGCTTCGGCAGTCGTGGGATATACGCGGGATGGCTTGCACTGCGCCCGGCGGCTTTACGTCGCAGTGGGCTAACGGCCTGACCGCGGGCCAAGGTGATGCTCTCGATGAGCACCGCCACCGGATCGAGTGGTCACGGCGCCTCACCTGCACGCTGCGGCATAGTGATCCTCACTAACCTTCACGGTGTCTGGTGGCACTATAAAGCGTGGCACGTCCGGGCTCGCGAAGTCGGATGCTGATCTGGTGCGGGAGGCTCTCGCGGGAGCGAGGGAGCCGGTCGGCGAGCTGCTGCGGCGTCACTGGGATACAGCGGTGTTCCTTGCTGCCAGGGTCCTTGGCTCGGTTGAGCTGGGCCGCGATGCTGCGCAGGAAGCGGCGGTCGCTGCGATGACCGACCTGGTGCGGCTGCGATCGCCGGATCGGTTCGGCGGCTGGTTTTGCGGCATCGCCCTCAATGTGTCGCGCCGGTGGTTGCGGCAGCTCCGCTCGGAGGTTCTGGGCCTGGAGCTTGACCCGGTGTCGGAAACGCCCGGACCGGCAGAAGCCGCGGAGGTCGCTGATCTCGTGGCGCGTGTTCGCGGTGCTGTCGCGGGCCTGCCCGCTGGCCAGCGGGACGCGGTCTGGCTCTTTTACCTTCAAGGCCTTAGCCACCGCGAGGTGGCAGCAGAGCTGGATGTCTCCGTCGGCGCCGTCAAGGCTCGACTGCATCAAGGCCGGGCTGCGCTGGCCCCGAGGCTGGCCCACATGATCGACAAGGAAGAAGGACAGATGATGGGCACCGCCGATGCAATGCGCTGGACAGAAGTCGCCGTCTCGGAGATCCGCCGGAGTCAAGGGGAGGACACCTGGCAGCGCAAGCACGTCATGATCCTTCGGGAGCGCGGCGGTGACCGCACCCTGCCGATCTGGATAGGACCGGCGGAGGCGGCCGCGATGGCGGTCGCCATAGAGTCTGCTGAATCCCCGCGGCCGTTCACGCCCAAACTGGCGGTCAGCCTGGTCGAAGCCGCCGGTTCTCGCATTGAGGAAGTCCGGATCACTCGCCTGCTTGAAGGTGTGTTCTACGCCATCGTGAAGGTCCGAGGGCCACACGGACCGCAGGCGGTCGATGCCCGTCCCAGCGATGCCGTGAATCTGGCGCTGGCCGCTAGAGCGGCAATCCGAATTGACGATGACCTGTTCAACGTGGCCACGCCCAGCTCGCATTTGGAGGAGCTCGCGTCTTTTACCGGCGCTACCGCTGATATTGCTGCAGAAACCCAGCAAAGGCAGCGCGACTGGGCCAAGCCATAAGTTCGATCAAAGTCACGACGGATTCCGTGAGGCAGCGAATGAGGTTTGGTCCTCGCAACGGGGCACACGCAGGTCAGAGTTGATACTTGGCCGCGACTGCTTGCGCTGATGTAGCGAATAGATCGATGATATGATCGGGAAATGCGTAGTGATGCGCCCAGGTTGCTGCCGGTCCTGCGGTCACAGCATCAGGCGGATCTGCTGACGATGCTCCTGTTGCACCCGGAGCAGGAGTACACGATTACCGAGCTGGCGCAGCGGCTGTCCGTGCCGCAGTCGACGGTGAGCGGCGAGGTGCGGCGGCTTGCTGACGCCGGCATTCTCGCTGGCCGTGTGGTGGGCCGGTCGCGGCTGGTGCGGGCGAACGCGAGCTCCCGGCTGGTAGGGCCGCTGACTGAGCTGCTGACGCTGACCTATGGCCCGCACGTAGTGGTAGCCGACGAATTCGCGGGGCTTGAGGGCGTGGTGCTGGTGGTGATCTTCGGGTCATGGGCTGCGCGATACAGCGGTGAGCGGGGGCAGCCGCCGAACGATGTCGACGTGCTGGTGGTGGGAGCCCCTGATCGGATCGCCATGTACACCGCGGCGGAGCACGCGGAGTCGCGGCTGAGCCAGCGCGTCAACCCGGCGGTGTGCCCGCCGGAGCAGTGGGCGCAGCCGACCGAGCCGTTCATCCGGGAGATTCAGTCCCGGCCGTACGTGACGATCCTCGACCGGGCGGCGGGGACTGCGGGAGGGGCAGCATGAGTCGGTGGCAGGGCGGTGAGGCCGACATCGAGAGGCTGCTGGCAGGCGGCGACCTGCAGGCGGTGACCGGAGCCGCCGCCAATGGCGAGCAGTGGCTGTCGAAAGCACGCCGCACGCTCAACACGGCCACAGGCGCTGCCGATACCGACCCGGACAGCGCGTTCACGCTCGCCTACGACGCCGCCCGTTTCGCGTGCACGGCGTTGCTCGCGCAGCAGGGACTGCGCGCCACCACGCGCGGCGGCCACTACGCCGTAGAGGTCGCCGTCCGGAGCCAGTTCGATGGCACATTCGACCTGTTCGGCGGACTACGGCGGCAACGCAACGACATTGAGTACCCGATGATTGTCGCGGCACAGCTGACGCCGGCCGATGCCCAGTCTGCGATTGCTCTGGCGACCGAACTGATTGACGCTGCTGAGAAACTCCGGCCGCATCTCGGCCTGTTTGGATAACGGAAGGAACGGTCAGCGGAACTGGCGGCCGTCTCGGAGCTTTGACTTTGCGGCGGCGCAGCCGTGGCCGTCGCCGGAGCGGTGATCTCCGGGTCGGCGGATCAGGCGGTTTTCGCGCAGCCCGAAGGCGTCAGGGGTGATGTCGATGTGCGGGTGAGGGCCACGCCGACGGCGTCGGTCTACCTTGGATTCCAGCGATCACGTACCTGGAGCCCAGAGGCGTACGGCTGAACAACGGGCTCAAGGCGAGATTCGCTGACGCATCGTACTAAGCCGAATCGTCCATACAGGGAGCCGCCAGCGCATGGGTGCGTCACCATCGCTGCCCCGCGCGGGGCGTTCTGACGATTCTGCCGTCCGGATCGGTGCTCTTGTTCCGCTCACTCGGCCCGGCTGGGTGGAGGCGGGCCGGCACTTGCTCGCTGGGCTCGAGGTGGGCGTTGGCGAAGTTAATGACGCCGGCGGGATCGGCGGAAGATCACTCGAGCTGGTGGTTCGCGACACTGCCGCTGATCCACGGAGGGCCACTGCGGCAGTAGCTGAGCTGGCTTGCCTGGGCGTGGCTGCCGTCGCCGGGGAGTATCACAGCGTCGCCGCTCGCGCGGCTGCCGCCAGGGCCGACGCCCTCGGCTTGCCGTTCCTCTGCTCGTCAGCGGTTCTCGACGCGCTCACCGAGGAGCCGACAGATTGGGTCGCGCGCATTGCCCCGGCGCAGTCGCACGGCTGGCAGATCTACGCAGACTTCCTCCTCGGCGCGGGCCATCGTCGGGTCGCCGTAGCAACCGAGCCGGGTGTCTACTGGGCGTCAGGGACCCGCATCCTTCGGGACTACCTCGCTCCGCGCGGCGGCACCGTGCTCGAACTCGATGTGCACGCGCTCTCCCGCACAGCCGTGTGCGACGAACTCGCCGGCGACCGCGCAACAGTCCTCCTCCTGCTGGTCGGCTTCCCGGAGCCGGCCGTGTCGATCGTCAAGTCCGTCCGCCGCGACCAGCGCCTTGCCGAGATCGTGATGGGCGCTCCAGCCGGGCAGCCGGAGTTCGCCGGATGGCTGACGTTGCTGGGCGACGACGGTGCCGCGATGCCGTTCTTGCGTTACCTGCCCGAGCGCCTCAGCCCGCTCGGCGTGCGAGTCGAGACGGCCCTGCGCAAGCGGCTAGCCGAAGCGCCCTCCTTCGTCGCGTTTGAGGGCTACGACACAGTCGCCGTCCTCGCCGACATGCTGCGTTCGCACGGCTCGGAGCGGGCGCGCATGGCCGGATCTTGGCCGCGCGTCGCCGTCGAAGGCACCCGCGGGCAGATCCGGTTCTCGCGCAAGCCCGGCATCAGCGTCTGGCAGTGGGCTTGGCCGCCAGCCCAGGTCGCCGATCGGGATCCGGTGGAACCCGACCGCTTCCGTGTCCTCCATGCCACTTCACAGAGGACCGGCGACACTCCTTAACGGCCGGTAGAGGTGATCACCACAGCGCGTCCTCTGGGCATAGGTAGCTAAATGCCCGGCCGGCATCCGAGCCCTGGTAGACGTTATGCAGGTTGTCCTGCACCAGGTGAGCCAGGTTCTCGGGGTTGGACGAGACCTCAAGGTCCTGGTCGAGTACCTCGGCACGGAAGCCCCAGCCGTCGCGGAGGTCGAGCCGCCCGCCAAGCTGGCCGACGTTGTCCTCCCCCAGCGCCTGATCCCAGTTCCCGGCGTAGGACTGCATGACGAATACCTCACCGTCGGGGGCGTAGAGCAGGTAGACGTGACTACCTCCGCTGAAGGTGAAGGCGCTGTCACGGTAGATATAGCCGGGGAAGTAGCTGCCCTGCTCCGTGGCCTGCATCAGCGCTGTCGCACCTGCCACGCCCATCCAGGTGCCGGTAATATCCCCGAAAGTCCTGTTGTCGCCGGCTTCCTGCACATCGATTTTGTCGGCCATCCAGCGTCTGACCGGGTTCAGCCAGGCGCGCACGGCCCGGTTCTCGCGGGCGATGGTGTCGGCGTCGAGTGCATCGAGTTGCTCAGGCGCCGGGTCACACGCACCGGTCGTGTTCCAGATGTTCGCGATGGCGTTGTCCTGGCTAGTGCCACTGATCAGGTCAACTTCGCAGAACTGGGAACCGCGTGTGTCCTGCAGGTGGATCTCCCGGCCAGGGACCAGGTGCTCGTGACGGGCCGCTGTCAGGTTCTGCTCAAGGCTGGCTTCGGTCATGGAAGTGCTCCTTCGCTGACTGCCTCTATGCGGCACTGTCAACGTTAGGACGCCGGCTGGTGGCCATCGCACAGCGGTCACCGAACAGCGCCGGCGTGCTCGCCGCCAGCTATCGTGTTCGGCCCGGGCCGGCTTCGCGGGCGACGCGCTCAACCTGGTTACGGTAGGTCTCCCACCAGGCCTGGTCAGTTGCCCGGAGGTTGTCGTTATCAGGCTGCAGTCCGGCGGCACCGTCGATGAGCTCGCGGACGATGTCAGCGTGCCCGGCGTGCCTGCTGGTCTCGGCGACCACGTGTACCAGGATCTGGTGCAGCGTCACCTCACGGTGGTCGTCTGGCCACCACGGCACGTGGCCAGGCGCGTCCAGATCCCGCGACTGGATAGTCTCATCCGCGTGTGCCCAGGCGTGCCGGTACATCCCGACGATCTGCCCGCGCGATTCATCGGCGGTGGCCCACAGGTCCGCGTTGTTCCTGGCGTCGTCCTCCGACCAGGGCCGCTGGCCGCTAGGGGGCCGTCCGAAGGCATCGCCGAAGTACCACAGCTCGACCCCGGCCAGGTGCTTGACCAGCCCGAGCAGGTTGGTGCCAGTCGGCGTCAGCGGTCGGCGGATGTCGTACTCGGACAGGCCGTCCAGCTTCCACAGCAGAGCGTCGCGGGCAGCCTGCAGGTAACGGTGCAGGTCAGCTTTGGGGCCTGCTCCGGTCATGCGGGAAGTCTGCCACATAGCCCCGACGACCCGTGCCGAGGCGGTGATCGGTGGTGCGGCTCGTCTTGTCGGTGCGAGTCAGGCGGGTGCGGCGGCGGCGTTGACCTGGAGATGTTCCAGCACCTCGGCGAAATGATCGCCCAGGGCTTCTTGAACGTGCCGGGACATGGCCTCGGCCAGCATCGCGTCGACGGCGGTCTGCGCGAGCGGGCGCAGCCGCCGGGTGATAGCTGCGACGTCTGCGACGTCGCCACCCCGCAGCATGCCGTCATGCAGGTGGGCAGCGAGCACGTGGCTCGTGACCGTGACGGACAGGTCGCGGGCCGCGGCGTCGACGTGCGCCCGGAGTCTGCTGGCCAGGTCGAGTACGGCAGTCAGCGGCATGCCGACCGACGCGAGCTCTCGACCCGCGCCGAGCAGCCTCGGGCTGGGCACCCGATAGCCGTCGCCATCGCCGTCGGGCACAAGCAGCCCGAGCTTCCGCGCCCGGGCAAGGTTCTCGGCGGTGAACTGCGCGGCGAACATCTCCTGCAGTTCGCTGCTGGTCAGATAGCCGGCAACCTCGTCCGACCAGGGATGTCCGACGGCCGACTCGAGGTCGAGGATCTCTGCCAGGTCGCCGCCGCGGCCCCAGACCGACAGCAGCTCGCCGATGTTAGCGAACGTGTAGCCGCGCTTGAGCAACTGGCCGATTAGCCGAAGCCGCGCCAGGTGCGCGTCGGTATACATGCCGACCCGCCCGTCCCGGCGGGGCGGGGCGAGCAGGCCGCGGTCCTGGTAGACGCGGACGTTGCGAACAGTCGTCTCGGCTAGCCTCGCCAGCTCGTCGATCCGGTACTCCGACATGGCACAACCTTACGCAGTGCCGAACCTATCCTGCTTGCATTGAGACAATGAGCATTGTAATGTTTTGGCACCGAGACAGAGCGCCGCCATCGCTACCGGACCGCGTGCAGGCCACAGAGAGGCGCAACCAGCATGACGACCCAGCCCCGTGTCACCGACAGGGAGGATATTGCGCGGCGGTTGCTGCGCTCATCGGCGAAGGCCTCCTACGATCCGCTGACCGAGATCGACTGGACCGCGCCACTGGATGAGGACAGGTACGCGATCCCGCCGCACCGCATTTCCTTGTACGGCACCCCGCTGTGGGACCGCCTGACCGACGTCCAGCGGAAGGAACTCAGCAGGCAAGAGGTGGCCAGCATCGCCTGCGTAGGCATCTGGTTCGAGACGATCCTGATGCAGATGCTGATCCGGCATGCCTATGACCGGGATCCCACGACCAGCCACGTCCAGTACTCCTACACCGAGATCGCAGATGAGTGCCGGCACTCGGTGATGTTCGCCCGGTTCGTCACGAAGATGGGCGCGCCGCACTACCGGCTCGACCCCCTCAGCCGGTTCCTCGGCCGCGTCTTCAAGGCAACCTCTAGCGGGCCCTTGACGTTCAGCGCGGCCCTGTTCGTCGAGGAACTGCTCGACCAGATGCAGCGAGAGTCAATGGCCGATCACCAGATCGAGCCTTTTACCAGGGCCGTCGCCCGGATCCACGTGATCGAGGAGGCCCGGCACATGCGTTATGCGCGGGACGAACTGCTGAGAGACTGGCCGCATCGGGGCGTCCTGACCCGGGCCTGGAGCCGGATCGTGCTGGCGCTGGTCGCCTGCACGGCGGCCGGCGCTGGTCCATCCAGGATGCTACGCGCACGTGGGACTGGACCCGCGGGAAGCGCGGCGCGCCGCCCGCCGCAACCCGCACTGGCGTGCGTCCAAGGCATGGTTCGCCCGCGAAGCCGTCGAGACCTTCGCCGCGGCCGGTCTGCTCTCTGGTCCGGCACGCTACATCTGGCAGCTGGCCGGGCTCACCGGCCCCGGTCCCGGCGCGACCTGGCCTGCCTGACGTTGGCCGCCAGGCGTTAGCTCGCCGGCGGCCGGTGCGGGACCCAGCGGGGGACCGACCGCAGGTATGCGTCGTACTGCTCGCCGAACCTCCTGCGCAGCCGTGGCTCCTCGTAGCCGGTAATGAGGAGGTGGAACGCCACCCCTAGGGGCGCAGGCGTACAGCAGGACGTGCCGTCGAGAGGAACAGCCACGCCTCGCCGGCGACGATTATCAAGGCGGCGATGTAGATCGGGTTCCTGACCCAGCGGTACGGCCCCGCCGCGACAACCCGCCGCGGCGCATCCCAGAGGCCTGGCGTGCCGCGTCCGACGACAGCGAACATCCGCACGCACGCGAAGTACAAGCAGATGCCGGCTGCGATGACCGGTATGGCGTACCAGGCGGCTGGCGCCGGGAAGCCATCGTGACCCCTGAGGATCAGCCAGGGAACGTACACACCTCCGGCTCCCGGCACGACGATAGTGAAGACCAGATTGCGCAGCACCAGGCTCATTGCTGGCCATGCCGTCTGCGTGCCGCGCTGCCTCATGCCTGCTCCCTATGGCCATGCCCGTCATTCCGGGCACCCTGGCTGGCCGCACCGACCGGGCCGGGTGCCTCACTGGCTATGACACCCACGCCAGCCGAATCGTGACTGACGGCCGCAGCCTATTCCGGCCGAGGCGGCGCAGACCCGTCCGCGGCCAGCACCGGATGTGCGCGGGCTGGCAATGCAGCAGGCACCCATGATCAACGGGCGAAAGAGCTTCGAGGGCTAGCTGACCAGGACTAGCCGGGTACAATCCGGAGAAATGTTACCGGCGCGGACGTCGTGGTCGACGGCGGCCTGCGCACCCTGGAAGCCGCAGGTGCGCCGGTCGCAGTGCGGTTCTGTCGCGTCCGCGATGCTGACCGAGCCGCGGCGTTTTGATCGATGATGGTGCCAGCTGTTCCGGAAAGGCCATACGGTTTGCTGATGAATTTCCTGCGTGCGCCCGCAGCGCTGGTCGCCGTGGCTGTGCTGGGCTCGGTTATCGGCGGGTGCGTGGCTGCACCGGCCCCAGCCGCCGTGAAGCGGCCGAAGCCGACGAAGCTGTCGTACCAGCCGGTTCCGGCGCCGGCCATTCAGCTCGGCATCGACGTCGACTTCTATACCTATACCGGCCAGGATGTCGCGGCTGCCGCTAAGGCGGACGTGGCCTACGCGAAGAGCCTGCACGCCAACGCGATCTCACTGTCGTTTCCGTTCTTCACGCCGGGGCCGGACTCGTCCGCGGTAATCGCGACCAGCGCGACTCCGACGCCCGAAGATCTCGCCATCGTTGCCAGTGCGGCCGAGCGTGCTGGCTTGTACGTGTCCATCCGCCCGCTGCTTGATCAGAGCAGCGGCAGCATCGGGACCTCGCGCACAACCTGGAAGCCGGCGCAGCCCGCGGCATGGTTCGCCAGCTACCAGAAGTTCTTGCTGCCGTACGCCGCGATGGCCCAGCACGCACGGATCCCGGAGTTCATCGATGGTGCCGAGTTCACCGCATTCGGCGGTTCTCCGTACTGGAATGGCCTGGTCAAGGCGCTGAGCGGGATTTACAAGGGAACGCTGGTGTACGCCAATAACTGGGGGATACCGCTGGCAGGCAATGGTGGTACCGGCGTCCGTGAAAGCGTCGACGCCTATCATCCGCTGAACCTGCCGCCATGCCAGCCTCGCCCGCGTGACGACCGGCTGGCAGGCATATGACCGCACGCTGCCGTCCGGCACCGTGGAGACCGAGGTCGGTATCGCCGCGGTCCGGGGCGCCTATGCGCAGCCCTACCAGAACTACTGGAAGGGTGCGCCGCTCATGCCCGTCATCCAGACTCGCTGGTTCACGGCGGCCTGCGACGCGGCGGCAAGCGAGCGGCTCGGCGGCATCTACTTCTGGTCCCTCGGGCTCGGCCAGCCGCTCGACAGCCCGCCGACGACCAGTACGCCAACGTCGTGGGTAGGAGGTCCGGGAGCCCAGGCGATTTCCAGTTGCTTCCAGCGGCTGGCCGGGTGACGCCCTGGCCGGCGCGCCGGAGCTACTTCACGCTCTTGAGCCTGGTGAAGCAGTGCGCGATTTCGGCGGCGCCGCGGGTCGCAGTGAACGCTCCGGGGTCGGCCAGGTTGGACGGCACGGTGAGCGAGCTGCCAAACGGCAGCGACCAGAAGAAGATACCGCCGAGGTGGTCAGTGACAACGGCGTTGCAGGCCGCTGCAAACCATCTGACCTGGATGAACCTGGCGAGTGGCGCTCTGGACTTCCACCAGTACGGATGCGGGTACATGCCGAGCTGAGCCGGGATGCCGACCTCGCCGAGCACGGTGCCGGTGCGCAGCTGGAAGATCCCAGGTGTTCCAGCGCCGGCGCAGCGCCGCGATGGTGGCGCTGTCCGGTAGCTGGATCGACGGATACGCATCGACGTCCTCGCGGCACATTGCTGCCGCCGTAGCTGTTCCCGCGGGCAGCTGGTCCCAGTTGTTCGCGAATGCGAGGCGGCCCTTGTACACCTTGCGGATGGCAGCATCCAGCCCGTTCCAGAGGCTGGAACTGGCGAAATAGTCGAACTCGACGCCGACGCTGAAGACGGCGACGTGATAGCGCTGGGCCATTGCCGCGTATGGCATCAGGACACGCCGATAGCTCGCGAACCACTGCGCCAGGTTCGGCGGAGTCCAGTGCACGCGGGAGTGACCGAGATTCGAGCTATCGAGCAGCGGCCGGATCTCGACGGACAGCCCGGCGGCCTCGGCATCCTGAATCAGGATGCTCATATCGGCTGGCGACGGCGTGGGCGACCGGCGCACAACCTGCGATGAGGTCCGGCTGGTCTCGTACAGCGGGAAGGTAATCGACAGCCAGTTCGCGCCAAGCCCCTTGACATAACTGACGTAGCCGGGGGACTCACTGGCGACGCTATTGCCCGGACCGAGGTTACCGTGATACCAGTCGATGTCGATGCCTCGCTGCGGGGGCCCGGCAGCCAGCCGGAGGCGAGCTGACGGCGTGGCAGCAGTCCGGCCGGCCGGAGCAGAGGTAGCGCCCGCACCCTGCGGCGATCCGGCCGGCCGCGATGAGCTGGCGGCCGGCGTCGCACTGGGCAGGCCGGTGGTACCGGCGTTCGCGGCGACCTGGACCGGCACGGCGGCCCCGCATCCGGCCAGCACACAGCTGGTAACGGCAGCAAGTAGGAAGCCCACCGGCCGGGCCGTGGTGGCGACACGCATCATGCGTTCTCCTTCTCGCCCGGCCAAACGCTGGCCGAAGCCCGTCGGCTCTCAGCCGACGGTGATGCTGTTCATCGTGACCGTGCTGGTCGTGGTGGTGTTGTGGGAGGTCACTGCGAGCCCGGCCAGGACCGACGCGGGCAGGCTCACGGTGGCGGTGGAGCCAGGGATGAGCGTCCAGGTGACACCGTCGGGGGAGGTGTAGGCGCTGAAGGTGCTGCCGGTCCTGGTCACCTCAAGGTACTGCGGGACGGTGCCTGCCGGGTTGGCGATCTTGCTGGTGGTGCCGCCCTGCACCTTCCGGACCTGGACCTTGATGCCGGTGCCGGGTGTGACGAACACCGTGTAGTTGGCCGCGGCGGGGTCGGTGCTGGCGCGCAGCATGATCCCGGCCTTGGCGGAGCTGCTGGTGTTGGTCTGGGTGGCGACCTGGGCGCTGACGCTGCCGTCGCCGGTCATGGTCTGCCAGACGTAGCGGAACTGGTCGGAGGTTCCGGTGACGTCGGCGCCGCCGCCGGTGATCGTCCAGGTCCCGCTGCCCAGGTCGAAGGACTGGCTGCCGGCCGGCGCGGGGCTGCCAATGTCCGCGCAGGTCCACGGCACCGGGCACACAGTGGGCGTGGGCGTCGGGGTCGGCGTCGGGGTGGTGGGCGTCGGCGTCGGCGTCGGGGTGGTGGGCGTCGGGGTCGGCGTCGGGGTGGTGGGCGTCGGGGTCGGCGTCGGGGTGGTGGGCGACGGGGTCGGCGTCGGCGTGGTGGGCGACGGCGTCGGTCCTGTGGCCGGGACGGTGACGCTGTTCATCGTGACCGTGCTGGTGTTGGCGGTGTTGTGGGAGGTCACTGCGAGCCCGGCCAGGACGGATGCGGGCAGGCTCACGGTGGCGGTGGAGCCGGGGATGAGCGTCCAGGTGACACCGTCGGGGGAGGTGTAGGCGCTGAAGGTGCTGCCGGTCCTGGTCACCTCAAGGTACTGGGGGACGGTGCCTGCCGGGTTGGCGATCTTGCTGGTGGTGCCGCCCTGCACGGACCGGACCTGGACCTTGATGCCGGTGCCGGGTGTGACGAACACGGTGTAGTTCGGCGCGGCGGGGTCGGTGCTGGCGCGCAGCATGATCCCGGCCTTGGCGGAGCTGCTGGTGTTGGTCTGGGTGGCGACCTGGGCGCTGACGCTGCCGTCGCCGGTCATGGTCTGCCAGACGTAGCGGAACTGGTCGGAGGTTCCGGTGACGTCGGCGCCGCCGCCGGTGATCGTCCAGGTCCCGCTGCCCGGGTCGAAGGACTGGCTGCCGGCCGGCGCGGGGCTGCCGATGTCCGCGCAGGTCCACGGCGCCGGGCAGGCAACCGGCGGCTGAGGCGCGGGCGGCGTCGCGGACACCACGACGCCCGACATGGTGGCCGTGGTCAGGCTGGCCGCATCATCCGAGGCCACCGCGAGACCGGCGAGCAGCGTCGCGGGCAGGCCCGTCAGCGTGACCGTGGAGCCGGGGATCGGCGCCCAGTCGTAGCCGTCACTGGAGCCGTAGGTGGTAAACGTGCTCCCCGAGTGACCGACCCACAGGTAGGCGGGAAGCGCTCCGCTAAGGGTGGTCAGTGCCGTGCTCGCGCCACCCAGCGTGGCGCGGTCCTGCACGGTGATGCCGCCGCCTGGCGCGACGATGGCCGCGTAGTAGGGCGATGCCGGATCGGTGCTGACCCGGAGCATCACCCCGGACTGCGCTGTGGTGCTGGTGCCCGTTTCCGAGCTAATCCGCGCGCCTATTCCGCCGTCTGCTGGCAACGTCTGCCAGAGATAGTGGAACTGGTCAGCAGTCCCGGCCACATCGTCGCCGCCACCCTGGATGGTCCAGCCACCCGTCAGCGGATCCAGAACCTGGCCGCCTGCGGGAGTCGCGCCACCGATATCCGCTGAGCTCCACGCGGCGGACGCGTCATCAGTCCACATGACCTCAGTGGAGTTCGAGATGAAGCTTCCGACGGTCGTCACGCTGGCGCGGACCACGTCCTCGCCCTCGCCGGCACCGGTATAGCTGAACGTGGCCTGGCCGCTAGCATTCGTCACCGCCGTGCCGGAGGTGCCTGCGTCCGGGCCGCTGATGACAGTGAAGTTCACCGCGACATGCGGCAGTCCGGTACTGCCGCTGCCATCGGTGAGCGTCGCCGTCTCGCTCACCTGATGTCCGCTGAACTGGCTTGCCGTCGCTGGTCCGAGCTGCAAAGTGGCGTCAGGCGTGCCCAGCCGAGCCAATCGGCCGCCACTGGATCGACTCGTTGTGGCTGGGTGAGCAGGTGCCCGGGTCGATACCGCCGGTGTCGAGGACGTGAGTGCTGTCGGACAGCGTCGTCGGCACCCCGCCAATCGTGATCGTCACGGTCGGCGCGACCGTGACTGGTGTGCAGGTACTCGGGTATCCGCTGGTGTCGAAGTTGTCATAGCCGGGGTTACTGGCGGGCGGATTCTCCGTCAGGACAACGCTCTGGCCAGCAGGCACGGTGAACGAGCCCCAGAGGTTGCTGAATACCTTGCCGCCGGTCACCGAGGAGTGGACGTCGACCGAGACGCCGTCCACCGTCACCGGAGTCGTGCCAGGATTGTCGAGCCGGATACCGCCAGCGTCGTAGCAGACCGTGAGCGTGCCGCAGGCGGCCTGACCAGGGACGGTCCCGCCGAGGAAGAGCGTCTGCGGCGATCCTGCCCAGGGCGTCGGGAACGCGGCCGAATCCGGAGTGTTGATCTCCTTGTCCTCGGCGTAGCCGACGAAAACCGAGAGCGGCCCGGCGTGCGGCAGCGCAGCGTGATGCGGACCATGCAGCTGGGAGCTCACCGCGCGGGCCGCGGTCGTCGTACCGATGATCAGCAGCGGCGAGCAGGCGAGCGCGGTCGCGCAGAGCCACCATCGGCCGCCGCGGGCCCGCCGTGCGGCGGGCCCGGTCACTGCTCGCCCGCGAGTGCGATGGGCTCGGCAACCACGTGCGGCTTCACCGGCGCGTCCGCGGTGTGGTCAGAGACAAGGCCATGGGTCGTCAGCTCCCAGTAGTGGCGGCGGCTTGGCCGCAGCAGTTGCAGCAGTGCCTTGTAGGCAGCCACGCTCATCAGGCCCCAGTAGACCGGCACGAGGAGCATGCTCCGCAGCGCGCGGTGCAAGCCGCGCGCCATGCATCCGGCCATCATCGCCTCAATCATCAGCAGATTCCCGATCAGCATCGTCAGCAGTCCGGTGATGAGCACGGGCGGCGGGAAGAACGGCGAGATCGGGCCTGGCCCGGCGACCACGTAGAGACAGGTCAGCGCCCAGAAGATCGGATTAACCAGCCCGGTGAGGGTGCAGAAGCCGATCGTCAGCTGCAGGCCGAAGAACTGGCGAGCACCGAGTTCGCGCCAGAGCTGGCGTGGCGAGCGCATGTGCACAAGCCAGGTCTGGAAGTAACCCTTGATCCAGCGGCTGCGCTGCCGGATCCAGTTGCCCACCCTGCTGTTGGCCTCCTCCTCGGTCACAGAGGCCATCATGCGAACTGACCAGCCGCGGCGCGCGATGCGCATGCCCAGGTCGGCATCTTCGGCCACGTTGAACGGATCCCAGCCGCCCAGCTGCCGGATCGCCTCGGTGCGAAAGTGGTTAGAGGTCCCGCCAAGCGGGATCGGCAGGCTGAACTTGTCCAGGCCGCGCAGCACGAGGCTGAAGTTCAGTGCGTACTCCGCCGCGAAGAATCGGGTCAGCCAGTTGGTCCACGGGTTCCAGTACTGCAGCTCAGCCTGGACGCACACGACCCACTCCGGCTGGCTGCGGAACGCGGCCACGGCCTTGCGCAGCTGGTCTGGCTCAGGCCGGTCCTCCGCATCGAAGATCACGCAGAACTCGCCGCGAGCGTGCCGAAGGCCTTCGTTGCAGGCCTTCGGCTTGGTGCGGGGCTGCCGCGGCGGAATGACCACGACCTCGAACTGCTCGTCAAGCGCCATCCGCCGGAGCGCCTTGCGGGTCAGCTCGTCGTCCTCCTCGATCAGCAGCAGGATCTGCAGCCGCGACGGCGGGTAATTGAGGCCGGAGAGCTTGTCGACCAGCGTGCGCAGCACCTTCTCTTCCCGGTACAGCGGCACGAGCACCGTGTAGACGGGCAGGTCGGCGTCCTCGATGGCCTGAACTTCCTCGCCGGAGAAGTCGATGATGTTGGCCCGTGGCGCCGCGAGCACCAATAGCAGCCGGAACCCGACGACCACGATGTACATGACGGTGACCGCAGCCACCGCCAGCTGTGCCCACGCCAGCGGCGACAGGCCGATCCCGGTCGTGAGATTCAGCACCAGCAGCGCGGCGACGAGCGCCAGGCCAGCCATCATGGTCACTGACTGTCCCCGGCTCAGCAGCTGCTGTGCGCTGAGGCTGTCCGGCAGCGGCATGATCGGCGATACCGGTGGCACGCTGCGGCGGCGGACGCGGCCGAGCGGACCCAGCTCCGCCCGGGGCAGCACAAGCGTGACCTCAGCGCCATGATCGTCTGGCCCGGACTTCGCGGCAAGGCCGGCATTTTTCGCTGCTCGGTCACTGGCGGCCAGCGCGAGCAGCACCGACATCGCTGCGGGCAGGGTCTCGTTGCGTTCCTGGGTCACCGGGCTGCTCCGTGACGAACCAGGCGACCATGCCTCATGACGGCGCCGGTCTCGTTCACCGCAGTGGCGTTGTGCTGGCCGGCGAGCCTGTAGATACGCTCGCCCGCGCGGTCGTAGACCAGCCGGTAGCCGGCGAGCTTCGGGGTGCCGTACACGGCGGTGTAAACCTCATCCTGATTGCCGGGGATGTCTCGCATGAAGATCCAGCGGATCCCGTGCCCGCGCGGATCGGCCAGCGATGGCTGCCACTGGCGGAAGCTGCCTTCATAGATCACGTTGCCGAGGGGCAGCCTGGACGAGTACGTGGCTGTCTCGTTGCCGAACGACTCCATGAGCACCTTTCCGCCGGTGTAGTGAGACCGCAGCCACGCGCCGGCGGCTGATTCTGCCTTCTGGATGGGACTAGCCCGGAAATTCTTCGCCTCGGTAAAGGTGTCGATGCCGCCATGCACGACCAGCAACGCCAGCGCAATGCCGGCCAGGCCCGAGCCGGCGAAGCCGGCCGTACGCAGCCACCGCCACTTGATGGCAGCCAGCTCGCTGCTGAGATAGCCGATGAACACGGCGATTGGCAGCACCATGAGGATGCCGAACCGGACGTTATAAAGGTTGCCCTGGACTTGCAGGACGTCCAGCGGACGCTGGCCGGAGTAGAGCGCGTACACGTAGAACACGGCCAGGATCGTCAGCGTCAGCACCGGCACCGAAAATGGCCGCAGCCGGGTCCTGACCAGGTACACGAGCAGGCCAGCGGCGGCGAGCCCGAGCGCCGGGAAGCCGGCATTGTCCGTCACGGCATAGAAGTACGTCTTGGTGGCGACCATCAGGTGGCCGATGATCGGATCGGTCCTCGACACCCACAGTGACGGCTTGGCGAAGGGGCCGGTCTGGAAGTACAGCGGGTCGCTGAAGATGACCGCGTTCCAGATCACCCAGGCCACGATCCCGCTGAGGGCGATCAGCGAGAAGTAGATGACATGAGCTTCCATCGACCGGTAGCGAGCCAGCAGCGACGTACGGTCCAGCCGCGGGTTCCGGGCCCGCCGCGGGGTACGGGCCTCGCCAGCCGCAAGCTCCGCGGCGGCGGGCGCGGGGGCGGTGGCGGTGGCGGTGGCGGCGACAGGGCGCCGCCAGGCCACGTACGCGACGACCATCGTGGCCTCGATGCAGTAAACCCATCCCTCGTACCGGGTCAGGCTGGCCAGTAGCCCGGTACCGGCCGCGGCGGCAAGCAGCATGTACTGACCTGATTGCGCCCAGCGAGTGAGGTAGTACACGCTCGCCGCGATGGTCGCGATGAGCAGCAGCTCGGTCATGCCGGTGCACTGCATGTACAGCACGTTGGGGTTAGCGCCGAAAAAGACGGCGGCCACCAGGCCCGCGCCCCTGCTGCCGGTCAGCGTCGACGTGATCAGGTAGGCGTACCGGACGCTGGCCACGTACGCGGCCATCGACACCACCGATGACGCGAAGCCGGAGAAGTACCAGGTGTTGACCCATACGAACGGCAGGCTGAGCAAATGGGGAAGCGGCAGCCAGACAGCGCCGAGCTGGGCCAGGCCAGGAGTTGAGGCGAACAAGCACCCGCCTGCTGATCAGCAGATGCGAGACGGCGTCCGGATATGCCAGGGCCGCGTGATCGCCGATGAAGTAGGCATAGATTCCGATCGAGGCGGCCACCGCGGCGATCGTGACGATCGCCAGCATCGGGTCCTTCGGCCGCGACAGGCGGCGGACGAGCCGCCCTGGCCCGCGCTTGCCAGCGGTGGCAACGGACAGCCGGGTGAGGCCAGCCAGGGACCGGATGATGACCCGCAGATTGGCCCCGGTCTGCTCACCGTGCTCACGTGGGTAAGTGCCGGACCGGCCGCTCGATGATGCGGGCGTCTTGCATGCGCAGGCTGGAGATGATCTCGGGCGAGATTGTTGCCCCGCCGCCAGTGAGGCTGACGCCGTGCAGCAGCCGCCTGTCGATCAGCTTGTACGCGCAGTCGACATCGCGGACGCCCACCGGAAGCATGAGTCCGCTCAGCCGCGTCCAGAGGAAGGCGTTGACCTTGCGATGCAGCGGGTCGGCGCGTCGCGGACGGTACCCGACGACGGCATCCGCCCGCTCCCGCCGTGCTTCCTCCAGGAACATTGCCAGGTCGTCCGACTTGAACTGGCCGTCGGAGTCGGTCAGGAACAGCCACCGGTGGCCGAATCGCTCAAGCGCGGCCCGGATTCCCGTCGATACGGCATGACCGTAGCCGCGGTTAACCTCGTGGTGGACGGCGTAGACCCGGCCGGGATAGGTGGCCGCGAGCTGATCGGCCACCTGCCCGGTGCGGTCGGAACTGCCGTCGTTGACGACGATGATGGTGTGCGGCACCCCGAGGGCCTCGGCGGTGGCAAGGAAATCCCGGACAGTGTTCGCCAGGTTCGCCTCCTCGCGGTAGGCGGGCATCACGATCGCGATGCTGTCCGAGCGGGCGTCATCGAGCGTGATCACCGAATGCAGGTGAGCCGGGCGCGCCGCCAGGCGCTTGCCCCCGCCTGCGGCCGGGGGCGCTATGACGCGCTCCAGGACGGGACGGACGGCCGCTGGTCCCGAACGACCTTCACCGCGCGGTGCGCGGACTGGTAGTCCGGCTTCGGCCGAGCGCGGGAGCCGGACTGATGCCTGGCACGCTTCCGGAAGATGACGAGGTCACATACCGCGTAGGTAACGAAGAGCCCCGCGACGACGCCAGCGGCGGCGCCGCCAAGGTTGCCTAGTCGCTGGTAGGAAATCTCGAATACCGCGGTGTTGACCGCGAGCGAGACCAGCGCCGTCGCGTTGTAGGAGGCCACCCGGACCCAGCGCGCCCCGCTGGCTGTGGTCTGCCGGTCCGACCAGGTCAGCCGGGAGCTCAGCAGGAAGTTCAGCTGGGCGGAGGTGATGAAGCCGAGGGCGTTAGCTAGCGGCCGGTCTAGCCCGACGATTGACAGCGCTGTCAGCACGCCGAACTGGACGGCGAAGCATGTTCCGCCGACGCCCAGGAACACCAACTGGCGCCTTGACAGCAACGACAAGACTCTCATCTCACCCCCAACACCCGATACTCGCGGCCCGCCAGCCTCAACAGGCCTGGAGCGACAGCCGCCTGCTGCCACTGCGGCGGTCGCTCTGCGGTATTAGTCCAAGTTATCGACGCGCCAACGCGGGGGTGAAGATGACATGTTCAATGTTACAAGATGATAACGATGGCTGTTCCATTGGAAGGTTGTAAGTTGTATCCGTTTCTCTGATGTAAAGGAATCATGACGATATTGTGTCCGCCCCTGATCCGGCTGATGACGTCGCAGGTCAGGGGCGGTGCCCGAATGTAGCCGGAAGGTCCGCCCCGGGCGCCACGGCCGGAGGCCCGGCCGATGCCCGCCCGCCGGGGATCGCGCTCTCATTTTTGTGTGCTCTCGCGGTAATCGCCGCGGTTGGCTCGCGCGTCTATGGTCCGTAGAACATCGTCTCGTCCTCGGAAATGGACCGCTAATATGCTAAATCGCGCGCTATGTGGCACATCGGCCATCCGCCGCGCTGCCATGATCGCGACACCCGCGATCCTGGTTGCTGCGCTTGCTGCAGGTCCGGCCCTGGCAGCCACCGGGGACGCGGCGAAGCCCACCGCCATCCCAGCCGCATCCGGTCCATCGAGCCCGCTGTCGATCACCGTCACGTCGTCGCCTGCACCGGCGGGCACCTATCAGGCCGTCGTCTTCCGGATCACGGTCACCAACACCGGCGCAGCCGCGGCCTACGGGCGTAACCCTCACCGACACCATGACCGGCGCCAGCTCGGCCGGCCCGTATCCGGTGCAGCTGCCGAACGGACCTGTGGCCACCTCCGACCTCGGCAGCTGCACGTTCGCTTCCCCGGCCGAGACCTGCACCGCGCCGAGCATCGCCGCGGGCCAGGTGTGGAACGTGTCCCTTACCGTCGCGGTCACCGCCGCCGCGGGCACGGCCTACTCCGACACGGCGCAGGTCTCGGGCACCGAATCAGGGGCGACGGTCGGCGGCACGGCCACCACCACGGCGAACGCCGCCCCGGCCCTGCCGCCAGGCTTCGTCCAGACCCAGCTTGTCGGTGGCCTGACCAAGCCGGTCGTGGTGGCACCGGCGCCCAATGGCGACATCTACATCGGCGAGCAGGGCGGCACGATCCTCGATTACCACAATGGAGCACTGCTGCCGACTCCGGTGCTCACACTGAACGTGTTCGAGGTGGGCGAGACCGGACTGCTCGGGTTTGCGCTGGACCCCAACTTCGCCACCAACGGGTACATCTACGTCTCCTACACCGTGCCCATCACCGTGGCCGGGGTGGTGGAGCCCTACGCTCGGCTATCGCGCTTCACCGTAGTGAACGGCGTCGCCAGTACCGCCAGCGAGAAGGTCTATTACCAAGGCAACCAGATCCAGAACCATGGACGGTACCGGCGGCAGCTACGACCATCCGGGTAACGCCGTGAAGGTCGGCCCCGACGGCAAGCTGTGGTGGAGCGTGGGCGACAACGTCCCCTCCATCAGTAACGGCCAGGCGCTCTCCAACATCTACGGCAAGATCCTCCGGTTCAACCTGGACGGCAGCGTCCCGTCCGACAACCCCTTCGTCAACGTGCCCAGAGCGGTGCCGTACATCTACTCCTACGGGCTACGCAATCCCTGGCGATTCACCTTCCTGCCCAACGGCAAGGCCATGACCGAGGACACCGGCTCCAGCTACTGGGAGGACCTCGACACCCTCCAGCCAGGGACCAATTTCGGCTGGCCGATCAAGGAGGGCAATTGCGGAAGCTGCGGCTACGCCAACCCCGCCTACTCCTACGGCCACTATCCGACGGACGCCGCCGCATCGGCTATTGCCGCTTATTCCGGCTCGACCTTCCCCAAGGCCTATGACCACGTCGTCTTCTTCGGCGACTACGTCCGGCAGAACATCGAAGCGGTCACGTTCGACCCCACCTACCAGACCGAGGTTTCGGACACCGTCTTCGACACCAAGGCGGGAACCATCGCCGACCTGGAGGAGGGCCCGGACGGCAATCTCTACCTCGCGAACGTCTTCGGCGGAAGCGTCTCGGAAATCTCGGCACCCGGCCCCTTCCCGCCAACCGCGTCGGCGGTCGCGACGCCCAGCGCCGGGTCGGCCCCGCTGACCGTCCAGTTCTCCTCGGACGGATCGAGCGATCCGTACGGCAAGCCGCTGACCTACTCCTGGGACTTCGGTGACGGCTCAACCTCGACGAGCGCGAATCCCAGCCACGCCTACACCGCCAATGGCACCTACACCGCAACCCTGACTGTCAGCAACGGCAGCCAGATCGCGACGTCCACCACTCAGGTGGTGGTGGGTGAGCAGCCGCCGACGGCAGCGATCACGGCGCCGTCCACCTACAACGCGGGCGACACCGTGTCCTTCAGCGGAACGGCGACCGATCCGACTGACGGCACGCTGCCCGGCTACGACTACACCTGGAAGGTCGACTACATCAGCAACGGCGTCGTGCAGCCCACGTACTACGCCGAGGTTGCCGATCCGTTCTACGGCCCGGTGACCGGCAGCACGTCCGGCAGCTTCCAGATACCCACCGATCCATCACAGGTACCGGGCAGCTACTACCGCATCACCCTGACGGTGACCGACTCGCTCGGCCTGCAGACAACTGTCACCAAGGACCTGAACCCGAACCTGACCAGCTGGACGGTCGAATTCCAATGCGCCCGGCACGGGCTACTTCGTCGATGGCGCCTGGCATACCGGCACCTACACCGAGCAGGACGTCGTCGGGGTAAAGCACGTCCTCATCGGCATGCCGCAGGCGCAGGTCATTAGCGGCACCCGCTACCGGTTCGCTGACTGGTCGGACGGCAGCGCGCTGAGCGACTCGTTCACTTCTAGCGCGACGCCCGCCACCTATACCGCGAACTACGACACGGTCACCAGCACCATGCCGTCGCCGTGGCAGAGTGCGGATATCGGCTCGCCGATCACGGCGGGCGGGGCCGACTATTCGGCCAGCGACCAGTCCTTCTATGTGGACGGGTCGGGAGCGGACGCGTACGGCGCCAACGACCAGTTCCACTACGTGTACCAGACCCTCAATGGCGATGGGTCGATCGTGGCCAGGATCAGGTACCAGACCAGCCCCGCGGCCTGGGCGAAAGCTGGCGTCATGATCAAGCAGGCCGCGACCGCCGGGTCACCGTTCGTCGATGCTCTGGTCACACCCGACGTCAGCTCGAAGACGCCAAATATCAACGGCATTGGCTGCGATGCCAATGGCTGCCTGGCACCGCTGCCGCCGGTCAATCCCGCCGTCGGCTACGGGGTTCGGATGCAGTGGAGCGGCTCGAAGTCGGCCACCGGCGACCAACCTCTCGGGCTTCACCTCGCCGAACAAGTGGCTCAAGCTGACGCGGTCCGGCAACATCTTCACCTCCTACGAGTCCACCGACGGCAAGACCTGGACCCAGATCGGCACCACGACCGTCAGCATGACCGGCCCGGTGACCATCGGGTTGTTCGATACCGCGCACAACATCGGGCAGGACAGCACGGTCGCGTTCGACAACGTTAAGGTGACGGCGTCGACGTCGGGCGGACCGGTGCCGGCGCCGTGGGTCGACGGTGACGTTGGCGCTCCGACGCCGTCCGGCTCGGCCACCTACAACAACGCCGTGTACACGGTCAACGGCTCCGGCACCGACATCTGGGGCACCAACGACCAGTTCAACTACGTCAACCAGCCGCTGACGGGTAACGGCACGATCATCGCGCGGGTCACGTCTCAGACGAATACCAGCTCGAATGCCAAGGCCGGCGTCATGATCAAGCAGTCCACTACGGCTGGCTCGAACTACATGATGATCTCGACCGGCCCGGCCGGCAATATCAAGGTGCAGTACGACTTCAACGGATCTACCGGCGGCGCGACCTACTCGTTCCCGAACCTGTGGATGAAGCTGGTCAGCCTGAACGGCGTCATCACCGCCTACACCTCCAGTGACGGTGTCACCTGGACGAAGGTGCTATCCAAGACGCTGCCTATCACGAGTCCGGCCACCATCGGGTTGTTCGAGTGCTCGCACAAGACCGGAGTGATCGGCACGGCCACATTCGACAACGTCAGCTTCACCCCCGGTCCGTGACGGGCCGGGGGTGACGCCCTGCCGAATGGCACAGCCAGCGGAAAGGATGTCAGGACTGCCGAAGTCCTGCTCATGTCCGCTGTAGATTGCTCGCGCTACCGTTCAGAGGAGATTTCCGGGAATGACTGCCCGATACGCGAATCGTTCCGCCACGGCTGTGCGGCCGGTGCTGCACCGCGTGCGCCGGGCAGTCATCCGGATAGTTGCGGTCGCGCTGCCGGCGGCGGCGCTTGTCGCCTCGTCGGCTGTCCACTCAGCTCCCGCCTCGGCTGCCTCCTATCAGGACTGGCCGATGTTCCTGCAGAACGTGGCCAGGACGTCAGCGACGGTAGATCCGAAACTGAGCGTGGCCAGTGCGGCCTCGCTCAAGCTGAAGTGGTCCTACGCCACCGGCGGACCGATCGCCACCTCCACCAGCATCGTCGGCACTACCGCTTACGTCGGTTCGTGGGATGGCTACGAGTACGCGATCAACACCTCGACCGGTGCGGTTATCTGGAAGCAGTACCTGGGCCTGACGACCGATCCGGGCTGTGCCCCGGCCACCATCGGGATCACCTCGTCCGCCGATGTCGTCAACGGCGTGGTCTACGTCGGCGGCGGCGACGCGTACTGGTATGCGCTCGACGCGACCACCGGCGCCATCCTGTGGAAGGTCTACACCGGGGACAACAGCCAGACGGGCGCGCACTACAACTGGTCAAGCCCGCTGATCGTGGGGAACTACGCGTACATCGGGATCGCCAGCAACTGTGACAACCCGCTGGTCCAGGGGCAGTTGCTGCAGGTGGCGATCTCCGGGGCGCAGCAGGGCCAGATCATCAACAGCTATGCCTTCGTTCCGAATGGCCAGGTCGGCGGCGGCATCTGGACGACACCGACCTACGACCCGGCAACCAATACGATCTTCGTCTCCACTGGCACGCTGAACGACCACACCCAGACGCAGTCGCAGGCCATCGTCGCGCTCAATGCGACGACCCTGCAGTACGTCGGCTCGTGGCAGCTTCCGTTCGAGGCGTCTGTGACGGACTCTGACTGGGGAACGACGCCCACGCTGACGACGGACAGCAAGGGCGACCAGCTGCTGTCGGTGGCCAACAAGAACGGCATCCTCTACACCTTCAACCGCAACAACCTGGCCGCGGGCCCGGTCTGGCAGCACCAGCTGGCGATCGGCGGCGCCAACGTCATCGGCGGTGACGGGACGATCGCGTCCGGCGTATTCGCCAACGGACTGCTGTACTACGGGGGCGGCAACAACACGCACGGCAGCAGCGGCTCCGGCGGTTCCATCACCGCCTTCGACCCCGGCACTGGCGCTATCTCCTGGAGCCGCCAGACAGAGCAGCCCATCCTGGGCTCCCTTGCCTACGTCAACGGACTGCTCGGGGTAGCGGAAGGCAACACGTTCGAGGTGCTCGATGCCACGACCGGAACACTGCTGTACAGCTATGTACTGCCTGCACTTACCTACGGCGCGATCTCGGTCGCCCGCAGCCAGTTCTACGTGCCTGACCTCAACGGAGATCTGTACGCGTTCGGCCTGCCGGGCTCGACCACGCCGCCGCCCGCTGACCCGAACTGCCCGGCCGGCTTCACCTGCCAGGACATTCACAGTCCGAAGGTGGCCGGGTCCGAGCAGGCCGCTGGCGGCGTGCTGACCGTGACGGCGGCGGGCACCGGGGTTCGCGGCACCGGCGATCAGTTCCGGTTCATTTCGCAGCCCGTCACCGGCGATTCCCAGGCCAGCGCCCAGATCGTCAGTCAGACGGCGCAGGCCGGCCAGGCACAGCAGGCCGGCGTCATCATGCGGCAGAGCGCCGATCCGGCCTCGCCGTTCTACGCAATCCTGTCGTACCCGAACGACACCCCGAACGACCTGCAGGTCTGGTACCGCGCTCCGTTCGCGCAGAACCCGGTGCTGCTCGCCAAGGTGTCCCCGGCCACGATGCCGGTGTCGGTGATGATCCAGCGGCAGGGCAGCAACTTCAGCGCCGGTTACTCCACCGACGGCGTGAACTACCAGCGGATCCCGGGCAGCAACGCCGACATGGACATGCCGGCGACCATCTTGCAGGGGCTCGCCGTCGACTCGGGCTCCTCGACTACCACCGGCACCGCGTCGTTCAGCAACATATCGGTCGGTAACCCGATCAGCACCACGATGAATCCGCCGGCCCCGGCCGATCCGTGCCCCAGCAGCTGGACCTGCGCCGACATCGGTAACCCGGCGCCCCCCGGCGACACGACCTCCAGCGCGCCCGGCACCCTGACGCTGTCCGGTGCCGGCACCGGCATCACGCTGGGGCATGCCGATTCGTTCCACTACGCCTACCAGCAGGTCTCCGGCGACCAGACGCTCAGCGCCCAGGTCGTGGCGGCGGGCTCGCCAGCTACAGCGCAACAGGGCCTGATGATGCGGGCCAGCGCGAGCCCGACAGCCCAGTACTACTCCGTCCTGCTCAAGCCGGGCGGAGCGGCGACTGTCCAGTGGCGCAGTTATGACGGCACGCCCAGCACCACGGCAAAGCTGGCGCTGCCATCGATTACCTCACCGGCCTATGTCGAGATTGTCCGCTGGACCGATACCACGGCGAACCCGCCGGAGACGTATTTCTCCACGCTGACCTCCGCCGACGGCAGCACCTGGACTCCCGTGCTCGGCTCGACCGAGATCGTCAATATGCCCGCGGGGAACTACCTGGCCGGCCTGGCGGCGACGTCCGGCACGGCGGGAGCGACCCCGCAGGTCACCTACAACAACGTCACCTTCACGGCCTCGAGTAGCCAGCCGCCCGGGATCTGCGCGACCGGGTACACCTGCAACGATGTGGGTACCGACATCCTGCCCGGCAACCAGGATTACCTGACCGCACAGCAGGGCGGCGGCACCTCCGGGACCTGGAACATCCTGGCTGGCGGCTCGGATATCTGGGCCAGCTATGACGACTTCCGTTTCATCTCCCAGAGCTTCCCGCAGGACCCGGCCAACTCACCCAACGGCGATGGCACCATCAGCGCCCGAGTGGTAGCCCAGCCGGCGCCGAACGACCCGTGGGAAAAGACCGGCGTCATGATCCGGTCCGGCTCGCCCACCGACCCGCAGGCACCGTACTACGGAGTGTTCCTGACTCCCGGCCACGGGCTTGTCGTGCAGTGGCGGTCCGCTCAGGCGGGGCAGTCCAATCAGGTGCTCGGCTCCGCTACCGCCACTACACCGCTGTGGGTGATGGCGTCGCGTTATACCGACACCGCGCACAACCTGGTGTACTACAGCGCCTACACCTCCACTGACGGGGTCAACTTCAGCTTCGTGCCGGGATCGACGGTCGCGCTGAGCCTGCCGGGCCCGCTGGTGGCCGGCATAGGCACCGACTCGCACAACTCGACGACGAGGGCGTCGGTGACGGTCGACAACCTTGCGTCGGTGCCGGGATCGCAGGCTCCGCCGGGCATCTGCCCGTCGGCCTGGACCTGCCAGGACATCGGCGGTGCACTTCCGGCCGGCCAGGACCAGCTGAACGGCTCCGGGACGTGGACCGAGAACGCTGGTGGCGGCGACATCTGGGGGACGGCGGACTCGTTCCATCTGGTCTCGCAGACGCTGAGCGCCGACGGCACCGTCACCGCGCAGGTCACCTCGCAGCAGAACACGTCGCCGTGGGCCAAGGCAGGGCCCATGATCCGGGCGACTAACGACCCCGGCTCGCCGTACTACGGAGTCTTCCTCACGCCTGGCAACGGGATCGACGTGCAATGGCGCGCCGCGCAGGGCGGGACGTCCTCCCAGTTGCTGGTTCCGGGAGTGGCTCCGGCCTACCTGATGGTGAGCAGGTACACCACCACCGGCAGTAACCCGCAGAACTACTACACCGCTTACACCTCGACCGACGGCACTACCTGGACGGCGATTCCCGGTTCGACCAAGGCGCTGGGCTTCAATGGCCCGGCGCTAGCGGGCCTCGCCCTTACCTCGCATGCCCAGGGCACGGCCGGGACCGTGACCCTGAATACCGTCGCCGTCACCCCGGCCGAGCTCCAGCCGCCGGGTATTTGCCCCAGCGCCTGGACGTGCGCCGACATCGGCAACGTGGCACCCGCCGCCGGCGGTCAGAACTTCTCCAGCGGCAGTACCCCGACGGTCACCGGCGGCGGCAGCGATATCTGGGGCACGTCCGACAACTTCCACTACGTGTGGCAGCCGATGCCGGCCGGCGGCACGGTCAGCGCGCAGGTGATATCCCAGGGCAACTCGAGTGTCTGGGCCAAGGGCGGCCTGATGATCAGGTCCACGACTGATCCCGGCTCGCCGTACTATGCCGTCTTCGCGACGCCGGGGAACGGGATCGTGGTGCAATGGCGGTCCGCGCAGGGTGGCACCAGCAGTCAGGTAAGCATCGCCGGGACCGTGCCGCTCTATCTCAAGATCACGGCGACCGGATCGGCCTTCAGCGCCGCCACCTCGACCGATGGCGTCACCTGGACACCGATCCCGAAGTCGAGCGTGACCCTGGCGAACCTGGCCGGCGCGGCACTGGCCGGCCTGGCGGTCACCTCGCACAATACTGGCCAGCTCGAGCACCGTTACGTACGGCTCGGTTGTGGTGACGCCGTCCTGAGCCAGCCCGGAGGCTCAGGCTCGGCGGCAGGGCGGGCCCGCACCGATCGGTGCGGGCCGCCCGCCTCTAGTCAGGCTGGCGGCGAGGACTCCGGAGGTTGACGGCCAGCTGGCTGGTCCGGCGACAATGCAGTGACACCAGGCTCATCCTGCCGGTGTCGGATGGCCCGGAAGGAGACCAATGCCGCCAGCCGGCCCGCGAATCGTGATCATCGGGGCCGGCCTCGGCGGCCTCACGCTAGCGCTGCTGCTCCGGCGCAATGGCGTTGCCGCCGAGGTACTCGAGCAGGCACCGGAGCTGCGCGAAGTCGGCGCCGCCATTGCCCTGGCCGCGAACGCGACCCGGGTACTGGAGCATCTCGGCCTGGGTGCCGGTCTCGCGAAACTATCCACCGAGCCCACCGAGGTCATCTTCCGCGATGGCCGTGACGGTCACGTGGTCGCGGCCCACCCCATAGACGGGTGGTACCGGCGGACTTTCGGGGCGCCGTTCTACGGGCTGCACCGGATCGCCTTGCAGCAACTACTCGGCGATGCATGGGGCGCCGAGCACCTGCACCTCGGCTGCCGGGCGGAATCTCTAGCCGAGCGGGCAGGCTGCGTCAGGGTGAACTGCACTAGCGGGCAGGTGTTCGACGCCGACCTGGTGGTTGGTGCCGATGGCGTGCATTCCCGGGTCCGGCGCTGGGTAACTGGCGGCGACGAGCCGCTCTACTCCGCGACGTCAGGATTCCGCGGCCTGGTCCCGGCAAGCCAGCTGCGGCAGCTGCCCGATCCTGGTGCGCTGCAGTACTGGATGGGCCCCGGCGCTCATCTGCTGCACTACGCCATCGACGCTGGCAGCCTGGTCAACTTCCTGGCCGTTGTCGAGGGACCCTGCCGGTGGACCGCGCCTGCCTGGATGGACGCGGCCGAGCCGGGCGCGCACCTGGCAGCGTTCGAGGGCTGGCACCCGGCTGTTACCGAACTGATTGACGCTGTGCCGCAGTCGCCGCGCTGGGGGATGTTCTCGCTGCCGCCATTGCGGCGCTGGAGCCGCGGGCCGGTCGTGCTGATCGGCGACGCCGCGCACGCGATGCTGCCGCACCAGGGGCAAGGAGCAAACCAGACCGTCGAGGACGCTGCCGTCCTGGCCGCCGAGCTCGGTGCCACCGCCGACATCGCGGCAGCGCTGCGCCGGTACGAGGCACGGCGGCGGGTCCGAACCCGGCAGGTACAGCTCGCGTCGGTACTGACATCGGCGGCGCTGCACCTATCCGACGGACCGGACGCGCGACGCCGCGACGCCTACCTCACCCAGCTGCCGGACAGCCTGGCCTGGATCCACGGTCACGACGTACTGGCCTGAGCCTGCCGTCGGCTAATCGCCGGAGCCGGAGTCGTCATCGCCGATCACATGGACCGCTGCCTCCTCGGCCGAGGCGCCGCCGCCATCGACGCCGACGTCATGGGCGACGAGGTCGTCATCAACCGCATAGTCCGCGGCATCGGCAGGTGTCAGCCGACCGGACCTGGCGTCGGAACCCGGCTCGCGCAGAAGCCGGGCGATATCCTGATCTGTCGCGTTCTCGTCCCAGCCAGGGTCGGCACGGTCCTCGACGGCGCCGAGGTCCGGCTCCTCCTCGGCGACCAGCTGATCAAGGGATTCGCCAGCCGCCTGCTCAGCACCGGTCGCGCCGAATCTCATTGCCGCCGACCAGCGTTCCGGAGCGACGATGCCGCGGTCCAGGGGATCGTCGCCAGGAGCGCCATCAAGGGTGTCGGTAGTGTCCAGAACCTCGTAGTCCTCAAGATCGGCGGACTCGTGGCGCTTCTCGTCTGGCATGCCTCAGCCTCCCTTTCCTCTTGGGCCCGCCGCAACGCCAGCGGGCTCACCAGGACCTGTACCGCGCGAGGCGGCCAGGCGATGCTGACCTGTCTAACGTAACCCGGCCGGCCCTGGCGGGTCCGTTCGCGTGCGGGACAGAAACCCGCGCGGCTAGATCTTGCGTGCTGTCGGCAGCGGGGGTTACATTACTCACTACTGCGGTCGGTGGTAGTGATGCGACCAGGGTGACGAAAAGAGCATGCGGTGATCGTCGACGCGTATTCGCACGTGTGCCCGGAGCGGTTGCTCGACGCGATCGAGGACCTGCACCCGACCGCGGAGGCGGCCGCCCTGCGCAAGAACAGCTACCTGTTCGACGCGGACCGCCGGCTGCGATACATGGACAGGATCGGCGTGGACCAGCAGGTCCTGACGCTGGTCCGGCCGCCGATGTGGCTCGGCATGCCACGCCCCGTCATCCACACGCTCACCAGGGTCGCCAACGACAGCATCGCTGAGCTAGCCGCGAGCCATCCGGATCGCTTCATCGCGGTGGGCGTGCTCCCGGTAGTCGACGACGAGATGATGGCGGAGTTCAGCCGCCTGCGTGACGAGCTCGGCGTCCGCGGCGTGCTGATCTTCTCCAACATCGAGGAACTACCGCTCGACCACCCCTCCATGTGGCCGCTGTACGCCGAAGCGGCAGGCCACGATGTACCGATCTGGATTCATCCTCAGCACGGGCACTCCTATCCCTGGCTGAAGCAGGACCTGGTGGACAGGCTCTTCGGCTGGCCGTTCGAGACCACGCTGGCGATGTCGCGGCTGGTCTTCGGCGGCGTGCTGCAGCGCTACCCGGACCTCAAGTTCGTGACCCACCATCTCGGCGGCATGGTGCCCTACTACGCCAGCCGCGCCGACGCGATGAGCCAGGAGATCGCGCGGTACCGCGAAGCCGCGCTCACCGAGGCGTCCGAGCCACTATCCGGGCGGCCGACCGACTATTTCCGCAAGTTCTACAACGACTCGATGGTCAACGGCTCCGCGGCCGCGATGCGCTGCGGGCTGGAGTTCTTCGGCGCCGAGCAGGTCATGTACGGCACCGATTTCCCGATGGGACCCAGCGACGGCGAGGAATGGCCCGTCGAGGTGCTGGACACCATCCGGTCTCTCGGCCTCGGGCAGGCCGACCTGGACAACGTGCTCGCGGGCAACCTGCGCCGCATCCTGCGGCTGTGATTCGTCACAGCACCTGGCACGGCCCGCCAGCCGGGACCGATGCCGCCACCAGGCCGGCCGGACCGGCCATCGAACCCATCAGTCGCCGCACAGCAGGCGACAACTAAGGGGTAGGCCCCCATGAGATCAGCATTGTGCACTAGCTCCGCCCGGCCAGCTGACAGCGCGAGGCCGTACCCGGCAGCGTCGCTCCGCTCCGGCCGCCCGGCCGTCGGCCTGCTGGCCGGATCGGCCGCTGTTGTGCTTGCGCTGGCCGGCTGCGGCAGCAGCGGCAGCGGTGGCGGCGGCAGTTCGAGCGGCCCGGTCAACGTCGGCGTGATCGGGCCGATGACCGGGCCCGCGGCCGAGATCGGCAACCTCATGTCCGGCGCCTGCTACGCGGCCCAGCTGGACGTCAACAAGGCGGGCGGCGTGCTCGGCCACAAGATCAGCTGCAACCTGATCGATGACACCGGAGACCCGGCAGACGCGGTCACTAACGTCAGCAAGGCGCTGGCCACCATCGGCAACCTGGATATGGCAGTTGGCCTGGAGTCGAACACGGCCGCGACCACGATCCCGCTGGTGAATGGTGCGCACATCCCGATGGTGTCGACCAACGGCCTGGTCGCATTCGACCACACGAGCGACACCTACTTCTGGCGGATGACTCCCTCGGACGATCAGAACGGCGCGGCCTTCGTGGCCTGGGCAAACCAGAAGGGGTATAAGCGCTACGCCGTCGTCTTCCAGAACAACATCGGCGCGCAGGGGAACGAGCCGGGCGTGGTCGCTGCGGTCCGGAAGATCGGCGGCACCCTGACCACCAACATCACCATTCCTGGCGATGCGTCGTCGTACTCGAGCGTGGTGGCGAGGGTGCTGGCCGGCAAACCGCAGGCGCTGATCCTGGCGGGTGACCCGCAGACATCCGCGACGTTCCTATCGGAGTACCGCCAGCTCAACAGCGGAACGGTGCCACCGGTGGTGACCTCGACCGACTCCATCACGCCCGCCTACTTCGCTGCGGTGAAGAAGGTGATGGGCACGACCTACGTGACCCACGACATGTACTTCATCGGCGGCTACGTCAGCCAGACCAGCCCCGCGTTCACCGTCTACAAGGATGCGGTTAACAGCGCCTCCCAGATCAAGGACCCGCAGACCATCCTCGGGGTCGGCGTCATCGCGTCCATCTATGACGGCATCAACCTCATGGCGCTCGCCATGCAGGAAGCCCACAGCACCAGCGGCACGGCCTACAACGCCGACATCGCCAAGATCGCGGCGGGCAGTCCCGGGGCCGTGGTCGTGAACTCCTATGCGGCCGGGCTGGCCGCGCTGAAGGCTGGCAAGTCGATCCGCTACGAGGGGGTAGGCGGCGCCATCCACTTCGATGCCACTCACAACTCGCCCGGAAACTTCTCGGCTTCAGGCTTCACCGCGAGCGGGAACCCGGTGGTGCTCGGCGTGATACCCGGGACCGTCGTGCAGGGACTGCTGTCGTGATGCCAGTGCGCACCGAAGGCGGGCCGCCGGGCACCAGCCCGGCGGCCGCCGGGCCGGGCGAGGAGCGCGGCGGATGAAGGTGCTCGTCGAGGCCGTCGGCTTTGGCATCGCTGCGGGCGCCGTCGTGGCGCTCGGCGCGGTCGGCTTCACCGTCCAGTTCGGCATCAGCAACGTACTGAACATCACCTATGGCGCGCTGATGACCCTGGCCGCCTACCTCGGCTACGTGCTGCTATCGGCGGGCATCGGCGTGTGGACCGCGCTTGCGCTGGCTGCGGCCGGGATAGCGCTGGCGTCGGTGCTGTTCAACCGGCTGCTGCTGGCGCCGCTGATCCGGCGCGGCACCGGCTTCGTCGGCGTAGTCATCGTCACGGTGGCAGCCGGCATCATCGTGCAGTACTGCATAATCGCGATCGCCGGGCCGGATACGGTCTCCTACGGCCAGCAGTCCGGCAGCACTGTCCGCGTCGGCAGCCTGGTCTTCACCACGTCTCAGCTGATCATCATCGGCGTAACAGCGGCCGCGATGTTCGGCCTGCATCTCCTGCTCACCAGGACGCAGCTGGGGCGGGCCATGCGGGCGACCGCCTCGAATCCGACCGTCGCGCGAAGTTGCGGCATCCGCACGAGCCGCGTCATCGACGTCACCTGGCTTATCTCCGGCGCGCTCTGCGGCGCCGCCGGAGTCGCGCTGGCCATCAACACGGTGACGTTCGACTTCACCATCGGCCCGACGTTCCTGATCTACATGATTGCCGCGGCAGTGCTGGGCGGCATCGGCCAGCCGTACGGGGCGATGCTCGGCGGCCTGGTGGTCGGCGTGGTCAGCCAGGTCGCCTCGGCCTACTCAAACCCTGCCTATCAGGACGTGTACGCGTTCCTCATCCTCATCCTGATGCTGCTGATCCGGCCGCGGGGGCTGCTGCCCGGCGGCACGGCGAGCGCCCGGCGCCTGACCGGATAACCAGGGAACGAAGCCACCAGGCCCGCGAGCCGCTACCGGTACGCGGGCGACGAACGAAGGGAGGACAGCCATCGGCCCCGTCGCCTACTACGTCGTGGTCATGCTCGTGTACCTGGGCACGGACCTGCTCGCCGCCTGGGGCCTGAACCTGGAGTTCGGCGTCGCAGGCGTGGCCAACTTCGCCTACATCGTGCTGGTCGCGGCCGGCGCGTACTTCTACGCCGCGCTGACCCTCGGCTCGCCCGCCTCGCTGGGCAGTTTCCAGCAGTACATCATCGGCGCGCGGCTGCCGGTCGTGCTCGCGGTGGTGCTCGCCGCACTGCTCAGCGGAGCGCTGGGCTGCCTGATCGGTATCACCGGCCTGAAACGGCTGCGCGCCGACTACCAGGCCATGGTCATGCTGGTGCTGTCGATCCTGGCGACGACCGTCATCGGGGCCGACACCGGCCTGTTCAACGGCGATGCCGGGCTGAGCCTCATCCCGAATCCGCTCGCCTCGGTCAGCGCGTCCAGCCGCGGCTGGTACTACGTCGCTGTGGTCGGTGTCGTCTGCGTGCTCGGCTACCTCGCGCTCCGGCGCTTCACTACCGGTCCGCTCGGCCGGGTGCTGCGGGCGGTCAGGGATGACGACGACGCCGCCATCGCGGTCGGCAAGAACGTGATCCTGCTCCGACTGGCTGTCCAGGCGGTCGGCGGCGCGTACGCGGGCCTGAGCGGCGCACTGCTGGCAGGCTTCATCGGCGGATGGTCGCCGCAGTCCTGGCAGTACGTCGAGACCCTGGCGCTGCTCACCGCGATCATCGTGGGCGGGCTGGGCAACGACAGCGGCGTGCTGGTGGGAACGATCATCATTCCGGTGCTGATCTTGCAGGGAGTGCAGTTCCTGCCGCAGATCCAGGGCGCGCCGGAGCTGACTGCCGATCTCGGCTGGATCGTCCTGGGCGTGCTCACCATCGTGTTCGTATTCAGCCGGCCGCAGGGCATCATTCCCGAGCGGGCCGGCTACGCGGCCGGCCCGGCGTCTGGTACCTGGAGCCGGCTGGTCCCGCTGCGCCGGCCGGCAGTGCGCCGCCAGAAGGCGGCGGTCCCGGCGGACGGGGCGCAGCCGGTCCCGGCGCAGCCAGCGCCGACCGCAATGGCAAGCAACGCCATACCCTGGCTCGCGCTGTCGCCGCGGCCGGCCGCGGCCGGGACCGGGGGCGAGCAGCCGGATCCCGCGCTCGTCGTCAGCGGGCTGGTCAAGCGATACGGCGGCGTGCACGCGGTGGATGGTGCCACATTCACCATTGACGCCGGCCGCATCACCGGGCTGATCGGGCCGAACGGTGCCGGGAAGTCCACGGCGCTCGGACTGATCAGCGGCTTCGTGCGAGCGGACAGCGGGCAGCTCATGCTCGCTGGCCGCGACATCGGTGGCCTGGCCGCGTACAAGCGAGCTCGTCTCGGCGTTGTCCGCACGTTCCAGCTGCCGCGCGAGTTCCGCGCGCTGACCACGCTGGACAACCTGCTGGTCGCCGTTCCGGGCCAGCGTGGCGAGTCCGCTGCCGGCGTTGTCCTCGGCCGCCGGTGGTGGCGCGGCCAGGAGGATCTGCTCGTCGCCCGAGCCACCGAGCTGCTTGACCTGTTCGGCATGTCGGACAAGCGGTACCAGCGCGCCGGCCAGCTCAGCGGCGGCCAGAAGCGCATGCTCGAGGTCATGCGGGCGCTGATGGCCAGCCCGCGGCTGCTGCTGCTCGACGAGCCGATGGCAGGGCTCGCCCCCGCGCTGGCCGAGCGGCTGGAATCCGCCTGCCGCGAGCTGGCCGACCGGGGCCTGTCGATCCTGCTGGTGGAACACGAGCTGCGGGCTGTCGAGCGGCTGTGCGAGCGCGTCGTGGTCATGGCTCAGGGCAAGGTGATCTCCGAGGGGCGGATGGCCGAGCTGCGGACCCGCAAGGAAGTGCAGGACGCCTATGTCATCGGCTGAGCCGGCACCGGGTCCGGCGATAGCCGCCCGTCAGCTGTCGGCAGGCTACGGGGACGTCCCGATCATCCGGGGCGTGGACCTGACGGTCCGGCCGGGTCAGCTGGTCGCAGTGGTCGGCCCGAACGGAGCCGGCAAGAGCACGCTGCTCAAGGCGATGCTGGGGCTGGCAAAGATCATGAGCGGCCAGGTGCTGGCTGGCGGCAGCGACATCACCGGACGCCCGCTGGAGCAGCTCGCACGCCAGGGCATCGGTTACGTGCCGCAGGTAGATGACGTGTTCGAGGCGTTGCGGGTGCACGAGAACCTGCGGATGGGCGGATACCTCCTCGGCAAAACAGAGCGCGCCGCGCGCCTGGATGCGGTCCTTGAGGTGTTCCCGGCCTTGCGCGGCCACCTGAACCGGTACGTCGGCACGCTCAGCGGCGGGGAGCGCAAGATGACCGCGATCGGCCGCGCGCTGATGCTCTCCCCGCGAGTCCTGTTGCTCGACGAACCGACGGCCGGGCTGTCGGCCGCGCTCACCGAGACGGTGCTGACCGACCAGGTGCGCATGCTCGCTGACAGCGGTCATGCGGTGCTGCTCGTCGAGCAGCGCGCCCAGGCTGCGCTGAAGCTCGCCGACGTCGCGTACGTGCTCGTCCAGGGTGAGGTCGCGATGTCTGCCCCGGCAGCCGAGGTCCTCGCCAGCCCGGAGATGGCAGAGATCTTCCTGGGCGGCCGCCCCGAGCGGGCCAGGGCGGCCGAGCAGTGATCAGGCCGGACACGGGGCCGGCGTGACCGGCGACATCGCGAGCACCGACGCCTGGGCTCCGGCCGGGCTGCGGTGGACCGGGCAGCCAGCCCGCCGGGTGGAAGACGAGCGGCTGCTGACGGGCGCCGGCCGCTACGTGGGCGATCTGCAGCTGCCGGGCATGACGCACCTGGTCGCGGTCCGCAGCCCGGTCGCGCATGCCCGCGTACTCGCGGTGCGCACCGCCGCCGCCCGTGCCGCGGTCGGCGTGCGCGCGGTGGTGACCATGGCCGACATTGCCCCGGTAGGCAGCGTGCCGATCATGACGGACAACGGGGCGCAGGCCGCGAGCGTCCCGATACCGGTACTGGCGGGCGACCGGGTCCGCTTCGCCGGCGAGCCAGTGGCCGCCGTTATCGCCGATAGCCAGGCGGCCGCGGTCGACGCGGCCGAGCTAGTGGAGGTGGACTACGCCGAGCTGCCGGTCGTTACCGAGTCAGCAGACGCGCTGACCAGGCGGGTCGTACTGCACGAGGCCGTGCCGGACAACGTGCTCTTCAGGTGGCAGCAGGGCAGCGGCGATGTAGCTGGCGCGTTCGCCCGCGCGCACCGGGTGGTCCGGGCCGAGCTTGAGCTGCCTCGCCTGGCGGCCGCCCCGATCGAGCCGCGCTGCGTCCTGGCTGACTATGACTCGGCGGCTGACCTGCTGACGGTGTATGCCTCCGCGCAGGACCCGCACCGGCCCCGGCTGCAGCTAGCGGCCGTGCTGCGCCGGCCGCCGGAGTCGATCCGCGTCGTGGTCGGCGACGTCGGCGGGTCGTTCGGCAGCAAGAGCTTTATCGCGCCGGAGGCATTCGTGGCCGCCATCATGGCGGTTCGGCTCGGCAGGCCGGTGCGCTGGGTGGAGACGAGGTCGGAGAATTTTCTCGCTGCGTATCAGGGTCGCGGCCAGCGCGCCCAATGCGAGCTGGCCGTCGACGCAGACGGCCGGTTCCTGGCCCTCCGGGCCCGGCTCACCGCCGATGTCGGTGCCTACCTGTACCCGCCGACCACGGTCCCGCCAGTGCTGGCTGGCTCGCTGGTCACCGGCGTCTATGCGATCCCGGCGGCGTCGGTCGAGGTTGTCGGCGTCGCGACCAACAAGGTGCCGACCGGGCCGTACCGCGGAGCGGGCAGGCCCGAGGGCGCGTACTTCGCTGAGCGGATGGCCGAGCTCGCCGCCGATGAGCTCGGGCTAGACCGGGCCGAGGTGCGGCGACGCAACATGATCCAGCCTACAGCACTCCCCTACCGGACGGCCGTCGGCACCACCATTGACTCGGGTGACTTTCCCGGTCTGCTGCGGCGGGTCTGTGAGCTACTCGACTACGACGCAGCCCTGGCCCAGACCAGGCGATCGCGCCAGCGCGGCGACGTGTGCGGCGCCGGGCTGTCGGTATTCCTGGAGCCGGCCGGACTCGGGTTCGTGGAGAGCGCGGCCCTCACGGTGCGGTCGGACGGGCAGGTCATCGCCCAGGTCGGCACCTCCGCGCACGGCCAGGGCCACCAGACCGTATTTGGCCAGCTGCTCGCGGACGCGCTGGACCTGGATCCGGGCGATGTGGAGATCCGGTTCGGAGACACCGCGCAGGCCCCGGCCGGCGTCGGTACTTTCGCCAGCCGGTCCGCCATCGTCGGCGGGTCGGCCCTGGTGCTGGCCGCGCAGCAGCTGCGTGCGCACGCCGTCGCGCGGGCGGCGGCCCGACTCGGCGTGCCAGCCGGCCAGATCTGCTGGCAGGGCGGCGGCCGGCTCGGCGCGGCCGGGTGCATTCTGGCCCTGGCTGAGCTGGCTGACGGCACCGGGCCACTGCAGGCAACGGCCACATTCAGGCTGGCAGGCCCGGTCTACTCGGCCGGTGCCTACGGGGTCACCGTGGCGATCGACCGGCAGACCGGGGTACTGGCCGTCGGCAAGCTCGTCGCCGTCCACGATGCGGGGCTCGTGCTCAATCCGCTGATCGCCGAGGGACAGGTGGCTGGAGCAAGCTTGCAGGGTTTTGCCGAGGCGGTGAGCGAGCAGGTCATTTATGGCGACGACGGCCAGCTGCTGAACGGCAGCTTCCTTGGCTATGGCATCTTGTCCGCGGCCGAGGCGCCAGTCGTGCAGAGCGAGTTCATGCGGACGCCGTCGCCGCTGAATCCGCTTGGCGTCAAGGGCATCGGTGAAACCGGCACGACCGGCATGCCAGCCGCCATGGCGAGCGCGGTCACCGACGCGCTCGCGTCTTTCGGCACGCGACACCTCGACCCGCCTTATACGCCCGAGCGCTTGCATGCAGCCATGACCGCAGGGTCAGGATCCCGGCAATGAGCGAGCTGGTGACCATCCGGGTCCGGGTGAACGGCACGGAGCGGAGTGCGACAGTGCCTGCCAGGCAGCTTCTGGTTTCCTTCCTGCGCGATGACCTCGGGCTGACTGGGACCAAGATCGGCTGCGACACCAGTTCCTGCGGAGCCTGCACGGTTCTGCTCGGCGGCGAGTCAGTGAAATCCTGCACCATGTTCGCCGTTCAGGCGGACGGCGAGGAGGTGGTGACCATCGAGGGGCTCGCCGCCGGCGGCAGGTTGCACCCGGTTCAGCGGGCGTTCTGGCATCAGCATGCTCTGCAATGCGGCTACTGCACGCCCGGAATGGTGCTGGCGCTGGTCTCACTGCTGCGCGAGCGGCCAGCGGCTTCCGAGGCACAGATCCGGCGCGGGCTGGACGGCAACCTGTGCCGCTGCACCGGGTACACCGCGATCATCGAGGCAGCCCGCAGCGTCCAGCACGCCGCCGCTGACGCCGAAGGGCGCGAGCAGTGATCCCGGCCGCGTTCGACTACGTGCGGGCGGAGAGCGTCGGTCACGCCACTGAGTTGCTAGCCGCCGACGAGGACGCCACGCTGCTGGCCGGCGGCCAGTCGCTGATCCCGCTGATGAAGCTGCGGCTGGCCGTTCCCGCCCGGCTGGTGGACATCGGTGGCCTGAGCCAGCTGCGCTATCTGCGTGACGACGGCGACGAACTGGCCATTGGCGCCCTGACCAGGCACTGTGCGCTGGAGTCCGATCCGCTGGTGCGGGCTCGGGCCGGGTTGCTGGCAGCGGCCGCGGCAGAGGTCGGAGACCCCCAGGTCCGGCACCGAGGCACGATCGGCGGATCAGTCGCGCACGGCGATCCGGCTTCCGACCTGCCGGCCGCGCTGCTCGCGCTTGACGCCCGATACGTGCTCGCTGGTCCTGACGGCACCCGGACGGTGGCCGCAGCCGACTTTCACCGGGGGCTCCTGCACACCGCGATCGGCCCGGCGGAGGTTCTCACCGAGATCCGGGTGCCAGCCGGGGCCTGGCGCTTCGCGTTTCGTAAGTTCCGCAGCCGGTCGATTGACTGGGCGGTAGTCGGCGTGGCGGCAGTCGCCGGCCCGGGCGGGTCGCGGGTGGCCCTAGCGAACATGGCGGCCACCCCGGTGCGCGCGCACGCGGTGGAAGCTGCCCTTGCCGCCGGAGCTCGCGCCGCCGAAGCGGCACAGTATGCCGCGGACGGGACATCACCGCCCGCCGACGCGGCCGCCAGCGCGCCGTTCCGCCGGCACCTCGCCCGCGTGCTGGTCGGCCGTGCGCTGGACGAACTCGGCGGGGTGGCTGCATGAGCGGCAGGGCCGCCCGTACAGTGGAGATAGATACCTACGATAGTAGGTATCGACACTCGCGCAGTTTGCGCGGGCCGCAGGAAGGCAGGGGTTGATGACGCTGGCCGGGGTGACCCCGTTCCCGCCCGAGTTCGCCGCGCGCTACCGGGCGCTGGGCTACTGGCAGGACCGGCCCCTTATCGCGCATTTCCAGGACGCATTCCGGCGCTACGCCGACCGTGCCGCGGTGATCGACGAAGGCGGCTCGTACAGCTATGCCGAACTTGCCTGCGTATCGGAGCGGGTTGCCCTCAACCTGCTCGACGCGGGCCTGCGGCCCGGCGACCGCATCGTCGTGCAGCTGCCGAATAGCCGGTTCTTTGCCTCGTTCTACTTTGCCTTGCAGCGGATCGGCGCGATACCGATCATGGCACTGCCCTCGCACCGGTACCGCGAGCTTCGCCAGTTCGTCCGGCTCTCCGGGGCCGTCGCCGCAGCGGCGCCCGCGGTAGACCGGGACACTGACTTCGCCGAGCTACACGACCGGATCCGCGCCGACCAGCCGCAGCTGCGGATGAGCATCCTGCAGGATCCGTCCGGTGCGGGTGCGGGTGCGGGTGCCGTCAGCCTGGCAGACCTGCATGACAGGCAGCCCGGCCAGCACACCCCGGCCGACCTCGACGCCATCGCCGCCAGGATCGATCCGGACGATCCGGCCGTCTTTCAGTTGTCCGGCGGGACCACCGGCATCCCGAAGCTGATCCCGCGAACCCATAACGACTACGCGTTCAACTCCAAGCTGGCTGTGTCCGTCTGCGATGTGCGCGACGGCGATGTGCTGCTGGACGTACTGCCGATCGAGCACAACCTGCCGCTGGCCTGCCCGGGACTGCAGGGCTTTTTGCTGTCCGGGGCGAGCGTGTTCCTCGCCCGGTCCGCGAGGGCGAACGAGGTCTTCGCCGCCATCGACGCGCACCAGGTCAGCCACATCCACATCGTTCCCGCGCTGCTCATCCGCTGGATCAACGATCCGGCTGCAGCTCGGTACGACCTGGGTTCGGTGCGCGTCATTCAGAGTGGCGGGCAGCGGCTGCAGCCGGAGACGCGGCTGCGCACCGAGCGAGTGTTCCGCAATGTCACCGTGCAGGAGAACTTCGGCATGTCCGAGGGCCTGCTGATGTTCGTCCGGCTGGATGATCCGCCGGACGTGCGGCTGGAGACAGTAGGGCGGCCAATCTGCCCGGATGACGAGGTCCGGCTGGTGGCTGAGGACGGCGCCGATGTGCCTGACGGCGAGATCGGTGAGCTGTGGGCGCGCGGTCCCTACACGTTGCGCGGTTACTACAACGCGCCGGAGCATAACCAGCGGGCATTCTCCCCGGACGGCTTCTACCGGTCCGGCGATCTGATGTGGCGCCACCCGACCGGGAACTACGTCGTCGCCGGGCGGACTAAGGACCTGATCAACCGGGGCGGCGAGAAGATCTCCGCCGAGGAAGTGGAGAACCTCATCCTTGGCCATCCCGCGGTCCTCAACGTGGCGTGCGTGCCGGTGCCGGACCCGGTCCTTGGCGAGCGGATGTGCGCTTGCGTGATACTGCGGCCGGATGCGGAGCTCACCCTGGGCGAGCTGGCGGCCTTCTTGTCAGGCGAGGAGATTGCCAGGCACAAGCTGCCCGAGCAGCTCGCCGTCTTCGGCAGGTTCCCGCTGTCACCTGTCGGCAAGGTCTCCAAGAAGGACCTGGCGGCCGTGCTGGCCGGTACGGGCGGCCCGGAACACCGGCCGATTTCCCTGGAAGGGGCGCGGCGATGAGGCGAGTGGACTTGCACGCCTACCCCGGCACGTCGGAGTGGATCACCTCACAGGGACCGTACGTTGAGCCGCTCGGCCGGTACTGGAACAAGCAGTGGAAGGCCAAGGCCGAGGACGAGGTCGTGGCAGATTTCCGCGCGCACGGGATCGAGGCGGTGCTTGTTGCCTTCGACATCGAGATGATGACCGGAGCACCGCCGAGCTCCAGTGACTATGTGGCAGGCCTGCGCGATCGCTATCCCGATACCTTCATCCAGGCGTGGGGAACGGTGGATCCGCTGCGCGGCGAGCAGGCGATCACCGACGCCGAGCGCGCGGTCGCCGAGCACAGCGTGCTCGGGTTCCATTTCCACCCCATCATCGGCGGCTATTCCGTTGACGATCCAGGGCTGCGTCCGTTGTTCGAGGCCATCGCTGGCCTGGGCGTGCCAGTCCTGATCGACGTAGGCACCACCGGAATGGGCGCCGGCATGCCGGGCGGCGCCGGTGCCCGGATCCGGCACGCCCATCCGCTGGCGGTCGACGAACTCGCGGCGGCGTTCCCGCATATGACGATCATCGCAGCGCATCCTGGCTGGCCCTGGGTCGACGAGATGACGGCGGTGGCACTGCACAAGGGCAACGTCTACTGGGAGCTGTCCGGCTGGGCGCCGAAGCACTTCCCGCCCGGACTGAAGACGGATGTGCGCGGGCGTCTCCAGGACAAGGTCATGTTCGGATCCGACTACCCGAGCCTGCCGCTGGACCGGTTGCTGCGCGAGTGGGATGAGCTTGGCTATAGCGACGAGGTCATGCAGAAGGTCTTCCACGCCAATGCGGAGCGCGTGCTCGGGCTGCCGCCGCCAGCTGGCGATCGGCCCGCCAGTGCCGCGGGCGGCCGTGAGCAGACTGCCAGCGTCGGAGTGAACGGAGACCAGCCATGACCGCCAGCCCCGACCGTCCGGCAGCGCTTGTCACCGGATCGGCGCGCGGTATCGGCCGGGCTGCGGCGCTCGCCCTGGCCGACCAGGGCTACGACCTAGTGATCAATTACTCGGTCAGCGAATCGGCGGCGCAGCAGGTTGCCAGCGACGTGCGGGCGCGGGGCGCGGGAGCACTGGTAGCGCAAGCCGACGTTGCGGACGAGCCGGCCGTGCTGCGGATGATCGAGTCGGCAGCCAGCGAGTTCGGCCGTCTGGACGCGCTTGTCAACAACGCAGGTGTCACCATCGACGTGCCGCCAGCCGACCTGGACGGCCTGTCCATGGCTGCCTGGGATCGCGTGTTCGCGGTGAATGTGCGCGGGCTTGTCCAGGTCACCAGGGCATGCGTTCCGCTGCTGCGGGCGTCCCCGCAGGCGGCAATCGTTAACACGGCGAGCATCGTCGGGCTGCGGCCGGGACCTCAGCCGCTGCCTTATTCCGCGTCCAAGGCCGCGGTCGTGAGCCTGACCCGCACCCTGGCCGGCGCTCTGGGCCCGGATATCCGAGTCAACGCGGTGGCGCCGGGCTGGATGGAGGGCGAATGGATGCAGGATCGGCTCGGCGACAACTACGAGTCACTCATGGCGCGCCGGGCTCGGATGACGCCCTTGCGGCGGTGCGTCACCGCCGAGGACGTGGCGGCTACGATCGTCTCGCTGGTGGTGTCGAACCCGTTCGTCACCGGCGAAGTGGTGGTCGTCGACGGCGGTTACAGCGCGACTACATGACTGGACGACCGCCTGAGCACGGGACCTGTGCGCGAGGCCGGCATGACTAGCGAGGCTGGCATGACGGGCCCGGACTACGTGCGCTACCTGGACCTGATCAACTCAGTGTCGCGGCCGTTGCCGCCGATGCCGGTAGCCCGCCTGGGGCGGCCTGTACTCAGCTCGCTCGCCGGGCCGGTAAACCGGGCCAGGGTCATGCTCCTGAACAGCGCGGGCGTCCACCTCAAGAACGAGCCACCGTTCCAGCCCACCAACGACCTCAGCTTCCGGCGCATCCCGGCCGACATCGATCCGGCGCGGCTGCGACCGTCGCATCCGACTCCGATGCGGCGTCCCGGGCTGCGCGACGTCAACGTGGTGTTCCCCTACCAGCGCCTCGCCGAGCTGGCCGCCGCCGGTGTCATCGGCGGCGTGACCGACTTCCACCTCAGCATGCTGGGCGCAATCAAGAAGCTGCGGCTGCTGGTGGATGAGGTCGGCCCGGCGATCGCCACGGAAGCTCGCGCACACGGCTGCGACCTGCTGTTCATCGTGCCGCTGTGCCCGGCTTGTCACCAGGCGATGGGGGTGCTGGCCAGGGCCATCGAGAGGGCCGGGCTGCCGACGGTATCGAGCACGAATGCGCGCGACATCACCGAGCTGGTGAAGCCGCCCCGCAGCGGCTTCCTCAACTACCCGCTCGGCAATAGCGTCGGCCGTCCGCTCGAGCCCGCCGAGCAGCGCTCGGTCTGCGCGGACATCGTCGCCCTCGCGGACCGTGACCTGCCCGCCGGCGCTGTGACGCCGTTGCCGTATCAGTGGCCCGAGGCCGGGTGGGCGGAGCAGGTCGCCAGGCAGTACCAGAGCGAGGCAGCGGTGCTGCGCGGACAGCGGTCCAGCGAGTTCGACGAGAGCGGGCACTACGCAGCCGGCGAAGTCCGGGCCATCACCGGCCGCGTATGAGCCGGTTAACCGACCCCGTCGCCCAGGAACTGCTTCCACCACGGGGGTGAGCCCGAGGCCCGGTCCCGGGCACGCTGGTGGGCGGTGCGCTCCACCGCGTCGTCGAGCGGGTCCAGGGTGACGGTGCCGTACCGCCGGCTGAGGGCGGAGCTGATCAGGTGATCGGCTAGTGCCGGGTTCTTCGGGAAGGCCGGGCCGTGCATGTAGGTGCCGATCGCGTTCTGGTACACGCAGCCCTCCCAGCCGTCCTCCGAGTTGTTGCCGCCGCCGGTCAGGATCCGGCCCAGCGGCCGGGCGCCGTCCTGCAGGTAGGTCCGGCCGCCGTGGTTCTCGAAGCCGACCAGGACGTGCTCGCCCCACTGCACGACCAGGTTGCCGACGGCCCGGACGCTCCCGGCCCGGCTAATGGTGTCCAGCCGGGTACGGGTCTGGGCGGCCCGGTGCACGGTGTGGACATCGAAGATGCCCAGTCCTGGCAGATCCTCGCCGGTAGCCGTCCGGTACGAGTGGCCCCACAGCTGGTACCCCGCGCAGACGGCAAACGCCGCCGTCCCGCTGGCGATTGCCTGCCGGATGCCCTCGCCCTTCACCTGCAGCAGGTCGTCGCAGATATGCCGCTGGTGCGCGTCGGCTCCGCCACCGACTAGCAGCAGGTCGATCCGGTCTGGATCGACCTTGTCGCCGACCTCCAGTTCGTCGACGTCCACCTCGATTCCCCGCCACTGACAGCGCTTGATCACGGTGACCACGTTGCCGAGATCTCCGTACTGGCTCATCACGCTTGGGTACAGATAGCCGAGCACCAGTTTCATCTGGCCACCATCCCGTCAGTCCTGGCCTGCTGCCAGAACGGGGCCAGGTGGCCCCGCTGAACCAGTTCCCGTCGCAGCGTCCACAGCGCCGTATACGACGCGAGCACGTACAGGGTCTCTCCCGGCGGTGTCCGGTCGATGGCGTCGAAGAAGGCCCTGATGATGTCCTCGTCGGGCGATTGGCTGCCGCCCGCCTGATCAGCTGCCTCGACCGCAGTCCCGGCTGGCTCGTCGTCGAGCCCCCCGTACTTGACGCGGAGTGCGAGATCGGGTGCCCGTTGCCCGGCCAGCGCCAGGTAGGCCGTGCGGCCCTTGCACATCTCGAAGTCGACGTCCCAGATCCACGACACGTCTCGCCCGTCGGGCCCGTTGTCGTTCAGCCCGATGAGCAGCCGGGCAGACTCGCCGCCAGCCAGCACGAGTCGCAGCGCCTCGTTGAACCCGCTCGGATTCTTCACTAGCAGCAGGGTTGCCTGCCGGTCGCCGACCTGTACCCGCTCGAACCGGCCGAACGCGCCGGCAGTCTCCTGTGCTGCCGTCTGCACCAGCTCGGGGTCGATGCCGAGGCAGGATGCCGCCGCTGCGGCTGCCAGCGCGTTGCACGCGTTGTACAACCCGGGCAGCGAAATCTGGAACAGCCGGTCACCGGCGGGCGTAGACACCTGCGACTGACTGCCCTCGACGCCCCGAAGCTGCACCTTCCAGGCCGCGAACCGCGGATCCGGCCGCCGCCACCCGCATTCCTTGCACGCGTAGTGGCCGAGGTGAGCATAGAAGCTCAGCTCGTACTGCAGGTCCCGAGCGCACTTGGGGCAGCGCCGTGAATCAGCGGCATGCTCGAGGCCAGGCCGGGCCCACTGCCGGTCGTCCAGCCCGAAGTAGACCACCCTGGCTGGCACGTCATCGCCCAGGAACGCTACCTGCGGATCATCGGCATTCAGGACCAGGGTGGCCGTGGACGGCAGCTGGCGCAGCGCGCGCTGCCAGAGCCGGGCGATGAAGTCCACCTCGAAGTACCGGTCCAGCTGGTCGCGGAACAGGTTCGTGATCACGACGAGCCGCGGGTGCACGGCCTCGATAGCGGCCCGCAACGCCCCCTCGTCCACCTCGAATATGCCGATGGCCGATGACCCAGCCCGCAGGTCGCCAGCGGGTCCGGCGCTGGACAGCAAGGCGGTGGCGATCCCCGAGATCATGTTCGCGCCCTCGGGATTCGTGACCACCTGCAGTCCGGCCGCGCGCGCAGCCTCGGCCAGGATCCTGGTGGTCGTGGTCTTCCCGTTGGTTCCGGTCACCAGCACGCAGCCATTAGGCAGGCTGCGCGCCAGGGTGGCGACCAGGTTCGGGTCGATCCGCGTGGCGACGCGGCCGGGCAGAGCGGTGCCGCCACCGCGGCCCAGTGCCCTCGACACGGAGCGAACCGCCTTGCCGGCATTGACCGCCGTGGCGCAGGCGGCTGCCGCCATGATCCGGTCCGCTTGACCGCTAGCCACTGGACTTCTGTGCGAACAGCGAAATCCAGTAGGGGCGCACGATCATGTCGATGACGTGGCACTGGCTTTCGAACGGCAGTTTGCCGACCTTCTCCGCGAGCACCGGGCTGCTGGAGTGGTAGGTGATATCCAGCGGGATCTCCTGGTCGTAGTAATCGGTCATGCGCTGCACCTGCATGCCTTGCCCGCGCAGCCACGACACCACGTCCGTCAGCCGCAGGTGCTTCTCCCAGACGTGCAGGAACTCATCGACAACCCAGGCGTCGTCGGTCAGGTCCACCGGCGGCGCGGTGTAGTAGTTCTTGAAGTTGCGGTCGCCCTGGGCCCAGATCCGCACGGCTTCGATCCTGGCGTCGTCGTCCGCCAGCTCAGCGGCGCTGATGGTGCGGAGGATCTCCTGCTGGACGCGGCGTTCCCAGTTCCCGTAATGGCCGTAGACGCCGAGGCGCAGTACGCCGCCGGGCTTCAGGGCCCGGCACAGGTTGGCGAGCCCCTGGGCGGGGTCGGGCAGGTGATGAACCGTGCCCCAGGAAACGATGTAGTCGAACTCCTCCGCACGGTCGAGCAGCATGATGTCCTGCTGGAAAGCCCGTGCGTTACTCACCGCCTCGTCGTCCAGCGTCTGGTTCACCATGCCGACGGATGTCTCGGAGAGATCGAGGCCGACGAAGGAGGCCTCCGGGAATTCCTTGGCGTAATCCAGCATCATCAGGCCGGTGCCACAGGCGATGTCGCCGAAGGTACGGCCGCGAGGATCGATGCCGCGCTCGGCCAGGAAGCCGCGTACGTAGGCTGCGTGCCGCTGATAGCTGTGCTTACGCTGCGCCGGCGGGAACGGATGGCGCCGGTACATCTCCCGGACCGCGCGGACTACCTCGCTGGAGGGCATGTCTCCGGCCGGCATGCCGTCGAGAGTGACGGGGCTGGCGTCGCTGGCACGTACATCTGTTGTCACTGTCATTACCTTTCCTGGGGCCTGCGGGTGCGGGAGATCTGGCCTGCCTGATCCGGCGCATGCACGAACTCACCGTGGCGGCGCGCATGCTGAAGAGAAGTCACCTGCTATGGCCGCGAAAGGTCCCCCGGTACAGCCGCAAGAGGCTGTCAGAACTGCCGGACTCGTTCCCGGCACTGCCCGATGCGAAACCCGACGTTGGCTACTAGGCGTGCAAGCCGGCTGACGCGGTGCCAGGGCTTCGGGATGCTGGCTCGGCTAGTTCCGGGACGGGCCGAGGCATCGCGGGCGTGCCTGGCCCGGTCCGCGGCCGGGCCAGCGCCTGGCCGGCCATCGACGCGGCAAGTGCGACGCCCACCGTCAGCGCGAGCAACGTGGCGAGGTTCATGCCGACCATGTGCCGGGTGGTGGAGATGCCGGCGAAATAGGCGGGCGGGATGAATGCCGCTACTGCGCACGCCGTCATGCACAGCACCAGGACTGCTCCGTCCCGGTGCCACGGCCGCCGGCGTTTCCGCGTCAGGGCGAGCAGCGCTAGCACCGTCAGGCCAGTCCAAACCGGCAGGTACCAGCCGAACCCGAGGCCAGCCGGAAGACGGTGCATCAGCCACGTCAGCACTACCATCCGGGACTCCTTGGTGCCCGGCGGGTGGCCCGCAGCTGGCGGGTAGTCACCTAGCGCGGTGACCCGGAACACCTGCGCCTGGACTGCCGCCTGCTGCCCGATGCGCAGGATGCTGCCCGGACGGGTGATCAGGTAATGCGCGATATTCGCATCAGTCAGCTGGCCGAAGTAGCGCGGCAGGATCGGGTTGGTACGGACCGAGCCAATGTCCCAGTAGTAGTGGCCGGCGTACCTGGCCCAGCTCACGGGCAGCCCGAGGGCGCGCAACTCTGCCGGTGCGCTCGATTGCTTCGTCACGACTTCGGTGAAGATAAAGTCCACCGCCTGGATGTGCTCGAGCCGCTGACCGTAGGAGCTGACGTAATTCCAGGTGAGGTACCCAGCCGCGAACGCCGCGAGAAAGGCGGCTACGGCCGCGGCCGCCGCCGACTGCCTGTTCCGGAACCGGCGCAGCCGGCGCCAGCTGCCGCGCCGGGCGCTGGCGAGAACCAGCGTCAGGCAGATCGGCATGGCCAGGACCAGGTACTGCTCCTTCGACAAGATCGCCAGGAAACCGCCCGACCCCGCCAGCGCCAGCCCGGCTACCGTCGCGCGCCAGCCGCGGCCCAGGTACACCACCCCCGCCGCTACCAGCAGCAATCCGACGAGCGCGGCGCCCTCGCTATACGGGCCGGCGTACACGTCGAAGAACGCCGCGTCCGCCATTATCAGCCAGGTGACGGTGGCGACCGCCAGCTGCGCCCACAAGCGGACCCGCAGGCCTGTTGCCAGGCTCGCGATGCCGACCGACGCGAGCACGCACAGCACGATACCCAGCGCGATCAGGTTCAGCTCGCCGGGCAGGCCGAAGACCGGAGTCAGCAGCCTGGCCATCTCCATCGGCAGCAGCTCTGACGATGGGTAGGGGGCACGGCCCGCGCAGCCGGGGCGCGTGACGTAGTCGAAGTAGGCGAACCGGAAGAACCGTGGGTAGCCATGGGTCACCGGGCCAAGGCCAAGGCCGCAGGTCAGCCGGGTCCCGTCGCGGTTGTCCGCCTGGGCGACGGGGGTCGGGACCAGGAAGCGGATGGCGAAACTAATGAGAGCGCCAGCGAAGATCAGCAGCCAGGTCCGAACCTGGCCAGGGAGGCGCCGCCAGGGTGCGGCCCGCCCGGCCCGGCCCGTTCCTGGTCCGAGGTCAGCCGCCAGGTTGTGATCTGCCAGTTCATCGCCAGGCATCACGCCACCCTCTCAGCGCGAGGACTCCCAGCTCCAACGCCTTGCGGCCTTGCCGTCCGTGCACCAGAACGTGATGATAGCGCCCGGCCGGCTAGCTGACCGGGACCTGCCGCCCGGTCCGCCGCAAGTCGAGCAGTTTCGCGCACGCGTGCACGCTCCGCACGTGCGGAACGTCGACGCCGAGGTGCTCGGCAAGTTCGACGATCGCCCCGGTCATGCAATCCAGTTCGAGTCTCTTGCCCGCTTCCAAGTCCTGCAGCATCGACGTCTTGTGATCGCCGACGGCCAGGCCGGCCTCCAGTCGCCGGTCCAGCGAGACGGGAAAAGTGATCCCGAGGCGGGCGGCCACCGCGGCGCACTCGGCAATGATGGCGCGCAGTAGCTCGCGCATCTCCGGCAGGGCGCCAAGCTCGCCCAGTGTGGCCCTGGTCAGGGCGGTTATCGGGTTGAATGCCACGTTGCCGACGACCTTGAGCCAGATCTGGTCCCGCAACCTCGTGTCGACCGGCGCCCGGAGTCCGCCCGCGGCAAAGGCCGCGGAGATCAGCCTGCACCGCTCGGAATCGGATCCGTCCGGCTCACCGAGGGTGAACCGGGTGCCTTCGACGTGGCGGATGACCCCCGGCTCGATGATCTCGGTCGAGCAGTACACGACGCATCCGACATTGTGCGCAGGCCCGATGGCGGTCGCGATGATCCCGCCGGGGTCAACGCTCTGCAGGCCACCAGCCAGGCCGGCTGGCGCCGGAAGCGACTGGAAGTACCACCAGGGGATACCGTTCTGCGCCCAGATGGCGGCGGCACCGGCCGCTAGCAGTCGGCCAAGCCGGGGCGCGACCTCGGTCAGGCTGTAGGCCTTGAGCGCGACGAACACCACATCGGCGTCGGCGACCGCGTCGATGTCGCTGGTCACGCGCGGATGAGCGGTGAAGTCGCCGCGGGCGGACAGAACCCGGACGCCGCGAGCGGCCATTGCCTCCAGATGCGCGCCCCGGCCGATGAGCGTCACGTCTGTGCCGCCGCGGGCCAGTGCGGCACCTACGTACGCGCCGATCGCCCCGGCGCCGAGAACAGCGAACCTCATGCGTCCGGTCGGCTCTGCGTGACGAATTCGGCGACCCGGCGCCGCTGCACCTTGCCGGTGGGAGTACGCGGGATCTCCGCGAGCACGTCGATCCTGACCGGCACCTTGAACGCGGCGAGTTGCCCTCTGCAGTGCTCGATCAGCGCCTTGACCTCGGTATCCATGCTCAGCGTCACCGCCGCGGCGACCAGCTCGCCGTACTTCTCGTCGGCTACCCCGAAGCACACGGCATCGCGAACGGCGGTGTGAGACAAGAGCACCTGCTCGATCTCCGCAGGCGCGATGTTCTCGCCGCCACGGATGATCATCTCCTTCAGGCGCCCGGCCAGGAACAGGTAGCCGTCGCGCATTTCGCCGAGGTCGCCAGTGCGGAACCAGTCGCCGAAGAAAGCCTCCGTGGTAGCTGCCGGATTGTTGACATAGCCGGACATCACCCCGGCACCACGGATCACGACCTCGCCCTGCCTGCCGTCCGGCAGCAAGCCACCCGAGCTGTCGGCGATGCGGATCTGCGTGCCCGTCGGCACTCCGACCGAGCCTGCGATCCGGTCGGCCGGGGGCAGCGGATTGGAGCTCATCTGGTGACTCGCCTCGGTCATGCCGTATGCCTCCAGCATGGGCGCCTGGTACCCGCGCTCTGCTCGCTCGAGCAGAGCGGGGGCCAGCGCCGAGCTGCACGAGCGGACGAACCGCAGCGTCTCCGGCGGGCCGTGCTCGTCGGCCTTGTCGAGGATCATCTGGTGCAGTGTTGGCCCTGCGGACAGCCATGTCGCAGCGTGCTCGCGGGCCTGCGGCCAGAAACGATGCGGGGTGAACCTGCGCGGCACGATGACCGAGCCGCCCGCACGCAGGGCTGCGAACGCCGATGCCACCAGACCATGAATATGGAACAGCGGCATCACGCAGAACGACACGTCCGCCGGGCTCAGCTGGTAATGAGCAGCGATCGTGGCGGTGGACGCCATCAGATTGCGCTGCCGCAGCGGAACTTGCTTGGGGCGGCTCGTCGTGCCGCTGGTGTGCAGCACGACGGCCACGTCCTCCGGACCGCCGTGCTCGAAGGAAGGCAGCGGGACGGCGGGCCGGCCGGCGGCGAGCAAATCTGGCGGCCCGTCCCCGGCAGGCTGCACGCCAAGCAGTGTCGTCTCGGCGGCCGCGGCGGCCGCGGTTGCCGCCGCGGCTCCGCTAGCCGGGACTAGCATCAGCCTCGGTGCGATATCGGAAAGAAAGAAGCCGAACTCGGTCTCGGTATACGCCGGATTCAGGGGGGCGGCAGCGGCGCCCAGCGCCGTGATCGCGAGCAGGAGAAGTACGAAGTCCGGACCATTCGGTAGTGACAGGGCGACCCGGTCGCCGCGCCGGACCCCGAGGCCCGCCAGTCGCTGGGCGAGCGTCTCGATTCTGGCCGCCGTCTGCGCATAGGTCAGCACCTCGCCGCTATCGGGCACGACAAGGGCCGGGCTGGCAGGGTCGCCGCGGGCCAGCAGTTCGGCGAGCGGCTCAGCTGCGGCCGGCCCCTCCGCTTCGATCGTCGAGTGGCCGCCGCCCTCGGTCATCAGCTGCCCTCCGCACGATTGGTCCGGCCGCGTGGGTCGCGTCACCTATCCGCGTCCGGTAATTCAGCGAGCCTTGTCCTGCTTGACCCTAGTCTGCCGCGCGGTCGCAACCGCGTCTACGGCGCTGGCAGCTGCTACCCCGGTCTCAGTCGGTGACCGGGGTGCTATCCGTAGCGGGCAACCTAACCGGGGCTGTCGATCCTGGCCAGGGCCTGGTCCACCCAGGCCCGCAGGGCCGCTGCTGGCGCGGCGCCGGTCTGGCGGGCGCTGACCTGGCCGTCTCGCAGCACCAGCAGAGTCGGGATCGCCTGCACGCCGAACCGCTGCTGCAGCCGGGGTGACTCGTCGACATTGACCTTGACCAGCTTGATCCGGCCGGCCAGGTCGGCAGCGACTTGCGCTAGCGCGGGGCTCACCTGGCGGCACGGCCCGCACCACGGTGCCCACAGGTCCACCAGCACCGGGATCGTGGCCTGCTCGGCGATCTCAGCGAAGCTGTCTTCGCCGGCGTCGACGATCCACGGCAATGGCCGGTGGCAGTTGCCGCACCGGGGGGTCCCGGTGGCCGCGGCCGGTACCCGGTTCCTGCGTCCGCAGTTCGGGCACCGGGTCAGGTCAGCAGTCATCGCCGAACCGGGTCCATGTGCCTACCCTCCTGGCCTCCGGGCCCCACGCAGGGCAACTTCGAGCGCGTTCCAAGGGTCGAGCAGGTCGGTCACGAGCCCGATCGCGGCGTAGTCCAGCGCGAATCCGGCCCGCGGCCGCTGTATCCGCCCGACCGCTGCCAGCTCGGCCGGTCCGAACCGGCAACGACCGGCCTCATCGTAGCTCTATGTCAACGCTCCGGCCGCCGGGCAGGCCGGTACATCCCTCGGTCGGCTAGTCCGCAGCTGACTTCGGCCGCGATCTGGTGATTGCCTTGCCCGAGGGCTCTCGTGCGGTCAGGACGCTGCGGAGCTGAGTGAGCACATGGAGCAGGCAAGTATCGAAGTTGTCGATGACATCGCCTGGCATGGAGGCGAACAACTGGCGCGCGAGGCGACGGTGGTCGTCGAAGAGCGCCTGCGCGGTGGTCTGTCCTTGTTCGGTGAAGGTGACCAGTGTCGCGCGGCGGTCGGAGGGATGCGGTTCGCGGGTCACGAACCCGGTGGCCACCAGGCCGTCAACGAGAGCGGTAATGGCGCGAGGAGTGACGCCCAGGTCGGCAGCGAGCGTGCGCTGGGTGCATGGTCCGCGCTGCTGCAGCTGCCACAGCAGGTGGACCCGCGACTCGGTCAGGCCTTCGCGAGCCAGGAAGCGAGTTCCTGGGCATCCCCGCTACCGGCCGGACCGTTGACTACACCAGCCACGAGTTCTATCGCATCGCCGACGGGCTTATCGCCGAAGAATGGATCTGCTCCGATACGACAACCCTGCTCCGCCAGCTCGGCTGACCACCCATCGGGCATCGCCGCCTTCGGCCGGCCAGCACAGCAGCGTCGCCATCGCGGCCGCGGTCCCGATGGCGAAACCGGCCAGCACATCGGACGGGTAGTGCACTCCGGTCAGTACCCGGGAGGCCCCTACCGCAGCGGCGAGCCCAGCGACGGGCACCGCGAGGCCGGGCATCTCCAGCGCCACTCCAGTGGCGAACGCCGCCGCAGAGGCCGCATGACCGGATGGGAACGAACTGGTCCTGGGCGGGTGCCGCAGCCGCCGTGCGGCTGGCACGGTGATGTCCGGCCGGGTCCGTGCGGCCACGCCCTTGCCGAGGATATTGGCCGTTGCACTCGCCGCGGCAAGGCTGCCGATGCCGCGCCAGGCTGCCCTGCGGGCCCGCCTGTCCCCGCTGATCCACAGGCCAGCGGCGAGCCCGGTCCACAGCACGCCGTGATTGGCGATCCGGCTGAGTCTCGGCATCACCTCATCCAGCAGCCGGGAGTCCTGCTCGGCGAAGTGCCGCAGGATGAGGCGGTCCAGCGCGGTGATGGAGCTTCTCACAGCTGCGGGTTACTGAGCGCCCGCCATTTCGCGGCGCGGCGCCTGCTTGCCGACGCTGTTCAGGTACCGCAGCGCCTGAGCGTAGGACCCGGCAAGGCTGGCTTCGCAGTAGGGCAGCCCCCGCTGCCGGCAGAACTCGCTGATCAAGGGCTGGGAACGACGCAGATTAGGCCGCGGCATGGACGGAAACAAGTGGTGCTCGATCTGGTAATTCAGGCTGCCCATGATGAGGTCGGTGAGCGCGCCACCGCGGACATTGCGCGATGTCAGAACCTGACGGCGGAGGAAATCGCTGTTGTCAGCGGCGGGCAGGATGGGCATGCCCTTGTGGTTAGGGGCGAACGCGGCGCCTAGGTAAAGGCCGAACAGGCACTGCTGGATCAGCAGGAAGGCGATGGCCTTGGCGGGCGGCAAGACCAGGAACACCACTGCGAGGTAGCCGCCCAGGTGGGCGGCGAGCAGGATTGCCTCCGCTACCGGCCGGCGGCCCGCACGTCCGGCCGCGGCCCGGATCCCGGCTACATGCAGGCTGAATGCCTCGCCAAGCAGCAGCGGGAAGAACAGATACGCCTGCCAGCGAAACAAGAACCGGTAGAAGCCCTGGCTGAGCCGGGCCTGGCCCGGCGTGAAGGCCAGCACCTTCATCATGATGTCGGGGTCGGCGTCCTCGGTGTTGGGGTGGGCGTGGTGCCGGTTGTGCTTGCCTACCCACCAGCCGTAGCTGAGCCCGATGCCGAGATTCCCGAGCAGGATGCCGATGACGTAGCTAACTCGCCGAGACGCGCAGATCTGCCGGTGTCCGGCGTCGTGGCCGAGGAAGCCGAGCTGTGTAAACACGACAGCCAGGAAGACTGCCACGGCCAGCTGCCACCAGGAGTTGCCCACCAGGACGAAGGCAGCCCAGCCGGCCAGCAGCAGGCCCACGGTCAGGGTGATTCTCCCGGCATAACGCCAGGGCCGCCTGTCCATCAGGCCAGCCTGCCTGACCAGCCGGGACAGTTCGGCATAGTCGCTGCCACGCACGGGTGCGGCCGGATTCGGCAGGGTGATCTGGCTGGCTCGGTCGGGCAGGCTCATGGCGGCTCCTGAGGGCCTTAACTGGCGCTGTCAGCTGGCGTTGTGGGCGGCGCGGCAGATCGCCTGGCACTGCTGGCGGCGTCCTGCCCTGGTGGCGGGCTCGGTGCGAAGCCAGCCCCCGCGAGCAATGCGAGGACTTCGCCGATCGTCCGGTCTTGGCTGGCGGGCTCGGGTAGTGGCAGGTGGGCCTGGATCTGATAGCGGTTGCGGCGGCCGTCCTTGAGCTTAGCGATGTACCCGGCCTGGGTCAGGTCGGCCACGATGCCGTAGGCGCGGCGCTCGGTGATGCCCAGGCGCGCCGCAATATCGCGGAGCCGCATCGCCGGGTCGTTAGCGATGCATAGCAGTACGCGCCCATGATTGCTCAGGAAGCTCCAGTTGCCGATGGCAGCCAGGGTAGCACAGTTACGGAAATGGCTTTCTAGTCTTACACTGCAGTAATTTTGCGACGAGATCGGGCCGATAATGGCGTGTCCCGGTGCGGTGGATTCCTGCCGGGGGTGTCGCGCTCGGCGCGAACGTGTTAGTGCAGTATGACTAGCGGTAGCCGTGGCCGGGCGTCATGGCTGACCGGTGGCGGGCCCGGGTCGGCCGGCCGGACGTGCCCGCAGCGCCTGGGCGATCACCGGCAAACGGTCTGTAAAGCAGGTGGCGGCGCTGTTCGCCTGCGCCGCCGCCGCGCCGCGGCCCGCCCGCCGCAGCCAACAGTTTATCCTCCTCCGGTCTACATATCGTAAAATTCGGTGGATTGTGTCGGGGGGACCGCTCGGGGCGGGATAGCTTGACGCTGGACGGGGAGAGATGCCGACATTGGACACGCCCAAGTACTCGATCGTTATACCTATTTATAACGAGGAAGAGTCATTTCCCGATCTTTTCAAGCGGCTGCGCGAGGTCATGGACCGAATGGACGGCGCCGCTGAAGTCGTGCTGGTCGATGACGGCAGCCGGGACGCGAGCTATCAGCTGATGGTGCAGGCGAACCTAGAGGATCCCCGGTTCAAGGTCATCCAGCTATCGCGCAACTTCGGTCATCAGATCGCCATCACCGCCGGCATGGACGCGACCGCGGGCCAGGCAGTCATCATCATGGACGCGGACTTGCAGGACCCGCCCGAGGTCATACTGCAGATGGCAGCTCGCTGGCAGGAAGGCTACGAGATCGTCTATGCGGTGCGGGAGCGCCGGGAGGGCGAGACGCTGTTCAAGCGGACCACTGCCACGCTGTTTTACGGCATGCAACGCCGGCTCGCCGAGGTAGAGCAGCCCGTTGACGTTGGTGACTTCCGCCTGGTCGACAGGAAGGCGCTCAACGCATTCCTGCAAATGCGGGAGCGGAACCGATATGTGCGGGGCATGTTCTCCTGGGTTGGCTTCCGGCAGGTCGCAGTGCCATATACCAGGGCGTCGCGCAAGGCCGGCACGACGAAATACCCGCTCCGCAAGATGATGCGCCTGGCTACTGATGGTTTCGTCGGTTTCTCCACCGCGCCGCTGCGTTTTGCCCTCACGGTCGGCCTGATCATGGCGATCGGTGCGGTCGCGTACGGGCTGGTCGCCATCGCGCTGAAGCTGGCTGGCCTGCAGTACGTGCCGGGCTATGCTTCCCTGCTGGTGACGATCACTTTTCTCAGCGGCGTGCAGCTGATCGTGGTCGGGATGGTGGGCCAGTACGTGGCCCGGATCTATGACGAGGTACGGGCTCGGCCGCTGTACCTGGTCCGGGACGCGCACGGCTTCCCCGGACATGCGCGGGACGATAGTCACCCGGCGCTGCCACCAGTCAGCCAGTCCGGCCCGGCGCAAGGTACGACTGCTCGCCTGGGTCCGCCGGCCTGATGGCAATGGTCGGCAGCAGGGGTGACGAGCAGGCGGTATCTGGTGCCGCGGATGCGGCAGCGCCAGTTCAGCCGGATCAGGCACAGCCGGTACCCGCGGCGACGGGCTGGCGCCGTATTCCAGGCGGCCTGGCCGCAGGCCCGGTATGGGCCTGGGGGGTGGCGCGCCGCCGGTACCGGTTCCTGCAGGGCACCCTAGCGCTGGCTATTTACCTGGTGGCGTGGCTCACCACCACCGCACGCCCGCTCGTCGTGCACCTGTCCGTGCCGCAGCTTGACCAGAGCAGCATGGACCCCAACTTCTACGTGTGGTGCCTGCGCTGGTGGCCGCACGCGATCTCGCACGGGCTGAACCCGTTCTACACCGCTGAGATCGGTGCGCCGGTGGGCCACAACCTTGCCTGGGTGACCACCATCGGGCCGCTGGCGCTGATTGCTTCGCCGCTCACTGCGGCGGCAGGCCCGGTCGTCTCCTTCAACTTGCTCGTCGCTCTCGGCGCGCCGCTCTCCGCGTGGACCGCGTTCGTGCTGTGCCGCCGGCTGACCGGGCGCTTCTTCGCCGGGCTAGCCGGCGGCGCCGTGTTCGGGTTCTGTGCGTACGCGATGAACCACACCGCAGCCGGGCAGCTCAACGTGACGTATACGCTGCTGCTGCCGCTCCTGGCGTACCTGATGCTGCTCTGGCGGGACGGCGCTATCGGGTCCCGCGCGTTCGTTGCCCTGCTGGCCGTCACGATGGCGCTGCAGTTCTACCTCTTCCTCGAAACGTTCGCCGACCTGACCGCGATCCTGGTGGTCGGGCTGCTGATCGGCTACGCGGTGGCCGGAAAGGCGGCCAGGCCACAGGTGGTGCGGCTGGCCCGGCTCACCGGCGTGGCCTTCGCCATAACGGCGGTCCTGATCGCGCCCTACCTGGTCTTCGCGCTGGCCAATGTGCCGCCGAAGTTCGTGCACGTGTCCGGGCTGGACCTGGCCAGCCTGGTGGTTCCGCGGCCGGGTAAGACCTTCGGGCTGAGCTGGCTCGGGCATGCCGCGGGACCGCCTGTCGCGGCCCTCGGCGAGACCGCGGAAGGCTACATAGGCATCCCGCTGCTGCTGGTCGCTGTCGGCCTGGCCGTCGTCGCGTGGTCGAGCAGGCTGACGCGGTTCCTGACCGTGATGCTGTTCATCATCATCATCGCGTCGCTCGGGCCTTCGGTATACGTGGAGGGCAAGAAGGTCGTCGGGCTGCCCTGGGGCAGGGTATGGATGCTGCCGATCGTGCGCAGCGCGTATCCGTCCAGGCTGATGGTCTTCGCGTTCCTGGTGCTGGCAGTGATGACGGCGTTGTTGCTGGCACGGCCGATGCGGCGGCGGTGGGCCCGGTGGGCCCGGTGGCCGCTGGCGACGCTGGCCGTTGCAGCCATCGTGGCAGACATCCCCAGCTTCGCCATCTCGCCGAGTACCGACCTGCCCACGTTCATCAGCGCCGGCTGGTACCAGCATCAGCTCTCGCACCGAGAGACTGTGCTGGTGATTTCCCAGGTCGGTAACGCCGGGATGCTGTGGCAGGCGGAGAGTAACTTCTACGTGCGGCTGGCTGGCGGGTACATCAACGCCGTCATCACGCCCAGGACCGATCTGCCGCTGGCGATCCAGAACCTCGACTTCGCCACACCGCTGTACGTCGAGCAGTTCCGGACGTTCATCAGGCGAGCCGACGTCGGCGCCATCCTGGTGCAGGCGGACTCGGCGCCACGATGGATCGCCATCTTCTCCCGGCTCGGGCTGAAAGGCCAGCTAGTCGGCGGCGTGCTGGTGTACCGCACGAACGACTGCCGGACGTGCCATCTCGTGCTGCTCGGCGCCGGGTCGGCCGGCCGGGCGGGCCGGCCGCTCGTCCGGACCGATAGCTAGCCCGGACCGGCAGCTAGCCCCGGCCGGCGTAAACCTGTTGCATCGGCTCGGCGGTGCGGGGTAGCTATGTCAGGTGACCTGGACTGCGCCTGAGGTAACCCGGACCGAGCCGTTCGAGCCGACCGACGAGCGGACGGCCCTGCAGGGCTGGCTCGACTACCACCGGGCCACGCTGCTGTGGAAGTGCGCGGGCCTGGACGGCGCGCAGCTGACCACGCGGCCGGTCCAGTCCTCCACGTTGTCCCTGCTTGGCCTGGTCCGGCACATGGCCGAGGTAGAGCAGGCGTGGTTCCGCCGGCGCTTCGCTGGCCAGGCGGCGGCCGACGGCCTGTATTGCAGCGAGGATTACCCCGACGGCGACTTCGACCTCGCCGACGGCGATCGGGCCGAGGCCGATTTCGCCACCTTCCGGGCCGAGTGCGCGGCTGCGGACGAGGCAGCACGGGGCCGTCCGCTGGACGACACGTTCCGGTCCCGCGACGGCAGCCCGCTGGACCTGCGCTGGATCTACCTCCACATGATCGAGGAGTACGCCCGCCACAACGGGCACGCCGACCTGCTGCGCGAGCTGATCGACGGCGTTACCGGCGACTAAGCCAGCGGCAGTGCCCTGGCGCCCGGTCCGGCGCCGGCCCCCATCGGCTAGCGCAGGCCGTCCAGTCTCGCCAGGGTCTCGTCCAGCTCGGTTACCAGCGCCGCAATGACGTCAGCGACCGGCCTGACCTCGTTCATCCGGCCGACGATCTGGCCGACGGGCATCGGGATCACGTCCGGGTTCCCGGATCGCATCAGCCGCTGGTGCGCCTCGCTGACCAGCAGGTTCTGCAGCGGCATCGGCAACGGGTCAGGTGCGCCCGGCTGCGACCACGCATCAGTCCAGCTGTTCTTGAGCAGCCTGGCGGGCTTGCCGCTGTAGATCCTGGACCGGACGGTATCGGATGAGGTGGCCGCTAGCAGCGCCGCGCGCAGGCCGGGCAGCGGCGAGAGGGCGGCGTACTCCTGGGTGATCAGCCAGGCCGACCCCATCCAGACGCCGGCCGCGCCGAGAGCGAGCGCGGCAGCAATCTGCCTGCCGGTGCCGATCCCGCCGGCCGCTAGCACGGGCACCGCTGGCCCGACCGCGTCGACAACTTCAGGCACCAGTACCATGCTGGCGATCTCACCGGTATGACCGCCGGCCTCATAACCCTGGGCTACCACGATGTCGACTCCCGCATCGACGTGCGCGCGCGCGTGCACTGCCTTGCCCGCCAGCGCGGCCACCAGCATGCCGCGGTCGTGCGCGCTGGCGATGATGTCCGCGGGCGGCGGCCCGAGGGCGTTCGCGATCAGCCTGGCAGGGTGCGCGAGCGCAACCTCGACCTGAGCGCGGGCCACCGAGTGCAGCCAGCCGAGCACACCGTCGCTGGCTTGGGCGTGGTCGGGCAGCGGGGGTACGCCCAGCTTTATCAGGGTCTGGTCGACGAATTCCCGGTGGCCCGCGGGAATCAGCTGGTTCAGGTCGACGGCCGCCCCTTCGGCGGGAATCTTGGCCGGCATGACCACGTCGATGCCGTACGGGCGCCCGTCGGTGTTGCCGTCCAGCCAGTGCAGCACCTTGTCCAGCTCGGCGGCGTCGTTGAACCGTACGCAGCCGAGTACACCGAGGCCGCCGGCCCGGCTGATAGCCGCCGCGACGTGCTCGGACGGGGTGAAGCCGACGATCGGATAGTCGATGCCCAGCTGGTCGCACAGCGCTGTGCGTATCCGCGGCGTTGTCATCGAGGCCTCCTCAGGCTGACTGGAGGTCGTCGGCTGCGACCTGCTCGGCGTAGCGCCGGGCCCAGCCATAATCGGCCTTGCCGGCCGGCGTTCTGCCGATCTGCCCGACCAGCCAGACCGAGCGCGGCACCTTGTACCCGGCGATCTGCGCGCGCAGGTGAGCCTCGAGCGCCGGCAGGTCGATCGTCCTGCCTTCGCGCGGCTGCACCAGCGCCGCCACCCGCTGGCCCAGCCGCTCGTCCGGAACGCCGATGACCAGTGCGTCAAATACGTCGTCGTAGGACTTGAGAGCGCCCTCGACCTCCTCGGGATACACCTTCTCGCCGCCGGTGTTCACGCAGGTGTTGCCGCGTCCTAGCAAGGTCAGCGACCCGTCCGCCTCTACCCTGGCCAGGTCGCCAGGAACGGCATAGCGCACGCCGTCGACTTCCGCGAACAGTGCCGCGGTCTTCACCGGATCCTTGTAATAGCCCAGCGGTATATGGCCGCCCCTGGCCAGCCTCCCCACCTGGCCGGGGCCGACCGGCTTGTTGTGCTCGTCGATGACGATCGTGGACGGACCGGGCGTGACCGTCGGGCCCTCGGCGCGCTTGTTGCCAGCCGAGACGTAGCCGAGCCCGGTGAAGCCAGTCTCGGATGCGCCGATCGCGTCGGTCACCACGATGCCGGGCAGCAGCGTCAGGTACTCATCCTTGACGACCGGCGAGAACAGCGCCGCGCTGCTGGAGATCGCCAGTACCGAGGACAGGTCGTACTGCTCCTCCCGGTAGGCCTCGATGAGCGGCCGCGCCATCGCGTCACCGATGATGATCAGGATGTTGACCTTGCGCCGTTGCACCGCTCGCCAGATGTCGTGCGCATTGAACTGCGGCACGAATACGACAGTGTCGCCGGAGAAGAGCGCAGCCAGCGCACCCCACTGAGCGTTGCCGTGAATAAGCGGCGCAGCACACAGCCGGACCAGCCCGGCCGGCGCCAGCGCGGCGCGCTTGGACTGCTCCCATTCGTCCGGCATCGGCTCGCCGGTGGCGAAGTCGATGCCGCCGCCCAGCGTCCGCCAGACATCCTCATGCCGCCAGATGACGCCCTTGGGGTAACCGGTGGTACCGCCGGTATACAGCATGTACACGTCGTCGGCGCTGCGCGCGTCGAAGTCCCGGCCGGCCGGCTGACCAGCGATAGCCGCGCCGAAGTCGGTGCTGGCCGCCAGCGGCACGCCGCTACCGTCGTCGATCGCCAGCACGGCCCTGATGCCGGGATACTCCGGCAGCAGCGCGGCGACCCGGCTGCTGAACTGCCGGTCGTGCACCAGGGCGACGAGCTCCGCCTCGGTGAACAGGTACCTCAGCTCGTTCTCGACGTACCGGTAATTGATGTTGACCGCGATCGCCCGCAGCTTGTAGCAGGCCAGGAACGCGGTGACGAGCTCGACCGAGTTCCGTCCGTAGACGCCCACGTGGTCGCCGCCGCGGACGCCCGCAGCCGCCAGGTAGTGCGCGAGCTGGTTGCTACGGGCGTCGAGCTCGCGGTAAGTGATCTCGTTATCGCCGCAGGCGATCGCCAGGCGCTCGGGTACCGCGTCGGCAGCATGCTCGAATAGGTCTGCGATGTTCAGCGCCATGGGTAAGAAACTAGAACGTGTTATCGTTCCGGGCAAGGCTTTCGGCGTGGCAAAGGAGGCGTTCGGGTGACCTCGATGCGCGATGACGCGGGCCCGGCCGGCCGATGAGCCACCGCACGCGCTGATCGAACTGCGCGGCCACGTGCTGATCGTGACCATGAACAGGCCGCACGCCCGCAACGCTCTGAGCGGCCCGATGATGGCGCTGATGCAGCAGGCCTGGGATCAGGTCGACAACGATCCCGCGGGTCCGGGTCTGCATCCTGACGGGCGCTGGCGGCGCCTTCTGCGCGGGCGCGGACCTGAAGGCGATGACAGCAGCGCACCCGGGCGACTCGTTCAAGAGCGGGGCGTTCGATCCGTCCGTGATCGAGCCGCTGCTCAAGGGCCGGCGCCTGACCAAGCCGCTGATCGCCGCGGTTGAGGGCGCCGCCATCGCCGGCGGCACCGAGATCCTGCAGGCGACCGATATCCGGGTGGCCGGCCGCAGCGCACGGTTCGGCGTGTCCGAGGCTCGCTGGGGGCTGTTCCCGCTGGGCGGGTCGGCGGTCCGGCTGGTCCGGCAGATCCCCTACACCGTCGCCGCCGACCTGCTGCTGACCGGGCGGCACATCACCGCCGACCAGGCGCTGGCCATCGGCCTGATCGGGCATGTGGTCGAGGACGGCCAGGCGCTCGCGAAGGCGCTGGAGATCGCGGACCTGATCGCGGCCAACGGGCCGATCGCGGTCCAGGCGATCCTGCGGACGATCCGCGAGTCCGAAGGGCTGGCGGAGAACGACGCGTTCGCGCTGGAGGCCAAGGTCGGCATGGCGGTATTTGCCAGCGACGACGCCAAGGAAGGCCCGCGCGCGTTCGCCGAAAAGCGCAAACCGGAATTCCACGGCCACTGACCGCAGCCGCCCTGGTTGCGGCTGGCACTTGGCGTCCGGACCTAGAACGTGTTTCACTCTGATCCGTGACTACGCCGCTCAGTGCCCTTGCGCCGCTCAGCGCGCCGCTGGAGATCAGCTTCGATTACACCAGGTCGCTCGGCCCGGTGCTCAGCGAGTTCATGACGGCACTGGCCGGAGCGCCGGATCCTGGGCTCCCGCGCCGCCGACGGGCGCGTGCTAGTGCCGCCCGCCGAATACGACCCCGTTACCTTCGCCCCGCCAGCAGGAGCTTGTCCCGGTCGGGCCGGACGGAACGGTCGTCACCTGGTCGTGGCAGCCCGCGCCGCGCGAGGGCCAGCCGCTCGGACCGCCCGTTCGCCTGGGCGCTGATCCGGCTGGACGGCGCCGACACGGCGATGCTGCACGCTGTCGATGCCGGGTCCGCCGCCAGCATGACCACCGGCATGCGGGTCCAGCCGCGCTGGGCGGACGAATCCGGCCGGGCAGATCACCGACATCGCCTGCTTCGAGCCGGCCGGCCAGGACGCGGACGCAGCGGCCCTGGCGCAGCGTGCTGGCAGCGAAGCCGCCGGCCACGGACGCCACCACGATGATCGTCACCCCGGTGCGCCTGCACTACCAGCACAGCGCCTCGGCCGAGGAAAGCCGTTACCTCCGGTCGCTGAAGGAGGGCAAGATCATCGGTCAGCGCTGCCCGGCCTGCGGCAAGGTGTACGTGCCGCCGCGCGGCGCGTGCCCGGTCGACGGCGTGCCGACCACGACCGACGTCGAACTTCCCGACCGTCGGCATCGTCACGACGTTCTGCGTGGTGAACGTCCCGTTCCAGGGCCAGCGGGTGCCCTCGCCTTACGTGGCCGCCTCGGTGCTGCTGGACGGCGCCGACATCGCGTTCCAGCACCTGATCCTCGGCTGCGATCCGGCCGACGTGCGGATGGGCATGCGCGTGCGAGGCCGTCTGGAAGCCGCCGCAGGAGTGGGGCACGACGTCGGAGAACATCGACCACTTCGCGCCGACCGGCGAGCCAGACGCGCCGTATGAGTCCTACGCACACCACCTGTGAGGACACCGCGTGACTGACGTTGCAGTGATCGGCTTCGCCGAGGCGCCGAACGTCCGGCGGACCGACGGCACCACCAACGGCGTCGAGATGCTGGTGCCGATCTTCCGCGAGGTGCTCGACCAGACCGGGCTGACCAAGGAAGACATCGGGTTCTGGTGCTCGGGGTCGTCGGACTACCTGGCCGGCCGGGCCTTCTCGTTCGTCTCGGCGGTCGACGCGATCGGCGCGTTCCCGCCGGTGATGGAGTCGCACGTGGAGATGGACGGAGCCTGGGCGCTGTACGAAGCCTGGGTCAAGGTGCTGATCGGTGACGCGGACATCGCGCTCGCCTACGGTTTCGGCAAGTCGTCGGCGGGCGACCTGCGCCGGGTGCTCGCGCTGCAGCTCGATCCGTACCTGACCGCGCCGCTGTGGCCGGACTCGGTCAGCATCGCCGCGCTGCAGGCGCGGCTCGGGCTGGAGAACGGCCTCTGGACGGAACGGGGCATGGCCGAGGTCGCAGTCCGCAGCCGGGCCGCGGCCGTGTCCAACCCGGCCGCCCAGCTGTCCGGCGACGTAACGGTCGGACGACCTGCTCGACGCAGCCGTACCTGGCCGATCCGCTGCGGGCGCACGATTGCGCGCCGATCACCGACGGCGCGGCAGTCGTGATCATTGCGGCTGCCGACCGGGCCCGCGAGCTGTGCGAGCGTCCAGCCTGGATCACCGGCTTCGAGCACCGGATCGACTCGGGCGCGCTCGGTGCCCGCGACCTGACGACGGCGCCGTCAGCGGCTGCTGCCGGTGCGGCCGCCGGAGCCGCCGCGCGTCGAGGTCGCCGAACTGCACGCGCCGTTCACCCATCAGGAGCTCGTGCTCCGCGCGGCGCTCGGCCTGCCGGACTCGGTACGGATCAGCCCGTCCGGCGGCGCGCTGACGGGCAATCCGATGTTCGCGGCCGGGCTGGCCCGGATCGGCCATGCCGCCCGGCAGATCAGCTCCGGCGCGGCCGCGCGGGCACTCGGGCACGCGACCAGCGGGCCGGCGCTGCAGCAGAACCTCGTCTGCGTGATGGAGGCGCGATGAAGCGCCGGCGACATCGAGGACCAGCCGCAGTCGGTGACACAGCGCGCGGCCGTGCTCGGCACCGGCCAGACTCAGCACCGCAGCAAGCGCCCCGACGTGTCGATCGCCGGACTGTGCCGGGAGGCGGTGGACCGCGCGCTGGCCGACGCCGGCGTGACGCTCGCTGACATCGACGCTGTCGTCGTCGGCAAGGCGCCGGACCTGTTCGAAGGCGTGATGATGCCGGAGCTGTACCTGGCCGATGCGCTCGGCGCGGTCGGCAAGCCGCTGCTGCGGGTGCACACGGCGGGTTCGGTCGGCGGTGCCACCGGCGTGGTCGCGGCCAGCCTCGTGCAGGCCGGGCTGCACCGGCGGGTACTCGCAGTCGCCTTCGAGAAGCAGTCCGAGTCCAACGCCATGTGGGCGCTGTCGATCATGCCGCCGTTCGCGATGCCGCTGCTGGCAGGCGCGGGCGGCTACTTTGCGCCGCACATTCGGTCCTACATCCGGCGCAGCGGCGCGCCCCGGCACATCGGCGCGATGGTGGCGGTCAAGGATCGCCGCAATGGTGCCAGGAACCCGTATGCCCATCTCCAGCAGCCCGACATCACGCTGGAGACAGTGCAGGCATCACCGATGCTGTGGGACCCGGTCCGGTACGACGAGACGTGCCCGTCATCCGACGGCGCGTGCGCGGTGGTGATCGGCGACCAGGCGGCGGCCGAAGCGTCAGCCGGACCGGTGGCCTGGATCCGGGCCACGTCGATGCGGACTGAGCCGACGATGTTCTCCGGCAAGGACAACGTGAACCCGCGGGCTGGTGCCGACGCAGCTGCCGCGCTCTGGCATGCCGCGGGCATCAGCAGCCCGATCGACGAGATCGACGTGGCCGAGATCTACGTTCCCTTCTCCTGGTTCGAGCCGATGTGGCTGGAGAACCTTGGCTTCGCGGCCGCGGGCGACGGCTGGAAGCTCACCGAGGCGGGCGACACCGAGATCGGCGGGCAGATCCCGGTCAACCCGTCCGGCGGCGTGCTCTGCTCGAACCCGATCGGCGCGTCCGGCCTGCTCCGGTTCGCCGAGTCAGCCATGCAGGTCATGGGCAAGGCAGGCGAGCACCAGGTGGCGGGCGCGCGGACCGCGCTCGGGCACGCCTACGGTGGTGGCTCGCAGTATTTCTCCATGTGGGTAGTCGGGGACGTGCCGGACTGAGCGAAGCGCCCGAGCCCCTTGCGCCGGGGCGCACGCAGCGTACGCTCTGGCCATGTCTGCCGGCATATTCGGCCGTTCGGCCGAACTGCGGTCGCTGGACGCGTTCGCGGACGGACTGGCCGCTGGTCCCGCGGCGCTGGTGCTGGCCGGCGAGGCCGGGGCCGGCAAGACCACCCTGCTCCGGGCAGGGGCAGCGCTAGCCGCCGAACGCGGCGTCACCGTGCTGCAGAGCGCGCCGGCCAAAGGCGAACTCCGGCTGGCCTTCGCCGGGCTCACCGATCTGCTGGAACTGCGCCTGGACGAGGTCATCGGCGAGCTGCCCGCTCCGCAGGCGCGTGCGCTGCGGGTGGCGCTGCTGCTGGAGGAGGCGCCGCCGCTGCCGCCCGAGCCGCGAGCCATCGCGGCGGCATTCCGCGGAGCTCTGTCCGTGCTCTCCAGGTCCGCCCCGGTCCTGATGGTGATCGACGATGTGCAATGGCTAGATCCGGCCAGCGAGGGTGCCGTCGGATTCGCGATCCGGCGCGTTGAGGACGACCGGGTAAGCCTGCTGTGCGCGCTGCGGACCGCTTCGCCCGGCACCGACCTTCCACTCGACCTGGCCCATGCGCGGCTGCCCTCCGAGCTGCTGCCCATCGGCGGGCTGAGCCTCGGCGCTGTGCATCGCATGCTGCGGGCCAGGCTGGGAACGGCGTTCTCGCATCCGGCGCTGCGCCGGATCGAGGCTGGTTCGGGCGGCAATCCCTTCATCGCGCTGGAAATTGGCCGTGCGCTGGTCCGCCGTGGCGGCAGCCTGAGCACCGACCCGCGGCTGCCGGTACCGGAAACGCTCAGCGATCTGGTCGGCGAGCGGCTCAGCACCCTGGCTCCCGGTGTGATGGAGGCGATTCAGCTGGTCGCGGTGCTGCCAGACGAGCCTGCGGACCGGTATCTCGCAGCGGGCGCAAACACCGCGGCGCTGGACGACGCCATCCTGGCCGGCGTACTGGAGCAGGACGGTGAGCGGCTCCGATTCAGCCACCCGCTGCTTGGCGCCACGGTGACTGCGGCGATTCCGCCGGCCCGCAAGCGCAGGCTGCACGACGCGGCTGCCGCGATCGCCCGGCTGCCAGAGGAACGTGCCCGGCACCGGGCGCTCGCCACCAGCGGCACGTCCGAACCGGTTGCTCAGGAAATGACCGATGCGGCCCGGACAGCCGCGGCTCGCGGCGCACCGTCCGTCGCAGCGGAGTTGTTCGAGCTGGCGGCATCCCTGACGGCCAGCTCAGACCCGATGCGGCAGCGCCGCCGGCTCGACTCCGCCCGGCAGCTTGCGTTCGCCGGTGATACAGGAGCGGCGCGTGCCCTGCTGGAGCAGCTGGTCGTGGCCATGCCGCCAGGGGCGGACAGGTCCGACGCACTTAGCCAGCTCGGCCGTCTGCGGGAGGACGACCTCGGCCTGGCCACGACCCTCATGCGGCGGGCCCTCGCCGAGGCGGCCGGCGATCTGTGCCGTACCGCCGACATCCACATGGCCATCTCGGACATCGCACTGGCTACCGGCGACCAGAAGGCCGCCCTGGCGGAGGCGCAGCAGGCGCTGTCGGACGCCGAGGCCGCCGGCGACCCGGCGCTCCTGGCGTCCTCGCTCGCGCAGGCTTACCTCTATTCCTTCATCGTCGGCGCTGAACTCGACGAGAGGCAGCTTGAGCGTGCGCTGGCGCTAGAGCAGACGGTCGGCCGCGCGCCGCTGCGGACCCAGCCCAGTTTCGTCGCCGGATTCTGCCACCTGAGCCAGGGACGGCTGGAGGAGGCGGAAGCCGAGCTGCAGCGGGTGCTCGACCGCGCCACCGCAGACGGCGTCGAGTACTCCCGTGCTGATGCGCTGCTGCGGCTGTCGCTGCTGGCAGTCCGGCGGGGCGACGCGCGCCGGGCCGCCGAGCTAGCGGCGACGGGGCTGGACATCGCAGAGCAGCTTGACCTTCCGCAGCTCGTCAGCGGTCTGCTCTACGGCTGCGGCCGGGCGGCGCTTCAGCTGGGCCAGGTTGAGGAGGTGCGCGCCATCGCCGGCCGGGGCACGGCACTGGCGACGCAGAGCGGTGACCGGCCTTACGTGACGTCTTATCAGGCCCTGCTCGGGTCGGTTGACCTGGCTCTCGCCGACTACGCGGCAGCCGCCGCCCGGTACCGTCCGCTGCTGGGCCCGGGGCGGGAGATGGGCATGCGCCTGTTTGTCACCCAGGGAATCGCGCCGGACGCGGTCGAGGCGCTCAGTGCGGCCGGGTACGTGGATGAAGCCGACGACCTGCTGGCGGAGGTGGCGCCGCTGGCCCGTGACACGGTGACCGAGGCGGCGTTCTTACGCTGCCGGGCTGCGGTGGCCACGGCACGCGGTGACATGGACGCCGCGACGGCGGATCTCGCGTCGGCGCTCCTCCTGCTCGACCGCGTATCGGCGCAGCCGGTGGAGCGCGGTCGCACGCTGCTGGCCCTTGGTGCACTCCAGCGGCGGCGGAAGCAGCGGGCTGCGGCGAGGGCAACCCTGACCGAGGCGCTGGCCATATTCTCGGCAGTGGAGGCGCCGCTGTGGGCGGCCCGGGCGAGCACGGAACTCGCCAGGATCAGCGGTCGCACGCAGGCGGCCGACGAGCTGACAAGCACCGAGCGGCAGGTCGCCGAGCTGGTCGCTCGCGGGCTCAGCAACCGCCAGGTGGCGGGCGAGCTGTTCGTCTCGGTGCGCGCGGTCGAGTCGACGCTCACCAAGACTTACGCGAAGCTGGGCATCCGCTCACGGACGGAGCTTGTCTCCCGGTTCCGCAGCCCCTAGCAGCTGCTCAGCGGTAGCTGACCGGCAATCGCTTAACGCCATTCAGCCAGCCCGAGCGCAGCCGCTGCGGACTGCCCGCCTTGCTGATATCCGGCATCGCGTCCGCGATGGCGTTGAACATCAGGTCGATCTCCAGCTTGGCCAGATTCACGCCAAGGCAGTAATGCGCGCCCGTGCCGCCGAAGCCCACATGGGGGTTCGGGTTGCGCAGCACATTGAACTGCTCTGGCTGGTCGAAGACGTCGTCGTCGAAGTTGGCAGACCGGTAGAAGAGGCCGACCCGCTGGCCCGCCTTGATCGCCTGGCCGCCGAGCTCGGTGTCCCTGGTCGCAGTGCGCTGGAACACCGTGACGGGAGTGGCCCACCGGACGATCTCGTCCGTCGCGCTCTCCGGTCGCTGTGCCTTGTAGAGCTCCCACTGGCCGGGGTTGTCGAGGAAGGCGAGCATGCCGTGCGAGATGGCGTTCCTGGTGGTCTCGTTCCCCGCAACCGACAGCAGGATCACGAAGAAGCCGAATTCATCGGAGCTGAGCTCACCGCCGTCAACCTGGGCATGCACGAGCTTGGTGACAATGTCATCGCGCGGGCAGGCACGCCGATCCTCGGCCATCACCATGCTGTAGCCGAGGATCTCCGCCGCCGCGTTCTCGCCGTCACCGGTGTATTCCGGATCGTCGTAGCCCACCATCTCGTTCGACCAGGAAAACAGCTTGTGCCGGTCTTCCTGCGGCACGCCGAGCAGCTCCGCGATGGCCTGCAGCGGCAGCTCGCAGGCGACGTCGGTGACGAAGTCGCCGGTTCCCTCGGCCAGCGCGGTGGCGACGATCTTCTGCGCTCGGGCGGCCAGCACATCGCGCAGGCCGCTGATGGCGCGCGGGGTGAAGCCGCGGGACACGATGCCGCGGAGCTTGGTGTGCTGCGGCGGGTCAATGTTCAGCATGATGACCCGCTGCATCTCGATCTGCTCGCGGGTGGTCCCGCCGATGAACCTGATGATCGCGGTGTTCTCATAGCTGGAGAAGGTGTCGCTGTCGCGCGAGACCGCGACAACGTCCTTGTGCCGGGTGACCGCCCAGAAGCCGTCGTCATTGAAACCGATGTCGGTCGGCTGCGGGTTCCACCAGACCGGTGCGGAGGTACGCAGTTCGGCCAGCTCTTCCTGCGGCACCCGGTGTGCGTACAGGTCGGGATCGGTCAGGTCGAAACCTGGCGCTATCCGCGGCTGAGCCATGACGGGCCTCCAGATCTATAACGTGTTCTAGTGGGATTGAAGCACGCCGCGAGCCCGTGGTGAACTGCCTTGGTCTCGAAATTTCAAGAACACGTTCTACTATGTGGGCAGACTCGTGGTCGCTGGCAGCAGGCGCCGCGGCGGTCAGGACGGCAAAGGAGCAGGTGTGGGCACTGCGGTAATCGTGGAAGCGGTCCGGACGCCGATCGGCAAGCGACGCGGTGCACTCGCCGGGCTGCACCCGGCGGACATACTGGGACAGGCGCAGAGCGCCCTGCTAGAGCGGGCCGGGCTGGCGCCAGCCGAGGTGGAGCAGGTCGCGGGCGGCTGCGTGACCCAGGCCGGCGAGCAGGCCGGCAACGTGACCCGGACGGCCTGGCTGCATGCCGGACTGCCGGTCCAGGCTGGCTGCCTGACCCTGGACGCACAGTGCGGCTCTGCCCAGCAGGCCGTGCACCTGATAGCCGGCCTGATCGCGGCGGGGGCCATCGACGTCGGCATCGGCTGCGGCGTGGAGGCAATGAGCCGGGTCGGCCTCGGGGCCAACATCGGCACCGGTATCGGCTCGCCGCGCCCGGATTCCTGGACGATCGACATGCCGAACCAGTTCGAGGCAGCAGAACGGATCGCGAGGCGCCGTGGCCTGAGCCGCGAGCAGATCGACGCTTTCGGCCTGCGCTCGCAGCGCAATGCCCAGCTGGCCTGGGCCGCAGGACGGTTCGACCGGGAGGTGGCGCCCGTGAAGGCCCCGGTGCTGGACACCGACGGCAATCCCACCGGCGAGACCAGGATCGTCGACCGGGATCAGGGCCTGCGCGAGACCAGCCTGGAGGTGCTGGCAGGCCTCAAGCCGGTACTGCCAGGCGGGCTGCATACGGCCGGCACGTCATCGCAGATCTCCGATGGTGCCGCAGCCGTGCTGCTGGCCGAGGCGGACAGGGCGCGCGAGCTCGGGCTGCGGCCGCGGGCGCGGATCGTCGCACAGTGCCTGATCGGTGACGAGCCCTACTACCATCTCGACGGGCCGGTCGCGGCCACCGAGCGGGTGCTGAAGCGGAGCGGGATGACCATCGGCGATATCGACCTATTCGAGGTCAACGAAGCCTTCGCGTCGGTGGTGCTGTCCTGGCTGAGCGTGCACCAGCCGGATCCGGACAAGGTCAACGTCAACGGCGGCGCCATCGCGCTCGGCCACCCGGTCGGTAGCACCGGCTCGCGGCTGATCACGACCGCCCTGCACGAACTGGAGCGGCGCGACGCGAGCACAGCGCTGATCTCGATGTGCGCAGGCGGGGCGATGGCTACTGCCACCATCATCGAGCGGATTTAGGCCGGCGCCCTGGCACTGGCGACGGGACGCGCTGTCAGGCCCGCTGACTGCTCACGGAGATCACTTCGCCGGTCAGGTACGAGGCGTAGTCGCTGGCCAGGAAGGCGATAACGCTGGCTACCTCCCACGGCTCCGCGCCGCGGCCGAACGCTTCGCGGCCCGCTAGCTCCGCGAGCAGATCCTCGCTCATGACCTTGGCCAGGAATGCGTGGGTCGCAAGGCTCGGGGCCACCGCGTTAACACGGATGCCATGTCGTGCCACGTCCATTGCCGCGCATCTGGTCAGCGCCATCACGCCAGCCTTGGCGGCCGCGTAGTGCGCCTGTCCTTCCTGCGCGCGCCAGCCGAGTACCGAGGCGTTATTGACCACCACGCCGCCATGCCCTTGCGCGACCAGCTGCCGCAATGCCGCCCTGGTGCCGCGAAACGTGCCATTCAGCGTGATGTCAAGCACCCGCAGCCACTCGGCGTCGGTCATGTCCAGAACCGAGCTGGTGCCGCCGAGCCCAGCGTTGTTGATCATGATGTCGAGCCGGCCGAAGTGGCTGACTGCCTCGGCTACCAGGCCGGTGACGGCAGCATCGTCGGTCACATCGCAAGCAGCGGACCATACGCGATCGCCGTACTCGGCCGCAAGGGCCTCATGGCTGGCAGCCAGCCGTGCGCCATGCTGATCGCTGATCAGCACGCTGGCGCCTTCCTGCAGGCACCGGCTCGCTGTTGCCGCGCCGATTCCAGCGCCGGCCGCCGCGGTGATCACCACGATCTTTCCGGCGAGCAAATCGCGGCCGGCGGGCGGAACCGGCAGGCCGGCCGCGTCCGCCGTCACGGCCGGCCCTGCCGGGGCAGGCCAAGTGCCCGGTCCGCAATGATGCCCTGCTGGATCTCCTGCGAGCCGCCGTAGATAGTGTCGGCCCGGCCGAACAGGTAGAGCCGCTGCCAGTCGTCCAGGTCGTACGGGGGCCCGTGGGCCACCATCGACGCCGGGCCGAGAACGTCCATGGCCAGCTCGCCGAGGTCTCGATGCCACCGCGACCAGAGCAGCTTCACGACCGAGGCGTCCGCGCCGGCCGTCGCGTCCGGGGCGGTGCCGATCGCGCCAGCGCCATCCAGCATTGCCAGCACCTGCTCTCTCATAACCTGCAATCCGATCCATGCCCTGGCGAGCCGATCGCGCAGCAGCGGATCGCCGGCCGCGCCGTGCCGTCGCGCTGCCTCGATCAGGTCGTCCAGTTCGCGCTGGTAGCCAACCTGCTGGCCGAGCGTGGACACGCCGCGCTCGATGGCGAGCGTGGCCATCGCGACACGCCACCCGTCACCCGGCTCACCGACCACCATGTCGGCGCGCGTGCGGGCGCCGTCGAAGAAGACCTCGTTGAACTCAGCGGTGCCGGTGAGCTGCCGGATCGGCCGCACCTCGATGCCGGCCTGACGCATGGGCACGAGCAGGTAGGACAGGCCGGCCGACCGGCGCGAGCCCGGCTCGGTCCTGGCCAGCAGGAAGCACCAGTCGGCGACCGTGGCCAGCGAGGTCCAGACCTTCTGCCCGCTGATGACCCAGTCATCACCATCGAGCACCGCGGCGGTGCTGACCGAAGCCAGGTCTGAGCCGGCGCCGGGCTCGGAGTAGCCCTGGCACCACAGCTCGCTGACTTCTGCGATCGGCTGCAGGAACCTGTCCCGCTGCTGGGGAGTACCGAAGGCGATCAGCGTCGGCCCGAGCAGCTCCTCGCCCATGTGCGACACCTTGGCCGGAGCGCCGCTGCGGGCGTACTCCTCGTGAAAGATCACCTGCTGAGCAAGGCTCGCGCCGCGCCCGCCGTGCTCGGCCGGCCAGCCGATGCAGGTCCAGCCACTCGCCGCCAGGTGCCTGGTCCACGCGAGCCGCTCGGCGAAATGCTCGTGCTCCCGGCCGGGCCCGCCGAGCCCGCGCAAGTCCGCGAACTGGCCGGCCAGATTCTCCGCGAGCCAGCTGCGGACACGACCGCGGAACTCCTGATCCTCCGCGGTCAGCTGCACCCGGATCCTCCGCACCGCCGTCAGCAGCGCGACACCAGAGGCACTGCCGGCCGCGCAGGTAGCGGCAGCCTACCAAGCACTTGCTTCGGCCGGCCGGAATGGCTTTTGCATCCGGCAGGCGGCGGCGGCACCTGGCTGCGATCGGCCCCCGGACGTTAGTCTCTACCTACCAAGCACTTGCTTGTTGAGGAGCCAGGTGAGACTGACGATCCCGGCTGCCATGGACCGGGCAGCCAGCCGGTTCGGCGACCAGATTGCGATAGCGGAGCCGGCCGGTCCGCGGCTGAGCTACCGCGAAATGCACGACCGGGCCACCGGCATCGCAGCCGCGCTGGCAGCGGCCGGGATCGACGCTGGCGACCGGGTGGCGATCTGGTCCCCGAATACCCATCACTGGGTGCTGGCGGCACTGGGCGCCCTGTCGGCGGGTGCAACGCTTGTACCGGTCAGCACGCGCTTTACCGGCCCGGAAGCGCTGGACGTCATCGGACGCAGCGGGGCCACCGCGCTGTTCGTCGCAGGCCCCTTCGTCGGCGTCGATCGGCTGTCCGCGCTGCGGGCCGCCGACCAGGCCGAGCCGGATCAGCTCGGCAGTCTCCGGCTCATCATCCGGATCCCCGTTGCGGACGGACCGCCGGCTGCCGAAGTCAGCTGGCCGGGCGTCACGGTAGCGGACTGGGCCGACCTGGACCGGAAGCCGGCCACCGCGGCGCGCGCGGCCGCGACGGCGCGCGCGGCCGCGGTTTGCCCCGACGATGTCAGCGACATCCTGTACACCTCCGGCACGACTGGGCGCAGCAAGGGCGCGATGAGCTCGCACCGGCAGGCACTCGAGGTGGCCAGGGCGTGGGCCGATTGCGGTGCGGTGACCTCAGCCGACCGGTACCTCGTGGTGAACCCGTTCTTTCACAGCTTCGGCTACAAGGCCGGGGTACTGGTCTGCCTGCTGACCGGCGCGACCATCGTGCCGCAACTCGTGTTCGACGCCGAGCAGGCAATGCGACTGATCGAGAGCGAGCGGATCACCGTCCTGCCGGGGGCGCCGACGATCTACCAGTCGATACTCGATCATCCCGGCCGCAGCAGTCACGACCTGTCCACCTTGCGGCTCGCAGTGACCGGCGCGGCTGTCGTCCCGGTTGCCCTGGTCGAGCGGATGCAGGCCGAGCTCAGCTTCGATACGGTGCTCACCGCCTACGGGCTGACCGAGGCGGTCGTGGTGACCATGTGCAGGCCCGGCGATCCGGCCCGCACGGTAGCCACCACATCCGGCCGGGCAACGGCCGGTTTCGAGATCCGGCTGGCGCTGCCGGAGCCGGACGCTGCCGGGCGCGACGGCGCCGACCTGGCTGACGTGGGCGAGGTCCTGCTGCGCGGCCCGAACGTCATGCTCGGCTACGCTCGACGATCCGGCAGCGACCAAAGAGGCCATCGACGCGGACGGCTGGCTGCATACCGGCGATGTCGGCCGCCTCGACGCTGACGGCTACCTGACCATCACCGACCGTCTCAAGGACATGTACATCTGCGGCGGGTTTAACGTCTACCCAGCGGAGGTCGAGCAGGTGCTCGCCCGGCTCGGCGGGGTGGCCGAGTCGGTGGTCGTCGGCGTGCCTGATGCCCGGCTCGGCGAAGTCGGCAAGGCCTTCATCGTTACCCGGCCCGGTTGCCAGCTGACCGAGGCGGAAGTGCTAGCGCACTGCCGCGAGCGGCTAGCCAACTTCAAAGTGCCCAGACAGGTCGAGTTCCGCACCGAACTACCGCGTAATGCGTCCGGCAAGCCGCTCAAGCGGCTGCTCAGGGAGGAGTCCTGATGACAGGGCAGGCAGGCCACGGCGGACCAGCCGGGGACAGCCCGGCCGAGACCGACGTGGTCCGCTACGAGGTCCGCGGGCAGACGGCGGTGATCACCCTGAACAGGCCCCGTTACCGAAATGCGCAGAATTCGGCGGTGACGTACGCGCTGGACGCTGCGTTCACCCGCGCGGTGAACGATGACAACGTCGCGGTGCTCGTGCTGGCCGGCGAGGGCGATCATTTCTGCGCCGGCCACGACATCGGCACGCCCGGCCGGGACATCGACGCTTCGTTCGAGCGCAAGGCGGTCATGTGGTGGGACCACGTGGGCAAGCAGGGCGCCGACAACAGGTACGCCAGGGAGATGGAGGTCTACCTGGGTATGTGCCGGCGCTGGCGGGAGATTCCCAAGCCGTCGATCGCCATGGTGCAGGGCGCCTGCATCGCCGGGCGGCCTGATGCTGGCCTGGGTCTGCGACCTGATCGTCGCATCCGACGACGCGTTCTTCGCTGACCCGGTGGTCCGGATGGGCATTCCTGGCGTGGAGTACTTCGCGCATCCGTGGGTGCTCGGGCCGCGGTTCGCCAAGGAGATGCTGTTTACCGGCGACCGGTTCGACGCCGCCGCGCCTACGAGCTGGGCATGGTCAGCCGGGTCGTGCCGCGGCCTGAGCTAGCGGCAGCCACGTTCGAGCTCGCCGACCGGATCGCCGGGATGCCTGCCGTTCGGGCTCGCACTGGCCAAGCGCGCGGTTAATCAGTGCGAAGACCAGATGGGCATGCGGAACGGCATGGACTCGGTTTTCGGCCTGCACCACGTAGCGCACGCGCACAACGCCGAGACCGGTGCCGACTCGCTGGCTGGCATGAACGCCCGGACGATGAAGAAGGCTTCTGGGTGAACCTCGACTTCGACCCGCACCTGCAGGACTTCCGTGCCGAGGTGGCCGCGCTGGCTGGCAGACCACGTGCCCGGCAGCCCGCTGCCGTCGGTCGACACGGCCGGCGGCTTCGCCCTGCACCGCGAGTGGGAGGCCCGGCTAGCGGACGCAGGGCTGGCTGCGGTGTCCTGGCCGGCCGCATACGGCGGGCGCGACGCCTCGCTGCTGGAGTGGCTTGTTTTCGAAGAGGAGTACCACGCGGCCGGCGCGCCCGTGCGCGTCGGGCAGAACGGGCTGTTCGTGCTGGCCCCGACGCTGTTCGCGCACGGAACCGCGGAGCAGCGAGGCCGGGTGCTGCCCAAGATGGCGCGGGCCGAGGAGGTCTGGGCACAGGCGTGGTCTGAGCCGGAAGCCGGCAGCGACCTGGCGGCGATCCGGTCCAGGGCCGTGCGCACCGACGGAGGCTGGCTGCTGTCCGGCCAGAAGACGTGGAGCTCGCGTGCGGTCTTCGCCGACCGCGCGTTCGGGCTATTCCGGTCCGATCCGGATGCGCAACGCCACCGCGGGCTCACTTACCTGATGTTCGACCTGAGAGCAGACGGGGTCACGGTGCGGCCGATCCCGCAACTGGACGGCGAGGCCGGGTTCGCAGAGATCTTCCTCGACCAGGTCCTGGTGCCCGATGCCGATGTCATCGGCGAGCCGGGAGATGGCTGGCGGGTGGCGATGAGCTCGGCCGGGCACGAGCGAGGCTTGTCGCTGCGCAGTCCTGGCCGGTTCACCGCGGCGGCGGGAAGGCTTACCGATCTCTGGCTCGACCATGCCGATCCGGCCGATACGGCGCTCGCAGACCGGGTCGCGGACGCCTGGATCGCCGCGCGCGCTTATCAGCTCACTGGTTACCAGATCGCCAGTCAGCGCGGCGGAACCAGCCCGGCCGGAGCACGCTCAGCCGGGACCGGCTCAGCCGGAACGGGCTCAGCCGGGGCAGCGCTAGCCGGCGCGCAGCCAAGCGTCGGCAAGGTCTTCTGGTCCGAGCTGGACGTGGCGTTGCATGAGACGGCGCTGGCGATCCTCGGCCCGCTGGCCGAGCTACGTGACTCCGGTGAGTCCGGCGGGCGCTGGCTCGACGGTTACCTGTTCGCGCTGGCCGGGCCGATCTACGCGGGAACCAACGAGATTCAGCGAACCATCATCGCTGAGCGGGTGCTCGGGCTGCCGAAGGGCGCCTGATGGATTTCACCCTGTCAGGCGAGCAACGGCAGTTCGCGGCGAGCTTGCACGACATGCTGGCGGCAGCCGACGGCCCGGCAGCGGCCCGCGCCTGGGCGGCGGGTAACCGCGAGCCCGGACTGAAGATCTGGCGGTCGCTCGCGGAGGCCGGCGTGACGGCCCTGGGCGTGCCGGCCGAATACGGCGGGCTGGACGCCGACCCGGTGGACCTGATCATCGCGTGCGAGGAGCTGGGCCATCACGCGATCCCCGGGCCGGTAGCTGAGACGCTCGCCGCGATTCCGGCCTTGCTGGCCAGCCTCGGCCGGCACGGCGGAGCGCGCTGCTGCCGACATCGGCCGGTGGTTGCGCGAACTGGCGGCCGGAGAGCTGATCGCCACGCTGGCAGTGCCGCCGGTGCTGCCGTTCGCCGCGGATACCGGCGCGGCTGGGCTCGTATTGCTGGCCGAACGGGATGGCGCACGCCCGTCCGGTCCGCCCGGATCTGGCCAGTCCGGATGGGTGCGGCTGTCGGTAGGGGAGCCAGGACCAGCCCGCCGGTCCGTCGATGCCGCGCGGTCGCTGGCACAGGTACACGCTGGCCGGCTGCTGGCGGACGGACCTGACGTTGGCCGTGCGCTCGACGCGGCGCTGGATCTCGGCGACGCTGGCCTGCGCCGCGCAATTGCTCGGGCCGGCCAGGCCCTGCTGGAAACCAGCGCAGCCCATGCGCGGCAGCGGGTCCAGTTCGGCCAGCCGGTGGGTTCCTTCCAGGCGGTGAAGCACCAGCTCGCGGACGTGGTGATCAAGCTCGAGTTCGCCAGGCCGCTGGTATTCGCGGCGGCCGTCGCGCTGGGTCGGGATCCGGCCTCCGCCGGCCTGGACGTATCGGCCGCCAAGGTGGCATGCACCGACGCGGCCTGGCTGGCCGCCAGGGTCGCGCTGCAGGTGCACGGCGCCATCGGCTACACCGCGGAGCACGACGCCGGGCTGTGGCTCACTAAGGTCCTGGCGCTCCGGTCAGCCTGGGGCAGCCAGGCCGAGCACCGGCGCCGAGTGCTGGCCGCCCTGACCGCGCCGTCGCCCGACCGCCATGCAGGCAGTACTCCATGAGGCTCACCACCGAGCAAGAAGACTTGCGGCTCGCCGTTCGCGGCCTGCTCGACCGGCACGCCAAGGCACCAGCGTCTGCACCTGCCGCTGTCCAGCGCCGGTGGCACCGGCTGTGCACCGAGATCGGCGTCGCCGGGCTGGCCGTCCCGGAGCGCTATGGCGGGTCCGGGGCCGGTCCGGTCGAGGTGCACGTTGTCATGGAGGAACTCGGTCGCTCGCTGATCTCGTCGCCCATGCTCGGCTCGGCGGTCCTCAGCACCCAGGCGCTGCTGGGCAGCGGCGACGACGAGGCGTGCGCCCGGCTGCTGCCGGCCCTGGCCGCCGGGTCCGGCGTCGCCGCGCTGGCCTGGACGACGGCAGCCGGCCACTGGGACCCGGCCGAGGTAGCCTGCCGCGCGCGTCCCGACGCCGCACACCGGGCCGCCGGGGGCTGGCAGATCAGCGGTGAGGCGCACTTCGTGCTGGACGGCGCACAGGCCTCCGTGCACCTCGTTGCCGCCCGGTGACGCCGGACGGGATCGGCCTGTTCGAGGTGCAGCCAGGCGAGCCGTCGGTGACGTGCAGGCCGAGCACGACCATGGACGACACGCGCCAGCTGGCCGTGCTGCAGTTCGACCGGGCAGCCGGCACGGCGTATCGGCGACCAGCGCGGCGCTCGGGCAGGTCCGGGATGCCGGGTGCATCGCGCTCAGCGCCGAGCAGGTCGGCGCCGCGGCGCGCGCGCTGGAGCTAACCGTCTCCTATACCAAGGACCGGGTGCAGTTCGGGCGGCCGATCGCGACCTTCCAGGCGCTGCAGCACCGGATGGCGGACCTGTACGTGCGGGTGCAGTCGGCCAGGTCGGTGTCCTACGCGGCGGCCGAGGCCGCCGCAGCAGGGAGCGACGGATCTCGCCCTGCGTGCGGCTACGGCCAAGGCTTACTGCTCCGAGGTGCTACAGCAGGTCAGCGCCGAGATGATCCAGCTGCACGGCGCCATCGGGGTGACCTGGGAGCACGACGCGCACCGGTATCTGAAGCGCGGGCATGGCGCGGCCATGCTGCTGGGCGCGCCCGCCGAGCACGTGGCCAGGATTGCCGCGGCAGTCGTCGGCGACTGACGGCGCCGAACGGCGACAGCCGGGAAATGTGACATAGCTCACACCAGGCTGAGTAACGCACGGCTGGCCGCTGGCGCTCAACCCGGTGTTGTCGGCCTCTCCCGAGCGAGGCCCAGGCTGAAGGAGAACAATGCGCGTATCGAGCCACATGACGGCCCGCATCGGTGCGGCTGTCGCCGCCGCGGCGATTGCAGTGACCGGCGCCACCGCGGCCGCGAGCGCCGCGACCGCGGCACCCGCCAAGGTCACCACTGCCTTGTCGATCAGCAACTCGACCCCGAAGGCACACCCGCACCAGACCACCGCGATCGTGAAGGGCCAGCTGACTGCCGTCAGCACGCACATCTCACCTGTTCGCGGCGTCTGGGTGCTGCTGCAGCGCCAGGGCCCCAAGGGTCACTGGTTTGCGGTCAAGGCGGACCGGACCGGCCGGCACGGCTGGGTCGCGTTCCGGGTCCACGTCCGCAAGACCGCCGTCAACTTCCGGCTGTGTCTTCCGCGGCACCCGGAACTTCGCCAGGTCCGTGAGCGCTGTCGACACGATCAGTCCCGCCACTGCTTCCTAGTACCCGGTGGTCAGCGCACCGGCGGGCATCCCGGACAGTCGGAATGTCCCGGGCATGCCCGCCGGTATGCGACCCTTACTGGCGCGATGGCAAGTGAGACTGGATGTGCTCGACGATGCCCTGGCCAGGGCATGCGCAGGTGACGAGGCCGGCTTTCTTGAGCTGTGGCGGAGCTTTCAGCCACGGCTGCTGCGGTTCCTGCGTGTCGTCGGCTGCGACGACCCGGACGATGTGGCGAGCGAGACCTGGCTCCAGGTTGTCCGGGACCTGCACAAGTTCGCCGGCGGCGAGGATGAGTTCCGGCGCTGGCTGTTCACGATCGGGCGGAACCGGGCCATCGACGCGGCCCGCGCCCGGTCCCGGCGGCCGGTCACCCAGGTGCTCTGTCGGGACTTGACATCCTGGCCGACGACCAGCTCGTCGAGGACCAGGTGCTGGACGGCATCTCGGTCCAGGGCGCCGTCGCGCTGCTCGCCGGCCTGTCGCCAGACCAGGCCGAGGCCGTCGCGCTGCGGGTCATCGCCGGGCTGGAGACGCCGGACGTGGCCAGGATCCTGGGCAAGTCGGCCGGTGCGGTCCGGGTCGCGCTCCATCGCGGCCTGAAGACGCTGGCCGACGATCCCGCCGTCCGCTCGCTGGCCGCCAGGCCTGCCACTGCGCCGCCGCCCGCTAGCGGGCCGATGCCAGCGAGTACGGCGCCGAGAACTCCGCCATTCCGGACGCTGGAGGAGGTGGACTAATGAACTCAGACCTGCGCGACGAGCTTGGTCCGCTGGATCCAGGGCTGGATCAGCTCCTTCAGGCGCTGACAGCCGCGCCCGCCAGCAGTGAGCTTGCTGGCGAGCAAGCTGCCCTGACCATGTTCCGGGCGAACGGCCGCCCGTCCGCTGGCGCAGTGCCGCTGGCCACTAAGCCGGCCAGCTCGCCCAGCCGCGCCGCCCGGCCGGCCAGCCGGACCACCGGCCCTGCGGGCAGGGCGGCCAGGATCTCGGCTCGCTGGACTCTCCGGCTGGCAGGCGCGACTGCGCTGACGCTGGCCGGCGGGCTAACCGCGGCTGCCTATGCCAACGTGCTGCCCGCGCCGGTGCAGCACCTGGCACATGTGGCGCTGAGTTTTGCTGACGTGCCGGACTCCCACCAGGCTCTGCTGCGCCGCTCGCCGCCGGCGCACCACTCCACCGGAGCAGGCGGCGGGCACGTGAGCCAGCCGGCCAGCTCGCCCGGACCCGGCGAGCCCGGCGCCATCGGGCCACTCGCCGGCCAGCCCCAGGCCGACCTTGTCCGCGTCCAAATCCCCGCCCGCGTCGCGGACGCCGAAGCCGTCTCCGTCGCCATCGACCGCAGCGGGCCAGTTGCAACTGTCGGCTGCTCAGGTCACCAGCCCGATCAGCGCCGGGTCAGCCGTTGTCATCAACGGCCAGCTGACCAGCGCGGGCAGCGGCCTGGCCGGCGCGACGGTCACGCTGCTCGAGCGCCAGTCCCGGCATGCTGCCTGGCAGCCTGCTGGCACCGGCAGCACCGGTGCGGACGGAGCCGTCGCCGTCACCAGCCCTGTGATCACCACCAACACGGCGTTCCGGCTCACCGCGCCGGGTGGCGCCAGGAGCGCGATCGTGCGGGTAACGGTGCGTCCGCCGATCTCAGTCGTGCTTCAGCCCGGCTCCAGCGGACTCCGCGACGCGCTTGTCGTCAGCACCCAGTACGCGCGGCCCGGCAACGTCGTGGTCCTGCAGATCGAGACCAAGGCCGGCGGCTGGGCCGACCTGCGCGGGCGGACGCTGAACGTGAGCGGCCAGACCCGGTTCTCGGTCAGCGCCGCAAAACTGAAGAACCGGGTGCTGCGCGTTGTCCTGCTGGCCACGGCACGGCACGCCGCCTCGGTGAGCAACACGGTGACGGTGCCGCCGCCCGCCTGACGGCTGACATGTCAGACCGGCGGTCGCCGAGAGGACAATGAGCCGCATGGCGATAACCGCGGTAGCGGTCGACCTCGGCGGCGTGCTGGAGGCGATCGATGAGCGCAGGGAGTTCCTCGACCGGTGGCGCCTGCAGCCCCGCTTGAGCAGCGCCGAGTACTCGCGCTCGCTGCTCTGGCCGCTGGGTGCCGCCGATCCTGGTGCCGGCGTCAAGACCGGTGGCCTGACCGAATCAGAGCTGCGGGAACGGTACGCCGCAGCACTCGGCCTGGACCGGGCGCAGGCCAGCGAGTTCATGGCCGACCTGTGGGACTGGTACTGCGGCGAACTGGACGCCGAGCTGGCCGGCTTCGTCGCCGGGCTGCGGCCGCGATTACCGGACCGCGATCCTGAGCAATTCCGCCGACGGCGCCCGTCGCGAGGAGCAGGAACGGTTCGGGCTCGAGCAGCTTGTCGACGTGCTGGTGTACTCGCATGAGATCGGGGTCGCCAAGCCTGACCCGCGTGCCTACCTGGTGCTATGCGAGCAGCTTGGCGTCGCGCCGGAGGAACTGGTGTTCCTGGACAACCGGCTTCCGAACGTCGATGCGGCGCGGGGACTCGGCATCCATGCTCTGCTGCACGTCAGCACGCCGGAGTCGATCGCGGCAATCAGGATGCTGCTCAGCGACGCCTAGCGGGCCGCATGCCGGGCCAGGTCAGCTCGTCACGTGGCGAGCTGATCAGACTCGATCCGGCGGAACTGGCCGGTCCCGGTCTGAAACTCACCGGTCAGCGACCTGATCACCATCTCGTGGCAGACCGCTATCAGCGTCGCGTCATCCGGCAGGCCGCTGATCGCATTGCGCAAGTGCAGCCGAAGCTCGGGCCCGTACTGACGACAGCGGCTCCCATAGGCGGCGCTCGCCCGGCGGCCATTCACCGCCGCAGCGGTCGAGGTCCGCAAGGAAAACCCGGACCTCGGCCAGGGTGTGCCAGCGGAAGCTCTCGTCCGGGATCCACTCGTGCAGGTCGAACTCGACCTGGAGGCGCAGGCCCAGGCGGCAGGACACGATGCTGGCGGTCTGCATCGTGCGCGTGAACGGCGAGCTGACCAGCGCGGACGCGCCTGCCTGCGCCAGCAGGTCCGCCGCGGCGGTGGCCTGCTCGTACCCGGCTGGGACAACGGCGCGAGGTCCGCCATCGAGCCTGGCCACTGTCGTTCATGCACCGGCTCATAGTCGGCCTCGCCGTGCCGGAGCAGATAGATCGCCGTCATGCTTGTCGTTTCTACCGGACAGTGCCCAGCCGCAGCCGCACCGCCTGGCTAAGGCGCCCGCGCGCCGCGCCCCGGGCGCCGCCACCCGAGCTAGTTGCTAGGCCGCGAGCATTGCTAGCAGGGTCCCGCCGAGCAGGAACGGCGCGAATCAGATGCTCCCCGGCCAGCGTGATCCGCCTGACTGCCAGCAGCACGAGGCCGGCGACAGCGCCCATGGCGAAGCCAAGCACTGCCCCCAGCACCAGCGTGTGCCAGCCCAGCCAGCCGAGCGCCAGCCCGGCCAGTCCGGCCAGCTTGATGTCACCGCCACCCAGCTGGCCGGTCTCAGCAGCGCCATCACCAGGAAGGCGCCGGCCAGGGCCAGCCCGCCGAGTAGCGCCCGGACCAGCGCGGCGTCGTGATGTCCGGCAACGGCCGCGGCCGCCAGCAGCACGATCAGTACCGGGTAGGCGGGCAGCGTGAGCCGGTCCGGGATCCGCTGCACCTCGATGTCGATGGCGGCCAGCGCGACTCCGAGGGCGCCGACGAAGCCGAACGCCGCCAGCACCGGCTGGCCGCGAAACGGCCGGCCAGCAGGGCCAGCACCGTCGCGCTGGCGAGCTCGAGCAGAACCGGCGGACCGAGCAACCGCCTGCACGCGCCGCACCTCGCCGCGGACCACGTCGCCAGCCTCGACTCGCAGCGGGGACAGGTCACTCTGGCCGGCTCTGCGCTGCGCACCGACAGCTGGCAGACCGGCCCGCGTAACAGCGTTCCGACAGGCAGGCCGGCCAGCCCGCCAACCGCGCCCCACGCGAGGTTCATCCGCACACCGTAGTAAATCGGTCGAGCCTGGGACCGTCGTCAGCTCCTGCAGTCGCTGACTCACATCCAGTCGGCGAAGCGGGGCCAGGCGAGCAGCGTGTCGACGACCTCGGGCGGAGTATCGCCGTCCGAGGTGACCGAGAGCGTGAACCGGCCGCGGTAGAACAGCAGCGGGTCACCGGCGACGCAGCCCCCGAGCCCAGTGACCCGGGCGATGACGATGTAGTGGTCGCCTGCCTCGTGCACGGACTCGACGGCACAGCTCGCCCAGGCGAGCACGCCGGCTAGCACCGGCGCGCCGTTGCTGCCGGGCGCCCAGTCGACGCCGTCGAATTTGTCGGCCGCGCTGACGCCGAACCTGCGGGCCAGGTCGCGCTGGTCAGCCGCCAGGATGTTGGCGCAGAACGCGCCGGTACTGGCTATGCGCGGCCAGGTCGACGAGGAGCGGGCCGGGCAGAACAGCACCAGCGGCGGCTCCAGCGATAGTGCGGCGAACGCCTGGCAGGCGAACCCGACCGGCTCGCCGCCGTCAATGCCGGTGATGACCGTGACGCCGGTCGCGAAGTGGCCGAGTACCTGGCGGAATCGCTGCGGATCAGGCTCGGGCTGTCCGGTCCGGGTCCAGCCTGCTGATCACTGGTCACGCCATCTAGTGTCGCGGACGGGCCGGTGCGCCGGCGTCGGCGCACCTGCCTGCCGGTCACGGCCGGCCTCCTCAGTGCGCGCCGCCGAGGCTGAACACGTGGCCCCACAGGCTTACCGCGGTGGACTCGCGGCTGACCCAGGTGCTGTCGTCGACCACGCGGCCGTCGGTGCCGTACTCGACATCGAATCCGCCGGGCGTCTGCACGTAGAACGACACCATCAGGTCGTTGGCGTGCCTGCCGAGCGTGGAGCTGATCGTCGCCTTGCGGCGGTGACAGCGATCAAGCGCCCGGCCGACATCGTCGAGCGCGGCCACCTCGATCATGAGGTGCACGATCCCGGCCGCCGGGTTCATCGGGGCCAGCGCCAGCGAGTGATGCCGCGGGCAGCAGCCGAGGAAGCGCATCCAGACCGGCGGGCCGCCCGCTGGCCGGCCGAAGAACTCGCCGGGCATCCGCATCGAGTCGCGCAGCCGGAAGCCCAGCAGCTCGGTGTAGAACGCCAGCGTCTCCTCGTCGTCGGTGGCCGGCAGCACCACGTGGCCCGAGGCCCTGGTCACCGGTCACGAACACGTTGCCGTACGGGCTGACGGCGGGCCTGTTGTCCAGGGCGGCACCGCAGAAGATCTCGATCGCGTTGCCGGACGGATCCTCGCAGTGCAGCAGCTGGCCCACCCGCCGGTCGGCCAGCTCGGCGGCATCGCCCGCCTTGACCGCGATTCCGGCGCTGGTCAGCACGCTGGCGACCTGCGGCGAGCGCCGGTCTCGTCGGCGACCTCCCAGCCCGCGCAGCAGCAGCCGTTCCCGCGTCGCCAGGCACGATCACCAGCCGGGCCGGGAAGTCGTCCATCCGCAGGTAGACCGCCGCCGGGTCAGGTCCGCGGCCCTCGGTCATGCCGAGCACCTTGGTGCCGAACTCGCGCCAGGCGGCGGCGTCCGCCGACTCGATCCGCAGGTAACCAAGCGAGCTGATCAGTCCGGTCATGCCGCGCCTCCTGCCAGGAACCGGAGCGATAGCTCATTGAACTCGTCAAACTTCTCCAGCTGTGCCCAGTGCCCGCAGCCGCCGAACACGTGCAGCTGCGCCCGCCGGATCTGCTTCAGCGCGACCAGCGCGCCGTCCAGCGGATTGACCCGGTCCTCCCGGCCCCAGATCAGCAGCGTCTCGTGCTTGAGCCGGTGCGCCTCGCGCCAGAGCATGCCGTCCTCGGCGTGCTCGCCGAAGAAGGACATGCCCATGGCGGCCATCGCGGCCAGCGCCGCGGCTCGCTCGCGTAGCGGTACCGCTCCTCGATCAGCTCGTCGGTGATCAGGCTCTGGTCGAAGACCAGCGTGCGCAGGAACGCGGCCAGCTTCTCCTTGCTCGGCCCTGGCGGCGCGCCGAACTCCGACAGCCGCCTGACGCCCTCGGTCGGGTCGGCGGCCAGCACGTTCAGGCTGAGCCCGCCGGGCCCCATCAGCACCAGCCGCCCGGCCCGGCGCGGATAGTTCAGCGCGAACCTGATCGCGGTGCCGCCGCCGAGCGAGTTGCCGACCAGGTGCACCTTCGCCACGCCGAGCTGGTCCAGCAGCCCGGCCAGCGCGTCTGCCGCGTGCGTGAAGAAATGCGTCGGTCATCGGCGCTGTCGCGGACTGGCCGAAGCCAGGCTGGTCCAGCATCAGGGTCCGGTACTGGGCGGCGAAGACCGGCATGTTCCGGCCGAAGTTGCTCCACGCCGACGCACCGGGCCCGCCGCCGTGCAGCAGCACGACGGTGCCCGCATCGCCGGGACCAGATGCCGGTCTCCGCCGGGGCGGAGCCCGCATCGTGATAGTGCAGCCGCATCCCGCCGATCTCGGCGAAGTTCCCTGTCGACGCAGCGTCCGCCGCGGTCACGGTCACTGCGCTGTCCTCACAGCATCGCGTCGGCGGGCACCGGCAGGCCGAACTCGCCGCCGCCGTACATCGACAGCGCCCGCTCCGGGTCGTTGATCGCGTGCACCCGGCCAGCGTGCGCGTCCCGCCAGAACCGCTGGATCGGCGTGCCCGGACTTCAGCGCCCGTCCGCCGGAGTTCTCGAACAGCCGGTCCACGGCCCTGATGGACTGTCCGGTGCCGCGAACCTGATCGCGCCGCACCCGCAGCCGCAGCATCCACCGGGATCTGCTCGCCGGCCCTCGCGAAGCCCATCAGGTCGGTCATGTTGCGCTCGAGCGCGAGCCAGGCGTCGTCGATCTCGGCTGCCGCTTCCGCGACCCGGACCTGCGCGAACGGGTCTTGCGCTGCCTTCTGGCCCGCGTAGGCGACGCGGACTCGCTCCTTCAGATAGGTAACGTGTGCCTCGTAGGCGCCAGTGGCCATGCCGATGATCGGTGTTGTTATGGAGTAGGAGAACACTGACCCGTACGGCAGCCGGTACAGCGGCGCGGGGTTGAGCTGCTGGCCGGGACAGACCAGCTGGAAGACGTCAGCGAAACTCAGCGACCGGTGCTCGGGCACCAGCACATCGTCGACGACGATGTCGTTGCTGCCGGTGCCGCGCAGGCCGACGGTGTCCCAGACGTCCTCGATGGCGTAGTCGGCCCGCGGGAGCAGGAACGTGCGGAAGTCAGTCGGCCTGTTGTCAGCGTCGGTCACGATCTGGCCGAGGAGCACCCAGGTCGCGTGGTCGCAGCCGGAGGAGAAGCTCCACCGGCCACTGACCTGGTGGCCACCGTCGACCTTGATCGCCTTGCCGGTCGGCGCGTACGACGACGAGATCCGGGTCGACTGGTCGGAGCCCCAGACGTCCTGCTGCGCCTGCGGCGTGAACAAGCCCAGGTGCCAGGGATGGACGCCGAGCACGGCGGACACCCAGCCAGTCGAGCCGCAGGCGCTGGCGACCAGCCGGACCGCGGTATAGAAGGTCAGCGGATCGGCCTCCAGGCCGCCGAATGCCGACGGCTGCAACAACCGGAAGAACCCCGTTTCCGCCAGCGACTTCATGGAATCGGCTGGCACTACCCTGCCGTCCTCGGCCTCCTGGGCTCGGTCACGCAGCACCGGGAGTAGCTCGCGCACGCCGTCGATGACCTCAAGCCCGACCTTGTCAGTCACCCGGACACCCTTCGCTCGGGCGGACTGCCGTCCGCCGCACAATGCCGCCTAGACTAGACCCTAAGACTAGAACATGTTCTAGTCTTAGGGTAGCGGCCCGGCAGCGGGCCAGCGTTGGTAAGCCAGCACAGCGGAGGGCGCATGAACGACCGCAGCGGAGTGCGGATCATCGACGCGGGCGCGCCGCCGGCCAGGTTCGCCCGCGGCTGGCACTGCCTGGGGCTGGCCGCGTCATTCCGGGACGGGAACCCGCACGCGATCGAGGCGTTCGGCACCAAGCTGGTCGTGTTCGCCGACAGCCAGGGCGAGCTGCGCGTGCTGGATGGCTACTGCCGGCACATGGGCGGCGACCTGAGCCGTGGCACCGTCAAGGGCGACTCGATCGCTTGTCCGTTCCATGACTGGCACTGGGGCGCGGACGGCAAGTGCACCAGGATCCCGTACGCCCGCCGGGTACCGCCGACGGCGCGCACCAGGTCCTGGCTGACGCTGGAGCAGAACCGGCAGCTGTTCGTCTGGAACGACCCGGAGGGCAACCAGCCGGCCGCCGAGGTGACCATTCCGCGGATCGATGGCGCCTACTCCGGCGAGTGGTCGAACTGGACCTGGGACGCCCTGAGCGTGGACGCCAACTGTCGCGAGGTCGTGGACAACGTCGTCGACATGGCGCATTTCTTCTACATTCACTACGCATTCCCCACCTACTTCCGCAACGTCTTCGAGGGACACATCGCGTCGCAGTACCTCGACACCCGATCGCGACCCGACTACGAGCCGGACTCTGGCCAGGCGGGGAACGGCAGCACCGAGATCGGGCTGCACTCGGAGGCCGCCTACTACGGGCCCTCCTACATGATCGACTTCCTGAATTACGACTATCACGGCGTGCCGATGGACGCGGTGCTGATCAACTGTCACTACCCGGTGACCCCGCAGCGGTTCGTGCTGCAATGGGGCGTGATCGTGAAGAAGCTGCCCGGCCTGTCACCGGAGCAGGCCGACAAGGTCGCGGCCAAGTTCGCCAGGTTCGTCGGTCTCGGTTTCCAGCAGGACGTGGACATCTGGACGCATAAGAGCCGGATCGACAACCCGCTGCTGTGCGCTGAGGACGGCCCTGTGTATCAGCTGCGCCGCTGGTACGAGCAGTTTTACCTGGACGTCGGGGAGATCCCGGCGGACATGGTGGCGCGGCACGAGTTCGAGATCGACACCTCCCGGGCTGTGGAGGCGTGGGAGGCGGAGGTCGCGGCCAACCTGGCGGGCCGGCCGCCCGTCGGCGGCGAGCAAGCGGTGAGCGACGCAGGGGTCAGCTGATCATGCCCGAGTCCGTCCCGGAGCCCGGCGACTGGCTGCCGCTGCCAGACGGTGCGGCCAGGCCAGACGAGCGGCATGCCCGGTACTGCGAAGTGACGTGTGCCGAGTGCGGTGCGGTCGTGCTCGCGGCGAAGTTCAGCGTGCAGCACACGAGCGTGCAGTGGGACGCCGCGGCCGTTCGCCGGTGTGCTGAGTTCGCCAGGCGAGCGGCAGCAGGCGAGCAGACCGCGCTGATAGAACGCTGCGGCGCACTGCGGGCTAGCGTCGAAACGGCGGCCCTGGACGGACGGCTCCCGGTAGCGGCGCCGTGACTGGCCCGGCCGATCGCGGTTTCTACCGGCTGCGGGTCGCCTCGGTCATCAGCGAAACCGAGGAGGCGTGCTCGCTGGTTTTCGAGGTGCCGGCCGAACTCGCCAGTGCCTTCGCCTATCAGCCAGGCCAGTTCCTGACCATTCGGATCCCGAGCGACCGGGACGGCTCGGTCGCTCGCTGTTACTCGCTGTGCAGCTCGCCGGTCGCCGGGGACCCCCTGACCGTGACTGTGAAGCAGACCCCCGGCGGCTATGCGTCGCACTGGATCGCGGACAACGTGCGGGCAGGCACCACGCTGGACGTGCTGCCGCCGGCCGGCATGTTCACTCCATCGTCTCTCGACGCTGACTTCCTGCTGCTCGCCGCGGGCAGTGGCATCACCCCGGTGATGTCCATCCTGAAATCCGCCCTGCTGGCAGGCCGTGGCCGGATCGTGCTCATCTACGCCAACCGGGACGAGCGGTCGGTGATCTTCGGCCCGGCACTGCGGGCGCTCGCTGCCCCGGCAGGCGACCGGCTGCTGGTCGTGCACTGGCTCGACGTGCTGCAGGGGGTGCCGACCGCAGCCGGGCTCGTGCCGCTGGTCCGCCCGTTCGCTGGCTACCAGATCTTCGCCAGCGGACCCGATCCGTTCCTGTCGGCGGTCCGGGATGCCGCGGCGGCCGTGGGCGTGCCACCGCGGGGCGTCCGGGTGGAGCGGTTCCTGTCCCTGCAGCACAATCCGTTCGACGAGCCAGCTCCGGTCGAGGGCGGAGTTGCCGCGACGCTGCACGTGACCCTCGACGGTCAGGCGCGGTCGCTGGACTGGCCGACCGGTACCCGGATGCTGGACGTGCTCATCGAGGCAGGCCTCGAGCCACCGTTCTCCTGCCGGGAGGGCATCTGCGGCGCCTGCGCGTGCCAGCTGACCGCCGGCCAGGTGGAGATGGCCAGCAACGAGGTGCTTGAGGATGCTGACCTGGCCGAGGGCTACATCCTGGCCTGCCAGTCCGTGGCCCTGACGCCGGAGGTCAGCGTCAGCTATCAGTAGCCGCGGGGCTAACCGGCTAGCGAGCCAACCTGGATCGCCGTGATGCTGATGCTCCGGGCCGACGCTCCGTCGGCGCCACCCGACTTGCAGCTCACCGTGACGGTCGCGGGTCCGGACAGCGCTGTGCCGCCCGACAGCGTGAGCTGGGAGTAGCCGGCGGGCGGCACCGTCACCTCGGCGCTGTCGAGCGCCGCCGCGCCCGCGTCCAGGGTGCAGGTCACGTTCACGGCGGCGGCCCCGGTTGTGGTGAGCGTCGTGCTGGCAGACATCACGTAGCTATCACTCGCATCGGGCGGGGTCACCGTGAGGCCGCTGCCGACGGCTAAGTAGGTGAGCGGCGACAGTGCGACGATGGCCGTCGCCTGATAACTGAATGCGCTGGACAGCCGGGCTGGTCCGGCCGGCCCTTGTCGTCCGGCAGGCCCCGGCCGCCCGGCCGAACCCTGCTGCCCGCGCGGCCCGCGGGAGCCTGGCGGCCCTGGTGAGCCTGCCCGCCCGCGCCGGCCCTGTGGTCCGCGCGGGCCCTGTATTCCGGGCATGCCCTGGACGCCGGAGGATCCCTGCGGTCCCGCCGGTCCCGGCCGGCCGGCCGAGCCTGCCGGGCCGGCCGCAGCCTGCTCGTTCCAGTAGATGGCGTGCTCGGCGGCCGTGCACTGGTCCGCGACCCGGAGCACGCCGGTCAGGTTGCTGACGCACCCCTGGACGACGGCCAGGCGGGACCCGCTGCTGGCCATGGCCATCCCGCCCGCCGCGATGCCGGCGACCGGAATCAGCGCCATGGCCGCGACGGCCCGGGGTCTGCTCAGCTCGAAATGCCGCATCGAAAGTGTCCCTGTCCGGACCGGTAGAAAACAGATCTAAAGCCCGACTGTCAAGTCCCCCGGCTTTGTGCAACCTTACGCAGACGACTGATGGCTCAGCGGATGATCGGAAGATCATCCGCTCATGTGCCCGGTCGCAACGTTCCGGCCTGTCAGCGCCGTTCCGGCCGGTTAGCCGGGCCTGGCGGCGAGGCCCAGCTTCGCCGCCAGCCGGCCGAGATAACCGGCAACCTCGTCAGCCGCCCGGTCCGGCATGCCAAAGGCGACGTCAGTAACGCCGATGCCGGCCCAGTGCGCCAGCAGGTCCGGGTCCGGCTTTCCGGCGAGTACCCGGACCTGCGGCTGGCCGTCGCGGCCAGCTTCCTGCCAGGCTTCGGACAGCTGGCTTATTTTCAGGTCAAGATCTGCCTCGCCCGGTACGGTCAGCCATCCGTCGGCGGACGTGGCGATCCAGGCGAATGTCTTCGCGGTGCCGCCGGCGCCGATCACGATGGGAATCCGCGGCTGCTGCACCGGCTTGGGCCAGGCCCACGACGCCCCGAAGCTGACGAATTCGCCCAGGTAACTGGCCTCCTCCTGAGACCACAAGGCCTGCATGGCCGCCAGGTACTCCCGTAGCACGGCACGGCGGCGGCCGGCCGGAACGCCGTGGTCGGTGATCTCGTCGGTATTCCAGCCGAACCCAGCGCCGAGCACCACCCGGCCGCCAGACAGATGGTCGAGCGACGCGATTGTCTTGGCCAGCGCGATCGGGTCATGCTCGGCTGGCAGCGCTACCGCGGTGCTGAGCTTGATAGTGGATGTCACGGCCGCGGCCATGCTCAGCGACACCCAGGGGTCGAGCGTGCGCATGTACCGGTCGTCGGGCAGCTCTGCGGTACGGGTTCGCGGGTGCACGGCTTCGCGCCGGACCGGAATGTGGGTGTGCTCGGGCACGTAGAAGCAGTCGAAGCCGGCTGCCTCGGCGACCTGCGCCGCCCGCGCCGGGGTAATGCCCCGATCGCTGGTGAACAACACCACGCCGTAGCGCATGAGCACTCCTTGCCGGTCAGCCGCGTCGGAACACGTTCTCCAGGTTCTTGCTGGTGAGGGTCAGGAAGATCGCGTCGGCCTCGGCCGTTACCTGGCCCGCGGCCGTGATGGTGGCCGACAGGTGCAGCTTGCGGCCGTCGATCCGGTCGAGCGCAGCCGTCACGGTCAGCGGCACCCCGAGCGGCGTCGGACGGCGATAGCGGATCGCCAGCCGTACGGTCATCGCGGGCCGGTCCGGCCGGGCCGCCACGCAGCCCATGGCGTGGTCGATCAGCAGCGCGATGACGCCACCGTGAACAAGCCCGGGGCCGCCCTCGAAGAGTCCCCCGACCACGACCTCGCCGGTGCCGCGGTCGCCGTCCAGTGTCAGTCGTAGCTGCGGGGCGATGGGGTGGGAGAGGCCGCCGACCAGGCTCATGTGCGAGCGGTAAGAATCCTCGTGCACTGACATGTCTGCCCGCACGGTATCCCCGCCGAGGCCGGCGGCGAGCTTGTCGATGGTCTGGGTGGCCTCGCTCAGCTCGGCCGGGCCGGCGCCGGTCCTGACGACCACGTCGAGCAACCGCCGCAATGCCTCGCCCAGTTCGCGCCGCTCGTCGCTCGGGTACCAGTCAGTCGGTGCCAACAAGGCCGCCTTCCGCAACAGGCTGGCTGGCTGCCGCGTGCCGGCCTGCGCGCCGCCCGGAGAACACGCAGTCAGCCAGCGACAAGCCGCTGACGTAGGAACTGGAGCAGAGCCCGACGGCGGTCCGCCCGGCGGCATGCAGGCCGGGAACCGGTGCGCCATCCGGCCGTAGTACGGTGCCGCTGACTTCGTCCACTGTCAGGCCGCCCAGGGTCAGCATCGGCGCAGGGTAGGCCGGGCGCGGGCGGACCGACAAGTCGATGAGCGAGTACGGCGGCACGCTGATCACCTGCACGCTATCGGAAGGCTTGCCGGCTGGATCGGGCTCACCGTTTGCCGCCGCAGCGTTATAGGCCGCCACGGTAGCGGTCAGGCCATCAGGATCCACGCCGGCCCTGGCGGCGACGCCGGCCAGCGAATCCGCCGTGACGCGGGCGCGCGTCAGCAGGTAGACAGCCTGCATCAGCTGGAACCACAGCGTGCTGCCGCGCAGCTGCCGCCAGGACTCGCGGACCAGCGGCCGGTCGAGCAGCAGCCAGCCGCGCCGGTCGTGCCGCAGCACCATGGCCTCCCCGATCGCGGCCCCGTAGCGGGATTCGTCGCAGATGCGCCGGCCGGACTTGTCCACCAGGACGCCGCGCATGAAGGCGGGCGGCGGCGTGATGAACCGCCAGCAGGAGACCCGGTCAAGGAACCGCGTCGCGCCGCCGGCGGCGACGCCCAGCTGGATGCCGCTGCCGTCGTCGCCAGGCGTGCCCAGGGCCAGCCCGCCGCGGAACGCTGGCGCGTGCTCGCGGAGCATAGCCCTGCTGGCGACGAACCCGCCGGCCGCCAGCACGACCCCGCGATGCGCGCGGACCAGCAGCGGCCTGGCATAGCGTCGCTCTAGCCACGTCACCGGCTGGTAGCACCGGCGGCCCAGGCTGCCGCCATACAGATACGGCTTGCGGCCAAGCTTGCTGAGCACCCGGTGCCCGGTCCGCGCCCACGCCGGTGCCGATCGCATGCTCTGGCACTCCACGCCCGTCACCCGCCCGGCATCGTCGGCAACGAGCCGCACGGCCCGGCTCTGCGGCACGACCCGCGCGCCTGCCGATTGCACGGCCCTGGCCAGCTGCGCGAAGAGCACCTTCCCCGAGGTGCCGTTGCCGACAGCCCGGTGCCCGCGCGGCGCGGGCGCGGCAATGTGACCGAAGGACTGCTCGCTGCCGGAGTAGTAGAGGTAGTGCCTATTGGTCGGGTAGGACGTCTTGTCCGGGCACAGGCTGCCCTCGAACGGCACGCCGTGGCCGGTCAGCCAGCTGATCATCGCGGCGCTGCCGGCGCAGAACTCAGTGAGTGTCGCTGCGGACACCGCGTCCCCGACCTCCAGGCTGAGATAGCTGATCATCGCGGCGACCGAATCATTCACCCCAGCATCGCGCTGCTGCGGTGTGCCGCCGCCGGCATAGACCACGCCGCCCGACAGCGCAGTCGCACCGCCGCCGCCGAACCGGTCCAGCACCAGGACGGTCGCGCCGCCTGCGGAGGCCTCGAGCGCCGCACACGCGCCGGCCGCGCCGAACCCCACCACGACGACGTCGGCTTCCATATCCCACGTCAGCGGCATCGCGGATCTCCTTGCGGGGTTACTGGGCGAGCAGCTGGCCGGATCAGCACCTGGCCAAAACTGTAACGTGTTCTACCATGGACGGGATAGCCGGCGCGGACTTCGCGCCAGGCTGACCACGCACAGATGGCGGAGGGCCGATGACGGCTAACCCGAGCGCGGCGGAGCCGGAGTTCGACCTTGTCGTCGTTGGCAGCGGGGCGGCCGGGATGACCGCTGCACTCACCGCAGCCCTGAACGGCCTGCGCGCGGTAGTGCTGGAAAAGACCGAGTATTACGGCGGCTCGACGGCTCGCTCGGGCGGCGGAGTCTGGATCCCGGGCAACTCACGGCTCCGCAAGGCCGGTCTTCATGACACCCCGGACCAGGCCAGCAGTTACCTGGCGCATGTCGCCGGCGAGGAGGTGCCCGCCAGCCTGCGGGAGGCGTTCCTGGCGCACGGGCCGGCCATGCTCGATCTGATCCTGGCGAACTCGCCAGTCCGGCTCGACTGGGTGCCTGGCTACTCCGATTACTACCCGGAAGCGCCAGGCGGCATCGCCAGCGGCAGGTCAGTCGAACCGGGCTTGTTCGACGGGCGCGCGCTTGGCCCGGAACTGGCTAGGCTCAACCCGCCATATCTGCCTGCCCCGGCGGGCGTCACCGTCACCCAGGCGAACTACCGCTGGCTGAGCCTGGGCACGAGTCACTGGCGCGCGATCTGGACGACCGCGAAGGTCACCGGCCGGATGGTCCGCAGCAAGGCGACCGGACGACGACTGCTCAGCCTGGGTCAGTCACTCGTGGCCGGACTGCGGGCTGGCCTGGCGCAGGCCAGTGTGCCCGTCTGGCTGAGCACACCCATGACCGGCCTGCTGATCGAGGACGGCAAGGTCACCGGCGTGCACGTCAGCCGCGACGGGCAGCCCGCGCTGATCCGGGCCAGCCGGGGCGTGCTGCTCGCGACCGGCGGTTTCGAGCGCAATGCGGAGATGCGCAGGCGCTACCAGCGGGAGCCGATTGGCATCGACTGGACCGTTGGCTCGCCAGGTAACACCGGCGACGGCATCCTGGCTGGCCAGGACGCTGGCGGCGTACTCGAGCTGATGGATGACGCGTGGTGGGGGCCGTCGATCCCGCTGACCGGAGGTCCGTATTTCTGCCTGGCTGAGCGCAGCCTGCCGGGCAGCATCTTCGTCAACGGGGCGGGCGAGCGATTCGTCAATGAGGCCGCTCCGTACGTGGACGCCGTGCACGCGATGTACGACCGGCACACCGAGGACAACCCGCACGTCCCCTGCTGGATGATCCTGGATCAGCGTTACCGCAACCGCTACGTGTTCGCCGGGATGCCGCCGCGCAAGCCGCTGCCGCGGCGGTGGTACAAGTCCGGCGCGGCCTTCCGGGCAGACTCGCTGGCCGGGCTGGCCGGGCAGATCGGTGTCTCGCCGGACGGCCTCGCCAAGACCGTGCAGAAGTTCAATGACTTCGCCCGGACCGGAAAGGACGAGGACTTCGGTCGTGGCGACTCGGCCTACGACCACTACTACGGTGACCCGCACTGCAAGCCAAACCCGAACCTGGCGCCACTGGCCCAGGCGCCGTTCTACGCCATCAAGATCGTTCCTGGCGACCTGGGCACCAAGGGGGGCCTGCGCACCGATGAATGGGCCAGGGTGCTGCGTGCTGATGGCAGCGTGATCGGCGGGCTGTACGCGGCCGGCAATACCAGTGCGCTGGTGATGGGCCGTAGTTATGCGGGCGCGGGCGCGACGATCGGCCCGGCCATGACGTTCGGCTACCTGGCCGCCCTCCACGCCGCGGGCCGGCATCCGGCGGCAGGCTGACCGCGACATGGCGCGGAGGTGAGTAGAGCGGCAAAAGACGGGCATGGGACCACAGGTATGCTGCAACGAGCCAAGACTGGAGGGCTTCGCCGTGCCCAGCGCTGGTCCCACCGACCATGCCGTGCTGTTCTACCAGAGCGACGACGAACTGGCTGAGCAGGTGACCGACTACGTGCTCGGGGCCATGGCACGGGACGGCGTGGGCATCGTGGTGGCAGCCTCGGATCACCGGCGGACGTTCCGCGAACGGCTGGCGAGCGCCGGAGTCGACATCTCGCGCTCCACCGCGGACGGTTCCTACGTTGAGCTTGACGCTGCCGCGGTGCTCAACAGCTTCATGATCAACGGCTGGGCCGACCCGGCGAGCTTCTGGCGGGCAATCACTCCGGTCCTTAACCGGCCAGCGGCGGAACGGCGGCCTGTCCGGATCTTCGGCGAGATGGTCGCACTACTGTGGCAGGCCGGGCTGGCCAGCGCGGCAGTCGACGTTGAGGCCCTGTGGAACGAGCTGGCCACGCAGTACCAGTTCGACCTGCTCTGCGGCTACCCGGCTGCAGTGCTCGGCGATCAGCAGCACGCCGACGAGATTGCCCAGGTCCGCAGCGCGCACCAGCGGCGGGGCGTCGCTGACGGGCCGTGACCCGGCCGCCAGCCAGCCTGTCAGTCGTGGCCGAGGATCAGGCCGCTGGTGGGTACGCCGGTGCCCGCCGTGACAAGTACCGGTCCGTCGCCCGGAACCTGGTTGACCGCGCTGCCGCGGACCTGCCGCACGCCTTCGGCGATGCCGTTCATGCCATGTAGGTAGCCTTCGCCGAGCTGACCGCCGTGCGGGTTGAGCGGCAGCCTGCCGCCCAGCTCGATGGCGCCGTCGGCGATGAAGTGCCGCGCCTCGCCCGGCCGGCAGAAGCCGAGTTCTTCCAGCTGCATCAGCACGTACGGGGTGAAGTGGTCGTACAGGACGGCGGTCCGGATGTCGTCGGGGCCTAGTCTCGCCTGCGCCCACAACTGCCTGGCAACCACGCCCATCTCCGGTAGCCCGGTCAGGTCGTCCCGGTAATAACTGGTCATCGTGAACTGGTTCGGACCGCTGCCCTGCGCCGCGGCGCGGATGACAGCCGGGGCATTCTTCAGCGAACGGGCCCGGTCCGCTCTGGTGACCACGATGGCCACCGCGCCGTCAGTCTCCTGGCAGCAGTCCAGCAGTCGCAGCGGCTCGCAGATCCAGCGTGATTCCTGATGCTCGGCCAGCGTGATAGGCCGCTGGTAAAACCAGGCCGCCGGGTTTGTCGCCGCGTGCTTTCGGTCGGCGACCGCGACGGTGCCGAAGTCGGCGCTGGCAGCGCCGCAGGCATGCATGTAGCGTCGGGCCGCCATGGCGACCGTGGCTGCTGGAGTTGCCAGCCCCATCGGGTAGTGCCAGCCGGCATCGATGGCGGACGATGTCGCGCCCTGGACGGCGCCGGCGGATACCTGACCGAACCGGCGGCCAGAGCGCTCGTTCAGCGCGCGGTAGCAGACCACGGTGCTCGCCGCCCCGGTCGCGACCGCCATCGCGGCCTGGTGCACGGTCGCACAGGCCGCGCCGCCCCCATAGCCGATCAGGCTGAAGAATGTCAGCTCGCGCGCACCGAGCTCGCGCGCCACCGCGATCTCAGCGTTGCTGTCCATGCTGAAGGTGACCAGGCCGTCCACGTCCGCCGCCGTCAGCCCGGCGTCGTCCAGTGCGTTGCGGACAGCCTCGACAGCGAGCTTGAGCTCGCTGCGGCCGGACTCCTTGGAGAACTCGGTGGCCCCGATCCCGGCGATCGCCGCCGCGCCGGAGATCACGGCCTGGTCCCTGGCCGCGCGAGCCGGACGGTGCCGGTGACGTGCTGGCCGAGGCTGCAATTCCCGGTGACGGTGATGACCGGGTCCCCGTTACCCGCCGTGTCGGCGCGGCCGGAGAACGTCAGCGTGTCCCCGGCGTAACACGGCACGCCGAGCCGGATGGAGACTGCGCGCACGATTGCCTCCGGGCCTGCCCAGTCGGTCACGTAACGCTGGACCAGGCCGGTAGTCGTGAGGATGTTGAGGAAGATGTCCTTGCTTCCGCCCCGCACGGCGAAGTCCCGGTCGTGGTGTACCGGATAGAAGTCCCTGGTGGCTATCGCCGTGGCGACGATGAGCGTCGGCAGTCACGTCGATGACGAGCTCGGGCAGCGCACCTGGCCTGGTCGGCTCGTCCGGCCGCCAGGCAGGCAGCACCAGGTCGTCGTCGACTCGGATGAAGTCGGCCCGAACCGGCATGCCGATGTGCACGCTAGCTGGGTCGGCACCGGTCAGCTCGGCCATTACCCGGACGCCCTCGGTCAGCTCGACGAGCGCGATGACGATCGGCAGCTGCTTGCCGGGCACCGGCGGATGCCAGTGCACCACGTAGCTATAGATGATGCCGGTACCCGCAGCGACCTGGTAGTCCTGCTTCTCGGTGGCGCCGCAGCGCAGGCACGCCGGTCCGGGCGGATGCCGCAGCGCGCCGCACGCGCCGCAATGCTGGATGCGCAGCTCGCCTGCCCGGGTGCCAGCCCAGAAGAACTCGGTATCCGGCGAGACCGGCGGCCGGAGCACCGGACCCGGTCCGGTACCCCCCGCCTGACCCGGTCCCGCGGCGAGCCGCGTGACCTCGTCCGTATCGCCCGCCTGCGGGCGGAACTTCAGCACCCGCCAGTCCATCTCCGCGACTGGCTCGTCACCGGCGTACCAGACGTTTCTCGTGGTCACGAACCAGCCTTCGCCGAGCCCGGTTCGTTTCGGGCCGCTGACGTCGGTCAGTTCCGAGCGCATGCTCAGAAGCTCGCCGTGCCGCAGGTACCGGTAATAGGTCTGCGCGCAGTTGGTCGCCACGACCGAGGTGAATCCGGCCTCGTCCAGCACGGTCATCATCTGCCCGAGCGGATCGGTGCCGCCGTCGGCTGGCTGCGGCTGCAGCCCGGGCATGGTCCAGACCTGGATCATCGCAGGTGGCGCGACCAGCTGACCGTGCACGCTCGCAGCGGCGAACGCCTCGTCGGTGTAGAGCGGGCTGGCGTCGCCCATGGCGTCAGTCCAGTTGCGGACGGCGGGCATGTTCACTGGGTCCCTGGCGAGCCGGGGTGCGCCTGGCCCGGCGGCCCTGACCTTGTCCGCGGCCGCGAGGATGGCCGCGGTCGCCGTTCCCTCCGTCATCGGGGCACCCTCGGCAGGTTCAGCCCGGCCATCGCGATCAGCTCACGCTGCACTTCGTTGACTCCTCCGCCGAACGTCAGGACGGTGTTGCGCTTGTTCTGCACATCTAGCCAGCGGGCGAGCTCGGCCGTTGCTGGCTCGGCCAGGTCACCGTGGCGCGACACGACCTCGGCCAGCTCCGCCCCGATGCGCTGTGCTTGCTCGGCACCGAATACCTTGGTCACCGACGCGTCCGCGACGTCCACCGTGTCGGTGACCGCGACCTGCCAGTTGAGCAGCTCATTGACACGCTCCGCCGCACTCGCCCTCGCCAGCGCCCGGCGCACGTCCGGCAGGTCGAGTAGCGGCCGGCCGCCGGGGTCAGTCCGATTCGCGGCCCACGTACGGACGCGGTTGTGCAGCAGGCCCAGCCGACCGGACGGCCCTAGCATGACGCGCTCGTGGTTCAGCTGCGAGGTGATGAGCCGCCAGCCCGCGTTCTCGGCTCCGACCCGCATCGTTACCGGAACGCGGACATCGGAGTAGTACGTGGCATTCACATGGTGCGCGCCGTCATGAGTGATGATCGGCGTCCAGGAGTAGCCGGGATCGGTGGTGTCGACGATGAGGATCGAGAGACCCTTGTGCTTCGGCGCATCCGGGTCCGTCCGGCAGGCGAGCCAGATGTAGTCGGCGTCGTGCCCGCCAGTGGTGAAGATCTTCTGGCCGTTGACGATGTAATGGTCGCCGTCCAGTACCGCGCGGGTAGTCAGCGACGCCAGGTCGGTACCGGCACCTGGCTCGGTGTAGCCGATGGCGAAATGCAGATCTCCGGTGAGAATCCTGGGCAGGAAGAAGTCCTTCTGCTGCTGGCTCCCATGGGCCATCAACGTCGGCCCGACGGTCTGGAGCGTGACGGCCGGCAGCGGAACATCGGCTAGCGCGGCCTCGTTCACGAAGATCTGCTGCTCAAGCTGACCCAGGCCGCGCCCACCATAGTCGGCCGGCCAGCCGACGCCGAGCCAGCCGTCCCGGCCCATCCGCCGGACCACGTCGCGGTAGACGCTGCCGTGCCGCTGGGTGAGCATTTCCTCCCGCTCAGCGGGCGAGATGAGCGCACGCGAAGTAGGCCCGCAGCTCCGCTTGCAGTGCGAGCTGGGCGCCGGTCAGGTCAAGGAACATCAGGCATCAGCTGCTTCCCGCGTGCCGAGCTGGTCCAGGCGTGCCTCGGCGCCGCCGACGAGGGCGGCAAGATCGGTAACGAGAGCCGAGTATCGCGACAGCGGATAGGTCACGTCCATGCCGAGCCCGCCGTGCAGGTGGTGGCAGGTCCGCAGGGCCGCGGGCGCATACTGTGCCAGCCAGTACGCGGCCACGTCAGTATCGCGTCCTGCGTCCCGCCCGGTGTCCAGCTGCCAGCACGCCGATGTCGTGATCAGATGGAGTGTCCGCGCGGTTGCGTACACGTCGGCAATCTGCTGCGCGGCGGCCTGGAAGGTGGCCAGCGGCCGGCCGAACTGCTTCCTGGTCCGCAAGTGGGCGGTGGTGAGATCGAGCGCGGCCGCCAGCGCGCCGTCAGCGACCGCGCACGCGCCCGCTACCGCGAACTGGTAGAGGTCAGCAACACCGCAGCCGTCCAGGATGCCCGCGACCGGCGTCCGGTCCAGCCGGAGCGTGTATTCGGGCAGGCCGGACGAGCTGCGTGTCCGCTGGCATGACAGCCCGTCGGCATCGGGCTCGACGACGGCGACAACGGCGCGGCTGTCAGCTCCGCCGCCCGCCACGCTCGCCGGGACGAGAATCCACCGCGCGGCTGCGGCGTACGGCACGCCGACCTTGGTGCCCGACACAGTGCCGCCCAGGCCGAGCGTGGTGGCTACCGCGCCGGGCTCATCCGGCAGCGGGCTCGATGGCTCGCGCAACGCGGCGGTCAGGATGGTGTCGCCGCTTGCTACTCCGGCTAGCAGTTCACTGCGCAGGCCAGGATCTGAGGCCCGGCTCACGGGCAGCACGCCCAAGGCGAGAGTAGCCAGCGCGGGGACTGGCGCAGCCTGCCTGCCTGCCTCGGTGAGCAACGCCGCGATGGCTAGCATGCCCAGGTCATCACCGCCGAGTTCGGCCGGCAACGCGAGCGACAGCAAGCCGGCGTCGGCCAAGTTCTGCCCAGAGACAAGAGTCAAGGTCAGCGGCCGCAGGCGCGCCTGCGCGCGGTGGCCCTGCGTCCGGTGGCCCTGCGTCCGGTGGCCCTGCGTCCGGTGGCCCTGCGTCCGGTGGCCCTGCGTCCGGTGGCCCTGCGTCCGGTGGCCCTGCGTCCGGTGGCCCCGCGGCGGGTGACCGCGTGCCGGGTGGCCGCACGTTGGCGGTTGATAGCACCTGCGCCGCCAGCCGTGAGATCTCGAGCTCGGCTTCGCCACGGGAGAAGTCCATCTAGCGTGCCTCCTCGCGCGGCAAGCCCAGCAGCCGCTCAGCGACCAGCGACAGCAGGATCTGGGTGGTGCCGCCCGCGATGCTGAGGCATCGGGTCAGCAGGAATTCGTGCACCAGCCCGGCTGCCGGGCCGTCGGCCGTCGCGGCAGCCGGACCCGACAATTCAACTGCCGCCTCGGCCGCTGCCTGGCGGTGCGCAACCCCGGCCAGCTTGCGCACCGCCGCGAACGGACCGGGGTCGCTGCCCCTGAGCTGTGCGAGGACGGCCTGCAGATCAAGTAGTGATACCGCCATGCCCTCGGCGACTAGCGCGCCCAGCTGCTGCCGGGCGGCCGGGTCAGCAGCGGCGGAATTGCCGGCGGCTAGCTCAAGCAGTTGCTCCACTGCCTCGCCGACAGACGAGCCGGCGCCCATCGCGACCCGCTCGGAGGCCAGCGTTGTCCGGGCAATCCGCCAGCCGTCACCCGGCGCTCCCACCAGGCAATCGTCCGGCACGTACACCTGGTCCAGGAAGACCTGGTTGAACATCTGCCGGCCGGTCATCTCGCGCAGTGGCCTTATCTCGATGCCCGGGCTGTCCATCGCGACCAGGAAGTAGCTGAGGCCCTTGTGCTTAGGCACGGTAGCGTCGGTACGGGCCAGGCAGATGGCCCAGTCCGCCGCCCGCGCCAGCGAGGTCCACACCTTCTGGCCGGTGATCAGCCAGCCGCCGTCAGCGCGGTCCGCCCTGGTGCGCAAGGAAGCAAGATCGGAGCCCGCTTCGGGCTCGCTGAAGAGCTGGCACCAGCTGATCTCGCCGCGCAGCGTCGGCCCGGCGAACCTCGCCTGCTGGGCCTGGCTGCCATGGCCCAGAATGGCCGGCACGGCCCAGCCGCCGATGACGATATCGGGCCTGGCCAGCCCGGTCCTGGCGAGCTCGTCATCGATCACGAGGCCGGCCGCGGGGGAGGCCGCAACACCGTAGGGAGGCGGCCAGGACGGTGCCGCGTAACCGGAGTCGGCGAGCGCTCGGCGCTGCTCGGCAGCTGGCAGCGCGGCGATCTGCGCGGCGACCGTCCTGGCCGTGCGCCTGACCGCCGTCAGCTCATCGTTACCGGTGGCGTCATCCACTCTCAGCGTGCGGCGGGCGCCGGCCATGGCCAGCGTCGCCGCCCTGTCCCGCCACCGCGCGCTGCCGCCCAGCAGCTGGCGCAGCGCGAACGCCCGGCGCAGGTACAAGTGCGCGTCGTGTTCCCAGGTGAAGCCGATGCCGCCAAGGACCTGGATGCAGTCCTTGGCGTTGTCGACGGCAGCATCGAGACTGAACGCAGCGGCTGCGGCCGCCGCGAGCGGCAGTTCATCCGGCGCTGCACTGATGGCCCTGGCCGCATCCCAGGCGAGCACTGCCGCTTCTTCTGCCCGGCAGAACATCGTGGCGCACAGGTGCTTGACGGCCTGAAAGGACCCGATGGCCCGGCCGAACTGCTGCCGGATAGCGGCGTATTCGGCCGCCGTGCGGGCGCACCAGCTCGCGACCGCGGCGGCCTCGACCGCGGCGAGCGCGGCCGCCAGGTCCCGGACCTGTTCCGTCGTGACGCCGTCAAGGAGGGCATCCGGACCGGTGATCACCTCAGCCAGCCTCACGTCCGCCACCGAACGGGAGAAGTCAGCGGCCGCCCGGTGCGCCACGGTGACACCGGGATGATCGGCAGCTAGCAGGAACCAGGCACTGGGGCTCTTGCCGGTCGTGCCCGCCTCGGCTGTCGCCAGGTCGGCTGTCGCCAGGTCGGCTGTCGCCGGGTCGGCTGTCTGCGTGCCGGTCGCTTCTGTGCCGGTCGAGCCAGGGCGGGAGCTGTCAATCTGCGGGCCTAGCTCGGCGGCAGCCCCGACGAGCAGATGAGTGGTGCTGCCGCCACCGAGGACCAGCCCGGCCGCGCCGCTGAGCGTCAGGGTGCCGTCGTCGCGGCAAGCCGCCCGGACTGTCCCTGGGTCGAACGCCACCGCGATCGAGATCTGGCCGGCCGCTATCGATGCCAGCGTCGTGCGGGCGATGACTGTCTGGCAGCGTGCCAGCACCAGGGCGGCCAGTAGCGTCGGCATCACTGGCCCGGCCACTAGCGACTCGGTGACCTGCGCGAGTGCCGCCGCGAGGTCGGCCGTGCTGCCGCTGGTCTCGGCGGCGTCTCCGGGCAGCCCGATCGAGAAAAGGCCGAGGCCGGCCAGGCTGGACCAGCGTTCCGCAGCCGCGCTGTCCGGCCCGCCGTGCGGTGCCGTCGCCGCGGGGGCGGTCCCGGTCAGCGCGGCATCGCCGGGGTCAGCGGGTTCCAGGCCGCGGACGACCTCGATGGCCCTTGTCCGCTTTGCCCATGCGCGGATCGAGGCCTGGATCGCAAGCTGCTCTTCGGTGATCGCGATGGGCAACTCTTGTCCTCCTCCTCGACTGGCAATCAAAATTAGAACACGTTACAGGTCTGGCCGGAACTAATCCGCAATGCCGCTAGCCATAGGTATGCCGACCGGTGAGAACAACGGCAGCGGCGGCGGGTGGCGCGTTCGCGGCAGCCAGATCACAGCAGCCTGGCTGCCTACTTGGTTCACGTTTCTGCAGCTCAGCGGGTCAGCCTGATAGAGTTAGAACACGTTATACCTGACCTGGCTCAGCGCGGGCCAGGGCCTGGCGGCCAGTGCGGCAGCCGGATTCTGCCTGCAACGCGTCCTGGCTGGTCAGACATGTTTACGTTGCTAGGCTGGCGCGGCAGAGTTCGTGATCGAACCGCCGAAGACGGCGCCTGGCCGGACGAGAAGTTCAGCGTGACGACGAAAGGCCGCGATGGCAACGCCGAAGGTGCGTACGAATGACAGCCCCGATGCGGCTACGTCCGGTCCTGCCGAGAGTGACCTTGGCTCGGCTGCGCAGCGGGAGCGCCGGAAGCGGATCCTGGACGCGACTCTCGCGCTGGCGTCCAAGGGCGGTTACGACGCTGTGCAGATGCGCACCGTGGCCGAGCGGGCTGACGTCGCTCTCGGGACCCTGTACCGGTACTTCCCGTCCAAGATTCATCTGCTCGTCTCTGGCCTGGCACGCGAGTTCGAGCGCGCTCAGGAGCGGCTGGACCGGTCGCCAGTTCCCGGCGACACCCCATACGACCGGATGCTGTACGTACTGGGCCGGGTAACCAGGTCCATGCAGCGCGAGCCGCTCCTCACCGAAGCGATGACCAGGGCGTTCATGTTCGCTGACCCGAGCGCGGCCGCCGAGGTCAACACGGTCGCGCAGATGATGGAGGACATGCTCACCAAGGCCATGCACGAGGGCGAGCCGACCGCGGACGAGCGGGCCATCGCCAGGGTGATCGGCGATGTGTGGCTGTCGAACCTCGTCGCCTGGGTGACCAGGCGGGCGTCAGCGAACGACGTCGCGTCACATCTGGAGCTAGCCGCCCGGCTGCTGCTGCGCGCGCCGTAACCGCGCCTGGCTCACCTGGCCACGTCGACGATCAGCCGGACGCGGTGGCCCGAGCCGGTCAGCTCGATGACCCGGAATGGCTTCCTGGCCCGCAGCCCGATGCCGATCGAGGTGACGCCCTCGAAGCTGCCGAGACCGGCAACCTGCCGGAACTCAGGGAATCCGGCCACATTCGCCAGGTGCCGATTGCTGGCCGGGAAGCCGCGAACTGCGGGAGCGAGCACGGTAAGGAGAAGCTTGGCCCGGCCGCTGACGTGGACCACCTTGCCCGAGCCCGAGGCGTAGAAGGCCCGCACGTAGCGCACCCGGAAACCTGGCTGCTGACCCGCGCCGAGATCGACGACCAGCCGGTCGAAGCAGGCATGCCGACCTGCTCGCACATCATGCAGTTTCGTCTGGACCATGGTGCCGTCATGGCGCGGCGCGGTGCCCCAGCTCAGGTGGCACCGCTGCGCAGTGACCGTCGCGGCCTGCGCCGGCAGCGAGATCAGCGCACCGCCGAGACCTGCCAGGATTGCCGTTGTTACCGCGATGGCAGTCTTCCGCACCATGACCTCCTTCAGCTGGCCAGCTGACCAGCTGGCACAGGCGACACACCGACACTAGCGGCGACCTGTGGCAAAGGCAGTGTAAAGAGCAGATACGGCGGAGACAGAGAAGCGGGTCACGACGGCCGTCACGATCGCCGTGCGACGAGCCTGCCGCGCAGGACGACGGCGCGCGGTGTGTCCAGCTGCCCCAGGTCCGCACGCGGATCGCTGTCGTAGATAACCGCGTCGGCCGGCGCCCCTGGCTCAAGGCCGGGCATGCCGAGGTAGGACCGCGCGGCCCAGGACGCGGCGGCCAGCGCATCGTGCGGCCGCAGGCCGGCGGCAGCGAGGGCACGCACCTCATCGCCGATCCGGCCGTGCGGTCGCGAGTCCGTGCCGGCCAGCACGACCACGCCCGCCTCGGCGGCTTGGGCCGCTAGCTGGCCGTGCACGCTGGCCCCACCCACGTACCAGGACTTCCTCGGGCTGTCTGGCTGGCCAGCCATCCGGGCCAGGCTTGCGGTCAGCACCGCGAGGGTCGGCGTCAGCGCCGTTCCCTGAGCGGCCATCAGCGGCAGCAGCTCAGGGTCGAGGCACATGCCGTGCTCCACCGAGTCGACGCCGGCCGCAACCGCGGCTGCCCCGCCCGCCGCGTGCTGTGAATGCACCGCGACCCGGCCGCCTGCGGCATGCACGGCCATCACGACCGCCGTCAGGATCGCCGCCGGGATGGGCTCATCGTCCACGCCCCAGTCGCCGATCAGCTTGGCCCAGCCTGTCCGCGCGGCCTGCGCCGCTGCGACGGCCGGCAGTTCGGACAGCTCTGCTCGCCGGCCCCAGTTGTCGAAGAACTGACCGTGCTGAGCGATCCACGGCCCGGCGTGCACGGCCCTCGGCAGGTCGGGATCCTGGCCGAACCAGTCCGGCGGATCGCCGGCCAGGCCGGGAGACCTGATGAACGTGACGCCGGCCGCGACGTGGTCGCGCAGGTCGTCCCGAAGCATTTCGTCGGCGAGCGGTTTGCCCGGCTCCCCGGCGCCGGGGTGCGTGTGCGCGTCGACCAGGCCGGGTAGCAGCCAGCCTTCGCCGGCCAGTTCGGCACCGGGGACCGGGTCGGTGGTCCATCGGTCACCGTCGGCATACAAGTCGGCGTACTGACCGTCAGGCAGCGCGTAGCCGCGCACGCGCAGGACGCTCATGGACCCGCGGCGCCGCTGGCCGCTGGCTGACGGCCGCGCAGCGGCAACAGCGAATCGGTCACGCCGGCAGGATAGCCTGCCGCCAGGCCAGGCCAGGGCGTGAGCGCACGGCGGGGGAGTCTTGACGTGACGCCGCGGCCGCTGCCCCCGGCCGGGAACATCCGCCGCACTGATAGTGTTAGTGATCAACGGTGCCTCTATTGCACCGTCTCGCGGGCAGAGAGCCCGCGCGGTCGCTGTGCGAGCTGTCCGCTTCTCGGTGAATCTGTGTTTCGCCGCTGTCGTCGACTCTTGACATGACGCGGCCCCCGACCACCGATGGAGCCTGGCACATATGCCTCACACCTCAGGGCGCCGCCGCGCGCCTGCGCACTACCGCGGCAAACCACGCCGGGGAGTCAGCCGGCGGGCAACGCCCGTCCCGCCCTTCCCGGCCAGCATCCGAGAACCCCCGATCCGAGCTAGACCGCGCGCTAGCCGCTGCGGCCGAGCTTCCGCAGCCCCCGGTCATGACGTTCGCCGAGCTAGGGCTGGAGCCCCGGCTCGTCGCCGCGCTTGCCGCTCGTGACATCCGCGAGCCATTCGCGATCCAGGGCCGGGCGCTGCCTGACGCACTCAGCGGCAGGGACGTGCTCGGCCGGGCCGAGACCGGGTCCGGCAAGACGCTCGCGTTCGGGCTGCCGATGCTCAGCCGGATCGCCCGGATTGCGACCCGGCCACGGGAGAAGGCACCGCGCGGCCTGATCCTGGTCCCCACCCGCGAGCTGGCCCAGCAGGTCGCGGGCGTGCTGACGCCGCTCGGCCGCAGCATTGGCGTGTCAGCGTGACCACGGTCTATGGCGGAGTACCGATCGGCCGGCAGATCACCCGGGTCGGTCACGGCGTCGACATCGTCGTCGCGACTCCGGGCCGGCTGATCGACCTGCTCGAGCGCAGGGCCTGCACCCTTCAGGACGTCTCCATCACCGTGCTTGACGAGGCCGATCACATGGCTGACCTCGGCTTCCTGCCGTCGGTCACCCAGATCCTGGACCAGACGCCGGCCGGCGGCCAGCGGATGCTGTTCTCCGCGACCCTGGACCGCGGCGTGGACCAGCTGGTCAGGTCCTACCTGACCGATCCGGCGCTGCACGCGGTGACGCCGGAAGTCGTAGCTGGCGGTGCCGCCGAGCACAGCCTGCTCGTCCTGGCCGCCGAGGACAAGCTGGCAGTCGCCGCGGAGATGGCCAGCCGCCCGGCCCGGCACGCTGTTCTTCGTCCGGACCAAGCACGGCGCGGACCGGCTCGCCAAGCAGCTGGAGCGGGCCGGCGTCGATGCGGCCGCCATCCATGGCGACCGCAATCAGAACCAGCGTCAGCGAGCTCTCGACGCATTCGCCGCCGGCCACCCCCGGGTGCTGGTCGCGACCGACGTTGCGGCCCGCGGCATTCATGTCGACGGCATCGAGCTGGTCGTGCACTTCGACCCGCCCAACGATCACAAGGACTACCTGCACCGGTCCGGCCGTACCGCACGGGCCGGAGCGACCGGGCTGGTCGTGACGCTGGCCATGCGCGACCAGGTGCGCGAGATCCAGCGACTACATGAGGCGGCCGGCGTCGAGCCGGCCCGTCACCAGGTGGCAGCCGGCCATCCGGTGGTGCGGGAGATCGCGACCACGGGTACGCCGGTGCCGCCCCCGCCGCCCGCGGCGGAGCGCCACGCCACGGCCGGCGAGCGCGCCGCCAAGGGCCCGCCGCGGCAGCGGCCGCCCGCCGCGGACCGGGACGCCGACCCGGACCGGGACGCCGTCGCGGAGCGGATCCCAGCCGCGCCCGGCTCGCCGCCCGCAGCGCCCGGCCTAGTCATCTCGTCGTGACCGTGGCTGATTCTCGCTGTTCGTGAGAATCAGCCACGCTGACGTGCCGCGGTGCCGTCGCCTCGAGCGAAGGCCGATGGTGACGGGGGTCACGTGCTCCGTCGCGGCGCGAAGGATGAAGTGCCAGCAGATTTCGCGTTGAGTAAGAAGTCGGGAACATCGCAAAACTGGCCGCCGGACCCGGTCCGTCGCGCGCCCCCGGCTGCCGTCTCGCCGTGCTCGGCACTCAATCGGAGGGTCAGTCCTTGCAGCATGCTCGCTGGCGGAAGCAACTGAGTGCCGGCGCGGTCGGCGCGGTCGGCGCGGTCGCGTTGATGCTGATGCTGGCAGGGGTGACGCCCGCACAGGCTGCCGCCGTTCCGCCCGTCCCGAAGGCTGCGGTGGCGCAAGGCATCGACGCGGCCGGCCTGGCCGCCCCGTCACTGTTCGCAACACCGGCAGGGACGAGGGAGACCGTTTCCTTCGTACTCAGGGAGCGCAACCAGCGCGGCCTGGAATCCCGTGTTGAGAACGGCATGCGCGGCGGGTACCTGTCGGTAGCCAGCTTCGCCCGCAGCTATGGCCAGCCGCCTGGCCGGGTCAGCGCGCTGCGGAGCTTCCTGGCTGGCTTCGGCATCAAGACGACAGCGGCTGCCGACCGGCTGGATATCACTGCGACCGGCACTGCTGCCCAGTTCGATAAGGCGCTATCGGTACGCCAGCACGAGTACGCCATCAAGAGCGCGAAGGCCGTCGGCGGCCTCGCGGGCCGTCCGGCCGTCACCATTCACGGCACCACCGACCGGCCCCTGCTGCCCGTCCAGCTGGCCGGCTACGTTCAGTCGATCCTGGGCCTGACCAACTACCCGATCTTCGCTAGCAACGCCGTGCACACGCTCACCGCAGAGCAGCGATCGGCGCCGCGCCAGCTTCAGCAGGGCAACCGGACGCCCCAGGACTTTGCCCGGCAGTACCACCTGACACCGCTGTATGCCCGGGGTGCGCGCGGCCAGGGACAGACGGTCGGCATCATTACCTATGCCAGCATGCGGCCTGCAGACGCGACTCATTTCTGGGCCAGCACCGTGAATATCCGCACTAGGGCGCACCGCATCACGCTCGACAACATTGACGGCGGCGCGGGCCGGGTCAGCAGCGCCAGCGGATCGCCAGAGAGCACCCTGGATGTCGAGCAGGCTGGCGCCGTCGCGCCCGCTGCGCGCATCGTGGTCTACCAGGCGCCGAACACCGACTACGGCGCGGCCGACGCGTACTTCGCTGCCGCCAGCCAGGACCGGGCCAGCACGCTGTCGACAAGCTGGGGATTCTCCGAGACCGCGCTTCAGGCGTATGGCCAGGCCGGGCAGGAGTCGGCCACCTACGGCAGTATCTTTGACGAGGCCTACCTCGAGCTGGCGGCGCAGGGCCAGACAGCTTTCGCATCGTCCGGCGACAACGGGGCGTACGACGATTCGCACGACACTCCGCAGTCCTACACGAACTTGTCCGTTGACAATCCCGGCGACAGCCCATGGGTGACGACAGCTGGCGGTACGACCATCGCCGGCCAGATCCCGCTGTACGACCACCAGGGGGCGCTGGCGACGACTGTGCGCATCACGGCGCAGCGCACCTGGGGCTGGGACTGGCTGTGGCCGCACTACGCGCTGTTCGACAACGGAACTGCCCCGTACTCGTCAGAGGCGCAGTTCGCCACCGACGTGACCAACATCTGGGGCAGTGGCGGTGGCTACAGCAGTTCCGAGCGGAGACCGCCCTACCAGCGGCGGATAGGCGCCGCCCTGGGCAACTACACCGCATTGCCGTACCTGACACCGGTGGCCGCCAGGCTGTTCCCCGGCACCGCCATGCGGCTGCCCACTCGCTGGTCCGCCTGGGACGCCGCCAGTCACAGCGCGGTGGCGCCGCGGCCGGTCAGTGGCTACGCGGCCGGCCGGGCGGTGCCCGACCTGGTCGCTGACGCTGACCCGTACACCGGGTACGAGGAGTACTTCAGCGGATTCCCAGCCAGCCTGGGGCACCTTGAGCAAGGCTGGGGCGGGACCAGCTTCGTGGCTCCGCAGCTGAACGGAGCAGCGGCGGTGATCGACTCGTACCTGGGACATCGGGCCGGGTTCTGGAATCCCGCCATCTACCGGTTCGCTGCCGGGCGCGCGTCGCCGTTCACTCCCCTTGACAGCACCGGGGCAGGTAACGACAACCTGTACTACACCGGCACGGCTGGCCACATCTACAACCCTGGCTCCGGCCTCGGCACGCCCGATCTGGCGAAGCTGGCTGCGGACTTGCGCACGCACCGGTAAGCCGCGATCACCCGGAGAGGGCCGGCCCGGAGGAGGCTCATGGCGGCGCGGCAGTGGAATCACAACATCCACTACTACCCGCTCGTGCTGCGCGCCGTCCCGGTCGCGGCCAGGAGCGGCCTTGACGTTGGCTGCGGGGACGGCATGCTCGCTCGCCAGCTGCGCGCGACGGTGCCGCAGGTGACGGCGATCGACCGGGACGAGCGGAGCATTGTCGCGGCGAAGAGCCAGGACGCCGGGCTGGGCATTGAGTACCTGCACGGCGATTTCCTCAGCCACGTCTTCGAGCCCGAGTCGTTCGATTTCATCGCGTCGGTGGCGGTCCTGCATCACCTGGACGCCTTGGCCGGGCTGCAGCGCATGGGCTCGCTCCTGCGGCCCGGCGGCAGTCTGGTCGTCATCGGCTGCGCGCGGTCCAGCAACCTGGCCGACCTGCCAGCCGAGATCGGCGGCATGGTGCTGCACCGCCTGCTGTTGCTGCGGCAGGAGTGGGCCGAAAGCGGCGGCCCGACCTGCTGGCCGCCCCCGGAGACATACTCCGGCATGCGCAGCGCTGGCAGCGCCGTGCTGCCCGGCTCGTCCTTCCGCCGGCTGCTGCTCTGGCGGTACTCGCTGATCTGGACAAAGCCAGCCCGCTGACGGCGCGCGAGCGCTCGTTGCCAGGCCGCTGACCTGCCGATCTAGCAAACCCGAGATTGTCACCGAAGGTTTGCCGGGCCGTCACTGCAGCGCGCCCATTTCCGGTAGCCAGATGGCCGACGGTGTGAGCGTGCGAATCGCTTATGTCACAGAGTCCTTCCCGCCGGACGTCAATGGCGTCGCGCACACAGCCGTGCGCGTTGCAGAGCATCTCCTGTCCCGAGGCCACCAGCCGCTCGTGATCGCGCCCGAGCCGGCCGGCGGGGCGGATCACCCCGAACGCGGCTTCGACTTCCCCGTCGTCCGGGTGCGCTCGATCGGCCTGCCCGTCTATCCGGGCTTTCGCGTCGGCCTGCCCGGCTCGGGAGTACGCGAGGCGGTCGCAGCGTCACCACGCCGACCTTGTCCATCTGGCCGGCCCCTTCGTGCTGGGCGCCGGTGGCTGTGCTGCCGCGGTTGCCCAGCGAGTGCCTATCGTCGCGGTGTACGCGACAGACCTGCCTGCCTACGCGCGCACTTACCACGCTGGCGCGGTCGGTGAGGCTATCTGCTGGCGGCGGCTGCGCAAGATCCACAATGCCGCAGGCCGGACCCTGGCACCGTGCACCGCGACTGCGGCTGAGCTGCGCGATCATGGCGTCGAGCGGGTGCGGGTGTGGGCACGCGGCGTAGATTGCGGACGGTTCGACCCAGCCAGGCGAAGCGAACGGCTGCGGGCGGAGCTTGCTCCTGGCGGCGAGGTGCTCGTTGGCTACGTCGGGCGGCTGGCCGCTGAGAAGCGGCTCGACCTGCTTGCCCAGGTGGCAGCCCTGCCGGGCGTGCGGCTGATCATCGTCGGCAGCGGTCCGGCCGAGGCGGCGGTTCGCCGGGCAGTTCCGGCTGCGCTGTTCCTCGGCCAGCGCGGCGGCGAGGACCTGGCCAGGATCTACGCCAGCCTCGACGTGTTCGTGCACAGCGGGCCGCACGACACGTTCGGCCAGACGCTGCAGGAAGCGTCAGCCAGCGGGCTTCCGGTCGTCGCGCCAGCCGCAGGCGGCCCGCTGGACCTGGTCAGCGATGGCGTCACCGGGTTCCTGGTCCCGCCCGGCAACGCGGGCGCGCTGGCCAGCCGCGGTGGCCAGGCTGGCCGCCGACCCGCGCGCTGCGAGCGGCCCAGGGGCTGCGCCGGCCGCCAGATGGTGACTCGGCCGCAGCTGGCCGGTGATGTGCGACGAGCTGATCGAGCCACTATCGTCGATGTGCTTGACATCGCATGGATCGGCGGCAACGGAACGGACGGCGGTGGCCGCATGACGACGTTCGTCGCGCTCGGCGACTCGATCACGCTCGGGATCGGCGATCCGGTCCGGCTTGCGGCGCCGCATCCGGGCCGGCCGCGGCGGCAAGGGCCCGCGGGCTGGCGAGGCTGGGCCGTCCTGCTGGCCGACAGCCTGCCCGAGCCGGATCTGCACATCGTCGCCGGCAACGGAGCCTGCATGGCCGACCTAGAGCGCGATCAGCTGCCGGCGGCGCTGCAGCTGCGGCCCGACGTCGCCAGCGTCGTCATCGGGCGTCAACGACACGCTGCGGCCCGAACTTCGATCCGGACCGGATCGGGGCGGCGGCGGCGCACACTGTCGGCGCGCTGCGGGCTGCGGGCGCCGAGGTACTCACCATGCGGCTGCCCGACCCCGGCCGGATGCTCGGCCTGCCCGGCGTGCTGGCCAGGCCGCTGGCGCGCCGGGCCAGGCAGGTCAACGACGTCATGGACGCCGTGGCTGCAGCGGTTCGGCACGCTGCACTTCGACGCGGCGATCGACGCCGAGACCTACGATCCGCGGATGTGGGCCGTTGACCGGCTGCACCCGAGCGAGCGCGGGCACCGGCTGATCGCGCGCCGGTTCCACGCGCTGCTGGCGCAGACGGACGTGCCCGTCGGGCCGCCGCCCGGCGCCGAGCCGCGAACCCGCCGCCGAGCAAGATCGAGCAGCTGGCCTGGATGGCCACCAAGGGAACGGCCTGGGTCGCGCGCCGCTCGACCGACCTGGTACCCAGTCTGCTGGCCATGGCGTTCGCCGAATGGCGGTCCGGACAGCAGAATGCCGGCCAGCAGAGCGCCGGCCGGTGCGGCGACGCCGGTACCGCTACCGAGCCAACCGAGGCGCTGGACCTGCCCGTCTAGCCAGCTATGGCCGGGAGCTGCCCCCGTGAGTTAGCTTTTGTCGGCATGACATGGCAACCGGAACTGGACGAGCTGCGCAGGCGGCAGCAGCTCGCCGAGCGGATGGGCGGCCCGGAGAAGATCCGGCGGCAGCATGACGCCGGCCGGCTGACCGTCCGCGAGCGGATCGCGGCGCTGCTCGACGACGGCTCGTTCCGTGAGATCGGCGCGCTGGCGGGAACGGCTGCCTACGACGCTGACGGGCGGCTGGCCAGCTTCATGGCTGCCAACTTCGTCACCGGAACCGGGCGCATCAGCGGCCGCAAGGTCGTCGTCGGCGGGGACGACTTCACCATCCGCGGCGGTGCGGCCGACGCGGCGATCATCGGCAAGCAGATCTACGCCGAGCAGCTGGCGAATGAGCTCCGGCTGCCGATCGTGCGGCTGGTCGAGGGAACCGGCGGCGGCGGCAGCGTCAGATCGCTCGAGCAGACGGGCCACACCTACGTGCCAGTCAACCCCGGCTGGGACTACGTGGTCGATAACCTGTCCGTCGTTCCGGTAGTCGCTGCGGGCCTCGGCCCGGTGGCCGGCCTCGGCGCCGCGCGGCTGTGCGCCTCGCACCTGTCCATCCTGGTCGAGGAGACCGCGCAGCTGTTCGTCGCCGGGCCGCCGGTGGTCAAGAGCGGGGTCGGCGAGGACCTCGACAAACAGGAGCTTGGCGGTACCCGGGTTCATGCCAGCAACGGCGCGGTCGACCTGGTCGCGGCCTCTGAGGTGGACGCGTTCGAGCTGATCAGGCGGTTCCTGTCGTACCTGCCGCCGAGCGCGTACTCGCTGCCGCCGGTCACCGGATCTGCGGACCCGCCGGACCGGCGCGACGAGTCGCTGCTGTCCGCGGTGCCGCGCGATCGGCGCCAGCCGTATCGCATCCGCGAGATCCTGGCCACCGTCCTGGACGCCGGCTCGGTGCTGGAGATCCAGCGCTACGGCGGGTCGATCGTGACCGCGCTGGCCCGGCTGGACGGACACCCCGTCGGCGTTGTCGCCTGCGACCCGTACCTGTCGGGCGGCTGCATGACGGCGGAGGGCGCCGACGCGGTCATCAGGCTCGCCGACCTCTGCTCGACCTTTCACCTGCCGATCGTGACGTTCACCGACCAGCCCGGCCTGCTGATCGGCAGCCGGGCAGAGCAGCGCGCCACGATCCGGCACGGCGTGCGCGCGATCAGCGCGGTGTACCAGGCCACCGTGCCTGGCGCGGAGATCATCGTCAGCCGTGTCTTCGGCGTCGGCGGCGCCGGGCTGACGAACCGGCACCGGGTCGTCCGGCGCTGGGCATGGCCGTCGGCCGACTGGGGCTCGCTGCCCGTGGAGGGCGGGATCGAGGCGGCGTACCGGGCCGACCTTGAGCGCGCTGACGATCCGGCCGCGCTGCTCGCGGATATCCGGGCCAGGCTTGACGCGGTGCGCAGCCCGCTGCGAACCGCCGAGCGATTCGGCATCGAGGAAATCATCGATCCGCGCGAGAGCCGGCCGTTGCTCTGTGACTGGGTGCGAGACGCGTACGCCGTGCTGCCCGCGCAGCCGGGGCGGCCGTCCTTCGGTACCCGGCCGTAGCCTGGCTCGTTTCCGCCACGCCGCCCGTATTGGTCGTCGAAGGGCCTGCTGGCCGTCGTTATCTGGCAAAATCTCGTCGTGGGGGATCAAGAGCACAGCATGGTTACCGGTCAATGCGGGAATGGCCGGCGGGGGGGAAACATCATGAGCACTGATATGTCTAGCCGATCCGGCTCCGTTGCCAGGCCCGCCTTCTACGACGACGGCGAACTGAACTACCTGGAATACTGGTCAGACCGGGACTACGAGCATCATGCCGAGGTTATGGCCATCCGGGGGCTACTGGCCGGCCTGTCTTTCCGGGACGCTCTCGATATCGGCGGCGGTTACGGACGGCTGAGCGTCGTGCTCGCGGAATACGCCGCTAATGTCACCCTGATCGATTCCAGCAGGCAGCAGATTGAGCTGGCGCATCGTTTCCTTATTGGCCGCCCGCAGGTCAAATGCCGGGTAATGGACGCAGCCGCGCTGCGCTTCAAGGACGAGAGCTTCGATCTGGTCACTCTGGTGAGGGTGCTGCATCATCTGCCCGACCCGGCCGACGAGCTCAGGGAGATGCACCGGGTCCTGCGGCCAGGCGGATATGCGGTTGTGGAGGTCGCTAACTCCACGCACGCCATCAACCGGCTCCGTTACCTGGTGAGGCACAAGCAGATCCCGCTGACGGCCATCGATATCAGGTCGGCACAGAGCACTCAGCCGGATGGCATCCCGTTCGTTAACCACCACCCGCAGACGATCGTCAGCCAGCTAGTGGCGACCGGGTTCGGCGTCGAGCGCTCCCTGTCTGTCTCGAACCTGCGCCATCCGGCGCTGAAGAAAGCGCTGCCGCTGCGGTCAATGCTGCTGGCCGAGAAGGTTCTGCAGAAGGGCCTGGCGCGCCTCACCTTCGGGCCGAGCCTGTTCCTCTTGCTGCGCAAGCCGCCAGCCTGACGGCGGCCTAGTACTACAGCCGCAGCCTGAGATCTTGCCGGCGTCGTGGAGGTTAGAGCGGCCGCTGCGTAGATCTTCGAGGTGGCTGGCCTGGAATCTGGGCTGAGCCAGGATGACGGATGTGGCCTGTGATGTGCTATCCCGATTCATCCGCGACGCCGGTCAGCTGCCGTGAAGCGCCGCGATCGGGCAGCCTCAGCAGCCCTGCGTGTCGCGCAGCTCGAGCAGGTCTCCTGATCGGATCGAGACTCAGCCAGCGGTTGGATCCCGCAGCTGGCGCCTAGACCTGCTGCGATCGTGGGATCACGGTAAGCCACACGTCAGCGGTGGCGCCGCCGCGGACGGCGCGCAAGTCCCAGCAGCCAGGCTCGGCGAATACATAGCCCGCGCCCCACTCGTCTCCCGGCCTATTCTTTCCTGGCCATTTACTGCCCGGCAGGTGAGCGGCTGGGCCCCAGAGCAGCCGGTGGCGCGTTCCGTCAGGGCCGATGGCCGCCAATTTCAGCGGCCATGCGGAGCCGGTCATCCGCCACACGATCTTTTCCTGATCGCCGACACGGGCGGGCAGCGGATGGGGGAACATCAGCAGCCCCCATAGTGTCGCGCCATGCCCGGTTCCCTCCACCTCGGCAAGGAAGCGATTGAAGACGGTCACCGGCGACGCTGGACGGCATCCGGGCGCTCCCAGCGCGTGGCCGCTGGGCGTCGCCTCCGGCGTGGCAGCGTGCTCGGTCGCTGGCCTGGCCGGATGAGGTGCCACGGCGCTGGTCGTGCAGGCTGCCGCGATGCTCACCACGCACATGAGAAGCAGTGCTGACGCAGGACGGCCGCGCATGCGGTCATTGTCCGCCGCGCCGAAGCCTGCTGGCCAGTGTCTGAAGGCGTCAGCTCAGTTCGTGCGTGACCGGCGGGCACCAGCCAGCGGCCGCCGGCCAAGATCACGGGCTGCTTGAGACTTAGTTGCTGTCCGCCGCTGGTAGTGGCAGCGCTGGGCGATGGCCTGGTGCCGTCGCCGCCAGCGTGACCAGCGCTGGTGGTAGCTGTCGGGGCGGGTGACGGGGGCGTGCAGGTTGAACAGGCGGCGGATCTCGGCGGTGGTCAGCGGGATCAGCTGGTCGCCGTTGCCGTCGGTTATGAGCATCGGCGGGCTATATGTTCCGGACGGCGCGAAGAGTTGTCCACAGGCCGTGGGTCCCCTTTTTGCCCGGCTCAGGGTGGCCGGCGGGCGGCGGCGGCCCGGGTGCGGGCCGGCTCGCGTGCGCGGCGACCGCGAGGAACGCGTGCGCCAGCATCGACAGCGTGACGTGCCGGTACCAGGCGTCCCATTTGCGGACCTGGTAATGATCGAGCCCGGTCTCGTTCTTGGCCTCGGCGAAGCAGTCCTCCACCGCCCACCTCGCGCCGGCCACCGCGACCAGCTCGGTCAGCGTCGTACCGGGCGGCGGGTAGCACAGGAACCAGGCCAGCTCCAGCTTGCCCTTCTCGCCCGGTGCCAGGGACCGGCGGACCAGCAGCTGATGCTGCGGGCTCGCGGTGGCGATCAGCGCCCAGTCATACAGCCGCGGCCCTTGGCGCCGTCCCCGCAGGAAACCCGCTGCCAGCCGCGGGCCGGCACCCTGGCAGCGAGCGCGTCAGCTCGGATCTTCCCTGCGGCGGTGACCACCTGCTGGCTGCACGGCACCGCCATCACGTAGCGGACCTCCTGCTCTTCCAGCCAGTCCCGCAGCACGGTGTTCTGGCCGTAGACCTCATCGGCGGCGAACCAGCCGAACGGGACCTCCGCCTTGATCGCGTGCTCGATCATCTGCCGGGCCAGCTCCGGCTTGGTCGCGAACCCGGTGCCCTTCGGGATCCCGGCACCGCGGCACCGTTCCCGGTCCTCGCACCACTTTTGCGGCAGGTACAGCTCGCGGTCGATCAGTGCCCGCGACCCGCCCGGGCCGGCATAGGCCAGGAACACCCCGACCTGGGCGTTCTCCACCCGGCCCGCGGTACCGGTGTACTGGCGTTGCACGCCGGCCGACATCCGGCCCTTCTTCAAAAACCCCGTCTCATCGGCTACCAGCACCGCTGCCGGGTCACCGAACGCCCGCACTACGTACCGGGCCAGCGCATCGCGCACCGCGCCGGCGTCCCAGGAGTAGAAGTTCAGTAGCCGCTGCATCCCGTCCGGGGAGCCGTCCCCGGCGAACTCCGCGATCGTGGACCAGCCGTTCTTCCGCTCCGACTGCGACAGCAGCCCCAGCAGGTACCGCCGCGCCCGCCACCGCGACTGCGCCTGCGCGAACTTACCCGCCACCAGCGCGAACATCTCATTGAACGACTCAGCCCAGGCGACAGGGTCTACCCTGGCCATGGCCGCCGTGGACAGGGTCTACCCTGGCCATGGCCGCCGTGTCGTTATCTTGTGTCCTCACAAACCTGGACAATGGCCCGGCGGCCGCCGCACGTCACGACACCACGCCGGGAACCATCTCACCCTGCGGCTGTAGTACTAGCCCGGCCCGGCGAAGATTACCCGGCCGCGGAAGAAGTCACGGCCAGACAATATCCGTCATGAGTTCTTCAGGTGACGGCTGAAGAAAGCGGCGATGCGGCGGCGGGCGTCTTGTGCGGATGGCTCGTGGTAACGCGTTCCGGAGATCTTGGTAAGGAAGATCAGTAGCGGCGTGGCATCGGCGGGGTCTGGGTCGTTGATGAAGCCGTGCCCGGCGTCGGGATACACCTTCACGTCGTGGTCAATGCCAAGCTCACTCAGCGCAGACTCAAGTCTCGGCGCGGCACTCTTCCCCATCGGCGACCGGTCCAGGCCGCCGTAGCTGCCGACCATGGGGCATGCACCGGCCAGCACTCGTACCGCGTCCTTCGGGCAGCCACCGTAGTTGACACTCGATGCCGAGTAGCCGTGCCCGGGAGCGAGAGCAACAGCGTAGGCGCCACCCATGCAGAAACCGATAACCCCCACCTTGCCGGTGCACTGGTCGCGGGTCGCGAGCCAGTTCCGGACGCTGTCGAGGTCGTCGAAGGTCCGCCCCTTGCCTGAGTTCAGCTCCCGGATGATGGTCCACAGGCAACGGAGCCGACTGCCCCAGTAGTACAAGTCGGGTGCGGCGGCCAGGAACCCTTCGCTCGCCAGCCAGTCTGCCTGGTTTCGCAGGTCGTGACTCATGCCGCCGAAATCGTGCACGACTACCACGCCAGGCCACGGCGGGGCTCCGGTGGGGACCGCTACGTAGGCGGGCATCTCGCCGGCTGGGGTGCGGATCAGTTCAGCTGCCATCGCGGCGCCTCTTTTCGCACTGGGCGTTCGCGCGACTCGTCATCACCTTATCGCTCTGGCGGGCAGCGTCATCAGGAAAGATGAGCGAGCGAAGCCAGCCAGGGCCTTTCAGCGCGCGAGAGGCAGCATTGCCGGCACCACGCGTCCGGCGGGCGATAGTCTAGTGTAATTATGTAATCGACGTAAGCGTCCAGAACGGAGTCAACGGGGTGATTCGATGGCCGAACGCACGCTTGTGGTGGAGCACCGCGAGCATCTGTGGAACCTGCTGATTCAGGCGGCCCAGATAGAGCACCTGATCATGTGCCAGTACCTCTATGCGAGCTTCAGCCTCAAGACTGACGCGGACGAGGGCCTGACTGCTGAGCAAGCCGGGGCTGTCGGCCGATGGCACAAGGTGCTGACAGGAATCGCGATTGAGGAGATGCTGCACCTCGCACTGGTCGCGAACGTGATGTCGGCGATCGGGGCAGCCCCGTCATTCTCGCGCCCCAACTTCCCGCGCCGGTCGGAGTACCTGCCGGCCGGCGTGCAGTTCGCGCTGATGCCGTTTGGCGACGCAGCACTGACGCACTTCCTGTATCTCGAAAGACCGGAGGGCATGGAACGCGCGGACGCAGCGGGATTCGTTCCGGTGACTCCGCCGTCTGATCCGGTCGGCGCCGACGAGGTGATGCCCCGACTGCAGGAATTCGCGACCGTGGGGCATCTGTATCGCGGCATTCTGGCGGGACTCACCGGGCTGGCCGACCGGCTCGGCGAAGGCGCCCTGTTCGTCGGCCCGCCGCGGGCGCAGGCGACGCCGGACCTGTTCCGCTGGCCGCAGCTGATAGCGGTGACCGACCTGGCGTCCGCGCACGCGGCGATCGAGGAGATCATCGAGCAGGGCGAGGGCGCTCGCGGTGACTGGCAGCCTGCTCATTACGGGCGGTTCCTCGGGATCTGGGAGGAGTACCGGCGGCTGCGCGAGCAGGATCCCGCATTCCAGCCGGCCAGGCCGGTGCTGGCCGCGTTCACCCGCCAGCCCTTCGACGTCGCCGAGCCGCAGCCAGTGCTGACAGATCGGGTCACCCGCGGCGTTGGTGAGCTCTTCAACCTCGGGTACGAGGTACTGCTGCAGGCGCTGACCCGGTTCTTCACCCATACGGACGAGACTGACGAGCAACTCGCTGCGCTGGTCGAGGCAGCACTCGCACTGATGGGCGGGGTGCTACGGCCGCTCGCGGCAGCACTGACCCGGCTGCCCGCCGGGCCGGAGCACCCGGGCCGCACCGCTGGCCCGACGTTTGAGATGTACTACCAGATGGGCAATTTCGTGCCCTGGCGCGACGCGGCGTGGGCGCTGCTATCGGAACGCATAGCCATGCTGTCAAGCCGCTGCGCTGGACACGCCCAGCAGGATGGCGTCCCGGCCGGCGTCCTTGCCGCCGCCAGCGCGGCCGCCCGTATCGCCACGCGACTGGCTGACGAGGTACCGGTGGACATGCGGCCAGCTTGACGCTGAAAGCATGGGCCGGGGGTCCCCTCCAGGCCCCCGGCCGATGCGCGCGGGCTGCATGCGCTGAACCGGCCATGCCGCCGGGGTCCGGAGCGGACAGGCAGTCACAGAGTGAACGGCCTCAGCCCCCGTATTGAGGCGGGCTGACCTCCTTGTGACGCGCGAATCTTAGCACGCCCGGCCGGTGGCGAGCTGGCTGCGGCGGCCTGCGCAGTGCCCCTGCCCGCGCCCTCAACTGCTCGTGTCACCGACCGCCTGACGTGCACGGTCTGCGAGGGCGTCGCGGTCGACACCGGCTAGCGCGAGCGCGCGCGGAACGGTGCCGAACTGCGCCTGCAGGATCCCGATGAGCAAGTGAGCTGGCTGGAGGTCCTTCTTCTTGGCCTGAGCGCCGAAGCCTCGTTGCAGCGCGAGCCGGGCTGATGCGCCGAGCCGGGTCGGCCGGGCGGTGACGCTACTCCGCTGTAGGTCAAAGGCGGTCGCAGACGTCCCGGCTGCGGCCAGGCTGTGCTCGAATTCGCGGTCCAGCGCATTGCGGATGGCCGCCCGGTCGAGGCCCGCCGCGGCCAGCAGCTGCCGCCCGCTGGTGTCCGGTCCGGACGCTATCGCGAGCAGCAGGTGCTGCGCCTCGACTGTCGTCGAGCCGTCGCTGCGGGCTTCTTCCCGGCTCTGATCGAGGATCGAATGTACATAGGTGCCGAGCGTGCTCATCGTTAACGCCTCCGGAGCGCGACGCCAGCGGCGACGAGCCGCTTGGCATGCTTCTTGTGGACGGCCTGGCGGGTGACGCCGAGTGCCTCGGCGACCTGCGGCCAGCTCCAGCCGGCTCGCATGGCCTGCTCGACTGCGGCGTCTTCGATCCGGTCGGCCAGCCGTCGCAGCGCTTCCACTGCTGCCAGGGCATCGGCCGGATCCGAGGAGGTAAGTTTCTCAGCAACAGGCATGCAAGCAACCGTAGTTGACTAATCTGAAGACGTCAACCTAAGTTGCTAACGGCCTAGCGTAGTGAGTGCCTGGAGTTTCAGTCCTGGGTGCGGGCCTTGCAGCGGTTGGTCAGCCCGGTCCCCAGGGTGCTCGGCTGGGCATTGTTTACCGGCGCCGTCGTGGTGGTGTTCACTCAGATCTATCCGGAGTCGAAGAGCGCCAGTTCAAGCAGGCCCTCGATGCCTACGAGGCGGCGGCGGGCGATCAGGACCGACCAGGGAGAGGCCAGGTACTGCCCGGCGAGCAGGGCGAAGAGTTCAGCCGGGACCATGCACCGACTTGGCTGGTGGGCCTAACGTGTCAGAACCCGAACCCGCCGTTGGTTGTGGCCGGGCCGGAACTGGCGGTCCGCATGGTGCAGGTGCGCGATCTCAAGCCGCCACGGTGACGGCCTTGATAGCCTCCACTGCCCGAGAGCTCGGCTCACTCACTCGTCCAGGGGGGCTGACTTGCCGTCCCGCGTGCGCTGCGTGGCTCGCCGCGCGTCCGTTTGGCTGGCGGCCGCCTCGATGAGGTCGAGCACGCCGGTGAAGTCGGCTGTGAACTCGGCGTCCGGGTCTGCGTCGGTGTCACGGACGACGGCGGCGACCTTGTCACGGGCTGGCATCTCGTCGGGGCCGAGCAGCTTGCGCCGTTCCTGGCGGCTCATCCGGTGCGCGAACCGGCCGCTTGCCTCTGACAGGGCCCAGCCCATGACGAAGGTGGAGACGAAGCGCTCTAGCCGCGGTATCTCCGCGTGCGGCACGCCGGCGTCCAGCAGCGCCTGGTAGGTGAATTCGACTGCCCGCATCGTGTATGGCGTCTCGGCGGGCTTGGTGAACGCGTACTGGATCAGCGACGGGTGCTCGCGCGCCACGAGGCGCGTCAGTTCGGCACCGGCCGCCAGCCGGTCCCGCCACCCGGCCAGTGCGAGAGATCGGCCGGGAAAGTAGTTGCCGACCACTCGGTCGGCCATTGCGTCCAGCAGGCTGTCCTTGTCGGGGAAGTAGCCGTACAGGGCCATCGCGGTGACGCCCACCTGTTGCGCGACGGCGCGCAGCGTCACTGCCGTCAGGCCCTCGGCGTCCGCCAGCGCGATCGCGGCGTCAAGGATCTCGGCTGTGCGCTCGGCCTTGGGCTTGCGCAGCGTCATACCGGGGCTCCCAGACTTGTGGTGGACGCTACTAACTATACAAGATAGAGTTTCTATATGTTGTATAGAGGAGGAGCCGCCGGAATGCTGGAGGCGACAGGACTGGTCAAGCGGTACGGGCAGGTCACCGCGCTGGACGGGTTCACGCTCAGCGTCGCGGCGGGTGAGATCACCGGGCTGGTCGGCCACAACGGCGCGGGCAAGACCACGTTCAGCCGAATCGTCGCGGGCCTGACAGCGCCCGACGCCGGCCACGTCACCATCGCTGGGCTGCCGCCGAGGAGGGCGGCCCGGCTCATCGGCGTGGCACCGCAGGAGGTCTCGCTGTACCCGGCAGTCACCGTGCGGGAGTCGCTGCGCGTGTTTGGCGGTTTGCACGGGCTGCGGCGCAGGCCGCTGGCGGCAGCGATCGCTGAGGTGACCGATGCGCTGTGCCTGGGCGGCTTCCTGGACCAGCGGATAGCCAGCCTGTCCGGCGGCCAGCAACGGCGCGCCCAGGCGGCGTTGGCGTTGCTGCACCGGCCACCCCTGGTGCTGCTGGACGAGCCAACCGCCGGCGTGGATCCCCACGACCCGCCAGGCCCTGCTCGCCGCGCTGCGCCAGCGCGCCGCCGACGGCGCGGCGATCCTCTACACCACGCACTACCTGCCCGAGCTCACCGACCTGCAGGCAACGCTTGCGGTCGCGCGAGGAGGCCGGGTGATCGCCCGCGGCACCGCTCAGCAGCTGCTATCGGGCCTGCCGGGCCAGGTCACCCTCGATCTCGGCGACGAGATACTCCGGGTGGCCGCTGCCGATACCGCTGCCACCCTCGCCCAGCTGCTCACCACGATCAGCAAACCGCTGCGCGGTGTGTCGGTCACCGAGCCATCGCTCGATGACCTGTACCAGGCGGTGGCCAGTGCTGCATGACGGCACCGGCGTGCGGGCAAGCGCGCTCCGAGTGGCGGCGCTGACCCGGCACAACCTCCTGCTCCGCCGCCGCGACCCGGCGGACCTCGTCACGTACATGATCATGCCGATGATCCTTATCTGGCTGACCAAGCCGCTACTCATCCGGATGATGCCAGACGGCGGCATCACGCAGGACGTGACAGGCCCGCTTGTCTTCTCCTCCACGCTGGCGCTGCAGATTGCCGGCATGTCGCTGCTGTCCGAGCGGACCTGGCGGACCTGGGAGATGCTGAAGGCGACGCCCGCCACCGCCGCTGAGCTGCTCATCGGCAAGGCCGTGCCGGTGCTCGCAGTGCTCCTCCTGCAGCAGGCCGTCGTGATCAGTTACGGCCTCGCAGTGGCCGGCCTGCGCCTGGCCGAGCCGCCATTCCTGCTGCTGCTCGCGCTGCTGGTCTGGAGTATGACACTGCTGGCAGCCGGGTCGCTGCTCGCTACCCTGGTGCGCAGCCACAGCCAGCTCGCCGTGTTCACCAGCATCACCGCCATAGTGCTCAGCACCCTCGGCGGGGCGCTGCTGCCGCTGAGCATGATGCCGTCCATCGCCCAGCATGTCGCGCCCGCCACGCCCGCCTACTGGGCGATCAGCATGCTCAGGGCCGCTGTCCGCGGCGACGCCGCCGGAACGCTCGGCCCGGCCGCCATCCTTGGCGCGATCGCCGTAGCGGCAGGCACCACCGCGTGCCTGCGGCTGCGCCGGGGCCTAGCCCAGCTCACGTCCTGACAAGGGCAGCCGTCCTGGCCCGTTCCCCGCTCCGGCAGAGGCCGAACAGAGCATGCAATTCCGGGTAGGCGATGAGAGACGAGTGCTCGCTGTCCGGTTCGGTCGGCGTATGGCATGCCGTTCAGGCCGCGAGGCAGGTTCGCGGGCGATGGACTCCCCGAACGACCGCAGACTTTGGCTGGGCAGTCAGGCTGTTTTCTGGTCGTCGGCACCATGGCCGCCGGTGACGGCCTGTTCGATCCGCTCCAGCCGCTCGGCGATGTCGGCGATCTCAGGCGGCGGTCCACCACGCGCGGCTCGTTCCAGGATCGACCGCACGTGGCTGGTGTAGCGCACATGCCGCGCCCGTGCCTGGCGCTTGAGCTGGTCGATGACGTCTGCTGGCAGCCGGAGCGAGGTAGTCGCCATCGGCTGGGGCTCGACCCACTCCCCCTGCTCCATCTCCGCGCTGGTGTCGTGGCTGTCGTAGTAATCGGCCAGCTCCTCAAGTTCGGATGCGGGCCGGGGAAGCTGCTCAGAATCTTTGCTCATGCTCATCGTGCCTTCCTGCGGAAGGTCTTTTTCTCGGCCTCATTCATGTCTCTGGCGGTCACGACGAACGCCTCCTGCCCTTCGTCGAGGACGACGACCAGCAGGTGGCGGCCTGCGTAGGTCCGGCCGTATATCAGGGTCGTTCCGTCGCGGCCGCGAGCGGCCCAGTAAGGACGCTCCAGCATCGCTTCCCGGACCTCGTCCATGCTCACACCGTGCGCTGCGATGTGATCGGCAGACCAGTCGCTGTAGCGGACGGCTTTGAACATGACAACAGTGTATTGCATTCGCATTGCGCAGCATCCGCTACCTAGTTGATGCCGTCGCGCCCGCTTGTGCGATGCGGGCTTGCCCCGCATGCCGACCGGCCATGGTTCATCTCGCAACCCAGAGATTGACGCCCCGCCGGTACGGATTCCAATCCACCGGTCCAGTCCGGGGCCCGTTTCTGGTTCCGGCTGAGACCGGTAACCCGGCCGCGCCCTGCGACGCAGGCTGCGGCCGGTCCGGGCCTTCCGGTGGGCTCCCAGACTGATGTCCCCGTCAGGGGTTTTCAACGATCGATGCGGCGGCGGGCGTGAGAGCGCGGGCAGGTGGGCGATTGCCGCCAGCTGGCGGCAATGCAGGCTGCAGGCCACTGTGGACGCAGCCGACGCCCGGCCCTGTGCGGCGCACGGCGCGCACGTCGCGGGCGCTGACCGGCACGGCGGCTCCGAGCCGCGGGCCGGGCGGTGCGGCGGGCACCGGGCCGATGTGCGCGCCGCATCTGCCGTCACCAGCAGGCGACGGGCGCATTGGCCGAAGGCTTCTGTGGCCGGCGCCGGGGGCGGCGTCAAAACGGCGCGCTTGAACAGGACTTTCCTGGTGTCAGCGAGCGGGTCGCACGGGGCCAGCACTGCCATGCCACCACTGCGTCAGCACGCCAGCGACCGGCCACCGGCGGTGCGCGTGGAGCGCATCGCCACCGAGCCGATGAGCCGCAGGCAGCGCGAACAGGCGGTCATGGCGCTCGCCGCGCTGATCACCGCCTGGCAGCACAGCGTGGCGGGGGGCCGGGCCCAGCATCCTGCCAGTCGGCTTCCCCTGTACGGCGCGGCGAGCGACACTGACCACGCCGCCGGACATGCCCGCGATCACCGCGCCAGAACCCGAGAGCCACGTCATGACACACGCACCGAACCCACATCCGAGGACGGCCGACCGCGGCGGTGACGTACGGGTCGGCGTCTACGTCCGCCGGTCCACCGACGACGAGCACCAGCCCTACTCGATTGAAGCTCAGGACACCCGGCTGGCCGCCTACATCAGCTCCCAGCCCGGCTGGCGCCAGGCCGCCCGGTACGCCGACGACGCCTCCGGCGCTACCATCGCCCGGCCCGGCCTGCAGCGCGCGCTCGCGGCGGCACGGGCCGGAGCTATCGACGTGCTGCTGGTCTACCGGGTCGACCGGCTCACCCGCAGCCTTCGCGACCTGGTCACTCTGCTGGACGACCTCGACCGGGCCGGGGTGGTGTTCCGGTCGGCGACCGAGCCATTCGACACCGCCACCGCGATGGGCCGGATGCTGGTACAGATGCTCGGCATGTTCGCCCAGTTCGAACGGGACACCATCATCGACCGGGTCATCGCAGGAATGGAACGCAAAGCAGCCGCCGGCAAATGGAAAGGCGGCCGACGCCCGTTCGGCTACCATCCCGACCCCGCCACCAGCACGCTCATCCCAGATCATGGCGAGGCCGGCGTCGTCCGGCTCATCTACGCGTCCTACACGCGGGACCGGCTCGGTGGCCGCACCATCGCCTGCACGCTGAACGACCGGGGTCACCGCACCACAACCGGCGGGAACTGGTCCGCCCATCAGGTGCTGCGCGTCCTGACCAACCGGGTCTACCTCGGCGAGCTGACCTTCCGCGGCATCACCGCCACCGGCTGCCAACCGGCAATCATCGACGATGGCACCTTTGCCGACGCACAGCGGATCCTGGCTGCTCGCGGCGAGAACTACTCCAAGCGCGCTGCGAACGGCTCGGACTACCTGCTCACCGGGCTGATGCGCTGCCCGTCCTGCGGCAAGGCAATGATCGGAACCCGCGCGCACGGCCGCAGCCGCGTCTACCGCTACTACACGTGCTTCACCCGCTTGCGCTACGACACCGCGCGCTGCCCGGCCAGCCGCCTGGACGCCGACGCCGTCGAGGACGCCGTGATCGCCGCGCTCACCGGCTTCTACCGCGAGCAGCACACTCTCATCGCCGACGCCATCGCCATGGCGCAGGCCACCCACGCGGCCAGCGCAGCAGGCGGGCGCGCGGAGCTGGCCGCCACCGAACACCAGCTGGCTAAGACCAGCGCAGCGATCGACCGGTACCTGACTGCGTTCGAGCAAGGCACCCTCGACCCCGAAGACCTCGCCCCCCGGCTCGCCCAGCTCAAAGCCCGGTCAGCACAGCTACGCGCCCGCCACGAGGAGCTAACCACTGAGCTGGCCCATGAGCCGAAGGAACCGCCAGCAGCCACGCTTCTCCAGATCGCCGAGAACATCGACGCAGTCATCCGCGCCGGCACCGACACCCAGCGCAAGGCCCTCATCGAAACCCTCGTCGCACAAATCAAGATCACCGGACCGGACAGGATCGTGCCCGTCTTCCGGATACCGTGCCCGGCGAGCGCGGACCATGTCGCCGGACTGAAGCCGTCCGGCGAGGGCAACCCGCAGACTAGTCACGCGGTTCGTGCAATGACCAATTTGGTGGGGCGCCTGGGGCTCGAACCCAGAACCCACGGATTAAAAGTCCGCTGCACTACCGTTGTGCTAACGCCCCGACTGCCCCTAGGTCTTTGACCTGGGGTTATGCGCTCTGGCTGTGGCTGCTCCGGCACGTATGCAGGTGCGCTGCTCTGGGCCAGGCTCCTTCCGTTGTACGACTGCTGCCGACTCCTGCGCGACAACCCTATGTCAGGCCGGCGCGGGCGAAGCAAAACGGCTGGCGTCGCGCCCAGCAGGGGCGACGCCAGCCGTCTGTGGTGATCTAGTGCTTCGGGTCGAACAGCGGGGTCATCAGCGGCACGACCGAGTCGCCGGCGTGGGCCAGGTACGGCAGGCCGAACGCCGCCTCCATGGTCTTCAGCAGCGAATAGTGGTTGTAGGCGGTGCCGTCCACGATGTGGCGGTCGCTCTTGTTGGTGATCACGATGGTCACGACGTGGCCGCCGCCCGGGTCGGCGCCGCAGCAGCCGGTGCCAGGCTGTCCCGGTCGGAGTAGTCGTCCTCGTCCAAGGTGATCACGATGGCGTTCCGGCCGTGCTCCCATGCCTCGGAGCCCATGATGGCGTCGACCGCCTGGCCGACGTAGGCGTCACCAAGCTGAGATGAGCTGGTTCTGGTCGCCGCAGGTGCCGGTGCCGTGCATGTCGTGGCACTGGTCGGGCACGACCAGGCTGTAGTTGGGCAGCTTGCTGGTGGCCAGGTCGGCGAACAGCTGGGTGTCGGGCACCATGTTGGCCAGTGCGCCCTGGGTGCCGGTGAAGTTGAGGAACGGGTTGTGCTTAGAGGCATAGAGCGCGATCGGGCTGCTCGGCCACTTGTAGCTGTACGGCCCGTTGGCGTTGGGCCCGGTCATGACCAGCTGGCCGGCGGGATCGGCGGCAGGTTCTGGAAATAGCCTTTCCAGGTCATGCCCTTCGGCTGTTAGCTGGTCGGCTATCGACTGCGCGTTGACGGTGTGGTCCACGGTGGTGCCGGCGCAGTTCGGGTCGGTGGTCGCCAGCGCCGGCGTGCAGTAGAACTGGTTGTCGTCCTGGATCCCGAAGTAGTCGCCGCCGACGTTCGCTACGTAGTTCGGCTCGCTCGGGTGCGTGACCCCGAAGTAGTCCGTGGCCAGGCCGTACTTGTTTGCCAGCGCGTTGATTGACGGCGCAAGCGGGTTGCCGATGATCGTCCCGTAGCTGGTGTTCTCCATCATGATCTCGATGATGTGCCGGTAGTGAGGAACGCCAGAATGCTCACTACTGGCCGAGCTCACACCCGGCAGAGCCATCCAGGCCACTGCCGCAAGCGCCGTAGCGCCCGCGCCCAGGGCAAACCGATTTAGCTTCATGTGCTGCCGCTTCCTCTGTCTCGTCGGGTTGCGCGCCAGTGTCCCTCCCAGCGCATGCGGCTCCCATAGCCGAGCGTGACCGTAACAGCCACAGATGGAGCCTGAATGAATCGGAAATGAATGAATGACCCTCTTGCCAGCCTTTCCTGTCGAAATCGCTGGTCACGGCCGCGCGGATGTGCGGCGGCGAAACCACCACGGTGCCCGGATCGCTACCATTCAGCCCATGAAGGCAGCCGTTCATGGCAGCTACGGGCCGCCAGACGTCGTCCGGGTCGTGGACGTGGAGACTCCGGCGGCTGGCAGCGGGGAGCTGCTGGTCAGGGTCCACGCGACGACGGTGAACCGGACTGACTGCCACTACCGGGCAGCCAGGCCGGTCATCATGCGCTTGGTGTCCGGGCTTGCCAGGCCCAGGGCAACGATTCTCGGCAGCGAGTTCGCCGGCCAGGTCGCGGCGGTCGGCGGTCAGGTGACCGCGTTCACAGTTGGCGATCGCGTATTCGGCTACAACGAGGGTCCGTTCGGTGCGCACGCCGAGTACCTGGTTGTTCCCGAAGACGGCCTGGTCGCGGTCATGCCAGCGAACCTGACCTACCAGCAGGCAGCGGCTTCGACCGAGGGCTCGCATTACGCCCTCGCCCACATCAGGCGGGCGAAGATCAGCAGCGGGCAGGATGTCCTCGTCTACGGAGCGTCCGGAGGCATCGGGTCAGCGGCCGTCCAGCTGCTGAAGAATCACGGCGCCCGCGTCACCGCCGTTTGCGGCACCGAGAACGTCGCACTGGTCGCGGGGCTCGGCGCGGACAAGGTCATCGACTACTCCACGGGAGACTTCGACGGCCATAGCGAGGTCTATGACGTCGTCTTCGACGCCGTTGGCAAGTCAAGTTTCGGGCGCTGCAAGCGGCTGCTGAAACCAGGCGGGATCTTCATGTCGACGGGGCCAGGGCCGGGCTACCTGAATCTGATCCTGCCCGTCGTTACGCCGCTGCTCGGCGGCAAGAAGGTGCTCTTCGCCTATCCGCATTTCGACCGGGCGGCGTTGGGGTATCTCCGGGACTTGCTCGAGTCCGGAGAGTTCACGCCGGTCATCGACCGGCAGTATGCACTCGACCAGATCGTCGAGGCATACCGGTACGTGGAAACAGGGCAGAAGGTCGGCAACGTCGTGATCTCGGTCACTGCGGCGTCCCGATAACATCGCGAGCTGTGCACACCAGCTTCTTCGAGCCTGCCGGACCCGGCCGTTTCCGGGCGACGGAGGCGACGGCGGGACCGTGGAGCGCGGACGCGCAGCACGGCGGGCCGCCGTCCGCGCTGGCTGCCCGTGAGCTACGAGCGACATGAGCCTGCCGATGGCATGCGCCTGGCCAGAGTGGCAGTCGATATCCTGCGGCCGGTTCCCGTGGGCGTGCTGACCGCCCGCACCCGGACGGTCCGGGCCGGGCAAGCGGGTTGCCCTGCTGGAGACCGTCCTGGAGTCCGGGGGCCAGGAAGTACTGCAGGCGAGGGGATGGCGGATCGCCACGCTCTCCGCGGCACGCCAGCGATCACCAGGAGCGGAGCGGTGCCGCCGATTCCCGCCAGCCAGGCTGCGCCGCGATTTCCCGGGCGGCCATCTGGACGGCTACCTCGCCGCGATCGACTGGCGGTTCGCCTCCGGCGGCTTCGACCAGCCAGGTCCGAGCCAGGCCTGGGGCCGGCCGCGCATTCCGCTGATCGAAGGCGAGGAACTCTCGCCGATGTGCCGGACGCTGCTGATCGGCGACTCCGGCAGCGGCGTGGGCGCGGCCCTCGACTCATCCCGCTATCTGTTCATCAACGTTGACCTGACCGTCGTCCTGCACCGGGACCCGGTCGGAGAGTGGCTGCTGCTGGACGCGCTCACGACCATGGGGGGAACGGGGACCGGCCTGGCCGAGACGCTGCTGTGGGATCAGTCCGGAGTCTGCGGCACCGGACTGCAGACGTTGCTTGTCGCGCCGCGGTAGCGACAGCCCGAGCATGACGCGGGACTGGCAGGAAGCGGGGCTGCGTGCGCGACGTCCGGGCCGGGCCGGGCCTGACGATCCTGACCGGCGGCCAGACCGGCGTCGACTCCTATGCGGCGCTGGCCGCGCTGCGGGCCGGGCTCAGCGTGCACGTGGTGTTCCCGGCCGGATACCGGCAGGAGGACGGCGCCCTCACCGACGCGCGCAGGCGGCGACTGGCCGGGGCCGTGTGCCACGAACTGCCCTCGGCCAGCTTCCGCTACCGGACCTGGACGTGCGTCTACCTTGCCGACGCCGTGCTGCTGCTCGACCCGGCGGGCGGTTCCGGCTGCCAGGAGACCGTGCGGGCTGCTCAGCATCTTGGACGGCCGCTGCTCAGGCCCGATGGGCTTACCGCTGCGCAAGCCGCCGGCTGGCTCGCCGAGACTCGCTGCCGGGTGCTGCTCGTGGCCGGTTGCCGGGCCAGCGTGCTGGCGAGCCGGGGCAAGGGCCGTGGTCTGCGCTCGGTGCTGGCTGCCGCAATGGCCGGGGCGCGCGAGTACAGCGACACGCTGGTTTCCGGCGGCCCGAGCTGACAAACGGCGGCGCCGCGAGCAGCGGCCGGCCAGTGCGCTGTCCGGCAAGCTCACGCGGTCGCGTCGCCCCAGTCGATGTCGGCCTTGCTGGCGGCATCTGGATGCCGCTTGAGCCAGCCGCGTGCAAACGGGCACAGCGGTACGACCACCAGCCCATCGCGCTCGGCCCAGTCGATTGCTGCCTGCACCAGCTTGCCGCCGACACCGCGGCCCTCGAGCGATGGGGGCACTCCGGTGTGAATCAGCACGAGCCGGCCCGCCCGCAGCCGGTAGATCAGCTCGGCGATGTCGCTGTCGACGCTAGCCTCAAGCCGCGAAGCGTCCCGGTTATCGGTTACCACCACGGTGGCGGACACGTGTGCATCACTCCTTGTCGAGATGACTGGCCGCGGGCCCGGCCACAATGACAACCGCGGCGACACCGGCGACCGCGGCCGAGATAGCCAGCGGGAGTGCCGCGCCCCGGTGCAGGAAGAGCGCAGCGCCGGTGAAAGCGCCGATCAGCATGGCGAGCACCGCGGCGCTGCGGCGCCCCGCCCGCGGATTACTGCCGCCCGCCAGGCTCGAGTCGGCCGCCAGGCCAGTCAGGGTCAGCGTGAGCACCGTGGTCGTCATGTCCGGGATCGCCAGCCGCCGGATCACCGAATTCCGGACCCCCATGGCAACCGCCAGCATCGCAATCACGGTGTACCGGGCCCAGCCGGTCCCGACCGTGCTGGCCGCGAAGGCGACGATCGCAGCCGCCGCCACGAACACGACTTCGGTTCCGATCGCAGTGACCAGCAGGCGGCTCCGCCTGGTGACGTTGCGGCTGGTCAGGCCGCCCGCGAGCGCCCCGGCCAGGAAGAAGCCGAGCGAGGTCAGGCTGGCGGTGACCGAGAACCCGGGCGCACCAGCGGCGGCGAAGCCGAGCACGACCACGTTTCCTGTCATGTTTGCCGTGAAGACCCGCCCCAGCCCGAGGTAGCACACGGCATCGACGAGCCCGCTGAGCATGGTCAGGGTCAACAGCACGGCGATAAGCGACCGCTCGCCGGAGTCGGCGCTGCGGGCAGGCTCCGGCCGGTCAGCCGGGTTGCGCCGGGGAACGGCAGCCACGGCGGGATTCTTTCACGCGGGCTGCGAGCACGTGTGCCGGGCGTCAGCCGCGCCTGGCCAGCAGTGCCTCGGCCCCGATCGGGCGGAATCCGGCCGCGAGGAAAGCCCGGACGCTGGCCGCGTTGCCCGGCGCGATCTGGGCCCACAACGTGGCGCCGCCGGGAACCAGGTGCCGGGCCGCGCGGGCCAGCCGGGTGCCCATTCCCCGGTCACGGTGCGCCGGGTCGACCTCGATCGCGACTTCCCACCGCCCGGCCACCCCTCGGCCGAGCAGCAGCACACCGCCTTCGGTTCGCCACGCGCTGACGTCGTCGCGGTAGTGCAGCGCCCTGGTGATCCGCGGGTGTGCGTGTGCTGTTTCGGCCTGCAGTTCCAGCGCGGGCAGCCCCGGCAGCGCGCCCGCGCACGTCAGCATGTCGATGTTGTGGACGACCCGGCCGGTTTGCGCGCCGAGCGCGGCGAGGAAGTCCGGGCTGAGCGGGGCGGACAGGTCACCGGCGGGCAGCTGAGCTGACAGCCAGGACCGTTCGGCGTCGGCGAATATCACTGCGTGGCCGGTGAAACCGATCACGCCGGCGTCGCGGGCGCCGGGCTGGGACAGGAAGGTCACCGCCCCGTCTGCTGGCGGGAACTGGCCGGCCGCCGCCGCAGCCAGGATCGCGGCGAGCGCCCGGCGGGCGGCGGCACGGTCGGGTCCGTTCACCGGACTCGCATTGGCTGGCTTCATCTCGCTCCCGCTGGTCACCCCGTGAGGGTACTCAGTTGATGATCTTTCCGGACAGACTCCTGCCTGGTAACTCTCCGGCGTCACGATATTGCTTTTCGCGACGATGCCCCTGGTACGGGCCGGCCTTAAACCGGGTCAGGCTCCAGAACCAAGGCAACTGGGGAGCTTTATGAGGACCGCGAAACTGCGCCGGACAGGAATATCGTCCGTCGCTATAGCACTGGCCGGCCTGGCCGTGCTGATCATTCCATCGACAATGGCGTCCGCCGCATCCAGCAGACATTTCAGCCGGACGACCTGCTCGTCCGGAATCGTATTTCCCGGCATTTATAATTCGCTGCTGGTGATCGGATCCTGCCAGCTGACTGACGTTGGCACGGTCACGGTCACCGGCAACCTTCGGGTCGGCGTAGCCGCCAGCTTCGACGCCATCACCAACGGAACGCTGATCGTGCAGGGAAACGTCGAGGTCGACGAGGGCGGGACCCTTGATGTCGGCTGCAATCCCGCAGCGTTCGGCCCGCCCTGCACGAGCGCGCCGCGGGATGTCGTGGGCGGTAGCGTGACCGCCACCAACCCGCTCGAAATGATCTGGCACGACGTCGCCGTGCAGGGCAGCTACGAGATTGACGGCAGCATCGATAACACCGGCTGCACGACGACGGACTCGTTCGGCCTGCCCAACTACTTCACCTTCGAAGACGGCTCCGTTGGCGGGAATCTCGAGTACCTAGGTCTCGACACCTGCTTCCTCGGCCTGTTCCGCGCACATGTTCGGGGCAATGTACTGGTCAATGACAATATGACCAATACCACGATTCCCGGTATCGCATTCGACTCGCCGGAAATAGCGACGAACCTGATCCGTGGCGGGCTCTACTGCAGCGGCAACGTGCCGAAGCCGACGTTCGGTGATTCCCACGGCAAGCCCAACATCGCGTTCCGCGGTAAGCACGGCCAGTGCAAGCACCTGTGATCTAAGCGGACATGGCGCCGTTACCCGGAAGGCGATCCGTCGGTGCTGACGGGAAGCCTTCCGGGTACCGCGCTTCCAGGTACGCGCTTACAGGCACCGCCGTTGTGCTGCTAGCGGTAGGCCGAGATGCCGGTGATCGCCTGGCCGAGCGCGAGCGTGTGGATCTCCTCGGTGCCCTCGTAGGTCAGCACCGACTCCAGGTTGTTGGCGTGGCGGATGACGGGGTACTCGAGGGTCACGCCGTTCGCCCCGAGGATCGTCCTGGCCTCGCGGGCGATGTCGATCGCGGTCCTGACGTTGCTCATCTTGCCGAGGCTGACCTGCTCTGGCGTGATCGTGCCCGCCTCCTTCAGGCGGCCGAGATGCAGCGCGAGCAGCTGGGCGCGCTGCAGGTCGGCGAGCATCCAGGCCAGCTTGCGCTGGGTCAGCTGGAAGCCGCCGATCTTGCTGGCCGAACTGCTCGCGGGTCCGGGCGTACTCGGCGGCCGACTCGAAGCAGGCCCTGGCCGCGCCGGTCACGCCCCACAAGATGCCGAACCGGGCCTCGGACAGGCAGGACAGCGGGCCCTTGAGTCCGCGCACGCCGGGCAGCACCGCGCTGCCGGGCAGCCTGACGTCGTCGAAGTGCAGCTCGGAGGTGACGGAGGCGCGCAGCGACAGCTTCTTGTGGATGTTGCGCGTGGTGAACCCGCGGGCGCCGCGCGGGACCAGGAAGCCGCGGATGCCGTCGTCGGTGCTGGCCCAGACGACGGCGATGTCGGCGATCCCGCCGTTGGTGATCCACATTTTGGAACCGCTGAGAACCCAGTCGGCCCCGTTCCTGCTTCGCGACGGGTTTTCATGCTCGACGGGTCGCTACCGTGGTCCGGCTCGGTCAGGCCGAAGCAGCCGACGGCCTCGCCGGCGGCCATCCGCGGCAGCCATTCGTCCTTCTGCTCGTCCGAGCCGTACTTCCAGATCGGGAACATCGCCAGCGACCCCTGCACCGAGACCAGGCTGCGCAGCCCGGAGTCGGCGGCCTCCAGCTCGCGGCAGGCGACGCCGTAGGCGATCGCGCCCATCCCGGCGCAGCCGTAGCCGGTGAGGTGCATGCCGAGCAGGCCGAGCTTGCCGATCTCGGGGAACAGCTCCCTGGGCAGCGTGCCCGCCTCGAACCAGTCCGCGATGTTCGGCAGGATCCGGTCCGCGGCGAACTTCCGGACGGTATCGCGGACCAGCCGCTCGTCGTCGCTCAGCTCATCGTCGATGCGAAGCAGGTCGGTCGGCGCCGGGTCGGTAGCTGCGCGGCATGGCTGGTCCTCTCTGCAGGCCTTCGGCCGCTAGCGTATGCGCGCCCGTGCGCCGGGACGCGGTGATGCGCAGCCGGAATCGGGCATCATGGCCATATGAGCGATGACATGACGACGGCGACGGCGGCCCAGACTGGTCCCGGGACCGGGCGGGCGGCGGCAAGCGGCTGGAACGCAAGCTCAAGGGCCGCTGGCTGCGGGCGTGTGCGCCGGGCTGGCCGACTACTCGGGATCGACGTCAACCTGATCCGGGTGGTCTTCGCTGTGCTGGCCTGTTCGGCGGCTTCGGCGCATTGCCTACCTGCTGGCCTGGGCCTGGTGCCGGAGGAGGGCGAGCCGGCTCCATAGCCGAGAAGATCGTCAACAAGAGCGGGACCTGACCGACGGCGGCTGCCGTGCAGTCAGGCGACGGGCGGCGCTGATGCCCGTGGGCTGGTGGAAGGCCTGGCCGCTTTGCCGGCAGTGCCGTTCGTCCCCTATGCTGGGGCGGTCCCCGACGGCGGGCGCCACGGGCAAGGCGGCGAGATCCGTCGAGCCCCCATCGTCTAGCGGCCTAGGACACCGCCCTTTCAAGGCGGCGGCACGGGTTCGAATCCCGTTGGGGGCACGCTGGTTCATCGGCCAGCATAACGCGTGGTCCTGTAGAGCAGCTCGGAGTGCTCGCCACCCTGTCAAGGTGGAGGTCGCGGGTTCAAATCCCGTCAGGACCGCTCAGTCCGGCGTCAGGGGCTCCGTGTCCAGGGACTCGTGATGCCCGGCCTGGTCAGGTAGCTCAGTTGGTACGAGCGTCCGCCTGAAAAGCGGAAGGTCGGCGGTTCGACCCCGCCCCTGACCACCACTCTGACCTGCTGTTATACCCTGCCGGTGATCGTTTCAGGTCCCGGCAGGCGGCCTGTAGTCCCATTCCAGTCTCATTTACCGCAAGCGGACGGTCGCCACGCAACGACCAGGCCCGGCTCAGTCTCAGCTCATCGGTTTGTCGCCCCGGCACCGGCCGGGCCGACGATAGAGCTGACGACTCGCGGCGCACCTGTCTCAGATCTTGCCGGCGCATGATTTCCAGAGGTACCGGCTCTGGGCGTAAGAATCGCCAAGGCGCCGCCGGCTGCTATAACTGCGATTGCCGAGTTGAGTGTCGTAGTGATGCCGATTGCATGTTCCAGGAGACTGGCCAGAAGCGCGCCGAGGAGTGTTGCGCTGTTCTCTATGGTCAGGTAGGCGGCACTGATTCTTCCGATGATGTCGTCTGGTGCCAGGCGCTGGACGAGAGTTTGTTCGAGCATGAGGAAGGCGCCCCCGGGCATGCCAGCCAGTCCGATGAAGACGAGCGCGGCGGGGAACGAGCGTGAGTTGAAGAACCCGGCGAAGGCGATGACGATGCCGGCGATGAGGCTGATCAGGCTGGCCCGCAGGTGCGGGCTGGCGCAGATTTTCCTGCCCACATATGCGCTGAGCAGATAACCTGCGCCAAGCGCGGACAGCAGGATTCCTACTCGTTTCGCGTCGCCGCGCAGGTCGGTCGCGATGTAGGGGATGAGCAGCGCGGTTAGCGCGCCGTTGCCGAGCAGGAACAGCGCGGTTACGCCGGCCAGGACGCTGAGCACGCGATCGTGCAAGAGTTGGGAAACACCGGCCCGGAACTCGCCTGCAACGACCTGCAGGTAACCCGGCTGCAGGGGTTCGGCTAGTGCCTCAGCAGTCGGCGCCGCCGATTTGGCCGCCCCGCGAAGCGCAGGCATGAGCAGGATGCACGAAGCTGAAATGATGTACGAGACAGCGTCCAGCATGACCACCGACCTGAACCCCATCGCCAGGTATACAACTCCTCCTAGGGGTGCTCCCGCTAGCCGGGTAATGCCGCTTGCCGCGGTGTTCCATGCGTTGGCCGACTCCAGGTCGGCGTCACGTCCTACTACAAACGGCACGACTCCCCGGTAGGCGGGAGTGAAGAACATGCCGAAGCCGTTTTCCGCAATCACGGACGTCAGGAGAAGCCAGACGCGGTCCTGGCTGGTGAGGAAGACCAGCAAGAGGACGCTGCCAGCGCGCAAGACGTTCGATGTGATCATGGTCCGGCGTCTGCTCCAGCGGTCCGTGAAGACGCCCGCGACCGGGCCGAGCGCCACCATGGGCACCACCTCGGCAGCGAAGGCAAGACCGGTGCTGCGAGCGGAGTGCGTGAGGTGAAAAACGAAGACGGGCACCGCCACGATCATGAGCCAGGTCCCGATGGCCGACAGGAGCTGGCCCGTCCACAGCAAGCCGAATGAGCCATTCCGGACCAGAAGCAGCCGATGCAACCTGCCCAGCTGGCTAGCCACCGTTATCTCCGAACTGTTAGGTGTCGCATCGCCCTACCGCTCCTGGGTGGTTGGCTTGGCGGGTCGGGCTACCTTCAGTACGGTATTCTGATGCGACACTTGTATGCAAGGATTGTCTTGTGGAGATACTAGATCTTGGCGCTCGGATGAAGGCCAGGCGCACCGCAGCAGGCGAGACCATCGCAGCCGTCGCCGTCCGCGCAGGCTTGTCGGTTCCGTACATCGCCAACCTGGAAAACGGGCGGGGAAACCCGACACTGACCGCCCTGACAGCGCTGGCCAGAGCGCTGGGCGCCAATCTGCGCGTCGAGCTTGTGGAGCAAGATGATCAGGGCATTACTGCCGCGCCGCCGACCGCGTCGCTGGCAAGGTTCGTCCGCCAGCCCCGCTTCACTGAGACTGCGCAGCGCCTGGCCGATCGCGCTGGATGCCCCGTATCACTGCAGCGAGAACGAATGCTCAGCGCGATGTCGGCAGTGTCGGCCGCAGTGCCCTCACCGATGACCGAACTGGACTGGCATCGCGTTCTCGACGCCATCTTCCTAGCCGCACACGGATGACTGCTGCCTTGCCAACCTCGGCCTCCGGTCAGGACTCGACCTAGTTGATCATCCCGCCGGACTGTCATGCTGTCGGCAGACCAAGGTTCAGGCCCCACTCAACACCCTTTGCGTATGTGCCTATGTTCAGTTGTCAAGATTCGGATTTCCCTAGCTCGCATTAAGAGACTCAGACCACGGCTTAGCCGCGCAGGCGGTGCCTGGCTACAGTCTCATTTCTAGTCTCATACATGCACGTTCATGCACGTCGACGTCAGGCCACCGCCGCCCTCTGAGCATGCATTCAGACGTGAGTGGCTTGGCGTAGACAGAGATCCCTAATCCTGAAAAGCGGAAGGTCGGCGGTTCGACCC
>CAWCHF010000009.1:0-391075 GCA_963795265.1 uncultured Actinomycetota bacterium | reverse complement strand
AGGCCGAGGCGAACCGGCTGCGTGAGCAGTACCAGGCGCTGCTGGCTGAGGCCCGGCACGAGGCCTCCCGGCTGCGTGAGCAGGCCCGGGAGGAAGGCGCCCAGATCATGCGTGCAGCTGCGCGACGAAGGCGAGGCGGAGAAGCGCCGGATCATCGAGGCCGGTCACTCGCAGATCGAGGCCGACCGGCAGCAGGCGTTCGCCTCGCTGCGGGCCGAGATCGGCACGCTCTCGGTGCAGCTGGCCAGCAAGATCGTCGGTGAGGCGCTGGATGATGAAGCCAGGCAGAGCCGGGTCGTCGACCGGTTCCTGGCCGACCTCGATGGCAGCCAGAGCGCGGCGTCAGGGGCGCGGGCATCGTCATGAGGGGCATCAGCAGGGCATCCCTTGCCGAGGTCGAGCATCGGCTCGGGCCGCTGACGGCCAGCCCGCAGACGGCTGCGGCGCTGGCGACGAGCTGTTCGCCGTCGCCGGGCTGCTGGCCAGCCAGTCGGTGCTGCGCCGGGCGCTGAGCGACCCGTCCAGGTCGTCCGCGGCGCGGAGCGACCTGGCCAGCTCAGTGCTGGCAGGCAAGATCAGCGACGCGCAGCCGGCCTGGTCGCCGCGGCCGCCGCGGCCCGCTGGTCGGCGCCCGGAGATCTGACCGACGCGGTCGAGCAGCTGGCGGTGCAGGCGATCGTGGCCGCTGCCGAGCAGGAGGGGCGACTCGACGACCTGGAGGACGAGCTGTTCCGGTTCAGCCGGATCGTGGCGAGCCAGCCAGCGCTACGGATCGCCCTGACCAACCCGTTCCTCCCCGCTGACGCCAAGCGCTCGCTGCTCGACAGCCTGCTAGCCGGCAAGGTCACCCCGGAGGCACTGCGGCTGATCGTGCAGGCGGCGGTGAATCCGCTCGGCCGAAGCCTGGACCTGAGCCTGGAGGAATACGCCCGGCTGGCGGCCCGCCGCCGGGAGCGGCTCGTCGCGGAGGTTCATGTGGCGGTCGCGCTCACCAGCGAGCAGCGCAGGCCGGCTGGCCGCGGCACTGGCCGCCAGCTACGGCCACCAGGTGCACCTGAACGTCGTGCTTGACCCCCGGATAGCGGGCGGCATGACCGTCCGGGTCGGGGACGAGCTCATCGACGGCAGTGTGGCGACCCGCCTTGCCGAGGCACGCCGCAGGCTGGCGTCCTGATCGACAGCCCGTGCTCGTCAGGCAGACCGACACAGACCCGACAGACCCGACAGACAGAACAGAACCCGACGCGAAGGACACGAAGAAGATGGCGGAGCTGACAATCCGGCCGGAAGAGATCCGGGACGCGCTTGAGCGTTTCGTCGAGGCTTACGAGCCCGGAACCGCCTCCACCGAGGAGGTCGGCGCGGTCGTCGAGTGCGGCGACGGCATCGCGCGGGTGTCCGGCCTGCCGTCGGCGATGGCTAACGAGCTGCTGGAGTTCGAGGACGGCACCCGCGGCATCGCGCTGAACCTGGATGTCCGCGAGATCGGCGTCGTCGTGCTCGGCGAGTTCAGCCAGATCGAGGAAGGCCAGCGGGTCAAGCGGACCGGCGAGGTGCTGTCGGTGCCGGTCGGCGATGGCTACCTCGGCCGCGTGGTCGGCCCGCTGGGCCAGCCGCTCGATGGCCTCGGCCCGATCGAGGGCGCGCCTGGAGCAACGGCAGCTTGAGCTGCAGGCTCCATCGGTCGTGCAGCGCGCGCCGGTGACCGAGCCGCTGCAGACGGGCATCAAGGCCATCGACGCCATGACGCCCGATCGGCCGTGGCCAGCGCGAGCTGATCATCGGTGACCGGCAGACCGGCAAGACCACGATCGCCATTGACACGATCATCAACCAGAAGCAGAACTGGGAGTCAGGCGACCCGAAGAAGCAGGTTCGCTGCATCTACGTGGCGGTCGGCCAGAAGGGCTCCACCGTTTCCTCGGTGCGGGCCGACGCTCGATGATGCCGGTGCGCTGGAGTACACCACCATCGTGATGGCGCAGGCATCCGACCCGGCCGGGTACAAGTACGTGGCCCCGTACACCGGGTCGGCGATCGGCCAGCACTGGATGTACCAGGGCAAGCACGTGCTGATCGTGTTCGACGACCTGACCAAGCAGGCCGAGGCATACCGCGCGATCTCGCTGCTGCTGCGCCGCCCGCCGGGCCGCGAGGCGTACCCCGGCGACGTGTTCTACCTGCACTCCCGGCTGCTGGAGCGCTGCGCCAAGCTGTCCAACGAACTGGGCGGCGGGTCCATGACCGGCCTGCCCATCATCGAGACCAAGGCGAACGACGTCTCGGCCTATATCCCGACCAACGTCATCTCGATTACTGACGGCCAGATCTTCCTGGAGACTGACCTGTTCAACTCCGGTGTCCGCCCGGCCATCAACGTCGGTATCTCGGTGTCCCGGGTCGGCGGCAACGCCCAGGTCAAGGCCATGAAGAAGGTGGCCGGCGGACTTAAGCTCGCGCTGTCGCAGTACCGTGACCTGGAGGCGTTCGCCTCCTTCTCCTCTGACCTGGACCCCGCCTCCCGCGCGCAGCTTGAGCGCGGCGCACGGCTGGTCGAGCTGCTCAAGCAGCCGCAGTACAGCCCGTTCCCGGTCGAGCAGCAGGTCGTCTCCGTCTGGGTAGGCAACGAGGGCTACCTCGACGACGTCCCGGTTGACGACATCCGGCGGTTCGAGATGGAGTTCCTGGAGGAGCTGCAGCGCAACCAGCCGGGAATCCTCGCCGCGATCCGGGAGACCGGCGACCTGAGCGACGACACCGTGGTGGCGCTCAAGGACGCGATCGAGCAGTTCCGGAACGGTTTCGAGGTCAGCAGCGGTGAGCTGCTGGTGGCTGAGGAGCCTGTCGAGCCGCTCACCCCCGGCGCCGTCGAGTCGGATCCGATCAAGAAGTTCAGTCCTCCGGCCGAGACAGAATAGGCGGATTACCCAGCATGGGAGCCCAGCTTCGCGCGGTACGGCGGCGGATCAAGACGGTCCAGTCCACCGCCAAGATCACGCGCGCCCAGGAGCTGATCGCGTCCTCGCGGATCATCAAGGCACAGCAGCGCCTGCACGCGGCTGCGCCTTACGCCAGGGAGCTGACCCGTGCGGTGGAGGCGGTGGTCAGCAGGTCGGAGCAGATTGACCATCCGCTGACCAGGCCGGCTCCGCAACCGCGGCGGGTCGCGATGGTCATCCTGACCAGCGACCGAGGTTTCTGCGGCGGTTTCAACGCCAACGTGATGCGGGAGGCGCAGGCCCTGCGCGGACTGCTGGAGAACCAGCAGCTGGAGGTCGTGCCACTACGTGGCCGGGCGCAAGGGCATCGGCTGGCACCGGTTCCGCGGCCGTGAGATCGCGGCCGAGTGGAGCGGGTTCTCCGACACCCCCAGGCAGCTGAACGCCGCCGAGATCACCGGCGCGCTGCTGGATGCTTATGAGCGTGCCGCCGAAGACGGCGGCGTCGATGAGATCCACCTGGTGTACACAGAATTCGTCTCCATGCTGACGCAGAAGGCGGTGGTGCGCAGGCTGCTGCCGCTGGAAATCGAGGAGACTGATGAGCCGCCACCAACCGGCCCGATGCCGATCTATGAGTTCGAGCCATCACCGGAGGATGTTCTCAACGCGCTACTGCCGTGGTATGTGGAGAGCAGGCTATTCCACGCGCTGCTGGATTCGGCGGCGTCCGAGATCGCCGCGCGACGGCGCGCAATGAAGTCGGCCACCGATAACGCGCACGAGCTGATCGACCAGCTCACCCGGGAAGCGAACAAGGCACGGCAGGCCGAGATCACGCAGGAAATCAGCGAAATCGTGGGCGGCGCGAACGCGCTGGCCGACGCGATCAGGGAGTAAGTGAGCATCATGACCGCTACCGCAGAGACCACCGCAGCCGCGGCCCGGCCACCCCGACGGCCTCCGGCCGCGTAGCCCGGGTGATCGGCCCGGTCGTGGACGTCGAGTTCGCCACCGAGGAGATGCCGCAGATCTACAACGCCCTGCACGTGGACGTGACGCTCGAGGGCATTACCAGGACGCTGACCCTGGAGATCGCCCAGCACCTGGGTGATGACACGGTCCGGGCCATTTCGATGCAGCCGACCGACGGCCTGGTCCGGGGCGCGGTCGTGACCGACACCGGCGGCCCGATCACCGTCCCGGTCGGCGACGTGACCAAGGGCCACGTCTTCAACGTGCTCGGTGAGTCGCTGGACGTGCCCGACCGCGTCGCTGAACATCACCGAGCGCTGGTCCATTCACCGCGAGCCGCCGCCGTTCGACCAGCTTGAGCCGCGGACGGAGATCCTGGAGACCGGTATCAAGGTCATCGACTTGCTGACCCCTTACGTCAAGGGCGGCAAGATCGGCCTGTTCGGCGGCGCGGGCGTGGGCAAGACCGTGCTCATCCAGGAGATGATCACCCGGGTCGCGAAGAACTTCGGTGGCGTGTCCTGCTTCGCCGGGGTGGGCGAGCGCACCCGTGAGGGAAATGACCTGTTCCTGGAGATGACCGAGTCAGGCGTCATCAAGGACACGGCGCTGGTCTTCGGCCAGATGGACGAACCGCCAGGCACCCGGCTGCGGGTTGGCCTGAGCGCGCTGACCATGGCCGAGTACTTCCGCGACGAACAGCAGCAGGACGTACTGCTGTTCATCGACAACATCTTCCGGTTCACCCAAGCCGGCTCGGAGGTGTCGACCCTGCTCGGCCGCATGCCGTCGGCGGTGGGTTACCAGCCGACCCTGGCGGACGAGATGGGCCAGCTGCAGGAGCGGATCACCTCGACCCGAGGTCACTCGATCACCTCGATGCAGGCGATCTACGTGCCTGCTGACGACTACACCGACCCGGCACCGGCCACCGTGTTCGCGCACCTGGATGCCACGACGGCCCTGTCGCGCGAGATCACCCAGAAGGGCATTTTCCCGGCGGTGGACCCGCTGGCTTCGACGTCCCGGATCCTGGCTCCGGCCTATGTGGGCGAGGAGCACTACGCGGTTGCCCGGGAGACTCAGCGCATCCTGCAGCGGTACACCGAGCTGCAGGACATCATCGCGATCCTCGGCATCGACGAGCTTTCCGAGGAAGACAAGGTGACGGTCCAGCGGGCCCGGCGGATCGAGAAGTTCCTGTCGCACCCGATGTTCGTGGCCGAGCAGTTCACTGGCCAGCCGGGCGTCTTTGTCAGCCTCGACGAGACTGTCGCTTCCTTCAAGGCGCTCACCGAGGGCAAGTACGACCACCTTCCGGAGCAGGCGTTCTTCATGTGCGGCGGTATCGAAGACGTCGAGAAGAAGGCCAAGGACATGGAGCGGCAGTGACCGAGGCCGGAGCCTTCGTGACAGTGGCCGGGACGCGTGAGGTGGCCAGGTGACACTCCAGGTTGAACTGGTCAACCCCGAAGGCGAGCTGTGGGCCGGCGAGGCGCAGCTCGTTATCGCCAGGACGCTGGACGGCGAGATCGGCGTGCTGACCGACCATGCCCCGGTTATCGGCATTCTGGCGGAGGGCAGCCTGGTGCAGATCAGGCCGGACAACCCGAGCGATCCCGATGTCTTCGCAGCGGTGACCGGCGGCTTCCTGTCGGTGGCCGACAACCGGGTATCGATCCTGGCGCGGTACGGCCAGATGGGCACCGAGGTCGACGCAGCGGCCGCGCAGGCGGCCCTTGACGCGGCCATCGAGGCGGCCGGACCGGCGGCTGGGAGCCCCGAGGAGCCGGCCGAACTCCGGTACGCCCGGGCGCTAGTGGTGGCAGCCCGGCCAGGCTGGCTGACCAGCCCCAGTCGGGCAGGTTAGCGGTCGCCGCCTGGCTTCCAGAGCAGCTCGCCGCCCGGCTCGTTGACCCGGCGCGCGAGGATGAACAGGAGGTCCGACAGCCTGTTCAGGTACTGGGCAGCCAGCGGGTTCATGCTGTCGGCATGCGCTTCAAGCGCCGCCCAGGTGGTTCGCTCGGCCCGCCGTACCACCGTCCTGGCCACGTGCAGCAGCGCAGCCGCGGCGCTGCCGCCCGGAAGCACGAAACTGCGCAGGACCGGCAGTCCCTCGTTGAAGTCGTCGCAGGCTTGCTCGAGCCTGGTGATATAGCTGTCATCAACCCGGAGCGGGGGATAGGCGGGACTCTCCGAGACCGGATTGCACAGGTCTGCACCCACGTCGAACAGCTCGTTCTGGATGCGGATCAGCAACTGGCTGATGTCCGCTGGCAACTGGCCCATCGTGACCGCGACACCGATGGCGCTGTTGGCTTCGTCGGTATCGGCGTAGGCCGCCAGTCGCGGATCTGTCTTGCTCGCTCGGCTCATGTCGCCAAGCGCCGTCGTGCCGCTGTCCCCGGTGCGGGTATAGATCTTGGACAGGACGACGGGCTTATCGCGGTCTTGTGGCATAGCCCAACGCTATCGGGACGGCATGGTGGGTTCCCGGCCCGGCTAACGGGCACGGCCTGGCTGTGGCCGCGGTTACAACCGCTTTGCAGTATTTGCGCGCAATGACCCGGTGACCGGGCCACCTGGTGAGCGCGGAAAATTGTCGCCGTGCCACGGCCAGATCCCTGGGTGTCCGAAATCCCGTTGCCTGCAGGGGATTGCGCCACCTTGACAGCGCTCATCGCGCGCCTGGATTTATCCGTCAAGCTCGCAGGTGTCAGGCAGTCTGACGTGGGGTATTCACAATGCGAACACGATATGAGATCGTACAGATACTAAGAGTGATAGGAGCGTGCGGTCGCTCTGCTGGTTTCAGCGGAGTTTCGGCCGTGGCGGATCCGGGTCCGTAATCGGCCCGAAGAGCCGCTAGGCGGCTCGCGGCACCTCGGTCACCCGGCGGTTCTCGGGGGCCCGCCGGGTAGTGCGAGGGGCCGCACATGGTGGGGGGATGCGCGCTCCCGGCTCAAGGGCCGGGAGCGCGCTTTTTTTGCCTAAGAAGGCAGCGACCACGAGCTGGTCTCACCCATTCCGTCAAATTAGTAGAGCAGGGCATAAATCACCCGATACGCTGGTTCACGGCAACAAGCTTGGCACTAACGGGCCAGCGCGCGGCTGCCGGCGCCGAACGCCCGGCTAGCCGGCGGCCCCGGCCGAACGTGGCGCCGCGCCCAACAGCACCGGGGAAGGACAGGCCGTGTACGACTACATCATCGTCGGCGCCGGCAGCGCTGGGTGCGTGCTGGCCTCGCGCCTCACCGAGAACCCGGACGCGCGCGTCCTGGTACTGGAGGCCGGCCCGCCGGACACCGCCGATGAGATCCACATTCCGGCCGCGGTGAACCTGCTGTTCAAGAGTGCTTACGACTGGAACTACCAGACGACGGTGCAGGACCGGGCTGGGGGCCGTTCGATCTACTGGCCGCGCGGCCGGGTCATCGGCGGCTCGTCGTCGATCAACGCGATGATCTATATCCGCGGCAGCAGACACGACTACGACTCCTGGCGCGATGACTACGGGTGCGAGGGCTGGGGTTACACCGACTTGTTCCCCTATTTCCTGCGTGCCGAGTGCAACTCACGGGGCGCATCCGCCTACCATGGCGGGTCCGGGCCGCTCAGTGTTCAGGACCTGACGTCCAAGAGCAGCCTGACCGGCGATTTCGTCGCCGCGGCCAAGGCGGCGGGGCTTCCCGCGAACGACGACTTCAACGGTCCCGCCCAGGATGGAGTCGGGTACTACCAGGTGACCCAGAAGGCCGGGCGACGGTGGTCGGCGGCCGACGCGTACCTGCACCCGGCGGCCGGCCGGGCGAACCTGACGATCGAGACCGACGCCCTGGTCACCGGAGTGATCATCGAAGGCGGCAAGGCGGTCGGCGTTCGCTACCTGCGCCGGGGTGTTGAGGAGGTGGCGCACGCCGAGTCCGAGATCATCCTGTCCGGCGGCGCGATCAACAGCCCGCAGCTGCTCATGCTGTCCGGCGTCGGCCCGGCCGATCACCTGCGCGAGCATGACATCCCCGTGCTCGCGGACAGCCCGGGCGTGGGCGGCAACCTGTCCGATCACCCGTGCGTCACGGCCATGTGGAGCGCGCCCAGATCGCGGAGCCTGTGGGAAAAGTCGGGGCCGCGCCATCTGGCCCGCTGGCAGCTGACCCACAGCGGTCCGCTGACCAGCAACGTCGCCGAGGCAGGCGGATTCTTCCGTTCTGATCCGGCGCTGCTAGCGCCCGACATCCAGTGGCACGTGCTTCCGGTTCCGTTCCTGAACGGCGGCCTCGGCGATCCGGCCAGCCGCGCGCTCTCGGTGCTGATCACGCTGGTATCGGTGGGCAGCCGCGGCAAGATCCGGCTGCGCAGCGCCGACCCGCGGCACAAGGCCGCCATCGATCCGTCCTACCTGTCCGACCTGGCCGACGTTGATCCGCTGGTGAAGGGCATCGCGATGGCCCGCGAGATCGCCGCTGCGCGGCACCTGAGCAGGCACGCCAAGGTGGAGCTCGCGCCGGGGAACGACGTCCGGAGCGACGCCGATCTGCGCGAATGGATCCGGGGTGACCTGTCCACGCTCTTTCACCCGGTCGGCACCTGTGCGATGGGCGGTGACTCCCGGCTGGCGGTGAGCAAGCTGACGAGCGTGCTGGACACCGAACTGCGAGTGCGCGGAGTCGAGGGCCTGCGGGTGGTGGACGCTTCGGTCATGCCGACGGTGCCGCGCGGCAACACCAACGCCCCGACCATCGCGATCGCCGAGCGTGCCGCCGACCTGATCCAGGGCCGGGCGCCGCTGGCTGCCATGGATCCGGCTGAGTCTCAGCTGGCAGCCGTCGGCCAGCCGTAGCCAGACGCGGCCCTCATGACGAGGGGAACGAGGCCCTTACTTGTAGCGGCGGCCGTGCAGAACCGTCGCGAGATTGAGCACCTTCTTGAGGTCCTCATCGGTCCGGCCGAACGACGTCAGGTTCGGCCGCGCCTTCATGCGCTGCCGGGTGATCGACTTCGGCCGCGCGAATTCGCGTAGCCCGTCCGCACCGTGAATCCGGCCGAAGCCAGAGTCGCCCGACCCGCCGAACGGCAGGGCGGGCACGCTGGCGAACGAGATAACCGAGTTGATAGCGGTCATGCCGCTCCGCAGCGCGCGCGCAGCGGCCATCGCGGCCTTCTTGTTCCCGGCGAACACGGTGCCGCCCAGTCCGTAGCGGCTGGCGTTGGCCAGTTCGACGCCCTCGGCCAGGTTAGCCACCTTGGCCACGGTGATCGTCGGTCCGAACGTCTCCTCGGTGACGGCAGTGCTCTCTTCGGGCACGTCGGCAAGGACGACCGGGCCGACGAACGGCCTGCGGATGCTGCCGATTCCGCCGACGACCGGACGTCCGCCGCGCGCCAGCGCGTCGGCGATGTGCCTCTCGATCACTTCAGCCTGGCCAGGCAGCGTCATCGGGCCGTAGTCGGCTTCGCGGTCGTCACCCGGCCGGATCCGGCTGACCCGGTCGGTGAGCTTCTCCAGGAACGTGTGGTAGACGTCCTGCACGACGTAGACCCGCTCCACGCCGACGCAAGTCTGCCCGGCGTTGGACAGGGCGCCCCAGGCACACGCGTCGGCGGCCGCGTCCAGGTCAGCGTCGGCGCCGACGATGAACGCGTCCTTGCCGCCGCATTCGGCGACCATCGGGGTGAGGTTCTGCGCGCAGGCTGCCATGACTTTCCTGGCGGTAGCGGCCGAGCCAGTGAACGCGATCTTGTTCACGCCGCTCCGGGCCAGGTAATCACCCGTCTGGCCGAAGCCAGTGATCAGCTGGAAGACCGGCTGCTCGGGGACTACCTCGGCGAACGAGCTGACCAGCCAGCCGCCGATCGCCGGGGTGAGCTCGCTGGGCTTGAAGACGACAGCGTTTCCCGCGGCCAGGGCGTAGGCGATGGATCCCATCGGGGTAAAGACCGGGTAGTTCCACGGCCCGATGACGCCCACGACGCCGAGCGGCTGGTACTCCAGCGTGGCTGCCTGGTTGATGGCCACCAGCCCGCTGCGGACCCGTCGCGGGCCGAGCACCTTGCGCGCGTTCTTCGCAGCCCAGTCGATGTGCACGATGGCCAGCAGTATTTCCAGCTGGGCGTCGGCCAGCGGCTTGCCCGTCTCGGTATGCACCAGTTCGGCGAGACGGCCGATGTACCTGGTCAGGTGCGACTTCCAGGCGAGCAGCCGCTGCTTGCGGCCGTCCCAGCCGAGTCCCGACCACCAGAGTGCGGCCGCCTGTGCGCGCGCGACGGTGTCGGCCACGTCGGCCTCGCTGAACACCGGGTAGCTGTCGATCACCTCCGACGTCGCCGGGTTGAGCGTGTCGAAGGTCTCTGCTGACCTGATGAGCCCGAGATTGCCGAGAGTGGCTGTCATGAGTTTGCACCGCCGTTCTGCACTATTTGCTGTGATTCTACGCCGCAGCGACGCCGGATTGCCCGCGGTCGAGGGCACTGCGTCATCAGCTAGCTTACGAAGATCGCGTCGGGTAGGTTGATGCCGACCATCTGCCCCGACGGAGCTCACCGTGGTTCAGCCAGCCAGCCCGGACGTGGATCGCGGCTGGCTGCTCGAGGCGATCGAGCTATCCCGGCGCTGTCCGCCGTCGCTCACCGCGTTCTCCGTAGGCGCCGTGCTGGTGGCTGCCGACGGCCGCCCGGTGGCGTCCGGATACTCCCGTGAGATCGATCCCGCCGATCACGCCGAGGAGGTTGCGCTGGGCCTGGCCCGGCTTGCTGGCCTAGACCCCGGCGGTCCTGACTTCGCCGCCGCGACGCTGTATAGCTCGCTCGAACCGTGCGCTGCCCGCGCCTCGCGGCCGGTCCCGTGCGCCGATCTGATCATCACCAGCGGGATTGGCCGGGTGGTCATCGCCTGGCGTGAGCCGCCGGTGTTCGTACCTGGCGGCGGCGCAGCCCGGCTGCGCAAGGCCGGAGTTGCGATCACCGTGCTGCCCGAACTCGCCGCGATGGCCAAAGCAGTCAACGCACATCTGCTGCCGGTCTGAGCGGGTCAGGCGGGCCGGACGCGACGGTAAGTCACGTGCGCTCGCAGCGGGCCCGGCGGGACCCGCGGATGCTCGAACCTCGCGTACTCGGCAAGCCCGATCCTGCGCATCACGGCCTGCGACGGCTCGTTCACTACCGCGGTCATGGACCAGATTTCCGGCAGCCCGATGGCGTTGAATGCCACGTCAACGGACGCCTGCGCGGCCTCAGTGGCATAACCGTGATGCCAGGCGCGCCGGGCCAGCCGCCAGCCGACCTCCAGACCGCCGGCCCCGGGCACGTCAGCTGGCGTCGGGTTCAGCCCGGTGAAGCCGATGAACTGGCCAGTGTCGGTGAGTTCCAGCGCCCACAGACCATAGCCCTGATCGGCGAATCGCTCTTCGATCATCGTGACGAAGGCGTCGCTGGCAACCCTGTCCAGGGTGTTCGGAAAGTACCGCATGGTCTCAGCGTCGGCGTTGAGTGCGGCGAACGGCTCCCGGTCGGAATCCTGCCACCTGCGCATCAGCAGCCGGCTCGTGCGGATGCTGTCGAAACGAGGGATCACTGAGTCACTCACCTGACACTTTCGTGAATCGCGCGACGGTTCCGGCCGAGTCAGAATGGTGTGAGAGACGAATTATGTCAAATAACAGCTTAACGGCCACAGAGTTAGTACGCTCGGAGCTATCGGCTCACCCGGCCAGCTCGAACATGGCGTCCGCCGCAGGAGCGGCTCAGACCAGGTGATGGAAGAACGTAATGATGCCGGTGATCCAGCTGTGCACGGTGTTACCTGCTGCTGCCGGGTTGGAGACGATCCAGACGATGATCAGGATCGCCACGATGATGCTGAGCAACCGTTGTAACAACGTACTCGCCTCCATGCCCCGCCGGGATTCCGCCGAGCAGGGGGTCGCGCTCGCGTGGTCGGGCCAGGGCATGAGGCCAGAGCAGCCATGGTCCTGGCGTTACCTTTCCATTGTTCCACGGGGCGAGCAAATTAATCTATTTCCGACACGGATTCAGAAAAGGCGGAGGGCTCCGTCGTCGGTCCCGCGCATTGTTTCGTAGTCCAGCGTGACGCACCGGATGCCACGATCCTCGGCGAGTGCCCGTGCCTGCGGCTTGATTTCCTGTGCGGCGAACACGCCGAGCACCGGAGCGAGCAGCGGGTCGCGGTTGAGCAGTTCGAGGTAACGGGTCAGCTGCTCGACGCCGTCAATCTCGCCTCGCCGTTTGACCTCGATCGCGACGCTGACCCCGGTCGCGTCCCGGCACATGAGGTCGACCGGGCCGATGGCGGTAGGGAACTCACGCCGGACCAGCCGCCAGCCGTCACCGAGCACCTGGAGCTGTACGGCCAGCAACTCCTGCAGATGCGACTCGACGCCATCCTTCACCAGGCCAGGATCCTGGCCGAGATGGTAGGACGAGTCGCTGATGATGTCCTCGAGCTCGATCGTCAGCGTCTCGCCCGTCTTGCCGGTGACGATCCAGCGGCCTGCTTCCTCGGTCAGCCGGCACGGCGGCGACATCCAGTTCAGCGGCTTGTACGACCCGCCGTCACTGTGCACGAGCACGGAGGAATCCGCCTTGACGATCAGCAGCCTGGTGGCAAGCGGGAGATGGGCGCTCAGCCGGCCGGCATAGTCCACGCTGCAGCGCGCAATGACCAGTCGCACGCCGCAACTCTACAGACGCATGGACCGCACTCCGGCATCCTCGGCTGACGGTGCGCACGATGGCCTTGCCATCGGCCCTCGGCACTCGGTCTGGCTGGAGCCGGGAGAACCGCAGCAGAACTCGCCGGCTCCGTCGCACAAGCCGTGACGAGCTGACACGCCTGTGCGAGAGACCCGGGCTGGGCCGGGTCTCTCGCCTGGACAGGCGTGCCGCGGGTACCTAGTGGTGCCCGTGCACCCGCAGGTCCGGCAGGACCTGGGTGTGCTCGATCTGCACTGCCTGCAGCTCGTCCGGGTCCAGCCCGAGGATCTTCAGGATCGTCGGCGCAATCTGCGTCGTTTCGACCTGATCGCCCACTGCCTTGCCGTGTCGGAGATCCGGCAGGACTACCAGGATCGGCACGTTGCGATCCTGGAAGCCGGCGCCGCCATGCTCAGCGATCTTGGCCTTGCCGCCGGTGTAGACGATGCCGTGCTGGACGATCCCGAAGATGTCGGGATGTCTGGGGTCACTATTCGGCACGCCGAAGTAGGCGGCCGAGCCGGAACCCGCGTAGACCGTAGTCAGCCCGGAGGCCTGCACGGTCACCGCGTTGCCGTTGATGTCGTTGCCGGTCGCGGAATGAGTGAGCAAGTAGTTCTTCACGAAGTCCGCCGCAGCCTGGGACCGGTCACTCAGCCACCAGAGCATGCCGTCGTCGTCGGTGGAGAAGATAACGAGCGCACCGGCTCCCGGGTGAGCCGCCGTCCACGCCGCGTTGACCGCCGCGATGATCGGCGCGTCCGGGACCCGCACCAGGGCGTTCGGGTCGGTCGGGGACTGTCCGTGCTTTGCCGAGAAGATGATTGCCGTGCTGTCTTGCAGGCCCTGCGCCTTGATCTGGCTGACCATCGCGCCGACCTGGTCGTTGATGTAGCTCAGCGCGCGTACCAGCAGCGGTCCGGGGACCTGGCCGCCGGGCAGGTAACCGCCAGTCAGGCCGTCCGATGTCGGCAGCTTCTGGGCGGTGGAGACCGTCTGGAAGTTCATGCCGAAGATCGCTGGCACGCCCACGTGGTGGACGCCGCTGTGGTCGTAGCCGTCGATCTCGTTCAGGATCGCCTGGACCTTGTAGCTGTCGTACTGCATCGTGGCAGCGTTGTCCTTCGTCCAGTCGTCACCAGCTGGGTAGCCGAGCGCCTGGCTGTTGATCTCGGGCGTGAAGTAGTCCTGGACGCCGTTGCCCGACGGCCCGGACAGCATCTGGTAAGCCGGGTGCTTGTCCGACCACGCGGTGCGCAGGCCGTGATCGCGCGCGACATTGAAGATGGTGTTCACCTGGATGTATTGGTTGGGGTAGATCGGCTTACAGGTGGCTGCGCTGACTGGCATGGCCGCCGGATTGAGGACGTCCACCGGGTTGCCGGTCATCTGCAGGATGCTGCCCGGCAGACCGCTCAGTCCCTGGCCTGCGTCAATGGAGTTCGGGTTGATGTCAAGCGCTTCCTCGTAGGCGGCCTCACCGCCCGGCGGAGGCCCGGAGCATGTCGTCGTTCCGGCAGGGAAGACGCCGTGATTCCAGGTGTCGTCGTAGTAGATCCCGGTCACGCCCGGATCGCCGCCAGTCACCTGAGCGATCATGCCGGGAGATGAGTCCGAGGGGATCGGCGTCAGGGCGTCGGTGTAGTCGATGCCATGGCGGACCAGGGATGCCAGCGTGGAGTCGGGGTAGTTGTGCACGTACCACGAAAGGTCCTGCTGATGCAGGCCGTCCACGGACAGCAACAGCACATGCTTGATCTGGCCGCCGCCCGATTGCCATCCGGGAGCCGCGCCACTGCTGGCGCGGGCCGCCGCTGCGGATGCCGAGCCGAGCGCGGTGCCGCCCACCACCACCGCGACGCCTGCCGCCGCAGCAACGGCTCGCAAGTACCTGCCTCGCATAAGTCCTCCCGACGGCGCGCGGTCGTTCGCCGGGCGCCTGCTAGGTCCTGGCTATCGGACCAGGGCGGCCTGGCGGCGACGCAGATGCGAAGAGGCGGTGACAGTTGCCCGGCCGTCGCCGACGCCGACGGCACCGGGGCGCGGACGAGCAATCAGCCGGACGTCCAGCCAGATTGTGCCCGGACTCAGACCGTGCGCAGGCCGGCGATCTCGGCTGCGCACCGATAGCCGCTGCGCAGGGCGCCCTCCATGTATCCCTGGAAGTTCACCGAGGTGTGCTCGCCGGCGAAGTGCACGTTCCCGTGCTGCTGTCCCTGGATGCCGTTGAACCAGCTGTACTGCCCGGTTTTCAGGTAGGAATAGGCGCCGCCGGTATGCGGGTCGCCGGCCGACCAGGTGTAGTACGCCTTGCCGTTATACGCCTTCCGGACGCCAGGAAAGATCTTGTCGAAGTCCGCAACGAAGTCGCTGGCCATGGCGACCGGAGCGGGTCCTTCATAGGAACCGAGGCCATACCGGCGGCCGAGGTCCGCGCCCACGGCGCCGCCCGGCAGGGCGATCAGGATCCCGGCGTCGCCGGCCTGGTCGATCGTCGCGTCCCAGCCGCCCTGGACTATCCCGTCGGTGTACATGTCGCCAGTCCAGCCGTCGGCGTTCCAGACCCGGCGGGAGAACTGCAGCTGGATCTTCGCGTTGGTGCCGAGCGGCTCGGCGCAGATGGCCGCACGCTGCAGCGGCGGCAGGTCAATGCCAGTCAGCTCCACCTCGCGCAGCCTGGTGAATGGCAAGGTCAAGACGACATGATCGGCGTGCACGTCATGGGTGCTGCCACCGCAGGAGAACGTGCACGTGAAACCGCCGTGGCCGCGGCTTCGCACCGCCTCCAGCCGCTCGCCCAGCCGCACTTCCCGCTCCGGCAGCCGGCCGACGAGCTCCCGGATGAGCTGGTCATTGCCCTCCCGGATGTGCCATTTCTCGTCGGTGGCTGACAGCTGCGGGTGGTCGCGCGGCTGCACGCCGCTCGGGACGCTGTCGTAAGTGCCCAGCAGGTAGATGAGGTTGAGTGCGGACTGCTCCGCGACGTCGCCGCCGTATTCGTCCAGCAGCACGGCAACGCACAGGCGGCCGAAATTGCTGTCCAGGCCACCAGGGATGTACTGCTCGATCCACTCTGGCGCGGGGGTGCGATCCCATCGCCTTGCCCACGCCGTGCTCCTGTTGTGCAAGGTAGGCCATGGGGCCTTGACGAAGGCAGCGTCGTAGAACAGCTGGAATCCCCACGCATGCCACTCGTGGTCCAGCGCGGCCTGCGGCCAGAACCGGCCGTCGAAGCGGAACCGGTAATCATCCGGATGCGTATGCGGCGGATAGAGGTTGACATCGTCCAGGGTGAGGCCGAATCCGTGGGCGAGATAGCGCATCTCGGTGTGCTCAGTCGAGATGAACTCGCCGTGCTGCTCGGTGTACTGCCCGTCAGCGAAGAAGCCGCGGAGCGTGTCGATCCGACCGCCTGGCCGGTCCGAGTTGTACTCGTAGACCTCGCTGCGGATGCCGTACCTGGCCCGCAACCGGAAGGCGCAGCCGAGCCCGGCGATGCCCGAGCCGATGATCACGACGCGCGGCCCGCGCCGGTCCGTGGTCCGCATCTGCCTGTCCGTCCGGCCGGCCAAGCCAGGAACAGCCGCGGCGATGGCCGCGCCGGCGGATCCGCGAAGGACCAGCCGCCGGGTTAGCGGAGCGTCGGTGTCAGCCTTCGGGCCGACACGGCCTGCTGGCATGCTGCAGTCTGCTGGTCCGGCCTCGTCGGCCGCGAGCAGCCCGGCGGCTTCCTCGACATCACATCCGGCCCAGCGGGCATACCGGGAGCGGACTTGCGCCATCCGTAGCGCTCTTGCCGCAGGCGATCTCGATCTCACGTTCACCTCCTGTCATACGGCGGGCTGCTGCTGCGTGGCGCAGTGTATGCCCCCGCCTCCTTCGGCCAGGCTGTTGATCGCCAGCTGGATGACCTTGCGGTCGGGGTACAGGTCCGCGATCAGCGATCGCGCCACGTCATCGGCCGCCCGGTCGCCGAACCTGGGAATGAGCACCGCCCCGTTGCAGACATACCAGTTGACGTAGACGTTGACGAACAGGTTCGGGTTCTCGTGCGGTGGTATCGTCGCTGACTCGCGCAGTACTCGACAGCTCAGCTGCCTGCCAGCCGCGTCCGTCGACGCAGCCAGGATGCTGAGGGCCTGCCGTTCTGAGTCCGCCCAGACGTTAGCCGCGCGGGGGTCAGCGGGCTGGTCGACGACCACCTCGGCTGGGCGCACGAATCGTGCCAGCCCATCGATGTGGTCGTCGGTAATATCCTTGCCCTTCAGCCCCGGTACCCAGATCATCGTGCGAGCGCCTAGGCAGCCGCAGATCTCGGCGGTGAGCAGCGCCTTCGACTTGCCTGGATTGCGGTTCGAGTTGATGATCGAGCTCTCCGTCGCGAGCACCGTGCCCGCGCCGTCCGACTCCAGTGCGCCGCCCTCGGCGACGAACGGGGCGACGAACCTCGGCACGCCGAGCAGCGCCAGCACCTGGCGGGCGACCCTCGCATCGTGCTGGTGCGCTTGCTTGTGCCCCCAGCCATTGAAGTTCAGATCCAGGCCAGCCAGGCCACCGCGGCCATCGACCAGGAACACCGGTCCCATGTCACGCATCCACAGGTCGTCGTTGACCACCGGAACGACCTCCACGCCGCTGCCGCAGGCACGGGCGGCGTCGCGAGCCTGATCCGGACGGGCGACCATGGCGACCGGTTCGAAGCCGGCCACGGACTGGGCGATGGCGGCGACGTCGCGCCGGACGCCCGGCAGCATGCTGCCCCAGATATCCGCGCGGGCTGGCCATGCCATCCACGTCTGCTTGTGCGGCAGATGGTCGGCGGGAACGAACCAGCCATGGTTACCCGGCAGGCCCGCTCCGGTCGGCTCGCGGTCAGGGCTGTACCGGCTGCGGTGCGGTGCCGGCGGCGTGGCACTGCACGCTGCCGCCAGCGCGCCTGACGCCACGGCCCCGAAGCCGCTGATCAGGTCCCGGCGGGACAATGTCCGGCCGCGCAGCCCGCGGCGATTACTGCCGCTCCGTGCAGCTTGGTGAGCCGCCATGGAGGCACCGCCTGTCCGATCGTCATCGGCCGCGCGAACGCCGTCGGGCGGCCGGTCCGCCTGCCGGCCTGATCGATCCTGTCACTGTAATCGCGGCGCCCGCCCTGAGCTGGACCGCCCAGCGGGACCGGCGTCGGCCGGACCGGGCAGGTCGGTGCCGGGCAGGTATCGGCGGGGCGCGCCCGCCGCCTGGCGGCCTGCGGTCACAATTGGCTGGTGAGTCAGCTCCGGCGCATCGTGGTCGCGCTGCTGCTCGTCCTGGCGGTGCTGGTAATAGGCACTATCGGCTACCTGGTGCTGGGCTACAGCCCACTGGACGCGGTGTATCAGACGGTCACGACGATCACGACCGTAGGGTTCAGCGTGCTTCATCCCCTGCATGCGGCGGGGAAGATCTTCACGATCCTGCTGATCCTGGCGGGCGTCGGCACAGCTTTGTACGCATTTAGCGTGGTACTCGAGTCGCTGGTGGAAGGTCATCTTCGCCAGCACTTCGAAAGGCGCCGGATGGAACGCGATATCGCCCGGATGAGCGGGCACACCATCGTCTGCGGCTGGGGCCGGGTTGGCCGCGCGGTGGCGGGTTACCTGGCCGGCATGGGTGCTGAGGTGGTCGTCGTCGACCTCGACGCCGAGCGGGTAGCCGGCATTCCGTATTCGGCCGTTGTCGGCGACGTGACCGATGACGGCGTGCTGCACCGGGCGGGCATCATGCGCGCCAAATCGCTCGTGGCCGCCATCAATACCGACGCGGAGAACGTCTTCGTGACGCTGTCCGCCAGGGCGCTGCGGCCCGATCTGGTGATCGTCGCCCGGGCTCGGACCGAGGCGTCGGAGCCGAAGCTGCTGCGAGCGGGTGCAACGCGCGTGGTGAACCCGCAGCGGATCGGTGGCCAGCGGATCGCGGCCGCGGCGTCGCAGCCGCATGTGGTGGAGTTCCTCGACGTCGTGATGCACGACGGCAGCCTGGAGTTCCGGCTGGAGGAGGTGCCGGTGGGGGACGGATCCCGGCTGGCCGGACACACCCTGCGGGAGGCGGACGTCGGGGACACGACCGGAGCTCTCGTCCTCGCCGTCCTCGGCCGGGATGGGGTCTTCCTTGCCAACCCGCCGATGCACACCCCGATTGAGCCGGGGCATGTGCTCATCGCGATCGGTACCGAAGATCAACTGAAGGCACTGCAGCTCGCCGCCGACCGGCCGGGCTGACGGCCCGGCCGGTGGTTATCACGTCCGGTCTGCATCCGCGGCGCCCTGGTCAGCCCGCGACGCGAAAATGACCTCGATGTCGAGGCCGCCGCCGGGCCCGGCGCTGGCGGTGAGCGTGGCGCCGTGCACGCCGGCGATGGCCCGGACGATGGCCAGGCCCAGCCCGTTGCCACCGCCGCGGCCGACTCGTTCGGTGCCGAGGCGCTGGAACGGCTGGAACAGCCTGTCAACCTCGGCTGGCGGGATCACCACACCGCTGTTGCGGAGCGTCAGCGTCGCGTGTCCGTCGGTGGTCGCCGTGGAGATCTCGACGCGGCCGCCATCGACGTTGTGCCGGATGGCGTTGTCCACCAGGTTCCCGACCAGGCTGGCAACCAGCTGAGGGTCGCCGGAACCCGCGGCAGCCGTCAGCGCGGCATCGATGCGCACGTTCCGGCGGTCCGCTTCGGGCCGCCAGTCCATGATCGCCTTCTGGGTGATCTCGGCAAGGTCAAATGGCTGCCACTGCTCGATCCCGCGCTCGCTGCTGGCCAGGGTCAGCAGCGCATCGATGAGCCGTTCCTGCTGATCGCCCAGCGCTAGCACCTGCTGGCAGGTGGAGCGCAGCGTTTGCACGGTCGCATCCGGGTCGGCGAGCGCCAGTTGCAGCAGCGTCCGCTCCGCGCTCAGCGGGGTGCGCAGCTCATGCGAGGCGTTGGCGACGAAATGCCGCTGGGCCTGGAACGACGCCTCCAGCCGTCCGAACAGGTCGTCAAGCGTTTCGCCTAGCTCGGAGAACTCGTCGTCGCGGCCGGTGATGCTCAGCCGCCGGCTCAGGTTGCTGGCCGAGATGTCCCGCGCGGTCGAGGTGATGGTGCGCAGCGGTCGCAAGAACCGGCCGGCGATCAGCCAGCCGAGCGCGAGCGCGACGAGCGCTGCGGCCACGAACACCAGCGCCGGTCCGGCGTTGAGCGCGCGGCCGCTGAAGAAATTGTGCGATGTGCTGGGCCCGCCAGCGGCGCTCTGCGAGGCGCTGCGGACCAGCAGACCGGAGATGGCGAGGACGGCGCCAACCAGCGCTACGAAGGCTCCGCCGTACAGCAGGGCAAGCTGCAGCCGCAGCGAGCGCCAGTGCGTTCGGACGGCCGCCCACGTGGTGCGGATCAGTTTCATCTCAGCTCTCCGATCCGGTAGCCGCCCTCACGGACGGTTTCGATGATGGGCGGGTCACCGAGCTTGGCTCGCAGCCGCAGGATCGTGGTCTTGACCGCGGTGGTGAACGGGTCGGCAGCTTCGTCCCACACCCGTTCCAGCAGTTCCTCGGCGGAGACGACCCGGTTCCCGGCCGCGAGCAGGTACTCCAGCAGCGCGAACTCCTTCGGGCTCAGCTCCAGGCGCCGGCCGGCCCGGAAGGCCACCCGGCGGTTCGGGTCCAGCGTCACATCGCCGCTTTCCAGGGTGGGCGGCAGCGGCTCGCCGGTCCGCCGGCCCAGTGCACGCACCCGCGCGGTCAGCTCGGCGAAGTCGAAAGGCTTGGGCAGGTAGTCGTCAGCACCGAGCCCGAGGCCATCCACCCGGTCCTTGACCGTGCTCGCCGCGGTCAGCATCAGGATCCGGGTCGGCGACCGGTCGGCCGCCAGCCGCCGGCACACCTCGTCGCCGTGCACACCGGGCAGGTCCCGGTCCAGGATCACTACGTCATAGCGGGTGACCGCCAGGTGCTCGAGCGCGTCGTTGCCATCGAGGACGACGTCCACGGCCATGCCCTCGCGCCGAAGCCCGGTCCCGATCGCCTCGGCCAGGACCTCGAAATCTTCGACAACCAGCACTCTCATGGTCTGTTCATGATCCTTCGCTGCGGTGAGCGTCCCGCCCGGCAGGGCGAGGCTACGTGACCTGGGCCAGACATTGCCAGCGCACTGGTGTCAGGCCGGTGTCATCCGCCGACACCGTGCTGACACCGGCGGGCCCGTACAAACCGTGGTGGGAACGGACCACAACCTTGGGAGGACAGTCGCATGCTCGACGCGACCATTGAAGTCAGCGGACTGCGTAAGCGGTTCGGGCCGACCGTCGCCCTGGACGGGATGACGTTCACCGTGCTGCCGGGTCAGGTCACCGGGTTCGTCGGGCCTAACGGGGCCGGCAAGTCCACCACGATGCGAGTCACCCTCGGCCTGGATGCGGCCGACGAGGGCACCGCGCTCGTCGGCGGACGGCCATACCGGACGCTGCACCGGCCGCTAACCCACGTCGGATCGCTGCTGGACGCGGCCGCCCTGCAGCCTGGCCGGTCAGCACGCAACCACCTGTTGTGGCTGGCCCACTCGCAGGGCCTGGGCGCCCGGCGCGTAGATGCGGTCATCGAGCAGGCTGGTCTGCAGTCCGCGGCGCGGCGGAAAGCTGGCGGATTCTCCCTCGGCATGCGGCAACGGCTCGGCATCGCAGCCGCGATGCTCGGCGATCCGCCAGTACTGCTGATGGACGAGCCGTTCAACGGCATGGACCCGGAGGGCATCATCTGGATGCGCGGATTCCTGCGGTCACTAGCTCGCCAGGGCCGGGTTGTGCTGGTGTCCAGTCACCTGATGAGCGAGCTCCAGGATGTGGCCGATCATCTGGTGATCGTCGGCCGTGGCAAGGTAATCGCCAGCACCAGCACCCGCGAGCTGCTGGCCGCGGTGTCGGGTGACCAGGTCAGGCTGCGTACGAACTCGGTCCAGGACGCGACGACGGTGCTGCAGGGTGCGGGCGCCACGGTCGCCGTTCACGGCCACGAGTCGCTGACTGTGTCGGGGCTGGCGGCCGAGGATGTCGTCGCGCTGCTCGGTGCGAAGGCGGTGCCGTTCTCGGAGGTGTCGGCGCACCACGCCACGCTGGAAGAGGCCTATCTGGAAATCACCCGCGACGCAGCGGAGTACCGGGCGGAGGCCGTGCGATGACCGCCACGAGCACGCGGCGCGAGGTGACAGCCGACGCCAGCCGGGACGGCTTCAGCCAGCTGCTGCATGCCGAGTGGACCAAGTTCCGGACGGTCCGCGGCTGGGTCATCGGCATGTTCGTGGCTGGCCTGCTGATCATTGCGGTGAATTTCATTCCCGGTGGCACCTGCGGCGGCATTCAGGCGAACGGCCAGCATGGCCTGGGCGGACCGGGCTGTGCGCTGGCGCTCGGTCCTACCGGCCAGGCCGTCACCGACAATTTCTACTTCGTCCATCAGCCGATGGCCGTCAGAGGGAGCATTACGGTCCGGGTGACGGCGATGACCGGCTCGAACTCGCCGGGCGGTGCCCCGCTACAGCAGGGCCTGCAGCCCTGGTCTAAGGCCGGGATCATCATCAAGGCCGGCACCCGGCCGGGCTCGCCCTACGCGGCCATGATGGTGACCGGCAGCCACGGCGTCCGGATGCAGTGGAACTATGTCTATGACGCGCCCGGCGAGTCAGCCGCAGCCAGCGCGGCACGGCCGCGCTGGCTGCGGCTGATCCGCTCCGGCGACATCATCACCGGCTATGACTCTGCCGACGGGGTGCACTGGACGAAGGTCGGGACCGCCGCGCTGGCGGGCCTGCCCGCGACCGTGCAGGCCGGGCTGTTCGCGGCGTCGCCAGCGTCGGCCAGCCTGACGAGCCAGTCCGTCGGCGGGTCCAGCGCGACCGGTCAGTCAACCCAGGCGACGGCCGCCTTCGACCACATCGCCTTGGGTGGCATGGCTGCGGACCGGTGGAGCGGCACTGACGTCGGCGGCGGCCCGGGCACTCCCGGCCAGGCGACAGGCGGCGGGTACCGGCATTCCGGTGGCTCGCTGAGCGTGACCGGGTCTGGCGACATCGCGCCTAACCTGCCCGGCGGCGACGGCGGCAGCAACGGCTCGGTGGCCGGAACGCTGGTCGGCACGTTCGCCGGGCTGATCGCCGTGCTCGTCGTGGGCTCCATGGTCATGACGTCCGAGTTCCGCCGCGGACTCATCCGCGTCACCCTGACCGCTAGCCCTCGGCGGACCCGGATACTCGCAGCAAAGGCCGTCGTGCTCGGCGCTGTCACCTTCGCCGTCGGACTGCCAGCGGCCTACCTCGCGCTGCTCACCGGTCTGCGGAAGATCCACGCCGGCGGCGGCGCCGTCTATCCGGTGCCGGCGCTTACCGAGGTGCGACTGATCGTCGGCACGGCCGCGTTGCTCGCCGTCGCTGCCGTCCTGGCCGTCGGGATTGGCGCCGTGGTCCGGCGCGGCGCGGCGGCGGTCACTGCTGTCGTTGTCGTGATCGTGCTGCCGTATTTCTTCGCCGGGCCGCTGTCGCTCCTGCCTGCCGGAGCCGCGGAGTGGCTGCTGAGGGTGACGCCCGCGGCCGGGTTTGCCATCCAGCAGGGCTACCCGCGCTACGCGCAGCTGGACTTCAGCTACACGCCGTCTAACGGCTATTTCCCGCTGGGACCATGGGCCGGCTTCGCAGTGCTGTGCCTCTGGGCGGCCATCGCGCTCGGGCTGGGCGGCTACCTGCTGAACCGGCGGGACGCATGATCCAGGCCGAGCCCGCGCAGCGGGCCTACCGAGCGGGCACGTCGCGACCGCGACGGGTGAGCATGGCTGACGCTCTGCACGCCGAGTGGACGAAGGCGCGCACGCGGCCCGGTACCGGCTGGCTGCTGCTGGCCGCCGTCGCGCTGACCGTGGTGGTCGGTGCGACGGTGGCCGCGGCGGTCCGGTGCCCGGCCGGGAATTGCGCCGAGGACCCGGCCAGGATCAGCCTGACCGGCGTCTACCTCGGCCAGGCGGTGATCGCGATCGTGGCCGTGCTAGCGGTCAGCAGCGAATACAGCACCGGGATGATCCGCGTCACACTGGCGGCGATGCCCGGCCGGACGACGGTGCTAGCCGCTAAGGCTGCCGTCCTGACCGGTCCTGTCGCTGGTCGCGGGCGCGGTGGCGGTGCTGGGCTCGGTGCTGGCCGGACGGCTGATCCTGCCCGGCCACGGCATCGGGCCGCAGCACGGCTACCCGGCGCTCTCGCTGGCCGACGGGCCGGTGCTGCGGGCCGCGGCTGGGACGGTGCTCTACCTTGCCCTGATCGCGCTGCTCAGCCTCGGCGTCGCTGCTTGCGTCCGAGATGGTGCGGCCGCCATCGGCATCGTCCTCGGGCTGCTGTACCTGTTCCCGATCCTGGGCCAGGTGGTCGGCGGCGCCGCCGCGCACCGGCACCTGGAGCAGCTCGCACCGATGACCGCCGGGCTGGCGATCCAGGCAACCACCGGCCTGCGCAGCCTGCCGATCAGTCCATGGGCTGGCCTCGGCGTGCTGGCCGCCTGGGCCACAGCGGCGCTGGTGGCCGGCGCGCTGTCGATGCGGCTCCGCGACGGATAGCCACGTAACCGGTCAGGCACCTGCCGCATGCACCGGTAGCCGCCAGGATGCTCGAATGGCCGCGCCGGAGCAGACGGCAGCTGACTCGCTGGTCCCCGTTCCCCGCCTAGAGGTGGGGCCAGCCGGGAAACTCATGCAGCCGCGGGAAAGCATCGCCGAGCAGGTCGGCGACCAGCGCGATGCCATCCGCGCGGGTGATCTGCTCCTCCTTGGTCACGTCGGGAGTGACCTTGCCATGCGCGCGGGCGAGCGCGACGACGGTTAGCAGCACGGCCTTGGCCAGGCCGCCCAGCGCGGCTCCGGCGGCCGGGACCTCGCCGGTGTACGGCGGCACCGGTCTCGGCGTCACCTCGGGCCACTGAGCAGGATCGCGCGGGTTGCTGAGCGTCAGCACCGGCGTCAGGTCCGCGGCCGTCGCATCCCGGTGGGTCAGCGGCGCGCCGAGCTGCCAGCGCTCCCGCAGGGTTCGGATGACGCTGGTGCCGCGGTGCTCGCCGGTGATCACCGTCTGCGCCGGTATCCACGGGGAGATGGCGATGGTCGGTACGCGGACACCGGACCGGTCGAAGGCGAAGCCGAGCTGTCCTGGTCCGCTGCTCGGGTCGGGTGGCGGCGCGAGCGGTGGCGGCACGTGATCGTAGATCCCGCCGTGCTCGTCGAAGGTGACCAGGAGCAGCGTGTTCCAGGCGTTCGAGCCGCGTTCGGAGCTGGATGCCCGGATCGCGTTGTAGACCTTTGCCAGCAGGGCCTCGCCGCCCAGCAGCGACGAGGGCGGATCGAAATCGTTGCCAGGGAAGAGCGCGTCGAAGGCGGGGTGCATGTCGTTGTGGCCGTACAGCAGGTTCGGCTCGATGAACGAATAGGCAGGCAGGTTCCCCTCCGCGGCGTCCCTCAGGAAGTGGTCCGTGGTGAGGAACTTGGTCGCGAAGTGATCCCAGAGGCGGCGGGCGTGGATGATCCCGGTCAGCGAGATGTGACTGGGCGGATCGCAGTAGACACGCCAGTCCAGGCCGTGCTGGCCGAGCCGTTCGAAGATCGTCTCGGCATCGTTGTGCAGCGGGAAGGCATCGATCGGCGACAGGTTATCCACGAAACCCGAAGAACTCGCGGCGTGGAAGAACGATCGGTTGGTGAAGGTCTGCGACGGCACCTCGCAGAACCAGCGGTCGAAGGCGGCGAATCCGCGGGCCAGGCCACAGGTCACCGGCAGCTGCTCCGCCGTGAATCCGGTCATGATCTGCGCGTACTCGTCGTAGCTGGGCTGCCGGTGCAGCTCCGCGGTCAGCGTGCTGATGTAGTCGGTGACGAAGCCGTCCATCGTCGGGCGCTGCCGCGAGCTCGCGGGCGCGTTGTACGGCGCGGTCATCTGACCGGGTGCCAGGCCTCGGTTCGACGGCGGGTCGATGATGCCGAAAAGCTGCGTGTTGACGTGCGGGTACTCCTCGCCAGGATCAGCGTTCGGGGCGTTCATGTTCGTGGCCAGGCCGTAGGGCACCTCGGTCCGTCCGGTGGCATCTCGCGCCCAGGCCGGAATCGGGTTGGTCAGGTTCTTGCCCAGTACTCCGTCGAACGAGGCCACCTCACCCGGCTGGTACAGGCGGCCGAGCAGGTTGTCGAACGAGCGGTTCTCGAACATGATCACGACGATGTGGTCGAGTGCGTTGCGGCGATCCGGAAGCGGCATCCGTCCCCCTCACCGGTACAGACCGACGGGCATAAGATCAAGTATCTGCCTGCGTGGCGTTAATCGCGCCCTGCCCGGATTATCGACCGCTGTTTCCATGACTATGGCGGGCAATGGCGGTCAATGGCTGATGCGGGGCTCCGGATGGGTGCCGATCGTGCCGACGGTAATCTCGCGGCCATGGAGATACGCGAGGTAGCCGTCGTCGGGCTGGGCACCATGGGAGCCGGCATCGCGGAGGTATTCGCCAGGGCAGGCATCGGCGTGGTCGCCATCGAGGCCGATGCCGACGCGCTGAACCGCGGCATGGGCATTCTGGATGCGTCCCTGAGCCGCGCCGTAAGCCGGGGCAAACTTCGCGAGAGCGAGCAAGCAGAGATCCGGGGCCGGATCCGGCCAGCCACCGGCTTTCTTGATGCCGCCGCCGTCGACCTGGCGATCGAGGTCGTGCCGGAGCGCCAGGAGATCAAGCGGCAGATTTTCGCCGAGCTCGACAGGGTGTGCAGCCCGGACGCCATCCTGGCAACGAATACCTCGTCCCTGTCGGTCACGGCGATCGCGGCCGCCACCAGGCGCCCCGGTCGCGTGATCGGATTGCACTTCTTCAACCCAGCGCCGGTGATGCGCCTGGTCGAGGTCGTTTCCACGGTGCTGACCGACGACGGCCTGGCGGCCGCGGCTGCTGACGTTGCCCGGCGGCTTGGCAAGACGCCGGTCCAGGTCGGCGACCGGGCCGGATTTGTCGCGAATGCACTGCTGCTGCCGTACCTCAATCACGCCGTCCGGCTGCTGGACACTGGCTACGCCAGCCGCGAGGACATCGACCTGGCCGCGACCGCCGGCATCGGCCTGCCCATGGGTCCGCTCGCGCTGCTCGACCTGATCGGCCTGGACACCTCGCTAGCCATCCTCGACGTGCTGCACGGCGAGTTCGGCGGCCAGCGGTACACCCCGGCGCCGTTGCTCCGCAGGCTGGCCGATGCCGGACGCACCGGCCGGAAGGCCGGCCGTGGCATCTATGACTACCCAGCGTCGTCCTCGGGTGGCCGGGATCAGGCGGCTAACGGAGTCGTGGCGTCGTCGCCGGATACCGTCACACTGATCGGATCAGGCGACGCAGCGGAGGCCGAGCTAGCCGGGGCGCTGGCATCTGCAGGCATCAATGTCACCCGGAACGCGGCGCACCCGACCGACCTCGTCCTGATCGCGACCGCGACGGTCCGGCCGGTGCTGCCTGCCGCCCTCGCCGCCGGTCGGCCCGATCAGTCAGCCGGCCTGCACCTGCCGTCCGGCCTGGGCCAGGGTGCGCTGGCGGAAGTCATCTGCACCGGGCTCACCTCCGACAAGGCGGCCGCGGCGGCCGCGGCGCTGGCGGCCAGGCTCGGGCTGACTGCGGTGCATGCGCCGGACCGGCCGGGGTTCCTGGTCGGCGCGCTGCTCTACCCGCATCTGGCCGACGCGGTCCGGATGGTGCAGGACGGGTACGCATCGGCCGCCGACGTGGACACCGCGATGACACTGGGCTGCGGATACCCGCAGGGTCCGTTCCAGCTGCTCGACGCTGCCGGACCGGCGACCGTGCTGGCCGGGCTTCAGGCCATGCACGACGCCTATGGCGACCCGGGCTTTGCGCCGCCGCCGCTGATGGCTGAGCATGCCGCCGCGGCGCTGGGTTTCGGCCGCACCGTGTTCGCTCAGTAAATCGCTGCCAGGCGGAGCCGTGCGGTCCGGGAAGCGTCGCTGATGAGCCCGCGGAAGGCGCGGCGGCTGCCGTCCGAGGCGCCGAGCAAGCCGCGCCGGGCAGCGCGGCGCAAAACGGGCCCGGCCGAGCCCGCGGATACGGCCAATCGGCTCGGGCCGCCACAGATCCAGGAGTGGCCGGACGGTGACTGGGTGGTCAGGCAGGTGCCGGGTGCTGCGGCGACCAAGCTCTACCGCTGTCCCGGCTGTGACCAGGAACTGCGTGCCCGGCGTCGCGCACCTGGTGGTGTGGCCCGCCCATACGCCCGGGCCGGAGGAACGACGGCACTGGCACAATGCCTGCTGGCAGCGGCGGCCGCGGCGGCCGGGACCGGGCCCGCAGACGCACCGGTGAGACCTAGAGACCTTGGTGAGGCTGCGATGACGGAAATCAGCGCGAGCACTGTGCTGCCCGCCCGCCGCGAGCACATCACGCTGCGCACCTCCGACGGGCTCACCCTCGTCGGCGAGCTAGCGCTGCCAGCATCCAGGCCACCTGTCGCCACGCTGATCTGCCTGCACCCGCTGCCGACGCACGGCGGCATGATGGACAGCCACATACTCCGCAAGGCCGCCTACCGGCTGCCTGCACTGGCTGACCTCGCGGTGCTCCGGTTCAACACCCGCGGCACGACGTCGGAGCGCGGCACTAGCGACGGCGAGTTCGGCGACGCGAGGCCGAGCAGTCAGACGTGGCGGCCGCCATCGCGTACGGCGATGACCTCGGGCTGCCACGGCTGTGGCTGCTCGGCTGGTCGTTCGGCACCGAGCTGGCACTCAAATGGGGCCTCGACCCGGACGTGGAAGGAGCCATCCTGCTCTCACCGCCGTTGCGCCGGGCCGGGGACGCCGACCTCGACGCGTGGGCCAGCGCTGGCAAGCCATTGCTCGCGCTGGTTCCCGAGCACGATGATTACCTTCAGCCCGCGGAGGCACGGACCCGGTTCAGCCGGGTGCCGCAGGCCGAGGTGATCGGAGTACCTGGTGCCAAGCACCTGTGGGTGGGCGAGCGGTACGTCCGCATCGCCCTGAACGAGATCGTGCGCAGGGTCAACCCGGCCGCCTGGCCGCTGCCATCTGACTGGAAGGACTGACCGTGAGCTTGTTCGACCTGACCGGCAAGAACGCCTTCGTAACCGGTGCATCCCGAGGCATCGGCAAGGTCATCGCCGTGGCCCTCGCCGATGCGGGCGCTGACGTGGCCATCGTTGCGCGCAGTGCAGACGGGCTGGCCGACACAGCCGAGGCCATTACGGCGGTCGGCCGCAAGGCAATCGTCATTCCGGCCGATGTCACCAGTCAGGGCGCGGTCGCCGCCGCCGCGGAGCGGGCGATCGACGAGTTCGGGCACGTTGACATCCTGGTCAACAACGCTGGCGGGTCCAACTTCATGGTGCCGTTCCGCGATCTGCGGCTGACCGGCTGGGACAAGCTGATCCAGCTCAACCTGAGTTCCGCGGTCTACGTCAGCCAGGCTTTCGCCGGGCACCTGCTTGACCGGGGCAACGGCTCTGTGATCAACGTGGCCTCGGTCGCCGGAGTCGCGTCGGCGCCGCTGATGAGCCCGTATGGCGCAGCCAAGGCCGCGCTCATCTCGCTGACGAAGTCGCTGGCGGTGGAGTGGGGCCCTGGCGGCGTGCGGGTCAATGCGCTGTGCCCGGGCTGGACCGCGACCGACCTGAACAGAACCCTGTGGGAGGACCCGGCTGTCGGGCCGGCCATGATCGCCAACGTGCCGCTGGGACGGTGGGGCAATCCGGCGGAGATGGCCGGCGCCGCGATCTTCCTGGCCAGTGACGCTTCGTCGTTCATGACGGGCCAGACCCTGGTTGTCGATGGGGGCCAGACCGTGACCGCATAGCCGGCCCGGTGGTACCCGCTGCACCGCTGAGGACCGTCTCCCCGCGACGGGCGGGAAGACGGTCCTCGAACGTGTTGTTACTGCAGCTAGCCAGCCTGCGCTAGCTGATCGCTGCTACTCGGTCCACCACTCGTCGTCGCCTTCGGCCGGCTTGCCGTTGGGCGAGGCTTTGCCGCTGTGTCGGCCGGAGCGGAGTGCGCGCGGGCGGCTGCGGCAGGGCGCCGGCGCGCGCGGGCTGGCGGCAGGAGCAGCGGCGACGGCCTTGGGCGCAGCCGGCGCGACGGCTGGCTGGGCCTGCTGGCTGGGCTGGAGCACATCTGCCAGCCCTGGCATCTGCGCACCGAGCAGCTGGCTGATCTGGGCCAGGTGAGCGCCGACGCTCTCCTTCTGCTTGTTGAGCTCGTCGACCTGGCGCTGCGCCTGGCTGCGAACCCGGTCGGCCTCGGACTTGGTGTCCGACAGCAACTGCTCGGCCTGCGACTTCGCCTGAGCAAGGATGGCATCGGCGTTCTTCTTGGCGTTGCTGACCAGCTGCCGGGAGTGCTGGTCGGCCTCGCGCCTGGTCTGCTCGGCCTGGACGCTGGCCTTGCTGGCCCGCTGCTCGGCGGTTGCCGCGCGCTGCTCGGCTTCGGACACCATCTTCTGCGTGGCCTCCTGCGCCTCGGCGAGCCGCTCGGCCTCCTGCCGCTCGGCCTCCTCCCGCCGAGCCGCGAGCTGGATCTCGAACTCCGCCTCCGCCTGGGCGCGCTGCGCCTCGCTCTCCTCCAAAGTGCGCTGAGCCTGGCTGCGCATCTCGTCGGCCTGGCGCTTGGAGGTGGTGAGGATCTCGTCGCGCTCGCGCTTCGACGACGCCCGCATCTGCGCGACCTCGCGCTCCGCGGTCGTGCGCATCTTGGCGATCTCGCGCTCGTTGCCGGCACGCTTCTCGGCCACCTCATGGTCGGCGGTGGCGCGCAGCTTGGCCACCTCGCGCTCGGTGGTCGACTTGAGCTCGTCGGCCTCCCGGCCGCGCCTTGGTCCGGATGGACTCGGCCTCGCGCTCGGCAGTCGAGCGCTGGTCGTCAGTCTCTCGCTTGGCGACCGCGCGAAGCTCTGCAGCCTCGTTCTCCGCGGATGCCCTGCGCCTCGGCGGCCTCTACCTTCGCTGCCGCGGAGAGGTCGTGCGCCGCGGCCCTGGCCTCGGCGATGTGCTCGGCGGCCTGCTCCTCGGCCAGCCGGAACAGTTGCTCGATGCGCGAGCCGAGGCCGGACAGGGTCGGCTGCTCGATCTCCTGCATCTGCCGGTGGGCGTCGACGAGCTCCCGCTGGAGCGCCTGAGCGGTCTCCTGGTGCTTGCGCGTCTCCGACTTGAGCTTATCCAGGTGATCGTTGACCTGGTGCGGGTCGTATCCGCGCATGACACGGGCGAAGTCGGGCGTGTTCATCAAAATAGTTGCTGAGCTGAGCATCGATGTCGGGCTGCATGTCGCCTAATCCTGAGTAGACCGGAGGGACGTTAGTAGCGGGAGTTTCGCGCACCGAAACGACCGCTTCTTGGGTCCGATTGCCAGGGCTCGGCGGCTCTGCCGGTAGCTGCCGTCTGCCCGGCCGGGCACGCAGTTGCGTTCGTCCGGTGGTGGCAGCGTACTCTCCCGCCCGACCGTTGGCGGCCTGTTCGCGGTCGCTAGTGCCGGAGATGCCATTTTTCATTACTATGTAACTTAGGTGTGACAACGTCACCTTGCTCCCGGGCGCCGCCCTCGGGGCCGGAATCCCCAGGTCAGAAGCCGGTTGACGGTCAGAATTGCTGATCGTCGGCGACTGCCTGCACGAGCTCGGTCAGCACGCCACCGACGTCGGACGGGTGCAGGAAGGCGATGGCGGCGCCCATCGATCCGTGCCGGGGCCGCTCGTCGATGAGCCGGATGCCTGACGCTGAGATTGCCGCCAGTGCAGCTGTGATATTCGCCACGCCGTAGCCCACATGATGCACGCCTTCACCGCGGCGGTCGAGGAACCTGCCAACCGGCGTACCGGGGCCAAGCGGCTCCAGCAGCTGGACGTAGACGCCCCGGCCGGACCGTCAGCGACCTGCAGCATCGCCTCGCGCACCCCCTGCGGTTCGTTTACCTCAAGGCTGGCCACCGACAGGCCGAAGGTCGACTCGTAAAAGGCAATCTTCGCGTCGAGATCGCGGCAGGCGATGCCCACATGATCGATTCTGGTCAGCACAGGTTTGGCTCCTCCGGGGACCTGGTCACTGACAGGTATCGTTTCAGCTATGCGTGAGGCTGTGATCGTTGGCGGGGCAAGAACCCCGGTAGGACGGCTGCTCGGCTCGCTGAGCGGCTTCACTGGTGCTCAGCTCGGCGGGCTGGCCATCAAGGCAGCGCTCGATCGGGCTGGCCTGCCTGCCGATCGCGTCGAGTACGTGATCATGGGCCAGGTGCTGCAGGCCGGGGAGGGCCAGATCCCGGCCCGGCAGGCGGCGGTGGCCGCCGGCATCCCGATGACTGTGCCCGCGCTGTCGGTCAACAAGGTGTGCCTGTCCGGACTGGACGCGATCGCACTGGCCGCGCAGCTGATCCGGGCCGGCGAGTTCGATGTCGTGGTGGCCGGCGGGATGGAGTCCATGTCGCAGGCGCCGCACCTGCTGGGCGGGTCGCGACGCGGCTTCAAGTACGGCCCGGCTGAGCTGACCGACTCGATGGCTCATGACGGCCTGACCGATGCGTTCGACCAGGTCTCGATGGGTGAGTCCACCGAGCGGCACAACGCCAAGCTGGGCATCAGCCGCCAGGAGCAGGATGAGTTCTCCGCGCGCTCGCATCAGCTCGCCGCCGCCGCCATCAAGGACGGCGTGCTGGCGGACGAGATCACGCCCGTCAGCATCCCGCAGCGGCGCGGCGAGCCGCTGATCGTCGACACCGACGAGGGCGTCCGCGCGGACACTACAGCAGAGTCGCTGGCGGTGCTGAGGCCCGCCTTCGCCGCCGACGGCACCATCACCGCCGGGTCGGCCTCGCAGATCAGCGACGGCGCGTGCGCGGTGGTGCTCATGTCGGCTGACGCCGCCGCCGCGGCTGGCGCGACGGTGCTGGCCGAAGTTGGCGCGCACGGGGTGGTGGCCGGCCCGGACAATTCGCTGCACTCGCAGCCGTCCAGGGCGATCATGCGGGCGCTGGATAAGGCCGGCCTGTCGGTCGGCGACCTCGATCTGATCGAGATCAACGAGGCGTTTGCCGCCGTGGCCATCCAGTCCGTCCGGGACCTCGGCATCGACCAGGAGAAGGTGAACGTGACTGGCGGCGCCATCGCCATCGGGCACCCGCTCGGTGCCTCCGGCGCCAGGATCGCGCTGCACCTGATCTACGAGCTCCGCCGCCGTGGCGGCGGGCTAGGCGCCGCCGCACTGTGCGGCGGCGGCGGTCAGGGCGACGCGCTGCTGTTCCGGGTACCTGCTGCCAGCCAGAACTGAGCCACCGGTGACCGGGATCGCGGGGGCTCAGATCCCCGGCCGGGCCGGCGCGGCCCGACCGACCCGGAGGTGCTGGTGGCCGCGGCGCAGGCCGGCGACCCGCGGGCACTGGCCCGGCTCGTTTCGCTCGTCGAGGATTCCTCTCCTGACCTGCGCCGGGTCATGAAGGTGATCGCGCCGATGACCGGCCGGGCTCGTGTCGTCGGACTCACCGGGTCGCCGGGCGTGGGCAAGTCAACGGTGACCGGCGCGCTGATCCGCGGCTACCGGTGCCAGGGCCTGCGGGTGGGCGTCCTTGCGGTGGACCCGTCGTCGCCGTTCAGCGGCGGTGCGCTGCTCGGCGACCGGGTGCGAATGCAAGAGCATGCTGTCGATGAGCAGGTCTTCATCCGGTCGATGGCCAGTCGCGGTCACCTTGGCGGCCTGTCCTGGGCAACGCCGCAGGCCGTGCGGATCCTGGATGCGGCCGGCCTGGACGTGGTGCTGATCGAGACCGTCGGCGTCGGCCAGGCCGAGGTGGAGATCGCCTCGCTGGCCGATACCGCGCTGGTGGTTGTCGCCCCGGGGCTCGGCGATTCCATCCAGGCGGCCAAGGCCGGCATCCTGGAGATCGCCGACGTATTCGCGGTGAACAAGAGCGACCGGCCGGGCGCGCAGGAAGTCATCAGGGACCTGCGCACCATGCTGGCCATGGCCAGTTACGATGCGGCAGCCTGGAAGCCGCCGATCGTCAGCACCACGGCGGCGACCGGCGATGGCATCGGCGAGCTCGCCGCCGCCATCGACCGGCACCGTGACTGGCTCGCGGCCTCTGGTCAGCTCGAAGCACGCCGCACTGCGAGGGCCAGCGCCGAGATCTCCGCGCTTGCACTGGCCGGGCTCAGGCACCGGATGGGCGGGCTGCCCGGCGAGTCCAGGCTGACAGAGCTGGCCGGGCGAGTGGCCGCGGGGGAACTGGACCCGTACGCGGCAGCCGACGAGCTGCTGTCCGGCTGACGCCGAGGGGTGACGCTGGCGTAAAGCCGGAACGTATGCGGAACTACTGCCGGCCCGCGCGCGACGACAGCAATCGCACATACGTTTCGAAGTGGATCTTGAGATCGGCCGAAGACTGGGCTAATTGTCGGTAATGCGGCCTTCGATGGCGGCTGACGTGTCTCCGGCTGGTCCGCAGCCACCAGCACGCGTGTCCGCCGCGACCGTCGCCGCCGGTGACGTGACCGGCGGCGCGGGCTGCGGCACTGGCCCGGTCACTGGCCGGGCAGCTTCGGCATCGCGTGCGGCGGCATCGAGGACGGATTCGCTCTTCAGCCGCGCGTCGTATGCCTGCTTGCCGCCGCGCGCGCCGAACAGGTGCTTGGTCAGCACCAGGTACACCACCAGCACGAGGTTCAGGGCAAGCAGAACCGATGCCGTGACCGTTATCTTCCGGGACAGGTCGTAGATCTCGATCGGCAGGCCCAGCGACGTCGCGATGAGGGCGAAGTACTCGCCCCACCGCCGGGCCAGCCACAGGCCGACCCCTTCGATCAGCTCGATCGCCGCATAGAGAGCAAGCCCAGCGGCAACGAGGATGAGCGTCCGGGTGCTCAGAGTCAGCGCGTGCTGCAGTATCCCGACGAACTTGGAGTTGTTGATATTGAAACCGAGCTGCCGGAACAGGTCCCTGACCAGCGGCAGCTTGTGGTCGAACGTCTGCTCGATGGAGAACTGAGAGTCGCGGTAGTGCCAGAGCGCGTAGGCGACGGCAGCCGCTACGACCGCGCGGATGAAGCGCTCGATGGCGAACAACCGGAGTATGAGCCTGCTGCGGATCTCGTTGCCGCGAGCGACCACCGGAGCGTCGCCGGCCGGGCCGGACAGGCTGGGCTGCGCCGGCCACGAAGCTCCCGCAGCGCAGGCACTGCCAGGCCTGGCCTTGCTGCGTGGTCGCCGACAGCTGCGCCCGAAGCTCGGGCTCGTCCGGCGCGAACGTGACGTGACCGTTCCGCCCGCAGCTCAGGGTGCTCCAGTCCACCTTGGCAGCCTATGGCAGCTAGCCGGGATCAACGTAGCCGGTCAGCGGGTCCAGCTCGGTCCAGCTCGGCGCGGGCGGCCCGGGCGGCACCGACAGCACTCCATCGGTCAGGACCAGTATGTCGTCGCAGGAAGCGGCCAGCCCGGCGCTGTCGCAGCCGACCACAAGCACGCCGCTGTCCCGGCTCAGATCGCGAATCGAGTCAGCTAACAACGCCACGTCGCGCTTCGGCAGCCGGTCCATCAGGCTGTCGATCAGCAGCAGCTCGGGCTGATGCACGGCGGCCGCGGCCAGCCGGGCCCGCCTGGCGATCGAGTCCGGAGCGGACCGCAGCGGCACCTCGGCCCACGGCAGCAGTCCCAGCCGGTCCAGGATCGCGGCGGCCAGCACCTGCCGGTCCCGCCGGTCCGGCCGCGCCAGTCTCGCCGCGTGCTCGACCAGGCCACGGATCCGCGGCGCCGGCATCGGGATCGCACCGCTGCGGGCCACGCCGACCCGGCGACGGACGGAGGTTCGCCCGCGGATCGTGCGCATGTCGTGACCGAGCACCCGCAATTCTCCGTAGGCCGGCCTGGCGACGCCAGCCAGCAGGTCCACGACCGCTGTGGCCGTGGCGGGCGAGTCGACGAGCATGCCGAGCGCCGATTTGCCGGGCACCGGCGCGGCGACGCGGAAGCTGGCCGATCGCACTGCCCAGCCCCGGCCACGCCGCAGGCCGATACCGGCCGCCAGCACCGGGTCCGGAGCGACGATGGCGTGGCTCGGCCGCGCGAAGCTCGCGTGACCGGGCGGCACCGTGCCCGCGTCGCCGGACGGCAAAGTTTCCCCCGGATTTTGCTATCAGTAGATCCCCCGCAGGCAATGTAGCTATCTGTAATTCCCCATGTCCACGTACGCGCCGGCTGGCCGGATTGGCGTTATGCAGCGGGTGATGCAATGCCGGGCAAGCCGGGCCACGATACGTTTTGGGTGTGCCGAAACCGCTGGAACTGCCGTTCGATCCGATCGCGCGCGCCGCGCAGACCTGGCAGGGCCGGTTCGGTGACGCCAAGGCGATGGCCGCGGTCACCACGATCATGCGGGTGCAGCAGATCCTGCTTGCCCAGCTCGACGCCCTGCTGCGTCCGCACGGACTGACCTTCGCCCGGTATGAGGCGCTGGTGCTGCTGAGCTTCAGCCGTGACGGAGCTCTGCCGATGCGACTGATCGGCGAGCGCCTGATGGTGCACCCCACCAGCGTTACCAACACGATCCACCGGCTGGAACGCCAGCAGCTGGTCGTGCGCAAGCCTAATCCGCGCGACGGCCGCGGCACTCTCGCCGAGATCACCCCGGCCGGTCGTGAGGTCATGCAGCGGGCAACTGACGACCTGATGGCGGCCGAGTTCGGCATGGGCGGCTACGCGCCGGATCAGCTTGAGGAGATGTTCGGCCTGCTGCGCGGCCTGCGGGTGACGGCCGGCGACTTCAAGGACAGCTAGCGCCCGCGCCCATCCGGGCGCTAGCCACCGGTGATCGGCGACGGTGTCCAGTTCCGGCCGCCGTCGCTGGTCACGTAGATCTCGCCGAGCGAGGAATCGGCTGGCACCGCGACGCCCTGCGATCCGTTGGTCATGCCCACATAGCTGAATCCGCCTGCCGGCGCCGGGCCGCCGAAACTGGCCGGGAGCCAGGTCTTGCCGCTGTCGGCCGAGTAGACGATGCCGGCCGTGGTCGCCAGCACTATCGGGCTGCCGGTAGCCGACGCCAGCGACGTGGCCGTGCCCGGGTGCGGCGCCGCCCCCGCCCGGGTCCAGTGCGTGCCATTCGCCGACAGCCACAGCGTGGTCTGGTCGCTGCTGCCAGCCGGCTGAGTGTCGCACGCAAGCAGCAGCTCAGGGCCAGCGGCAAGCTGGGCGCCGGCCGGTGATCCGGTCGGTTGCGCCGCGCCCGGCTGACAAGGCGCCTGGCCCGCGTCGGTCCAGGACCCGGCAGATAGCGGACCGGTGAGCACCGCGCCCGACGGCGAGAGCAGGTAGCCAGTGGTGCCGCCCGAGATGACCAGGCTGGCCGAGGAGGGCTGGCTCGTCGACATGGACCGGAACGTGGCCGGACAGCCACCGCCGTCCAGGTAGTGCTCCCGGCCTCGGAGCGGCGCAACGAGAAGCTCGTACAGTGACTGGCGTAGTCGGCGCCGCTACCGGTGCAGCGAGCGAAGATCGCAACCGCGCTCTGGCCAGCTGCTTCCAGATCGGTAACGCGCTGGCCGGCGGTGACCACCCGAGTCCATGGCCAGCCGCCGCCGCTGGTCTCGAACAGGGCCGGCCCGAAGGCCCAGCCGTCGCGCAGGTTCGTGAAGCGCAGCTGGCTGACCCCGGTGGCCCCGTCCGGGCCGCCGGCGACCGGTGCGCTGACGCCATACCAGCGCGATCCGTAGCTGGCGGTGCCGGCCATCGACGTGCAGTTGCCGGGGTTGTAGCACGGTGGCCCGGCCTGGCCGATGACCGCTCCTACGAGCTTCGGCTGCGCCGCGGTGCCGGCGCCGACGACGGTGACGGACGTCGGCCGGAAGTGGGCCGGCGGAACGGTTCCGGAGCTACGGGTTGTCAGGTAGGTGTGCTGGTGCACCTGGGTTCCGTGGCCCTCGATGGTGCCGCTCACCGTGGCGTGCACGGGCAGGCTGGTCGGCTGGACGGCCGGCGTGGTCGGGATGATGGCGAGCGGCTGCCTGGTGTGCCCGCCGGGCTGGTGGCCCGCCGACACCAGCTGCGGCACCGTCACCGCAGCGGCGAGCACGACGGCGCAGCCGGCCGCGGTCATCAGCGCCTGCCGGCGCTTGCGCTTCTTCGCCCGGCCCTGGATCCGCTGCAGCGAGCCTGTCTTGGGGTAGAGGGGAGTCACCTCACCGCTGAGCCACTTATCGATCTCGTCGCGCGGGCTAGTCACGGGCGTCTCCCAGTGCGAGCTTCAGCCTGGCCCTGGCGTGAAAGAGGTCAGCCTTGATGGTGCCCTCCGGGCGGCCGAGCATCGCCGCTACTTCCTTGACGCCGAAGCCCGCGTAGTAGTGCAGCAGGAACGCGCTGCGCAGTCGCTCCGGCAGAGCCTGGATCAGCGCGCGGACGTCCACGTCCTGGGCCGGCTGATAGCTCGGGTCGGCGGGCGCCGGCGGCGGTCATGACCTGGATCGCGCGTCCGCTCCCTGCCGGTCTTGCGCCAGTGATCCCGGACCAGGTTGGTCGCGATCATGTACAGGTAGCTCTGCGGGTTATCCAGACCGGACCAGCGCGACGAGCAGCCGGGTGAACGCCTCGGAAGCGATCTCGTGCGCGGTCTCGTCGTCGTCCACCAGCCGCCGGACCCAGCCTGCCAGCCGGGGATAGCAGGCGTTGAATAGCTCCTCCGACTGCCTGCTGGTCCGACGTGCGGAGCCTGGCCACCGAGCTCCCTGGTTGGCTGCGCGCGCGGGCCGCACCGGCAAGGTTAGCTGGTGCGGCCCGAGTCAGCCAGCGACACGGGCCGTGCGGACCGCCATGCCTGGACGGAGCACCGCGCAGCCTGTGCCAGTCATGCCACCGTCTTGCATCGTTTTACCATATTTCTACCGCTTCGGAGCAGCCGTCAGTCGCTGGCACTGTGCGCGCCGGACCGGACCGTCGGGCAACCCAGGCAGCCGGACACCGTCAGCCGGTTGGGACTTACGTAGACGCGGCGACGGACGGTTGCGGCGAACCCGCCTTTTCTTCCCGGCTCGGACCGGGTATGCTGGACCTAGATAGTAGGACGTCCAACTAATTTGGCCGAGCCGCGGCCGGCGCCGGAGGATACGGATGGACGCACGCGAGGACGGGGGACTACGGCCGGCAGCGCTGGCAGCGCCGGTACGACGCCTCCCGCAAGCGGGACGCCGACTTCACCACGCTGTCCGGACTGGAGGTCGAACCGGTCTACGGGCCGCCCGACGGCGCCGTCGTGCCGGACTTCGAGCGGATCGGCTGGCCGGGCGAGTTCCCGTTCACCCGCGGCCTGTACCCGGCCGGGTACCGCGGCCGGACCTGGACCATCCGGCAGTTCTCCGGATTCGGCAACGCGGTGCAGACCAATGAGCGGTACAAGATGCTGCTGCAGGCCGGCGGCGGCGGCCTGTCGGTCGCGTTCGACATGCCCACGCTGATGGGCCGTGACTCCGACGACCCGCGGTCGGCCGGCGAGGTCGGCCACTGCGGCGTGGCCATCGACTCGGCCGCCGACATGGACACGCTGTTCGCCGGGATCCCGCTGGCCGACGTCACCACGTCGATGACGATCAGCGGTCCGGCCGTGCCGGTGTTCTGCATGTACCTGGCCGCCGCGCAGCGGCAGGGCGCCGACATCGGCAAGCTCAACGGCACGCTGCAGACCGACATCTTCAAGGAGTACATCGCGCAGAAGGAGTGGCTGTTCCCGCCCGAGCCGCACCTGCGGCTGATCGGCGACCTGATGGAGTACTGCGCCGCGCACATCCCGGACTACAAGCCGCTGTCGGTGTCCGGCTACCACATCAGGGAGGCCGGCTCCACGGCCGCGCAGGAGCTGGCGTTCACCCTGGCCGACGGCTTCGGCTACGTCGAGCTCGGGCTGTCCCGCGGCCTCGACATCGAGGTGTTCGCGCCGGGCCTGTCGTTCTTCTTCGACGCGCACATCGACTTCTTCGAGGAGATCGCCAAGTTCCGCGCCGCCCGCCGGATCTGGGCCCGCTGGCTGCGCGACGTCTACGGCGCCAAGACCGAGCGGGCTCAGTGGCTGCGCTTCCACACCCAGACCGCCGGCGTCTCGCTGACCGCGCAGCAGCCCGACAACAACGTGGTCCGCACCGCGATCGAGGCGCTCGCCGCGGTGCTCGGCGGCACCAACTCGCTGCACACCAACGCCCTCGACGAGGTGCTCGCGCTGCCGAGCGAGAAGGCGGCCGAGATCGCGCTGCGCACCCAGCAGGTGATCATGGAGGAGACCGGCGTGGCCAACGTCGCCGACCCGCTCGGCGGCTCCTGGTACCTGGAGGCGCTGACCGACCGGCTGGAGGCCGAGGCCGAGGAGATCTTCGCCCGGATCAGGGCGATGAGCCCGGACGGCTCGATGACCGGCGGCATCCTGCGCGGCATCGACGACGGCTGGTTCATGGCCGAGATCGCCGAGGCCTCCTTCGTCTACCAGCAGAAGCTGGAGAAGGGCGACAAGCGCGTCGTCGGCGTCAACTGCCACACCGAGACCGTCGAGAAGCCGATCGAGATCCTGCGGGTCAGCCACGAGGTCGAGGTCGAGCAGGTCCGCGACCTCGGCCAGCAGGAAGGCGGGCCGGGACCAGGCGGCGGTCGACGCGGCGCTGGCCGAGATGCTCGCCGCGGCGCGGTCCGGCGACGAACATGATCCCGCCGATGATCAGGCGCCGCCAGCGCCGAGGCGACCCTGGGCGAGATCTGCGATGCGCTGCGCGACGGAGTGGGGCGGTTACTTCGAGGCGCCCGCGTTCTGAGCGATTGGCCGGTGACCCGCCCCGGCAGCGAAGCCAGCCTCCTCGCACTCGTCGTCGGCCAGCGGATGCAGCCAGCTGCGGGCAGCTGCGCGGGCGGTCATGCCGATGCGGCAGGATGGAGTCATGAAGCAGCCGCGGGACTTCTCCCTCCATGGCGCCGTCGACCTGGGCGCCCGGCAGGCCGCAGCGCAGCGCCGGCACGCGTAGCTGAGCAGGGCTCGGCCGCGGGCGGTCAGCCGGGCGCGCAGACCGGCCTCATCATCGAAGTCACCGACGAGACCTTCAACACCGAGGTCGTCGCCCGGTCCCGCACGGTGCCGGTGATCCTGGACCTGTGGGCCGAGTGGTGCGGGCCGTGCAAGCAGCTCGGCCCCATCCTGGAGAAGCTCGCCCGGAGGCGAACGGCGCGTTCGTCCTCGCCAAGGTTGACGTGGACGCCAACCCGCAGCTGAGCGCGGCGCTCCAGGTGCAGAGCATCCCGATGGTCGTGGCGATCGTCGGCCGGGCAGGTCGCCGACGGTTTCCTCGGCGCCATGCCCGAGTCGCAGGTCAGGGAATGGCTCGGCCAGGTCATGCAGGTGGCCGAGCAGCTGGGCTTGCCGCCGGCCGACGGCGCCGGCGGCCGACCGGCCGCGGCCGCGCGCCGCTGATGCGGCAGCAGCTGCCGCCGGGCTACCCGGCCGGTTACGGCGACCCCGGCACGAATGATGTCTTCACCGCGGCGCAGGAAGCGATGGAACGCGGCGACATGGACAGCGCGGCAGCCGCCTTCGAGAAGGTGCTCGCCGCCAGTCCTGGCGACCCGGTCGCCACGATGGGCCTGGGCCAGGTCAACCTGATCCGTCGGGTGGAGGGCTACGACCAGGCCACCGCGCGCCGGGACGCCGACGAACAGCCCGGCGACGCCGCAGCCCAGGCCAAGGTCGCCGACATCGACCTGGCCATGGGCCGGATCGAGGCCAGCTTCGACCGGCTGCTCGACACCATCAGGCGCACCTCCGGAGAGGAACGCGAGAAGGCGCGGCAGCACCTGGTCGGCCTGTTCGCCATCTTCCCGCCCAGGGACCCGACGGGTGGCGAAGGCCAGGACCAGGCTGTCCAGCTTGCTGTTCTAGCCGCGGCCGGCTGGGCGGATCTGGTGCCGGGCTGGTCTAGTTTCGCTGATCGCGGGCTGTCGGCGCCGTGGTCCGGGCTGCCTGGCCCGCTTAGGCGGGTCTGCGGCAACCCCGGCGAGCTGCTCCAGGGCCGGCATGGCGGCGTCGAGCGCGGCGAGCTGGTCGGCTGGCAGGGTGCGCAGGATGTCCGTGAGCAGGCTGGTGGCCTCGGCGCGGATGCGCTCCAGTACGTCGTGCCCGGCCGGCGTGACGGTGACCAGGAACGCGCGCGCGTCGTCCGGAGCAGGCTCCCGCAGCAGGTAACCGCGGTCTTCCAGCACGTTCACCAGCCGGGTGAGGGTCGACGGCGCGATCCGCTCCGCTGCGGCCAGGTCTCCTAGCCGGACCGGCCCGCACTGCCCGACGCTCGACAGGGTGGACAGCTGGCTCGGCGTCAGCCCGGCCAGGTCATGCTTGCGCAGCCGCCTGGACAGCCGGAACACCGCTGCACGCAGCCGCGCGGCATCGATACCCGGCTCGGCTTGCGCATGAGCGCCGGTCTCCGCGATCCCGCTGGCGGCAACGGCGCGGGCCGGCGTTTCGCTGGCCGTCATCGTCGCTGTCGTGCCGCTCGTTCCGGTGGACACACTTGCAGGGTACGTGCCGCTCGTAACGGCCAAGCCGCCACTAGGGAGATTCGGGTCCGGCAATGAGACGCCGCCGTGCTGGCGCTCAGGTTTCTAGCGCATGATTGGCCTATGGAGGATTCCCTCAGCGGCCGGCTGCTGGCGGCGAGCCCGCAGCTTGGCGACCCGAATTTCCGGCGCACCGTCGTGCTGATCGTCGAGGATGACAAGGACGAGGGGACGCTCGGAGTGGTGCTGAACCGGCCGACCGAGGTGCCACTTGACCAGGTGCTCGAGCCGTGGAATGCGCTGGCCACCGGGCCGCAGGTGGTCTTCCGCGGCGGACCCATCTCGCCCAACAGCGCGCTGGCGCTGGCGCTTGCCTACGGCAGTGCCGAGCCTGTCGGCTGGCGCTCGCTCGACGGCTCGCCGCTGATGTCCAGGATCGGGCTGGTTGACCTGGGCGCGCCGCCGGAGCTGCTGGAGGGCGGCATCACGTCGATGCGGGTATTTGCCGGATATGCGGGATGGGGAGCGGGGCAGTTGCGCGACGAGATCGACGACGGCGCCTGGTTCGTGCTGCCCGGCGATCCGGCCGCCGCATTCGCGGCCGAGCCGGAACGGCTCTGGCAGGAAGTCCTCCGCAACCAGGGCGGCGATCTGGCACTGGTGGCCTCGTTCCCTGATGATCCGGTCTGGAACTGAGCGCGTAGACTCTTGCACCGTGAGCACTGAAGTCCTTCCTGGCACGGACGTACGCCAGGACACCGATATCCGGCCGGATCTCTCCCACGGCGATGGCGATCATGAGCGCTTCGCGCATTATGTCCAGAAGGACAAGATCGTCGACAGTGCGGTAACAGGGACGCCGGTCGTCGCCCTGTGCGGGAAGGTCTGGGTACCGACCAGGGATCCCAAGAAGTTCCCGGTCTGCCCGGACTGCCAGCGGATCTATGAGTCACTGCCCGAGGGCGGCGACGGACAACTAGCCGGCTGCGCCGAGCGGTTGACCGGTGACCGCGATGCCGGCGGCCCGGAGTGACCTGATGGCCGCGGCCGTGGTCGGCTCCGTTACCCCTGCGGTCAGGCTGAGCAGGACGGTCGTGCTGAAGCCCGCATTCGCGGCATCAGCAGCAGTAGCCCGGACGCAGTAGTCGGTAGCGATGCCAGCCGACGTCCACGTCGGTGACGCGGCGCTCGGCCAGCCAGCTAAGCAGCGTGTCACCCGCGGCGCTGTTGCCCTCGAAGCCGCTGTAGGCGGCGGCGTACTCGCCCTTCCGGAAGATCTCCTCGACCCGCCCGGTGGCTAGCTCGGGGTGGAACTGCGCACCTGCCGTGCCGGCGACGCAGTGCACTGGCCAGCTGAGCGTGTAATCCGGCGTGGCCGAGAAATGCGCCGTCTGGATCCACGTGGAAGTCCTGGGTGGCAACGACGTGGTCGTAGCGGTCGCCAGCCGGCCCGGCCAGGTAGCCGGTCAGGGCCCTGGCCACCGCGGTGCCGCCGGTGACGGCAGCGAGCCGCCTTCACAGAAGTCGTTCTGCACATCGACGATCAGCAGTGCGCGCACAGGCCGAGCGTAGCGCTAGCCGACATCCGCCGGCGTGCCCGAGGTGATCCGGACCAGCTCGGTGAAGGACGTCGGGAACACGGTATGCACGTGACCGCCGCGGGCCGACGGGGGACGTTCGCGCGTTTCGGCCTGCGCTGCTCGCCCGAGGCACTGATCCGGTGCTCTTCCGGGTCAGCTGATCAGTCGCTGGCGGGCTCGAAGACGGTAGGAATCGCCGGATAGCCGCGGGACAGCTGGCTGGCATGGGCCGGCAGTTCGGCCACCGCGGCCTCGTGCCGTGCCCGTGCCGCTTCGACGGATTCGCGGCCGACGATCTCGCCGTCGCGGACAAGACGGCGCAGCAGCGGCCGTCCGCTGGCCGCCGCCAGCCCGGCCGCCGCCGGCCGGCCGCCTCGTCCGCCGCCGCGCCGGGTTCGGCGTCGGTGACCAGCTCGGTTACTGCCCGGCCCGCCACGTCGAGCAGGCGCATCGCCCATTTCCGGCCGCCTCGTGACGGCTTGCCCACTGATCGCTTGGCGACCGGGCGCAGGTCACCGTCGCCGTCCGCGCGCGCGACGAGCTTGTAGACGAGTGCTGCCGTCGGCGCGCCGGAGCCTGTCACCAGCGAAGTTCCGACGCCGTAGCCGTCCACCGGCTCGGCTGCGAGGGCTGCGATCGAGAACTCGTCCAGGTCACCGGTGACGATGATCCGCGTCTTCACCGCGTCGAGCCTGTCGAGTTGCTCCCTGGCAGCGCGGGCGACCTGCGCCAGGTCGCCGCTATCGATCCTGATCGCCCCGAGCCCTGGTCCGGCGAGCCGCACCGCGTCCTCGATCGCGGCCGGGACGTCGTAGGTGTCGACCAGCAATGTCGTGCCGGTGCCGAGAGCCGCCAGCTGCGCGGTGAAGGCGTGCTGCTCGTCGTCGTGCACCAGCGTGAAGGCGTGCGCGCTTGTGCCGCTGGTCGGGATGCCGTACTGATAGCCGGCCCGCAGGTTCGAGGTGGTGGTGAAGCCGGCGATGTAGGCGGCGCGGGCGCTGGCCACTGCGGACCACTCTTGCGTGCGACGTGAGCCCATCTCGACGAGTGGCCGCCCGGCCGCTGCCGCCACCATCCGGGAAGCGGCTGAGGCGATGGCGCAATCGTGGTTGAAGACCGACAGCGCGATTGTCTCGAGGATCACCGCCTCGGCAAACGTTCCCTCCACCACCAGGATCGGAGAGCCAGGGAAGTAGCAGTCACCTTCGGCGTAGCCCCAGATGCTGCCGCCGAACCGGTAATTCCGCAGGAACTCAAGCGTCACCGCGTCGGCGATGCCCGACCGCTCCAGGAACTCCAGTTCCTCGTCGCCGAACCGGAACTGCTCCAGGGCGTCCAGGAACCTGCCGGTGCCGGCCACGACGCCGTAGCGCCGGCCGTTCGGCAGCTGCCGGGCGAACATCTCGAACACGGCCCGGCGGTGCGCGGCGCCGCTGCCGATCGCTGCGCGCAGCATGGTCAGCTCATAGTGGTCGGTCAGTAGTCCGGTGTTCACCAGGGCAGCTTACGGAGCGGTGCGCCCGGAGTGCATGCCGCGCCAGGTCGCTGCCGCGATCTGTAGTTTTCCGTACAACCGGCGGCAAACCGCTAAGACTAGAAGTTCCATCAGTCATGACTACTGAAGTCGTTCCTCAGGGAGCACTGCCGATGAGCATCCTCAACGGGCCGGGCAAGCGCCTGCTGCCCGCGCCGATCGCGGTGGCCGGCATCGTCGGTCTCGGCCTGGCCACCACTACAGCCACGGTTTCCGCCGGTGCGGCCGCGGCCAGCGCCACCGCAGCCAGTGGCGCCGCTAGCGGCAGCCCCGAGCCAGTGCCCGGCCAGCCGCGACGCCGCGCTGGCAGATCGTGGCGCGGAGCAGTAGCGCTCTCAGCGCAGTCGTCGCGCCGGACGCGGGCAGCGCCTGGGCGCTCGGCACCAGCGGCAAGGCGGGCAGTTCACGCTTCAGGCCAGCCGGCCTGCACTGGAACGGCCGCCGGTGGACGGCGGCTACGTTCCCGGCCAGCGTCATGAGCGGGATCGGCTGCCTGGGCGCAAGCTCACCGGGCAACGTGTGGGCGTTTGCCGGCCAGACCTTGTTCGGCGAGAACGGCAGCTACGCCGCCGCCCTGCACCTGGTGGCCGGCAAGTGGCAGGTGAGCAAGACGTTCACGCCGCCCGGCCTGGTGATCGGGCTGCTCGGTGCTCGGCCGGGGCAATGTGTGGCTGTACGGCCTTACGCACGTCGCTCCGGGAGTCGGGACCTGGCGGCTCCGTGGCCGGACCTGGCGGCCAGAGCGGCACACCGGCAACTTCTCCCTGCTGACCGCGAGCACTGTCACGGCGAACGACGTCTGGGCCATCGCGGCGGGTCCGGCCGGGCTGGACAACGTGGTCGCGCACTGGAACGGGCGCGCCTGGACCCGGAACAAGGCGCTCGGCGCCGTGCTTCCGCCGCCGAGCGCGAGCGTTATTCCGGAGGTCACTGCCATCAACGCGGTGGGCGCAGGCAATGTGTGGATCTCCGCGGTGATCGACAGGCAGACCAGCGGCGGCCAGACGACCACCCGGCTCGTGCTGCACCTCAGCGGGGGTAAGTGGGACAAGATCGGCCACGCTAACCCCGGTTACTATCTGCCGGCGGCGGTATCGGATGGTCATGGCGGCTGGTGGGCGCCGGGACCGGCGGGTCCGCTGCCGCCGGCTGCGGCTCCAGTCAAGCCGTACCTGCTGCACGAGACCCGCGGTCAGTGGCGGAGGGTGGCCCTCCCGGTGGTCAGCGGTGCGGTGCTGCAGGTCACCGGCCTGGTGCACGTGCCGGGCAGCAATGCCATGCTGGCCATCGGCCAGTTGCTGACCGGGACGCCGACGCTGCGCTCGGTGGTCCTTGCTTACGGGACACTGCCAGGCTAGGCGCGCGTATCGTGCGTCCGCTTTGCGGGCCGATAACCGAGTTGCTAGGGGTTTAGTGCGGCTTTTGTCCGAGCGCCAAGCGAGTTGGGGCCTGGCGTGCATGGGAGACTAGCCTCTGGGGAGTGGAAGAGAGAGCTACTGGGGAGGTGACGACAGGTGGGCGTCGCACCAGTTGAGGTTGAACAGCCGATGACAGGGCAGGAAGCGGCTCTGGACGCACCCTGGGTCACTGTCGTCTGGAACGACCCGGTCAACCTCATGAACTATGTGACGTACGTGTTCCAGAAGGTCTTCGGCTATCCCAAGCCGAAGGCGGAGAAGCTGATGCTGGATGTGCATCACAAGGGCAAGGCGGTCGTGTCCTCCGGTACCAGGGAGGCCATGGAACGTGATGCCGAGACGCTGCACGGCTACGGCCTGTGGGCAACCGTGAGCCACGACTCGTGACTGATTTCGAGCCTAACGGCTACTCGGCCTACGGCGATGACGGCAGCGAGGTCGCCGCCGCGTTCCGGCCTGTTCCGGGTGGCGCCAGCGCGTACTTCGAGCAAGCCCAGGCGGGCGTGATCCGCAGCCTGGTCAGCCAGATCGCAGAACTGGTCAGCGCGGATAGCGACGCCATGCAGGACGAGTTCGACGCGGCTGGCCCGGACCAGGCCGGCACCAGCCTGGCCGACGATCTCGAGGCCCGGCTCGGCCTGAGCAGCCACGCCGAGCCGCCGGACGACCCGGTGCTGGCCAGGCTGCTGCCGGACGGCTACGTCGGCGACCAGGACGCGTCGGCCGAGTTCCGCCGGTACACCGAGGAGACGCTGCGGTCGGGGAAGGTCGCGTCCGCCCAGACCGTGCTGGCCTCGCTGCCGCCCGGCGGCGGCGAAGTACGGCTCAGCGAGCCCGAGTGCCAGCAGTGGCTGCGTGCGCTGAACGACGTCCGGCTGGCCCTCAGTGTCCGGCTCGGGATCACCGACGAGAACGACGACCTGACCGACCAGCTGGCCGTCGACGACCCTCGGTCCGCATATATCTGGGTTTACCAATGGCTGGCCTATCTGCAGGACAGCCTGCTCGAGGCCCTGACCTAGCGGGCGTCATCCGGCGGCTGGGCTAGTCTCCTGCCATGCTGACGATCTCCGCCGAGCTGCGCGCCAGGATCCTGGCGCACGCCGCGCCGACCACCCGGACGAGGCGTGCGGAGTGATCGCCGGTCCGGCGGGCAGCGACCGGCCCGAGCGGTTCATCGCGATGCTGAACGCCGAGCGGTCGCCGACGTTCTACCGGTTCGACTCGATGGAGCAGCTAAGGGTCTGGCGCGAGATGGACGACCGGGACGAGGAGCCGGTGGTGATCTATCACTCGCACACCGCCACCGAGGCCTACCCGTCGCGCACCGACATCTCCTACGCCAGCGAGCCCGGTGCCCATTACGTCCTGGTATCGACCAGGGATCCGGACCAGCAGGAATTCCGGTCTTTCCGGATCGTGGACGGCGCGGTCACCGAGGAAGAGGTCACGGTCACGGCGGAATGATCGCGGCCGGCTGCCGGTTGCTTCAGCTGGGGTCGTCGCCGGCGGCCCGCCTTCGCGGGCTCGGCGGCCGGGCGGCCCTGACCCGGCCGCACTCGCACACTGGTGCCCGACACACTGGAGCAGATAGACCATGGCTATCGAAGTCCGCATCCCGACCATCTTGCGCAGCTATACCGGCGGCCAGAAGTCGATCGAGGGAACGGGCTCCACGCTGGAGGAACTGTTCTCCGACCTGGACGGCCGTTACGGCGGGCTGCGCGAGCGGCTGGTCGACTCACGCGGGTCTGCGCCGCTTCGTCAACGTCTACCTCAACGACGAGGACGTGCGGTTCCTTGGCGGGCTGGCCGCGCCGGTCAGCGACGGCGACACCGTCACCGTGCTTCCGGCCGTGGCCGGCGGGTCGCGCTAGGCCTGGCAACCTCTCCTGAGGCCACTGAATCATGCGCTTCGACTCGCTGCTTGACTCCGTAGGCGGTACGCCCCTGGTGGGCCTGCCGCGGTTGTCGCCGTCCCCGGACGTGCGGCTTGTGGGCCAAGCTCGAGGACCGGAACCCGACAGGCTCGGTGAAGGACAGAGCCGCTTTCTACATGGTCGCGGCCGCGGAGAAGGATGGCAGGCTGAGTCCGGGTGCCACGATCCTGGAGCCGACCTCCGGCAATACCGGCATCAGCCTGGCCATGGTCGCCAGGCTGCGGGGGTACAAGCTGATCTGCGTGATGCCGGAGAACACCTCGGCTGAGCGCAGGCAGCTGCTGGAGGCCTACGGCGCGTCCATTGTGTCCTCGCCCGCGGCCGGCGGCTCCAACGAGGCGGTCCGGGTGGCCCAGGGCATTGCGGCCGAGCATCCGGACTGGGTGATGCTCTACCAGTACGGCAACGAGGCCAACGCGCGGGCCCACTACGAGACGACCGGGCCAGAACTGCTCGCCGACCTGCCGGAGATCACGCACTTCGTGGCCGGCCTCGGCACCACCGGGACGCTGATGGGCACCGGCCGGTTCCTTCGCGAGCACGTGCCCGGGGTGAAGATCGTCGCGGCCGAGCCGCGCTACGGGGAGCTCGTCTACGGGCTGCGCAACCTGTCCGAGGGCTTCGTCCCCGAGCTGTACGACGAGTCGGTGCTGACCTCCCGGTTACTCGGTCTCATCTGCCGACGCGCTCCGGCGGACAAGGGAACTGCTTCAGGTCGAGGGCCTGTTCGCCGGGATCTCGGCCGGCTGCGTCCTGCACGCCGGGCTCGGCCTGGCGGCCAAGGCGCACAAGGCCGGCGAGCGGGCCGACATCGCGCTGCTGATTGCCGATGCCGGCTGGAAGTACCTGTCCACCGGCGCTTACGGCGGGACGCTGGCCGAGGCCGAGGCCAGGCTGGAAGGGCAGCTCTGGGCGTGACCGCGTGGACGGCCCGCGCGCTGGCGGTGCAACGGAAGGATTGAAGCGGGCGGATGACGATTTTCGACGAGGCTACGGCGGTACGGCGGCGCGCCGAGGGGCTCTACGACGCCGAGCCGGACGTCAGGTTCGCCATTGTGGCACCGCCGTGGCCGGCCAGCCTGCCAGCACGGCCCCGCCGGCGGTCAACGGCGGCGCCCTGCTGGCGACGGTACTGCGCGCTGTGCTGGACTGCTCCGCTCATCCGCATCCGGTCGCGACCAGTGCGCATTTCCTCCGGGTCCCGCAACTGGCGCCCGCTCAGGTCGAGGTGAGCTGGCTCAAGCACGGCCGGACCGCGTCGACCGCGCGGGCCACCCTGGTACAGGACGGCAAGCCGATCCTTGATACCACCGTGACGACCGGGACCGTGCCGAGCGGCCCCGCCGACGGCCCGGCCGATGGTGCTGGCCTGGCGCGGCGAGGCTCGGGCGTGGCGGACTCGAGCGGCGCTGAACTGGACCGGGCCGCCGCCCGAGATCGCGCCCATCGACGATTGCGTCGACCTGGGCAAGTGGCCGGGCACCGTGGCAGCCGACGGCACGGCTGGCTTCGCGGCGCAGGTCGAGGTCCTGCTCGACCCGGCCAGCACGGGCTGGCGGAGTAACGAGCCGTCCGGGCTGCCGGAGATGCGCGGTTACTTCCGGCTCCGCGAGGACCGCGCCCCGGATGCGCTGCTGCTCGCGCTGGCCGTAGATTCGCCTGCCGCCGGTGGTCTTCGGCCTCGGCGCGACCGGCTGGGCGCCGACAGTGGAGCTGACCTGGCACATGCGTGCCGTGCCCGCGCCGGGACCGCTCCAGGTGTCTGCCCGCGGCAGGCACGTCAGCGGCGGCTGGTTCGACGAGGAGGCCGAGGTCTGGGACGCCTCCGGCCGCCTGGTCGCGCAGAGCAGGCAGATCGCCCGGGTCGGTCGCGGCCGGCTGCGCACCCTGGCGAGCCCTCCGGCCGGCTGACGCGCTGGCTGCCGCGATCGACCGATCGTGCGCAGCCCTGCGCGAGCCGCTGCCGCTAGGGCACGCTCTTGATCTTCCACACGAAGATCGAGCCGAGCGCCGCGACGACCGCGGTCGCGGCGAACAGCGTCGGATAGCCGTTGCCACTGGCGCCCCCGCCGAGCGTCACCAGCGGCGCCGGCCATCGCCGCTCCGAGGGCTGCGGGTCCGACGATGGCGATGTTGATGATGCCGAGATCCTTGGCCCGGTCGGCGGCGGCGGGCAGCACCTGCGTGATCAGCGCCTGGTCGACCGCGAGGTAAGCGCCGAAGCCGACGCCGAACAGCACCGCGGCCACCATCGAGGATTCCCAGGTCTCGACGAACGTCAGGACGCAGCGCTGCCACGCCCATGAGCGCGCCGGACACGGTGACGATCATCTTGCGCTTGCCCATCCGGTCGGAGATGACCCCGCCGACTATCGCGGTGATGACCACGCAGACCGTATAGATGAGGATCAGGATGAGCAGGCCGTCAGACGCGCTCTGACCGGGAAAGAGCTTGCCGTAGTGGATCTTGTCACGGAGGAAGTAGAGCAGGTAGAGGGTGCCCATCGCGATGGCGAGCGAGGCCAGGAAGCGGGTGATCCAGGCCCAGGCGAAGTCGGGATACTCCTTCGGGCTGATCCAGTACGCCTGACCAAGCCGTCGCCAGGAGAACGACTCCCGGTGCTCGGCCGGCAGCGGGTGGTCCGGAGTCAGGAAGACGAAGGGGATGACGAGCAGGAAGAACAGCGCGGCAATGATGTAGTACCCGCTGACTACCTTGCTGTTCAGCACCAGGACGACCAGCACCGTGCCGACCACCAGGCCCAGCGCCTGCGGCATGCCGACCCAGCCGGCCACGGTGGCGCGCTGGCGGACCGGGACGTGATCGGGGATCGCGGCGCTCAGGCTGGCGTACTCGCCGTTCTGGAAGGCGCTGAACAGCACCCAGAAGACCGCCACGCCGGCCACCGTCTGCTGGTGAGCCAGGATCAGCATGCTGATGGCACCGAGAAATGCCATGGCCAGCGTCCAGCGATGCCGCCGGCCGCGCAGCGGGCCGAACCCGTAGGCGTGCGTGGTCCGGTCGGACAGCGCCCCGGCCAGCGGCGTGGCCAGCACCGACGCGATGGCGCCCAGCGCGGAGACGATCGCCGAGCGCCTGGATCTTGTGCGCAGGGTCGATGTTCTGCAGCTGGATCGGCAGCAGCACCTGGACCGGCGTCAGCGAAGCCATCCACATGCCGAGGCTCGCCAGGCTGAGCCCGGTGACCCAGCCAGGCCTGACGTGCACCGACGGCTCGGCGAGTGCCAGCGGAACGTCGCGTTCCTCGTCGGTCGACTGGTTCGTCATGACACCTCCGCGGGCCTGGGCTCGCTGTCGTGATCGGTCAGGAGTCCTGACTCCCGGATCATGCCGTTTTGGGGATGATAGTGGCACTCCCGCGGTTGTCAGCATGTTTCGGCTGGCCGCCCGTCGCGGTTGCCAGGCTATCCTGGACCGCTGTGATCATCATGAATCGTCGCCGCTACCCTGAATCGCTGTGCAGGTAACGATTGTGGGCTGGGCCGGGCAGCTTTCCCGGCCCGGCGAGCCCGGCCTCCTGTTACTTGATTGATACCGGTGACTTCCGCCTTGTCCTTGATCTTGGAAACGGGGCCCTCGGCGCGCTGCAGCTCTACACGGAGCTGACTCGAGGTCGATGCGATCTGCCTGAGTCATCTGCATGCCGACCACTGCCTGGACATGTGCGGCTACTCGGTGGCGCAGAATTACCATCCGGCCGGGTCACGGCCGCCGATCCCGGTGTACGGCCCGGCCGGGACTCCGGAGCGGCTGCAGCGCGCACTCGGCAGCGATCACCTGGGCATGTCCGACGCGTTCGAGTTCGCCGAACTGGCTCCCGGCACAATCGAGATAGGGCCGCTGCGGGTGACTGCCGCGCACGTGAATCACCCGGTCGAGACTTTCGGATTCCGGATCGAGCACGGCGGCAAGGCACTCGCGTACTCGGCCGACACCGGTCCGTGCGACGAGCTGGTCAGCCTGGCCGAGGGCGCCGACGTCCTGCTATCCGAGGCATCGTTCGTCGACGGTCCGGACCAGCCGCCAGACCTGCACCTCACCGCGCGTCAGGCCGCCGGGATCGCGGCCAGGGCCGGGGTGGGCGAGCTAGTGCTCACCCACCTGGTGGCCTGGAACGATCCGGCCGTGACGCTCGCGCAGGCAGCGGAGGCCTTCAGCGGCCCGCTGCGACTGGCTAGCTCGGTCGAGCGGCTGCTTGGCTGAGGGGCTGGGTGCGGCCCACCTGCAATTTCACGCGGCGCGCCGGCGGTCGCCGGCGACGTGCCGCCGCCGCGCATAGACTCCTCTCCCATGCGCGTACTCGTTACCGGCGGGGCCGGATTTATCGGGTCGCACCTCGCCGACGCCTTGATCAGCAGAGGTGATCAGGTCGCGGTCGTCGATGATCTCTCCGCTGGCCGGCCGGGCCGGGTACCCGAACTCGCGGCGTTTCACAAGCTCAGCGTCACCGACGCTGGGCAAGTGGCCGCGCTGGTGGCGGAGTTCGCCCCGGACCTGATCTGTCATCTCGCCGCCAAGATCGACGTGAGGACCTCCGTTACCTTCCCGGCGAATGATGCGGAAGTCAACGTCATCGGCACCGTCAACGTGCTCGAAGCCGCCCGCGGGGTTGGGGCGAGGGTGCTGTTCAGCTCGACGGGCGGCGTGCTGTACGGGCGTGACGCGCCCATCCCGTCACTCGAGGACGTGCTGCCGCTGCCCGAGTCACCGTACGGCGTTGCCAAGCACTGTGCCGAGCAGTACGTGAGCCTCTACAACCGCCTGCATGGCACCGGACATGCCGTGCTGAGGCTGGCGAATGTGTACGGCCCACGGCAGGATCCCGGCGGCGAGGCCGGCGTGGTGGCGATCTTCTGCGCGCAGGCACTCGCGGGGGAGCGGCCCACCATTTACGGCGACGGCCGCCAGACCCGCGACCACGTCTACGTCGGTGACGCGGTCGGCGCGTTGCTGGCGGCGGCCGACTGCGGGCGGCCCGGTACCTGGAATGTGGGCACCGGCACCGAGGTCAGCGTGCTGGATCTGGCCAGGATCATCGGCGAGGTGGCCGGGCATCCGGTCGATCCGGGTTTTGCGCCGCCCCGGCCAGGTGAGCTGCTGCGCAGCGCGCTGGCATCCGAACGGGCCAGGCTCGACCTGGGCTGGACCGCGAGCATGCCGCTGGCCGACGGCATCGCCCGCGCATACCGGTGGATAGCGGCCGGAGCACCCGAGCGGGCCGGCTGGTAGGCGGCACCGGCCCGGTGCCGGCGGTGCAGCACTAGGCTGGCAGGCATGGTGCGACCCGACGGCCGACGGCCGGATCAGCTACGCGACATCAAGATAACCAGGGGCTGGCTGGACCACGCTGAGGGCTCAGTACTCGTTGAGTTCGGCGCGACCAGAGTGCTGTGCGCGGCCAGCGTCCAGGAGGAGCTGCCCCGCTGGCGCCGCGGCAGCGGCCAGGGCTGGGTGACCGCCGAGTACGCGATGCTGCCTCGGTCCACCAATACCCGCAGCGATCGCGAGTCGGTCAAGGGCAAGCTCGGCGGCCGGACACAGGAGATCTCCAGACTGATCGGCCGGTCACTGCGAGCGTGCATCGACCCCAAGGCGCTGGGCGAGAACACGATCATCATCGACTGTGACGTCCTGCAGGCGGACGGCGGGACCAGGACGGCCGCTGTCACCGGCGGCTACATCGCGCTGGCGGATGCCGTCGGCTGGCTGCAAGGCCGCAAGCGGTGCAAGGGTGATCCGCTGGTGGCGTCGGTCGCGGCGATCAGCGTGGGCATCATCGGCGGGCAGGCGCGACTCGACCTCTGCTACGAGGAGGATGTCGCGGCTGAGACCGACATGAACGTGGTGTGCACCGGTGACGGCAGCTTCGTGGAGATCCAGGGCACGGCCGAACGCGAGCCCTTTGGCCGTGCGCTGCTGGACGAGCTGCTCGGCCTGGCCGTGGACGGCTGCGCGGAGCTGACCAAGCTCCAGCAGGCCGCGCTCGGCACCTGATGGCGGCGCAGCCGAGCGGGGGAGATCACAACGGCGCGCGCCCGCGGCTAGTACTGGCGACCATGAACCCGCACAAGCTAGTCGAGCTGACGCGCATCCTTGAGGCTGGCCGCGTCGAGGTCGAGCTGACGAGTCTGGCGGATTTTCCCGGCGCACCGGATGTGCCGGAGACAGGCGCCACGTTCGCGGAGAACGCGCTGCTCAAAGCGCACGCGATCGCCGAGTTCAGCGGGCTTCCGGCAGTTGCCGACGACTCGGGCCTGTGCGTCGATGCGCTGAACGGGATGCCGGGCGTGCTCTCTGCCCGGTGGTCCGGGAAGCACGGCGACGACCTGGGGAACCTGCAGCTTGTCCTCGGGCAGCTTGCCGACGTGCCGGACGAACGACGTGGCGCGCAGTTTGCCTGCGTCGCCGCGCTGGCGCTGCCAGATGGCCGGGAGCATGTCACCGAGGGAATCGTGTCGGGCAGGCTGATCCGCGTGCCGCGCGGCGAAAATGGATTCGGCTACGACCCGATCTTCGTGCCTGCGGCAGCCACGCTTGCCGCCGCCGGGCTGCCGGTCACTGACCAGACCACTGCCGAGCTCGAGCCCGCCGACAAGGACGCGATCAGTCACCGGGGCAAGGCGCTTCGCGGCCTTGCCCCGGTGATTGCCGCATTGCTGGGCTGACGGGCGGCAAGGCGGTTCGCGGCCTTGCCCCGGTGATTGCCGCATTGCTGGGCTGACGGGGGCGGCGGGCCGGGGCTGCTGGCTTGTACGGTAGGGGCGACCCTCGCATTGCAGAACGGAGGCCGAAGTGGCCGGTCAGCGACTGGCGCCGGGTGACGTGGCGCCAGATTTCACCCTGCAAGATGCCGACGGCAAGGAGACGAGCTTGTCCTCCTTGCGCGGCCAGCGGGTGATCATCTACTTCTACCCGGCGGCAATGACGCCGGGCTGCACAAAGCAAGCCTGCGACTTCCGGGACAGCCTGGCGAGCCTGGCTAGCGCCGGGTTCGCCGTGCTCGGGATTTCGCCGGACAGCCCGGCCAAGCTGGCGAAGTTCCGTGATCGCGACAGCCTGAACTTTCCCCTGCTCAGTGATCCGGGCAAGACCGTACTCGAGGCCTACGGCGCATACGGCGAGAAGGTGCTGTACGGCAAGAAGTCCGTCGGCGTCATCAGGTCGACGTTCGTGGTGGATGCGGACGGGAAGATCGAGCAGGCGCAGTACGCGGTGAAAGCTACCGGCCATGTCGCTAGGCTGCGCAAGGATCTCGGCGTCTGACTGTCGCGCTCGTGCGGGCAGCCAGCCCGTCCCCGGGGCCGTAGCCCAACGGCAGAGGCACAGGACTTAGGATCCTGCCAGTGTGGGTTCGAATCCCACCGGCCCCACCAGCGATGTCTCGGGACACCGTTCACAGGTGTCTCGGGACATCGTTCTCTTTTCTGGGCTGTGGCTGGTAGTCCTTTGCCGGGATTAATCAGTCTGGGAGCTCATCGGAAGGTCCAGATCGGCCGCTGCCAGCACGAGTAGGCGCTGCCGGGGCTTCCGGTCTCAGCAGGAACCAGCACTGGAGTCTGGACTGGCTGGCCGACTGGCATGCGAGCTGGTGTCCCCCTGCCGGACGATTGTGAGGACACGGAGAGCTTCGGCGGGGTTCACAACAGGTACAAGGCCGGGTGGGGCTCAAGGTTCTCTCACGGCGAGTGCCGCGGCGAAGGTGCGGACGGCACCGGCCGCCTGGCGTTCCATACGGGCAATGTCCTCGGGGGTGGTCTCCGAGGCCGCCATGAACCGTGCGTATGATCGGGGTCCGACCCGGGTGGGGTCAGCGAACTCATGCGCTAGGCGGGCGAGCGCGCGCTGGGTGTCGCCACGCTGATAAGCAGGGCTGTCCCGAACCGCCTGGGCAGCCTGCCTCGGTCCGCCGGGCCAGGCTTCAAGGAGCCAGACGATGTCGTAGGCGTCTTTGGGCTTGTCGCGTTCGGTCAGTGCTCCGGTCTTTGCGACGAGGAATCCGGTGAGCCCGGTCACTCGGAACTGGTAGCTGATTCGGCCCGCAGCATCGGGGAGGTCGACCTCACGCTCGATGACCCGGATGTCGTCGGAGATCGCTGCCCCGGCGTCCAGAGCTATGGCCGAGAGTTTCGAACCCATGTTGTGCTTGACGAGGGGCGCACTGGCCGCCTTCGGGCGGAACAGGCTGCCAGCTGGCCGAGTGCTGCTCGCGGGGCAGAAGAACTCGGCCTTGAGGCGTAGACCGGACTGGCGCTGCCAGCAGAACGTTTTGTCGGTGGGCTGGTACCCGGCGGCGCGCAGCGAAGTCTCAATGCGCTCGTAGGCGCCGGTGTCTCCCTCGACTAGGGCCAGGCTCAGGCAGAAGTCCAGGTCGGTGGTTCCAACGTGGGTTGCGCGCCCAGGACCGGGGTCGAGCACCAGGAGCCCGGGAACCAGGCCACCGATCAAGATGGTGTGACAGGTCGCGATCCCGAGGCGGCGGAGCAGGTGGGCGGCCTCACCGAGGATCGCGGCCGCGAGATCGGGGTTGTACTCAGTGATATTGAATCCTTCACCAGCCAATGGCTGCCTCCCGGAACATGGCTGCGGCGTCCTCGCCTCGCGGCTCGCCGAGCATGTCAAGCCACACCCGGACGGGCGGGGCGACGACGGACGGCCCACAGTTCTGCCGGGCGTGCAGGCCCAGTCGGCCGAGGTCGCTGATCAGCGCGATGTTGGCGCCCCGGTCCGCCGGCTCGGCGTCTAGGGCCGCGCAGGCCTGCATTAGCGGAACGTCGGGTGCAACCCTAACTGCGGCCACCGACATCGCGGTTGTGGCTGTGACCCCGAGCACACGGGCCGCTGCTGCTCCGGTGAGCGCATAGGCCAGGTCAGCCTCGGCACCACGCAACGCTATCGCCGTGATCAAGTCGGCGGGGTCAGCTGCATACAGGTAGACGTGCAGGCGCTCGCGGATGCGCCGGGCGGACGGCACGGTAGCCAGCCAGTCGAGAAGAGCGCCTGGGTCGGCGACAGTCCGGCGCAGTGAGCGGGCGCGGCCGTGCGACTCCAGGAAGCCCTCGCGTTCCAGTCGCGTCATGACCCGGTGCGCCTCTCCGGTCGAACACACTGCTTCCCGCGCCAGATCGGCGACCGACCAGAGGCGCCGCGCATCGGCGAGAAGTACCTGGACCACCCGGACGCCGGTCACGCCAATACCTGCCGGCGCGGGCACGAGGGTCCGGGAACGGGCGCGTTCCCCTTGGATGTGGAGGAAGAAGCCCGGGACCGCGACGTGCGCAGCGCCCGTGGCATCCGCGTATGCACAGCCCGCCTCCTCGAGTTCTCTGCGGACGTGTTCAGGCAGCCGGTCGGCGACCACGAAACCCAACTCTGCTCGGCGGTCGGCCAGAGCTGCGAGCATCGGAGCGGTTGTCCTGGCGAACGGGCGGAGGCCACTGGCGATAAGCGCAAGTGGATAGGTGTGGCCACCGACGGCAAGCTGGTTAGGGCCGTCGACGACGATCACGGACACCCCTGGGAGCGCCGCCAGGATGGTCCCCACCTGGGCTGGGATCTTGCGGTCAAGCTCGACGACGGCATGCGTCATCATTCACTCCAGGTCTTAGTTCATCAGCTAATGAATATTAGCCTGAAGCAAACGACACTTGCCACCGGGACAATGAAGGACCCATCAAGTCCATCCGCGCACCGTTGCCGCTAGCCAACCCCTGTGTCACCTCGTTACAGACACGCGCTGTTGACCCGCCGGATCGCATCATTCAGGACCTCTCGCCATCGGCCGGTCGTAGCCCGTCAGAATGCAGCAGCTGGAGCCGGGCCAGCATCCGGGAGTCCAGCCCGTCGGAACCCGATTGCCTGGGTCCCGAACGGCATAGGTCAAGGTCGCCTGCGGAGCCAGTTACCGCGACGGGGAGCCCCCAGAGCCGCGGCCAGAGTTCTCGACGGCTTTGGGCTAGCGCCGCCGCAGCCGGTAGGCGGCTAGCCCGCATACAGCCAGTAGTGCTACCCAGATCCAGAGCAGCGGCTTATGGCCATCGCCCGCCGAGCTCAGCGCTGAGTATGCAAGCAGAGTCAGCGGGGCCCCGGCGACGGCCAACCCGATAGCAGCCCCGGCCAAGGCCGTCCGGCGGTCGCGCAGCCGGGCCGGGTCGACGGGGCGCCGGACCGGCCTCTTCGCGCTGGCGAGCCGCTGCTCGACCCGCGCTTCGATGTGCTTATCGATCTTGGCTAGAAAGGACTCCACTACGGCGTCGCCGTAGTCGGCCCCCAGCTCGCGATGCACTTCGGCAGCGGCACGAATGTCCTGAGCGGACAGCGGCGAGTCACTCATGAGCGGCACGGTACTTGATTTCTGGAGGTTCGCCCGGAAGGCGCGCTGGCCGTACTGCCCGCCTGGATCGGCATGAACGACGACGCTCAAGGTAGCTGCTGAAGGGCCACCGACAGGCCGGCACGCTCGGGCGCGCCTGTCCTCGACGTCCTGAAACTAGTCGCCACAAGCGCCACTTCCGGCATTATTTACCGATCAGCATAAATCCTGATAGATGCAAATATCGTCGAGCCAGACGCGAACTGGGTTCAGCGCCGCACCCGTGTCCCGACGGGGCTAACGCCGGGCTTACGACCGGCTAACGTCTAGCCTCCTAAGTTCGGCACATGGCCAGCGGTTTCGCCCGCGTTGACCTGCCAGACACGGCGGAAGCGCGGCCGTTAGATCAGCTCCCGAGAGCGCGTCAGGATGTTCACCAGCGGCTCGGACGGCTGCCAGACGGTCATCCGTCCTCGCCTCGGTACAGCACCCAGGACCTGGCACGGCAACCCGAAGACCGCCGGTCCGATGTCAGCGCTCTGGGTGGGGAGCTCCGGACGTCCAGGGTCATCCGGATCGGCCGGACCCCGCCGACATCCGCCTGCCCGCTGACCGTGCGCGGCACATTCTGGCGGGCGACGGACCGGACTCGCCCGGCGGCGGTCACCGGCACGGCGCCGAGCGGCCGGGGAAGACGGAGTTCCCGGCGCGCTGGTCGGACGACATGATCGTTGCCACGGTGCGCGACGTGGCCGGGGATCCTGAGCAGGCTCGCTGGCAGCGATTTAACGGCCGCTGGCAGGTGAGCGGCGAGCGAGACGGCGTTGGCGTCACTGCGGTGGTGCTGCCGGATGGCAGGATCTGGGCGGCGTGGCCGGAGCCCGGCGGTGCCGGAGTCACCCGGAATCGGGGAGCGTGATGAGCGTGAACGAAGCCGAACTGGCGACGCGGACCGCCGGGCTGCCGGAGATATTCGCGGACCGCATCCCCGAAGCCGAGCGCCCGGGCTTGCTCTCCATGGCGGCTGGCGGTGAGTGGGACGAACTGCTTGACCTCCTGCTGGCGATCCTGCTGCAGACAAAGGCCGTGGTCAGTGTCGACGAGCGCGACCAGCTCAGGGACGTGCTGGCAGGCTGGCGGCTGCCGACAGTTGAGCTTGGCAATCTGGTCGTCAGGCCGTAGCGCAGCGAATCTGACCGCTTGATTCCTGGCTGGCCCCGCTGCGTATGGTGTTAAGCGGGAACGGGGACCGGTGCGAATCGCGGTGAGGAGTCGGCTTGCGGACGTCCGGACCAGTCGGTTTCGATCTTGATCTCACGCTGATTAACTCCAAGCCGGCGATCATGGCCGCCTGGTCGGCGGTAGCGGCCGAATTCGACGTCAGGATCGATCTCAACGCTGTTGACCAGCGGATGGGCATCAAGCTCGAGGACGAGGTCGGCTACTGGTTCCCGGCTGACGGGCACGCGCGCGCGGCCGCCAGCTACCGCCGCCACTACGTCCGGCTCGCGCCAGCGCATGACCACGCTGCTGCCCGGCGCGCAGCAGGCGCTGGCCGCGGTCCGGGGTGCGGGCGAGCGCGTGGTTATCATCACCGCCAAGCACCTGGTGTCGGTGCGCCCGAGCCTTGCAGCGGTCGGGCTCGAGCCTGATGACCTGTTCGCGCACGTGCACGGGGCGGAGAAGGCAGCGGTCCTGACGAGCATCGGCGCAGTCGCTTACGTCGGCGACACGCCAGCGGATATGACCGCCGCGCATGCGGCACGCGTGGTCGCCGTGGGCGTGCCGACCGGATCGTTCGCCGCCATAGATCTCCGCGCCTCCGGAGCCGGCGTACTGCTCGGCTCGCTGCTGGAATTTCCGGCATGGTATGCAGGCTTTCGCGGCAATGTGACTCAGGAGAGCAGGCCCGATGACGACTGACGTTCTTGAACTGGCCGACCGGCTGTGGCGGGGTGCGGCACATGTCAGCGAGTTTCACCCGGTAGGCCATCTCGGCGGCCTGGCTGAGATCTGCGAGGACGTGGCCTTCCTCCCGGCATTCGCGAATGTCACGGCCATCCGCACGCAGGACGGCCTGGTCCTGGTAGACACCGGAAGCGCCTTCGTCGCGCAGGCGATCCACGAAGAGCTCCGCCGGTGGACGGACCAGCGGCTGCACACCGCGATCTACTCGCACGGCCACATCGACCACGTCTTCGGTGTCGGGACCTGGGAGGCTGAGGCTGCCGAGCACGGCTGGCCCGGCCCGGCCGTCGTTGCGCACGAGGCGGTGCCGCCGCGGTTTGACCGCTACCGGATGACCAATGGCTACAACGCGATCATCAATCAGCGCCAGTTCGGCGTGCCTGGACTGCGCTGGCCGACCGAGTACCGCTACCCCGACCGCACGTACCGGGACGAGCTGACGGTGGAAGTGGGCGGTACCACGCTCGCGCTGCGGCACGAGAAGGGCGAGACCGACGATCACACCGTGACCTGGCTGGCGGACCGCAGGGTGCTCTGCTGCGGTGACTTGTTCATCTGGGCATCGCCGAACGCTGGCAATCCGCAGAAAGTGCAGCGCTACCCGCTGGAATGGGCGCAGGCATTGCGCCGGATGATTGCCTGGCAGCCCGAATTCCTGCTGCCTGGCCATGGGTTCCCGATCGTCGGCGCCGACCGGGTGACTCGTGCCCTGACCGACACCGCAGAGCTGCTGGAGTCGCTGGTCAGCCAGACACTCGAGGTCATGAACGGCGGTGGCCGCCTGGACGAGGCGATCCACGGGGTCAGGGTTCCGCGCGGCCTGGCCGAGCGGCCTTACTTGCAGCCGGTCTACGACGAGCCAGAGTTCATCGTCCGCACCATCTGGCGGCAGTACGGCGGCTGGTGGGACGGGAATCCGGCGACGCTGAAGCCAGCCCCGGAGCGGACACTAGCGGCCGAGCTGGCTGCCCTGGCCGGCGGCGCTGGCACGCTGGCCGCGCGCGCAGTCGAGCTGGCCGAGGCGGCGCTGGCCGAGGCAGGGCTAGCGGAGGGCGGGCTAGCGGAGGGCGGGCTAGCGGAGGGCGGGCTAGCGGAGGGCGGGCTAGCGGAGGGCGGGCTAGCGGCGGGCGGGCTAGCGGCGGCTAGCGGGCCGCTGTGCCAGGCGAACCGGCCGGCCGCGGCGCAGGCGATCCCCGAGTGGCCGGCCTGCCGGGCGGAGAAGACGGCCTGCGCCTGGCCGGGCACCTGGCCGAGCTCGCCTGGCTGGCTGCGCCTGATGACCAGGACGTCGCACAGGCCAGGCACCGCGTCTTCAGCATCCGCGCAGACCGCGCGACGTCGACGATGTCGTCCGGGGTCTACCGGTGGGCGGCGAACGAATCGCTCGGCGGCACGTCCGGCCAGCCAGCCAGGGAACATTAACGACCGGCACTGGTTGTACAGGGGCGCGGTCGGCCGCCGCCACCCGGCCCGGTCAGAATGAAGAGTGCAGGCCGCACCACAGCATCTTGACGCCCTGGTTGGAGGGGCAGATTCGCCTGGAGGGCCAGATGACCGTTATGGAAGGTATTGACCCGGCGGTTCCGCCGAGCGGGACCGGATGCGCGGAGTGCGAAGCGGTGGGCGGCTGGTGGGTCCACCTGCGCCGGTGCGCCCAGTGCGGCCACATCGGCTGCTGCGATACTTCGCCGTCGCAGCATGCGACAGCGCATTCGAACTCTGCAGGCCACCGGCTGATCCGGAGCTTTGAGCCGGGTGAAGAATGGTTCTGGGACTACCAGGCCGAAGAGATGTACCAGAAGGGCCCGGCCCTGGCGCCGCCGGAGCACCACCCGGTGGATCAGCCCGTTCCCGGCCCGGCAGGACGCGTCCCGCCGGACTGGCAGCTGCACCTGCACTAGCCGCCGCTAACGCCCGCTGCCGTATTCCCGGCAGGGCGCGTTCTTACCAGCCGTCGACGAGCTGGCGCAGGTCGGCGAGCCGGTCGATGACAGCGTCCGGCACCGCCGATTCGAACGGGGGCACATCGCTGTTAGGAACCAGCACCGCGCGCATGCCAGCGCTCTGCGCACCATGCACATCGTCATAGGGCCGGTCGCCCACGAACACGCAGCTCGCCGGGTCGCGTGCGCCGATCGCTGCCATCGCGGCCCGGAATGCCGCGGGATGCGGCTTCGTCCAGTCGATCTCGCTGGTGTAGACAGCCCCGTCAATCAACTCCAGCACGCCGTCGCGCCGGAACACGTCCTCGTGCCAGCGGCGCGGCCACATCGTGTTGGAGAGCACGCCGACCTTAATGCCGCACCCCCGCAGGTACCCGAGCAGCTCAGGCACGTCCGGATCGGTAAAGGTGTGCGGAGCCCACAGCTGAAGGTAGGTCGCCAGGAAATCGTCCGAGACGGGAACGCGGGCCAGTTCGAATAGCTCGCTCATCGTGGCGCTGCGGTGCTCAGCGCGGGCAGTACGCCACAGCTCGTCCTCGGCCGCATGGAGGGCAGCTGCGTACGCCTCTGCCTCGGCTTCCGGGAAGTGCGGAGCACAGACCCAGCCCCATAGCTCGGCCGGGTCGATGCTGTGCCACGGGGTGAGGGTACCGCCCCAGTCGAAGATCACCGCTTCTACTGCCACACGGAGATAGTAAGTGCCGCTGGCGCTTCCGGGACGCCCCAGCCTCGCTCTGGCACATATCGCAACAACCCCGGCTGCCACGCGACGGCCGCAGCCAGCGGGTAGCTCGTTACCCTCCGCCGCTGCTTGCTCGCATCGCGCCAGTGGCGCGCTGGGCAGCAGTTAATGGACCTGAGGATTGGCCGTCTTGTCGATGAGTTGTCGCTCAGAGTTTGATCCCAGTGCTTAGCGTTCGGGTCGGCATTGTCCATTTTCCGCCGCCACTGCGCGGAGGATCAGGAGGAACACATGCGACCTCAGCAGCGAGGCGGAGCAAAGCGCAGGATGCGGCTGGCCGCAGCAGGCGCTAGCGCGGCGCTGGTCAGCGGGCTGGGCGTGATCGCGGTGGCGGCACCAGGCCAGGCCGCGGTCAGCGCGGCTCAGCATGATCATGATCACGGGAACAGCTGTCACCTCGGCCACGGCGTTAAGCACGTCGTGCAGATCAGTTTCGATAACGTGCATTTCTTCCGGGACAACCCCAACGTCCCGTCCGACCTTCAGCTCATGCCGAACTTGCTCAATTTCATCGATGGCAACGGCACGATGCTGTCCAACAACCACACGCCGCTGATCGCGCATACCGCCAACGACCTGCTGACCACGGCGACCGGCCTGTACGGCGACCGGCAGGGCATGCCGATCAGCAACAGCTATCAGGCTTACAACGCTGACGGCACGACCGACCCGGCACAGTCATTCACCTACTGGACCGACCCGATTTACGACACGGCCAGGGCGCCGAATGCCGGGCACGACCTGAACCCGAACATGGTCTACTCACCGGTCCCGCCAGCCACGGCGTCGTCCCCGGTAGCGCCGACCACCGTGACGCCGGCACCCTGGGTGCCTTACACCAGGGCCGGCTGCAACGTTGGCGAGGTTGCCACGGCGAATCAGGAGCTGGAGAACCCGAACTTCGACATCCCCAAGGTATTCGGCGCGAACTCGCCTGAGGCGCAGCAGCTAGCTGCCGACTCGGCCGCTGCCCCGTACTACGACAATGAGCTGGCGGACTACGTCGGCCTCGGAGTGCACTGCGCGAAGGGCAGCGCGCTGTGCGCCAATGCCACCGGCGTCAAGTTCGGGCAGACCACGGCAACGAACACGGCTGTACCGGACCTGCTGCCGAACGAGCCGGGCGGCTACAGCGGATACCAGGCGCTGTTCGGCAGCCGTTACATCGCGCCCGAGCTGGGTGCGGGCACGCCGAACCTGACGCACGACGGCGTTCCGGTCACTAACGCGGCCGGCAACCTGACCGACCTCTTCGGGAACGAGATCGACGACCCGTACGCCACGCCAGGTGCTGGCTTCCCCGGCTACGGCGACATCAATGCCGCGCAGACCCTGGCCTACACCGCGGACATGCTCGAGAGCGGCGTCCCGGTCGTCAACGCCTATATCTCCGACCTGCACGGCAACCACTTCATCCCGGGTATCAGCTCGTGCGCGAACGCGCCGGACGCGCTCGGCACCGGCACGCAGTGCTACCTCGACCAGGCCGCGTACTTCAACAAGGCGTTCGGCGTGTTCTTCCAGCGGCTGGCCCAGGATGGCATCACTGCCAAGAACACGCTCTTCGTGTTCAGCTCTGACGAGGGCGACCACGAGGCCGGAGCGAACGTCGGCCGGGCGATCCAGCCCACGCCTGCCAACTGCAATGGCACCACCATCGTCTGCACCTACCCGGCCGGCTCGTTCGGTGAGCTCGACGGGAACATCCAGGGCATGCTCGCCACCCAGAAGGGCGACACCACTGCGTACGGGCTGGAAGCAGACACCGCTCCGGAGTTCTACCTGAACGGCAACCCCGGACCAGGCACGCCGACGGTGCGGACGTTCGAGCATGACGTGTCCGGGCTCACGGCGTTCAACCCGTACACGAATTCCACCCAGCCGATTACGAACTACCTCGCGAACCCGGTCGAGGAATCGATCCTGCATATGGTGAACGCCGATCCGGCGCGGACGCCGACGCTGGCACTGTTCGCCAAGCCTGATTATTACTTCTACAACGGCGGGCCTAGCTGCAAGACTTCGTGCGTGTCACAGGTGACGGGCTACGCCTGGGATCACGGTGACTACGCGGCGGAGATCAACACGAACTGGCTCGGTCTCGTCGGGCCAGGGGTGAAGAACCTCGGAGTCGACGGTCCGGCTGCCGACGCCGGCACCACCTCGTCGGGAGCCAACAGCGGCCAGGTCGAGGTCGTCGACAATCACTTCTCTGGTCCGTGGATCGACGAGACCGACATCAGGCCGACGATGATGTTCCTGACCGGCTTGCGGGACGACTACGAGCACGACGGTCGCGTCATCACCCAGATCCTCAGCGATCCCAATCACGCGCTCGACCATGGCGATGTGACGCGCCTTGGGGAGTGCTACAAGCAGCTCAATTCCAGCGTGGGCGAGTTCGGCGCGGCAACACTGCAAGCGTCCACGAACGCTATCGAGAGCACGAGCACCGGCGACAGCACGTTCGCCAGCATCGATTCACAACTCCGTGCGCTCGACGTGGCCAGGGACCAGCTCACCGGAACGATCAAGGGCGAGCTGGAGGCGGCGGCATTCCAGGATGAGCCCATCCATGGTGCCGGCGCCCAGATTGACGCGTGCAAGGCGCTGATCAGCACCGCCAGGGAACTGGCGGAGTAGCCAGGCAGCTACGTCACGCTAGCGGCCCCGGGCATTGCTGCCCGGGGTCGCTCGCATGCTGGCGCGGATGCCGGCGGCAACGGTACCGGGGTTCGTACGGGGGTTAGTACTGTGGCCGGTCGTAACTGGCAGCCGGCTGTGCGCGACTCCACGATGCCTGGGAGACTACGGGGAAGGCCACGGCGTTAGCGGAAGCCGTGGTGCAGAAGGGACAAGGTGCAATGGCAGAGCCCGGCGGGGCGGTCGAGGTTCACGGCGCTGTGGCCGTGAAGCAAGGCGCCGTGGCCAACTCAGACCCGGATGTCCTCGTTGCGCAGATCGAGCGGACACGCGAGGACCTGGCCCGGACCATCGATAGTCTGGCCGAGCGGGTCAGCCCTGCAAATAACGTTCGCATGCTCAAGGACAGGGTCGCGGCCCAGGTGTCGCGCCCGGAAGTCCGGATGGGCGCAGCGGCCGTCGGAGTGGCTGTCGTGGGCATCGCGATCCTGCGCGTATGGGCTCGGCACCGTCGCAACAGCTAGCCGAAGTTCTTGCCCTCGCCCCGGTAGGTCGGCACCGTAGCGACCACGGAACTGCCGTCGACCAGGTGAAGCTCGCTGAACCGCTCGCACAGCTCGCCAGCCTTGGCGTGCCGGAGCCAGACCCGGTCGCCGGTCCGCAGGCTGTCAGCGGCCGCCCCGAGCAGCGGCGTCTGCACTTCCCCGGCGCCTTCGTCCCGGTCTAGCCGCAATCCGGCGGGCAGGTACGGCGACGGCAGGCGGCTCGGTGAGGCCGCGCCCGAGGCCAGGTAGCCGCCGCCGAGCGCGGTGACGACGCCGGGCCCTGGACGCCGCACGACCGGCAGCGCGAACATCGCGGCCGGCTGCCCGCTGAACCCGCGATAGGCATCGAACAGTGTCGGGTGATACAAGCCCGAACCCGCGCCGATCTCTGTCACCGCTGGCTCGGCTGCCGTCGCCTCAAGTGATCCGGTGCCGCCGCCGTTGACGAACTCCAGCGGAGTGAGCTGTCGGATCGCGGCCACAATCGCAGCTCGCCGGCCGGCCAGCTCGGCGGCGGACTTCCGCTGCATGACTCTGATGGCACGGCCATACAGCGGCCGACCCGCCGGATTGTCCCCGACCCCGGCAATCTGCGACTCGTACGCCATCAGGCCGACCAGTCGCATTCCGGGCCTGGCCATGGCTGACCTGGCCAGCTCGACGGCGGCGGCCGGGGTGCGCACCGGGGAGCGCCGGGCGCCAGCCCGGAACCTTCCGCCGAGCGCCTCGTATCCCGCGTCAAGATCGATAGCGACCCGCACCGGATGCGGGTCGTGCAGGCCAGCCACCGCCTTCTCGATCAGGTCGAGGTGGTCAGTGCAGTCCACCATGACCGCGATCGACGCTGCCGCCACCGCATCGGCGGCCAGCGCGGCAAGGGCGGTCATGTTCGCAGTCGGGTAGGCGACGACGATGTCGTCGCTGCTGCCAAGGGCAGCTAGCCACAGTGCTTCGGGAAGGGTATAGGCAAGGATGCCGCGAAAGCCGTCTAGCTGAAGCGCCTGCTCAATGAGATGCCGGCAGCGTACCGACTTGCTGGCCAGCCGGATCGGCTTGCCGCCGGCCCGGCTTGTCATGGCCGCGGCATTAGCGCGGAACGCGGCCAGGTCGACGATCGCGAACGGCGCTTCTAGGTGCGCGGTGGCGGCGTCAAGACGGCGAAGGTCAGTAGCCCGGCCCGGGCTTGCCCGGCCTGGACGTGCCTGGCCTGGGTGTGCCTGGTGGGGATCAGCCTGGCTCGGATCAGCGCTGCCGCTTTGGCTCACTCGTCTTCCTGGGTCAGGGCCATGTACTCGGCAGCCGACAGCAGGCCAGGCGGGAGGTCGCTGTCGCTCTCGTCGATCTGGACCTTGAACAGCCAGCCGGCACCATAGGGGTCCGAGTTGACCAGCCCAGGGTCGTCGTCGATCTCCGGGTTGACTTCGGTGACCTCTCCGTCGACGGGGGAGTACAGGTCACTGACCGACTTGGTCGACTCAACCTCGCCGCACGGCTCGCCTGCCGTGACGTGGCTGCCCGCGGCAGGCACCGAGACGAACACGACGTCGCCAAGAGCGCGCTGCGCATGATCGGTGATGCCCACCGAGGCCGTGGATCCGCTGATGGCAATCCACTCGTGCTCGGCTGTGTAGTGGAGCTCGGCGGGAACGGTCATTTTCGCCTCTCTTGCGGCTAATTTCGGTTTGCGGATGCCTAGCTGACTGTCAGGACGGGCGACGGTAGAACGGCAACTCCACCAGTGTGGCCGGCTCGTCACGCCCTCTGATGTCGACCGCCAGCCGGCCGCTGCCGGCATCGCGCCGCGCTTCGCTGGCGACCTCGGGGCTGACGTAAGCCATCGCGATCGGCACCCCGAGTGTCGGGGACGGCGCTCCGCTGGTCACGAAGCCGCAGGGCTTGCCATCCCAGAGCACTTCGTAGCCGTGCCGTGGCACCCGGCGGGACTGGCATGTCAGGCCCACGAGCTGGCGCGCAGCGGTCGCCTCGGCTCGCGCTGCCAGGGACTCGCGGCCGACGAAGTAGCCCGGCTTGTCAAGCCGGACGACCCGGCCAAGCCCGGCATCATAAGGCGTCAGCTCAGGCCCCAGTTCGTTGCCATAGAGCGGCATGCCCGCCTCGAGACGGAGCGTGTCCCGCGCCGCGAGCCCGGCCGGGATCAGGCCGTCGCCGGACCCCGCCACGCTCAGCTCGGCCCAGAGGAACTCGGCGTCCTGGGGTCTGGCGAAGATCTCGAATCCGTCCTCGCCGGTGTAGCCCGTCCTGGCCAGCATGACTTCCCGCCCGGTCAGGCGCGCGGGGAGGCCGGTGTAGTACTTGACGGCGCCGAGGTCGACAGTCGTCAGCGGTGCAAGGATCCCGGCCGCCCGCGGTCCCTGGATGGCCAGCAGCGCGTAGTCATCGGTCCGGTCGGTCACCGCTGCATCGTGGCCGGCGGAGCGGTCGGCGAGCGCGCTGCCGACGATGGCAGTGTTCGCCGCGTTGGCGACGATCAGGAACTCGTCGTCGGCGAGCCGGTACACGATGAGGTCATCGAGAATGCCTCCGTCTTCAGCGCAGATCATCGTGTAGCGCGCACGGCCGGGTTGCAGTGCAGAGGGCTGGCCGGTCAGCGCGTGGTCGAGCATCGCCGCGGCGTCGGGCCCGGTAATCGAGAACTCTCCCATATGGGACAGATCGAAAAGTCCGGCGGCAGTGCGAACGGCGATGTGCTCAGCGGTCTCGCTGCCATAGCGAAGCGGCATCAGCCACCCGGCGAAGTCCGTCATCTTGGCGCCGAGCCGCTCGTGAACGCTGGTCAGCGGGGTGCGGCGCGGCGCGGCCACCGCGGAATCTGTCACGACCACGGAGCCTACCGGCAGCTACCGCCGCGCGCCGCCCTGGCCCTGATGACGCCAGGAAGCCGGTACCGCCGTACATCACCGTGCGGGTTTCGTTGCCGCAAACCAGGTCAAATCTGGTGCCAGAGTGACGCGAACCCGCATGACGTTAGGTTTGGCGAGATCCTGGATCCAACTAATGGCGCACGAGAGCCGGTGAGCAGCCCATGAACGTACTTTCCGCAGCAGAGATCAGCGAGCGCCTGGCCGCCGCATCGACCTGGACCCAAGATGGCGACAGCATTGTGCACGTCGAGACGCTCGCCGGTTTCAGTGCCGCGATGCTCTACGCCAGCGCTGTCGCTTATCTTGCCGAAGCGGCCAACCATCACCCGGACATCAGCATCCAGTGGAACAAGGTGACGCTAACGCTGTCGACGCACTCAGCCGGCGGCCTTACGGACAAGGATTTCGCGCTGGCCAGGCAGATCAGCGAACTGGCATGACGGCTGCCGGGATGTAGCGACGCGATGCCGAGGGTGCACGCCCCCGTGCGCACCCTCGGCACCTGTCCCTTCGCCCTGCGGGCGGGCTCACCTGGCGAACACCTCTGAGGCATAACGACCCCGTGCTCCAGGCAGCGCCGCCCGCAGGGCGAAGTTCCCCCCACCGCTCGTCGCGACCTTCGTTTGCTGCTCGCCGTTCGCCATAACAGGACGGCATGCAGCCGGGCGATCCCGCCGGGGATCGAACGGCCCCCAGACGAAGGTCCCCCTCCGCGACTTACGGTCTCCCTACCCTTCGCAGCACCTTCCCCCGCTCCGGCAAGCCCGAGCCCCAAGTGCCGCGTGGGTCTCCAGTTATACACGGCGTTCAGTTCCGATCACAGCTAGTTACGAGATTGTGTCAGAGGCCGTTAATTAAGTGTCGGCAGGAGGCCGGAATGTGCCGTTACGCTGCGCAGACGCGCCCGGCACAGGGAACGGCCGACGGCCGGGGCTGGCACCCCTGTCAGGCCGCACGGCGAGCGAGCATGTCAGTCAGGGCAAGTCGTTAATCGAACTCGCACGGCAGGTGCTTGATGCCGTTGATGAAGCTCGACAGCAGCCGGTCGGGCTCAGCTGCCGCTCGGACGGTGGGGACGCGGCTCAGTAGTTCGCGCCAAATAGCGGTGATCTCCCGCTTGGCTAGGTGAGCGCCGAGGCAGAAGTGCGGGCCGGCCGCGCCGAACCCGACGTGCGGATTGGGGGAGCGGGTGATGTCGAACCGGTCCGGGTCGGCAAACACGGACTCATCGCGATTGGCAGCCCAGTAAAACAACACGGCCTTGTCGCCTTTGCGATAGTCGTTGCCGTTGAGCGTGCAGTCCTGGGTCACCGAGCGGCGCATGAAGATGACCGGCGAGACGTACCTGACGATCTCCTCGACCGCGCCCGGCAGCCTGCCCTCAAGGTCGGCAAGCAGCAACTCGCGCTGGTCGGGATGCTCGGTCAGCAGGTTCAGCGCATGGGAGATGGCAGTCCGGGTGGTCTCATTGCCGGCCACCACGAGCAGGATGAAGAACGAGCCGAGCTCGGCTGGGGTCAGTTGCTCGCCGTCGATGTTCGCAGTGGCGAGCGCCGAGATCAGGTCGTCTGACGGGTGCTCAGCGCGCTCTGCGGCCAGTTCTGTCACCAGGTCGGCGAGGTCCTTGCCTGCGGTTAGCAGCTGGGTGATCGCCTCATTCATGTCCTCGCTGATGAACTCCGGGTCGGAACCGGACAAGATGATGTTGGTGTTGCGGAGCACCATGTCGTAGTGCTCTTCGCCGATGCCCATCATGTTGCAGATGATCTTCAGTGGCAGCCGGGCCGAGACATGCTGCACGAAGTCGCAGGGTCCGGTGGCGAGCAAGTCGTCGACGATGACGCCAGCGGTCCGCTGCACGTCCTCTTCGAACTTCTTGATCATCTTGGGGGTGAACGCTCTGAAGACGATCCGGCGGAGGCGGGCGTGCCTCGGGTCATCCATGTTGATCATGGAGCCGAAGTACTCGTTGAACTCAGCCGGCAAGTCCTGGATGCTGGTCGCGCCGCGAGCCGAGGAGAACAGCTCTGGCTGTCGGCTCGCTGCCGATACGTCAGCATGGGACACGAAGGCGTAGTAGCCGTCGCCGGGCACTGTGAACGGCGTCTCTGGCTCGATGAAGTAGGGAGGCTTCGGTAGCGCGCGGAGCTTGGCGAAGTCGGCATGCCGCCGGTCGAGCGGCTGTCCCCAGAACTCGATAAGCGACAGGTCGATGCCCTCGGCTGAGTTGGCAGCAGGGGTGGTCATGGGCGCCCGCCTTCGACTAGAACCACGTTCTAGCTTTAGTGTGACAGACCGGTGCAACCCACGCCATCAGTCTCTGACGGCTACGGTCAAGGCCGAGATCGGGCCGCAGGCGAGTACGGCCCGATCAGGGTCATGGTCTAATGGCCGATGGTCCGGCCGCTGCTAGCTCCAGAGCTTCGGCTGGGACCGCTGTGGCCGTCAGGAGTGCGACAACCAGCGGCGTCGATACTCCGCTGAGCTCGACCACGGCGCACGCGATGCGCGCATCGTCCAGGTCGGCCAGCACCCAGCCATCGGTCGTCGTCCGGCGGACTGCGAGTGATTGGCGTTCGCGGATCCCGGCGGCATCCAGGCAGGCGCCGATGGCGTCCAGCCGAGCCGTAAGGGTGGCGGGCGGTTCGGTCGAGCTCGGTGCGCAGCTGAGAGTAGACCGCTGGCAGATTCGCCGCTGGCTGCCGGTGCCCGGCATCGACGACCGTCCAGCCGCACGCGACCGGTTCAGCTGCGCGCACCGTCAGGCCGAACCCGGACAGCGGCCCGGCGCCGAGCAAGCTGGCCACGAACGGCGCCGTACCCGGCCCGCTGTCCCCAGTCCCCGGCCAGCATGCGTCAGCGGGCGGTGACTGCTGCGGGACGGTTAGCCCGACGACGGGCGGCAGCCCGTTCTCGCTGCCAGGCTGCGTGCAGCTGACGCAGACCCGAAGCGAGCGGTCCAGGCCCAGCTCGATGGCGCTCCGCTCCAGGAACACCGAGAGCAGCGTGGGTGGCCAGGCCGCACTGCGCGGCAACGGCCCGCAGTCGCGCAGCTCAATGCCGCGCCAGGCAACCAGCAGCTGTCCGCTCGCGTCCACGGCCTCGACGTCCCACAGCTCCGGCTGGTCGAGCTGGACGTGGGAAACGAGGACCGGCTCACGCTCGGACGTCGCCGCGTACGCGAACACGCCCGCATGCCCGGCTTGATCGCCACGCCTATGGCTGGACTGGGTTGGCTGGCCGGACGGCGTGGCCTCTCCGGACGGCGTGGCCTCTCCGGACGGCGTGGCCTCTCCGGACGGCTGGCCTGGGCGGCCGGCGTGACCTGGCTGCCGGCGTGGCCTGGGCAGCGCTCGGCTAACTACTTCCCAGGTGTGGAACGCCGAGTACGCCGGACCAGCCGGTTCGCGCTGGTGGTCTCGGCTGGCGTGCCGCGATCGGCCATGCTGTGGCTGCCGGTGCTTGCGGGACTTCCGGGACACCGGTCGCCGGTCGGCGATCTCCATATCGGCCAGTTCTTCGGGAGTCATGTCGGCTTCCCGCACTGCGGCGGCTAGCCCGGTGGTCGTCGGCAGCTCAGCGCTCACGGCCGCGGCGCCTGACCGCTCCGCGGCCGGCGCAGCCGCTTGCGCCGGCACGGCGGCCAGCATTGACCACGAAGCGCGGGCCTGGACACTCACGCCGCGCTGTGCCAGCCCGGTTGCGATGGCCCTGATCTCGACCGCACCTTCGCTGTCCCGGCCGGAGAACTGGACTGACTCGACACCCCGTCGGGCGCACCCGCCGATGCGGAACGCAGGCCTGCAGGACCTGCAGCACGGCATCGTTGAGGCCCGGATTGCCGAGCAGGAAGTTGGTGCCTGCCAGCTCACTGCCCACTGGGTACCAGGGCTGTTCGTCGGTGCCGCGGGCTAGTGCCCGGCCCGAATGCGCCGTCACCTCCGGAAGGAACGCGATCCGGCGGAACCGGCCCGTCTGGAAACAGATCGGGCCGTACAGCTCGGCGCCATCGACGAGCCCTGCCGCGCTGCCAGCGAGCGCGGACGCAGCACATGCAGCGGATGTGGCGCTGGCGCTGGCCAGCCCGGCCGTGAAGTCCGGATGTGCCATGCTGAACTCGGCGCTCGCGTGATCCGACGGCGTAAGAGCTGTCCGCGCACCGCAGGACGGCGGTGATCGTGCCGCCTTCCCGCAGCGCGCAGACCCGGATGACGGCTTCGCCGCCGGACGGAAGGACGACGGGCGACTCCATCGTCACGTTCCTGGCATCCCGGACGGGTCGGCCGGCGAGTACGGACGCCGCCTGGGCCAGCGCCTCGACGGCCAGCGCCGGCGGCAGCACCGGCATCCCGTCGATCCGGTAATCGGCCAGGTAAGGATCACTGGCCAGGGAAAGCCGGGCCGTCGCAGACAATCTCGATACCCGGGTAGTGGACAGCGGTCTCGCGCAGGAACCGGCCACCTGCCGGAAGGCCCGCGGCCGCGAGCTGTCCCGTCGTCACGACTGGCCGTGGCCAGGATGCCAGGCCGTTCACCCGGCCGTGCATCGTCAGGCTCGCGGGCAGATCTGGTGTCGTCATTATCTTGAGCAGCAGTCGGCTGGCGGTGCCGAGCTCGACCGCTGCGACGTCAGCGGCAGCCAGCTCATCGGCCAGCCCGGCACGGCCGCCTAGTCCCGCCGACGCCAGTGCGGGCATGTCGATGTGCACGGCCCGGCACCCGGCGGTCTCGTGCGACAGCCTTTCCGCTCGCTCGGCCAGCGCGCTGCCGGCGAGCGCGGCGAGGCTCGCGCCGGCCATGCCGTACCGGCCCGCCACCGAGCCGAAACTAACGATCAGCTTCAGCTGGCCGGCGCCGACCGACGAGACAAGCCGGTCCAGCGTCGCGGCCGGATCGGCGACGTAGCGGCCGATCTGCGCATCGGTAAGGTCCTGGAACGGAACGGCGAGGTCCAGTTCACCGCCGTGCGCGATGGCTGTCACCGGTCCGAGGCGGTCCTCGATCCGCTGCACGGCTGCTGCCAGGCTCGCCGGGTCGGCGATGTCGATGACCTCATAACCGATCCTGGCGCCGGCCGATCGCAGCTCTTCCAGGCCGGCGACGAGCTCGCTGTCGTCGTTCTCTCCGGCGCGGCCGATGACGGCGACGGCGGTGCCGGAGAGCGCCAGCACCTGGGCCAGCACAAGGCCGGCACCTCTGGCGCCGCGGCTGACCAGGACGACGTCATTCGGTCCGACCGGGCACGCGCCGCCGCCGGGCAATGCCACCTCAGTGCGGACCGGCTCGCACACAGTGCCGCCTGGGCCGATGACCAGCTCGCGGAACTCGCCTGGGTCTGCGTGCGCGAACTGCAACGCGATGGCCGGCACCCGGGCGCCTTCCGGCATCCTCAGCACGGTGATGCCGATAAAGGGGTGCTCGGCATAGACGCTGGCGAAGAAGCCCGTGAAACCTGCGCTGGTCGTCAGCACGACCAGTTCGCCGGTGGTGATGGCGTCCCGTGCGGCCTGGACCGCTGCCAGCCGCGACCGCTCGTCTGCGGGGTCGCCGACGATGGCCAGCGTCCGCTTGGCACTCGGGTCTGCGGTGAACAGGGCGCTAAGGTCTGCCAGCATCGGGCTGCGTGTAGCGGCGTGGATGCGCCAGACCCTGGCTACTTCGGGCACGACCGGCGTGCGAGCCGGTCGTAGGTCCTCGGCGAAGCAGCGAGTCCACGGCCTGACTCCGTCGACAACGGCAGTATGCGGACCGCTGGGTACCGCGACAGCGTCGCCAGACAGATCATGCTCGGCGGGGCGGGCGAGTGGCTCGGGCAGGGTCGTCGGTGCCGCCTGGTCTGAGCTGGCCGGCGCAGCCTGGTCCTTCGCCGCCGGCCGGGTCGGTCCGAGGTGGCCGGTGCTGGCTGGTCCGGCAGCGACTCGGCGGCCCGGCTGGTCTCCGCTGGCGTGACGGCCGCTGCGGCCGCCTCGATCAGCGCGCGCGGGGCAGCCGGCGCTCGAATTCGTTGCGCAGGATCGAGATCCCGTCCTCATCGACGGTGGCAGCGCGGCGGTCGGGGTGATGGGCGACGAGCGTCGCGCCCTCAAGTGCGGCCTGCTCTGCGGCTGCGTCGGCGTCGACTGGGCTGGCTGCCGGCGTGGTCTCGACAGCGGGCACAGCTGCCGTCTCGGCGGCTCCCCGGACGGGAGCGCGGTATCGGCCGTCGGCTCGGCCACGTCGGCTGGCGCCACAGCGTCGGCGGGCTCAACTCCCGCGGCGGGCTCAACTACTGCACCGGCGGGCTCAACTGCAGCGGCGGTCGGCTCGACTACTGCACCGACGGGCTCAGCTGCAGCGGCGGTCGGCTCGACTACCGCGGCGGCGGGCTCAGCTGCCGTCGGCTGCGCTCGGACTGCCTCGGCCGGCATCGCGGTATCGGCCGTCGGCTCGGCCACGTCGGTTGCTGCCACAGCGTCGGCCGGCATCGCGGTTGCTCGGGCGACGCGGCTGGCGCTGCCTCCTGTTGCTGCGGGGCTACCTGGCACGGGTTCGTGATGAAGACCTGATCACGCCAGATATCGAACGGCCGGGCCGGGATTCCGGCGAACAGCGGCTGCGGCTGGCCGAGCGCGCCAACGGCAAACAGCGCCGCGGCTACCCTGGCGCGGCTCATCGGATCGGTGAAGCCGGACTGCAGGCTCACCGCCGGAACGCGGCTCACCTCGGCTGCGGCCAGTGCCAGCTGCCGGCCCGGGCCCGTCTCCAGCAGCAGGGTCGCGCCGACGGCGCCGACGCCGATCGCCTCAGCGAGCTTGTCGGCGCCGGAGAACCCGCTGCAGATCAGGTCGATGGCTTCGGTCACTGACGAGATCTCGGCGCCGGTCGACGTCGAGATCAGCCTGCGCCGGGGCGGGCCGAACCTGAATCGCTGCGCGATGGCTGCGCGCAGCGCGTCGGCGTCCATCCGCCCCGGTGCGCCGTGCTTCTGGCGGGTTCTCCAGCGCCGGTACTGCGCCGGCGCCGTTCGTTCGGTCGCAGGCTGCTGCCGGCAGGCTGCGCCGCGCCGTGCGCGCGGCCGGAAGGCCGCGCCCGACTTGCGCAGGAACTGCGCGCGCAACTCGGCGATGTCGACGACCTCGCGCCTCGCCGAGCACGCCGGCCCAGGCCAGGCCGGCCAGCGCGCCCAGGCCGTGCCCGACCGCGCCTGTCGCCTGCACGTCCATTGACTCCAGCCAGCGGATCGTGTCGAGGCACTGGGAAACCGCCGCGGTGACCTCGCTCGCCGCCGACGCCGCTGCCGCGCCCGGCCGCTGCCCGCGCCGGACCAGACAGCAACAGCGTGACCCGGCCGTCGGCGTCGTTCGCGGCAAAGATCCCTGGCCGCGCCATGATCACCCCGTCGGCTAGGCGCGGCAGCATCGTGACCGCTTCCCTGCGCCAGCACCGCGAGTTGTTCCTGGCGCGTCGCCACGAGCCCGACTTTCGCCGGTCCCTGCTTCGCCGTGTCCCGGCCGAGCAGGCAGGCGAGGTCCTGCATCTCCGCGTCCGAGAGCCAGCCCGCGATGTCGGCCAGCCTGGACAGCACGGCGGCCAGCGCGAACCGGTCCGGCGCGTGCAGCAGGAACGGCAGCGGCTGCTGCCCTGGCCAGCAGCGGCAGCGTGGGACCCGGCTCGGTCTTGCCCGCGGACCGCGGCAGCAGCTGCACCGACCGCAGCCAGCGCTCCTGCGCGGGCCCGGCTGGCCGGCTCGTGCCGCAGCACCACGTGGACGTTGCTGCCGCCGATGCCCATCGTGCTGACGCGGCCAGCCGGGTCCCGGCCTGCCACTCCTCGGCGGCCTCGGGCAGCCGGATCCTGGCGTCGCCGCCGGAGATCAGCGCGTGCGGCTTGTGCACGCCGCTGGCGGGCGGCACGACCCCGGTGCTGACCGCGAGCACAGTCTTGATCAGCCCCGCCGCGCCGGCGGCCGCCTTGGCGTGACCGATGTTCGCCTTCACCGAGCCGAGCGCGGCCTGCTGGCGCGCGCCAGCGCGGAGTTCGCTCAGCGCGGTTAGCTCGGCTTCGTCATCGGCCTGGTGTCCCGGCCCCGTTCCCCTCAATAAATTGAATGTCACCGGGATCCACGCCCGAGCGCTCATACGCGCGCTGCATGGCCAGCAGCTGGCTGCTGGCGTTCGACTCGCGGCTCACCGGGCGTCGCGCCAGCTGACGTGCCCCAGCCCATGATCTCGGCGTAGACCGGCAGGCCGGCCGCCCTGGCGTCGGCCGAGCGCATCAGCACGACCACGCCGCAACCCTCGCCGGGCAGGTAGCCGGTCGGGTTCTGGTCGTAGATGCGCACGTCGGTGGTGGCCAGCAGGCGGGCCCGGGCCAGCCCGATCAGCTCGAGCGGGTCGAGGCTGAGGTCCACGCCGCCTGCGATCGCCGCGTCGATCTCGCCTGCTGCCAGCGCCGTGCACGCGGAGGCTACCGCCTGCAGCGAGGATGAGCAGGCGCTGTCGACGACGTGGCTGCCGCCGCGGAAACCGAAATAGCTGCTGATCGCGCCGGCGATGGTGGCGGGCATGCTGCCGGCCAGGTTGTCCGGACCGATGGGAGGGAACGGGGCCAGATATCCGCTCTCGGCTCGGCGCAGCACTCGGCCTGCCTGGCCGACGGAGATCTCGTCGGTGCCGAGCGCCTCAGACAGCACGCGGCGCACATAGGGCCAGCGCACCCGCAGAGCGTTGGCCCGCGAGGTGTCTCCGGCCAGCGTGTTGCCGATGATCACGCCAGTGCGATCGCGGTCGAGCCCGCTGCCGGCCGGCAGCCCGGCAGCCGCCAGTGCACGGGCAGTCGTCTCCAGCGCGAGCCAGTGGGCCAGGTCGGCGGCCGCATATGCCGTCGGCTCGATGCCGAACGCGGCATAGTCAAACTGCCAGCCCTCGATCAGCGCGGCCCTGGTGCTGTAGGTGGCGTCCAGGGTGGCCAGGTCAGGCTGGTAATAGTCGGCCAGGTCTATGCGGCCCGGTCGGCAGCCGGCGGAAGCACCTGCGGCCGGTGAGCACGACGTCGAGCAGCGCTGCCGGGTCATCGGAGTCGGGGAACCGGCAGGCAAGCCCGACGATTGCGAGCGGGGTGGCGGCGCGGGCCGCGGTCGGTGTCAGCCATGGTGCGGTCCGGCGGTAACTGGCGGCGCGCTCTGGCAGCCATTAAGAGCTTGTCGGCAATTACCCGGAATCTGCTCTGAGTAAATGAAGCGAATAACGCTGACTAATTCAGCGCACAAGCAAGTCTGCATTTTTCCCCCGGATAATGGCCTGTCTCCCCATTGGCTGTCCTAGCGCGCAGAAACCCCACCGTACGAGGGGTTCCGGTCGGCCTTGCCCCCGCCTGGCCGGCCCCGTACCGCAATGCGTGATAGCCCAGGCTGCTGGGTGTCAGGACATTATTCGACGCGCTAGCGGCGCGGTCAAGGATGAATTCACGGTGCGTCGCTTTTCGGGTCCCGAGGCATTTCCGGATAGCGGCAGCATGTATCGGGGAATGTGGCCACCGATGCCGTCGCTGTCCGCGTCCTCCGGAACCTCGAGCCGCGGCAGGCTGCGTCGCCGCCTCGGGCGATCGGCTCGGCCGCCTCCGGCCCGCGCCGGCGTCCGGTCGCGGGCCGCAGTGCGCTACCCTGAGCACATGCGTTTCGCCAGGCTGCTCCTTAGTTAGCCGCGCCGACTGTCCTGTCGTTGGCGCGGCTGCCTCCCGGTGTCGGGGGGCACTTCTATTTAAGGCAGCAAGGCCTGGCAGGGGCCGATCCGGACCTCACCACCTCGCGAGGAAGTCATGACACCCGCCGATAGCGCGGATCGCTACGATCCGCGGGCAGTCCAGGAGAAGTGGCAGCGACGCTGGGACGCGATGGACGTGTTCCGCGCCAGCGACGACCCCGATGACGGCCGCCCGCGCACCTATGTGCTGGACATGTTCCCCTATCCCGTCGGGCGACCTGCACATGGGTCATGCCGAGGCGTACGCGCTCGGGGACGCCATGGCGCGTTACTACACCCTGCGCGGCCACAACGTGCTGCACCCGATCGGCTGGGACGCCTTCGGGCTGCCCGGCGGAGAACGCGGCGATCAGGAACAACACCCATCCGGCCGACTGGACGTACAAGAACATCGAGGTGCAGGCGGCCTCGTTCCGCCAGTACGCGGTCTCGTTTGACTGGTCGAGGCGGCTGCATACCTGCGACGAGGACTACTACCGGTGGACGCAGTGGCTGTTCCTGCGCTTCTACGAGCGCGGGCTGGCCTACCGTTCGGACGGGCACGTCAACTGGTGCCCGGTTGACCAGACGGTGCTGGCCAACGAGCAGGTGATCGCGGGCCGCTGCGAGCGCTGCGGGTCCGAGGTCATCCGCCGGGTGCTGACCCAGTGGTATTTCAAGATCACTGAGTACGCCGACCGGCTGCTGGCCGACATGGAGCCGCTGGAAGGCAAGTGGCCAGAGCGGGTGCTGCTGATGCAGCGCAACTGGATCGGCCGCAGCGAGGGCGCCGAGGTCAGCTTCGAGATCGAGGGCCGGGACGAGCCGGTCACGGTGTTCACCACCCGGCCCGACACGCTGTACGGCGCCACGTTCTTCGTGGTGGCGGCGGACTCGCCGCTGGCGACTGAGCTGTGCGCGTCGCAGGCAGAGCAAGCGGCGCTGCAGGATTACCTCGCCGACGTGCGGAAGCTCACCGACATCGAGCGCCAGTCCGCTGACCGCGACAAGACCGGGGTTTTCCTGGGCCGGTACGCGATCAACCCGGTGAACGGCGAGCGCATACCGGTCTGGGCCGCCGATTATGTGCTGCCCGACTACGGCACCGGCGCAATCATGGCCGTCCCGGCACATGATCAGCGCGACCTGGACTTCGCCCTGAGGTTCGACCTGCCGGTGCGGGTGGTGCTGGATACTGGACGGTCCCGATCCGGCGTCGACCGGCCAGGCCACGCCAGGCGAGGGCACGCTGGTGAACTCGGGGCCGCTCAACGGGCTGTCCAAGGCTGACGCGATCGCGCGGATAATCGAGATCCTGGCCGAGCGCGGGCTGGGTCGCGGCGCGGTCAGCTACCGGCTACGGGACTGGCTAGTTTCCCGGCAGCGGTTCTGGGGCGCGCCGATCCCGATCGTGTACTGCGACGGCTGCGGCGAGGTCGCGGTTCCTGACGATCAGCTGCCGGTACGGCTGCCCGACCTGCGCGGCCAGGAACTGGCCCCCAAGGGCATTTCGCCGCTGGCCGCGGCGACGGACTGGGTCAACACCGAGTGCCCCAAGTGCGGCGGTCCGGCCAAGAGGGACACCGACACGATGGACACGTTCGTGGACTCGTCCTGGTATTTCCTGCGGTACTGCTCGCCGGGGTTCACCGCTGGGCCGTTCGAGGTCGACTCAGTGCGCCGGTGGTGCCCGGTCGACCTGTACGTCGGCGGCGTCGAGCACGCGATCCTGCACCTGCTGTACTCGCGATTCTTCGTCAAGGTGCTGCATGACATGCAGATGCTGGACTTCATCGAGCCATTCACGGCACTGGTGAACCAGGGCCAGGTGATCAACCAGGGCAAGGCGATGTCGAAGTCGCTGGGCAACGGGGTGAACCTGGGAGAGCAACTGGCCGCGCACGGAGTGGACGCGATCAGGCTGACGATGATTTTCGCCAGCCCGCCGGAGGACGACATCGACTGGGCCGACATGCGGCCCGGATGCGCTAGTGAAGTTCCTGGCTCGCGTCGTCAGGGTTGCCGCCGAGGTGGCAGCTGCGAGCGGTAGTGGTCCGGCTGCGGACGGCCCGGTAGCTGCCGGATCCGGGGTCGGGCACGCCGAGCTCCGCAAGGTCACCCACAAGACGATCGATGAGGTCACCAGGCTGGTCGAGGCGACTCGGCTGAACGTGGCCGTCGCCAGGCTGATGGAGCTGGTCAGCGCTGCTCGGCGGGTCATCGACACCGGCCCAGGGGCCGGTGACCCGGCCGTACGTGAAGCGGCTGAGGCGCTGGCGGTGATGCTGTCGCTATTCGCCCCGTACACCGCCGAGGAATGCTGGGAGATACTGGGCCACGAGCCCTCCGTCGCCCGCGCGCCGTGGCCGGCGGCAGATCCGGCCCTGCTGGTCGAGGACAATGGTCATCTGCGTGGTACAGGTTGATGGCAAGGTCCGGGACCGGCTTGAGGTGCCGACCGCTATCGGCCAGGACGAGCTACGCGAACTGGCGCTGGCCACTTCCGGTGCGGAGCGGGCGCTGGCCGGCCGAGGCGTGCGGACCGTCATTGTCCGGCCGCCCAAGCTGGTTAACATCGTCTCGGCATGAGCACGGGTAGCGCTGAGCTACTCGGTTCGTGCTGTCAGCTAGGGCTCGGTAGGCCCTCCCGCCCTGCTTGCGGGAGGGCCTACCGTGTTCCTAGGACGAGGCCGTCGGCGTTCCCAGGATGAGGCCGTCGGCGCTGCCGAGATTCCTTCGTTCCGGCGCGCTTTGGTTTCCGGCTGCCTTGCGGAGGGGCGGCCTTCACAGTGGTCCGGGGTCGCCAGTTAGCCTTGTTGCGGCTGGATAGCGCCAGGTAGCGGCAGGGGGAGGCCCGGATGCCACGCAGGCTCCGGTATTGGCTAGCAGTCGCATTTATGACGGCTGCGCTGGCGTGGGCTGGGTGGCGCGGCACGCCGGCTAACCCGGCGACTCTCATCAGCAGAGTCGACGTGTTCGCGACGGCGCTGATTCTCGCTGCCATGCCCTGGCCGGTATCGCGGACGATTCGGGGCCGTCCGCGGCGGCTGGCTGCCACGAATCATCCGTTTTGCCGGATATCTCGCCGTCGTGGGACTTGTCCTGGCGAAAGCAAATGCGGAGCGCGTCGAGTACGCACCGTCGGCAGGACGCCCAGTGCTCGGCGGTCTCTGGGTCGGCGAGGTCATCTTCCTGCTGGTGCTGTCCGGCTATGTGGCCGGCCTGCTGATCGTGACAGCGCGGCGATCACCCGCTAGCCCGGCTGCGGCGACGATCGGTGCGCTCGGCGGCGTGGCGCTCGGACTGACCATCTATCTCGTCCGGCCCCTGGAAGGCCCGTTGCACACGAGCAGTGCCTGGCTCACCGCGGTGTATTTTGCGGTGCGGCTGGTCGTCCGTGCCGGTTGTCCTGGGCGCCGCGATCGCGGTGGGCATAGCCGCAGCCAGGCGCTCCTCTCACCGGGGTAGCGCGCATTCGGTCGGGCAAGCGCCAGTCGGATTGGCAGGCGCCGCCGCATCGCAACCAGTGGTGCCGGATTCTGCGGGTCAGCCGTCGGCCGCCCGCCGTCACGTGCCAAGCAGGGCGTGCTTGCGGGCCTATGCGCGGGTGCGGCGGCAGCGCTGCTCGTGTCGCTGCTGGGCATCAGCACAATCGCGCTGGCGCCGAACGACGCCCAGGGTATCCAGTGGACCCTGCCCAGCCATTCCGGCAAGGCCGGCCCGGTGTATGAATTCGAGGTCAGTATCTCCGAGGCCGCAGCGGGCTATCTGCTGGTGCTTGTGCTATTCCCGCTCCTCGGAGCTGGCCTGGGTGCCTGGGGCGGCCTGTATGGCGCTGACCGGCCCGGTCGCCCGGGCGGCGATGACGGCGGGGGCCCCGGCGGGCCAGATCCGGATCCCCCGCCGCCGCCTGGCGGACTGGAACTGGACGCCGAGCGGGAGCGCGCCGTGCTCGATATGCGGCGGATCCTCGACTCGCCCGAATGGACTGGCGTGCCGTCGCCGCCGGAACCGCCAGGGCAACTTCGGCCGGTGCATATTCCCGAGCCGGAGCCCGCTGCACCCGATCGCGAAGGCGCTGCCCGCAGGCGCCGCCGCCATCCCGTTACGCCGCTAGTCGGCGCGAGTCTGTCTCTGGCCCTTTGCGGATCCGACGCCTGGTAGCTACCGCGAGGCAGGCTCAGACCCGGCGCAGCACCGCGACGACCTTGCCGAGTATCTCTGCTTCGTCGCCAGGGATCGGTGTGTACGCGGGGTTGTGCGGCATCAGCCAGATGTGGTCCGCTGATCGCTTGAAGGTCTTCACTGTCGCCTCACCGTCGATCATGGCCGCGACGATGTCACCGTTCTCAGCTACCGGCTGCTGGCGGACGACGACCCAGTCCCCGTCGGCGATCGCGGCGTTGATCATCGAGTCACCAACTACCTTCAGCAGGAAGAGGGTGCCCTCACCAACTATCTGCCTTGGTAGCGGGAAAATATCCTCGATCGATTCCTCGGCAAGTATGGGTCCGCCGGCGGCGATCCGCCCGACGAGCGGCACGTAGGCCGCTTCCTGCGAAGCAATATCCATCGGGGAGTCGTCATCGATATCCGGCTCCGGCCGGACAGCCGGATGGCCTGGCAGCCTGACTTCCACGGTGCGTGGCCTGCCAGCGTCGCGGCGCAGATACCCCTTGCTCTGCAGCGTGGACAACTGGTAGGAGACGCTTGAGGTACTCGTCAGACCTACCGCTTCGCCAATCTCGCGCATGGATGGCGGGTAACCGCGCCGCTGCACTGACTCCCGGATCACCTGAAGTACCTTTCGCTGCCGCCAGGTCAGCACGTGGTCGGGGTCAGGCTTGTCCGGCAGGTCGGCAACAACCGTAGGAACGCTTCCCTTGGGCCGTCTGCCCGGCTTTCCCCGCGGCCGCTCCGGCGCTTCCAGCTCAATCTCGGCGTCGGTAACGTCGAATTCCACACTCGAGGCCCCGGGTGCCTCGCCATCACTGGTCGCGTCGCTCATTGTCCGGCCTCCGGCTCGGTGGTGTCGTCTTCGATGCCGACGCTAGCGGTTTCGGTCTCCGATCTCAAACATCTGTTCGACCGTCGATGAAAGTGTCGGACCCATGCGATAGAACAGTACCGTATCTTCGTTCGATCGAACGGATATGCGATAGAACAGAGATACTATCGAACTGTCATTCGTGAGATGGAGGCTGTGATGAGCGCATTGAGCGCTATCGAGGCCCCGGTGCTGACCGGGACAGTGGTAGCTGGCGCCGGCACTGACGAACGGCGGCAGCACCAGGGGTTGCGGCTAGTGGCGCCTCCCGCGACTGGACGGGCGCGCGTGAGGCCTCTCGCGACGGATGAACCGCGCGCCAGTTCGATTGGCGAGCAGCAGGCCCGCCGGAGAACTGACCAGGTGCCTGTCAGGCTGACCAGGCGCGGCCGGATCGTGCTGGCGGCGCTGGCCGTTGTCGGTGCGACTGCCGTGGTGCTGCTGGTGAGCTTGCTAGCGTCAGGCGGCGCGCAGGCGTCGAATCATGGCCAGCTCGGCGGGGCATATCAGGGGATGCACCAGATGGTGGTGCAGCCTGGGCAGACGCTCTGGTCTATCGCGTCGGCGGCCGAGCCAACTGTCGACCCGCGGACGGTGATCCAGCAGATAATGACGGTCAACGCGCTCAGCGCGCCTGATATCCAGGCCGGTCAGCTGCTATGGGTACCGCGGCCAGCCGGCTAACGCCACGCCGGTATCGAGCGGCGGTCTGCCGAAATACCACGCAGTGGAGCGAATCGGGCGAAGGGCTGCAGCCGGGCCGTGCGACACGCCGGCGTGTTGCGTGACTTCGCGGGCGTTGCGGCCGTGGCCGGGCGCAATGTCTACCAGCAGGTTCGGCTGGCTGGCCGGATCGGCTTGCATACGTCGGCGCCACGGACCACAATATCTAGTAGTTGCACGCGTGTAATTTTCCTATAGCTTGTGCTTTACCAGAGCGACATCTGGTCGATCGAGGAGGTGATCGCGTGTATTGCCCCTATTGCAGGCATCCGGACAGCCGGGTTATCGACAGCCGGACGGGTGAGGATGGCACCGCGATCCGGCGGCGGAGGGCGTGTCCGGCATGTGGCCGCAGGTTCACCACCCAGGAGACCGTCATTCTTACCGTCGCCAAGCGGAGCGGCGTCACTGAGCCGTTCAATCGCGACAAGATCGTGCGTGGCGTACGCCGGGCGTGCCAGGGCAGGCCCGTCAGCGAGGACCAGCTCGCCTTGCTCGCTCAGCAGGTGGAAGACGTGATCCGGAGCAGGGGCAGCGGCGAGGTTCCGTCGCACGAGGTGGGCCTGGCCATCCTCGGCCCGCTCCGGGACCTTGATGAAGTCGCCTACTTGAGGTTTGCCTCGGTTTACCGGGGCTTCGAGTCGCTCGCCGACTTCGAGGAAGAGATTGCCGCGCTTCGCGCTGAGCACCTGGGCGACTGGCGTCCCGAGGACGTCCAGTTCCTCGCTCAGCAGGCAGGACTACGTCCGGAAGGGGAGCGCGGGGCAGCAGCCGCGCTGCCGGCCGGAGATCCGGCCAGCCATCGCGGGCAGGAGCCCGCACCGGCCAGCTAATACGGCCGAGACGTTCACAGGGAGGGCCTTGCCAGGCCTGTTATCGGGTCCGAGCGGATCCGCGGAGGGGGATCACATGACCGAGACGGCGAGCGGTGCAGCGTCGCAGGGCGGCAGCAGCGCACGTGACAAGGGCCTTACCTTGCGCCGTATCTACACCCGCGAAGGCGTGCATCCGTACGACGAGGTCACCTGGGAGCGGCGCGACGTCGTGATGACCAACTGGCGGGATGGCTCGGTCAACTTCGAGCAGCACGGAGTCGAGTTCCCCGAGTTCTGGTCCGTGAACGCGGCCAACATCGTGACGACCAAGTACTTCCGCGGCGCGCTGGGCACTCCGCAGCGCGAGTGGAGCCTGAAGCAGCTGGTCGACCGCGTCGTTGGCACCTACAGCGCGGCTGGGCGCGAGTACGGCTATTTCGCCACCGAGCAGGACGCCGAGATCTTCGAGCACGAGCTCAAGCACGCCCTGATTCATCAGGTATTCAGCTTCAACTCCCCGGTGTGGTTCAACGTGGGCACGACGTCACCTCAGCAGGTTTCGGCGTGCCAGCCCTACCATGCTCTGGTGAGCACGCCCGCCGGCTTCGTGCCGATCGGGCGCCTGGTTGAGGCTGACGCGGTCGGCATGAAGGTCTACGACGCGCACGGCACCACCCGGATCGTGGCCACGAAGGCCAACGGCGTCAAGGAAGTGCTGCGCCTGCACACCACGGCTGGCCACGTCCTCGAGGCCACCGCGGACCACCTGGTGTGGCGGGCAACCGACCTCGACAACGGCGAGTTCACAGTCGCTGGCTTCGTGCGTCCGGGCGACCACCTGCTGCAGGTCCATCCGGACGTCGGCGGCTCCGACCGGGCACTGGTCGATGTCACCAAGGTCGAGCGCCTCGGTGCCATGGAGGTCTATGACATCCAGACCGAGAGCGGCGAATACCTGTCCGGTGACCTCCGCGTGCACAACTGCTTCATCCTGGCTGTTGACGACACGATGGACTCGATCCTGGAGTGGTACCGCGAAGAGGGGCTGATCTTCAAGGGCGGCTCCGGGGCAGGCGTCAACCTGTCGCGCATCCGGTCGAGCAAGGAACTACTGTCCTCCGGCGGCACCGCGAGCGGGCCGGTTTCGTTCATGCGTGGCGCCGACGCATCCGCGGGGACCATCAAGTCGGGCGGTGCCACCAGGCGCGCGGCGAAGATGGTCGTGCTGGATGTCGACCACCCCGACATCGAGGAGTTCATCGAGACCAAGGCCCGCGAGGAGGAGAAGATCCGCGTCCTTCGCGACGGCGGCTTCGATATGGACCTCGGGGGCAAGGACATCGCCAGCGTCCAGTATCAGAACGCGAACAACTCGGTTCGTGTCTCTGACGAGTTCATGCGCGCGGTGGAGTCCGGCGGCGCATTCGAGCTCGCGGCCAGGACGACCGGCGAGCCGATCGAGAAAGTCGACGCGCAAGAGTCTGTTCGGCAGGATGGCCAAGGCCGCCTGGGAGTGCGCCGACCCTGGCATCCAGTACGACGGGACTATCAACGACTGGCACACATGCCCGGAATCAGGTCGCATTACCGCAAGTAACCCTTGCTTCCCGGCGGACCAGCGCGTCGTGACCGACCGGGGTCTCGTTCGGATTGGTGACCTCGTGGCGCGGGCGGCGGCCGGCGAGAGCTTCGCGGTCTATACGAATGACATGACCTCGGAGACGGTAGCCGCCGACCGGGTCGTGGCGACAAGTCCGCTGCGCTACATGGTCACGGGAACTAACGAGATTCTTGAGCTCAGATTCTCTGACGGGTCGCGGTTGCGCTGCACTCCCGGCCACAGGGTATGGACGACGAACAGGGGCTGGGTGCATGCGGAAGAGCTCGCCGCGGAGGATCGGATCGCGCGCTCTACTGCAGTACGCTGCCCGCGTTGCCGCCGACCGTCGCATTCCCGCAGGCGCACTTGCGGCCGCTCGGACCGCTCGGTTCAGAAAGACCACGAACGTGCCCGAGAAGTGGGATGAGGAATTCGGTCACTACCTGGGCTGGCTCGTCGGCGACGGCTGCGTGACCGACCAGACCGCCGTTACCGTCTACGGCACCGAGGACGATCGCAACGAAGCTATGGCGAGGCACTCAGCGCTGCTGGCTCAGATCACTGGCTTTGAGGCGAAGCCAAGCATCCAGGCCAACGGTACGAGGCAGCTGCGGGTGACCAGGGACTCGTTCATCGCTTTCGTCCGAGGCCTTGGTATCTCCTCAGCCCGAGCAGCTGGCAAGCACGTTCCGGAGGCGATCTTCGAGGCGCCCGAAGACGCTGTCGTCGGCTTCCTGCGAGGTTTGTTCGACGCCGATGGATGCGTCGTGAGCTCGGACAATGGAACTCGCTATGTCGGCCTCGGCAGCCGGTCCGAGGAACTCCTGATCGGCGTACAGGAACTACTCGGCATCGCTTGGTATCGCCGCGCGAATCTACCAGGCAGGCACCAAGAAGAGAGCTTCACCTACACCCGCAAGGACGGTTCCGTCGCGAGCTACGGATCCGATGGTCCGAGCTTTGACCTGCGCATCACGGGCCGCTCGCTTCGTGAGTTTGGCGCCACGATTGGCTTCAGCCTGCCCGCAAAGGAGCAGAGGCTGATCAATGTCATCATCTCGACGAGGGCGTATAACACAGATCAGTCGGTGCGCCTCGTATCCCGGCAGTCGCGCGGATTCGAAACGACCTACAACCTGACCGAGCCCCGTAACCACTCCTACGTGGTCAGCGGAGTAGTGGTAGCAAACTGCTCCGAGTATGTCCACCTTGATAACTCGTCGTGCAACCTGGCCAGCATCAACCTGATGAAGTTCCTGCGGGCCGACGACACCTTCGATGTGGAGAAGTTCGAGCAGCTTACCGAGCTGATCATCACGGCGATGGACATCTCCATCTGCTTCGCGGACTTCCCGACCCAGAAGATCACCGAGACGACTCGGGCCTACCGTCAGCTGGGCATCGGTTACGCCAACCTCGGCGCGCTGCTGATGGCGACTGGACACGCGTATGACTCCGATGATGGACGGGCAATCGCGGGCGCAATTACCTCGCTGATGACGGGGACCGCTTACAAGCGCTCAGCCGAACTGGCCGCGGTCGTCGGTCCGTACGAGGGCTACGCGCGCAACGCGTCCGCCCACAAGCGCGTCATCGTCAAGCACGCCACGGCGAGCGCGGCGATTAAGCCGCTCGGAACCATCGACACACCAATCCTGGCGGCTGCCAACGCCGCCTGGCAGCAGTGCCAGCAGGTCGGCGAAGCAAGCGGCTACCGGAACGCGCAAGCGTCGCTACTGGCACCGACAGGCACTATTGGCCTGATGATGGATTGCGACACCACCGGGGTCGAGCCCGATCTGGCGCTGGTGAAATTCAAGAAGCTGGTCGGCGGCGGTTCCATGCAGATCGTGAACCAGACCGTTCCGCGTGCCCTCAAGAACCTGGGCTACCAGCCGGAGCAGGCCGAGGCGATTATCGAGTACATTGCCGAGCACGGTCATGTCATCGACGCGCCTGGCTTGCGGCCTGAGCACTATGCCGTCTTCGACTGCGCGATGGGCGAGCGGGCGATCAGTCCCATGGGCCATGTGCGGATGATGGCCGCGGTCCAGCCCGCACTGAGCGGCGCCATCAGCAAGACGGTCAATCTGCCTGAGTCGGCCACCATCGAGGACATTGAGAAGATCTACTTCGAAGGCTGGAAGCTCGGCCTGAAGGCACTGGCGATCTACCGTGACAACTGCAAGGTCGGCCAGCCGCTGTCGGTGGCGAAGAAGAAGGTCGCGGAGGCTGCCGAGCCCGCCGCGCCGCATGATGTCAGGCCAGTTCGCCGCAGGCTGCCGCGGAAGCGCTCCGCGGTGGTGACGAGGTTCTCGGTTGCCGGCGCTGAGGGTTACATGACCGCGTCAAGCTACCCGGACGATGGCGTCGGCGAGGTGTTCCTGAAGCTCGGCAAGCAAGGTTCGACGCTGGCCGGCGTCATGGACGCGTTCTCGATAGCGATCTCGGTCGGGCTCCAGTACGGCATCCCGCTGGAGTCCTACGTCGCCAAGTTCACCAACATGAGGTTCGAGCCAGCCGGCATCACCGACGACGCGGACATCCGGATGGCGAGCTCGGTCATGGACTACATTTTCCGCCGCCTAGCGCTGGATCATCTGTCCTACGAGCAGCGCTCGGAGCTTGGCATCCTGACCACCGAGGAGCGGACCGCTCAGCTCAACGGCGAGGATCCGGCGCCGGTCACGGACGAACTCGACCCGGAGGATCTGGCCCAGTCCGTGCCGGTGGAGAAGGCGCCCAGGCCGCACCCAGAAGCCGCTGAGGTTGCGGCTGCTCACTCGGCCACAGCGGCTCCAGCTACGCCGAGCACGACCGAGCTGATCGAGTCGCACCAGGGCCGCGTGGCGGACGCTCCGCTCTGCCTGACCTGCGGCACGAAGATGCGCCCGGCTGGAAGCTGCTACGTCTGCGAAGGCTGCGGATCCACCAGCGGCTGCAGCTGAAAGTGAGCGGTATTGCAGTAGATGCAACAAGGGAGGTGGCTGGCCCGATGATCCGTCGGGCCAGCCTGGGGCAAGCGAGACTGGGCCGCTCATGTCGGACTTCGCACGGCCGATGATCGCGGAGGTGTCGGCAGCCAGAAACTTACTAATCCAACCCACTAAACGTGCTAGTCGCCGCTACGACTAGGTAGTTTGTTAGGTTGGTTGGGAGGTTTCTTGCGCAGCTTCACAGACCTCGACGCACTCATCGGAATGGTGCCCTCGCAGGTCGTCACCCGACTCAGCGCCATTGACTTCGGCCGTGGCACGGAGGCGCTCTACCGTGACCAGATGCCGGGGCTGCTTACCGAGCTCGCCGACCGGGCCCGTGTTCTGAGCATCACCGCCTCATCGGCGATCGAGGGGGTCATCGTCGCCGACGCCGACCGCGCCCAGCGGATCATCGACCGCCGGACGACGACGCTGCGCAACCGGAGTGAGCAGGAACTGGCGGGCTACCGCGATGCGCAGGACTATCTCTTCCGGGAGGACTGGCGCCCGTTTAACGCCGGCCTGATCCTGCACCTGCATCGGCTGCTGTTCGCTCACACGGCTATGCCCCGCGGGGAGTTCAAGAAAGAAGACAACCTCGTCGTGGACCGCTCGCCCCACGGCTCGACAGTCGTCCGGTTCAAGCCGGTGCCCGCCGCGAGCACCCCGTTCGCCGTCGATGACGTGATCAAGCGCTACCAGCGGGCGGCTGCGGCGAGCGAGCACCACCCGGTGCTCCTGTCCGGCCTTTTCATCCTCGACCTTCTCGTCATCCACCCATTCGAGGACGGCAACGGACGGGTTGCCCGCCTGCTCACCGGCGCCCTGCTCAGCGAGCACGGCTACACGGTCGGCCGGTACGTGAGCCTTGAGCAGGCGATCGTCGGATCGGCCGACACCTACTATCGGGCGCTCCTGGACTCCACTCACGGCTGGCACGAGGGGACCGCCGACCCGTGGCCCTGGCTCGCCTACTTCACCCGCCTGATCGCCAGCGCCTACGCCGTCTTCGCCGACCGCGCCGCGGCCGCCCGGACCCCGGGAACGAAGCAGGAGCGCATCCGCGAGCACATCCTGCGCTACGCCCCCGCCACATTCCGCCTCGCCGACATCAGGACGGCAGTGCCAGGCGTCAGCGATCAGACGATCCGGCTCGTCCTGGAACAGCTAAGGAAGGACGGTAAAGTCCGGGCCGACGGAACCGGGCGGTCAGCGACATGGACGCGCGGATAACGGGCGCCGCACCTGGCAGGCGACCTCGGGCCCTACGACACCGGCGAGGTGAGGACCGAACAAGGTATGACGCGCGTGGCAGGTTGGTGACGCGGCTGGCGGCCTGCTAGCCGTGCACCACTGACGCTAGCCGTGCACCACGTCGGTGTGGTGGCAGAAGTGCACCCGGGCCGGGGACAGCGCGCGCATCCGGTTCACCGAGGCATGCCAGGAGTCCTCGTCGGCGGCCTGGCCGGGCGGCAAGAGGCCGGGCTCGGGCCGGTACTGGCGGGGAGTGTAGGCGGCGTCGCCGATCAGCAGGTCGGGGCCGCCGTCCTCGGCGGCGACCAGGACCGACTGGTGGCCCGAGGTGTGCCCGGGGGTGCTGATCACCGACAGGCCGGGCCGGATCTCGGCGTCTCCGTCCAGCAGCTCGAAGCTGGCGTTCTGGAAGTCGAACCAGTCATACAGCCCGGGTGACTCGCGCCGGCACCGGTCAAGCTCGGCCCGCTGCACGTAGAACGCCGCGTGCTTGAACACCGCGTTCTGACCGCAATGGTCGAAGTGCAGGTGAGTGTTGATGACCAGGTCGATGTCACCGGGGACCAGGCCCAGGCCGGCCAGGGCGCTGGCAGCGGTGACGTTGACCACCTCCCAGTCCCGGATCAGGTCGGGCGGCCCGCCGACCCCGGTGTCGACCAAGGCGGCGCCGCCGGGATAGGTGACCACGAATCCGTGCACCGGCCACCGCTCGGCGTCGCCGGGACCTGCTGGAGTACCGCCCAGGTGCAGCCGCTGGACCTCAAGTGACACCGTCCGCGTCCCTTTCCTCGCCCGCTCGCGCCGTCTCATGCTGGCAGCGGCGCCCGGCGAACGCGCCAGGCGCAAGTGCTCGCCACGGCCGGCCGGTCAGTCCAGATTCGGCCAGTTGATGAGTTGCGGCACTAGTTCGGCGTCACCGTCGATCTGCAGTTCCCCGGTCAGGTCACGGCGGTAGAAGGCGAGCACCATGTCGCTCGGATCGGCGGTGATGGTCGCTGATGGCTTCGCGTCGCCGTGATCGTCGCCCTGAAGTACATGCAGGCCGTTCGGTCCCAGATCGAGCAGCCAGCTTCCGCCAGGCCCCGTCTCCAGGATCACGGTGGCCGGCTCGAAGGGCCACGGTCCGTTAGTCGGCAACTCCACGGTGATGTACTCATTGACGCCGTCAGCAGCCACGGCGGGCGGGAGCGGCAGGCCGTGGCCGGCGGCCTGCTGCGCGTCGAAGGCGTGCACGCCCGCCTCCTGCACCTGGTGCCTGGCGACGGCACCCGAGGTCGAGGGAGCCGCCCCGGTGGATTCCCACCAGGTCCAGCAGAGCCGGTCAGGTCCCGCCTCGCGCAGCGCCGCCAGGAGCTTCGCAGTGGCATCGGCCGACCAGGTCAGCAGGTCACCGTGCGGCTCACTATCGCCAACTTGGTCCTCGTCGGGCGGCCCGACGGCTGGCCCGGCCGCCACGTCCGCGGCCCAGAAAAGCTGGACCTCACCAAGATGTGCGACCAGGTCACTGACTGCCCAGTCCGGGCAGCCAGGCACCCTGGCGGCCAGGCCTGCCTGCGCGGCAGCGGCGCGCAGCGCATCAGAACGGTCCTCGATGAGGGCCAGCATGTCCGGGAAACTTAGCATCTGCATGTCAGCGTTCTAGCATGTGCCGCTGACAGTCGGCCGGCCGCCTCCGCCACTGCGCACGTCCGGAACTAGCCGTGTCCGGCAGTGACCGTGTCCCGCCCGGCCGCGTCCCCCAGGGGCCGTGTCGCGCCCATGGTCGCGTCCGGCCACGAGCCCGTCCGCCGCGGGCCACGTCCCCGCCGCGGGCCACGTCCCCGCCGCGGGCCACGTAAGGTACCGGCTGCCCGCGGCGCCTGCTACCCGCAACGCGGCACACCGTTTGCCGGGTCCCGTCCGGTGTCCAGGTGCTGGCCCGTCACATAACCGCGGGCGGGCGACACGGTGCGATACCAGACCGGGTCGCCATAAATGCTCTGGCCGTAAGTCCAGCACGTCACGGTGACGGCGCTGCCCATCCGCCGCAGCGTCTGCAGTCTCCTGGAGAACGGCGTCGGCCGCGCGCGGAAGTGGAGTCCTGGCACAACGGTGCGGTATGTGCGACGGAATCCTGGCGGCGAGCAGACGCCCAGGCCTGCGACCGGGTCGTAATGCGAGGCCAGGTAGTACGAGGTGACATACCCGCGCTCGGGCCTGACGAGGTGGTACCAGATCGGATTGCCGGCGACCTGGCTGCCGCTGATGAAGCAGTTCACGACGACGGTGGAGCCGTTCCGGCCCAGATGCCCGATCACGCGCGCGCTGAGTCTCGGCGCGGAGCGCACGTTCACGTTCCGGACCAGGGTCCGTAGCGTCACGACGCGTGCACCGCCGCCGGCGCCGGTGCCAGCCTGGGTGCCCGCCAGTGCCGGAGCGGCAACGCCCGTCAGCACAACCAGCACGGCCGCTGGCACAGCGATCAGCTGCCATTCCTTGCTGATCCGCATCGCCATGAGCCGACTAAGCAGCCGACCAATCATGAATCCCCCTCTTACCTGCCCCGGCCGCGGCCCTTGTGCCGCGCGAATGACCGGGCAGCCCCGCTTGAAGATCGTCGGGGGACCAGGCCGTCGTTACGTTCGAGCAGGTCAGCCCTTGACGCGCCGACCCGCGGTCCAGACGCCAGTGATGCGATCCGGCTCGGCGAGCACGCTGATATTCGTGACCGGATTACTGGCCAGGGTGATGAAGTCCGCGTCATAGCCCGCGGCCAGCCTGCCGCTGCGTGGCGCCTGCGGCCCCAGCGTGCTCGGTGCTGTGGCGGTTGCGGCCTCGATCGCCTGCAGCGGCGTCATTCCGAGGCTGACCAGGAGAGGAAGCTCGGATCCGTTGGTTCCCCAGGAGTTCGGCCGGTCCAGGCCCGTCATGCCGACATCGGTGCCCATCGCCACTGTCACTCCGCGTTCGATGGCGAGCTGCATGGCGGTAGCATGCGTCCGCGCGAGCGCGGTGAGCTTCTCGGCGGCATATGGCGGCACCGAGTCGATGTGCGTCAGGATGTCCTCGATGATGCTCCGGGTCGGCACCAGGATAGTGCCGCTCTCCCGCATCGCGTCGCACGCTTCGCCGTCGAGATAACTTCCGTGCTCGATCGTGGCCACGCCCGCCTCGATCGCGGCCATGATGCCCGGCTTGCCATGGCAATGAGCGGCGACCACGCGATCGGCCAGCCCAGCTATCTCGACGATGGTGCGCAGCTCGCTGGTAGTGAACTGCTGATGGATGGGGCTGTCCAGCTCGGACAGGACGCCACCGGACGCGCACACCTTAATGACTCTGGCGCCCCTGCGCAGTTGCTCGCGGACCGCGCGCATGCACTCTGCGCTGCCATCGGCGAGCCGCAGGGTGCCGTCCTGCCTGGCGAAGTCCTCGACCCAGGAGAGCGGGTAGCAGTGCAGGTCGCCGTGACCGCCGGTGGTGCTGAGAATGGCGCCCGCCGGGTAGATGGACGGGCCGGGCAGCAGTCCCTCGGCCACCGCCAGGGCAAGGTAAATGCCCAGGCCGCCGACCTCGCGAACGGAGGTGATGCCAGCGTTCAGTGCGTTAGCCAGATCGTGAGCTGATCGCGCAGCGCGCAGCGCCACAGGTTCCTGCGTCAGCCTATTCAGGTCGAACGACCGGCTGCCGAGGAAATGGCCATGGCAGTCCCACATGCCGGGCATGACGACAGCGGTGGCAGTCAGCCGGGCGCCGGGGGTTGCTGGCGCGCTGCTGGCCGGGCCCGAATAGCTGATCTTCGCGCCGTCAGCTACCAGGACAGCGTCCCTGACCGGTTCGCCGGTACCGGGAATCAGCAGCTCAGCTTCTATCCGCTCCATGCCGGCCTCCGCGCTCGCGCCGATCGTCGTTGGGCCCATGATGACGCAGTCCGCGGGCCCGCCGGCGGGGGCGCCCAGTATCCAGTCGCCGACTGCCCGGGCCACCGGCAAGCCGGACTACCAGCCCATTTCCTGGGCAGATTTCCATATGACCAGGAATATACGCAGGTCAATGCCCGTGTCGTGGCGGGGCGATACCATTCCGGTTGCACCTGTAATGCGCTATACAAGTGTCAGTGCAAGGGAGCGACATGGGGGAACCGGAGAGTGGGGCCCTGCCCGGCCGGAGCGCCGCGCAGCTACAGGCCCGAATCCGGCGATTCCTGGCCGCCGCGCCGCTTCCGCTTCGGATCGTCCTCATCGCGGCACTATCGGTGCTGGCTATTGTGCTTGCTGGTCCGCTCATGCTCGCGGCCCTGGTGTACGCGCCTTACGCGGTGTGGCGAGGGAACCGTTCGGCTGCCGCCACGACAGCCGTCGCAGTGTGGGGACTCGCGCTGGTGTCGGTCTCTGCCAGCGGCGCGGGCGGCCAGGCCAGGTACGGCCTGATCGCAGTTATTCCGGTGGTGGCGATAGTGGCCAGCATCGGCGTACTCGGCCGCTGGCTGGTTCCGTGCCGGACAACGGCCTGGGCGCTGGCCTGGGCGCTGCCATCCGGCCTCGCCGTGCTCCGGCTAGCGCGCAGTGAGCCGACCGCTGGTCCGGCCCTGGCCTGGCTGCTCGCGCTGATCGTGCTCAGCTGGCGACTGCTCAGGGCACTGCAAGTGCGGCGTCTGCAGGCGGCAAGCCCGAGCTTCGGATCGGCGCTCGCCGCCGCTCCGCTGGCCATGTCGGCAGCTGGTGCGGTGTCAGCGGCGGGTCAGCCCGCGCCCGGCCTGTCAGGCGGTCCGGTGATGCCGGGCCAGCCCGCGGCACCAGGCCAGCCCGCGGCACCAGGTCAGCCCGGTGCCGTTGGCTACCAGACTCCGGCCGGCGGGCCTGGCGGCGTGCCGGGCTCCCCGGTACGGGCAGCACAGGCAGGCGACGGACTGCGGACGCCAGGCCTGGCGTATCCGGCGCGGACCGGTAGCGCGGCCTCGTGGCCCGACATCACGGTCGACGACGCGATGGCTGAGCTGACCGCCATGGTCGGGCTGACAGCGGTCAAAGACCAGGTGCGGTCCATCACCGCTTCGGTGGAGGCGGCCAGGCGGCGCGCTATCGCCGGACACAGCGCTGAGAAGCCGATGCAGCATTTCGTCTTCCTCGGCCCGCCAGGCACCGGGAAGACGGCAGTCGCCAGGGTCATTGCGAAGATCTTCTACGCCTTCGGGCTGCTGAGCTCCCCAGTGGTCGTCGAAGCGCAGCGCGCTGACCTGGTCGGTGAGTATCTCGGCGCGACCGCGATCAAGACCAACGAACTCGTCGACTCGGCTGTCGGCTCGGTGCTGTTCATCGACGAGGCCTACAGCCTGGTCAATGAGGGCGATGGGCAGGGCGACCGATTTGGTAACGAGGCCGTGCAGGCGCTGCTCAAGCGTGCAGAGGATGACCGGGAGAACCTGATCATCATCCTGGCCGGCTACGAGCGGCAGATGGAGTCGTTCCTGTCGTCAAACCCCGGGCTGAACTCCCGGTTCGCCATCCGGGTGAAGTTCCCGGGCTATTCGCCAGCCGAGCTTGCCGCGCTGGCGGACCTGGCTGTCCGGGCGAAAGGCGAGCTGCTCGACCCGGATGCCCGGCCAGTGCTGCGGCGGATCTTTGAGGAGATCGGCCGCCGTCGGCTGGCCGACGAGCTCGGCAACGGCCGATTCGTTCGCAGCCTGCTGGCAAGGGCCGGGCAGCAGCGCGACGTCCGGGTCATGGCCGGGCCGGGTGAGCCAACCGGCGCGGAGCTAGTGACACTGCACGGCCCGGACATCGAGCGTGCCTATACCGAGCTGACCGCGAGGTTCCGCGGTTACACCGACACCCCGACGGTAGAGGGCGCGATCGCTGAGCTGGACTCGCTGGTCGGGCTGGAGCCGGTCAAGCAGCAAGTGCACGAGATCGTCGCGCAGCTTCAAGTGGCCAGGTTGCGGGCACAGCAGGGGCTGGCGAGCCAGCCGCCGTCACGGCATTTTGTCTTCACCGGACCGCCGGGTACCGGGAAGACCACGGTGGCCCGGATCATCGGCCGTATCTTCTCGGCTCTCGGCCTGCTCGTCCGGCCAGAGGTCGTCGAGGCGCATCGGGCCGACCTGGTCGGCGAGCACCTAGGCTCGACCGCGATCAAGACCAGCAGGCTGATCGATTCGGCGATGGGCGGCGTGCTGTTCATCGACGAGGCCTACGCGCTGCACAACGAGGCGTACTCCGGCGGCGATGCGTTCGGCTCCGAGGCCGTCGCGACGCTACTCAAGCGCGCCGAAGATGACCGGGACAGGCTCGTCATCGTGCTGGCCGGCTACACCGCTGACATGGACCGCCTGCTGCGCAGCAATCCCGGGCTGGCATCGAGGTTCAGCACCAGGATCACGTTCCCCAGCTATAGCGCGGCGGAGCTGACCGAGATCGCGCGGGTCATCGCTGCCCAGGCAGGTGACACCTTCGCGGGCGATGCACTGCCCGCACTGGATGCCATCTTCGCGAGCGCCTGCGAACAGGGCCGCATCGACAGCCTTGGCAATGGGCGGTTCGCCCGGTCGCTGTACGAGCGCGCCTGCGCCTCGCGTGACCTGCGTGTCTCGCTGCAGGGTGACGCTGCGACTGCCGCCGATCTGACCACGGTGCTGGCCACGGATGTCCTGACGGCCTATCGTCAGCTGGCCGGGTAGCCAGAGTTGCGCTGCCTCATGATCGCGCGAGGCTAAACCGGACGCGCTGGCCAGGCCGCAGCTGCGCGGCGAGCCCGAGGTCGGCCGAGCGGACCACGGCGATGACCGGGTACCCGCCGGTCGTGGGGTGGTCGGCGAGCAGCAGGATCGGCTGACCGTCATGGGTGACCTGCAGCGATCCGGTTGCAACGCCCTCGCTCGGCAGCTCGCCAGGTCGAGCGCGGCGCAGCGGGGGACCGGTGAGGCGCAGCCCGCTGCGATTGCTCGCGGCGCTGACCAGGTAGTCACAGCCCGCCAGCGTGTCCAGCGCTGCCGCGGTGAACCAGTCGTCCCGCGGACCGGCGATAGCCCGCAACTCGACGGCATCAGCAGTCATGGCGGGCATAAGTGGCGGCCGGCCTGCCGCGCGCGGCCGGTCACCGGGTCCGCGTTCGGGCAGGGAACGGGGCGGCCCGAGGGCCAGCCAGTCACCGGCCTGCAGGGCCGGCGGGCCAAGGCCGGAAAGGCTGTCCGCCGACCGGCTGCCCAGCACGGCCGGCACGGCGACGCCGCCGCCGATCGCCAGGTAACTGCGCAGGCCCGCCGGTGGCGGGCCGATGCGGAGGATGGCGCCTGCCGGCACCGAGAACGGCGTGCCTGGCGACGGCTGCCACGCCGGGTCACCGCCTTCCGCGTCCGCCCTGTCGGCCGCTGTGCCGCCGCCTGGGCCGCCGCGGGTCGGTTCGCCGGCCGTATTGCTCCGGTCGGTGTTGGCTTCAGGCTGGTCAGTGGGGATGGCCAGCCGCATCGGCGCGGCTGCGCCCGCCAGTGCGGCCGTCGCGCTGGCGCCGAAACGCAGGGCCACCCGGCCGAGTGTCAGTTCGAGACAAGCGGCGTGGTCCGGATTGCCGACGAGCCGGTTGGCCTGCCGCAGGCTGCCGGGATCGGCGGCACCGCTGGCCGGAACGCCCAGGTGCGCAAAGCCCGGCCGCCCGAGGTCCTGGACCGTCGTCAGCGGTCCCGGCTGGATGACCTGGATCAGCCGCTGGCCCGCTGGCTGGACTGGCGGTGCGGCCAGCTGCTCCGAGGGGCTGGCTGGCAGCCGGTCAACGGGACGGAATCGGACCGTCATACCTGGCGCCAGCAAGGCCGGCCGGGCGCGGTCCGCGTCCCACAGGACTGCCGACGTCCGGCCGAGCAGCCGCCAGCCGCCTGGTGATGCTGCCGGATACACCGCGGTCAGCCCGCCAGCAATCGCCACCGACCCGGCGGGCACGCTCAGCCGCGGGCTGTCCAGCCGCGGCACGGCTGCCAGCACCGGATCAAGCCCGGTGAGGTAGCCGAAACCAGGCGAGAAGCCGAGCCAGCCCACCCGGTAGACAGCCGCCGCGTGCCGGGCGATGACGTCGTCGGTGGTGAGCCCCGTCAGTGCCGCCACGTCGGCCAGGTCGGGACCGTCGTAGACGACGTCGATCTCCGTGACCACGCTGTCGGCGGGTACTGGCAGCGCCACGAGGCTCTGCAGCCGGTCAGCCAGGTCGCTCGGCGTCCAGCTGCCTGGCTCGAACGTGACGAAGACTGTCCGCGCGCCCGGCACCACGTCGATCAGCCCGGCAAGCCCGGCAGCCCTGATCGCGGCGGCAACGCCGGCCGGGCTCGCGGCCGCACCCGGCGTCGGCTGGGGGGCTGCCTCGACCGGCGTCAGCGGGGGCGCCTCGCCTGCCGTCAGCGGGGGCGCCTCGCCTGCCGTCAGCGGGGGCGCCTCGCCTGCCGTCAGCGGGGGCCTTTCACCCGCCGCTGGCGGCCGGCCTGAGTGTCAGCCACACCGCGCACCCCGTCAGCAGCCGCGACGCCGGTGTCAGTCTCCAGCAGCAGGGCCGCGTCACCAGCGGCCTTGACGGAGGTCACGCAAAGGCCGCCAGCGTCAGGCCGGCCTGCTCGACGGCCGTGCGCACGGCTGTAGCCAGGGCCACAGCTCCTGGCGTGTCGCCATGCACGCAGACGGACTGCGGTCGCAGCGGCACCCGGCTGCCGGTCACCGATTCCACGCTGCCGAGGGTGATCATCTCGGTGATCCTGGCGGCAACGCGACCGGGATCGGAGAGCACGGCGCCGGGCTGGCCGCGCGGCACCAGCGAGCCGTCGTCACGGTAGGCGCGGTCGGCGAACGCCTCGGCCACCACCGTCAGGCCGGCCTCGGCGGCAACTGTCGCGGCGACAGAGCCCGGTAGCGTCAGCAATGGCAGCCGCCGGTCGAAGCTGCGGATCGCCGCCACGACGGCTGCCGACTGCTCGGGATCGGTGACCAGCCGGCTGTACAGCGCGCCGTGCGGCTTCACGTAGCTGACCCGGCCGCCCTCGGCCCTCGCGACGCCGTCCAGCGCGGCGATCTGGTAGAGCACTTCGGCGGCCAGTTCGTCGGGCGGCACTGTCATCTCCCGGCGGCCGAAGCCGGCCAGGTCCCGGTACGAGACCTGGGCACCGATAACCACACCGCGGGCGACGGCTGCCGCGCAGGTCTTCCGGATCGTCAGCGGATCACCCGCGTGGAAGCCGCAGGCGACATTCGCGCTGGTGACGACTGTCAGCAGTGTTTCATCGTCGCCCAGCCGCCAGACGCCGAAGCTCTCGCCGAGGTCGGCGTTGAGGTCCACGGCGCTTTGCCCCGAAGTCACCGGGACACCTTGATCACCCAGGCACTTCCGGCGGCAGGTCGGCGAGTGCAGCGACGATATCCCGTTCCTGCGGGCCGGCTGACCGGACCGTGTCAATCAGCGTGTGCAGCACCTCGTGCCGGTCCTCGCCGAGATCGAGCAGGCGCTGTGCCGCCTCCCACAACTCGGGCGGTTCGCCGCGCCAGAGCCTGTCCGCGAGCGACACGTGCCGTTCGACGTGCTCGTCGCTGGCCTGCCTGCCGTCAGCCTCGCCATGATCTGCTGCCAGCAATGTGCGGCGGTCGGCGGGTCGGGCCGGGTCGAGCGTGCCCAGGTCGACGCCGCGATAGCTACCCCGCAGCAATGGGAACGCGAAGATCCGCCGGGCTAGCGCCTCTAGGTCGCCGTCGGGCAGCAGCCGGTCGACCATGTCGGGCTCGAGTCCAAAAGAAGCCGGGTCGCGGTACACGGTGGGGAACGTGCGCATGGCCTCGAAGACGGCGTCCTGCACTACCGCCACCGCGGCTTCATCCAGGCCTGACCGGTCCCCGGCCCAGCGGACCCAGGCAAGCAGCACGTGCGGCATCGCTTCCTGGTCCGCCCGCGACAGCATGACCTTGCGCGGCAGCCAGTCCAGCAGGAACGTCTCGGCTTTGGCCGGGCTGACGCGCAGCGGGCGGCCGAAGTCGCGGTCGCAGCCGTACTCCACGATGTGGTCCGCGCATCTGCTGGCCGCCTGCCGGTCGGACAGATCCTCCGCCTGGTCCGAGGCGAGGAACTCGGCCACCAGCATGGCCCGCCGGTCCTTGCGCCAGACCGCCCGACGTGCCGCGGCGTTCACCGCAGGCGCAGCAGGTGTCGTGGTCAGGGCCTGTGCCTTGGCGGACAAGACCGGCGGCAGCGTCCTGATCCGGGCCCTGATGAATGCGTGATAGGAGGGGAACGAGGCACTGACCGGGGGCTCGGCCGTCGCGTCGGTCGCGGCCAGCGCGGCGGCCAGGATCCGGCGCGCCTGGGGCGGGTCGATCTGCATGAAGGTCGGCCCAGTGCTGCCGCTGCCGTCCCGGCAGTAGTCGAGCAGCTTGGTCACCTGCGAGGTCACCCAGCCGTCACGAGCCAGCCCGCCAGCGTTGTAATCGACGACGACGACCAGCGCGTGCTGCTCGGTAGCCCGCGTAGCTGAAGACGCAGACGACCTCGTCCCGGTCGCCGTACGCATCGGAGTTCACATAGCACTCGGCCGTCTCGACCGCGCCGACATGCTGGGCCCAGGCGGGCCGGGCGACGCCCCGGTCCATCAGCGCTAGCGCGGCCTGCTCGGCCTGGGCCGCCTGCCGGGGAGTGCCCAGGCACGCGATGCCCGATAGCAGCGCCAGCGCCGCCGGGCTGCCCTGCTGGGCGGCATAGCCAACCAGGCCCTCGCCGACCAGTTCTTCCACGTCGCCGCGCCTTCTGGCGCCCCGGACGCCGCGGCCCGGCTGCTGCCCCCACCAGGTACCGAGCAATTCGCTGACCATGAGCTCAGCATCCAGCGGGCTGCGTACGGCCAGCAGTTCACGGGCGGCCCGCAGCATCTCGGCAAACAGGGCATTCGGTGGCGGGCTGCCAGGTCCGGCACTGCCGGGACGGCGGCCAGGCGGCGATCCAGCGGATCCCTGCTGCCCTTTGTCGCCGGCAGGATCGCGGCGTCGGCTCGGCGGGGTCACCCGTCTAGCTTCGCAGATTTCCGGACCGGGCACGCCATGCCTCGCCATGCGGAGTGCCCGATTCTCGGCATACCGCGCTAGTTCGCCAGGTTCGTGCGGCAGGATCGGGCCTAGCTTCCGCCCGTCTATCCAGCGAACAGCTAATTAGTCCGGTACCGTCCTACCTGGGTCAGGTCGCCTTGGGCTGAGCCTGCCGCAAAACCTGGCGCCGTGCCCCCTGGCGATGAGGTCCGGTACGGCAACTCAGGTACATAAGTCATAATTAAGCATTTGGGTGCCTAAGAGGTAAATCAAGGCTCTGGAGCCAGCGGCCGACATCGGGCGCCGGACGGCTCCGGGGTGCGAGAGGGACGGCGGTTCGGGAATGCGAGGACTTGCGGCGATGCGCCGAGCGCTGAGGCTTGGCCGAGGACGTGCAGCGGCCGCGGCCGCGATCATCGCGGGGCTCGGCCTGGTACTGGCCGCGTGCGGTGCCTCGACCGGGGCGACAGTGGTCGGCACTACCCCTGTCGCTGGCGGCACCGCTACCTACGCCCTGGCGCCCGCGTCCTACGCGAACTACATCTTCCCGTTCCTGGCCGGGCCGAACGGAGCCTCGGAGTTCACCACCTACAACGTGAATGACTTCCAGTACCTGCTGTACCGGCCGCTGTACTGGTTCGGCCAGGGCATCCAGCCGTATCTCAACCCGTCACTCAGCCTGGCGAATCAGCCCGTCTACCACGGCCAGCAAGTCACGATCACGCTGAAAAAGACCTACAAGTGGTCTAACGGCGAGTCGGTGGACGCCCAGGATGTCGTGTTCTGGATGAACATGATGCTGGCGACGATCACGCCCAGCTGGCACACGACTGGCGGCTGGGCGGCGGCAAGCCCGGACGGACTGCCGGGCGATATCAGCAACGTGCGGGCGACCAGCAAGTACACGGTCACGATGACGATCAAGGGTGCGTACTCGCAGACCTGGTTTACCAATAACGAGCTCAGCCAGATCACCCCGATGCCGCTGGCCTGGGACCGGACCGCGGCCGGGCCGAGCCACTGCGTCACGACCATCAGCGATTGCTTCGCCGTCTGGCACTACCTTGATAGCCAGGCGCAGAACCCGGTGAGCTACGGCTCGTCCAAGCTGTGGGGGGTTGTCGACGGACCCTGGAAGGTCGACAGCTTCGTCCAGCCCGGCACTGTCACACTCGGCTTCAACAGCAGCTACTCCGGTCCGGTGCGCGGCGCACCACATCTCGAAGTTCGTCCTGGTGCCGTTCACCTCCGAGCAGGCCGAGTACAACGTCCTGCAGAACCCCACCGGCAGTCAGACCATCGATGTCGGCTACCTGCCCACGGTGGATGCGCCGGTACCGCCGGGGAACGCGACCGTCGGCGCGAATCCCAGCACGCTGCCCAGTTACCAGCTCAGCGTGGTTTATCCATGGCAGCTCAGCTATTACCCGTACAACTTCAACAACACCACCGGCCAGGGCGTGATCTTCAAGCAGCTCTACTTCCGGCAGGCGTTCCAGTCGCTGACCGACCAGGAAGGCGTGATCGAAGGTCCGCTGCATGGCTATGGCAAGCCGACCATCGGACCGGTCGGCGACTACCCGATCACGAGCTACCTGTCGTCGGCACTGGCGCGGTCAGGCGATCCGTGGCCGCTGAACCCGGCGAAGGCGGCGGCGCTGCTGAAGGCGAACGGCTGGTCCGTCAGGCCAGGCGGCCTGGACACCTGCCAGCACGCTGGCCGGGCGCCGGGGGATTGCGGAGCCGGGATCCCCCTTGGCGCGAAGCTGAAGTTCAGCCTGATCTACGCCTCCGGGCTGGACTGGATGGAATCCCAGGTCAAGGAGCTTGCCTCGAACGCGGCTGAGGTCGGCATCCAGCTGACGGTATCGGCGCAGCCATTCCAGAACGTGGTCGGCGCGGCCTTCGGGTGCCTGCCCGGGAAGCCCTGCACCTGGCAGCTAGCGGACTGGGGGTCCTGGACGTACGCGCCGGACTTCCTGCCCACCGGCGAGCAGTTGTTCGCGAGCACCGCCCTGAACAATGCCGGCGGCTACGTGAACCCGCAGAATGACCGGCTGATTCAGGCCACGCTGCGCGCGAGGACGCCGGCCGAGCAGATCGTGGCGATACACAAGTGGGAGGACTTCCTGGCCCGCCAGCTACCCGTGGTGTTCCAGCCGGACACCCCGACCCTGATAGAGGCGATCAACAACCTGCACACCGGCCCGCAGAACAGCGCGCTGACCCTCAACCCGGAAGACTGGTACTTCCTGAAGTGAGCGCCACGGTGCTGCCAGGCCGGCCACTGAGGTGACCATTTACCTGGCCAGGCGGGTGCTGCAGGCGGTTGCCGTAGTCTTCGTGGTGACGCTCATCGTCTTCGTGCTGCTCAGGCTGGCTCCCGGCGGGGCGGCGGCAGCGGTGCTTGGCAGCGGATCAGCGCATCAGCAGTTCCTGCTGCAATACCTGACCTGGCTCGGCCGCGCGCTGCAGGGCAATCTCGGCTTCGCGCCGAAGCTCAACCAGACGGTCGGATCGGTGCTCGCCACGAGCCTGCCACGGACGCTGGCGCTGACGGTGACCGCTACGGTGATAGCGCTCGCCATCGCCATACCGGTCGGGCTGCATCCAGGCGGTGCGCCGGAATACCGGCACCGATCACGTGCTGCGCGGTCTGACCCTGCTGTTCTACGGGATGCCGTCATTCGTGCTCGGCCCGCTGCTGGTGATGTTCCTTGCCGACCGCTGGCACCGGTTCGGTGCCGAGGGCCCGCAGGCAGCCGGGTTCTTCGGGGTGATCACTGACGTCCGCGACCTGACCCTGCCGGTGCTGACTCTCGCCCTGGTGACCATTGCGATCTTCGCTCGCTATATGCGCTCATCCGCTGCCGACAGTCTGGCCGAGGAGTACGTGGAAGCGGCCCGGGCGCGCGGCGCCAGCCAGCGCCGGGTGCTGACCCGGCACGTGCTCAGGAACTCGCTCGTTCCGGTGGTCACCCTGATCGGGCTGAGCTTCCCGCAGATCGTGGGCGGGGCCGTGGTCGTGGAGAACGTATTCAACATCCACGGCGTGGGCTGGCAGGTCTGGCAGGCCGCCGCCAACCATGACTTCCCTGTCACCCTCGGGTTCACCCTGGTGATCGCCATCGGCGCGGCAGTTGGCTCGATGCTGGCCGACGTCGCCTATGCGCTGCTCGATCCGAGAGTCAGGTACCAGCAGGCATGACGGCAAACCGGGCAGAGCCAGCTGACACTGGCGTCACGGACGACTCGCGCGGCCGCGGGGCAGGCCGGACCGGCGCGCGGCAGTCGCGGCCGCCATGCCGGCCCCGCCGTTGCCGCCCAGCCTGGTCTGGCGGTAGCGCGGGCTGTCGGGCCTGGCAGATGGCGCGCCGCACTGGCTGTACTACGTGCGCACCCGCTGGCGGCGGCCGGCGCGGGCATCGTGATCGCGGTCGCCGCGTTCTGCTTTCTGGGACCGCTGGTCTACCACTCCAACCAGACCAGGGTGCTGCTGTCGCCGGCAACCTGCCCCCTGGCCCGGCTCATCCGCTCGGCACCGACGCCGACGGCCTGGACGAGCTCGGTCAGGTCATGGTCGGCGGCCAGGTCTCGCTGGAGCTGGGCCTGGCGGCTGGCGTGCTGGCGGCGGTGCTGGGCTCGCTCTGGGGCGCCGTGGCCGGCTATGCAGGCGGCATGCTGGACGCGGTCATGATGCGCGTCGTCGACGCGGCCATCGCGATCCCGGCCGTCGTGCTGCTCCTGCTGCTGATCTCTATCTACACGCCGTCGACCGGCATCCTGGTGCTGGTGATCGCGGGCACCGCATGGCTCAGCACGGCACGCCTTGTCCGGGCCGAGGCACTGACCCTGCGCACCCGCGAGTACGTCCAGTCAGTCCGGGTGATGGGCGGCAGCGGCCTTCGGGTCGTGCTGCGGCACATCGCGCCGAATGCGCTCGGCACCATCGTGGTCAACGTTACGTTCCAGGTGGCGAACGCGATCCTGCTGCTGGCCACGCTCAGTTACCTGGGGCTCGGCGTGCAGTTTCCATCGGTCGACTGGGGTGCGATGATCGCGAACGCCAACGCGTACGGCGCTACCGCGAACGGGTACTGGTGGGAGATCCTCTCGCCCGGCGTTGCCATCATCCTGGTCGTGGCCGGGTGCACGATGCTCGGCGACGGGCTGCGGGACTGGCTGGCCGCCGATGGCTAGCCGTGAGCAGGCGGGCCCGGTGCTGGAGATCCGCGGCCTGCATACCGAGATCCGCCGCGGGCAGCTGACGGTGCGCGCAGTGGACGGCGTCAGCCTGGCGGTGCGGGCCGGTGAGTGCCTGGGACTGGTGGGGGAGTCGGGCTGCGGCAAGACCATGACGGCGCGGTCGGTCATGCGCCTGCTGCCCCGCGGCGGCGTGATCACCGCCGGGTCCGTCGTGCTTGCGGGTACCGAGCTCACCAGTCTCAGTGAACAGGCCATGCAGCAGGTCCGCGGAAACGACGTCGGGATGGTCTTCCAGGACCCGTCCGCGTGCCTGGATCCCACCATGGCGGTCGGCCAGCAGATCGCGGAGTCTGTGATCGTGCACCGGGGAGCCGACCGCGCAGCGGCCGCGAACCGTGCCGTCGAGATGCTCGGCCTGGTGCGGATGCCTGATCCGGAGCGCGCCGCGGCGCAGTACCCGCACGAGCTGTCCGGGGGCATGCGGCAGCGGGCCATGATCGCGGCCGCGCTGGCCTGCGAGCCGAAGCTGCTGATTGCCGACGAGCCGACGACGGCCCTGGACGTGACGATCCAGCGGGACATCCTGGAGCTGATCGGCGACCTGCGCGCGCAGCTCGGCATGGCCGTCATCCTGGTAACCCACGATCTTGGCGTGATCGCCGGACGGACCGAGCAGGTTGCGGTCATGTACGGCGGCCGGATCATCGAGCAGGCCGCCACCAGCAGCGTGTTCGCCGGACCCGCGGCACCCTTATACAGAGGCATTGTTCGAGGCGCTGCCCGAGCTGGCGATCTCGGCCAGCAGTCGGGAGCCGTCGGCGCGAGGGACGCTCTACAGCATCCCTGGCCGGCCGCCAGACCTTACGGAGATACCGGCAGGGTGCAGCTTCGCGCCGCGCTGCCGCCACGTCGAAGGACTGGTGCACCAGCCACCAGCCGGCCCTAGACGGCGACCATCCAGGCCACACCTACGCCTGCTTCTTCCCGGTCGGCGCCGTCGGCGGTGGCGGGAACCGGCAGGCCAGCAAGCGGCGGCCGTGGACCGAGCGCCGCGACCCAGCCTGGCGCCGGACCACCGCCGAGGCGGACGGCCAGGGAGCCGGGAGTCAGCAGGCGGGGCCGCAGCTGCAGGTTTCCGGCCTGGTCCTGGACTACCCGGTGTACCGGGGGCTGCTGCGTCGCCAGGTCGGCGCGGTGAGTGCGGTTGCCGATGTCAGCTTCGACCTGGCGGCCGGCCAGACCTTCGGCCTGGTGGGGGAGTCCGGCTGCGGCAAGACCAGCATCGCGCGGCTGCTCGTGGGGCTGGAGCGGGCGAGCGCTGGCTCGATCATGTTCGGCGGCGCCGAGCTGGCCGGATTGTCGCCGCGGCAGCGGCGTGGCCAGGGTGGCGGCATCCAGCTGATGTTCCAGGACGCTTTCGCATCGCTGGATCCGAGGATGCGGGTGCGGACGATGCTGAGCGAGCCGCTGGTGATCCAGAAGGCCGGGCGCCGCCGCGACCCACCGCCGCCAGGTCGCGAGGATCCTGGACGAGGTGGGGCTGCGGCTCGATGCCGCCGACCGGTACCCTCGGGAGTTCTCCGGCGGCCAGCGCCAGCGGCTCGCGCTGGCCCGCGCGCTGATCCAGCGGCCCTCGCTGATCGTGGCCGACGAGCCGGTATCCGCGCTGGACGTGTCGGTGCAGGCGCAGATCCTCAACCTGATGCGCAAGCTGCAGCGCCAGTACGGACTCAGCTACCTGTTCATCTCCCATGACCTGTCGGTCGTCCGGTACATGGCCGACACCATCGGCGTGATGTACCTCGGCAAGCTGGTCGAGGTGGGGCCTGCCGAGGACATCTGCACGGCACCCGGCCACCCGTATACCAGGGCCCTCATCGACGCCGTGCCCGTCATCACCGGCAGCCAGCCCGCCGGCCGACCGGGCCGGATCGGGCGGCACCGCCTGCGCAGCCGCCGCCGCAGCTACCGAACGCAGCCGCCGTCCGGCTGCCGATTCCGTACCAGGTGCCCGCTGGCGCAGGACATCTGTGCCGGGCAGGAGCCGCCGCTGCGGCCGCATCCCGGTATCCGGCCAGCTGGTTGCCTGCCACTTCCCGCTGCGCGCGCGCCGGAGACGAGCCGTCCAGCGGCCGGACCGAGCTGATTAGCGGGGCGTAGCGCAGCGTAATGGTAGTCTCACGCTGCTTACTGCCATAAATCTGTCTTTATAGTGCCTTGCGACCGGCTGGCTGGTCCGTCAGGCTGCTAGCGCGGTTAATGTCGTTCTGAGTTGCTGCTGCCTCCCTTCTTGGGCCCGTTGTTGCCAGTAGCCTTCATGTGTCCGAGGTGAGCAGGAAGGAGCCGTTCGATGGCGCGCGGAGGGCCGGACTCGGGGTACCTGCGATGAGCACCGGCATGTCTGTCCCGCGGCCGCGGCTGTCCGGCCTTGACTTCTCCGACTCGGCACTGCTGGCCGAGTCCTTGCACGAGGCGCCGATCGGATTCGCTTTCGTCAGCCTGGACCTGCGCATCCGCCGGGCCAACCAGGCGATGGCCCGGCTGGCCGGCCGCGACCAGGCCGATCCGGCTGGGCCGCACGCCAGCCGAGGCGTGGCCGCCTGACCTGGCAGCTGCCGCGGAAGCAGCGGTGCGCCGGATGGCGGCAGGAGAGCATCCGGTGCCGCAGACTGAGCACCGCTGGCCGGTGGTGCCGGGCCAGGGCCGGGGCGAGGACGGAGCTGCCGCCGGGGCGCGCTACACGCACTGGAGCCTTTCCTGGTTCCCGTCCGCCGACGGCGAGGTCAGCGGGGTGGCGCTGCTTGCCGTCGACATAACGCCGCAGCAGCAGGCCGCCGAGGCACTGCGCCGTAGCGAGGAACGGTACCGATCGCTGGTCCAGGCCGGTGCTCAGGTTGTCTGGGTGACCAAGCCGGACGGCGAGGTCACTGAGGACTCGCCTGAATGGCGCTGGATCACCGGCCAGACCGCCGAGGAGTACCTGAGCAAGGGCTGGCTCGATGCCATCCATGGCGATGACAGGGAGCGCGTGGAGGCGGCCTGGCAGGACTGCCTGCGGTCCGGCAAGATATTCGACAGCCGTTACCGGGTGCGCAGCCGGACTGGCTCGTACCGGCATTACGACGTCCGCGCAGTGCCTATCGAGCGCGACGGCAAGATCATCGAATGGATGGGCGCCAGCACTGATGTGACGGCCCAGCGCGAGGCCGAGGAAATGCGCGGCAGGCTGACCGAGCAGCTCTCGGCGGCGGCCTTGCGGACGGCCAGGCTGCAGCAGGCTACCTCGATGCTGGCCGAGGCGCTCACCGTCGAGCAGGTGGTTCAGGTGATCACCGAGGTGGGCAGGTCAGCCATCGGCGCCGAGCGATCGGCGGTCGCCATCGTGGACACCGAGCGGCTCCGGCTGCGCACCATCAACCCTGGCGGACTGCCCGACAGCCCTGGCGGACCGCGCGAGGAAATGCCGCTGTCGGCGCCCAGCGTGATGACCGCGGCCATCCAGGCGCGCAGGCCGCTGCTACTGGAGAGCCCGGACGCGCTGCGCAAGCACTTCGACGGCGAAGTCGACCTCACCGAGTTCCTCGCCCACAGCGATGAGAAGGCCTGGGTCGGCATGCCGCTGCTGTCGTCGGGTGCATCCCTCGGTGCGCTCCGGTTCTCCTTCACCCGGCCCCGGCAGATCACCGAGGAGGAGCGGGTCTTCCTTGAAGCGCTGGCCGGCCAGTGCGCGCTGGCCCTGGAGCGGGCCACCCTGTACGAGCGGGAGCACAAGACCGCCGAGACCCTGCAGCGCAGCCTGCTGCCGGACAGCCTGCCGACGATTCCCGGCGTGATGCTGGCGGCCAGGTGCGTTCCGGTCACCAGGAACATGGAGATCGGCGGGGACTGGTACGACGCCTTCCGGCTGCCAGACGGCAGGCTGGCCGTCGCCGCCGGTGACGTCATGGGCAAGGGGCTGACCGCGGCGGCTGGCATGGGCCGGGTGCGAAACGCACTGCGGGCGCTGGCGCTGACCGATCCGAGGCCGGCCGCGGTGCTGGCCGGGCTGGACCGGCTGTTCCTGGCCACCGAGCTTGAGGAGCAGGTGACCACCGTCGCCTACCTGGTGGTCGACCCGGTGACCGGCGAAGGCGTGGCCGGAAACGCTGGCCATCTGCCGCCGCTGCTGCTGTCACCAGACGGGCCGCCGCGGCTGGAACCGGCTGAGGGGGGTACTCCCCTAGGGTGGGCGAGCCCGCGTCAGCAGTACCCGTTCAGGCTCCCGCCTGGCAACACTGTCGTGCTGTATTCCGATGGACTTGTGGAGAACCGCAAGCGCGGGCTCGATACCGGGCTCAACGAGCTGGTTGCCGTGGCGGCCCAGGCACCCGCGGCGGTAGCGGAGGATCCTGGCCAGCTGCTGAGCTACCTGGTTGACCGGATGCTGACCGGATATGAGCAGGATGACGACGTAACGGTGCTGGTCATGCACGTGCCAGCCGGGTCGGCGGATGGGCCGGGTGAGCGCTGGCGGGCCGGGTTGGCGAGAAAGGGGAGGGTATGAGGAATGCGGGTACCATTCCCGAGGTTGTGGTCTCAGTCTCACCGGGCCAGGACCTGCCGCCGTGCTCAGCGGTACGACCTACACCAGCACTGCGCCTAAGGTGGTGGACGGGAGAGAACTCGTGCAGGGCAGCCTCTCCTGCGGCGGATTCCCGGCTGATGGCATGGTCCTGACGGCGGGATTCACGCGGTAGGGTCCGATGCTCACCATGAGGTATGCCGGAGGGTGGCAGTGTCGCCTGCTAGTTCGAACGGCCGGGCGCAGGGCACGGCGTGGCGGTTCGCCATCCAGCTAGGAAAGGGGTGACCGCGGTGGCAAGCGCTGCAAGCTCAGCGGCGCGACGGCAGTCTCGGCCGTCTGCGCAAAGCGCACGCGTACCGCAGCAGGCCCGCGGCGGTTCGGCCGGCGGCGGTGCTGCCGATGCCAGGACCCAGCCCGCAAACCAGCCTGTTGCCCTGGTGCCGGAACCCGCCGCCAGGGAAACTAGCGGCAAGAGCAGGAATGGCAAGGTCAGCAACGACCCGCCGGCGACCAGGCGGCCAGCTGGCGGGCGCGGCCGTACGTCCTCGAAGACGGCCGCCGAGAACGCGGTCAACGGCAGCCTCGACGACGGCGCGGCCGCAGCCAGCGCCGCTGAGGTCAAGGATCCTGCGGGCGCGGTCAACGGCAGCCCCGCAGGCAGTGAAGGTGGTCGGGCGGCGCGCGGTCGTGGCCGCGGCGCGGCAGGCGCGGCCGGGTCGGCGCGCGGCAAGGTCAAGCAGGGAAAGCAGGGAACGAGTGAGCTGCCGGGTGGTAGGGGAGAGCATCGTGACAACGGGAGCATCGAGGTGACAGCCGACGCCGGACTGGCGGCGGACGCCGGGCTTGATCAGGACCCAGACCTCGTAGAGGACACGGCCCTGGAGGCTGACCCGGACCTGACCGATGTGGCGGACCTGGAAGCCGACCCCGACCTGGCTGATGTCGGGTTCATCGACGTCGAGGCCGAGCTGGAGGAGCTCGAGGTTCTCGAGACTGACGAGGCGGACGCCGATGACGAGGCAGAGTCCGACGAAGAGCTGAGCCCAGCAGGGCTGGCAGGTGCGGCCGACGCGGCCGGTGCCGTGGTGGCTAGTGCTGGCCCGGCGGCTGCTGTCGGACCGCCGGTAGCCGGCGGTGAGGCCGCAGCCGCGGCCGCCCCCGAGGAGTCCGACGACGAGGCATTCGTCTACGGCGACGACGACGAGGACCTCCCGGCCGCCCAGGTAGCGGTGGCGGGCGCCACGTCCGACCCGGTCAAGGACTACCTCAAGCAGATCGGCAAGGTCCCGCTGCTCAACGCGGAGCAGGAGGTCGAGCTGGCCAAGCGCATCGAGGCTGGCCTGTTCGCCGAGGAGAAACTGGCCGACAACCGCGACTCCCTGCGGCCGGACTCCCGGCTGGACCTGGAGTGGATCGCGGACGACGGCAGGCGGGCCAAGAATCACCTGCTGGAAGCCAACCTGCGGCTCGTGGTCTCGCTGGCCAAGCGCTACACCGGCCGCGGCATGCTCTTCCTGGACCTGATCCAGGAGGGCAACCTGGGACTGATCCGCGCGGTGGAGAAGTTCGACTACACCAAGGGTTACAAGTTCTCCACTTATGCGACCTGGTGGATCCGGCAGGCCATCACTCGCGCGATGGCCGACCAGGCCAGGACCATCCGGATCCCGGTGCACATGGTCGAGGTCATCAACAAGCTCGCCAGGGTGCAGCGCCAGATGCTTCAGGACCTGGGCCGCGAGCCCACTCCGGAGGAGCTGGCAGCCGAGCTGGACATGACCCCCGAGAAGGTCATCGAGGTGCAGAAGTACGGCCGCGAGCCGATCTCCCTGCACACGCCGCTCGGCGAGGACGGGGATAGCGAATTCGGCGACCTGATCGAGGACTCCGAGGCCATCCAGCCTGGCGAGGCGGTCAGCTTCACGCTGCTGCAGGAGCAGCTGCACTCCGTGCTCGACACGCTGTCGGAGCGCGAGGCGGGCGTTGTCTCCATGCGCTTCGGGCTGACCGACGGGCAGCCCAAGACGCTTGACGAGATCGGCAAGGTGTACGGCGTGACCAGGGAGCGGATCCGCCAGATCGAGTCGAAGACGATGTCGAAGCTGCGGCATCCGTCGCGATCCCAGGTTCTGCGCGACTACCTCGACTAGTACGCAGGTCCTCCAGCGAAACGAATCAGCCCCCGGCCAGCAGGCCGGGGGCTGATCACGTTCTGACGGTGGTGCTCAGGAGGCGTCGTCGCCTGGCTTGCTGGACAGCCTGCCGGTCTCGTCCTGGATCTCGATAGCAACCTTCGCGAGGGCATCCGCATGCTTGCGGTTGTGGTGCGCGCAGAACAGCAACTCGCCTGATCCAGGCAGCAGCACGCGTACGTACGCAGGGGCTCCGCATCGGTCACACAAGTCAAGGGCGTTTAGCGGCCGTGTAGGGGCTATCGCTCCGGTCATGTCGCCTCCTCGCCTCGAGGACTGTACCTGACTCCTGCCCGTCCTGCCCCTGAGCTAGAGCCTGGCTATCACCTGCGGTTCCTTACCGCCGGTCAGTCCGCCAACCTGTGATCTCCTACGCATCACAACACTCGCGCGGGTCGTTTGTCATCCCCTGCGGGCTCCGAGTATGCCGAAGGCGAACATCCGGCTATGCCCGGCCCTCGCAGGCCAGACCGGTATAAGAAATAAAGAGCTATATGAACCTCAAAGCGTCGAATGTCGTTCGGCGTGGTGGCGCGGGCGGCGGCGCGCGGGCAGCTAGTCTGCCATCAGGCCCTCCCTAGCCTGCACTGCGTGCCAGCGGGTACCGTCCGGCCAGGGGCGGGGCTGCCAGTTGTCCCCGCGTTGCCCAGGAGAGCCGTAGTGACCGCCGCCGTCAGCACCGAACCTGCCAGCGCGGGGCACTCACACGTGCCGGGCGCAGCGGATGGCTACACAGCCCGCCACCTGACGGTGCTGGAAGGCCTCGACGCGGTCCGCAAGCGGCCCGGCATGTACATCGGCTCGACCGACTCCCGTGGCCTGGCGCAGTGCCTCGGCGAGATCTTCGACAACTCGGTCGACGAAGCCCTCGCCGCGTCGTGCACCGACATCGACGTGCGGCTGCATGCCGACGGCTCCGCTGAGGTGACGGACAACGGCCGCGGCATCCCGGTCGACATCGAGCCCAAGAGCGGCCTGTCCGGCGTGGAACTGGTCATGACCCGGCTGCACGCAGGCGGGAAGTTCGGCGGCGGCTCGTACACCGCGTCGGGCGGACTGCACGGCGTCGGCGCGTCGGTGGTCAACGCGCTATCCGCGCGGCTTGACGTGTGGGTAGAGAAGGGCGGCTACGAGTGGGCCGCCAGCTTCCGTCGCGGGGTTCCCGGCCAGTTCGCCGGTGACGGACCGGACGCTGCCTTCACGCCCGGTCCGGCGCTGCGTAAGGGCCGCAAGGTGGCCAGGACCGCCACCGGAACCAGGATCAGGTTCTGGCCGGACCGGCAGATATTCATCGCCGATGCCGGCTGGAGCATGGCCTGGCTCGCCCAGCAGGCCAGGCAGACTGCCTACCTGGTGCCTGGCCTGGCCATCAGGGTCAGCGATGAGCGCTCCGAAGCAGAGCACGACCTTGACGGCGACGTGCCGCGGCAGGCAGAGTTCAGGTTCGCCGGCGGGATCAGCGAGTTCTGCGCGCACCTGTCCGAGGGCGAGCCAGTCACCGACGTTGTCCGGATCACCGGCTCGGGCAATTTCACCGAGACGGTGCCGGTGCTCGACGACGCCGGCCACCTGACCCCGACCGAGGTCGAGCGGCAGCTCGATGTCGACATTGCGCTGCGCTGGGATACCGGCTACGAGACCACGCTGCGGTCTTTCGTCAACGTCATCGCGACCGCCAAGGGCGGCACCCACGTCACCGGCTTTGAGCGGGCCATCGTGCGGACCATGAACGACCAGCTGAAGGCAGCCAGGCTGCTGAAGGCGGGCGACGAGCCGGTCCTCAAGGATGACGTGCTCGAGGGCCTGACCGCGGTGATCTCCGTGCGGCTGCCCGAGCCGCAGTTCGAGGGCCAGACCAAGGAGGTGCTCGGCACGCCGGATGCCTCGAGGATCGTCAACCAGGTCGTCTCTACCGAGCTCAGGAACTTCCTCGACGGCCGGGTACGGGGCAGCAAGCAGCAGGCCAAGGCGGTGCTCGACAAGGTCATCTCGGCGGCCAAGAGCCGGATAGCGGCCCGTGAGCACCGTGAGAACCAGCGGCGCAAGACTCAGCTCGCGAGTTCGGCGCTGCCCGCCAAGCTGGTCGACTGCCGGTCAGCCGACGATCGCAGCGAGCTGTTCATCGTGGAGGGCGATTCCGCCCTCGGCACGGCCAAGAACGCCAGGAACTCCGAGTTCCAGGCGCTGCTGCCGATTCGCGGCAAGATCCTCAACGTGCAGCGGGCCTCGGTGGCCGACATGCTGAAGAACGCCGAATGCGCGGCGATCATCCAGGTGCTGGGGGCCGGCTCGGCAACGCCTTCGACCTGGACTCCGCCCGGTACCAGCGGGTCATCTTCATGGCCGACGCCGACGTCGATGGCGCGCACATCCGTACCCTGCTGCTCACCCTGTTCTACCGGTACATGCGGCCGATGGTGGAGGCCGGCCGGGTATTCGCCGCAGTGCCGCCGCTGCACCGGATCGAGCTGACCAATCCGCGCAAGGGGCAGCAGAAGTACATCTACACCTACAGCGACGCCGAGTTGCACCGCACGCTGCTGGAGCTGGAGCGCAAGGGGCAGCGGTTCAAGGAGCCGCCGCAGCGGTACAAGGGACTTGGCGAGATGGACGCCCGGCAGCTGGCGGAAACCACCATGGATCCCCGGCATCGCGTCCTGCGCAGGATCAGGATCGAGGACACCGAGGCGGCCAATCGGATGTTCGAGCTGCTCATGGGCACCGACGTCGCACCCCGGCGTGACTTCATCGTTGGCGGCGCGGCCGAACTCGACCCGTCCCGCATTGATGTCTGACCGGTAGCCCGGCTGGCGCCCAGGGCTGGCAGCGCCGACCGCAGCGCACGGTGCCGCCGCAGCGGTACCGCGCAGTGGGGGTGGCCGCGCGGTACCGCTTGCGAGGGCGCCTGCTAAGACACGCGTGCGCTGCCCGAGCTGGCACTGCTCGAACGGCCCTGGCCAGTGCCCATATGCGTGCAGTGGCGCGTGCCCGCCGATCCTGGCGTCATCCGGGCCGGCGCCGAGCCAGAACTCGACCCGGCCGACGGTGATGCTGACGACGACGGCTTGGACGAGTGAGATGACGTCGTTGACGCGCTGGTGGCAGACGCGCCCGCCGTACCGGTCCCGCTGGTCGAGGCCAGCGCCACGCCAGTCAGTCCCGCACCCAGCCCGCCGGCGATGACGCCGGTAATGATGAGCCGCCGGACGCGGCCGCCAGTCTTGGAAACCATCAGGCTCCTCCCTTCCCGACGGCCGCCGCTGAGCGCGGCTAGCTCGTCTCGGGTACAGCCTTGGCCGTCGACCTAGTCCGCGCCGCTGCCAGCGCTCTCAGCGCGCTCTGAATCGGCCGCGATCATGGCGTCGCAGTGCCGCCCAGGCCGGCCAGCGGGTGCCTGACCCGCTCGCCCGAGCCATCGCGCCGGCCAACAGGCGGCGGCAGGTCAACCGGCGTGCCCGCCTCGGTCGCCCCCCGAGCCGGACCGGGCCCGGCCCAGGCCAGCACCAGCAGGTCCTCGCCCTTGAGGAGCCGATGGCAGCGCACGCCGCCGGTCGCCCGGCCCTTGGGCGGGAACTCGGCGAACGGGGTGACCTTGACGGTGGCCGCCGTCGTGCCGGGCAGCACGCCAGCCGGGCCGGCCACCGTGACCACCACCGGCCCGGCGGCCGGGCCGCCGCCGGCCGCATCCTGCGACACCGGCTGCCGGGTCTACCGCGCCGAACCAGATCACGCTCGCTCGCGGCGCCAGCCGGACGCCGGCCATCCCGCCAGCCGCGCGGCCCTGCGGCCGAACCGACGAGGCCGGGAACCGCAGCAGCTGCGCGTCGCTGGTGATGAACGTCAGTTCCTGGTCCTCGTCGGCGAGCTGGACCGCGCCCGCGACCCGGTCGCCGTCCTTGAGCGCGATCACGTCGAACTCCGTCAGGTTCTGCGGGTAGTCCGGCGTAACGCGCTTGACCACCCCCTGAGCGGTGCCGATCGCGAGACCGGCCCCCGCTGCATCAGCCGCCACGATGGCGACGACAGTCTCGCCGGGCGCGGTGGAGACGAACTCGCTCACCGGCGCGCCGCCGGACAGCGCGGGGGAGTGCGCGCTCGGCGGCAGCGCGGGCAGCTCTAGCACGCCGAGCCTGATCAGCCGGCCAGGCCGAGGTCACCACGGCGACCGAGCCGCGAGCGGTCGAGCTCACCGCCGAGACGATGACATCGTGCGCGGCCCGCGGTCCCTGAGCGCCCGAGCCAGCCGGCGGCCGGGATCCTTGCTGGCCCCGTTCCCCCTCGTCATCGTCGAGGGCCAGCGTGCCCTGCCCGGCGGACGGCCGAGCCGCTGTCCGGGCCAGCAGGCCGGTCGAGGACAACAGCACCGTGCAGGGCTCGTCCGCCACTTCCAGCGGCACAGCGGCCGTTCTGGCCGCGCCGGAGCCCTCCAGCAGGACGGTACGGCGCGGGGTGGCGAATTTCTCGCTGACGGCGGCAAGCTCGGCCGAGACCAGCTCGCGCAGCCGCTGCTCGGCGTCGAGGATGCCGGTGAGCTCGGCGATATCGGCTTGCAGGGTCGCCCGCTCCCGCTCCAGCTCCAGGGTGTCGTAACGGGTCAGCCGGCGTAGCGGGGTGTCCAGGATGTACTGCGCCTGGATGTCGGTCAGGTCGAATACCGACATCAGCCGCTCCTTGGCGGCGGTCGCGTCATCGCTGGTCCGGATGACCTGGATGACCTCGTCGATGTTGAGCAGCGCGATGATCAGCCCGTCCACCAGGTGCAGCCGGTCAGTGCGCTTGCCGAGGCGGAACGCGGTGCGGCGGCGGACGACCTCGATCCGGTGGTCGACGTAGATCTGCAGCAGGTCACGCAGGCCGAGCACGCGGGGCTGGCCATCGACCAGCGCCACGTTATTGATGCCGAACGTTTCCTCCATCGGGGTCAGCCGGTACAGCTCGTCCAGGACAGCCTCAGGTACGAACCCGGATCGGATCTCGATCACCAGGCGCAGCCCGTTGCGCATGTCGGTGAGGTCCTTCAGGTCGGCGACGCCGTTGAGCTTCCTGGCCTGCACCAGGTCCTTGATCCGGAGGATAACTCGCTCCGGGCCGACACCGTAGGGCAGCTCGGTGACCACGATGCCCATCCGCCGGGCGCTGACCTTCTCGATCCTGGCGGCCGCCCTGGTACGGAAGGTGCCGCGGCCGGTCTCGTAGGCCTCCCGGATGCCGTCCAGGCCGACGATCTTCCCGCCGGTCGGCAAGTCGGGGCCGGGCACGAACCGCATGAGCGTGTCCAGGTCGGCGTCCGGGTTCGCGAGCAGGTGCCGGGCGGCTGCGACGACCTCGCCTAGGTTATGCGGGGCCATGTTGGTGGCCATTCCGACCGCGATCCCGGCCGCCCCGTTGACCAGCAGGTTCGGGAACGCGGCAGGGAGCACCTCGGGCTGGTCCAGGGTGCCGTCGTAGTTCGGGACGAAGTCGACGGTGTCCTCGTCGAGCGAGTTCGTCATCTCCAGCGCGGCCTCGGCGAGCCTCGCCTCGGTATAGCGGTAGGCAGCCGGCCCGTCGTCGGGAGAGCCGAAGTTGCCGTGCCCGTCGATCAGTGGCAGCCGCATCGACCACGGCTGGTGCATCCGGACCAGCGCGTCGTAGATGGCTCCGTCGCCGTGCGGGTGCAGCCTGCCCATGACCGCGCCGACCACCTGGGCGCACTTGACGTGCGGCCGGTCCGGTCGCAGGCCCATCTCGCTCATCTGGTAGAGGATCCGGCGCTGCACGGGCTTCAGGCCGTCTCGTGCGTCCGGCAGGGCGCGCTGGTAGATCACCGAGTACGCGTACTCGAGGTAACTACCGCGCATCTCCTCGGTGACGTCGATATCGACGATGTTTTCCTCGAACTCGGCGTCGTCGACGTCGCTGCCGTCGGCCGGGCCGCCGGGACCGCGGCCAGCCGGGCCGCGGCTGCCGGAGCCGCGACTGCCGGAGCCGCGACTGCCGCGGCCGGGACCGGAGGGAGTTGTCGTAGTGCGTCGGACCATGACGTCATTGTGCCGCTCCGGGCGGCGACTTGCCCGTCCCGCGCTGGCCGGCGCGTCGCCAGCACGGGGTCTAACGGACAAGATCGTTTACGGGTGCGGAGTTGCCTGGCCTATAACCCCGGTAACTCCGCTTTCATAAGATCATCTTCTGGCCGGCTGGTTCAGGTCGCCGAGAAGCCGCCGTCCACCCGGATGATCTGACCGGTCACGTAGTCACTGGCGTGGCTGGCAAGGAACACCGCGGCGCCGGCGAAGTCGGCCGGCAGCCCGTTCCGGCCGACCATTGTGCGGCCGGCGAGCGCAGCGGTGCGGGCCGGATCGGCGGACACCTCGGCGGTCAGCGGGGTGATCACGAAGCCGGGGCACAGGGCGTTGCAGCACACGCCGCTGGCCGCCCAGGCCTCAGACTGCGACCGGGTCAGCGACGCTAGCCCGCCCTTCGCCGCGCCATAGCCGCCGCTGTTGCCGAACGCGCGTTCGGCCTGCTGAGAGGTGACGTTGATGATGCGGCCCCAGCCGCGGGCAGCCATGTCCGGGCCGAACTCCTGACCAAGCAGGAACGGCGCGGTCAGGTTGACGGCGATCAGCTCGTCCCATTGCCCGATTGTCAGCTCGGCCATCGGCGGCCGCAGGTTAAGGCCCGCGCAGTTCACCAGGATGTCCGGCGGCCCGAACGCGTTCCTGGCCGCCGCAGCCGCCCGGCCGACGGCCGCCCGGTCAGTCAGGTCCGCGCTGACAGTTGCCGCGCTGCAGCCGGCCGCAGTCAGTTCCGCGGCGGTTCCGGCCAGGTTGCCGGAATCGCGTGCGATGACGACGACGGACGCCCCTGCCTGGCCGAGCGCCCGCGCGATGGCGCGGCCGATGCCCGAGCTGCCGCCGGTGACGACGGCCACGTGTTCGCGGAGCGAGAAGAGCTGGTCCAGATAGGAGGTCATGTCCTTACAGTCAGTTAGGGAAGGGAGCGTGCACGTGTCACATGCGCGGCTGGCCGCAGGGCTGGTCGAGATCGGGGCCACCAGGGTATTCGTCGACGACCGCGGTGACGCCGGCGCCCCGCCATTGCTGTTCATCCATGGCGGCCCCGGCCAGGGCTGCTACGACTTCATGCGGATCCAGGGTGACCTGCTGGCCGCCGGGCTGCGGATCATCGGCGTGGATCAGCGCGGCGCGCTGCGCTCCGACCCGCTGCAAGCCAGCCCTGCGCTCACCGTCGAGCTGCTGCTGGCCGACTTCGAGCAGCTGCGGACGGTGCTGGACATCAGTACCTGGGCTGTCCTCGGACACTCGGCCGGCGGACATTACGCGCTGCGATACGCCGTCGGCTACCCCGAGTCAGTCAGCGCCGCGATCTTCGACTGCCCGTGCTGGGACGCCGATCTCACCGAGAGACACCGGCTGCCGGTGATAGCTAGCCGGCTCGCGGAGCTCGGCCAGCACGCCGATGCCGACCGGTGCCGGCAGCTGGCTGCCAAACCCGGCCGGCTGACGTTCGCCGACGGGACCAGGACGGCCGCGCAGGCACTCGGCGCGCATTTCCTGGAGCTCATGTTCCACGATCCGGGCGGCGCGGCAGCCTTCAGCCAGCTGCTGGCCGACTCCGGGCTCAGCGAGCAGGAGTGGCACCGAGGTGACTCACATCGGCCGCTGTCGGCAGAGCTCTATGAACCGCTGCTGTCGCTACTGCCCGAGCTGGCCTGTCCGGCCTTGCTGACCCGTGGCCGGCACGACCTGACGACGACCGCGCAGATGGTGGACGCCTTCTCCGCATCGGTGCCGTGCGGAGCGGTGCAGGTGTTCGAGCGGTCCGGCCATTTCCCTTACTTCCAGGAACCATCCGATTACTGCCGAACGGTGACCGAGTTCGTGCTCACCCATTGTGGCTGATGGTTCTTTAACAGCTGAGCGTGATCAGTTACAGTTAACAAATCGCATGGTGAGATGTCCGTATACGTCAATGGCTGGGAATTCTGCGCCGGGCGGTGAGCCCGCAGTCGGCGCGGATCCCACGGAAGCGCGGGACTGGCGTCATGCAACTGCGGTGGTGGTCGGCGGCATTCGTAGCACTGCTGACGCTGCTGGTCTTCCCTGCCGTCGCCGCTGCGAGCGTGGGCGTCGGCATCCAGGCGGGCCCGGTCCGGCTGGCGGCCGGAGCGCATCCCGGCGGTAGCTACGCGTTGCCGCCCGTCTACGTGGTGAATACCGGCTCGCAGCCGGAAACGGTGACGATCCGGATCGAGCGCATCTCGCCCGGCGCCGGCCGGACTGTTCCGGCAGCCTGGATCACGGCTTCTGGCCAGCCCGTCAGCCTGGCGCACAACCAGTCAGCCCGCATTCCGTTGCAGCTCATCGTCCCGGCCAGCGCCAAGGCGGGGTCTTATTTCAGCGATGTTGTCGTGCATGGCTCAGCCAAGATCTCCGTCGGCAGCGCGAATATGGCGGTCGCGGCCGCGACGAAACTTGAGTTCCGGGTGGTCCCTGGCGTGGTTTCCGGTTCCTGGCTGGGCTTGCCGGGCTGGCTGCTGCCCGCGGTGGCTGGCCTGGCGGCGCTGGCGGCCGTTGTGGTCCTGGTGCGGAGGTCAGGCTTGCGGATCCGGATCGAGCGAACTAGCTGACCAGCAGAGAGGAGCAAGGGACGGTGTCATCGATGGCTGGCCGGACGACCGGGGTGCTGGCGCTGGCGCTGCTGCTGGCCGCGATCGCCGGCTGCGGCACCAGCACGAGTGCGCCGCCAGGTGCGGGCCAGGGCGCCAGTGTCAACCTGACATTGAACACCGTTCCCATCGTGCGATCGGTGACCGTTTCGACGGCTCAGCGGAATTTCGCCAACTGCCACTTCGGGGATCCGAGCCAGAACACCGGGTCGAAAGGAGACCTGCTCGGTTACCCGAACGGCGTGTGCTGGCTCGGGGTGCTGAATCCGTTCGGGAATTTCCCCATCGAGGTCACCAACACCGGCATCGCGTCCCTGATGTATGTGAACGGGGCCAGCGCCGTCCCGGCCGAGCCCGGCGGCTCCACCAACCAGTGGAACCTGTGCAACACCGGCCACGACCCCGCAGTTGACTGCAACGGCCCCGATGGCAAGCCGGGAACTGACCAGTATCTGGTGGAGAACTTCGGTCCGAGCGGCCGGATCAACGCCTCCGGCCTGACTGAAACTCCGGCGTGCGATCATGTGTTCGACGCGACTGGCAAGTGCTGGGCAGTCCAGGGGACCTACCAGACTGAGGGTGTCGAGCTGACTGGCCCGTCTAACAGCACCGATACGTCCACAAAGTGGACGGTGACGATCACCTGGACGCCGGTTCCGGCCCAGAACTGATCAGCGGCAGCGGCGCCGCTGTGGCTGCCGCACCGGCGCTGCCCCGCGATATCGGCGGGGCCGCTGTCAGAGCATCGGCCGCGCGCCGACCAGGCCGAGTGCGCGCGACGCGAGCCTGCAGCCGCTGGCCAGGGCCTCGCCCGGCGGCTTCTTATCCAGCCAGGCTGGCAGGAATCCGGCGATAAAGGCGTCCCCGGCACCCGTCCCGTCCACCACGTGCTCGACCGGCGGGGCGCTGACCCGGATCGAGTCCGGTCGCCCGCCCGCATACATCATCGCGCCGTCCGCACCCAGCTTCATCACCACCTGCGGGTACCACGCGTTCAGGACTCTCGCCGCCTGGCCGGGATCATCGCGGCCGGTCAGCACCCTGCCCTGGCTCGGGTTCACGAACAGCAGCGTGGCACCGTTGGTGAGCTGCAGGAACGGCTCGGCCCCGACGCGCTCAAGTGGCGCGGCGGACGCACCGTCGACCGAGATCGACATCCCGGCGCGCTGGGCGTGGCTGAGCGCTGCCAGCACGGCGGGCCGAGAGCCGGAATTAAGCAGGGTATAGCCGGAGATGTGCAGGTGGCTGCCAGGCGTGAAAAGGTCCCTGGGCAGGTCGTCGGCCGACAACGCGGCGTTGGCGCCGGGGTCGGAGAGCATCGTGTGGTCGCCCTTGTGAGTGATCATGACGACGCAGGTCCCGGTCGGCCGCTCGGGATCCATCACCAGGCGCGCATCGACGCCGTAGCCCATGAGTTCCATATCCCGGTTACGGCCGGCGATGTCGGCGCCACGGCGGCCCACGAAGGCAACCTCGCCGCCGTCTACGGCCAGCCAGGCGGCGATGTTAGCGCCCGACCCGCCGCCGTGCATGGTCACCGTGGCTGGTGTGTCGCTGCCCCTGGCCAGGGGAGCGGTCGCGTGCGCGACCGTGTCCGTCATCAGGTCACCAACGACGACAACGCGCGTCATGTCGTCACCACCTTGATCAAAAAGGCTGAGCCAGGCCCCGTGCGGGGGCGGATAGTCCTGCTCAGAGCTAGCGCTTAGAACTTAACAGCTTCCCGGACCCATCTCGTGCCGTTCGCGGTCCGAAGGCGCGGATGGTGATGGTTGCGGTCATGCCGGGAGCGTTGTCACCCGCCCCGCGACGACCTGCAGATTCAGCTCGGATTCGGCCGCGATCCGCTGATTCAGCCAGCCCAGCTGATCCCGGAAAACCCTACCTGCCGGGTAGGGCGGAACAAGGCCGGAGCCCACCTGATCTGTCACCGCCACGACCAGCGCCCTGGTCTGCCGCCAGGCACAGACCAGATCGTCCACGCGGGCCTGAACGACGTAGTCGGCCGAACCGTCGCCCGGCCCACCGTCGCCTGGCCGGCCGTCGCCCGGCCCACCGTCGCCCGGCCTGGCCTGGCTCTGGCCAGCACCCGCCGACCTGGGCCAGCCGGCGTCCTGCTGCCACAACCCGGCCTCGTCCATGACCCCGGCCAGCCAGGTGCCGATGCCATCGATCAGCACAGCACCGGTCTCCGCGCGCAGCACGCCGGCCACGTCGAGGGTTTCCACGGTCCGCCACCAGGCTGGCCGCCGGGCCTGGTGGGCGGCGACTCTGGCCGCCCATTCCTGGTCGGGCTGCCCGTCCGCGCCGGTCCAGGACTGCCAGGGACCTGCAGCCAGGTACGTGACGACGGGCTGGCCGGCCAGCCGCAGCTCGGCCTCGGTGGACTTGCCGGACCTTGCGCCGCCGATGATCAGCGTGCGGTGCGGCCTGGCCGGTGGCGCGGCAGCGGGAGCGGGGCCGGTAATCAGCTGGCCATCGCTGGCCGCAGCGGCGGCCCAGAGCTGGCAGCGGCGAGCCATCTCTCGCTCCGACCTGACCCGGTGGTCGGTATACAGCGCGGCAACCGCGGTCCGCATGTGCAGCAGGCCAGCCGCCCGCAGCCGGCCGAGCTCGGCCGGGCCGGCCAGCAGGTCCAGCAGCGCGATGTCGTACGGCCGGGTGCCGGGCGGTGGCTCCGGCAGCTGCCCCGGACCGGCTGCCAGCAGCAGCCTGCCGCCGTCCGGGCCGGTTATGTCCCACCCGCCGGGTACCGCGAGGATGCGGTGCGCCGGGTCCGGGCCCGATCCCGTGCCCGCGTCGATGCGCTGGCCGGCGCGCACCTCAAGGTGCTCGCCGATGCGGATCCGGCCCGGCGCCCGGTGCAGTCCTTCGGTCCTGGCCAGCATGCACGAGGCACACCGGCAGTCAGCCAGTGGCCAGCCCGTCGCGCCGCCGGTGCCGACCATGAGTACCTGCACTGCACTACCCTGCCCGGTGATCGCGGTTGGTTACGATGGGGCCGCCGAGAGCCGGCCTTGATCCTAGCTTCCGAGGCGTGAGATGACCTGGACCTGGCAGTTGGAGAAGGAAGACGGCACGGTTGTGACCGCGCGCGAACTGGCCAAGGAGACCTGGACCAGCCAGGGCGACGCGGAGAGCTGGCTCGGCGAGCACTGGCCGAGCCTGCTCAAGGCAGGCGTCGACCAGGTCACGCTCACCGAGGACGGCAGGGTCGAGTACGGCCCGATGAGCCTGCACCCAGCGCAGGAGTAACGCTGCTCGCCAGCCGCCTCAATTCCGGCTGCGCGGACTCGCGGTCAGCTCCGGGTCGGTGACGGCCAGGTTGCCCAGGACGTCATCAATCTGGGCGAGCACCGCCGGATCCAGCCGGACGCCGGCCGCCTTGACGTTCTCCCGGACCTGCTCCGGCCTGGTCGCTCCGATGATGGCGGCAGCGACGTTCGGGTTCTGCAGCGTCCACGCCACCGCGAGCTGCGCGAGCGTCAGCCCGGCCTGCTCGGCCACCGGCGTGAGCTGCTGGACCCGGCTCAGGATGTCATCGTTCATGAGCCGCGAGATGAAACCGGCGCCGTGCTCGTCGGTGGCCCGCGAGCCGGCCGGCGGCGCCGCGCCGGGCAGGTACTTGCCGGTCAGCACCCCCTGCGCGATGGGCGACCAGACGATCTGGCCGATCCCTTCCCGCTCGCAGAGCGGGATGACCTCGGCCTCGATGACCCGCCAGATCATGTTGTACTGCGGCTGGTTGGACACGATCCGGTCCAGGCCGAGCTCGGCCGCGATCTTCACGGCAGCCGCGATCTCCTCGGCCCGCCACTCCGAGACGCCTATATACAGCACCTTGCCCTGCCGCACCAGGTCGTCGAAGGCGCGCAGGGTCTCCTCGAGCGGGGTCTCGTGGTCGTAGCGGTGTGCCTGGTAGAGGTCGATATGGTCGGTCTGCAGCCGCCGCAGCGAGGCGTTCGCCGACTCGGTGATGTGCTTGCGGGACAGGCCGCGCTCGTTCGGCCCGCGGCCAGTTGGCCAGTAAACCTTGGTGCAGATTTCGATGGACTCGCGCTTGACGCCGTGCAGCGCCTTGCCGAGCACTGCCTCGGCCCTGGTCCCGGCGTAGACGTCGGCAGTGTCGAAGGTGCTGATTCCCTCGTCGAGCGCCGCCGCTACGCAGGCGACCGCCGCGTCCTCCTCAACCTGGGATCCGTGCGTAATCCAGTTCCCGTAGGCAATCTCGCTGACCTTCAGGCCGCTGCGGCCCAGATGACGATATTCCATGGCTGACAACTTAGTGCGCGGCCGGCCAGCGGCCGGCCGGGGTGCCTGGGCCGGGCGGGGTGCCTGGGCCGGGCGGGGTGCCTGTGGCCGGGCCGGGGTGCCTGGGCCGGGCGTGTGCCTCGGCCCGCCGGGGCCGCTGCTCAGACCTTGGCGCCGCGTTCGACCTTCGGCTTCGGCAGCCGCAGCCTGCGAATGCTGATGCCCCGCATCGTCACATACAGGTTGACGCCCTTTGTGCTCTCGTTCGGGTACCGCTCGTGCGCCAGCCGCTTCACCTTGGACGCCACTACCCAGCCCTCGCCAAGCATGATCGCCAGCAGCGCTACCACGAAGCCATCGGCGGCGATCTTGGTCGCCTGCCACGGCAAGATCAGCAGCACGATCAGCAGGAAGATGGTGAAGATGTAGTACTCGCCGATGCCGCGCCTGGCGTCGACCACATCCCTGGCCAGCGCGCGGACCGGTCCGCGGTCCTTGGGCGGGAGCGCCCATTCCTCGCCGCGCTGCTGCGCCTGCGACCTGCGCAGCCGCTCGTCCCGGCTCTGCTGCCTGGACCGCTGCCCGGCCGCCTTGCGGTCCGCTGGTGGCTGGTAGGGCTGCCGGCGTCGCGCTTCTGCCTCGCTCCGCTTGGGAGTCGGAGCGCCTTTCTTCGCGGTGGTGCCGGGCCGGTCGGACTGCGCATCGCCGTCGGCTGAGGTCCGGCCGGGGGCGTGGTCACCCGGTGCATTATCGACCGCGGTAGCCGCGTCACTTGAACGTCGTTTGAACACGCCTACAGCCTACCGGGACGAACGGCGCAGATCTTCATGTCGCGGCGCAGCCCTGGCCGGGCGATTTCGCGCAGTTGTGGCGGGCGGCGCCCGGTCCGTGATGACGGTTCTGGCCGGCAGGTCGTAGGGTGGATGCAAGATCTGCCAGCAATATGTCCGTTGCTCTCCTGGCGCCGTTCCGAGACCCCGGACGCGCCGCGGCAGCGGGGACTTCTGACCGAGGGGATGGTCGCGCCGATGGGCGTCATGAAGCGGGTCACTATGGTCTTCCGAGCTAAGGCCAACAAGGCGCTCGACCGGATGGAAGATCCACGCGAGACCCTGGATTACTCGTATCAGACCCAGCTTGAACTGCTGCAGAAGGTCCGCCGCGGGGTGGCCGACGTGGCGACCTCCCGCAAGCGCGTGGAGCTTCAGATCAACACGCTGCAGCAGCAGGCGGGCAAGCTGGACAGGCAGGCACGTGACTCGCTGGCCGCCGGGCGCGAGGATCTGGCCAGGGAAGCCCTCACCCGGAAGGCTGGCCTGCAAACGCAGCTTGAGGACCTGAACACCCAGTACGCCTCGTTGCAGGGCGAGGAGGAGAAGCTGACCCAGGCTTCCCAGCGCCTGCAGACCAAAGTTGACGCATTCCGGACGCGGAAGGAGACCATCAAGGCCACCTACACCGCCGCGGAGGCCCAGACGCGCATCAACGAGGCGTTCACCGGGATATCCGAGGAAATGGGCGACGTCGGCATGGCCATCCAGCGGGCCGAGGACAAGACCGCGCAGATGAAGGCCAGGGCCGGTGCCATTGATGAGCTGATGGCGTCCGGCGCGCTCAACGACATGGTCAGCGGCCCGCACGACGATATCCAGGCCGAGCTTGACCGGCTAGGTGCCGGTCACGGGGTCGACCATGAGCTTGAGCAGATGAAGGCGGAGCTCGCCCAGAACGCGCCACGGCAGATCGAGGCCACCCAGGACGGCGGCACCGGTGCGGCCAACGCGAGCGGCGCGGGCAGGACTGAGCCGGCTGGCGCGGCCTCCTCGGCCGACCAGGGCGGTGAACCGGAATGATCGTGCGGATCCTCGGCGAGGGTCAGCTCGATGTCCCTGAGTCAGCGGCCGAGGAGCTGAATCAGCTAGACGCAGCGCTGGAGCAGGCTGTGGAGCGCGGTGACGAAGGGGCGTTCCGGTCCGCGCTAGAAGCGCTTCTCGTCCGGGTGAGGGAAGTCGGCTCGCCCGCCGACCCGGACCAGCTGAAGCCGTCGGAGCTGATCATCCCGCAGCCGGACGCCACGATGGACGAAGTACGCAAGCTCCTCAGTGACGACGGCCTTATCCCTGGCTAGCAGCTGTTCCGGCGGCGGGAACGAGATACGTCGCCTGACCGTTATCGAGTTAGGTGCTGCCGAATCCTGGTTGCGCCAGCGAGTTGTGCGTGGGGCAGTGCAGGGCAGGGCAGCGACCCTGCCCTGAGCGCTGTCCTGTGCAGCACTAGCTCGAGTGAGATGTACTGGAAGTAACGGGCGGCGATGGAGCCGCCCAGGAAAGGGAGGCGGCGCCGATGGCGCGCACTCGCTACGCGTCCGATCCGGGGCTTATCGCGCGGATGGGCGCGACCATGTTCCTGCTCGGGCTGGTCTTCGTCGGCTTCGGCGTGGGCCTGGCGTTCGTTATTCTCTATCTCCCGCACTACCTTCACCGTGGCGCCACCACCACTGGCACGAGCACTGTGGGCGGCGCCGGGATTATCGCGATTGCCGCCGTCATCGGCATCGGCAGCGCCATCGCCTCGTACTACTGGTCGGACAAGATCGCGCTGCGGACATCGGGCGCCCGGCTGGTCAGCCCGAGCGACGGACCGCAGGCCGAGCGGCTGCATGCGATCGTGGACCGGTTGTGCGCGCTCGCGGACATGCCTAAGCCACGGGTCGCGATCGCGCCCACGCAGATGCCGAACGCGTTCGCGACCGGCCGCAGCAGCAAGGTGGCCGTTGTCTGCGCCACTGAGGGCATCCTGCAGAAGCTCGACAACAACGAGCTTGAGGGTGTGCTTGCCCACGAGATGTCGCACGTGGCACACAAGGACGTCGCGGTCATGACTATCGCGTCGTTCCTTGGCATAGTCGCCGCGCTGATGGTGCGGTTCGCCTTCTACTCGGAGCTATTCGGCGGTGGCGGCCGGGGACGCGGTGGCAACAACAACAGCCAGAGCGCGCTGCTGATCATCCCGATCATGCTGCTCAGCATCATCGTCTACAGCGTGAGCTTCCTGCTGATCAGGCTGCTGTCCCGGTACCGCGAGCTGTCCGCTGACCGGTCCGGTGCGCTGCTGACCGGGCAGCCGTCAGCGCTGGCGAGCGCGCTGGTCAAGGTGACCGGCGACATGGCCCGCATCCCGATGAAGGACCTGCGCGCGGCCGAGCCGCTCAACACGTTCTACTTCGCGCCAGCGCTGCGGCCTGGCATGAACAACATCGCGACAATCTTCTCCACGCACCCGTCGCTGGAGCGGCGGCTGGCCGAGCTCGACAAGATCTCCAAGCAGCTGAGCAGGTAGCGAGTGGGTTTTCTGGACGCCCTGCTCGGCCGGACCAAGCCGGTTCCCGCGAATCTGGATGATCTGTTCGCCTTGCCCGGGGCGGCGCTGACACTGCAGGCGGGCACCGACTTCAAGCCGACGGGCACCGGCTCGGTGTGCTTCCGCGCCGCGGAGGGCAAGGCCTTCAGCGACATCGAGAATGACGTCCGCGCGCTGCTCAGCATGGGCAAGGACAGCGCGCCGGTCGAGGTGTCCACCGACTCCTACAAGTTCACCTGGCTGGTCAGCCGGCATTCCGGCGATGATCCCGAGGGCCTGGTGACCGACTTGCACGCGGTCAACTCGTCGCTGGAGTCCGGCGGTTTCGGGCCGCTCCTGCTGTGCACGATCATGGCGTTCCGTGACTCGGGCGGACGCTCACTAGGCCTGGTCTACCTGTACAAGCGCGGCACGTTCTACCCGTTCGCCCCGCTGTCCGGCCAGCAGCGCGACAACGCGCTGGAACTGCAGATCCGCGGCGTACTCGGCGCGGATCTGAAGATCGAGAGCGACCTCGGCCGCTGGATGCCGATCTGGGGCGCACCAGGATTGTGAGAACCCGCGCGGCTCCGTCAGGCGGCGGCCGCCGCCTGTAACGGCAACGCAAGCATCTGCTCCAGCGCGGCGCGCGCTTGCGCGGCGGTCTTGTCCTCGACCGAGATCTGGTTCACGAGCTGGCCGCCTGCCAGCGACTCCAGCGCCCACACCAGGTGCGGCAGGTCGATCCGGTTCATGGTGGAGCAGTAACAGACCGTTTTGTCCAGGAACACGACTGTCTTATCCGGATTCGTAGCGGCCAGTCGCTGCACCAGATTCAGCTCGGTACCGACAGCCCAGGACGAGCCAGACGGGGCTCGCTCGATCGTCGAAATGATCTTCTCGGTCGAGCCGACCTCGTCGGCTGCGAGAACCACCTCGTGCACGCATTCCGGGTGCACGATGACGTTCACGCCCTTGATGCGCTCGCGGACCTCGGTCACGCAGCCGGGGGAGAACCGGCCGTGCACCGAGCAGTGCCCGCGCCAGAGGATCATGGTCGCGTCCCGGAGTGCCTCCGCGGTCACCCCGCCGGTCTCGCCGGATGCCTGGGGATCCCAGACGACGCAGTCGTCCAGGCTCATGCCTAGCTCCAGTACCGCGGTGTTGCGGCCGAGGTGCTGGTCGGGCAGGAAAAGGACCTTGCTGCCCTGGCTCAGAGCCCAGCGCAGCGCTCTGCCGGCGTTGGACGACGTGCAGACGGTGCCGCCATGCCGGCCAGTGAACGCCTTGATGTCGGCGGAGGAGTTCATGTAGGTGACCGGGATCACCTCATCGGCCAGTCCCAGGTCCTCCAGCGCGTCCCAGCACTCCTCGACCTGGTTGTAGGTGGCCATGTCGGCCATCGAGCAGCCCGCGGCGAGATCGGGCAGTACCACCTTCTGCTCAGGCGAGGTCAGGATGTCGGCCGACTCCGCCATGAAGTGGACACCGCAGAACACCACGAACTCGGCACCTGGCCTCGCTGCTGCCTCGCGGGCCAGCTTGAAGGAATCGCCGGTCACGTCTGCGAACTGGATGACCTCGTCCCGCTGGTAATGATGCCCGAGAATGAAGGCCCGGTCGCCGAGTGCCTTGCGGGCGGCCCTGGCGCGCGCTACCAGCGCGGGATCGCTGGCTGGCGGCAGTTCGCCGGGGCAGAGCACGCCACGCTCAGCGTCCGGGTCGGCGCCAGAACCGAGCACGAGCAGGGGGAGCGAGCGGCCCGGCGCCGGCGGCGGCAGAGCCTGACTGGCTGGTTGACGTGGCCATGAAACCCCGATCTCAGGTACTTATCGTCTTAGTGACGATACCTATCATAGTCGGGTGCCGGAACCGGCGGTGCCAACACCCCCGGTCGTTGGCCGGCTCGCGGCCGCCGGCGAGTGCCCGGAATCAGCGGGCGAGGATTATGGTTGACAGTGGATGCACAAGGCGGTGCCGACGGGGCACCGGCCAGCCTGACCCGGGAGTTAACGCAGATGACAGTTCAGGGCGAGACGACCACCCAGGGCATCGTGCTCACCGACGCAGCAGCGGTCAAGGTGAGCAGTCTGCTCGAGCAGGAGGGGCGCGAGGACCTGCGGCTGCGTATTGCTGTGCAACCAGGGGGCTGCTCTGGGCTGCGCTACCAGCTGTACTTCGACGAGCGTGACATGGACGGCGACGTGGTCACCGCGTTCGGCGCGGTGCAAGTCGTGACCGACAAGATGAGCGTGCCGTACCTCAGTGGTGCCACCATCGACTTCGTTGACACCATCGAGAAGCAGGGCTTCACGATCGACAACCCGAATGCGACGGGATCGTGCGCCTGCGGCGACTCGTTCCACTAAGCACGCTGTAGCCGGTCAGGTGCCGCTTCCTGCGGCGAGCCTGGCCGCGGCGGACGCCGCCGGGCGGGTGGCCGTCTGGCGGCGCTCTGTTGTCTGCCCGCCGCGTCAGCCGGACCAGGCGACGGTGGCGAGCGACTTCGCCAGCCTGGCCAGCACCTCGTCGCGATGAGTCAGCGGCCTGACCGCATCGTCAGGCCCGGCGCGCACGCCGCGGTCGGCGAGCACGTAAAGCATTTGCAGCGTCCGCATCGTGTTGCTGGCATACGGCGCCAGCAAGCGCTCGGGCCGCACCCGCTGGTCAGCGCCGAGGACGCCGATCAAATCAGCGCCATGCGCAACCGCGTGCAGCCAGCCGAGCCGCTCGTCGTAGCCACCCAGGTCGGCTTCTGCCGGGTACCACCGCTCGAAGGCTTGCACCCAGCCCTGGTCGAGGGCGCCTCGGCCGATCACCCAGCTGAGCACAAGCGGGGCGAAGGCGCGTGCCTCAATCCGCGGGTCGCCGCGTCGAGGACGCCCAGCTCAATCCGGGTCGCCAGCGTGACATAGGGCGGCGCCGTCGCGGATTCCCGGATCTGGATCAGCCAGCGCAGCCGCCAGCTCGGCCGCGAGCGCGTCCAGGTCAGCCCCGGCCGGCACGGCACAGTCTGTGCTGATGACGTGCTGCCAATCGGTCACCGGTGCACACTAACCCAGGCGTCCGGCTGCCGCAGCCTGCCGATACGCGTGTAGCCTGTGGCCGCTGACCAGGCTGACAAAACGGAGCCGTCCATGCGCATTGCCGTGACCGGATCGATCGCGACTGACCACCTGATGACATTTCGGGGTCGGTTTGCCGACCAGTTCCTGGCCGACAAGCTGGACAAGATCTCGCTGTCGTTCCTGGTGGACGGGCTGGAGATCCGCCGCGGCGGGGTCGCCGCCAACATCGCCTTCGGCCTTGGCTGTCTCGGCCTGCAGGCCGCTGCTGGTCGGCACCGTAGGCGCAGACTTCGCCGAGTACCGGCGCTGGCTCGATGAGCACGGCGTCGATACCAGCGGGGTGCGCGAGTCCACCCGGCATCACACGGCCAGGTTCGTCTGCACTACCGACGCGGACCTGAACCAGATCGCCTCGTTCTATCCGGGCGCCATGGGCGAAGACGCGAGCCTCGATCTCAGCGGACTTCCCGCGCTGGCCGACCTGGTGCTGATCGGCGCTGGCGACCCGGCCGCGATGCTGAGCCTGACCAGGCAATGCCGCCAGCACCAGATCCCGTTCGCCGCCGACACTTCGCAGCAGCTGGCGAGCCTGGACGGGGCGCAGATCCGCGAACTGGTAGCTGGTGCCGCATACCTGTTCAGTAACGACTACGAGGCATCGCTGACCGAGCACAAGACCGGCTGGAGTCCGCAGCAGCTGATCGCTGAGGTGGGAGTACGGGTCACGACACTGGGCTCGGCGGGTGTCCGGGTCGACCAGGCCGGCGAGGCGCCGGTGCTGGTCGGGCCGGTGCAGGACGTTACCCCGGTCGATCCGACTGGCGCCGGCGATGGCTTCCGAGCTGGCTTCCTGGCCGCCGTGGCCTGGGGCCTGAGCCTGGAGCGTGCCGCTCAGCTCGGCAACCTGCTGGCCGTGTACGCGCTGGAGACGACCGGGACTCAGGAGTACAAGCTGACCGCGGCCGGGCTGACGGCGCGCTGCGCGCTGTCCTACGGCCAGGCGGCTGCGGACGAGATCGCCGCCCGGCTGCCCTGAGCCGGCTGCCGGGAGCAAGCGACCGGGGAACAATCCTGCTCCCGGCTTGCCTCGCTCCCGGCCAGCAGCTGACTAGGGTCCGAACCGGGCGAACGAGGTGATGTAGCCGGCCGGTGACCCGACCCCGGTCGCGTCGTCATAGCCCGGCGTCGCGTTGAGGCGCGCGGCGCCTTCGCCGTCGATCCCGAGGGTGCGCAGGAAGTACTGGAGCGGACCGCCGGGCGCGACGCCGCCATTGGCGTAGTTAGCCCGGATCTGGGCCAGGAAGCCGGGACCGAGGGGATGATCAGTCACGTCGTGGAACGCGGACGTGCCATACCGGTCGTAGATGGCCGGGTTTGCGAAGCCCAGCGGCCCGCCGGCGCTCTGCTGCGCGTCAGCCTCGATGCCGGCAAACGTCGGGCAGGACACGCTGGTGCCGCCGATCCGGCTGAACGCGAACTCGTAACCGTGTCCGCTCGGCTTGAGCACCGTCTCACCGACCAGGAAGCCGGTCGCGGGATCGGCATAAGCCGACACGTCCGGCAGCTCACGCATCGGCGCGGCGCTATGGGCACCGCTCGGCAGCCGCTCGGACAATGATGCCGGCACCACGCCTTGCTGGTACCAGGGCTGTGAGTACAGAGTGGACGTGCCGCCGCCGCTGGCGCCGTCAAACCAGTACGGGTAGCCGCCTGGCGGCGTGAGGTGCCAGGTCCTGCCGTTACTGGCCAGCGGATCGAGCAGGGTTCCCCAGGACGTCTCGAACTGGTAGCTGTTGCCGCGGCCGATGGCCAGGCTAGTCCCGCCGACCGAGGTCACCCACGGATCGGAGGTCGGGTAATCGACTTGCGTGTGCGCCGAGAAGCCAGGATCCTCGCCGGGCGCCTCGTAGCCGTTGTCGCCGGATGAGAACAGGAAGTCGATGCCCTCGGCAGCACCAGCCTGGAAGATCAGGTGGTACACGCTGACGAACTCGGCCGCGCCGGCTTCGGTGTCGCCCCAGGAATTGCTGACGATGCTGGCCAGGCGGTTATCGACGATGTAGGCGAGCGCGTCGGCGAGGTCGGGGTCCTGGCAGCTGGCGGCCGCCACGAACCTCACGTTCGCGCCCGGCGCCATGCCGTGCACCGATTCGACGTCCAGAGTCTGCTCGCCGTACCAGCCTTGCGCCCCGCACTGGTTGTTTCCTGCCTGGGTGAACCGGGCCGGCCGGAACTGCTGATACTGGCCAGGTGCGAACGGCTGGTCGCCCACGGCGCTGGCGTAAGCATTGGCGTCCCGCAGCATCGTGGGGGAGGCATAGGCGTCGACGATCGCGACCGTCTGGCCGGCGCCGGTCATGCCCGACGCGGTGACACCGTAGACAGCGCGGACCTGACTCGGCTTGTAACCGCACAATGCCCAGGGCCAGTGCTTGCCGTACGCGGCCGGCATGCCGGTGGCGGTCTTCTGGTGGTAATACGAGTTGCAGGGCCGGGCGATCCAGTAATTCGGGCCTGGCGGCGGCAGTGCCCGCGGCCGCATGTCCGCCCTCGCCGTGTCCAGGCCGCTGATCGACAACACGGCTGACGCGAACTCGGCCGGCACGGACGCGGCCTGCTCGGGCGCTCGCACGATGCCCTGTCCGGCCAGCCGGTAGCTCGCGAATGTGACGTCGAACGCCCGGCTTGCCGAGGCCAGCGAGCCGCTGACGGCGATGTAGCCGTCGGCCACGTGGTTGCTGATCGCGGTCACGCGCAGCCCGGACTGCTTCAGCCAGCCCGCGAGCATGCCGACCCGCGCTGCGGACTGCCCGAACCGCGCGCTGATCTGTGCGGCGGAGAGGAAGTGCCGGTAGCGCGCGTTCCCTGGCGTGGACACAGCCGCCGCCAGCCGCCAGGCCTGCCGGGTCGCGCGGTGCCAGGTAGACCCGCGCCCGGACGGTGCCATGCGCAGCGTCGCCAGTCCTGTCCGGTTGGCGGTCACGGCCCACGCCGGGCGGGTGCCCGCGACCGGCACCCGCGATGCCGACAGCGACTGGCCGGTCTGCGACGTCGCCAGGGCGGGCCCGGTGGCTGCCAGCCCGGCCAGCACCAGCGCGCCGGCGGCCAGACCGCCGGTCACCCCGAACCGTGCGCGTGTCCCGAACCTGCCAGCCGGCGCGCACCCGCCAGCGGACGTGAATCTGCCGGGCACCATGAACGTGTCGGTTATCCCGGGCCTGATGAGCCTTGGCATAGCGCAGTTCCTCTCCTGCAAGCGAGGGGCAGCCGGCCTGGCACACCATGGCTCGGTCTGGGACAGTGTCGTGCACTGAGAGAGGTATCACAAGCCTTCGCTCATCGCCTCGCGACAGGCCGGCCCGAGGGCGCGGCGCCGTCCGTCGGCAGGCGCGATAGCGTGCAGGCATGCTCGCAGTGCTTGCCTCTGGTTACCACGGGCCGCCGGAGCTGACCATCGGGCGGGCCTTCACCTCCTGGATGCTCGACCCGTGGTCGCTGGCCGCCGTGGTGGCGCTGGCCAGCCTGTACCTGGCCGGCATGCGGCGGGTGCGGCGTAATGGCGACCCCTGGCCGGCCGGCGCGGGCCGTCCTGTGCTGTGGCCTGGGCCTGGGCTTCGTCGTCATCGCCACGATGTCCTCCGTCGGGGTCTACCAGCCAGTGCTGTTCTACATGCGGTCGGTGCAGACCGTCCTGCTGCTGCTCGTCGTGCCCCTGTTCCTCGCGCTGGGCCGGCCGCTGACGCTGGCCATCGCGGCCGCGCCGCGGCTCGGCCCACGACTGGAGACCGCGATCAGCGGCCGGGTCGCAAAACTGGCCACGTTCCCTGCCATCACCACGCTGGTGCTGGTGCTCACGCCATTCGTGATCTACTTCACGCCGTGGTACCAGGCTGGTTTCAGCTCGGTCCTCGTCGCCCAGCTCACTCACATCGCGCTGATCGTCCCTGGCTTCGTGTTCTTCTGGACGCTGCTGCGGGTCGACCCGGTGCCGAAGGCCTACCCGTATGTCGTGGCGCTGTGGATCACCGGCGCGGAGGTGATCGGTGATGCGGTACTCGGCCTGGCGGTCATCGCCGACACCAGCCTGATCGCGGGCCACTACTACCACGCGCTGGCCCGGCCATGGGGACCGAGCCTGTGCCACCAGCCAGGTGCTCGGCGGCGGCGTGCTGTGGATCCTGGGCGACATCGTCGGGCTGCCATTCCTGGCTGCGCAGTTCATCCAGATGATCCGCGAGGACCAGGCCGATGCGACGGTCATCGACGCTGAGCTCGATGAGCTCGAAGCGGCAGCGGCGGCCGCGCGCCCCGCTGCAGCAGCCAGCTGACGCCGGCGGCGGTGCCGCGACCAGCGTCCGGACAAGTTCAGGCGCTCCGGCCCAGCGGCCATGGTGGGAGAGCGACCGCAGGTTCTCCGACCGGTTCCGCGCCCTAGACGAGCCAGACCAGCCGGTCAGCTGAGGGCGCTGACCCCGGCTAGTAGCTGCGCCGGACCAGGAATGACCAGCCGACGGGCAGGTCGGAGACCCCGGCGAACTCCTGGGACTTCAGCGCGCACCAGGCCGGCAGGTCGGTCTTAGCCGCCGGATCGTCCGCCAGCACCTCGATGATCTGGCCGATGCGCACCTCCCGGATCCTGTCGGCCAGCATGATGATCGGCACCGGGCACTTCTTGCCCAGGGCATCGAGCGTGAGCGCCGGGGCGTTGGTTTCGGTGGCGTGCTGCCGGGGGGTCACGCGGTTACCTCCACGGAAGGGTCGGCTGGCGGTTCGCCGGCGTTGGCCGCTCTCATAGTGTCCCGCACCGCCGCCACGATACCGGGCAGTACTTCAAGGAACTCGCGCACCGACCCGGCGTCCACATCTTGCGGAAGCGATACCCGCACATTGCCATGGGTAAGCGCACCCATGGCGGCCAGTACGTGGCTGGGCTGACGGGTATCGGCCACGCAGGCACTGCCAGATGACACCGAGAAACCGGCCCGGTCCAGCTCGGTCACCAGCGCCTCACCGTCCACGTACAGGCAGGAGAAGGTGACGATGTGGGGGAGCCTGGCGTGCGGATCGCCATGCACGACAGAGTCCGGCACCAGCAAGGGAACGGAGTCCCGTATCCGGCCGGTGAGAGCGCGCAGCGCGGCGTCTGTGGCGTTGCGGTCCCTGCCGGTTGCTGACAGGGCCGCGGCTGCGGCCAGGATCGCGGGCACGTTCGGGAAGCCAGGCACCCGCCGGCCTTCCCGGTCGTCTGCCGGGAACGGCTCGCGCCAGCGCGTGCCCTTGCGCACTGCCAGCACGCCTACGCCTGCCGGGCCGCCCCATTTACGGGCGCTGGCAGTCAGCAGCGACCAGCCCGCTGGCGATGGCAGCCGGCCCGCCGACGCGCCAGCGTCAACCAGCAGCGGGACCTGCTGACGCTGGCAGATCTCGGCGGCCTCGTCAGCTGGCTGGACCGTGCCCACCTCGTGGTTGGCGGACTGCAGGCAGGCCAGCAAGGTCCGGTCGGTCGCTATGGCCGCGGCGAAATCGCCCAGGTGCACCCGTCCGAGGCCGTCGACGCCGGTAAGCGTGACGGACGTGCCGGTAACGCGCTCCAGCCAGTTCGCGGCGTTCAGCACGCTCGAGTGCTCGACCGCGCTGGCGACCAGGTGACCAGGGCCGCGGCTGGCCGATTGCCTCGCCTGCACCGTGCCCAGCACGGCCAGGTGCACGGCCTGGGTGCCAGAACTGGTGAATGACAGCTCGTCGGGCCTGCAGCCGAGTTCGGTGGCGACCTGCTCTCTGGCACCGTCCAAGAGCAGCCTGGCTCGCCTGCCCTCGCGGTGCAGCCTCGCCGGGTCGGCCCAGCCGTCGTCGAGCGCTGCCAGCATGGCCTCGCGGGCGCTGCGGTGCATCGGCTCGGCGGAGGCGGCGTCGAAGTAGGCCATGTTCCAGACTTTAGGCAGCCGGGCCGCGCCGGAGCCCGGGGGTCCCCGGTACTGCGGCTCGCTGGCGTTGTACTGTTTCCACGACAGGCTGTAGGACGTTGGACTTAACCGGCCGCTGACGCCGGGACTTGACTGCTGGGAAGGCCATCTGTGAGTCCCATCCGCAGTGCCTCGAAGCACTGGGCCCAGCGCCAGAGGGCGGGCGCGAGGCTGCTACGGCGCTGGCTGCCGCGTACTGCCCTGGTCGCGGGCCTGGTGACGCTGACCGCCGGCTGCAACGCCACCACCGTCGAGCGGCTCGGCCTGCGCCGGCCGCTGACCACGCAGGCGAACCTGATCGTCTCGCTCTGGCAGGGCGCATGGGTCGCCGCCCTTGCCGTCGGCGTGGTGGTGTGGGGCCTGATCCTGTGGGCCGTGGTCGTCTATCGCAAGCGCGGCGACCGGATCCCGCATCAGGTCAGGTACAACCTGCCTATCGAGATCATGTACACGGTGATCCCGTTCATCATGGTCGGCGTGCTGTTCTACTTCACCGCCCGGGATGAGAACCGGATCGACTCGGTCTCGGCCCACCCCGCCGTGGTAGTCGACGTGACCGGATTCCAGTGGAGCTGGGAGTTCCAGTACCCGCAGTTCCCGGTCAGGAACTCGGCCGACGGCGTCACCGAGATTGGCTACATGTGGAACGGCTCGCTGGGCAAGGCGGGCAACTACGGCGAGCTTCCGCTGCTGGAGATTCCTGATCATGAGACGGTCAGATTCAACCTCCGCTCCAATGACGTCATCCACTCATTCTGGATCCTGCCGTTCGACTTCAAGCGGGACGTCCTGCCCGGCCACCCGAACCACTTCCAGGTGATGCCGACCGGGACGCTCTACAGCGGGCCCGACACCATCGGGCGCTGCTCTGAACTGTGCGGCCTGTACCACAGCCGGATGCTCTTCCGGATCAAGATCGTCACGCCTGCCCAGTTCAGGACGTGGATCCTGGCACAGCAGAAGCTGCAGAACGCATCTGGGGGTGCTCAGTGACCACGTACAACACGCCTGCGCCGGCCGGCACGCTGCCCGCGCCGTCGCCGCGCACTTACCGCAAGGGCTCGATCCTGGCGGACTGGCTGTCGTCGACCGACCACAAGATCATCGGGCACCTGTACCTGATCACCTCGTTCATCTTCTTCCTGATCGGCGGCCTGATGGCGCTGATCATGCGCGCGCAGCTCATGGGACCGAACAACCACATCGTGTCGGACCAGCAGTACAACGAGCTGTTCACGATGCATGGCACGATCATGCTGCTGCTGTTCGCCACACCGCTGTTCGTCGGCTTCGCAAACGAGATCATGCCGCTGCAGATCGGCGCGCCGGATGTGGCCTTCCCGCGGCTGAACCTGCTCAGCTACTACATGTTCACCTTCGGCGGCACGATCCTGCTGGTCAGCTTCCTTACCCCGGGCGGCGCGGCCGCGTTCGGCTGGTACGCCTACTCGCCACTGACCAGCGCGACATACTCACCTGGCGTCGGCGGCGACATGTGGATCATGGGCCTGGTGCTCTCCGGCCTGGGCACCATCCTCGGCGGCGTCAACTTCGTCACCACCATCCTGTGCATGCGAGCGCCCGGCATGACCATGTTCCGGATGCCGATGTTCACCTGGAACATCCTGCTCACCTCGATGCTGGTACTGCTGGCGTTCCCGGTGCTGGCAGCGGCGCTGCTGGTGCTTGAGATCGACCGAAAACTGGGGGCGCAGGTGTTCGCCGCTAACAGCGGCGGCGCGATTCTCTGGCAGCACCTGTTCTGGTTCTTCGGCCATCCCGAGGTCTATATCGTGGCGTTGCCGTTCTTCGGCATCGCCACTGAGATCCTGCCGGTATTCGCCCGCAAGCCGCTGTTCGGTTACAAGGGCCTGGTCGCGGCCACCATTGCCATCGCCGGCCTGTCGCTCACGGTGTGGGCGCACCACATGTTCACCACCGGGGCCGTACTGCTGCCGTTCTTCTCGTTCATGACGTTCCTGATCGCCGTGCCTACCGGGGTGAAATTCTTCAACTGGGTGGGCACGATCTGGCGAGGGCAGATCACATTCGAGTCGGCGATGTTGTTCATTCTCGGCTTCTTGGTGGTGTTCCTGTTCGGCGGGCTGACTGGCATCATCCTGGCCTCGCCGCCGCTGGACTTCGCGGTCAGTGACTCGTACTTCGTAGTCGCGCACTTCCATTACGTGCTCTTTGGCACGGTGGTGTTCTGCATGTTCGGCGGGTTCTATTTCTGGTGGCCGAAGTTCACCGGGAAGATGCTCGACGAGCGGCTCGGCAGATGGCATTTCTGGAGCGTTTTCATCGGCTTCAACATGACGTTCCTGGTTCAGCACTGGCTGGGCCTGATGGGAATGCCGCGACGCATCGCCAACTACCCGTTCCTGCCGCACCTGGCGACCACGCTGAATGACATCTCCTCGATCGGCGCCTTCATCCTCGGCGCGTCCACGTTTATCTTCCTTTACAACGTCTACAAGACCTGGAAGACGGGTGAGACGGTCACCGCCGACGACCCGTGGGGCTTCGCGAACTCGCTGGAGTGGGCGACGTCCTGCCCGCCGCCACGGCACAACTTCACTTCGATCCCCCGGATCAGGTCCGAGCGCCCCGCGTTCGACCTGCACTACCCGCACATCAGATCGGGCCGGGACCGTCACCTTGAGCAGCAGTCGATCGGAGGCGGCTCGTGAAAGTAGAGGCCTACCTGTTCCTGGGCTGCGCCGCCTTCTTCGGCGGCAGCGACCTGGTCTACTGGTACTTCTCGCATGACCCGACCGGTACCACGGCGCTCGCGCTCGCGGTCTGCCTGGCGTTCCTATCCGGTTTCTACCTGCTGTTCACCGGGCGCCGGCTGCCCACCATCCGGCCAGAGGACAATCCGCAGGGCGAGGTCGACGAGGGCGTCGGCGAGCTGGGTTTCTTCAGCCCGCACAGCTGGTGGCCGCTGTTCGTCGGCGTCGCCGCCGCGGTGGCCGCGCTGGGCATGGCAATCGGCTGGTGGCTGTTCCTGATCGGCGCTCTGGCCACGCTGCTGTCAGTGGTCGGCTTCGTGTTCGAGTACTACCGCGGCGACTACGCGCACTGACGGCGACTACGCGCACTACGGCAACTAGCGATGACGGCAACTACGCGCACTGACGGCCAGCGCTAGCGCATGGACCGACGGCTACCGCTAACAGTTCGCACTGACGGCTCGCTGCCCGCTTGAGCGAGCCGTCAGCTGTCTGTGCACGTGGCTAGCTGGCGACGGGACTTGCAAGCGGGCTTGCTCTAGCAAGCGGACCGTGCGCCGCAGGGACCGTGCGCCGCAGGGACCGTGCGCCGCAGGGACCGTGCGCTGCAGGCCGCCATCAGGACCGGCGACGACTTCCTGGTGCGGTCGCGCTGCTGGCTGCCGGGACCGCCTGGACCTTTACCGTCAGGTGGCCAGGCGAGCCAGGCCCCGGCAGTTGCCGGGGCCTCGTCCTGGCCGTCGTGGTGGTGGCAGTGCCCCGAGCCTGCTAGCCGCGACTAGCTGCCTTGCTCGTCGCTCTGGCTGCTCTCCGCGGCGCTGAGGGCCGCGTGGTCGTGCCCATTGTGCTCGATCGCGTGGCCGTTGCCGTGCCCGTTGTGGCCTGATGGCATCGGTACGCTCTCGGTGACGACGTTGTACAGGCGCTCGCGTACCTTGCCGAGTGTGCCGCGCATGCCCGGCGGCGGGACGTCTGCATCGGTCGGCTCGCCGGCCGGCAGCGCCGGCAGGTCGGTCCTGGCCGTGAGTACCGCCAGCTTGTCGTCAGCGACCGGCCTGGTCTCCTCGATGAACTCGCCGCCAGGCAGCTGCCTGATGATGCCGGTTTCCACGCCATGTTCGATCAGGTGGTTGTCCTTGCGCTGCAGGCCAAGGCAGATCCGTTTGGTGATGATGTAGGCGAGAACCGGCAGCACGAAGATGCCGACTCTGGCGATCCAGGTGATGGTGTACAGCGATACATCCAGGTGCTCGGCGAGCAGGTCGTTGGCACCCTCGGCCCACAGCACGCCGTAGAAAGCGATCACCGCCATACCGAGCGCGGTCCTGGCAGGCGCATTCCGCGGCCGGTCCAGGATGTGATGCTCGCGGCGGTCACCGGTGATCCATTGCTCGATGAACGGCCAGACCGCGGCGCCACCGAAGATCAGGCCGAGTGGCAGCAGCGCCGGTATGAACACGTTGAACGCGAAGGTATGGCCGAACACAACCCACTGCCAGGCCGGCATGATGCGCAGCGAGCCTTCGAGGGCGCCCATGTAGAAGTCAGGCTGCGAGCCCGCGGACATGGCCACCGGGTTGTACGGCCCGTACAGCCAGATCGGGTTGATCTGGGTGAACGTCGCGGCCAGCGTCACCGCCGCGAAGGTGAAGAAGAAGAACGCCCCGGTCTTTGCCATGAAGTACGGGTACATGGGGGCGCCCACGACGTTCTGGTTCGTCCGGCCCTTGCCCGGCATCTGGGTGTGCTTCTGGTGGAACATGAGGAACAAGTGCACGGTGATCAGGGCTAGCAGCAACCCGGGGATGAGCAGCACATGCAGGATGTAGAGCCGCGGGATGATCACGTGCCCTGGGAACGGCCCGCCGAACAGGAAGAACGCGAGGTAGGTGCCGACCAGCGGAACCGACTGCAGCACGCCCTCGGTGATCCGCAGGCCCGCGCCGGATAGCAGGTCGTCCGGCAGGGAGTAACCGAACAGGCCCTCGAGCAAGCCGAGGGTCAGCATGATGATGCCGATGAGCCAGTTAATCTCGCGTGGCTTGCGGTACGCCCCGGTGAAGAAGATGCGGATCATGTGCGCGAAGATGCCGGCCATGAACAGGTCGGCGGCCCAGTGATGGATCTGCCGGATCAGCAGTCCGCCGCGCACGTCGAAGCTGATCTGCATCGTCGAGGCGTAGGCCTCGCTCATCCGCACGCCGCGCAGCGGGATGTAGGAGCCGTGGTATATGACATCGGTCATGCTGGGCTGGAACCACAGCGTCAGGAACGTGCCGGTGAGCAGCAGGATGATAAACGAGTAGAGGATGATCTCGCCGAGCAGGAAGGACCAGTGGTCAGGGAATACCTTCCTGAGCAGGACGCGGACTCCGCGGGCGCCATGGAACCTGTCGTCTAGCCAGCTGCCGACTCCTTCTAGCCCGCGCTCGACGCTCATGACCGCTCCCAGTAGCTCGGGCCCACGGGCTCGTTGAAATCGCCCAGCGCGACGAGGTAGCCCTCCGCGTCAACGCCCATCGGCAACTGCGGCAGCGGCCGGGTGGCCGGACCGAAGATGACCCGTGCGCCCTGCGACGCGTCGAAGGTCGACTGGTGGCACGGGCAGAGGATGTGATGGGTCGTCTGCTCGTACAGCGCCGCCGGGCAGCCGACGTGAGTGCAGATCTTCGAGTAGGCCACGATGTTGTCGACTGTCCAGTTCTCCACCACCTTGTTCGGCACCGGCTGGCTCGAACTGGTGAACTGGATCTCGCCCGGCCTGAACTTGATGATGACGACCGCCGCCTTGGCCATGTCGTCATCATTGTTCAGATAGCCCTCCGGGCCAACGCTGATGATGCCGCCCGGCGAGCTGAACTCGGCCGGAGTGATCGGCCGGCCGGTACCGTACACCAGCAGTCGCAGGCCCTTGCGCCAGACCGTGTAGTTGAGGCTCTTATCTGGCAGCGGTCCCAGGTCACGCAGCAGGAAGATCGGCGCCACTGCCAGCGGCACGGTGGCAGCGATCAGCGAGCGTCGCACCAGCGGCCGCTTGACGAACTGGCTTGCCTCTGCGCCCTCCTCGAAGGTCTCCTTGAAGGCCTCGCGGTCCTTGGCGTCCGACCTCATCAGGTGCCGCTGCTCGGTGAGCTCCACCTCGGGCATCAGGTGGCGGACCCAGATGACCGCGCCGATGCCCAGCAGCAGCATGGCCAGCGCCAGCGTGCCGCCCAGGGCCAGGTTGGAGTGCAGCACCTTAGTGATAGAACCCACGCCGACCAGCGCATACGCAACCAGGAATCCCAGTCCCGCCAGCATCGCGAGCACGAAGCAGGCTACGACGATCCGCTCGGCCTTCTTCGCCCGGATCGGGTCGGGCGGATCCGCCGGCAGCTCGCGGACTACGGCATGACCGCCATCGCCACCCGGCGCGGGCAGCATCGTCCTGGCGGTAGCCGGCGGTGGCGTTCCGATCACGCGGTGCGGTCCGGCGGGCAACTCGGGGTCAACCTGCCCGGCCTGGCCGGCCGATGAGCTCGCCGACGCAGGATTGGCCCGGCCGGTGCCGTGGCCCTCACTGGTCAGGTACTCGGGCCAGGAGCTGTCGCCGGAGTCGCCGGCGCCCGGTAGTCCTGGGGAGTTGGTGTCACTCATGAGCCTTCCCGTGCTTCGCAGTGATCCAGAGTGCCGCAAACACCATGAACAGAAGGAGACCGAGGAACGCCACCAGGCCCTCGGTGACCGGGCCGACCCGGCCGAGGCTGAAGCCGCCGGGGTTGGGCTGGGACCGGACAGTGGTGACGTACGCGATCATGTCCCGCTTCTCCTGCGGCGTGATGGTGAGGTCGTTGAAAGTCGGCATCGCCTCCGGCCCGGTCAGCATCGCCTCGTAGATCTGCCGCGGGGTCGACTGGGTGAGCGCAGGCGCGAACTTGCCGTAGGTCAGCGCGCCGCCCGCGCCGACGAAGTTGTGGCACGCGGCACAATCCGCGACGAATAGCTGCTGGCCAAGGCCGATATTGGCGCCGCTGGCGTTCACCTGCGCGGCCGACGGGATCGGCGGGCCGCCGCCCAGGGACTGAATGTAGGCAGCCACCGCGCTGGTCTGCGCCGGGTTCAGCCGTGGCGGCTTGCGCTCGTTCTCCGCTGTCTGCTCTTCTGCGGGCATCCGGCCGGTGCTCACCTGGAAGTCCACCGCGGCGGCGCCGACCCCGATCAGGCTGGGCGCGACTCCGTTCTTGCCCTCCGCGAAGACCCCGTGGCAGCTCGAGCAGTTAGCCTCGAACAGACTGTGGCCCTCGGCGATCTGGGCCGAGTTAATCGCACCCGGTGGCGATGCCGAGGCGGTGCCGCCGGTGACCACGGCATAAGCGGTGCCAATCAGCAGCAGCACGAACGCGACGATGACATACCCGGCCGCCGGGTGTCGGCGCCTCGCGGTGATCCAGCTCACAGCTTCCCCAGGTCCCGTTAATGGATCAGGTAGATGGTGGTGAACAAGCCGATCCAGACCACGTCTACGAAGTGCCAGTAGTAGGACACCACGATGGCGCTGGTCTGCTGCTCGAGCGTGAATCTCTTCGCCGCGAAGGTCCGGCCGAGCAGGAAGATGAATGCGACGAGCCCGCCGCTGACGTGCAGGCCGTGGAATCCGGTAGTGAGGAAGAACACAGACCCGTAGTTCGAGGACGAGAGCGTGACGTGCTGCTTGCGGATCAGGTCCAGGTACTCATATCCCTGGCCGCAGACGAAGTACAGGCCCATCAGGAATGTCAGTGCGTACCACTCGCGCAGACCCCAGCGACGTGGGTTCCAGATGCTGCCGGTCCGCCGCAGCTGATGTCGCTCGATGGCGAACACGCCCGCCTGGCAGGTAACGCTGGACAGCAGCAGCACGATCGTGTTTGCCGTGGCCAGGGCCAGGTCCAGATGGGCCTTGGGCCAGGGCTGACCCAGCCCTTTGTCGACCGACCGGATGGTGAAGTACATGGCGAACAGCGCCGCGAAGAACATCAGCTCCGAGGAGAGCCAGATGATCGTGCCGACGCTGACGAGGTTCGGCCGGCTGGCAGTCGGGCGCGGGACTGCCTCTGTAGATGCTGTGACCACCTGGCCATTATTACGACACTGCGTAGGCGTGCGTGGCCCGACCCCCCGGGTCGGTAGCATCCTTTGCCATGAAGGTTGTCGTGTATAGCCATGATGCCGACACTCGGGCCCGGATCAGGCTCGCCATCGGCCGTCGTCCGGCTCCTGACGTGCCGGAAGCCGAGATCATCGAGGTCGCTACCGAGCCGATGCTGTTCCGGCTCCTGGACGCCGGCGGGATCGGGGTGATGGTGCTGGACGGCGAGGCTCAGCCGGCGGGCGGGATGGGCGTATGCCGCCAGGCGAAGGACGAGATCCACAACTGCCCGCCGGTACTGCTGATCGTCGGCCGACCGGACGACGGCTGGCTGGCGACCTGGTCGCGGGCCGATGCCGTGATCAGTCACCCGATCGACCCGGTCGCGCTCGCGCGTGAGCTGGCCGGGCTGATGCGGCAGCGAGCAGCCGGTCCGCAAGCCGCGAGTGACGAGGTCATCCAGGCCTGATGCCGAACTAGCCAAGACAGAGATTGCTAAGAACATGGATGCACGCACAGGCTGGCCGGCCCTGATCGGTGCCCTCATCCGCGGCGACCAGCTCACCGCGGAGGAGACGGCCTGGGCCATGAACGAGATCATGGACGGAGCCGCGACGCCAGCGCAGATCGCGGGTTTCGGCGTGGCGCTGCGGATTAAGGGCGAGACGCCTGGTGAGGTCACGGGCCTGGCTCAGGCGATGCTCGAGCACGCAGCTCCCATCTCGATCCCGGGCCGGGCTGACCGACCTGGTCGGGACGGGTGGCGACGGCGCCAGGACCGTCAACATCTCGACCATGGGCACGATTGCAGCCGCGGCGGCCGGCGCCCGGATGGTCAAGCACGGCAACCGGGCCGCCTCGTCAGCTTGCGGCACGGCCGATGTGCTCGAGGCGCTGGGCGTGGTGATAGACCTGCCGCCGGTGGCGACCGAGCGGCTGATGGCGGAAGTCGGCGCCGCGTTCCTGTTCGCTCCGCTCTACCATCCTGCGCTCCGGCACGTCATCGTGCCGCGGCGCGAGCTCGGCGTACCGACTGTCTTCAACATCCTCGGCCCGGTGGCTAACCCGGCCCGGCCTGCCGCCCAGGCGCTTGGGGTCGCCGACGCGCGGATGGGGCCGATCCTGGCGGGCGTGCTCGCCGCCCGCGGCTGCTCTGCGCTGGTATTCCACGGCGACGACGGGCTGGACGAGCTGACCACGACGGGGCCGTCGACGGTCTGGGTAGTGCATGACGGCACGGTCAGCGAGGTCAGGTTCGACCCCGCCGACGTTGGCATCGCCAGGTCGGTGCCGGCCGACCTGCTGGGCGGCGACCCGCTGCACAACGCAGGCGTGATCCGCGAGTTCCTGGCCGGGCGGCAGGGTCCGGTCCGCGATACCGCGTTGCTGAACGCGGCTGCGGCACTTGCGGCCGAGATCGGGGTACCGGCGCCCGGCGCCCTGGTGCCCGCACTGGCCGACGGTTACCGCCGGGCTGCGACCGCGGTGGACTCCGGCGCAGCGGCCGGGCTGCTCGATCGCTGGGTGGCCGCCAGCAACCGGCTGGCTCAGGGCTAAGGCAGCTGGCTCGGCCCTGAAGACAGCTGACTGCGGTCTGACGGCAGCTGGCTCAGGACTCGGCGTAGCCGAGCGCGAATGCGGCCTCAAGATCGTGCCGTGAGTAAGTCCGGAAGGCGATGTGGGTCTCGGTGTGCGTCACGCCAGGGACCTTGTTGACGGTGCCGGGGATCACGTCCCCGAGCTCCTCGTGCGCGCGCACTCGCACCATCGCTACCAGGTCGAATTCTCCGGTCACGGAGTAGACCTCGCTGACCGCCGGGATCTGCGCGATCGCCTCCGCGGTTTCCGGGATGCGTGCCACGTCGGCCTTGATCAGAACGATTGCGGTAACCACGGCAGTAGCGTACCGCCGGTCAGCTCGCAGCTCGCAGCAGGCCGCTGGCCGGGTCCGCCCTGGCTGCCGCGACCACTTCGAGAAGACCGGCTAGGACGTCGGCAGTCGCCTTGGCATCGGCCAGTGCCCGGTGACATGGCGTGGTGCGGGCACCGAAGTAATCGGCGAGCGTGGCCAGCCGGCAGTCCGGGACATCATCCGGGCCGAGAAGCATCCGGGCCAGCACGGCCGTGTCGATAACGGCAGCCGGCGGCCAGCGGATGCGATTCGCTGCGCATGCCGCGGTCAGGAAGCTCAGGTCGAATGGTGCGTTGTGCGCGACGAGCACGCAGCCACGGGCGAACGCGAGGAAAGCGGGAAGAGCCGCGCTGGCCAGCGGCGCCCGGCTCACCATGCTGTCGGTGATACCGGTCAGCAGCGTGATGTCGGCCGGAATCGCCGCAGCAGGGCGGACCAGGGTCGCGAACTCACCCGTCAGCTGGCCGCCGCTGAGCCGTACGCACCCGATCTCGGTGAGCTCAGCATGCTCCGGCAGCCAGCCGGTAGTTTCCACGTCGACAACGACGAGGTCGAGGTCGAGGCTTGCCAGCGCTGGGGTCACGTCAGTCACGCTAGGCCGGGGTGCCGACAGTATGGTTCAGGCGCGCCGGGCGCGCGCGGCAGGGCCGGGCGCTTCCGATTGCACCGGCCCAGCTGGCCCAGCGTGACCACGCGATGCCTGCCGTCACCAGAGAAACGGACCGCGAGAGTGCGCGAAGCGGTTGAATCTACCCCTGCCCTTCACTAGGGTCGTGCAGCGAGCCGTATCGCTCATCAGTCGCCAGGCCGGCGGCGGCGAGCGGCTCCGCCGAATCTCCCGGTGCTGCCAGTCCGGCTCGCCGGAGAGCCGGGGACCCACCGACGGTGCCGCAGGTGCGGAACCGGCAGGGGTGAATCGGGCTGGTCGCTGACTTGCCCGTAGGGCGGACTTCCACAGCCCGAACCCGTCAGCTGACCCGGCAGGCCGACAGTGGAAGAAGGAGCGTGTCGCGCGGGTGCAAAAGCTGCCGTCGGTTCGCACGATCTTCAGGCAACGCGCCGGGGCTGTAGCTGTCGCACTGCTGGGCGCCGGGCTGATCATGGGCGTTAGTGGCAGCGCCAGTGCAGCGCCAATGCCGACGATTAGCCAGGTCCAGGCCAAGCTCACCAAGCTGCAGGCGCAGATCTCCAAGCTCGACCAGCAGTACGTTCAGGTCAAGCAAGACCTGACCACGACAGACCAGCGGCTCGCACTGGTGGACAAGGAGCTTGCTCGCTACTCCAGCCAGTTCGCCGCGATGCGCCAGCAGATTGCCCGGATCGCTGTCACCGCCTACGAGACCGGCAACATCAATTCCTCGATCGCGCTGCTGACCTCAGGCAACCCCCAGCAGATCCTGAACCAGTCGGCCATCCTGCTGGAGCTCTCCAACAGCAATAACGCCGAGATCAACCAGTTCCTCAAGGCCGCCAGGCAGCTGACTAATACCCAGCTGCTGGTCAAGCGCAGCCAGGCCAGCATTCTCGCCCTGAAGAACAGCCTGCACAAGCGAGTGGCCACCATGAATGGCCTGGCTAGCAAGGAGCAGGCGTTGCTGGCACAGCTGCAGCCGGTGCAGCAGACCGGGCTGGGCACCGGGGGATCCACGGGCGGGATCAAGTACACCGGTCCGACCTCAACCCAGGCACAGAAGGCCGTCGCCTTTGCCTATAGCAAGGTTGGCTGCCCGTACGTCTGGGGCGGCACCGGACCGTGCTCCGCAGGCTACGACTGCTCCGGCCTGACCATGTCGGCCTGGGCTGCCGCGGGCGTATCGATACCGCGGACGAGCTACAACCAGGAAGGCTCGCTGCCGCAGGTCAACCTCGCTCCTGGCGACGCCACCAAGTACCTTGAGCCAGGCGACATCCTCGGCTTCATCGGCAACGCTCACGTTGGCATCTATGTCGGCAACGGCCAGCTGATAGATGCGCCCACCGCGGGATCCAACGTCGAACTAATCGCGCTGTCCGGCTGGTACCTATCCAACCTGGACGAGGCCGTCCGCCCCTGACGCCCAGGGTAGGCGCGGCACAGCGGGGTAGCATCTGAGCTTCCGCCGAGTCTCGGCGCTGGCCTAGCTGGCCGGGCCAGCCGGCGCCGGGGGGAGCTCATGACCAAGGTCCTGATCGTCACCAACGACTTCCCGCCGCGCAGCGGCGGCATTCAGTCCTTCGTGCACGCTCTGGCTGCCAGGCTTCCCGCCGACCGCGTCGTGGTCTATGCGCCGGCCTGGGACGGCGCGGCCGAGTTCGACGCCCGGCAGGAGTTCACGGTCGTCAGGCACCCCCGATCGCTGATGCTGCCCGTGCCGGAGGTGCGCCGCCGTGCGGTGGCGCTGCTGACCGAGCACGGCTGCGACACCGTGCTGTTCGGCGCCGCCGCCCCGCTCGGCCTGCTGGCCCCGGCGCTGCGCAGGGCCGGTGCGAGCCGGATTGTCGCGCTCACGCACGGACACGAAGCTGGCTGGGCCGCACTTCCAGTAGCCAGGTCCTTGCTGCGCCGGATCGCCGAGGAGGTTGATGTCGTCACCTACCTCGGCGAGTACTTCCGTATCAGGATGGCGAGGGCGATGTCGACGGCGGCAGCCGGCCGCATGGTCAGGCTCACACCCGGCGTAGACCCGACCGTCTTCCGTCCGGACGCAGCCAGTGCGCAGGTCCGGCAGCGCCTCGGCATCGACCTGGACCGGCCGGTCGTTGTGTGCGTGTCCCGGATGGTGCCGCGCAAGGGCCAGGACACGCTGATCAGGGCCTGGCCGGAGGTGCTGCTCCGGTCAGCGGCTGACCCGCTGCTGCTGCTAGTAGGCGACGGGCCGTACCGCCCGGCCCTGGACCGGCTGGTGGCCGAGGCCGGGGTGGCCGGCTCGGTGCTCTTCACCGGCCCGGTCAGCCGGGACGACCTGCCTGCCTTTTACCGCGCCGGCAACATCTTCGCCATGCCATGCCGGACCAGGCGAAGCGGTCTGGACGTCGAGGGCCTCGGCATCGTCTACCTGGAGGCCTCCGCTACCGGCCTGCCGGTTATCGCCGGCGACTCCGGGGGCGCCCCCGATGCCGTCCTCGACGGCGAGACCGGTTACGTCGTCCCCGGCCGCGACGTCGGCACCCTAACCGACCGCCTCGTCGACCTGCTGGCTGATCCCGCCGGCGCAGCGGCCATGGGGGAGAAGGGCCAGGCCTGGATCGACCGGGACTGGACCTGGGACCTGGTGGCCGATCGGCTGCAGCACATCCTGTCTGGCCAGCTCGCTTAACGGGCCGACCCGCGCTGGTATCTGCCGCTCCGGGCAGCCACCGGGCTCGCCCCGGTGAGCTGCGCCGGCTCGTCGTGCACTGCGGCCGGCCCGTACTCAGCCGGCCGGACGTACCGGCTAGCGGGTGTACAGAGCGTCGATGTCGGCGGCGAAGTCCTTCGCCACCACTGCCCGCTTCACCTTGAGCGACGGCGTGATGTAGCCGTTCTCGGTAGTGAAGTCCACCGGCAGCAGCAGGAACTTGCGAATCGATTCGGCCCTGGACACGGCCTTGTTGGCATCGTCCACGGCGGCCTGGATGTCCGCGATCAGCTCGGGATCATCGGCAAGGTCGGCGGCGGTCGCGCTGGCTGGCTTGCCGTGCTGCTTCTTCCAGTGCTCCAGCGCTTCCGGGTCGAGCGTGATCAGGCAGGCAACGAACTGGCGGCCGTCGCCGACGACCATGCACTGGCTGATCAGCGGGTGCGCCCTGAGCCGGTCCTCCAGGACAGCGGGGGCAACGTTCTTGCCGGCCGCGGTCACGATGATTTCCTTCTTCCGGCCGGTTACCCGCAGGAAGCCCTCGTCATCGAGAGAGCCGAGGTCGCCCGTCCGGAGCCACCCCGCGGCGTCGATCGCCTCGCTGGTCGCTGTCTCGTTGTGCCAGTACCCGACAGTGATGATGCCCCCGCGCAGCAGGATCTCGCCATCGGGGGCGATCTTTACGCTGACGCCGGGCAGCGGCTGGCCGACCGTCCCGATCTTGTTCCGCGACGGCTTGTTTACGGTGGCGGCGGCGGATGTCTCGGTCATCCCGTAGCCCTCCAGGACGGTGATGCCCGCGCCGCGGAAGAAGTGGCCGAGCCGTTCGCCGAGTGGCGCGCCGCCGGACACCGCGTAGCTGACCTTCCCCCCGACGGCGGCACGCAGCTTTGCGTACACCAGCCGGTCAAAAACCGCATGCCGGATCGCGAGCCCGGCTCCGGCGCGCCCAGCGGACTTGGCCTGGCTGAATGCAATGGCTGTATCGGCAGCAGCCGCGAAAATCTTGCTTTTGGCCGGGCTCGCAGAGGCTTGCTGCTGAGCGCTGTTGTAGACCTTCTCGAAGACCCTTGGCACTGCCAGGAGGAAGGTCGGCTGGTATTCACGCAGTCCCTCGGCCACCGTGCGGATGTCCTCCCAGTGGCCGAGGACGGGACCTGATTCCAGGCAGCCCACTTCGATGATCCGGGCGAAGACGTGTGCCAGCGGCATGAACAGGAGAGTGGAGCCAGCCGGCGCCTCGAACACCTCCGGCAGCGCCCCGTGCACGGCGTTCCGCGCCGCACTCAGCAGGTTGCGGTGGCTGAGCTCACAGCCCTTCGGCCGTCCGGTGGTGCCTGAGGTGTAGATGATGGTGGCAAGGTCGCCGGCCCGGCGGGCAGCGCGAGCCTTGCGGAGCGTGTCGTCGGGCACTTCTCCGCCAGCTGCCGCCAGCTCATCAAGCCCGGCGATTCGCCACAGCAGAACAAGATCGGGCAGGTTCGCGCGCACCGCAGAGATGATCTGCGCGTGCTCATCGGTCTCGGCGATGGCCGCCCGCGCACCGGAATCGCGGAGAATCCACTCCACTTGCTCGGCCGAGGAGGTCTCGTAAACCGGCACGGTCACCGCTCCTGCGGCCCAGATGGCGTAGTCGGCGAGGGTCCACTCGTACCGGGTGCCGGACATCAGCGCGACCCTGTTGCCCGGCTCGATGCCGGCCGCGATCAGGCCCTTGGCCAGGGCGGCGACCTGACCGCGGAACTGTCCGGCGGTTACGTCCTGCCAGCTGCCCCCAGTGCGCCGGCGGAGCATGACCTCATCGGGATTCGCGGCCGCCCGGCTGAAGACGACATCAGCCAGCCCGGCGTCGTCCGGGATCTCGATGAGGGCGGGGATCCCAAACTCGAGCACTGAGCCTCCGTTAACGACCACGTTTCCATCCCAAGCTTCCCTGGACGCTACAGCGTCCGCCCAAACCTTTCCCCGCAGGACCGGTGCTGCCGGACTGACAGTCCCTTCGGCAGGCTATGTCTTCCTGCCGGACTTGCCTACTGTAGGTGGATGCGGGTGCACGTGGTGAGCGACGTTCACGGCCGGATTGACGCGCTTCGCCATGCCGGCGAGGGGGCGGACGCGCTGATCTGCCTCGGTGACCTCCTGCTGTTCATCGACTACGCGGACCATAGCCAGGGCATCTTCCCTGACCTGTTCGGGGCGGCGCAGGCGCAGCGGCTGGTGGAGCTCCGGTCAGCGCACCGGTTCGACGAGGCCCGGAAGCTGTCGGCGGGCTTGTGGGCACGGCTAGGCGGCGATCCGCGCCAGCACATCGAGGCCGCGGTCAGCCGGCAGTATGCCGAGCTGTTCGACGCCATGCCGGTCCCGTCCTACCTCACCTACGGCAACGTTGACCTGCCGCGGCTGTGGGATGAGCACGTCAGACCCGGACAGCAGGTGCTCGACGGCCAGCGCGCTGAGCTGGACGGGTGGACGTTCGGATTCGTCGGCGGCGGACTGCGGACCGCGTACCGAACCCCGAACGAACTGGACGAGGAAGCGTATGCAGCCAAGGTTGAGGCCATCGGCGAGGTCGACGTGCTCTGCTCGCACATCCCGCCAGACGTGCCGGACCTGCTCTACGACACGGTCGCCCGGCGGATGGAGCGCGGCAGCGAAGCGCTGCTGGACGCGATCGGGAAGACCCGTCCCCGGTATGTCCTGTTCGGCCACGTTCACCAGCCACTGCAGAGCAGGATCAGGATCGGGAATACCGAGTGCATCAATGTGGGGCATTTCCGGGCGAACGGCACGCCTTACGTACTGCAATGGGGCTCGTGATACGAACGTGCGCAAAGCCCGCGGTCAGCCAGGTCGGGACTCGCCGGACCGGGAGGTACGCTCCGAGTCATGACGGACAGGACGTCCTCGAGCATCACCGTAGCCGCGGCCCGGCCGACGGTCATGGGGGTCATCGCGGACTTCGGGGCTTACCCGGACTGGGCTACCGGAGTCCGGTCCGCAGAGGTGCTGGAGTCGGGACCTGACGACCGCCCGCTCCGGGTGCGTTTCGGCCTGGATGCAGGCGTGATCAGGGACAGCTACGTGCTCGCCTATGACTGGGATGGCGACGCATCGGTGCACTGGCAGCTCGCCGAAGCCGGGTCGATGGTGACGGAAATGTCGGGCGCCTATGAACTAGCCGACGACGGGGCAGATACCAAGGTGAGCTACGAGCTCTCCGTCGGCACTCGGCTGCCGATGCTGGGCATGCTCAGGCGCCGCGCGGAGAAGACGATCATTGAGACGGCCCTGAAGGGACTCAAGTCGCGCGCGGAGTCGTTGTAGTACGAGGAACGATCATGACGGGGAGCAGAGCCAATGACTGACCAAGCCGGGCGTCCGCAACAGCCTGACCGGAACCAGCCGTCCCGGGCAGGCGACGGCGCGGAGCGGACGGACACCACGCGCGGTGGCAGTGCGCGGCCTGGCTCGGCGCGGCCTGGCTCGGCGCGGCCTGGCTCGGGCCGGGCTAGCTCCGGGTCGCCGTCCGCAGACATCCTCAGCGACTTCCAGCGCTGGCTGATCCGTTCCAGTGCCAGGAGCATGCGCAAGGAGATCGGCGGCCAAGTCCGCAGGACTTTCAGCAGCGGTCGGACCGAGTCCACCGACGTGTGGAATGTCGCCACTACCGAGATTCCGCCGGAGGTCGGGGAGGCTCCCGAGTGCCAGTGGTGCCCCATCTGCCGGGCTGCTCGCCAGTTCCGCGACACCGGCCCTGGCATCGGCGGGCACATTTCCGGAGCGGGGAACGCCGTTGCGTCCGCGGTCCAGGATGCGATCAGCGCCTTCGATTCCGTGCTCTCCAAGGCGGCCGGGACGAGCGACCGTGACCGCCAGGGCCGTGATGGACCGCAGCGACCCCGGCCGGACTGGCAGTCCGGCACCGGACCAGATGCTGGCGCGTGGACGACCGGCCGGACGGCCGAGCCGGCGGCTCCGCCCATCGCCGTAACTCCGACGCCGATCGTGGTGCCCGGCGCAGACTCGCCGAAGACCGCTGACGTGGCAGGCCGGGTAGGCACCGAGACGGGCACTGAGTCCGCGCCGCCGGTGCCCGCGGCGTCAGCGGTGCCGCCAGGGTCTGCAGGACCTGCGGCGCCAGCGTCTCCATCGGGGACGGCCGGATCGGCTGAGTCCACCGCACTGGGCAGCCCGGCCAGCGAACCGGACGCGTGGAGCCTGGTCACCGACGTGGCCGACGGCGGGCCGGTTGCCTCGGGTGCGGAGGACGCCGTACCCGGACGAGCACAAGACGGCGGGCATGGGCCTGACGATCGGAGTTGATGTCGGCGGCACCAAGGTTGCCGCGGGCGTGGTCGACGAGGACGGGCGGATCGTCGAGAAGCTCAAGCGTTACACGCCGGCCGCTAGTCCGGACGACACCGTGGTTGTCGTTGCTGAGGCCGTTCTGGAGTTGCTCGGCCGGCACACAGTAGACGCGGTCGGCATCGGCGCGGCCGGATTCGTGGAGCAGACCAGGTCGACCGTGCTGTTCGCGCCCAATCTGGCCTGGCGTGACGAGCCGGTCAAGAAACTGGTCGAGGATAGGATCGGCCGCCCGGTGGTGGTCGAGAACGACGCCAACGCGGCGGCCTGGGCCGAGGTCAAGCTCGGGGCGGCCAAGGGCTATCAGGACGTCATGATGATCACGGTAGGTACCGGGATCGGGGCCGGGATCGTGCTGGACGGCAGGCTTTACCGGGGCCGGTGGGGGATGGCCGGCGAGCCCGGCCACTACCGGGTAGTGCCGGACGGCCGGTTGTGCGGCTGCGGCAACCGTGGCTGCTGGGAGCAGTACGCCAGTGGGAACGCGCTGGTGGCGGAAGCCCGTGAGTTCGCCCATAGGTCACCCGGCGCAGCGGTCCGGCTGCTGCAGCTTGGTGGCGGCAGCCCGGACGGCATCGACGGTCCCGCTGTCACGAAGGCGGCTATCGAAGGCGATGCGGCCGCATTGCGGTGCTTCGCAATCGTCGGCAACTGGCTGGGGGCGGGCCTGGCGGACCTGTCGGCGATACTCGACCCGGGTTGTTTTGTCATCGGGGGCGGAGTGTCGGAAGCCGGCGAGCTCCTGCTTGGCCCGGCTCGCGCCGCTTACCGCAGCGGGCTTCCCGGCAACGCATACCGGGAATTCGCTGAGATCAGGCTTGCCCAGCTGGGACCGGATGCCGGGCTGATCGGGGCATCAGACCTGGCCAGGATGGCCTGAGTCAGAGCACTGCGCCGTCATCGTCATCACCACGCTCGCGGTCGCCGAGCCTGATGACCAGAGTGACAAAGCCGCCGACGAACGCGGCAACGGCGGCGAAGGCCTCGATGCCGGAGATCGTCCAGTGCAGGAACGTTCCGAGCAGCAAGTACAGCGGGCCGCCGATCAGCCCCGCCCAGGCAGCCTTGGCAAAGGTATCGAGCTTCGCCGGCGGTGGCAACGGCACCGGGACGTATGCCTCGTCCTCCTCTTCCGGAGGCGAGTAGGACCGTGGATCGCCCGCATACCTGATCACCCGGGTACGGTCGGCGGGCACGAAGACGCCCGTTGCCGTCTGGCCCGGCTGACCAGCACCTGGAACCTGGTCAGCACTGACGGCGGGGTCGGCGGCTGCGGCCGGGTCGGTGACGGCTCCGGTAGCGGGATCGGTGCCGGAACCCGCGGGTGGGCCGGGTTCGGTGGCCGATTCAGCACCGGCGGCGGGCCCTGCGGCCACAGCCGGGTCGGCTGCCGCGGCCTCATCAGCGCCGGGCTGCACAGCGTCTGGCAGGTTCTCCCGGGACGGCCAAGGCCGGTCCACGTCCGCGTACGCGGGCGCGTCGAAACGCGCAATCAGGTCCCGCCAGGCCGCCTCTTCACCGCTGACCTCGCCGCCGATGTCCCCGGAACTGCTCATCCGCCGTCAATCCCCGCCAGTTGATTCCCTGCCTGTCCCGCTCGCTGACTCGCGGCCAGCCCTGCTGTGCGTATGCACGAACTCCAGGCTTCCGGAGAATATTGCGTCAGCATCGTTGTCGAGCGTAGCGACGTGGTAGCTGTCAGCGAGGTCCCGGATCTCGATCTGGCTAGCGGGCAGGGCAGATGTCAGCACTTTCAGGCTGGCCGGGCCGACGACATGATCAGTCACGCTCTTGAACACCAGTACTGGCTGAGTCAGCTCGCCTAGGTGCTGCTGAGTTGTTCGCCACAAGGCGGGCAGCGTCGCGGCGGCCTTGACCGGCGTGCGGTCGTAGCTGTCCTCGTGGGCCTGGTCCTTCTTGATATCGCTGCCAATGCCCTTCAGCGACGGGACGACCAGCTTCAGCACCGGGGCCAGCAGGAATAGCTTGGTGTCGGCGGTAACAGAAGGATTGACCAGGACGACGCCGCTGACGGCCTCGCGACGGAGTTCGGCCAGCCGCAGTGCGAGGCAGGCACCCATCGACAGTCCCATGACGAACATCTCGTCGGTCCTGGCTTGCAGCTCGCCGAACGCGCGATCCACCTCGGCAAACCAGTCTTCCCAGCGAGTCCGGGCAAGTTCCTGCCAGGTGGTGCCGTGACCCGGCAGCCGGGGCAGCGAAACGCTCAGGCCGGCCTGTGCAAGGTACTCGGCCCACGGTCGAAGTGACTGCGGACTGCCGGTGAATCCGTGGCACAGCAGGACCCCGGTCGGGCCGCCGTCATGGGCGAAGGCCTCTGCGCCTGGCATTACTGGCATCTGCTGTGTCCTCTCGGCCTGAAGCCTACGTTGCGCTGCGACCGTCCGCCGGCCCCGTTCCTTCCCGAATCGTCGCATGCCGGATGGGCTGCTGGCAGTGGGTTATAGGCCAGCCCGCTGACTGCGATGATCGCCAGCTCGCGGCTGACGTGGGAACATATGACCGTGTTCTACTGGGTGGTCAAGGCGATACTAGGCCCGCTCCTCCGGCTGGTCTTCCGGCCGTGGGCCGAGGGCACCGAGAACGTGCCCAGGGAAGGCCCTGCCATCCTGGCCAGTAATCACCTGTCGTTCTCCGATCATTTCTTCGCCCCGCTGCCGTTGCCGCGCAAGGTCGTCTTCCTGGCGAAGTCGGAGTATTTCACCGGCCGAGGGCTAAAGGGGCTGATGAGCAAGGCCTTCTTCAGTGGTGTCGGCCAGATCCCGGTGGATCGCACTGGCGGGGAGGCAAGCGAGCGGGCGCTGCGCACCGGGCTCCGGGTGCTCGCAGCCGGGGAGGTGCTCGGCATCTACCCTGAAGGCACCCGTACGCCGGACGGCCGGCTCTACCGCGGCAAGACGGGGGTGGCCAGGCTGGCTCTTGAGGCTCGCGCGCCAGTGATCCCGACCGCGATGGTGGGCGGCTTCGAGTTCCAGCCGCCGGGCAAGCTCACACCGCGACTGACGATCCGGCCCGGTGTCCGTTTCGGTAAGCCACTCGACTTCTCCCGGTACTACGGGCTGGAGCAAGACCGGATCGTGCTGCGCGCAATGACCGACGAGATCATGTACGAGCTCATGAAGCTCTCCGGCCAGGAGTACGTCGACGAGTACGCTCAGCGGACCAAGGGCAAGCTGGCCACGGCCTTGCGGCACAGTGCCCCGGCGGTCAGGGACGGCGCTGCCGGCCCGCCAGCGGATGCGGCTGAGCCTGCTGGGCAGACTAGCGGACCGGCCGAGGGTGCGGCGGCAGCCGGCGACAGCGCCGGGGGACAGGCTGCCGCGGATGTTGCCGTCCCTGGCCGCACGGAGGTTCCGGACTGACTTTCCCGGCGCGCGGCTGCCTGGCCGTGCGCGTGCAGGGGTGCCGTTAGCCGGGCTCGCACGGGACTTTCTGCACGGGATTTGCGCACGAGGGCTTACGGCACGGTTCGGATCCATGGCGACGGGCGCCCTGTCCGCAAGGCCTGCCGGATGATCGCGACGACCTTGGCGGGCTCGTTCCGGATCATCGCGGGGGTGAAGTGCAGCACCCGGATCCCGGCAGCGGCCATCATGTCGTGCCGGCGCATCGTCCGTCTCCCAGCCGTCGGGTCCCAGGTGCCATTCGCGCGAATCCACCTCGGCGGCGACACTCAGTTCCGGCCACCAGGCGTCGGGCTTGGCCAGGAACTCATCGCCCAGGTAGAGCCTGGCGTTGTAGACCGGTGCGGGCAGGCCCGCGCGCTTGATCAGCTTCATCAAGTCGACCTCCGGGGCCGATGCGGCACCAGCCGCGACCTCCGCCAGCACCATCCGGACTGCGGCCGAGTTCTTCAGCCTGCTCTGGCCAAGCTCGGCCGCCAGTTGTTCAATCGAGCACCTGCCCTGCTGGACGAGGCTCGCCACCAGCGCGCGGATGTCCCGCACGCTGGTGAGGCCGAGCGCGGCATCCACTGCTGCTCTGGGGATCCTGGCGATCTGGATGTAGCCGTGCTCCGCTACCGTCGCCGGCAGCCTGGTCGTGCGGTGCAACCGGACGTAGCCGCAGTCTGCCCGGTAGCACGCGGCGGGTACTAACACGTCGATGACCCTGGTAGCCGGCGTCACGAGGCCATATCGGCGCAGCGCCGCCAAGCCCGTGATCGTGCCGCCGGGCCCGGCGTAGAGCAGGGCCGCCATATCGCGCTGGTCAACGGTCGCCGTTCCCGTCACTGTCAGGTACACGCCCGGCAACAGGCGCTGCCAGGGTCCGCCGGGCCGGATCCGGTACCGGATCGTGCTCGCCGTGAGTCCGACGCTCACCGCTTGCTGTCGTGAGATCACACCGTGCTGCCGCGCGAGCAGCCACCGGAACGGATCCCTCGCGTTGGCCGGTCCGAGGCCGGCTGCGAGCGAGCGTCCGCTGCGAGGGGCCGGTCGGCTGCTCCGCGAGCTGCGCCGGGCGACGGTTGGGTCTAACGGTCAGATCTACGACCGGCGCACCGACGGTCCCGTGCTGAGGTCGTCCAGCACGGTCGGGTCGAACGTTCGGCACAGTGCCGGTCAACGACACCGAGGCCGCAAACGTTGGGCAAGTTGATCTTGAACGGCCCTATGTAGGGGTGACCGAACCTAGTTAGCCCACCCTTTTGTCTGTTCTACGGCTTTCCGCCAGCGAGCGTGGCTGGTGTCATCGGGCGGATCCGGTTCGAACCGCCGATCCAGCCGCCAGGTCGCGGCGAGTTCCTCGCGCGACGACCACACTCCGGTGGCAAGGCCAGCCAGGAAGGCGGCGCCGAGCGCCGTCGTCTCCGCCGACCACAGGTCGCTCGACCGGGCGCTGCAGCTGGTCGGCCTGCAACTGCATGAGCAGGTCGTTGGCGCTCGCGCCGCCGTCCACGCGCAATGCGCTCGCCTGACCAGGCTGGCGTGCGCTCGCCCGGCTGGCCTCGGGGCCGCCCGGCTGGCGCCCGCCGTGCCGCGCGGCACCGCCCGGCTCGTGCTCGCCGGCCTCAGGCCCGCCCGGCTCGTGGCCGCCGGTCTCGCGCGCGCCAGCCTCGGCCGTCATGACGTCCACGACATCCCGGACCTCGAACGCGATCGCCTCCAGCGCCGCGCGGATCAGGTGCGCCCGGGTCGTGCCCCGCGTGAGGCCGAACATCGCGCCCCTGGCGATCGGGATCCCAGTCAGGCGCGCCGAGCCCGGTCAGCGCCGGGACGAAGACCACGCCGCCGGAGTCCGGCACCGAGCGCGCCAGTGCCTCGCTCTGCGCCGCGTTGTCGAGCAGGCCGAGCCCGTCCCGCAGCCACTGGATCGCGGCGCCGGTCACGAACACCGATCCCTCCAGCGCGTACGTCAGCGCGCCCGACGGCTCCAGCCACGCCACCGTCGACAGCAGCCCGGCCCGCGACCGGACCACCGACGACCCGGTGTTGACCAGCACAAACGACCCGGTCCCGTACGTGCACTTCGCGGTGCCGGGCGCGAAGCACGCCTGGCCGAACATCGCCGCCTGCTGGTCCCCGGCGATCCCGGCGATCGGCACCGACAGGCCGAGGAACGCCGCCGGGTCGGTGTGCCCGACCACGCCGGTCGACGGCACCACCTCCGGCAGCGCATGCGGCGGAACGCCGAACAGCGAGCACAGCTCCGCCGACCACTGCCCGGCCTCGATGTCGAACAGCAGCGTCCGGGACGCGTTGGAGGCATCCGTGACGTGCCGCCGCCCGCCGGTCAGCCGGGCAATCAGGTACGAGTCCACCGTGCCGACGGCCAGCGACCCGTCGACGACGCCCGCCCACACGGCCGGGTCGTTCTCGGCCAGCCAGGTCAGCTTCGTCGCGGTGAAGTACGGATCGATCCGCAGCCCGGTGAGCTCGGCCACCCGCTCCTCGTGCCCGGCCGCCCGCAGCCGGTGCAGATCGCCGCGGTCCGCCGGTCCTGCCAGACGATGGCCCGCCGCGGCGCGGCCAGCGTGGCCCGGTCCCACAGCACCGCGGTCTCCCGCTGGTTGGTGATGCCGACGCAGCTGAAGCGCTGGCGATCCGGCCGCGGCCAGCGCCTGCGCTGCAGGCAGCCAGCGTCGCCTGCCAGATACCCTCCGGCAGGTGCTCCACCCAGCCCGGGCTCGGGGAAATACTGCCGGAATTCCTGGTATCCACGACCCGCGATGGTGCCGTGGCGGTAACGATGAGAGCGGTCACGCCGGTCGTCCCAGCGTCGATCGCGAGGACGCTCATGAGCACTAGTGTGGCGGCAATGGAAGCGCGAGAGGAAGCACGCATGCGAGTCGGAGTCCTCACCGGAGGCGGAGACTGCCCGGGGCTGAACGCGGTCATCCGGGCGGTCGTGCGGACCGGCGCAGCTGAGCACGGGATGGAGTTCATCGGGTTCCGGGACGGCTGGCGCGGCCCGCTCGAGGGCGACACGATGGTGCTGGATGTGCACGCGGTCCGCGGCATCCTGCCCGCGCGGCGGCACGATCCTGGGCTCGTCGCGGACCAATCCGCTGGCCGAGTCCAACACCGTCGGACGGCAAGTCGGGCATCGAGCGAGTCAAGGAGAACCTCGACAGCCTCGGCGTGGACGCGCTCGTCGCGATCGGCGGCGAGGACACGCTCGGCGTCGCCGGCCGGCTGCACGAGGCCGGCGTGCAAGGTCGTCGGCGTGCCGAAGACCATCGACAACGACCTCGGCGGCGACCGACTACACGTTCGGCTTCGACACCGCCGTGAACATCGCCATGGAGGCGATCGACCGGCTGCACACCACCGCCGAGAGCCACCACCGGGCGCTGATCGTCGAGGTGATGGGCAGGCACGCCGGCTGGATCGCGCTGCACGCCGGGCATCGCCGGCGGCGCGAACGTGATCCTGATCCCGGAGAAGCCGTTCGACATCGAGCAGGTCTGCGAGTACGTGCAGCACCGCTTCCAGACCCGGTACGCGCCGATCGTGGTGGTCTCCGAGGGCGCGCACCCCAAGGCGGTCGGACGAGGCGGTCGGCTGACGAGAAGCTCGACGCGTTCGGCACTGCTCCGGCTCGGCGGGAGTCGGCCAGCTGCTGGCGGACGAGATCGAGCGGCGCACCGGCAAGGAGGCCCGCGTGCACGGTGCTCGGGCACATCCAGCGCGGCGGCACGCCGACGGCGTTCGACCGCGTGCTGGCGACCCGGTTCGGCGTGCACGCGATCCGCGCGATCGCGGACGGCGCGTTCGGCAGCATGGTCGCGCTGCGCGGCACCGACATCGTCCGGGTGCCGCTCGCGGAGGCGACCACCGAGCTCAAGCTGGTGCCGCCGGAGCGGTATGCCGAGGCTGAGGTTTTCTTCGGCTGACCAGAACCAGAGCCGGACGGGAACGGGGTCGCTCGCGAGGCACGCCTGTGACTGGCCGGCTCGGGCTGTCGCGGGCTACGGACCTGCTTCAGCCCTGCCTGGCCCGGAACGCCGCGGCTTTGACCCTGTTCTGGCACGACGTCGAGCAGAACCGCCGCGTGCCGTTGCGGGACACGTCCACGTAGACGCGGTCGCAGCGCGGCGCGGTGCAGACGCCGAGCCGGTCATACAGCTCGGTGCCGAGCACGACAGCAAGGCCGGTGGCGCAGCCGGCCGCCCAGCCCTGCGCCAGCGTGTCGGTGCGGCCGTGGAAATGCAGGTGCCACGGCTCGCCGTCGTGCCGGTCCAGCTGCGGCCGCGCGCCGGTGGCGGCGAGCAGGTCGTTGACCAGGCGCGCGGCGCCGTCGATGTCATCGCGGCCGACTGCGTCGAAGACAGTCCGCAGCGTGCGCGGCGACCGTCGCGAGCTCGGCAGCTTCGGGCCGGCTGACCTCCGGTGCGCTGGACCGGCCGGAACGCAGCGCGGCGGTCACGGCGCGCGCCAGCACGTCGCCGTCCGGTGGCTGGTAGGCCCGGCCGTGCGACTCACCCGGCGTCAGCGGCATTGACCAGGCTGACAGCCACCGTGACGACTGTTTCGACGTGACTGGTGAAATTCACTTGACCAGTTATGCTCCGCAGCTCTAGCGTTGTGACTGGTGAAACTCTATATGACAGTCACAGCTGTCCGGCAGCGGAGGCGTAGATCATGATCGCAGCAGATGACGGAGTACCGGAGCCAGACGCAGTCAGCCGGCCGCAGGCACAGGCATGGATACGGCCGCTGGGACGCGCAGCAGCAGGCATACATGCCCGACCGGGAGGACAGGTTCACCGCGCTCATCGACGCCGTCGAGGAGACGCGGGCCGGCCGGACCCGCTCGTGCTCGATCTTGGCTGCGGGCCCGGCTCGCTGGCCGCCCGGCTGCTGGACCGGATGCCGCAGGCGACTGTCGTCGCGGTCGATGCAGATCCGCTGCTGCTGGCCCTCGGCCGAGCCGCGTTCGCGAGCCTGGCCCGGGCTTCGCTTCGCCGACGCCGACCTGCGCGTGGCCGGCTGGTCCACGCGCCTCGGCCTGGCCAGGGCGCCGGACGCCGCGGTCAGCACCACCGCGCTGCACTGGCTGCCGCAAGACGCGCTCGCGGCGCTCTACGCCGAACTTGCCGGACTGCTGCGGCCAGGCGGGCATCGTGCTGAACGGCGATCACCTCAGCGAGGACCAGGACGCGCCTGTGCTGCGCCGGCTCGGCCGGGCGCTGATCGAGCGGGAGGAGCAGCGGCGGTTCCCCGGCGGCCAGGCCGAGAGCTGGACAGACTGGTGGATCGCCGCGGCCGCCGATCCGGCGCTGGCGCCGCTGTATGCCGCAGCGGCAGGCTCGCCGGGTGGAGTCAGAGCACCACGGCTCGCCAGCTGGCCGGCTCAGTGTGCACGTGGCCGCGGCTGCGGGCCGCCGGGTTCGGCGAGGTCGGCACGCTCTGGCAGCGCGGCGAGAACCGGTTGCTCTGTGCTATCCGAAGCACGGGGCTGCCCGAAGCGCGCGGGCTGTCCGAAGCGCGCGGGCTGTCCAAAACGCGCGGGCCGTCCTGAGCCACAGCGCCAGCTAGGCACATGCGCGGAACGACGCCTGGTAGCCCGGCTGGCGGTGCCTGCAGCAGGTAGCCGTTCCGCTCTCCTGGTGAGGTACAGCGAGATGTGCCACACCGTGCACGATGACTGGGACAGGCTCTGGCCCGGTTGCTGGTGGCTGGTAAAGCTGACCGTCGCGTCCAGCTGCCGCTGGACCGGTCACGCGGATGCGGCGAAGTCTAGCCGCTGAATCCCGCGTCGTGCCGTACCCGGCGATGAACGCTGCCTGCGATAGCCCGCCGCGGGTCGCAGGGCCGAACAGGCGGCGATAAGCACGGTAGTCGTGGGCGTTGATGGCCGCGAAGTAACGGGTCAGGAACCAGACCACCGCCTGGCGTGCGGCGAGCCCGCCGCTCGTGGTGCGACGACGATGCGGTGGCTGCCAGCCAGCGCCGGGCCGGATGCGCGGCAGCTGCGCCGGCGCGACCAGAGGTGCTGCTCAGCCCGGAGGTGCTGCTCAGCCCGGAGGTGCTGCTGACCCGGCCGTGGCCGCTGGCGACACCACCTGACGGCGGGCTGCCGCTGCCTAACCGGCTGATTTACCGCCGCCAGCGTTGCCGCCGCGGCAGCGAAGACCAGCACCGCGCCCGCGGCCGTCAGGGCGATCCAGCGGCCATGGTGCGGGCTGCCGCCGGTCAGCCCATACGCAGCGCGTGTCATGCCGAACGCCTCCTGCCTTCAGCGTGATCTCACTATCAGTATCTGAGCAGATACTCACCGACGCGGCCAAGTTGAAGATTGTCGCCGCTTCCTGACAGTTCGGTGCGCACACCCGCGGCCCCGGCCGCGGCCGTCGCGGCCGATCGCCGGGCTGCTTCGGTGATCGCGGCCCGGTTCAGGTGGCAGACTGTTGGGATGTCCGTGCTGCCGGTTGCCAAGCCCGACGATCCTGACCTGGCTACCGCGCCAGGTCAGTGAGCCGTGCGTGCTGCTCAAGCTCGGCGAGATCGTGCTGAAAGGGCGGAACCGGCAGCAGTTCGAGCGGCTGCTGCACGAGAACATCAGGCGGGCCGTCCGCGACCTCGGCGTGCAGGTGCGCGTCTGGCAGCGCGAGGGCGTCATCGTGCTGCGGGTGGCCGGCGCGGCGGCTGGCGGCCTGATCGCGGAGTCCGCAGTCGACCTGGTCGCCGAGCGGATGAGCTACGTCATGGGCCTGGCCAGGGTCTGCCGGGCCGTCCGGGTCGCCAAGGATCCGGAGGCGGCGATCGCAGCCGCCGTGGAGCTGGCGGCCGGCTGCCAGGGCTCGTTCGCGGTGCGGGCCCGGCGCCGCGACAAGCGCTTCCCGGTGACCTCGGCGGAGCTGGCGGTGCAGATCGGGCGGCGAGATCCAGCAGGAGTACGGCTACCCGGTGAACCTGCGCACGCCGGACACCACCGTCTTCGTCGAGGTCGATCAGCGCGAGGTGTTCGTGTTCACCGAGGGCTGGCCCGGCCAGGGCGGGCTGCCGGTTGGCATGAGCGGGCGCGCGCTGGTGCTGATGTCCGGCGGCATCGACTCGCCGGTGGCCGCCTACCGGATGATGCGGCGCGGCCTGCGCTGCAGTTTCCTGCACTTCTCCGGCATGCCGCTGACCGGGCCGGAGTCGGTCTACAAGGCGTACGGCCTGGCCCGGCAGCTGGACCGCTACCAGGGCGATTCCCGGCTGTTCGTGGTCGCGTTCGGCAACGCGCAGCGGCGGCTGGCCAGCTCCGGAGCCGGGCAGCTGCAGATCGTCGCGCAGCGGCGGCTGATGCTGAAGACCGGCGCAGCGCTGGCGCGCAGGCTGCGCGCCGCGGCGCTGGTCACCGGCGACTCGCTGGGCCAGGTCAGCAGCCAGACGCTGACCAACATCACCGCGCTGGATGACGCGGTGCCGCTGCCGATCCTGCGGCCGCTCATCGGCCTGGACAAGTCCGAGATCATGGCCGAGGCGCGCCGGATCTCCACGCTGGCCATCTCCGAGCTGCCTGATGAGGACTGCTGCTCGCTGCTAACCCCGCGGCAGGTCGAGACCAGAGCCACGATCGAGGACCTGCGCAGGATCGAGGCGCGGCTGGACGCCGACGACCTGGCCGAGGAGCTCGCGGCCGCGGCCCAGGAGCACCGTCCCGGCCTGGGCTAGCGGCCCGCTTTCGCCGCGCTCGATGTGGCTAAGTCGTTGTCGATCCCGCGTGCGCCGACGGGGTGCGCCAGCGGGCCAGCCCAGATCGCGGCGTCGCCGCCGGGCGGGTCAGGATCCCGCCGGCTAGCCCAGATGTCAAGGCTGCGCGCGGGCAGCGCCACGTCGCTGACGCCGCTGCCCTCGCCGAGACTGGACGCGACCGTCGCCGACAGCAGCCGCGCGCGAGGCCTGGATGACCAGGCCAGCCGCGGCCAGGCTCGGTCGGCGTCGCGGTGAGCAGGACGGCGCCGTTCCGTCCGGCCGCGAGATTGCCAGCCAGCGCGCCGCGCCGCGTCAGCACCCTGGTCCAGCCATGGCCGTCCCAGTGGGCGAGCACCAGGCTGGTCGCGCCCGATTGCTTATCGTGGTGCCGGCCACCCACACGTTCTGCGTCGGACACCGCGAGGATGTCGTGGAGCTGGACGCCGTTGAACAGGCGGCCGGCCCGGACTCGCCGCCACGCCGACCCGTTGAAGTGCAGGACGTAGTCGGCGCGGCTGGTCGCGGCGATCGCCCAGATGTCGCGCCGAGATACCGCGCTGGCGCGGAATACCGCCCTGGCCGGGCCGGCCACTTGCCGCCACGCGTCCCGTCGTAGTGCCAGGTGCCGGTCCCTGTGAAGCCCGACGCCGTGGTGCCGAAGACCCAGACGTCCTTGCGCCGACACGGCCATCACGTCGGTAATCTGGCCGCCGTGCCAGCGCCGGGCGACGTGCCACCGGCGGCCGTTCCAGTGCAGGACGTAACCGCCGTACTGGCTGACGGCCCAGACGTCGCGTGCCGACGGCGCGCTGGCGTCACTGATGAATCCGGTCAGCCCGCCCGGCAGCCGGGCGGGCGTCAGCGTTCCGGCCGTTCCAGCGCGCGGCGACCGGCGTGCTCGGACCGCCGGGATTGGTGCCGCCGAAAACCCAGGCCGTCCGCTGGCTGGCCGCCACGATGACGGAGTAGCCAGATGCGTTCTCTGCCAGGCCGTAGTGCGTGGCGAAGCCTGATGCTGGACGGCGGCGGATCGCTTGGTGATGGTCGGTCACGGTCTGACCGGGTCGAGCCTGGCGGCCGGGCAGCGAACGCCAGGCACCGGAACGAGACCCGCCAGGCACGGCGGCGTTGGTGGCGGATCGTCAGCATCGATCTCTCCGCGCGGTTCCCGGTCACAGCTCTTTGGTCGCAGTCAAGCAAGGCTCAGGTCAAGACTTTCACAAGATACCGGGTAATCGGGGGTATGCGTGAACAGAACAGCCTGCCCCGGAGGCTGTGGCAGGCTGTCGTCAGCGAGGTGACAGACGTGAGAATTGGCTTGCAGATCCCGGACTTCAACGGCGCGGGCTCGGCCGACCAGCTCGGCAGCAAGCTCGCGGCCGTCGCGAGGACCGCAGACGAGGCCGGCTTCGACAGCATCGGCGTGATGGACCATTTCTTCCAGATCTCCATGATCGGCCCGCCTGAGCAGGACATGCTCGAGGCCTACACGACGCTTGGCTACCTGGCCGCCTGCACCTCCCGGGCCCGGCTGCTGACCCTGGTCACCGGCGCCGTCTACCGGCACCCTGGCATCCTGGCCAAGATCGTCACGACGCTTGACGTGCTCTCGGGCGGTCGGGCCTGGCTGGGCATCGGCGCGGCGTGGAACGAGGAGGAGGCGCGCGGCCTTGGCATCCCGTTCCCGCCCCTCGCCGAGCGATTCGAGCGGCTCGAGGAGACGCTGCAGATCTGCCTGCAGATGTGGCGGGGCGACGAGGCTCCCTTCCGCGGCAAGCACTACCAGCTCGAACGGCCGCTGAACAGCCGCCGCGCCGGTCAGCAGGCCGCATCCGCCGATCATGATCGGCGGCTCCGGCGAGCGCAAGACGCTGCGGCTGGTGGCCCGCTACGCGCAGGCGTGCAACCTGTTCCCCGGCCCGGACCTGGCCCGCAAGCTGGACGTGCTGCGGGCGCACTGCGAGGCCGAGGGCCGCGACTACGACGAGATCGAGAAGACCTGCTATCTTCCGGTTCGACGTCGGCGAGCGCGGGCGAGAAGGCCGCGAGGTCGTGGACCAGCTGGCCGGGCTCGCCGAGATGGGCTTCGACATGGCCATCGGCGGCGTCGCCGGCGTCTGGAGCCTGAAGCCGCTCGAGGTCATGGGCAGCGAGGTCATCCCGGCGGTCGCCGGCCTGCTGGCTCGAGCGTGGCCGCAGTCACCGTGCTGCGCGACTCGCTCGCGCAGGTCACCGATGGCGCGGCTGATCGCCGGGGTCAGCGTGCGGCCGAGCAGCTGCGGCAGCGTGCCGCCATTGCCCGAGTTCCCGGATGTCGTCGCCGGTCAGCGCCTGGTCGCCGTCGCACATGGCGGCCGCGGGCTGCGGGTGCACGTCGACGATGATGCCGTCGGCGCCGACGGCGATGGCGGCCCGGCTCAGCGGCAGCACGAGGTCCCGGCGGCCGCCCGAGTGCGACGGATCCACGATCACCGGCAGGTGCGACAGCCGCTGGGCGACAGGCACGGCGCTGATGTCCAGGGTGTTCCTGGTCGCGGTCTCGAACGTCCTGATGCCGCGCTCGCACAGGACGATGTCGAGGTTGCCGCGCTGCGCGATGTACTCGGCGGCCATCAGCCACTCCTCGATGGTCGCGTTCATGCCGCGCTTGAGCAGGACCGGCTTGCTGGCCGAGCCAACGGCCTGCAGCAGCGTGAAGTTCTGCATGCTGCGGGTGCCGACCTGGAGCATGTCGGCGTAGGAGCAGACCAGGTCCACGGATGCCGGGTCGATGACCTCGGTGACGACCGGCAGGCCGGTCTCGGCCCGGACGTCGGCGAGGATGCGCAGGCCTGCCTCGCCAAGCCCCTGGAACGCGTACGGCGAGGTCCGGGGCTTGTAGGCGCCGCCGCGCAGCAGCGAGGCGCCGGCTGCCTTGGCCATCCGGGCCGCGGTCAGCGTCTGCTCCGGTGTCTCCACGGTGCAAGGCCCGGCGATGACCGTCACGTTGTCCGGGCCCGATCGGCACGCCGCCGACGGTGATCGTCGACCGGTGCGGATGATGCTCGCGGCTGACCAGCTTGTACGGGACGGAGATGCGGACGACATCGCTGACGCCGGGGTAGCTGCGCAGGTTGAGCGCGCCGAACTGCTCGACGTCGCCGACCAGGCCGATGATCGTGCGGGACACGCCCGCGGCTGACGAATGCCTCGCCGCCAGCCGCGCCGACCAGGTCGACTATCTCGGCAATGTCTGTCTCGGTGGCCTCGGGGGCCATCACCACCACCATCGCGTCCTCCTTGTCCCATCATGACGAAAGCCCCGGACCGATCTGGCCCGGGGCTTGAAGTAGGTGTCGCCTTGCGTCAGCGCAGAGTCTGGCGAGCGACCGTCCCAGGGCCGGGCCGGTAGCCAAAACCAAACCAATACTCGCTACGCACGTCGGTAGCTTAGCGCACCGGCCGTGGATGCGCGCTGCGCGGTGGGTGCGGCTCAGGCACTTTCGGCGGGGTGGCAAGATAGCTGCACCTGCGGGGGACAAGGGTCGACGTCGCGGCTGGGTGCGGCGCGCATTCGGGAAGGGGCAGGTCAGCGGGACATGGCGCAGCCCGACACTGGTGCGCGCGAGCCGCGGCGAACGCGGCGAGCGCGGCCGGGCCTGCTGGCGAGCCAGCCGGGCGACCCGGGCGCGCTGGGGCCGATGCGCGCCAGCGCTGAGCCGCTGGCGTCTGCCGGCGGCGGGCATGCCGTCCGGCGAGCAGGGCCGGAGCAGCTCCGGCACGGCCCGAGCCAGGAGCAGGCGCTGCCGCCCGGCCAGTACGTCCCGCGGACGCTGCCGGTCCTGCACTACGGCCCGTCCCGGCGTTCCACCAGGACAGACCTGGGACCTGCGGATCTTCGGGGCGACGGAGTCAGGCGCCGAGGCCCGGCTGCGCTGGGACGACGTCGGCGGCCATGCCGGTCAGCGAGGTCATCGCCGACTTCCACTGCGTGACCAAGTTCACCGTGCCCGGCCGTCCGCTGGGCCGGCATCCTGGCGCCGAGGTGCTGCGCCGGTTCCCGCCGGCGGCCGCGGTGACGCACGTGATGATCTGGGCCGACTTCGGCTACAGCGCCAACATCCGGATCGCCGACTTCGCTGCCGAGCACACCATGCTGGCAACCCACCGCGACGGGGACCGGCTCACGCCCGAGCACGGCTACCCGCTGCGGCTGGTCGTGCCGCACCTGTACGCCTGGAAGAGCGTGAAGTGGATCCGCGCGATCGAGTACCTGACCGCGGACCGCCGCGGATTCTGGGAGGAACGCGGCTACCACAACACCGCCGATCCCTGGCGGAGCAGCGCTACTCCTACCAGGAGAAGGACGGCGAGGGCCCGCCGCTGACTGAGCGCGCGGCTGAGCGGCCAGAAGCCGAAGCCCACCGTGATGGTGATCGTGGAGCCCTGCGGCTGCTGGCCCTGTCGGGCTGTAGCTGATCGACGCGGTCGCCGAGGCCGATCTGATTGACCGACACGTGGAATCCGGCCGCGGCGCAGCGCGTGCCTCCGCCTGGTTGAGGTTCATGCCGGTGACGTCGGGGACGCTCACCTGCGCCGGTCCCGGCGACACCCACACGGTGACGACCTCACCGGGCGTGATCGGCGTGCCTGGCAGCGGGTCCTGCTTGATCGATGTGCCGGGCGGCTGCGTGCTGTTGGCCCCGGCTGCTGGCTGATGCTGAGTAGCCGCCCGCCTGCGCCGCGGCCTGCGCGGCGGCCACCTGCTGGCCGACGAAGTTGGGCAGCGGCGGCCCGGGCTGACCACGAGGTGCGACGGGCTGGTCCTTCGGCCAGTGCGTGTAGGCGACCGGGTTGGTCGCGATGACGACGCCCGGCCGGGATGCTGCGTCGAGGTCTCGCCGGTGGGCTGGGCCGGGCTGAGCCCGCGGCCTTCAGCGCCTGCTCGGCCTGGGCGAGCGGCTGGCCGGTCACCGACGGCACGGTGACCAGGACCGGGCCGAGCGACGCGATCAGGGTGACCTTGCCGCCGTGCTTGACCTGCGCCCGGCCGCCGGGTCGGTCCCGATGACCTCGCCGGCCGGGACTGTTGCTGTGCCTGGCCTTGCCGGACACGGCGACCAGGCCCGGCGTTCGACAGGTCGGCTCGAGCGGTGCGGACGCTGCAGCCCGAGCACCGACGGCACCGCTGAAGTACTGGCCCGGCTGCAGCCACCAGACAGCACCGGCCACGACCACGACAGCGAGGATGATCAGGATCCGGCGGCTGAACAGCCAGCGCTGCAGCAACGGATCGCGGTAGCCGCGGGACGCGCCGACGGCCGGCCGCGTAGCCGGCCGTCAGGCGGAAGTCCGGTCCAGTCCGCCGGTCGGCACGATCATCGTGTGGTTGGCGCCTGCCGGGCCGGCTCGTCGCTGCCGCTGGCTGGCCATGCCGTCGGTGTCGGCGGAACGCCGGGCGCGCCGTAGCCCGCGCCCGGTACCGCGGATGACACCGGGCCGGCCACTGGCCGGGCGGTACCGGCAGCGCGGCCGTGGCATGGCGCGGGTAGCTGTCCCGATCCGCCGGAGCCGTGACGCGCTGCCGTCCTCGGGTGCACGGCCATGCCGCGGCTGCGGACGGCAGCGGCATGCCGCGGCGCACCTCGGTGATCGCCTTCAGGTAGTGCCGTGCGTCCGGCGGCCGCAGCTCGGGATCGCGGCTGGTGCCAGGGCGACGAGGGCATCGAGCGCGGCTGGCAGCTCGGCGTTCACGCTCGACGGCGGCGGCACGACCGAGTTGACGTGCTTGTAGGCGACCGCCAGCGGCGTCTCGCCGGTATGCGGCTGGACGCCGGTCAGCATCTCGAACAGCATCACGCCGGCCGCGTACACGTCGGTGCGCTGGTCCGACGACATTGCCGGACACCTGCTCCGGCGCCAGGTAGGCGGCGGTCCCGATCAGCAGGCCGGTCTTGGTGTGGCTGACCCCGGCCGCGGCCCTGGCCAGGCCGAAGTCGGCGACCTTGACCGAGGTGCCGGTCCCGAGCAGCACGTTCTCGGGCTTGACGTCGCGGTGGATGATGCCGGCGTCATGCGCGGCGGCCAGCCCGGCCAGCACCCGCTCGATGATGTCCAGCGCCTCGCGCGGGCTGAGCGCCCCGCGCGCGGTCAGCAGCTCGCGCAGGGTCGGCCCGGGCACGTACTCCATCGCGATGTAGTGCAGGTCGCCGGTGGAGCCCTGGTCGAAGACGGCGACGACGTTCGGGCTGGACAGCCGGGCCGCGGACCGCGCCTCGCTGATGAACCGGGCGACGAACTCCTGGTCGCGGGCCAGCTCCGGATGGGCGATCTTGAGCGCGACAGTGCGGTCCAGCCGGATGTCCCGGCTCAGGTAGACCGTAGCCATGCCGCCACGGGCAAGCTGCGACTCGACCAGGTACCGGCCGTCCAGCAACTGCCCGATCGGGGCCGACAACGTCGTATCCATCGGGAGAATTGTAGGGGCCGTATACCAGTTCCGCGCCCGGTAACGATGCGGCTGAAGGTTCGACCAGGGCCGGCGAACGGCAGCAATCGGGGCTGGCAGGTCAGCTCGCCGACGGGGACGATGCGAGCGCATAACGGCGGCGCGGGCACCCGGCCGGCCCGGTACGCCAGCCGCGGCCGGCCAGCCACCGCCGAGGCCGCATGGCCTCAGCCATCAGCTCCGGGTCCGCGCCCTGGTCACCGAGGTCGCCAGCAGCACCGCGGCGCAGCCGAGCTCCATCGCGATGGCGCGCGTCGCTGGCGGTGCCGATCCCGGCGTCCAGGATCACCGGCACGCCGGCGGACTCGACGATCAGCTCGATGTTGTGCGGGTTGCGGATGCCGAGGCCGGAGCCGATCGGGGAGCCGAGCGGCATGACCGCGGCGCAGCCCGCCTGCTCGAGCCGCCGGGCCAGCACCGGGTCGTCGCTGGTGTACGGCAGCACGGTGAAGCCGTCGGCGACCAGCTGCTCGGCCGCCGTCAGCAGCTCGACCGGATCGGGCAGCAGCGTCCGCTCGTCGGCGATGACCTCGAGCTTGACCCAGCTGGTGCCGAGCGCCTCGCGGGCCAGCCTGGCGACCCGGACTGCCTCGACGGCGGTGAAGCAGCCGGCCGTGTTGGGCAGCACCCGGATGCCGCGGTCGGCCAGCACGTCGAGCACCGACCCGGCCGCGGCCGGGTCGACCCGGCGCATGGCGACTGTCGTCAGCTCGGTGCCGGAGGCGGCCAGCGCGCGGTCGAGCACGTCCAGGCTCGGCGCGCCGCCGGTGCCCATGATGAGCCGGGAGCTGAACGCTCTCCCCGGCGATCAGCAGCGGATCGTCCACTGTCAGCCTCCCTGCACCGCGGTCAGCACCTCGACCTCGTCGCCGTCGGCCAGCGGCGTCGCTTGCCCAGGCTGCCGCGGCGCACCACGTCGCCGTTGACCGCGGCCGCCACGCCGGTCTCGGCGCGGTCAGCAGCGCGACCGCCGGCGCCAGCGACATGGCCGTGCGGCCTGGTGCGGGGCTGGCCGTTGATGACTATCTGCATGCGCGTCGCCTCCTGCAGCTGCGGCGGGCCGACCGGGCCGCGTGCGCGCTGGGGAAGCGGCCGGCGCCGAACGCCCGCCAGAGCGGATCAGCCGTCCCGGTGCGCAGGAAGTGCGGCGACAGTGTCCGCCGTGACCGGCGCCAGCAGCACGCCGGCGCGGAAGTGGCCGGTGGCCAGCACCAGGCCGGGCAGCTCGCTCGGGCCGATGACCGGCGCGTTGTCCGGCGTGCCCGGCCGCAGGCCCGGCCACCGCTCGGCGAGCTCGAGCTCGGTGATGCCGGGCACCAGCGTCCGCGCGTCGCGCAGCAGCTCCCAGACGCCGCCCGCGGTGACCGTCGTGTCCGGGCCCAGCTCCTCCTGGGTCGCGCCGACCACCAGCTCGCCGCTGTCTCGCGGCACGAGGTAGACGCTGGAGCCGCGGACGATGCCGCGCACCGTCCGCCGGAGCAGCCCGGCGGCAGCCCGGCGGCCGCGGTCGCGGCCGTGCGCAGCCGGATGATCTGGCCCTTGACCGGCCGGACCGGCGGCGCGATCGCCAGCCGGCAGGCCGGCGATGCGCGGCCGACTGCCAGCCCGCCGCCAGCACGACCCACGGCGCGTGCACGAGCCTGCCGTCGGCCAGCCGGGCGCCGTCGGCCCGGCCCGCCGGCGCAGCTGATCTCGGTGACGCGCTGCGGACGAGCCGCGCGCCCGCGCCTTCGGCCGCGGTCGAGCAGCGCCGCCGCCAGCAGCCGCGGGTCGACGGAGCCGTCGTCGGCGGCCAGCAGCCCGCCGCGCACCGACGGGTCCAGCATCGGCTCGGCCTGCCCGGCACTCGCGCGCGGTCAGCTGCTGCAGGTGCACGCCGAACGACTCCTGGAGCGCCCGGGTCTCGGCCAGCATGGCCAGGTCGTCGCTGTCGTAGGCGACCTGGAGCGTGCCGGTCTGCCGGAAGCCCGGTCGGCAGGCCGGTCACGGCTCTGCAGCTCGGCGACGAAGGCCGGGTAGCGGCGCAGCGAGTCCTGGCCGAGGTCGAAGATCTCGCGCTCGGCGTAGGCGGCCTCGGCGATCGGGGTCAGCATGCCCGCGGCCGCGTGGGTGGCGCCGTGGCCTGGCTGCGGGATCGGCGAGCACGACCCGCAGGCCCTGCTGGGCGGCCCGCCAGGCGATGCCGAGGCCGATCACGCCGCCGCCGATGATCAGCACGTCGGCATCGGTGCTGGTCACTCGGTCTGAGCGCTCATGTCCGCTCCCTTCGCCGGCATGACCCGGATCAGGTTCCTGCGGTCGGCGGCTCGCCAGCCGCCCTCTCAGTCCGGTCAGCACCGGACTCCCGCGCGATATCCCACCAGCCTAGCGGCGATCCGCGCCAGCATGGCAGTCGATGCCGGCCAGCTAGTGCAGTCGATGCCCCCGCTAGCCGCCGGGGTGCGTTCCCGGCACCGATGCGCCGGGTCAGCGTATTGCGGCACGATGTAGTCGGCTTGGAGTCAGCCATCCGGATCGGCGTGCGCTGGTGAGGCGGGAGACGATGGACAGATGACGGGCCCGGCAGGGTGGTCGTCGCGGGCGCCGGGCTGGCCGGGCTGCGGGTCGTCGAGGAACTGCGCGCCGGGGATACGCCGGCGCGGTGACGCTGATCGGCGCGGAGGCGCGGCCGCCGTACGACCGGCCGCCGCTGTCGAAGAAGGTGATGACCGGCGAGCTCGACGACACCGGCCTGCGGGCCGACCTCGAGTCGCTGTCGCGTCGACCTGCGGCTCGGCGAGCGCGCCGACCGGGCTCGGCGACGGCGTGCTGCGCACCGATCGCGGCGAGTACGAGTGGGACGCGCCTGGTCCTCGCCACCGGCGCGAGCCCGGTCCGGCTGCCAGGCCACGGGCCGCAGCGGGTGCTGCGGACCGCTCGACGACGCGCTGGCGCTTCGCGCCGCTGCTCACGCCCGGCACCCGGCTGGCCATCGTCGGGGCCGGCTGGATCGGCGCCGAGCTGGCCACCGCGGCGGCCGGCCGCGGCTGCCAGGTCACGCGTGCTGGAAGCGGCCGAGGCGCCGCTCGCCGCCGCGATCGGCGCCGAGGTCGGCGGCATGACCGCTTCCCTGGTACGCCGAGGCGGGCGTGGAGCTTGCGGCTGGGCGAGGCGGTGGCCGCCATCGAGCCGGGCGGCATCGCGCTTGCCGACGGCGGCTGGCTGCCGGCCGACGTCGTCGTGACCGCCGTCGGGGTCCGGCCGAGGTCGGCTGGCTGGCTGACTCGGGCGTCCGGCTGGACAACGGCGTGGCCGTCGACGCGCAGCTGCGGAGCTCCGTGCCCGGGGTGTACGCGGTCGGCGACTGCGCCGTCGTTCTGGTCGGCCGGTACGAGCGGCAGCTTCGGTTCGAGCACTGGGATATCGCGCTGCACGCGCCCGAGGTCGTGGCCGCGAACATCCTGGGCGGAGAGGCCGGCTACGACCCCGTTCCGTACTTCTGGTCGGAACAGTTCGGCCGGATGGTGCAGTACGTCGGCTGGCACGGCGGCGCCGACCGGCTGATCTGGCGCGGCGACCCGGCAGCGGAGCGGTGGGCGGCCTGCTGGCTGGCGGGCGACCGGCTGGCGGCGGCGCTGACCGTCGGCCGCCGCGCGACCTGCTCCAGGCGCGGCGGCTGATCGAGGCGGGTACCGCAGTCGACGCCGGCCAGGCTGGCCGATCCCGGGATCGCGGTCCGGGACTGCGCGCTCGCTGGCTGACAGCTTTCGAGCCGCGCGCCGGACTTGGCTGGATGCGGCAGGTTTTGGCGGCGGGCCGATGTGGGAAGCTCCTCACGTGGCACAGATCGACCCCCCGACCGACGCCATCGTCGGTGACTGGCTGAGCGTTCCCGACGTCGCTGACCGGCTTGGCCTGCCGGTAAGCCGGGTCAAGCAACTGCTCCGCGACCGCAAGCTGCTTGCGGTGCAGCGTCCCAACGGCGAGTTCGCCGTCCCTGCCGGGTTCCTCGACGGCGACCAGGTCCTCCATGGCCTCAGCGGCACGCTGACCCTGCTGTTCGACTGCGGGTTCACCGAGACCGAGGCGCTGAGCTGGCTGTTCACCGCTGACGACTCGCTGCCCGGCACGCCGGTCCAGGCGCTGGCCGAGCACCGGCGCACCGAGGTGAACAGGCGGGCGCAGGCGCTAGCCTTCTGAGCGTGCCTGACCGCTCTGACCGCCTGCGGGACCGGCTGGCAGCCGCGCGGCTGTACCTGTGCACCGACGCCAGGGAGCGCCAGGGCGACCTGCCGCGCTTCCTTGACGAGGTGCTCAGCACCGGCGTGGACATCGTCCAGCTGCGGCAGAAGGGCCTGGAAGCAGGCCAGGAGCTGCGCTACCTGGAGGTGTTCCGGGCGGCCTGCGACGCGCACGGCGCGCTGCTGGCGGTGAACGACCGCGCCGACGTTGCCTATGCCGCGGCGCCGACGTGCTGCACCTTGGCCAGGATGACCTGCCCGCCGCGGTCGCGCGGCAGCTCATCGGCCCGGGCCCGCTGATCGGGCTGTCCTCGCACGCCGCGACTGAGACGCTGGCGGCCAGCGCCGAGCCGGCGGCCGACTACTTCTGCGCCGGGCCGGTATGGCCGACGCCGACCAAGCCCGGCCGTCCCGCGCCCGGGCTGGACCTGGTCCGGTACGCGGCGGGCCTGCGGGCGGCGCGGCCGTGGTTCGCCATCGGCGGCATCGACGAGGCCAACCTGGACCAGGTGCTCGCGGCCGGCGCGACCCGGATCGTCGTCGTCCGGGCCATCACCGAGGCGGCAGCGCCCGGTGCCGCCGCCGCGCGCTTCGCCAGCCGGCTGCGGTAATGCGGCGGCGGCGAGTTCTCCGTGCTTGCCATCCGCCTGGTTGTAGCGGCGTTGTGGCATGTCCGATACAAGATGATCGGCTTTGTGACTGCGCCGCTAAAACAGCTGTGACCGCGCTGCCAGACAAGGCCACTCAAGCCTCACCGCTGAGATATAAATCAGGATTTATCCGGCGAAACGGCAGTGCGACACCGCCGGGGCAGCCGCGACCACGTCGACGGCGGCTTACTCGTCGCGCTCGGTGGCCATGACCGCCAGAGCGGTGAGGGCGGCTCGCGCCTCGTCCGGGATCGCCGCTCCGTCCAGGGCTGCCACCGCTTCCTTGGCGCAGCCCGCGATCATCGCCTCGCACTCGGCCAGTGCTCCGGTGTCGGCGATGACAGTCAGAACATCGGCGGCTGCGGCATCTGACAGCGAGCGGTCGCCCAGGTACCGGTCCAGCAACGCGGCCTGCCGGGCTGGATGCTCGCTCGCGGGCGAGTGCCACCAGCACCGTCTGCTTGCCCTCCTTGATGTCCCCGGTGATCGGTTTGCCGGTCTTTGCCGGGTCGCCGAAAAGGCCAAGGACGTCATCGCGGAGCTGGAACGCGACCCCGAGCGGGAGGCCATACGCCGAGCACGTCGCGGCGACGGCACCGCGCCCAGCGAGCGCCGCGCCCAGCAGCAGCGGGCGCTCTATGGTGTATTTAGCGGTCTTATAGGTAACAACCCGCATCGCGGCGGCTACCGAGGCGCTGCCGCTGACCTGGTTCACCAGGTCGAGGTACTGCCCGGCCGCGACCTCGGTGCGCATCGCGTCCAGCGAGGGCTGGCCACGGCGCAGGGCGTCGGCAGCGAGGCCGCTGTCGTGGTAGAGCTGGTCGGTCCAGGCCAGCAGCGCGTCGCCGATGAGGATCGCCGCGCCGACGCCGAACTGCTCTGCCGAGCCAGTGTGCCCCGCTGCCTGGTGGCGGGCTGCGAACTGCTTGTGCACGGCGGGCCGGCCCCGCCGGGTTTCGCTGGCGTCCATGACATCGTCATGGATCAGCGCGCTTGCCTGGAGCAACTCCAGGGCAGCGGCGGCCGTATAGATCTGCGGGCAGTCATCGGCGCCGGCGGCTCGCCAGCCCCAGTAGCAGAAGGCGGGACGCAGCCGTTTGCCGCCGGCGAGCAGCCCGTCCACGGCGTCCAGCCAGGGCACCATGTCCTCGCTGATCCCGCGCAGCACGGCGCGCTGCTGTCCGAGGAACAGCTCTAGCGTCCGGCCAACCTCACGCCGGATGCGACGGAGCCCGGCCGGGTCGGCGGTCGCGCCGCTGGCATCGGCCGGGCCGGCCGCCTTATGACCAGTGGTGCCGAAGCTGGCACGCGATGGCGTGCTGCCGGCACTGCCACCTGCACGGCCGGCTCCAGCGCGACCGGCAGCCGAGCCGGCCGCGCTGGCCAGGTCGTGGTCGGTCCGGTCGGGCCGGTCGGGCCGGTCGGTCCGGTCGGTAGCCATGATCGTGAGACTAGCCGCAGCTGACAGCACGCGGACGCGTCGACCAGAGACTGCTACCGATAACCTGGGAGCATGCCGGTTGGTCCAGCTCCCGCGATCAGAGACTTGCTGGCTGCTGGCCGCCAGTCGTTTTCCTTCGAGTTCATGCCGCCTAAGACAGAAGCCGACGAAGAACGGCTCTGGCTGGCGATCCGCCAGCTTGAGCCGCTCCGGCCGACCTTCGTCTCGGTGACCTACGGCGCTGGCGGGTCTACCCGCGATCGCACCGTCCGGGTGACGGGCCGGATCGCTGCTGAAACCACGCTTACCCCGCTCGGTCACCTGACGGCGGTGAATCACTCCGTTGCCGAGCTCCGCCACGTCATCGGTTCGTATGCCGATGTCGGCGTCCGGAATGTGCTGGCGCTCCGGGGCGACCCGCAGGGTGACCCCCGAGCGGAATGGACAGCGCACCCGGACGGTCTGCGCTATGCCGACGAGCTTGTCCGCCTGATCCGGGCGTCAGGTGACTTCTGTGTCGGCGTCGCCGCGTTCCCCGAGGGTCACATCCGGTCAGCGAGCTGGGAGTCGGAAGTCGATTTCTTCGTGCGCAAGGTCCGCGCCGGAGCCGACTTCGCGATCACCCAGATGTTCTTCTATCCCGAGGACTACCTGCGGCTTCGCGATGCCGTAGCAGCTCGCGGCTGTGACGTTCCGATCATCCCCGGCATCATGCCGATCATTTCGGTGTCGGGAATCGAGCGCGCTGCCTTGCTTTCCGGGTGCCGGTTCCCGCCCGAGCTAGCCGACGAGCTGCATGCGCACGCGGACGATAAGTCGGCCGTGCGCAAGATCGGCGTCGAGTTCGCGGCTGCCTTGTGCGAGCGACTGCTCGCCGAAGGTGTGCCGGGCCTGCACTTCTTCACCCTCAACGGCTCGCGCGCGACCAGGGAGATCTACCAGGTGCTGGGTCTTGGTCCGGCGGCGTCAGCCTGACGACGTCAGCCTGACGGTGCGGCCGGCGCCTCTGGCGCCCCCTGCGGCCCAGCCGCAGCCTGATCCCGTTTCTGGCCGAGCGGCAGTAGCGCCCCCATGACGACGTACAGCGGGCCGCCACCGGGAAACTCGAATTGCGGCAGCAGTTCGGCGAACCCGAGTCGTTGATAGAGGTGCCGGGCCGGCGTTGGCGCATCCCTGGTGGACAGCAATGCCACTCGCTCGTCCCGGTCCCTGGTCAGCGACAGCAGCATCTGTCGGCCGATGCCGCGCGCCTGATACTCGGGCAGAACATGGACCTCGGCTATTTCCATGACGTCATCGAGCCACGCGGACGCGGCGGCCGACCCTGCCGTGGCCGTAAGGCCCGCCCTGACCACGTCATGCCACCACTGGCCGGGAGCGCCGCGGAATCCATAGGCGAAGGCCACTACGCGGCCCGGATCGCCGGACGTGGCCACGACACAGCGGAAGTACGGGTTCGCGGTGTGGCGCTCCATGATCGCGCGCCGGGCTGGCAGCTCAGCTGACCCGGCACCCATGGCTGCGGCATAGATGGCAGTGAGCTCACTGAGCATGGCCCGGAACTCTGGCCGGGCCAGGTCCGCGATGCTCGGTTCGTCCTGCACGCGGTAAGCGTAGTTGCCGCCACGACCTGACCGCTCCCGGCGTGCCACCGTCGTCGGTCCTGGAGCTTGTGCTGGCGCTGGTCCTGGTCACCGTTCCTACTGGTCAGCGCGGCCGCCGGCCGTTTTGTCAGACCCTGCAGGTAACTTCGAACGCAGATGCCACCGCTAGACTTTCGAACGAATGTATGTTCGAATAGCGGTGTGCGAATTGCAGCCGGGCCCCCTCGGTTGCTCGATCGGCCGGGTGTGGCGTGGGGAAGCGTCCCGCCCGGCCGAGCACCTGAGAAGGAGTGTCGATGAGCGCGATCGTTCAGGCGAGGCCAGGACGGCAATGGCAACAGTGCCGTGTGGCTCCCTCGGCCCTGGCGCTGATGGAGTCGGCTAGGCACGGCCTGGCAGCCGCCGAAGACGAGCCGAATGCGGGCGCCAGGTACGTGAACGCGCACCTGGCGGCACTGCGGGCCGCCGCGGCCGTGGTAGCCGCCCGCGCCGAGCCGCCATCAGCCAGGCGGCGGAGGCCGCAGAGCGTGTGGGAGCTGCTCCCCAAGGTGGAGCCGGCGCTGCGTGAGTGGGCGGCCTTCTTCGCGGCGGGCGCGGCTAAGCGGGCGGCGGCAGAAGCTGGCCTGTCGCGGGCCGTCTCCGCGCACGAAGCCGACGAGCTGATGCGGGACGCGGCCGCCTTCGTCTCGCTCGCCGAGGGCGCGCTGGGCATCCAGGCTGAGCAGGAGCTTCTCCCGCTCCCGACTGCGGGCTGACGAGACCACCTGCCGACATCAGTCAGGCCGGCTAGGGAGCCTTGCGGCTCTCCAGTCGGCCTGACAGCGGTGACGGCCGCGGTCTAGCTAGAACTGGTCAATCGCGCCACGGGCATCCGAGTCGAGAATTCCCCAGCTGATGAGCTCCTCGGTCAGATCCGAGGGGCTCTTGTCATAGATGACGGCGAGCGAGCGGAGGTCCTCCTGGCGGATGGAGAGCACCCGGCCGTTGTAGTCACCGCGCTGGCTCTGAATGGTGGCGACGTAGCGGGACAACGGACCAGCCTTGTCCTTGGGGAGCTGCGCCATGCGCTCCAGGTCGATAACGAGCTTAGGAGCCGGGGTGATGATGCTCGGCATCACATCGCCTGGCAGCAGTTCCGAAACTGGCACCCCGTAGAACTCCGCAAGCTCGGCGAGCTTCTGCACGGTCACGGACCTGTCGCCGCGCTCGTAGGAACCAACAACGACGGCCTTCCACCGGCCGCGGGACTTCTCCTCAACGCCATGCAGCGAAAGCCCCTGCTGGGTGCGGATGGCGCGCAGTCGCGCGCCGAGGGTCTTGGCGTAATCAGATGCCATAGTTACGGCCCCCTGGCCTGTCATAGCTGAAAGTAACGGTTACGGACAGTGACGGTAGGCGCCCCAGGGCGCAAGGTCAAGCCGAATGGCAAAAACCGGATGAACCTGCGCGCCTCGGCGCATCCCATGCCGGCCCGGACAGTCTCCGCACGAGCGGGACGGGAATTGCTGCAGAGCCGGCGTTTCCGTGCTTTCGGCCAGTGACGACAGGCGGTGCTGTTTGCCGTAAATGGGACTACTTGTGAGCTGTGGCTGTGAGCGAGATCACTGATCGCAACGCGTTCTGGATCGATCACGTTTTGTAATCACGTCGTATCTTTAACCGACCACAGTCACGCCTTCATCACCAGAATCTGGTCCGTGGCTTTGTAACCGGGTCAGCCGCATCGCGAGGAGCCGGTTCGCGGATCGAGTGTGCGACCAGTGATCTCCGGCCCCGCCAGGCGCCGGGCCGAGACGGCGAGCCTGGTACGGTTGTGCAGACAGACGTCCTTTAAGCCCCGTCCTGTGAGGCGGGAAAGGGGGTCCTTTTGATGCATGTGCGTCAGCCGGACGGCGCAGACTTCGCCGGCTCCGGAGTGACCGCGGGCACGGGATCAACCGCGGGTACTGGATCAACGGCGAGCCCCGGCACCGGCGGTCCTGCTGTCGATGGCGCTCCCGCCGTAACAAGCGGCCACCAGCCCAGGTCGGCAATGCCGCCGGGCGGCAAGGTGGTGCTCGGGCCAGATGAGATAAGCCGCGCCCTGACCAGGGTTGCGCACGAGATTCTCGAGCGCACCAACGGCGGCACTGACGTGGTGCTGCTCGGCATCCCGACCAGGGGAGTGCCGCTGGCGAGCCGCCTCGCCGCACGACTGAGCCAGGCCGAGGGGCGGCCCGCGCCGTCTGGGTCGCTCGACATCACCATGTACCGCGACGATCTGAGGCTCAGGCCCGCCAGGCCACTCGGACACACCGCGGTCCCCGCCTCCGGCATTGACGGCAAGATCGTCGTGCTGGTGGATGACGTTCTCTACTCCGGCCGGACAGTGCGGGCGGCCCTCGATGCGCTCGGCGACCTCGGCCGGCCGCGGGCGGTCCAGTTGGCGGTCCTCGTCGACCGCGGCCACCGGGAGCTCCCGATCCGCGCCGACTATGTCGGCAAGAACCTGCCGACATCGCAGCGGGAGGTAGTCCAGGTGCTGCTAGCCGAAACCGACGGCCACGACGCGGTGATACTCGGCGCCGACGCCGGCACCGGCGCGGGCACCAGCGCGGGCACCAGCGCGGGCACGAGCACGGGCGAGGCGGCAGGCCGGAGCGGGCTGCGCCGGCCGGAGCCACCCGGCGGCGGTCCCGGCGGTCCCGGCGGAACGGGAGCGCAGCAGTGAAGCGGCACCTGATCTCGGCCGGCGACCTGAGCCGTGACGACGCGCTGGTGATCCTGGACACGGCGGAGGAGCTGGCCCAGCTGTCGGACCGGCCGATCAGGAAGCTGCCCACCCTTCGCGGCCGCACCGTGGTCAACCTGTTCTACGAGGACTCGACCCGGACCAGGATCTCGTTTGAGGCAGCGGCCAAGCGGCTGTCGGCGGATGTCATCAACTTCTCCGCCAAGGGCTCAAGCGTCGCCAAAGGCGAGAGCCTGAAGGACACCGCGCTCACCCTCGAGGCGATGGGCGCGGACGCCGTCGTCATCAGGCACTCCGCATCCGGTGCCCCGCACCGGCTGGCTCGCTGGGTTCGCGGCAGCGTGGTCAACGCTGGCGACGGCACCCACGAGCACCCAACCCAGGCGCTACTCGATGCCTTCACCATGCGCCGCAGGCTCGGCAGGCTCGAGGGCCTCCAGGTGACCATCGTCGGCGACGTTCTGCATAGCCGGGTAGCCCGGTCCAACGTGCTGCTGCTGCACACTCTCGGCGCCGACGTCACGCTGGTGGCGCCGCCCACGCTGCTGCCGGTGGCGGTGTCCAGCTGGCCGTGCGAGGTCGGCTACGACCTGTCTGCCGCGCTGCCGAAGAGCGACGTCGTGATGATGCTGCGCGTGCAGGCCGAGCGGATGAACGCCGCGTACTTCCCGACGGTCCGGGAGTACAGCCGCCGCTACGGGCTGGACGCCGGGCGCATGGGACAGCTTCCTGACCACGCGATCGTCATGCACCCCGGGCCGATGAACCGCGGGGTGGAAATCGCCGCCGAGGTAGCCGACTCACCGAGATCAACGATCGTCGAGCAGGTCGCGAACGGGGTCAGCGTCCGGATGGCCGTGCTCTACCTGCTGCTCGGCGGCGAGTCTGGCGGCGGCCGGCCTGGCAGCGACCGGCCTGGCAGCGAGATCTCGACGGAGGAGAACCGATGAGCGGCGGTCAGAGCTGGCTGATCAAGGACGCCAGCGTGGCTGGCGGAGACCCCACCGCCCTGCTTGTCCGCGACGGGCTCATTACCGAGGTCGGCACGGGACTGAACCTGCCAGGCGCGCAGGTGCTCGACGCTGGCGGTCTCATTGCGCTGCCAGGGCTCGTGGACCTGCATACCCATCTTCGTGAACCTGGCCGTGAGGACGCCGAGACCGTGAGACCGGGACCGCCGCCGCTGCGCTCGGCGGGTATACCGCCGTGCATGCCATGGCTAACACCGACCCGGTCGCTGACACAGCCGGCGTGGTGGAGCAGATCTGGCGGCTGGGCCGCCAGGCGGGCTACTGCGACGTCCAGCCCATCGGCGCCGTGACCAGGGGCCTGGACGGCAGCCGTCTCGCCGAACTCGGCGCGATGGCCGACTCCGCCGCGCGGGTGCGGATCTTCTCCGATGACGGCCGCTGCGTTTCTGACGCGGTGCTGATGCGGCGCGCGCTTGAGTACGTCAAGGCCTTCAATGGCGTCATCGCGCAGCACGCGCAGGAGCCGCGCCTCACCGACGGTGCCCAGGTCAACGAAGGTGAGATCTCCGCTGCCCTGGGCCTGGCGGGCTGGCCGGCGGTGGCCGAGGAAGCCATCATCGCCAGGGATTGCCTGCTGGCCGCGCATGTCGACTCGGCGCTGCACGTCTGCCACGTGTCGACGGCGGGGTCGGTCGAGATCATCCGCTGGGCGAAATCCAAGGGCTGGCGGGTGACTGCCGAAGTCACCCCGCATCACCTGCTGCTGACCGATGAGCTGGCCACCAGCTATGACCCGGTCTACAAGGTGAATCCGCCGCTTCGCACGGCCGCGGACGTGGCGGCGCTGCGGGCAGGCCTGGCCGACGGCACCATCGACTGCGTCGCGACCGATCACGCGCCGCATCCGATGGAGGACAAGGAGACCGAGTGGCAGGTTGCGGCCTTCGGCATGACCGGACTGGAGACAGCCCTGCGGGTCGTGCATGCGGCGATGGTCGAAACCGGGCAGCTGGACTGGGCCGGGGTTGCTGACCGGATGTCTGCCCGCCCGGCCGCGATCGGCGGCCTGGACGGCGCCGGCGCACCGCTGCACGGCCGCCCGCTGGCCGCGGGCTCACCGGCAAACCTGGTGCTGTACGACCCGTCCGCGCTTGACGTCGTCGATGCGGCGCGGCACGCGTCTCGCAGCCGCAACACGCCGTTCGCGGGCATGACGCTGCCAGGCCGGGTGCACGCGACGTTCCTTCGCGGCGTCCCGACCGTGCTTGACGGGAAGCTGGCCCGGTGAGCGCGCCGCAGCCAGGCCGCCCGGCGCTGCTGGTGCTAGAGGACGGCACGACGTTCCGTGGCACCACTTTCGGTGCTGACGGCGAGACCTTCGGCGAGATGGTCTTCAACACCGGCATGACCGGCTACCAGGAGACGCTGACCGACCCGTCCTATTGCCGGCAGATAGTGGCGATGACGGCGCCGCATATCGGCAACACCGGCATCAACGACGAGGACCCCGAGTCGCGCCAGATCTGGGTCAGCGGTTACGTGGTTCGCGAGCCCGCCAGGCTCGCGTCGAACTGGCGGTCGCAGCGCACCCTGCAGGAAGAGCTGACAGCACAGGGCATCACCGGGATCGCGATGAGGGGAACGAGGTCCCTCACTATTCACCTGCGTGATCGCGGTGCGATGCGCGCGGGGATCAGTGCCGCCACGTCCGACCCGGCCGAGTTGCTGGAGCGGGTCCTGGCCAGCCCGCAGATGACTGGCGCGGATCTGGCCCGGCTGGTCAGCACGCCGCTGCCCTATCGGGTGAGCCCGCCCGCGGGTACCCCGGTGCGGTTCCGGGTCGCCGCTGTTGACCTGGGCATCAAGGCGGCAACTCCGCGGGCCATGGCGGCACTGGGCTGCGACGTGCAGGTGCTGCCGGCGACCGCGAGCGCCGCGGAGATCCTGGCCGCCGGCCCGGACGGCGTCTTCTTCTCGAACGGGCCCGGCGACCCGGCCGCCCTGGACTATGCCGTCGCGGCCATGCGGGGCGTGCTGGCGGCGGGCAAGCCGGTTTTCGGCATCTGCCTCGGCAGCCAGGTGCTCGGCCGGGCGCTCAACCTGTCCACCTACAAGCTGCGCTTCGGGCATCGCGGCGTGAATCAGCCGGTGCAGGACCTGCGCACCGGCAAGGTGCAGATCACCAGTCACAACCACGGCTTCGCCGTCGAACTGCCGGATGGCCAGCCCGGCGGCACCTTCAGCACCGACTTCGGGCCGGCCGAGATCACTCACCTGAACCTCAACGACGGCGTCGTCGAGGGACTGCGGCTGCTCGATGCCCCGGCGTTCAGCGTGCAGTATCACCCGGAGGCCGCGCCCGGCCCGCACGATGCGTCCGGCTTGTTCACCGAGTTCTGCGAGCTGATGGAGATGTCCCGATGACGGACGGAGCGCACCGTGCCTAGGCGGCCCGACTTGAAGTCCGTGCTGGTCATCGGCTCGGGGCCGATCATTATCGGGCAAGCTTGCGAGTTCGACTACTCGGGCACCCAGGCCTGCCGGGTGCTGCGGCAGGAGGGCATCCGGGTCAGCCTGGTCAATTCCAATCCGGCGACGATCATGACCGACCCGGAATTCGCCGACGCGACGTACGTGGAGCCCATCACACCGGATGTGCTGGCGAAGGTGATAGCGATCGAGCGGCCGGACGCGATCCTGCCCACGCTCGGCGGCCAGACGGCGCTCAACGCTGCCGTGGCACTGCACGACAACGGCACCCTCGCCAAATACGGCGTCGAGCTGATCGGGGCGGGCATCGACGCGATCAGGGCAGGCGAGGATCGCAGTCAGTTCAAGGAGATCGTGACGCGCATTGGCGCCGAGGTGCCGAGCAGTCGCATCTGCCACAGCCTGGCGGACTGCCGGGCGGCTGCCGCCGAGCTGGGCTTCCCGGTGGTTGTCCGGCCGTCCTTCACCCTGGGCGGGACCGGCTCGGGCATAGCCCGCAACCCGGCCGAGCTCGACAGGATGTCCGCGGCGGGGCTGGACGCCAGTCCGGTGACCGAGGTGCTGCTCGAGGAATCGGTGCTCGGCTGGAAGGAATTCGAGCTCGAGGTGATGCGCGACAAGCACGACAACGTCGTGATCGTGTGCTCGATCGAGAACGTGGACCCGATGGGCGTGCACACCGGCGACTCGGTGACGGTGGCGCCAGCCATGACGCTGACCGACCGGGAGTACCAGCACATGCGCGATGTGGCGATCGCGACAGCGCGTGCGGTCGGAGTAGATACCGGCGGGTGCAACATCCAGTTCGCCGTGCACCCGCAGACCGGCCGGATGGTCGTGATCGAGATGAACCCGAGGGTGTCCCGCTCCAGCGCGCTGGCGTCGAAGGCGACCGGGTTTCCGATCGCCAAGATTGCCGCCCGGCTGGCCATCGGCTACACCCTGGACGAGATCCGCAACGACATTACCGGCGAGACGCCGGCCAGCTTCGAGCCGTCACTGGACTACGTCGTGGTCAAGGTGCCGCGATTCGCGTTCGAGAAGTTCCCCGGCGCTGATCCGGTGCTGACCACGCACATGAAGTCGGTGGGCGAGGCGATGGCCATCGGCAGCAATTTCGCCGAGGCGCTGCAGAAGGCGCAGCGGTCGCTGGAGCAGCGCAGCGCGATGTTCACCTGGGCCGTCCCGACCGGGGACAAGGCGGAGCTGCTGGCGGCCTGCACGCTGCCGCACGATGGCCGGCTGGCTACCGTGCACCAGGCACTGCGGGCAGGCGCATCGACAGCCGAGGTGTCGGCGGCCAGCGGCATCGACCCCTGGTTCATCGACCAGATCGCCGGCGATCGAGGAGCACGCGCGGCGGATCCGTGATGACGGCATCGGGGTAGGCGGGCCAGCCACTGCGCGGGCGCTTGCTGCCGCGAAGGCAGACGGGTTCTCGGACGCGCAGATCGGCCAGCTCACCGGCAAGACCGAAGCCGAGGTCCGGCAGATCCGCCGGGCGGAGAACGTGCGGCCGGTGTACCACACGGTGGACACCTGCGCGGCCGAGTTCGCGGCACGGACCCCGTATCTGTACTCCACCTATGACCTCGGCACCGAGGTGCCGGCCTCGGATAAACCGAAAGTGATCATCCTCGGCAGCGGGCCGAACCGGATCGGGCAGGGCATCGAGTTCGACTATGCCTGCGTGCATGCCTCGTTCGCGCTGGCCGAGGCCGGCTACGAGACGGTCATGGTCAACTGCAACCCCGAGACCGTGTCCACGGACTACGACACGTCCGGCAGGCTGTATTTCGAGCCGCTCACGCTGGAGGACGTGCTTGAGGTAGTGCACGCCGAGCAGGACAGCGGCGTGGTGGCCGGGGTCATCGTTCAGCTCGGCGGCCAGACACCGCTCGGGCTGGCCAGGGCGCTGGCGGCCGACGGCGTGCCGGTCGTCGGCACCTCGCCGGAGGCTATCCACCTGGCCGAGGACCGGGGCGAGTTCGGCTTGGTGCTGGCGGCGGCCGGATTGCTGGCGCCCCGGCACGGCACCGCGACCTCCGTCGCGCAGGCGGAGGCCGTCGCCCACGAGATCGGCTACCCGGTCCTGGTACGGCCGTCCTACGTGCTCGGCGGGCGGGGCATGGAAATCGTCTACGACGACAGCTCGCTGGCCGACTATGTCCGCCGCGCGACGGAGGCGAGCCCCGAGCACCCGGTCCTGATCGACAGGTTCCTTGACGATGCGATCGAGATCGACGTAGACGCGCTGTTTGACGGCGAGGAGCTGTTCCTGGGCGGGGTGATGGAGCACATCGAGGAGGCGGGCATCCATTCCGGTGACTCCGCCTGCGCGCTGCCGCCGATCACGCTCGGCCAGGAGTACATCGCACTGGTCCGGTCCTCCACCGAGGCGATCGCCCGCGGGGTCGGCGTGCGGGGCCTGCTGAACGTCCAGTACGCGCTGGCTGCCGGAGTGCTCTATGTGCTGGAGGCCAACCCCCGCGCGTCGCGAACCGTGCCGTTCGTCTCCAAGGCCACGGCCGTGCCGCTGGCCAAGGCGGCCGCGCGCATCATGCTCGGCGCGACCGTCGCGGAGCTGCGGCTGGAGGGAATGCTGCCGTCTTCCGGCGACGGCGGAACCCTGCCGCTCGACGCGCCGATCGCGGTCAAGGAGGCGGTCCTGCCGTTCGCGCGGTTCGCCGACTCCAGCGGCGAGGGCGTGGACACGGTGCTGGGACCGGAGATGCGCTCGACCGGTGAGGTCATGGGCATCGACGAGGTGTTCGGCACGGCCTACGCCAAGTCGCAGGCTGCCGCCTACGGATCGCTGCCGGTCAAGGGCCGGGCGTTCGTTACCGTGGCCGGCAAGGACAAGCGTTCCATGATCTTTCCGGTGAAAAGGCTGGCAGAGCTGGGATTCGAGATCTGGGCCACGAGCGGAACCGGAGAGGTTCTGCGCCGCAACGGGGTGCGTGCCACGATCGTGCGTAAGCACAGCGAAGGCCGCGGACCGGACGATGAGCCGACCATCGTGGAGAGAATCCTGGACGGGCAGGTGGATCTCATCGTGAACACCCCGTTCGGCGGTCCGGGTCAGTCCGGCTTCCGTCGCGACGGATACGAGATCCGGACCGCGGCCGTCCGGCGCGGCATCCCGTGCATCACGACCGTGCAGGGCCTCGCCGCCGCGGTGCAGGGCATTGAGGCAATAAACAGGGATGAGGTGGGCGTGCGATCGCTCCAGGAGCACGCAGCGCGGCTGCGCGGAGCGGCTGGGACGGCACCGCGCGGCGGGCCGGCGGCGACAGGGCCGCAGACGCCATGACGCACAGCGAGATGGACGCCCAGGCTGGTCCGGTGCAGGTGCGCGGCACCGTGCTGACAGTACGCCGGGTAGACGCCTATTACGCGATGACGCTGGTCGCGCCGGCCATCGCGGCCCGCTTCAAGCCGGGGCAGTTCATCACCCTCGCCGTCGGCGGTCCGGCCACGTCGATGCTCCTGAGCAGGGCGTTCTCCATCCACGATGTGCGGCCAGATCACGGCGGCACGGTCGAGTTCGTGTTCGCCGTGCACGGCGGCGGCACGCAATGGCTGGCGGAGCGGCGCGCCAGGGACGTCCTGGATGTCACCGGCCCGCTTGGCAAGCCGTTCCCGCTGCCGCGTGATCCGGCCAGCTGCCTGCTGATCGGCGGCGGCTACGGGAGTGCTCCGCTGTTCGCCCTGGCCGCGAAACTGCGCGAGCGCAGGTGCGAGGTGGATTTCCTGCTCGGGGCCGGCAGCGGGGACCGGGTGTTCGGCGCGCTGACGGCGCGGCGCACCGGTCGGTCGGCCACGATAACCACCGAGGACGGCTCGCTGGGCAGCCGTGGCCTCGTTACCGACATGCTGGATCAGGTGATTCACGACGGCCGGACGGACGTGATCTACGCATGCGGGCCGATGCCGATGCTCCGTCAGGTAACGGCGCTGGCCCGCCGGTATGACATCCCGGTGCAGGCCGCCGTCGAGGAGGCCATGGCCTGCGGGTTCGGGGTCTGCATGACCTGCGTGCTGCCAGTTGTCGGCAGCGACGGCATCACCAGGATGTCCCGCTCCTGCGTGGACGGCCCGGTGTTCCGCGGCGAGCAGGTCCGCTGGGACGACGTCGGCACGATTCCGTTCGACGCCTTCGGCGCACCCGGCTGGGAACCGCGGTCCCGCCGGGCGGCGGCCGATCACGCCGCATCCGCCGCCGATAGCCGGAACGGCCACGAGCCCGGCGACGGTCAGGCCGGTGACCAGGCGCGGCGTGGCCGGGTGGCCGAGCCGCCGGGCCGCCGGTCCGGGAGGCATGGCCATGGCAGTTGACCTGCGGGCCAAGCTCGGCCATGTGGAGCTGCCCAACCCCATCCTGACAGCCTCCGGCTGCGCGGGCGCTGGCCGGGAACTCGCTCAGTTCATGGACGTTTCCAAGATCGGGGCGATCGTCACCAAGTCGGTCATGCTCGGGCCGCGATCCGGGCGGCCAACGCCGCGGATGGCGGAGACGCCGAGCGGGATGCTGAACTCGATCGGCTTGCAGGGTCCGGGCATCGACGCCTTCCTGCAGCGTGACCTGCCCTGGCTGCTGTCCAGGGGAGCCAGGGCGGTGGTGTCGATCGCCGGCGGGTCAGTCGCCGAGTATGCCGATCTGGCGACACGGCTGTCTGATGCGGCCGGCGTGACCGCGATCGAGGTGAACATCTCCTGCCCGAACGTCGAGCACCGTGGCCAGGTCTTCGCCTGCAACCCGGACTCATCCGCGGCGGTGATCGAGGCAGTCCGCGGCCGCGCGCGCTATGACATCCCGGTGTTCGCCAAGCTATCGCCCGACGTCACCGACATCGTCTCGATCGCCAAGGCCTGCGTCTCGGCTGGCGCCGACGGGCTGTCGATGATCAATACGCTGCTCGGCATGGTCATCGACACCGATACCATGCGGCCCCAGCTGGCCGGGCTGACCGGCGGGCTGTCCGGGCCGGCCATCCGGCCGGTGGCGGTCCGCTGCATCTGGCAGGTGCGCGAGGCGCTGCCCGGCGTCCCGATCATCGGAATGGGTGGTGTCCAGAGCGGCCGGGACGCGCTGGAGCTGATCCTGGCTGGCGCGTCGATGGTCAGCGTGGGCACCACGATCTTCCACGACCCGTCGGCCTGCATGCGGATACTGCGGGAACTGGAGGAGGAACTCACCACGCGAGGGATTGAACGGCTTGCCGACGTGGTAGGGCTCGCGCACGAGGCCCGTGCAATGGCGGGACGCCCGCTCAGCCCGAGCGCCAGGGTGAGGAGGACCTGATGGCCGGCCACGCACCGATTGCCGTCGCGCTGGACGCGCCCGACCTGGAAACTGCGGCGCGCTGGGCCGGGCTGGTGACTCCGCACGTGAGCACGGTGAAAGTCGGGCTTGAGCTGTACCTGCGCTATGGCCCCGACGCGGTTGCCTCGGTGCGCGGCGCGAGCGGTGTCCAGGTGTTCCTGGATCTCAAGCTCCACGACATCCCGGCGACCGTGGCGGGCGCGGCCAGGGCCGTGGCCAGGCTCCGGCCGGCGCTGCTGACGGTGCACGCCGCCGCTGGCCCGGCCGCCATCAAGGCGGCGGCTGAGGCGGCCCCGGACGCCACGATCGTGGCCGTGACGGTGCTTACCTCGCTCGGCGAGAGCGATCTGAGCCGGATCGGGCTGGCCGGCCCGGTCAGCGACGCTGCCCGGCGACTGGCCGTGCTTGCGGTCGAGGCTGGCGCCGGCGGCCTGGTGTGCTCGCCGCAGGAAGTTGCGGCAGTCCGTGCCGAGGTCGGCGACGACATCCTGCTCGTCACGCCGGGAGTTCGCCCGGCCGGTACCGAGATGCATGATCAGGCCCGGGTCGCCACCCCGGAGGAGGCCCTGCGGGCCGGTGCCGACCTGCTCGTGATCGGCCGGCCCATCACCGGGGCCGCGGATCCTGGCGCCGCGGCCGCGGCCATCGCGGCGTCGCTGCGGCGGGCCGAGGTATTGCGCGGCTAGCCGCGATCGGCTGCGCGACCCGGGGCGAGTGGCCGAGCCGCTCAGCTCCGGGCGGCCGAGCCGCTCAGCTCCGGGCGGCCAGCCGCCGATTCTGGGCCATCCACTCGCAATGGCCGCTGATTGGTGCGCACCGGGCATAAGATCGACCGGCCGGTGCTGGCGGCCATTAGCGAAATCCTTGCGCTACCTGCGGAAATGCAACTACGCTTAGTATACAGCCTTGTACGTTGCGTCATATTGGATAATTTGTGCCGCTACAAACGGGGGTTCGCGTTGCCGATGCGGGCCGAACTCGCTAGTTTCCCCTCGCGGAGCGACTTTTTCGATACGAAACCCGAGGTGACCTCGCGTGGCTCTTCCTCCACTCACTCCCGAGCAGCGGGCAGCGGCACTTGAGAAGGCTGCCCAGGCCCGCAAGGACCGTGCGGAAGTGAAGAACAAGCTGAAGCATGGCTCGACCACGCTGCCCCAGGTGCTCAAGGAGGGGCAGACCGACGGCGTGGTGGGCAAGATGAAGGTGTCGGCACTGCTGGAGTCCATGCCGGGCGTCGGCAAGGTGCGGGCGAAGCAGATCATGGAACGGCTGGGCATCGCGGAATCGCGGCGTGTGCGCGGCCTGGGCGCCAACCAGCGGAGCGCGCTGGAAGGCGAGTTCGGCGGAGACATCTGACGAAGACGGCAGGCGCCAGGGAGGGGGCCGCGGGAAGCATGCTCGCAGCCGAGCCGCGCGGGCTGCGCCGCGGCGCCCTCGTCCCTGCCCGGCTCACTGTGCTGTCCGGCCCGTCCGGTGTGGGCAAAAGCACAGTTGTCGCGCGGCTGCGCGGCAAGTGCCCGTGGATCTGGCAGTCGGTGTCGGTTACGACCCGTTCGCCGCGGCCGAGCGAAATGGACGGGCGCGAGTACTTCTTCGTCAGCGACCGGGAATTCGACGAAATGGTTGCCAACGGCGAGCTGCTCGAATCTGCAACGTTCGCTGGCAACCGGTATGGCACGCCGCGAGCGCAGGTGCAGCAGCGGATCGACCAGGGCGCTCCGGCGCTGCTGGAAATCGATGTGGCCGGAGCGCGCCAGGTGCGGGCGGCGGTGCCGGGCGCGCTGCTGATCTTTCTCGCGCCACCGTCCTGGGCGGAACTGGAACGCCGGCTGACCAGCCGGAACACTGAGCCGCCCGAGGTCATCAGCCGACGCCTGGCCGCGGCGCGGACCGAGCTGGCAGCGGAGCCCGAGTTCGACATCACGCTCGTCAACACGTCCGTCAGGGATGTGTGCGATCAGCTGGTAGCCTTGATTCTTGCCCAGCAGGCGAATGCCGAGCCGGGAAAACACTGCGATCCAGATCTGGAAGGCGCAAGGTGGCAGGGACTCAATCCGTAGAGGGCATTATCAACCCGCCTATCGACGATCTGCTTGAGGTCGTGGACAGCAAGTACGGCCTGGTCATCATGGCGTCCAAGCGCGCGCGGCAGATCAATGCCTACTACGCCCAGCTCGGCGAGGGCCTGCTTGAGTACGTCGGCCCGCTAGTCGAGACCCGCGTCCAGGAGAAGCCGCTCTCCATCGCCCTGCGGGAGATCAGCGAGCGCCTGCTCAGCGGCGAGACGCCGGAGGCCTGACCCGCCGGAGGCGCGCCGTGCGCATAGTCCTCGGCGTTTCGGCCGGCATCGCGGCCTACAAGGCCTGCGAGTTGCTCAGGCTGCTGACCGAGGCCGGGCATGAGGTCCGGGTGGTACCGACCCCGGCAGCGCTGCGTTTCGTGGGTGCGGCCACCTGGGAGGCCCTGTCTGGGCAGCCGGTATCGGTAACCCCCTGGGACTCCGTGGCCGACGTGCCGCATGTCCGGCTCGGCCAGGAGGCCGATCTGGTGCTGGTGGCGCCAGCTACCGCCGACCTGATGGCACGCGCGGCCACGGGAATGTCCGACGACCTGCTGACAGCGGTACTGCTGACGGCACGCTGTCCGGTCATGTTCGCTCCGGCGATGCACACCGAGATGTGGGAGCACCCGGCCACGCAGGCCAACGCCGCGACGCTGCGGAGCCGCGGCTGCATTGTGCTCGACCCGGCCTCCGGGCGGCTCACCGGCCCGGACACCGGGCCGGGCCGGCTGCCGGAGCCTGCCGAGATCTTCGCGGCGGCCGTGCGCGTGCTCGCCCGCGGTGCCGCCGGGCTGGTGCCGGACCTGGCCGGGCGGCGCGTCCTGGTGTCGGCAGGCGGTACGCGAGAGGAACTCGACCCGGTCCGTTACCTGGGCAACTGGTCCTCGGGTAAGCAGGGCTACGCGCTGGCCAGGACGGCGGCAAGCCGAGGCGCTGAGGTGACCTTGGTTGCCGCCAACACCGAGCTGGCAGACCCAGCCGGAGTCAAGCTGATCCGGGTCAAGTCCGCGAGCCAGTTGCGAGACGAGATGCTGATGGCCGCCGGTCAGGCGGACGTGATCGTGATGGCGGCTGCCGTAGCCGATTTCCGGCCGGCGACGAGAAGCGACGCCAAGATCAAGAAGACCGGTGCCGGGCCGGACCCGATCGTGCTCACCGAGAACCGCGACATCGTCCGGGAGCTGGTCGCGGGCCGGCGCGAACACGGGCCGCTTATTGTCGCGTTCGGCGCCGAGACGGGCGATCTGATCGCCAACGGCCGGGCGAAGCTGGCGAGCAAGGGCTGCGACATGCTCGTGGTGAACCAGGTGGGGGACGGGCTGGCCTTCGGCACGGCCGACAACGAGGCTGTCGTGCTGACCACCGACGGGGCCCAGGTTACGCTGCCGCGCGCGGCCAAGGACGAGATCGCCGACGCGATCTGGGATCTCGTCGTCGCCCGGCTCGGCTAGCGACCGCGCCATGAGGCAGCTCGCCGAGGTTGCACCCGGCATCCTGGTCGCCACCGGTCAGCTGTACGCCACGACGAGCACCGTCGCGGCCGGCCGCGACGGCCACTGCCTGATGATAGATCCGGCCATCTCGGCTGCGGAGGTGCGCGGCCTGGCCAGCGAGCTGGCAATCAGGGGACTGCGCGCCGAGGCGGGCTGGGCTACCCATCCCCACTGGGACCACGTGCTGTGGTGCGAGGAGCTCGGCGATGCGCCTCGCTATGCCGCGCCCGCCGCTGCCGCGCTCGCCAGGCGCGACCGTGCGGCCCTGATCGAGGCGGCCGAGCGCGAGGTACCTGGTCATGACCTGGAACTTCTCGGTCAGCTCCAGCCGCTGGAGGCGACGCGCATCCCATGGCATGGCCCGGTTGCCGAGGTGATCGTGCACGACGGCCACGAAGCCGGGCACGCAGCGGTGTACTTTCCTGCAACCAGAACGCTGGTCGCCGGGGACATGTGCTCGGACGTCGAGATCCCGCTGCTCGGCGGGTGCGGCTCCGAAGCCGTCGCGCGCTACCGCGAGGGCCTGGGCCGCCTTGCGGCCCTGGACGTGCGCGTCGTCGTGCCAGGCCATGGCCAGGCCGGCGATGCCGCCGAGTTCCGGCGGCGGCTCGCGGCTGACGTCAGCTACCTCGATGACCTGGAGGCCGGGCGGCCATGCCACGACAGCCGGATCACCGGGTGGCTGGTGACAGAGCACGAGCGGCAGGGCGGCGTCCTGCGCAGCTGACGCCTGGCCAGTCGCGCCCGGCATCAGGCCCGCGGCCGGAAACCGGCCGCGCGTCCCGCCGCACGACGGCGCACCGTTAGAATTCGGCGAAGATCCCGCGCGGTAGCTGCGCGCGCTAACTGCCGGCAACGCGCCGCGATCAGAGGAAAAGGTGCCAGGTGGCTCGTCGTCTGTTCACATCCGAGTCCGTCACTGAGGGCCATCCCGACAAGATGGCTGACCAGATCAGCGACGCGATCCTGGACGCCATGCTGAAGGGCGATACCCGCAGCCGGGTGGCCGTGGAGACGCTGATCACGACTGGTCAGGTGCACGTGGCCGGCGAGGTCACGACCGAGACCTACGTCGACATCCCGGGCATCATCAGGGAGAAGATCCTCGAGATCGGCTACGACTCCTCCGCCAAGGGCTTCGACGGCTCGTCCTGCGGCGTGCAGGTATCGATCGGCTCCCAGTCGCCGGACATCGCGCAGGGCGTACGCGACGCGGTCGAGCATCGCGAGGGGGAGGGCTCGGATGAGCTCGACCGTCAGGGTGCGGGCGACCAGGGCCTGATGTTCGGCTACGCCTGCCGTGACACCGCCGAGCTGATGCCGCTGCCGATAACGCTCGCGCACCGGCTGGCCAGGCGGCTGGCGGAAGTTCGCCGCAGTGGCGAGGTGCCGTACATCCGCCCGGATGGCAAGACGCAGGTCACCATTGAGTACGCCGGTGACGAGCCGGTCCGGCTCGACACCGTGGTGGTGTCCACACAGCACGCGCCCGCCATCGACCTGGCAGGCCTGCTGACCCCGGACATCCGCGACCACGTTGTCGAGCCAGTGCTAGCCGGGCTGGAACTGGACACCGCCGGGTACCGGCTGCTCGTCAACCCCACCGGCAGGTTCGAGATCGGCGGCCCGATGGGAGACGCGGGCCTGACCGGCCGCAAGATCATCATTGACACCTACGGCGGGATGGCGCGGCATGGCGGCGGCGCATTTTCCGGCAAGGACCCGTCCAAGGTCGACCGCAGCGCGGCGTACGCGATGCGCTGGGTCGCCAAGAACGTGGTAGCTGCGGGCCTGGCTGACCGGTGCGAGGCGCAGGTCGCTTATGCCATCGGCAAGGCGAAGCCGGTTGGCCTGTTCGTCGAGTGCTTCGGCACCGAGCGCGCCCCGCTGGAGCGGATCCAGGACGCGGTGCTGCAGGTTTTCGACCTCCGGCTGGCCGCGATTATCCGCGACCTGGATCTGCTCAGGCCGATCTACGCCCAGACGGCGGCGTACGGGCATTTCGGCCGCGAGGAGCCCGACTTCTCCTGGGAGCGGACAGACCGGGCCGAAGCGCTGCGGTCCGCGATCGGACACTGACCAGGGAACAATCCACATCGGCCGACAGGCTGTCCAGTGCCTGCCACTAAGATCACTATCGGCTAATTTGTATTGTCCAGCCGCTGATGGGGCATTGGCGTAGCATCTTTGCCTATTGGTTGCTGATCCGACGGTGGTCTGGTGATGGATGACGTCTGAGAAATTGTCCGGCGAGATTGCCGTAACGGCGAAGCCTGACCTCGACGCGCCGCCGGACAAGGCTACGCCGGACGACGGTCTCGGCCAGGCCAGCCGCAGCGGACGAGACGGGCCGGGCACAGTTGCCAGCGATGGAGCAGCGCCGCACGACCCTTGGTTCGAACCGGAACCGAAGACTGCCCAGCCGGATCCGCCGCATGTTGCCGGGCTGCCGGACGGCACCGGGCTGCCCGACGGCGCGGGGCTGGCCGACGCCGCCGGATGGCCGGCAGCCGCCGGTGCCGCCGCTGGATCGGGCAGCCAAGCGCAATGGTTCCTGCCGACAGGTCGCGCCGGATTGCTGCCCGAATCCATGACCGAGTCCTGGGACGAGGGCCAGGAACGGGACCCCGGTCGCGCCGAAGCAGCTGGCGCCCCGCCGTGGGCATCTGACGGGCCTGCCCCCAGCGTGGACAGCCCGCCGCCGTGGGAGTCAGGCCCGTGGCCGGGTCCCGGAGAATCGCATCCTGGCGGACCGAGTCCCGCCGGAGCGAATCCCGCAGGACGGAGTTCCGGCGGACGGAGTTCCGGCGGACGCCACAAGCGCCGCAGGACGAAGCGCCGACGGCGCGGGCCCAGCCGGACCGGCTGCGGAACAGGGCGGCGCGAGCCGGGTCAGCCCGTCCGCGATTGCGGGTGATGCAGGCCCCGCCGGCAGCACTGCGCAGTCTGGCGCGGGCCGCCAGCCGGGCCCCGGTTCAGCGCCGGTCGCCAGCTGGCAGGCGCCCGCCGCGGTGATCGCCGGCCTCGTCCCGCTGGTCGTACCAGGCCTGGTTCTGGGCATACTCGGCCTGCGCCGGGCAGGCCCGGCAGGACAGGGGCGACTGGCCTACTGGACGGCGATCGCGCTGTCCGCCGTGTGGGCGGTCGTCATCGTCATCGTGGTCGCCACAGGTTCCGGATCTCCGGCCGGCTGCGCCGGCTACCCCGCGTCGGTGCGCGCCGACTACGCCAGGGCGATGAGCGCCGTCAACGCCAAGGCTCCCGCCGCCGTACAGGAAGCGGCTCTAGCCGCGGCTGCGAGCAAGGCAAACGCGGCGGCTGCCGAGACGACGCAGATCCCGCTGCGGACGGCACTGTTCGGCATGGCCAGCGACCTGCAGCAGGTGCAGGCTGACGTGGTCCACGGTCGCCCGGTGCCCGCGGACGTGCTGACACAGCTGACGGCGGACGGCACCACGTTCCCTCAATCGTGCCCGGGATGACGGTGACGGACTGGTCCGTAGTTCTGGTTGACCCGCGATTGGCGAGCACGTAACGTGACGCTGTCAATGCGGAGAGTGTCGAGAGAGTCATGTGGACTGCCTTCGATCTTGTCACCCGGGTCGTCATCGGCGGCAGCCTGCTGATCGCCGGCTTAACGAAGCTGTGGTCGACCGTCGCCTGGCGGCAGGTGTGGCTCGCGTCGTACCGGCTGCTGCCGCCACGGCTGGTGCGCTGCGCGGCACTGGGGCTCCCCGTCGCTGAGATCGGCTGCGGGCTCGCCGTTGTCTCTGGCCTGCTGGGCGCGGGCTCGGTGCTGGCCGGCGCGAGCCTGCTCGCCGTGCTGGCCGCCGCGGTCACCACCGCGCTTGTCCGCCATCTGGACATTGCCTGCCATTGCCTGACCACGACCGGCGAGCTCATTTCCTGGCGGGGGGTGGCACGCAATCTCGCGCTCATCGCCGCAGCGCTGACCGTCGCCCGGCACGGCGGCGCCGAATTGCTAGGCGCGACCGGCATGGGCTGGACCGAGCAGCTCGGCGCGCTGGCCATCACGATGGCGGCGGTGTATGTGCTGGCGGCCGGGATGCGATCGCGGCGCCGCCGTCGGACGCTGGCCGGCATCGCCGCGCGGCCGCAGGCCGCCCTGCCCTGCTGATGGCGATCACCGTGGTCGGCGAGTTCGCCGTGCATTCCGGATTCGCCAGCATGAACGAGTACCTGGTGCTGGGCATGCACCGCGCGGGCGCGAAGCTGAACCTCCAGCCGCACTTCCTGGACACCGCAGGCTGCTCGGCCGAGCTGCTGAGCATCTGGGCCCGCTCGGCGCCGCACGTGAACGGCCCGGTGCTGTACTCCAGCTGGATGCGCGCTGACCTGGACTGCTTCGGCCGCACCGAACTGTTCGTCCGGTCAATGTATGAGTCCAGCAGGCTTCCGGCGGGCTGGGCGCAGCGGCTCAACCGCGCCGCCGTGGTCATCGTGCCGACCCGTTTCGTCGCGGATGCCTACCGGGCCAGCGGCATCACCGCGCGCATTGAGGTCGTGCCGGACGGAATCGATCCGGCCGCCTACCCCTGTTTGTCCCGGCCGGCCAGGGAGGGAACGACGACCCTTATCGTCAGCGCGGTCTATAACAGGCTGGCCGGACTGCCGGGACTTGCCGACCGCAAGCACCTGCCCGAGGCCATCGGGGCCTGGCAGCTGGCGTTCGAGGGCGACCGGTCGGCACGCCTGATCCTCAAGTGCCGGTTCGGTCACCGGCAGGACTTCCCCGACGATCCGCGGATCACCCTGGTGACTGCCGAAGAGCCGACCAGGGGGATCGCGCACTGGTATCAGCAGGCCGACGTCGTGCTGGCGCTGGGTAGCGAGGGGTTCGGCCTGCCGCTCATCGAGGGCATGGCCACCGGCCTGCCGGTCGTCGCATTGTCCTCCGAAGGGCAAGGCGACATCTGCCGGGAGGTCCCCGATCTGGTCCTGGCAGTTCCGCCAGCCGGCTGGGAGACGCACCTACATAACGGAACGGAGCCGTCCGGAATACGCGGGACACCGGACGTCGCTGCCGCGGCGGCGAAACTAGCCTGGGTCGCCGAGCACCGCGCCGAGGCGGCCGAGATGGGCCGGGCCGCGTCGGCCTGGGTGCATCAGCACCGCAACGTGTGGTCCTACGGGCCGAGCGTGCTGGCCACCATTGAGCAGCACACCCGGTTCCGTCGCGGGCTCCGCAGCCGGGCCGGATCGCGACGGGGCTCTGCTCGCGGCCAGTCGTGATGCCGGGTGGTGATGGTGCCGGGCAGTGGTGGTGCCGGGTGGTGGTGGTGCCGGGCGCTGGTGATTCCTGGATGGGCGTACCGCTCCGGCCCGGATGGCCGTACCGCTCGGACCTGATAGTCATACGACTCTGATAGGACAGGAGGCGTGCCGGACCGGACGCTGGACGATCGCGCGAGGACTGCCGGTTCCCGTGCGATCAGTACTGGCCCGCCGAGTCGCGATGCGCCCAGTCGCGAGGCTGCGCGTCGGCCGGCCGCCCGGCAGCCTGCCGCCGAACTGCCGGTCGCCAGCGTCGCGGTGGAGATCTCGCTGCCGCACCTGGACCGGCCCTTCGATTACCTGGTGCCGGCCGCTCTCGCTGACGTCGCGGTGCCCGGCTGCCGGGTCAGGGTCCGCTTCGCTGGCCGGCTGACCGGCGGATTCCTGCTGGCCAGGACGGAGCACAGCGAGCATCAGGGCAAGCTCGGCTACCTGGAACGGGTGGTGTCGCGCCGAGGCCGTGCTCACGCCGGAACTGGCTAGCCTGGCCAGGGCGGTGGCCGACCGGTACGGCGGCACACTGGCCGACGTGCTGCGGCTGGCGGTCCCGCCCAGGCATGCGCGCGCTGGCGCAGCCCGGCCGCTCGCGCTGGCTGGCGACGCCGGACAGCGCCGGAGACGGATGCCGCGGCACCGCCGCGGGGGCCGGCGGCCTGCGTGCTGCTGAGGTGCCGATCGCTTCCGGCCGAGAGCAGCCCGGCCGGATCTCCTGGCGTCGCCGGCGCACCACGGCTGTGGGATCGATACCAGGACGGGCCGTCGTTCCTGACCGCGCTGGCCGACGGGCGTAGCCCACGGGCCGTCTGGTCCGCGCTGCCCGGTCCTGACTGGCCAGCGGAGATCGCAGCGGCAGTGGCCGCCGTCGCCGCTTCTGGACGCGGTGCCCTGGTCGTGGTGCCGGACGCCCGCGATCTCGAACTGGTCGACGCGGCCCTGGTAGCCGCGTCGAACGCGGGCGGCTCCAGGCCGGGCGGTCATACCGTGCTGTCGGCGAGCCTGGGCCCAGCCGAGCGTTACCGGCGCTGGCTGGCGGTCGCCGGCGGCGAGATAACGGTCGTCGCCGGGACGCGGTCGGCGATGTTCGCCCCGGTGGCCGATCTGGGCCTCGTGGTCCTCTGGGATGAGGGCAACGACTTGCATGCGGAGCCGCGAGCGCCGTATCCGCACGCGCGCGAAGTGCTGGCGCTGCGGGCGCATCGGGACCGCTCGGCGGCGCTGATAGGCGGCTTCGCCCGCACGGCCGAGGCGGAGCTGCTGATTTCGTCTGGCTGGGCGCGCCCCCTGGCAGCGGACCGGGCGGCCGTCCGGCTGTGCGCGCCCGCGAGTGCTGCCCGCAGGCGAGGAAACCGAGCTGGCCAGGGATGAGGCAGCCAGATCCGCACGCCTGCCGGGCATCGCGCTGCGCACCGCGCGGGAAGCACTCGGCTACGGCCCGTGCTCTTCCAGGTCCCGCGGCGCGGTTACCTGGCGGCAGTCGGCTGCGAGCGCTGCCGCACTCCGGCCAGATGCGACTGCGGCGGCCCCGCTGAGCTGCCAGGACCGCAGGCACCGCTGCGCTGCGGCTGGTGCGGCGCCGCGATCGGCAGGAGCTGCCGCCGGTGCGGTCACCAGGGACTTCGGGCGCTGGTGACCGGCGCCAGGAGGACGGCCGAGGAGCTAGGCAGGGCGTTCGGCTCGGTGCCGGTGGTCAGTTCCGGCGGCAGCCGCGTGCTCAGCCAGGTCGGCCCGGAGCCTGCCGTGGTAGTAGCGACTCCCGGCGCAGAGCCCAGTCGCCGAGGCCGGCTATGCGGCGGCGATCCTGCGTCGACGGCTGGGCCATGCTCGGACTCGCCAGTCTGCGCGCCGCCGAGGAGGCGCTGCGACGGTGGATGACCGCGGCCGCGCTGGTCCGGCCGGGTCCGGCAGGCGGCACCGTCGTCGTGGTGGCCGACGGCATCGCAGCGGGCGGTGCAGGCACTGGTCCGGTGGGACCCGGCGACGTTCGCCGGCCGCGAGCTCGCCGAGCGCGACCGAGCTGCGATTCCCGCCGGCGGCGCGGATGGCGTCGGTGATCGGGCCCGCCGCTGCCGTCGAGGCGCTGCTGGCTGTGGCCAGGCTGCCTGAGCATGCCGAGTTGCTCGGCCCGCTGCCCGCGGCGGCCGCGAGCCAGGCCTGCGGCCGGGCAGCGCGGGCCGGCCGCCGGAGACGGCGACGGACCGGTCCCGGATCCGTCCGTTACCTTGTCCGAGTGCCCAGGTCAGAGGGCGCGGAACTGGCAACCGGGCTGCGGGCCGGCGCAGGCCGCGAGGTCCGCGGCCAAGGAGCCCGGCGCGGTCCGGGTTCAGCTCGACCCAGCCACACTGGTCTGACTACGTACCGTTCAGGCCGTAGGGTACTTGGGTGACCAACTCACCGGGCGGCCACCGCGCGCAGCCTGATTCGGTCAGGCAGCGCCGATCAGGAGCCCCGCCGCGACCGCCCGCGGATGCCGCCTGTGCGGCTCGCGCCGCGTGACGAGCTAGCTGCGGCCGCGCGGGTCGCGCCGCTGCTGCGGGCCGCGCGGGACCTGCGCACGTGGGCCGCCGAGCATCCTGAGGTCGCCGCCAGCCAGGTACTGGACGGCAGTGACGCCCGCGCGGCGGCGGAGGCTCTGGAGCTAACGCTCGACGAGCTCGACGCCGCCTGGCAGGTGGTCGCCGCCGCCAGCGAGGCACGCTAGCGGCGCCGGGTCGCTGGCCGCCCTGGCGCCGCTGACCACGGCGAGCGCTGAGGACGTGCTGCGGGAATGGGACGGGGCGCTGGCGGCCCTGCTCGCGGCCGAGGAACTTGACGGCCTCGCGACGGCCCTGTACACGGTCGGCGCGCCGGTGCGGATTGACGCGTTGTTCGACGCCTACACGGCGGCGGCGGGCGCGACCACAGCGCCTGAGCGGCGGCCCCGAGCCGCGACAGGCGATACCAGCCGCAGCCCGACGCCGGATCCAGGCGGCAGCCCTTGTCTCACGCGCTCGAGACGCTCGCCGACCTTGGCGTGGTCGAGCTCGGCACCGAGGAGCAGCGGGCGGCCTGACCGTCGTCTTGTCCCCGCTCGGGGTCTGGGGCGTGCACCGTCGGCTGCTGGCGCAAGGCTGGCACGTGCCGGTGCTCGGCGGGGCCGACCGGGACGGCGCGGTGGGCCTGCTGATGACGCTGGCCAGCTGTGACGCCGAAGACGGCGAGTCGAAGATCAACGAATGGCTGCACGGCCGGTCCGACGAGCAGGCTGCCGCCGAGCTGATCGCCGCCGCTGCGACCGGCTCGCCCGGCTTGCGCGGAGCCGCCTTCGCCGTGCTCGACCGCATCGGCAAGGCTGCCGCGCCCGACGTCCGCGGCCGCGCTCGGATGAGCCGCTGCTGCGCGCTCACGCCGCCGTCTGGCTGCACGAGCACGGCGAAGAGGCCGAGCTCGGCCCAGCTGACCGCACCTGGCTGCTTGTCGACCTGGGCGCTGGCCTGCTGGAGGAGGCCGACCCGCGCGATGTCGTCGCCGAGCTGCTGCCGGAGGTGGCGCCTGACGCGCAGGCGGACATCGTCGCCGGTCTGTGGCAGGTCAATCATCCCGGCGTGATCGACTTGCTGACCACGCTGAGCGAGCACCACCCCGACGCCGGCGTCGCCAGGGCGGCGCGGAAGGCGGCCTTCAAAGCCCGCTCGCCGGGTGCCGCTGATCGGCCGGCCAGCTTCATAGACTTGATCAGCCGCGGCCCGTTACTGGCAGCGGCACGATACCTGCACCATTCTGGAGGACCTGGTGAGTATCCGGCCGATCCGGCTGTTCGGCGACCCGGTGCTGCGTACCGCGGCAGACCCGGTCACGACCTTCGACGCCGAACTGCGCAAGCTCGTCAAGGACCTCACCGACACGATGATGGATGCGCCCGGAGTCGGTCTGGCCGCGCCGCAGATCGGCGTCGGGCTGCGGGTCTTCACGTACTTCGTCGATGACGTAGTCGGCCACCTGATCAACCCGTCGCTTCAGCTGTCCGAGCAGATGGAACTGGACGATGAGGGCTGCCTGTCGTTCCCTGGCCTTGCTTATCCCACTAACCGTGCGTTCGGTGTCGTGGCGGCGGGCTTCGACATGCATGGCGAGCCGGTGACGCTGGAGGGCACCGGTCACCTGGCCCGCTGCATCCAGCACGAGACTGATCATCTGGACGGCGTGCTGTTCATCGACCGGCTTGACGCCGCGCAGCGCAAGCTGGCGATGAAGGAAGTGCGGGCGTCGGAGTGGTGGGATGAGCCGGTACCGCTCGTGAAGGTGTCGCCCCATCCGACGTACGGCAAGGCTTACTAAGGCATGCGCCTGGTCTTCGCCGGGACTCCGGCGGCGGCCGTGCCTTCGCTGGACGCGCTGCTGAAGTCCAGGCACGAAGTAGCCGCCGTCGTCACCCGGCCGGACGCCAGGGCCGGTCGCGGCCTCAGGGTCGGCCGCAGCCCGGTGGCGGAGCGCGCGGCAGAAGCAGGCCTGGAGGTACTCACGCCTGCCCGGCCCGCCGAACCTGACTTCCTCGCCCGGCTGCGGGACATTGCGCCCGACTGCTGTCCGGTAACGGCTTACGGGGCCCTGCTGCCGCAGACGGCACTCGATATCCCGGCGCACGGCTGGGTGAACCTGCATTTCTCGCTGCTGCCCGCCTGGCGCGGCGCGGCCCCGGTGCAGCACGCCATCTTGCACGGCGACGAGATCACCGGCGCCACCACCTTCCGGATCGTGCGCGATCTCGACGCCGGCCCTGTCTACGGGGTCTGACCGAACCGATACGTCCGGATGACACTGCCGGTGACCTGCTGTACCGGCTGAGCATCGCTGGCGCCGAACTGCTCGTGGCGACGCTGGACGGGATCGATGCAGGCGAGCTCGAGGCCCGCGCGCAGCCAGCTGACGGCGTCAGCCTCGCGCCGAAGATCACCACGGCGGACGCGGAAGTTGACTGGCGTCAGCCAGCCGCCGGCGATCAGCCGGCTGATCCGGGCCTGCACGCCCGCGCCCGGAGCGTGGACGCAGCTGCATGGCATCCGGGTGAAGCTCGGCCCCGTCGCCGACGTCACCGGCACCGGCCAGCCGGCCGCCGGCCAGCCGCCCGCCAGCTCGCTCCGGCCTGGCGAGCTGCAGGTCGTCGGCGGCCGCGTCCTGGTGGGCACCGGCACGTCGCCGGTGCGAGCTCGGCGAAGTCCAGCAGGACGGCAAGCGCCGGATGCCAGCCGCCGACTGGGCCCGCGGCCTGCACCTCGATGACGGACCGGCGGTGCTCGGCTGAGGTGAGCGGGAAACCAGTCGACGGCGGTCAGCCCGGCACGGCGGCGCAGCCAGCCAAGGGCCGTCAGCACCGTGCGGCGGCGAGCCAGCCAAGGGCCGGTCAGCCCGGTTCGGCACCGAAGCCAGCCGGCCGCGGCAGCCGTCCCAGCCGGGACCCGGCCAGGCGTGCCGCTCTCGACGTGCTGCTCGCCGTAGCCGAACGGGACGCCTACGCGAACCTGCTGCTGCCGCGACTGCTCGCGCAGCGGCGGCTCAGCGGGCGGGACGCAGCACTGGCAACCGAGCTGAGCTACGGCACCTTGCGCGGGCAGGGCACCTACGACGCGATGCTGGCCATCTGCAGCGACCGCGATCTCGACTCGCTGGATCCAGCGGTGCGCGAGGTGCTCCGGCTCGGCACCCATCAGCTGCTCGCTACCCGGATCCAGCCGCATGCGGCAGTCGCCACGTCGGTGAACCTGGTGAAGGAGGCAGCCGGCCAGCGGCCGGCTGGCTTCGTCAATGCAGTGCTCCGGCGCGTTGCCACCAGGGACCTGGATGCCTGGCTAGACATCGCTGCGCCGGCCCGCGACGCCGACCTGCGCCGGTCACCTGGCCGTCCGGTACAGCCATCCGCGCTGGATCGTCGAGGCGCTCGCCGCCGCGCTCGGCGAGCAGCTGGACGGCGACATGCGGGAGACCGAGGCCGCCCTGGCTGCGGACCAGAGCGGCCGGCCGTTCACTTGTGCGCCGTTCCGGGTCTGGCCGACCGGGCCGAACTGGTGGCCGCCGGCTGCAGCCCGGCTCGCTGGTCGGCCGTTCGGCGCTTACCTGGCGAGCGGAGATCCCGCCGCCATCGCGGCGGTCGCCGAGGGCAGGGCCGGGGTCCAGGACGAGGCCAGCCAGCTGGCGGCCATCGCGCTGAGCCAGGGTCGGGCTGGCCGGCGCCGATGACCGTGGCTCGACGTGTGCGCCGGGCCTGGCGGCAAGGCGCGGCTGCTGGCCGGCCTCGCGGCCGGCGTGCGGGCGCCAGGCTGGTGGCCGCCGAGCTGCGCGACCACCGGGCACGGCTCGTGCGGTCGGCGACCGCCCCGGCGGGCAGCTGCGGCGTCGTTGTCGCCGACGGCACCCGGCCCGCCTGGCAGCCAGGGCGCTTTGACCGGGTTATCGCCGACGTGCCGTGCTCGGGCCTCGGGGCGCTGCGGCGCCGTCCGGAGGCGCGGTGGCGGCGCACCCCGGCGGATGTCGCCAGTCTCGGGCGGGCTGCAGCGCGACCTGCTGGCGGCGGCACTCGACTCGGCCCGGCCGGGCGGCGTCGTCGCCTACGTGACCTGCTCGCCGCACCTGGCCGAGACCAGGATGTTGTCGCGGACGTGCTGGCCGCGCGCGACTGACATCGATGTGCTGGACGCGCCGGCTGTGCTGGCCGAGGTACCCGATCTCAGCGCGGGCCGGCCGGCCGGTACGCGCAGTTCTGGCCGCACCGGCACGGCACCGACGCGATCTTCCTGGCGCTGCTCCGGCGCCGCAGGCTCACGCACCTCAGGGGTTGAGCTGATCGGCGCCACCCGTTCAGCGTTGCGGCCGCATGCGGCCCGCTCACCGCGACGGCGCTGCCGGTATCCGCGACGGCACCACTTCGTCAGGGCACGCGCGCGCCGCTGCCCGACGCGGCCGGCGCCGATGTCGGCGCGCTTGCCCTGCGCGTAGCCCGCTCCGTAGCCGTTGCCGGTGTAGGTCACCCGTGCTGTCCGGGTAACCGGGTAGGCGCGCGCCACGTGCTGCCGGATGACCAGCGAACGGTCGGCGAGCACCAGCGCGGCCCTGGACGAGCCGCGGTCCGGGCCCTCCGACGCAGCGCCTGCTCGGCGCCGCTGCTCGGCGTCCCGCACCTTGGCGATGACGGCAGCGGCATAGCCGAGCAGCCAGCTGCGCCGCCACGCGCGCAGGTTGTCAGACCAGGCCGGAACCTGCGCGGCGGTCAGCCCGTGCCACATCTGGATCAGCACGGAGGTGTAGAGCACGTCCGCCCGCTCGATGTCGGAGCCATAGCCGAACACGTGCACCCGCTGGCCCTCGCTGGCGGGCAGCAGGATGCACTGGCAGCGCAGCGCGGCGGCCAGCCCGCACAGCAGGTGCGCCTGCACCCTGGCCCACGGGTTGTAGATCTCCACGATCCGGTTATCCGGCTTGTCGGTCTCCGGCCGGGCCGCGGCCAGCAGCGCCCGGTCGATCCCGTACTTAGCCATCAGCTCGGCCGCCTTGGCGGTCAGTGCCTGGGCCTCCTCGACCGTCACGCCCTCGGCCTCCGCCTTCGCCAGCAGCTTGCGGACGCGGTCGAGCAGCCGGTCAGGTGCTTCCGTGCTCAGTGCAACGACGGCCTCCTCGGGCATGCGGAGCATTCGTCCGCGTCCGAACCTAGCGGGCCGGTACGACACTCCGCTCGCGGCCTGGCGACCATGCGCCAGCCTAGAATCGGCCGTGATATGACGCGTGCAGATTGCGCCGAGCCTGCTCGCGCCGACTTTGCCAGGCTCGCCGACGAGGCGAACGCAGTGGCCGATGCTGCCGACTGGCTGCACGTCGACGTGATGGACGGCCACTTCGTCCCGAACCTCACGATCGGCCTGCCCGTCGTCGAAGCGCTGCATCGCCATGCCCGGCTGCCGCTGGACTGCCACCTGATGATCGAGGACCCCGACCGGTGGGCGCCGGGCTACGCCGAGGCCGGGGCGCGCAGCGTCACCATTCACGTCGAGGCGGCCAGCGCGCCAGTCCGGACGCTGCGCGCGATCAGGGCGGCCGGCGCACGGGCCGGCCTGGCCTTCAACCCTGGCACGCCGGTGCTGCCGGATGCCGACCTGCTGGCCGAGATTGACATGCTGCTGCTGATGACGGTCGAGCCCGGCTTCGGCGGCCAGCGGTTCCTGGACCTGGTGCTCCCGAAGATCCGCCGCGCACGCGAGCTGATCAGCGCGCACGGCGGCGAGGTCTGGCTTCAGGTCGACGGCGGCGTCAGCGAGGAGACGATCGGGCGCTGCGCGGAGGCCGGCGCGGACATGTTCGTGGCCGGCTCCGCCGTCTACGGCGCCGCCGATCCCGCGGCTGCGGTCACGTCGCTGCGCGACCTGGCCGTAGCCGCGAGCACGGTCAGCAGCGGCTGACCGGTAGGCGGCTGGCGGTGAGGGCGGCGAGGAGCGAGATGGCGTTCCGCTGACCAACCTTGACCAGGAACTGTTCGCCGGTGCGGAGGCGACCAAGCGCGATCTGGTCGACTATCTGGACGCGGTCAGCGACATGATCATCGGCCAGTTGCGGGACAAGCCGCTCTCGGTCGTCCGCGTGCTCCGCGGCCAGCGGCCGTTCATGCAGAAGAACGTGCCGAAGTATGCCCCGGACTTCGTCCGACCGTGCAGGTCTGGGCCGAGGCGTCCCATCGCCAGGTCGCCTACGCGCTGTGCAACGACCGGCGGACGCTGCTGTGGTTCGCCAACCAGCGCGCGGTGGAGTATCACCCGACGCTGATGCGGGCGGGACAGCTGGGACAACCCCGAGTACCTGGTGCTGGACCTCGATCCGCCCGCCGGGCAGCCGGACGCCGCCGCGGACGCCTTCGGCCAGGCGGTGCGCGCCGCGCTGGCAGTGCGGGCGGCGCTGGCCGGGCCGGCCTGGCCAGCGCGGTCAAGACCAGCGGCGCCAAGGGCGTGCACGTGTTCGTGCCGCTGGCACCCGGCCAGACCAGCGAGCACGCCGCGGCAGCCACCAGGGCGATCGCAGCGCGAGCCGAGCAGCTTGAACCGGAGCTGGCCACGACCGCCTTCATCAGGGATGACCGCGGCGGAAAGGTGTTCATCGACGCCACCAGGGCCGGCGGCGCGACCGTCGTGGCCGCCTACAGCCCGCGGGTCCGCCCCGGCACACCGGTCTCCTTCCCGGTCAGCTGGGATGACATCGACAAGGTCCAGCCACGAGATTTCACCGTGCGCAACGCCGCGGGCCTGCTGGCAGGCCAGGACCGCTGGGCCGCGCTGCTGCCCGATCCGCAGCAGTTGCCGGCTGACCTGGTCGAGGAGGGCCACCAGATTCCGATCGCCAGGGTGCAGGCGATGCACGAAGGCAAGCGGCGGGCCAGGGCGCGGCGTGAGCAAGGACCGGATAGGCCGGGGAACGGGGCCGGCCGCGAGCACGCTGACTGAGCAGGTGCGCGGTCCGCAGCGCGAGTCAGCGCAATTGCGGCCGTCGGCTAGCCTGGCGGCAATGTCGCGAACCAGACTGATGGTGCCATCGGTGCCGGCGCAGCCAAGCCGGGCAGAGCGTCACGTCCGCGGCGAAGTGGCTGGTGACGGGTGGCCTGGCGGACACAGAATGTGCATATGACGGCAGCGACGAGGATCAGCCATCGCCCGCGATGATGCACGGCCGCAGGATGCGGAAACTGGAGCGCCGCTGCTGGAGATCCGGAATCTGGCGGTCAGCTTCGGGCCGATCCAGGCGCTCGGCGGGGTCAGCCTGTCGGTGCGCGCGGGCGAGGTCGTGGCGCTCGCCGGGGAGAACGGGGCGGGCAAGACAACGCTGGTCCGCTGCATAGGCGGCGACATCACACCGAGCGGCGGAGAGATCAGGATCGGCGGCGCGCAGGTGCCGCCGGATCCGGCGGCGCTGGCCCGGCAGGGCGTCAGCGTGCTCTGGCAGGATCTCGCGCTCTGCGACAATCTGGACATAGCCGCCAATCTCATGCTCGGCCGCGAGCGGCGACTACAGCTAGCATCCGACGTCCGGCTGCATACCGAAGCGTCGAAGGTGCTGGACGAGCTGGGTATCAGCCTGCCCGCGACGACTCGCGACATCCGGTCGCTGTCCGGCGGCCAGCGGCAGCTCGTCGCGGTGGCCAGGGCGATCGCGCGGCGGCCGCGGCTGCTGCTGCTCGACGAGCCGACGGCCTCGCTGGGCGTGGCCATGGCCCGCCAGGTCGAGGACCTGATCGTCCGGCCTTCGCGAGCAGGGTACCTCGGTGCTGCTGGCCTGCCATGACATCGACATGATGTTCCGGCTGGCGGACCGCATCGTGGTGCTCCGGCACGGGGAGGTGGTAGCCGACGTCGCACCCGCCGAGGTGCACCCCGACGACGTGATCGCCCTGCTGTCCGGACAGGACGCCGATTCCTCCGCGCGCAGGCAGCTCACCCGGCTGCACGGGCTCACCGAGCGGCTGGTGTCTGCCGACCCCTCGTCCAGCTTGTCGCTGATCCTGTCCGCGCTTGGTGCCGCGCTCGGCAGCGAGCGGCTCTGCATCCACCTGCTCGCCGATGACACGCTGACCTGCGCGGCCTCGCTTGGCATGTCCGGCGCCCTGCTGTCCGCCTGGTCCACGCTGCCCACCGGTCCGGCTGGCGGCCCGGCGGGCATGGCCGCCGATGCGGGCGAGCCGGTCATCGAGGAAGACGTCCGGGCCGAGCGGCGGCTGGACTCCGTTCGCTGCCCTGGCCAGGCCCGCGAAGGTGGCCAGCTCATGGTCGGTACCGGTGCTGGGCCCGCGTGGCCTGGTGGGCGTCATCACGGTCTTCCGCTCCATCCCCGGCGCGCCGAAGCGCGACGATCTTGATCTCGCCACCTTGTATGCGGGCTACGCGGCCAGTGCGATCGAGCGTGACGGGCTGCTGGATGAGGTCACCGCGCGCAACCGGGTACTGGAAACGATCCGGGAGATGCTCGAGACGCTGGCCGGACCGTTGCCGGTCAGCCAGAGCCTCGGGGTGGCGCTGGCGGCGCTGTGCCGGGGCCTTCAGGCTGACGAGGCGGCCCTGGTCATCCGCCCGGCGGACGGGCAGGCACAGGTGCGGGCAGCGGGGCGGCCAGCGGCCAGACGGCCGGGCGAGGCCAGCAGCGAGCTGGTCGCGATCGCCAGCAGCGTGCTCGAGCAGGCGCGCGGCACCGATGTCACCGTGCACCGCGCGGGCAGCGACGGTGGCGAGCTGATAACCGTGCCGTTCGCCGCCCCGGGTGGCGACGCTGCGCTGGTGGCAAGCTGGCAGACCGGGTCGCCGCCGGCCGATGCGGCTGCCTTGCTCGACGACGCGGCCAGGTCCCTGCAGCTGGCGCTTGAGCGAGAGGAGGCCTCGGTCGCGCACCAGGAAGCACTGACCCTGCGCCGGTCGCAGGAACTGCAGCGCGGCTTCCTGTCCCGGCTCAGTCACGAGCTGCGCACTCCGCTGACCGCCATCAGGGGCTACGCATCCAGCCTGATGCAGCCCGATGTCACCTGGGACGGCGAGTCTCAGCATCGCTTCCTGGGTCGGATCGCGGCCGAGTCGGCCAGGCTCGGCAGGCTGGTCGACGATCTGCTGGACTTCTCCGCGATCGAGTCAGGCATCCTGCGGCTGCAGCGGGACTGGTGCGACCTGCCGCTGGTCCTGGAGGCGGCCATCGCCTGCCTGCCGCCCGAGGTGTCCCCGCCGGTGAAGATGTCCTGCCCGCCGGACCTGCCGGTGATCTGGGCCGACCATGACCGCCTGGAGCAGGTATTCGTGAACCTGCTGGCCAATGCCGTCGGGCATAACCCGCCTGGCACCAACGTGCGGGTGCATGGCCGCGGCCGGACCGCACCATGTCGAGGTCACCGTGGCCGACGACGGGTCGGGACTGTCCGCGGATCAGCTGAAGTCGCCGTTCGAGCCGGCCAGGCGCCGCCGGGGGCCGACAGCCGGGGCCGGGCTTGGCCTGTCCATCGCCCAGGGCATCGTCGCGGCGCACGGCGGCGAGATCGAGCTGGTCAGGCAGGCCCGCGGCACCTGTTTCCGGATCTGCCTGCCGATCGAGGCAGAAGTCAAACTAGCTGGTCAGCTGCCCCAGCGAAGGCTTGCCGGCGAGCGGACGGGAGTCATGATCGGTGGCGACTGAGACGGCGACGCGTGCGCTCGTGGTCGAGGATGACCCGAATATCGTCGACCTGATCCGGTCGAACCTCGCGGTCCGCGGCTTCGAGACCATCGTGTCCGCCGACGGGCTGCGGGCGCTACGGCTACTGGAGACCGAATCGCCGGATATCGTGCTGCTCGATCTGATGCTGCCGGAGATCGACGGCTTCGAGTTGTGCAGGCAGATCCGCGAGCGGTCGTCGGTCGCCATCATCGTGGTCTCCGCGCGAGGCGGCGAACGGGACAAGGTCAGCGCCCTGAATGTCGGCGCTGACGACTACATGACCAAGCCGTTCAGCATCGAGGAACTGCTCGCCCGGATCAATGCCACGCTGCGCCGGACCCGGCCGGCCGGAACCGCGCCGCCCGCCGCCGAGCCCGAGGTCATCATCGTGTCAGACCTCGTCATCGACCTGACAAGCCAGCAAGTCAGCCGGGACGGGGTGGCCATTCACCTGACCCCGACCGAGTTCGCGCTGCTGCGCGAACTGGCCATTAACCGCGGCAAGCTGCTCAGCCATGCGCATCTGCTGCGGCACGTGTGGGGCCGCGGCTATGAGACCGAGACCGAGTACGTGCGGGTCTACGTGCGGCGGCTGCGGGCGAAGCTAGAAGCGAACGGCACGCCGCTGATCGTGACGCAGCCGCGCGCCGGGTACCGGATCCTCGCCGACTGACGCCGCGCACACCGACGGCGATCGAGCGGCATCCGGGCGAGTCGCTGACCAGACTGGCGAAGTCGGCGTCCCCGTTACCTGGCTGTTTCCGGAACGTAATCGTGCCGTGTCCGCTGGTAAACGAATGCACGGGTGTAAATCGGGGCATAGGTCAACTCGCGTGTCCTGTACACCGGCCCTGACCTGCGCGTATGCTGTTAACAAAATTTTCACGGGGTTACGTCGATGTTAACGGAGCCGTTCATCCGCCGGCCCCTAGTGTTTGGGTCAGAAGACGATTGATCCCGCGCGTGACTCCGATGGGTCTGCGAAGCAGGCCCATGCCCATCGGCGTTCCGCCTAAGAACGAGGTGGTTTTCTTGCGCTCAGTCACCAAGGCAGTGGCTGCGACCGCCATCGCCAGCAGCGCGGCGCTGTTCATCGCCGCCTGCGGCAGCAGCGGCAGCGGCAGCAGCGCTCCGGCAGGTTCGACAACCCTGAGTCCTTCGCAGATCCCGCAGCTCAGCCGCGACGTCCTTCACGCTCGACTTCTCGGCCATGTCGAAGCTGAAGATCCTTGCCTCGCACGGCTCGGGCAAGGTAGCGGCGATCCTGCCCGACACCGTGTCGTCAACGCGGTACGTGGAATTCGACGCGCCCTACCTGAAGAAGGCATTCGAGGCAGCCGGGCTCACGTCCTCGGAGTACATCATCCAGAACGCGCAGGGCAGCGACTCAACCCAGTACTCCGATGCGCAGGCCGACATCACCAATGGCGCGAAGGTCCTCATCGTGGACCCGCTCGACCCCGGTGTTGGCGCGAAGATCGAGAACTACGCCAAGCAGCACGGCGTGCCGGTCATCGACTACGACCGTCTCGTCCTCGGCGGCAACCGCAAGTACTACGTCAGCTTCAACAACACCTTTGTCGGCACGCTGCTCGGCAAGGGCCTGGTCAGCTGCATCGCAGCCTGGAAGGTTGCCAAGCCCCAGGTCATCGTCATGCGCGGCGACCCGACTGACAACAACGCGACCCTGTTCGCCAACGGCTACGACGCCGTCCTGGCCCCGTACTTCAAGAACGGGACCTACAAGGACGCCGCGAACCCGGCCGGCACCTGGACGCCCACGGTCGCGCTGACCGAGTTCCAGGCCGCCTACACCAAGAACCCGAGCATCAACGCCGGGCTCATGCCGAACGACGAGAACGCCGCGCCGATCATCCACTACCTGCAGACCCGGCACATCAAGCCGATGACCTTCCCGATGACCGGGCAGGACGCCACGCTCACCGGTCTGCAGAACGTCATCTCCGGGTACCAGTGCGGCACCGTGTACAAGCCGATCTACCTCGAGGCCCAGGCGGCCGTGGCGCTGGCCATGTACGCGCGTGCCAATGTCACCCCGCCGAAGCACGCTGGTCAACGCCACCACCATGGACATCAAGGAGAGCATCACAAGTGGCGTCGGTCCTGCTGACGCCGGAATGGGTGACGCCGCAGACGATTCAGTCGACGGTGATCAAGGACAACTTCGTGCCAGCATCCCAGCTGTGCGCGGGATCCTTCAAGGCGGACTGCACGAAGTACGGGATCTCGTAATGACGAATCACCCCTGTCACCGGGCCCAGGCGGCACGGTGGTAGCTGGAAGCGCCGGGGACGGTGCCACGCCCGCAGTAGCGGGCGTGGCACCGCCCGTGCCCGGCACGACGCTGACAGACGACATGCCGTTGCTCCAGCTTCGGGGCGTCGGCAAGGCCTTCGGCCCGGTGCAGGCCCTCAGCGGAGTTGACCTGGATATCCCGGCTGGCCAGGTGACGGCGCTGGTCGGCGACAATGGCGCCGGTAAGACAACCCTGATCAAGTGCATCGCCGGCATCTGGCAGCCCACCAGCGGCCAGCTGCTCTGGAAGGGCAAGCCGGTCCAGATGCACACGCCCAAGGATGCTTCCGCGCTGGGTATCGCCGCCGTCTATCAGGACCTGGCGCTCTGTGACAACCTAGACATCGTGCAGAACATGCTGCTGGGCCATGAGAAGGTCAAGCTCGGCTTGCTGGACGAGGTCAGCATGGAGCTGACCGCGAAGCAGACGCTGCAGGATCTCTCGGTGACGACCGTCCGGTCGATCAGGCAGCCGGTGGGTTCGCTGTCCGGCGGCCAGCGGCAGGCCGTCGCGGTGGCCAAGGCCGTCATGCAGGACGCCAAGCTGGTCATCATGGACGAGCCGACGGCCGCACTCGGAGTCAGCCAGACCGAGATGGTGCTGAACCTGATCAGGACGCTGGCCGATCGCGGCCACGCCGTCGTGGTCATCTCGCACAACCTGAACGATGTGTTCCGCGTCGCTGACCGGCTCGCGGTGCTCTACCTGGGCCAGCTCGTCGCCGAGGGCCCCGCAGCTGACTTTGACCGCCAGTCGGTCGTCGAGCTACATGACGACCGGCGCGTGACCCGCGGCAACGGCAACGGCAGCGGCAGCAGCTCTGCCGCCTCGCCGGGCGTCGGCGCGGATCGGAGGACTGAGTAATGGCAGCTACGGACCCCGGCGAGCGGGACAAGGATCAGGTCGGCTCCGTTGCGGTTGCCGGTGAGCCGACCGAGGCAGAGGCGGCCGCGGCTGCTGGCCTGCCCACCTCCTCGGATCTGTTGGTCAACTCGCTGGGTGAGTACACCCGGGTGTGGTTCAGGCGGGTCCGCAGCGGGGAGAGCGGCGCGCTGCCGGTCATCATCGGCCTTATCGCGCTGGGTATCTACTTCCAGCTGACGCAGAGCAGCTTCCTGTCCGCGACCAACATCGCCAACCTGATGGGCCAGGCCAGGCTGGATCATCACCCTCGCGATGGCGCAGACGTTCATCCTGCTGCTCGGCGAGATCGACCTGTCGGTGGGCTTCAACGCCGCGATCGGTGGCCTGATCACGGTATGGATGGTGTCGATCAACAATCCGTATCCGGTCTGGGTGGCCATCCTGGCCGGGCTGGCCATCTCCGCCGCGATCTCCGCGATTGAGGGCCTGATCGTTGTCTGGCTGAAGATCCCGTCGTTCGTGGTGACGCTGGCCGGGCTGCTCGGACTGAACGGCGTGCTCATCTGGCTGTTCGAGAAGACCGGCAGCGTCGGCCAGGGCGGCTCCATCTCGCTTCGTCCGGGCTTCCTGAATGACCTGGTCAACGGCAATATGAGCCCGGCTACGGGCTGGATCGTGCTGATCGCGGCGGTCGCGGTGGGCGGGCTCTTCCTGATCATGCGAGACCGGCGGCGCCACTCCGCCGGCCTGGTTGCGCCGCCGCTCGGCGTGACGCTGCTGAAGATCGGCGCCGCCGCCGCGATCGGCGCCGTGCTCGTCCTGGTGCTGAACGTCAACCGCGCTGCGATCGGCGTCCTGCAGGGCGTGCCCTGGGTCGTGCCCATCGTGCTGGTGCTGCTCGTGGCGACGATCGATTCTGCTGTCCAGGACGAAGTTCGGCCGGTATATCTATGCGGTCGGCGGCAACGCGGAGGCGGCCAGGCGAGCCGGTATCAATCTCAGCAGGATCAGGGTGCTGGCCTTCGTGCTGTGTGGCATCTTCGCCGGTATCACCGGCATCCTGTACGCGTCGACAGCTCGGATCGATGAACGAGAACTTCCCCGGCGGCCAGTACGTGCTGTACTCGGTGGCCGGCGGAGTCATCGGCGGTGTCAGCCTGTTCGGCGGCCGCGGCCGGATGCTCGGCGCGGTGCTGGGCGGGTTCGTCGTCGCGGTCATCTACAACGGCGTTGCCCTCATCGGGCTAGGCGCAGCAGGCCAGTACATCTGGACCGGCCTGGTGCTGCTCGCGGCCGTGGCGCTCGATGCCCTCGCCCGCAGGGGCAACACGCCGACCTGAGGCTGACGGCAGCGCTCTGAACCGAACGCGGCGGCGGCCCGGAACCGGGTCCGGCCGCTTCGTTCCCTGTCCCAGCGACCGCGGCAGCGCGCCGGACACCGGATCCGGCCGCCGGTTCGTTCCCGGTATAGGCACGTGGGCTGGCCCGGCTTGCCGACGGGCCGCCTCCGCGCTCTCGTGGCCGCAGCGGAATACCCGGCGTGGCATACTAGTTTGCGCAAGCAAGCGTGCTCCGGGGTCGGTGTAATCCCGAACCGGCGGTGATAGTCCGCGACCCGGCCGATGCCATCGGCCGGCTGACCCGGTGGAATTCCGGGACCGACGGTTAAAGTCCGGATGGGAGGCAGCACGTGCGCGGCCGTTGTCGGCCCGGGTGACCTGCGCCGGGCGAGGGCGCTAGCGATCTGCCAGCGGGCGCTCGAGCCGCGACTGCGCGTTACGCGCATCCCCCGGAGCCGCGGCAGGAAGCTGGCTCCGGAGGAGGACACGGTGTTTACCGGGATAGTCGAAGAGCTCGGCGAGGTCGTCGGCCTTGAGCTGAATGGCGGCTCGGCCCGGCTTCGGGTACGCGGGCCGCACGTCACCGCCGACGCTGTCGCGGGGCGACTCGATCGCCATCAACGGCGTCTGCCTCACCGTCACGCAGAGCGGCGGCGGCGAGTTCATCGCCGACGTGATGGGCGAGACGCTTGACCATTCCACTCTCGGAGCGCTGAGGCCCGGCTCGGCCGTGAACCTGGAGCGCCCGGTACGCCCGGACGGCCGTCTGGGCGGCCATATCGTCCAGGGCCACGTGGACGGCACCGGCAGCATCGTGGCCAGGCAGCCCGCTGAGGGCTGGGAAGTGGTGCGGATCTCGATGCCGCCGCAACTAGCGCGTTACGTTGTCATGAAGGGCTCAGTGGCCGTTGACGGCATCAGCCTGACCGTGTCCGCGCTGAGCGAGGGTAGCCGGATCCGGAGCCCTGGTTCGAGGTCAGCCTGATTCCTGAGACTCTCGAGCGCACCACGCTCGGCCGCAAGCAGCCGGGCGAAGTCGTCAATCTCGAGGTCGACCTGATCGCCAAGTACGTCGAACGGCTGCTGCCTGCGAGCCGGTCATGATCGCGCCGGAAGCCACCGGTACGCGGCTGGACGACGTCGCCCGCGCGGTCGCCGATATCGCGGCCGGGCGGCCGGTAGTGGTAGTCGATGACGCCGACCGGGAGAACGAGGGCGACATCATCTTCGCCGCCAGCAAGGCCACGCCCGAGCTGCTGGCCTTCACCATCCGGCACACCAGCGGGGTGATCTGCGTGCCGATGCCCGGCGAGCTGCTGGACCGCCTGCAACTGCCGCTGATGACCAGCCAGAACGCCGAGCGGATGCGCACCGCCTACACCATCAGCGTGGACGCCAGGGACGGCGTGACCACGGGGATCTCGGCGGCGGACCGGGCCAGGACCATCAGGGTGCTGGTTGACTCGGCAACCGAGCCGTACGAGATCGTCCGGCCGGGCCACGTCTTCCCGCTCCGGTACGCGCCAGGCGGCGTGCTACGACGGCGCGGGCACACCGAGGCGGCCGTGGACCTGGCCCGGCTGGCCGGGCTGACGCCGGCTGGCGTGGTCGCCGAGATCGTCAACGACGACGGCACGATGGCGCGGCTGCCGCGGCTCCGCGAGTTCGCCGACGAGCACGGACTGGCGCTCATCTCCATCGAGCAGCTGATCTCTTACCGGCGGCAGCATGAAAGGGTCGTCAGCCGGGTTGTCGAGACCTTGCTGCCCAACCAGCACGGCGAATGGCGCGCACTCGGTTACCTCAACACGGTGGACGCAACCGAGCATCTGGCGCTGGTGCTCGGTGACCTCTCCGAACCGGGTCCGCCGGTGCTGGTGAGGATGCACTCGGAGTGCCTGACGGGTGACGTGTTCGGCTCGCACCGGTGTGACTGCGGCGCCCAGCTCGATGCCGCCATGGCGGCCATCGCCGTCGAGGGCAGGGGAGTGGTGCTGTACCTGCGCGGCCACGAGGGCCGCGGCATCGGCTTGCTGTCCAAGCTGCGCGCCTACCAGCTGCAGGACCATGGCGCCGACACGGTGGATGCGAACACCGAGCTGGGGCTGCCAGTCGACGCCCGGGAGTACTCGACCGGCGCGCAGATGCTCACCGACCTGGGGGTCAGCTCCCTCCGGCTGCTGACCAACAACCCCGCCAAGCTGGCCGGGCTAGCCGGGTTCGGACTCGAGGTGACCGGGCGGGTAGGGCTGCCGTCCACGCCGACCCCGCAGAACCTGCGGTACCTGACCGCCAAGCGGGACCGGCTCGGCCACCAGATCGATAACCTGCCCGCCGTAGGCGAGCGATGAGCGGAGCCGGCCGGCCCGACGGGCACATCGTCGATGCGGCCCGGCTAAGCCTGGCTATCGCCGCGACCCGATGGCACGCCGAGATCACCGATCAGCTCGTCAGCCGGGCGGTAGCAGCGGCCCGAGCCTGCGGCATCGGCAGCCCGCTCGTGGTCCGCGTTCCCGGCGCGATCGAGCTGCCCGTGGTCGCGGCCGAACTGGCCAGCCGTCACGATGCGGTCGTCTGCCTCGGCGCCATCATCAGGGGCGGCACGCCGCACTTCGACTACGTATGCGACGCGGTGACCTATGGCCTGACCAGGGTTTCCCTGGACGCCGGTACGCCTGTCGGCAATGGCGTGCTGACCTGCGACACGCTCCAGCAGGCTATCGACCGCTGCGGAGCGCCCGACAGCGCAGAGGACAAGGGCTGGGACGCGGTGGTCGCGGCGCTGGAGACAGCGCTCGTGCTTCAGTCGGTGCGCGCATGATCGCAGCGGCTAGGACGCGCCTGCCGGCTGCGGCCCGGAGACGCGTACGGTGACGGCGGAGCCAGCGCGCACCCTGCTGCCCGGTCGCGGCCTCTGGCTAGTGATCATGGCGACGGCGCAGTCGGCCTCGGTGGGGAGCAGTTGCAGCCGGAGCTCATGCTGCTCGAGGATCCGGCGCCCTTCCTCGACCGAATAGCCGGTCACGCTTGGCACCGTGGTTTTGGGCACGCGGGGCGATGGCGCGAACAGCCAGTCCGCCGCATACTCGAAGGCCGCCTGAAACAGGTCGCCAAACGCGTCGGTCATGTCACAGCATCCACGGCGCCACCCTGCCGCGGGAGTTACGTTCGTGCTGCCCGCGCTGCACTAGAAGCTGCCATCTATGCTAGGCCGCCAGGCCGACGCGGTAGTGATAGCCGTGGTGATCAGCGAAGCCGATCCGGCCATACAGTGCCCGTGCCGCCGCATTGAGGTCCTCGACCTGCAGGTACAGGCTGTGCGCCCCGCGGCTGGCGGCGGCCGCGGCGAGCGCGCCGGTGACGACGGTGGCCAGGCCCTGACGGCGATGCAGCGGGTCTACCTCGACTGCCGTGATCCCGGCCCAGGCGCTGGCAACCGCGACGCGGCCGATCGCTATTGCCTGGCCGCCTGCTCGGACCGAGGCAAACGCCTGCCATGGCGCCGAGGTGAGCAGCGTCAGGGCGATCGCCGGCAGCTGCTGGCCGCGATAGTGATACCGCGCCAGCCAGGCCGGATCTGGTTCGCTGTGCAGCTCGACCGTCCTGGTCGACTCAGGCGCCATCGCAGTGACAGTTGTGCCCGCGGCCGCGGTGGCGGCGGCCGTACCTGCGCTGGCGGTGGCGGCGGCTGTGCCCGCGTGAGCGGCGGTAGCTGCGCTGGCGGCCATAACGGTCGCCGCGCCGGGCCGGAGCGTCCAGCCGCGGTCGGCCAGTGTGCGGTCCAGCCGACTGGCCCGCGGGTTACCGGCTGGGTAGGGGACGGCGATCATCGGCGGCAGGCCGCGGTCCGCATACCACCTGCACACGATCCCGATGACCGTGCCCAGCGGCAGGCCCGGGTCACCGACGGCGAGCGCGCTGTTCGCGCGTCCGGTGAAGCCACCAGCCGCCCGAAGCAGCCAGTCCCCGATGCGATCTTGTTCCGGTGCGTGCCACCCGAGCGCGGCGACGCGCTCAAGCTCATCGATCGAGATCACCACACTGGACAGTGTGCCAGGCGCGGCTTTCCGGGCAATTGCCGCAATAGGATCCGGTGGCTGCGTGCGCCGACGGCAGGCGCGAGGATAGACCCATGGTGACGTTGTCCGAGGCAGTTGAGATCGGCAGCCGCGATGGCTACCTCGCGGTGGTGTCGACGGTCCGGCTCGATGGGACCGTGCAGTCATCCGTGGTCAACGCCGGCTTGCTGGCGCACCCGGTCTCCGGCGTGGAGGTGGTCGCGTTCGTGACCTACGGCGCGGCAAAGCTCCGCAACCTGCGGTTCAGGCCCCAGGTCACCCTGACATACCGGGCCGCCTGGCAATGGGCTGCGGTCGAGGGCTGGGCCGAGATCGCCGGGCCTGCCGACCCGTTGCCGGGCATCGATGCGGAGCGGCTCCGGCTGCTTCGCCGCGAGATCTTCACCGCGGCCGGCGGCAGTCATGCCGACTGGGACGAATATGACCGGGTGATGGAATCCCAGGGCCGGGCCGCGGTCCTGGTCGCGCCGACGCGCGTCTACAGCAACTAGCCAGATCGGAGGGCGGCCGCGGCGTGCCCCGGCTAGTCGGCTGTCCCGGCAGGCACGATCCATTCAGTGGCCTGTCCGGTTATCTGCGCGATCCTGTCGTAATCGCCGTCATAGTGCAGGACGGTGAGCATGTTTCGCTCTGCGGTGGCTGCAATCATGAGATCAGGAATCGACACCGACCGATGCTGGGACCGCTTGGCTAGCATGCCCTGTACCTCTATCGCCCGCTGGGCAATCTCATCAGTCGTCGGAAAGTACTCGAAAGCGCTGCGCTGGCTTCGAAAGTGATCATGCTCCTTGCCCGTGCGGGCGCTGTAAAGGATCTCAAGATCTACGATCGCGCAGGTCCCGACCAACCCGCGGTCGACCAGCGGCGCGAATGCGGCGAGCACAGTCGGACGCTGAAGCCGGGCCCAGACGCTGGTATCGGGCAGATAGCGCGCTACCGCCATGCCGAAGCCATGATCGCCGGATCGATCAGGTCAGGGAGCGCTCCAGCGGCCAGTTCGTCGATGTGGCGGTGCCGCAGGTCTTCTTGGACAACACGACGGAGGGCCGCGTTGACCGTGTCTTTCTTCGTCCGCGTACCCAGTACCACTGCGGCCTCAGCCAGCAGTGCCGAGTCCAGTTCAATCTGAGTTGTGGACATCTTTCCTCGCAGATTTTGTCCATAGAGCAGCGTCACTTAAGTATATCCATGTGGCGGGCGGCCATGCTGTCGATGCGCTTGGCGCTCGGCCTGCCCTGCAGAGCCATGACTGGCCGTGGCGCGAGCGGTCAGGATGCATGCCAGCTCGCGCACGGGCACGCGGCTCGCGATGCTACCGCCCCGAAAGAACCTATTGCTGAGAATAATCTGATAATCAGCGCGAACCAGCAAGCCACCGGGCGGCGCCCCCGCGGAATAGTTGCGGACGCCCCGGCGCTCATGGCGACAGTGCCAGATAAGCACAAACGTAGGCTTGACCAGACGGCGTCGGCCGACGAGGAAGTCCAGGGACGGCCCAGTGAGGGGCACAGAGGTGACCGGCAATGCGCGACATTCTTGATCCCATCACAAAGTGGTGGGAGGCGAACGAGACGTTCGGGCTGGCCACTGTCGTCCAGACGTTCAGCAGTGCACCTCGCGAGCCGGGCGCGGCGATGGCCGTATCGGCGGACGGCGAGGTTGTCGGCAGCGTGTCCGGCGGCTGCGTTGAAGGCGCGGTATATGAGCTGGCCGCCGAGGTACGAGCGACCGGCCAGCCGGTACTGCGCCGGTATGGCATCAGCGACGACGACGCGTTCGCGGTCGGGCTGACCTGCGGTGGCATCATCGACATTTTCGTGGAGCCGACCAGCCGCGAGCGTTTTGCCGAGCTGCACGAGGTGGGTGAGGCGGTCCGGCTGGGCGTTCCGGTCGCCGTCGCGACCGTGATCGAAGGGCCCGGTGACATCGGCGCGCGGCGGGTGATCTGGGAAGGCGACCGGGTGACCGGCACCCTCGGCGCCGGCGACCGGCTTGATCAGGCCGTCGACGACGATGCGCGCGGGATGCTCGCTCAGGGGCTGACCGGCGTGCGGAGATACGGCCCGGACGGCGAGCGGCGACGCGACGAGCTGGCCATCTTCGTGCAGTCATTCGCGCCGGCGCCGCGGATGCTGGTATTCGGTGCTATCGACTTCGCTGCTGCCGTCGCCAGGGCCGGCAAGTTCCTGGGTTACCGGGTGACAGTGTGCGATGCCCGTCCGGTCTTCGCCACGGCGTCCCGGTTCCCCGATGCGGACGAGGTCATTACCGACTGGCCGCATCGCTACCTGGCCGGGATCAGCACCGACGAGCGGACCGTGATCTGCGTGCTGACACACGATCCGAAGTTCGACGTGCCGCTGCTTGAAGTTGCCCTGCGCCAGCCCGCTGCTTACATCGGCGCGATGGGCAGCCGGCGTACACACGAGGACCGGCTCGCGCGGCTGCGCGACGTCGGCCTGACCGACTCCGAGCTCGCCCGGCTGCGGTCGCCGATCGGCCTGGACCTCGGTGCGCGCACGCCGGAGGAAACTGCCATCGCAATCGCGGCCGAGCTGATTCAGCTGCGCTGGGGCGGCACGGGCCGGCCGCTGACCGCGACGACGGGCCGGATCCACCACGGCCAGCTACCGGGCGATCGCGCCGCCGCGGACGTGCCGCGCGAGCAGATCGCCTGACAATGCCGGGGAACGTGGCCGGCATCCTGCTAGCTGCCGGAGCGGGCAGCAGGCTCGGTCAGCCCAAGGCGCTGGTCATGCTCGGCGGCCAGTCGCTGGCTCGCCGCGGGATAGCGACGCTGCGCGCCGGTGGCACCGACCCGGTGATCGTCGTCACCGGGGCGGCTGACCTTGGGCCCGAGCCGGCCGCACGTGGTCTGCGGGCCGAAGACTGCCGTTCCGGCGCGGCCAGCGAGGCAGCGGTCGTGACTGTGCACAACCCTGACTGGGCTGCCGGGATGGGATCGTCGGTCATCGTCGGGCTCGCCGCCGTACCGGAGCGGTGCGCCGCTGCCGTGCTTGCGCTGGCTGATCAGCCCCTGGTCGGTGCCGAGTCGGTGCGCAGGCTGATCGCGGCGCACGCGGCCGGTGCAGCCGTCGCTGTGGCCTGTTATGAGGGCAGGCCGCGTAACCCGGTCCTGATCGGTCGCGAGCACTGGACTGAAGTGGCCCGGCTGGCCGGCGGAGATGTCGGCGCACGTCCGTTCCTGCGCGCTCATCCCGAGCTCGTAACGCGCGTTGACTGCGACGACACCGGCCGCCCCGACGATATCGACACTATGGACGACCTCAAGCGGATCGCCGGGCTGCTCGATGGGCGCGCTCCGTTTCCTACATGAACGCGGTCACCCGGATACCCCAGCTGAGTGCGACGCTGCCGCCCGGCTCGATCGTCAGCAGGTCCGTGCCGCTGACGAAGGCGTTGGGCGGGCAGGTCATCGGCTCGATCGCGACGGCGCGGCGGCGCGCTTCCGGACCCAGCGGATCACCGGTGAACACCTGCAACCAGCGATAACCGGGGCCGGCCCACAGCGAGAGTTCCGTGGCCGGGCCAGTGAGGCTGACCCAGCTACGGCCGTCGGCATGCCTGTCCAGAGCCGTGAAAGCGTGATCAAGCTGCGTGCTGCCGATTGGCCTGCGCTCGCGGAAGTCATACGGCGACCCGGCCACGTCCCGCGGAGGCCCGGTCGGTATGCCCCGGTCGTCGGTCGGCTGCCAGTGTGCCGCGGGTAGCTGCAAGTGCCAGTCGTCCACGCTGGCTGTGCCTGCACGCAGGTAAGGGTGCGATCCGGTGCCATAGGGGGCCGGCCGGCTGCCGGGATTGCGGGCGGTCACGGTTACCTCGAGCCCGGCCCCGGCGCTGAGCTGGTACCGGGCGCGAAGCTCCAGGCAGAACGGGTAACCGGGGTGTCCCAGCAGATCAGTGCCCAGCTCCGCGCTTTCCGCAGTGCGCTCGATGAGCTGCCAGCTCGCCCACCGGGTCAGGCCGTGAATCGCCGTGTCGCGAGCGGGTTCGTTCACGTCGAGCTGGAAGCTGTCGCCGCCAAAGGCGTAACGGCCGTGGTCGATCCGGTTCGGCCAGGGTGCCAGCAGCTGCCCGGCACCGGCCGGCGGAAGCTCGTCGGCGTCGTAGCCGGTAACGACCGGCTGGCCCAGGTGACTGAGCGTCCGCAGGCCTGCGCCGAGCTCAGTGATCGTGGCCGCATAGTCGCCGGCCGCGATGGCGTGCTGCGTGCCCGTGACCGGGACCGACGGCGTTGCGGGCTGGCCTGATTCGTCTGCCATAGGTCCATAGTGCCCGCTGGCGCTGCGGGTACGCGGTCGCCGCGCCCGCAGGCGAGGACCCTTAGATGCCGGCGGGGCTGCTTGGGGAGCGGGGGACCTTCAGCCCCGCCAGCACTTTGCACCATAGCTGGCGCGGCTGTCCGTCCGTGCGAAGTTCACCAACACCGCACCCAGTTTCAGGCCCCTGACCTGCTGCCGACAAAGCTCGCGAACGCCACCACATTGGCGAGGTAGTGCCCGGACCGCCGGTCGAACACGCCGCCGCAGGTAATCAGCCGCAGGGTCGGCCAGGTCGTGTAGCCGTAGACCTTGACGGTCGGAAACCGGGTCTTGGGATAGAGCGCAACTGAGTAGATCTCGAAGATCACTACCCGGCCATTGCGCAGCGTGACGTAGATCTTCGCGCCCGGCCGCAGGTTGCCCAGGTCATAGAAGACCGCCGGGCCGAGGCCCGTTGCGTCGACATGCCCGAGAATCGCGGCCGCGCCATGCTGGCCAGGCGTCGGACCCCTGTCGTACCAGCCCGCAAGGCCCGCCCGGGACAGCGGCGGGACTTGCACGGAGCCGTTCGGGTTCAGGCCGAGCGGCATGATCCTGGCGTGCACCTTGATCGCCGGAATATCGATGCGGACCGGGCTTGACCGGCTGACCGGGTGCGAATCTCTGTGAGCGAGAGGCTCGCTGCCTGCGGCGGCCCATGCCGGGGGCACGGGCGGCGGGGCCCAGCGGAGTGTGTCGTGGCCGGCGAAGGCGATGACGATCCCGGTCACGATCATGGCCACCGCGGCCAGATTGAGCCAGGCTACCCTGCGCATCCGGGACGTCACACGCCTCGTGCGCCGTCATTCCGGTGGGAACATGCGGCCACGGCTCGTCGCATCATGTCCCCCCGATCGGCGGCGATCCGTCCGGGTCATTCCCGTTGGGGTGACTGGTTATGCCCGGCTCGGCCGGCGCAGGGTCGGGCGGACCGGCAGGTCAGGCTGGGCTCAGGTGCGCGCGGCCGGCAGGCGTACCAGCGAACCCGTCCGGACGGCTTCGGCCGCCAGCACGCCGAACAGGTAAAAGCAGGCTGATTCCTCGGTCGCAAAAACCTGAAGCTCGTGCCGGGCCCCGTCGGCGGAGTGGAACACCTCGAAGGCGCCGTCGGTCTGAATCAGGCACATAGCTCCTTCGACCTCCTCACCGACAGCATAGGTATCGGCCGGGATACCCGCCTGGCTCGCCAGGTCAGCGAACAGCCGTTCGGTCGCCATCCGCCGCCTGGCCGCGCGGCGCTGCCGGGTAGGGGCGGCGGAGCGCGCCGGACCGGACCGGGCCGCGCCAGGCCCGGCTAGGTCCGGCTGGGCCAGCCGGGGCTCGGCGGGGCCTGGCAGCGGGTCCGGGACGACGTACAACGGCGCGGCGTGCTGCTCCGTGCCGGCTACGAGCCCGGCTGGACCAGCGGCAGCCTGAACAGGGCCGGGAGCGTCGGAGAAGCCGTGCTGGCCAGCCGGGTCAGACGGGCCGAGCACGTCAGGCTGGCCAGCCGGGATGGCCACAGACGGACTCGCGGGTGCCGAGAAGTCCGACGCAGCCGGCATTACCTGGGCGGGCCCGAGGGTCACCGGGGCAGATGCTGGCATCGCCCCGGCGGGAGCCGGCATAGCTGACGATGGCCCAGGTACGGTTGGCGCGTGCATCACCGGGGCGGATGCTGGCATCGCCGGTCCGGGGGCGGATGCTTGTGCCGGGGCGGATGCTGGCATGCCTGGTGGCGGTACTGCCGGTGCGGGCGCATGCGTCGCCGCGGCGGGCCGGTCAGTCGGCGCTGCCCCGTTACGCCGCTGTGCGGCGGACTGCCGGGGCCGCAGCGCCGACGCCGCGCGCATAGCCTCTGCCTCCAGCGGCAGGGGCGCTTCAGCCGTGACGGGCACGGCCACTCCGCTGGTGTCGTCGAGCACCTGCGAAATGCCGCCGGGATCGAGAGAACCAGGCGTCAGCGGCAAATCGGCAGCCGGATATGGCGGCACGTTCCCGTAGGCTCCCGGCGCGGTCAGAGGTCGCGCTGGGTACGGCTCCGGGCTGGCTGCCGGAGCATATGCCGAAGCTCCCGGCGCGGGGTCATGCGGTAGGTATCCCGCTGGTATCGCATGCTGGCCCGAGAGTGCGGAGCGGGCCGGCTCGGCGGGCAGGCTGAATTCGGCAGGCCGGTAGGACTGGACAGGCCCAGTGCCAAGCTCGACCGGCGGGGGTAGTTCGGTATACCCGGCCGACTGGTTCGAAACGGCCGCCTGCGGGCCGGAGTGGTCAGCTAGCGGGATCGGCTGGGATGCGGACAGGCCGGGCGGGATCGGCTGGGATCCGGACTGGCCGGCTGACGAGCCGGGCGGGATCGGCTGGGATCCGGAGTTCGGATAACCGGGCCCGGTCGGGTAACCGCCGGAGACTGGTCCAGCGGCGGCCCGCGGATACTCGCTTCGCTCCTCGAGGATCTCGCTGACCTCAGTCCTCGGCGCGACTAGCTCGAACACGCCCCGGTCAACCTGCCAGTAGCCAAGTTGCTCGGCTTGATAGGCGTCGTGGCCCAGGTAGCCGATATGCAGCCGGTCGCCGAGGTCATCAAGGACCATGCAGCGTTCGCCCCGGAACGTGCCGACTGGCCTGGACTCCCAGACTGCCTGGACATCCTGGATGCGAAGCTGCTTGCGCCAGTGCCCGGTCGCAGGCTCGAAGCCCAGTTCCTCTGGCGGCGGGCAGGCCGCGAACAGCACGATGTCGCCGTCTGTCGGGCCGATGCCGGCCTCGAACGGGGAACCCTGATAACTCGCCATCAGCCGGTAGCGCACAATTCAGGCCCTTCTGCCGGACGAAGCCACACCTGGCCGTCGTAGCGAGCTATGAAGTCGATCCTGTCGGCTGCCACTCGATGAATCTCCGCACCGACAGGTACTGGTACCGGATCGGTGAAGTACTCAGGAACCGGGTGATCATGATCCGCGGTAAATCCGGTGCCCGTGAACGGTGGCTTCATCGCCCAGTCGCCGCCGTGCGGGGCCGACAACGGCACCTGGTACCGCTCGGTGCCGATCGCGCGCCAGCGGAGCACATAAATCTCATCGGAGTCCGCGCTGAACTCCGACCCTTCATAGCCGAGTCCGAACGCGCGGTGCAGGTCTCTCGGGTGGCTGTATGGGCTGTCGGAGACCCGGTGCACGAAACCGGATATGACCGACCGGCGGCCGGTCAGGTACGGCTCCACCATCCGGGGCGGGATTGCCTTGTGCATCAGCGTGCCGGGTTCCACGGCCATCGGCCCTTGGCCACCCTGGCTCACGCTGTCCCCCATGGTTTCGGTCACGCTGCGGCTGCAGTCACAATCCTGGCACTCACCTGCAGTCTCACGAGACTCTCATATCGCGAAATGCGTCCTCAACTGCTTCGGCAGACCTGATCAGGTGTCGGTGCCAGGCTACCGCCGACGGCGCCACGACAGACCGGTCAAGTACCCCCGGATCCCTCTTGACCGGGCAAAATACCAGCACTACCGCGGACCGGACTGGCCGCCTGACGGCCACTACAGTGAGTCGGGTGGTGCACCTGACGGCTGGCGACGAGCGTTTCCGCGAGGACCGGGGCGGTGCCGATCCGACGGTAACCGCGGCGCTCGCCGCGTTCGCTGCCGGGATGGGCACCGAGCAGGCAGCCCTGGCCGCGCTGGCAAAGTCGGCGAGGCTGCTGGTTCCGGTGGTCGCTGTCCTCGTCGAGGACCGCGACGCCGAGACGGAGCCCGTTCCCCTCGGTCGCGAGAAGGCCAGCGAAATGGCCATGCCGACGATCGTGGGGAACGATGGACGGCGCGCGCTGCCCGCCTTCACCGGCCTTGACGCACTGCGTCGCTGGCAGCCGGATGCCCGGCCGGTGCCCGTGCCGGTGCAGGGCGTGTGGAACTCGGCCGTCAAGGACGCCAGCGCAGTTGTGATCGACATCGCCGGACCGGTGCCGCTGGCTGTGGCGGGCGCGCGGCTGGCTGCGCTCGCGTCCGGTACCGACATCCCGGCTCTTCACGAGGACCCGGATGCATGGCAGCTGGCCGCGGTCGCAGCGGGACAGATTGCGCCGGGCATCCGGGTCAGGCTGACCGCGCCACCTCAGGGACTTGACGTCACGCTGGAGCTCGCGCCAGCCAGCGGAACTCCCGGTGCGGTGCCGGAAGCCGTAGCCAACCGCATCGCGGTGACGCTGACCAGCCTGCTAGCCGGGCGGGTGCGATCGGGCATCGCGGTAGTGCGCCGACCAGGACAGGAACGCACTCCCAGCCGGTGACGGCGTGACCGGATCGTGGTGAAATCAGCTCTCAAGACTGCGGTAAACAGCGTCGATGATCGCCATCTTGCGCGGGTCGTCGACCAGATTCATGCCCATGCGGTTCATCACGTAGGCGACGGCGACACCCGCCTCGGGATCGCCGCCCACTGCGGAGCCGCCGAAGCCGTCGTGACCGAAGGCTGCCGGGTTCGGCCCGAAGTGATGCTCGTTGCCCGACAGGCCGAAGCCGAGGCCGAACTCGATGGGGAAGCCCAGCACGAGATCGGTGTGCACGCCGTTGCCGGCCGTGGCCGCCGCCAGGGTGCTGGCCGAGATGAGCCGTTCCGATCCGTCGGTGACCGCGCCGAAGACCGTTGCCAGGGCCAGCGCGGTGCCGTGACCGTTGGCAGCCGGGATCTCGGCCATCCGCCAGTCATCAGCGTTGGCCTCGTCCCCGGTGAGGGAAGGGTTGAGCAAGGCTGCCATCGCCGCCGGGTGCGCGTTCGCGTAAGCCTGCGCGAGCGCGGCTTGCTCATCCTCGGTCGGCCGGACGCCCTGCAGGTCGCTGCATCGGCTCAGGTCCGGCTCAGTCACGCCGATATGGAAGTCCGCATCGAGCGGCCCGGCGATCTCGGCGGCAAAGAAGCGGCCCACGCTCTGACCGGCTATCCGCCTGATCACCTCGCCGACCAGGTAACCGAAGGTGATGGCCTGATATCCGCTCGCCGTGCCTGGCGGGAACAGCGGCGCCTGCGCCGCGAGCAGCCCGGTGATCTTCTCCCAGTCGTAGTAATCCTGAACAGAGGCTGGCACGACAAGGCCAGTCAGGCCGGACTGGTGAGACATGATCGAGCGCACACTGATCTCGCTCTTGCCATTGGCAGCGAATTCCGGCCAGTACCTGACCACCGCGGCGTCCGGGTCGAGTTCGCCTCGGTCCATCAGCAGGTGGGCGCATAGCGATGTCATGGCCTTCGTCGTGGACCAGACGTTGGTGAGCGTGTCAGCGTGCCACGGTCTTGTCCGGGCCGGGTCTGCCCAGCCGGCCCACAGCTCTACGACGGGCTCACCGCCGCGGACCACCGCCACGGTGGCGCCGATCTCGCCCCGTTCGGTGAAATTCGCCGCGAACGCGTCGCGGACTGGCTCGAAGCCTGGCTTGCACGTTCCGTGGATCTCCGGCTGCGGGTCGTTCATCGGACAGGTGCCGTCCCCTCCTGAGTAAGGGCAAGATCGCTGGCCAAGCGGTGGATTCGCGGTCTTGTGTCCTTCGCTTGGTACGCCCGCCAGACTCAGATTGTCAAGGCGCGAGCGTGTCAAGGGTCAGCCGGGACGGCCCGAACCGCGCAACGTATTAGCATCACGATGCGTGCAGGCAATCACCATTGCCGAGGTGGCCGACGAGTTGTACGCACTCAGTCCGGCCGAGTTCACGGCGGCACGCGACGAGCGGGCTCGCCAGGTCAGAGCGGCCGGGCATCGCGACCTCGCTGCCGAGATCAAGAAGCTCGCCAGGCCCACCGCCAGCGCGTGGCTGGTGAACCAGCTAGCGCGGACAGCGGCTGACTCGCTCAGCAGGCTGTTTGAGGTCGGTGCGGCCCTTCAGGAGGCGCAGCGGACGCTGGCCGGGGACCGGCTCAGGGAACTGTCGGCCGAGCGGCGGCAGGTTGTTGCTGACCTGATCCCCGTCGCGGCCGGGTTCGCTGCGGACGCCGGCCAGCCGGCCAGCCCGGCAGTGCTCGCCGAAGTGCGGGCGACCCTGGAGGCAGCGCTGGCTGATCCGCAGGCCGGCCTTGCGGTGCGTTCGGGGCACCTGACAAAGGCACTTGCCTATGCCGGCCTCGGTGAGGTCGACCTGGCCGCTGTGGTTGCGCTGCCGGTCGGCTCCGCTGAGTCGTCGGGTCCGGCCGCGCCGGCTCGCGGAGCCGGTGCGGAGCCGGCGGCGGTGGCGGTGCGCAGCCGGGACGCCGCGGTGCGGCGCGCGGCGGGTCCGGTCGCGACGAGGCTGCCGGGCAGCACGATCCGGCCAAGTTGCTTGCCCGCGCCGAGTCCGCTGCGAACAAGGCTCAGGCTGCTCTGGATGCGGCGCAGCGGCGCACAACAAGCCTGGCCGAGCAGCGGCAGTTCCTCGGCCGCCGTATCGACCACCTCAGACGCGAGCTTGACCTCGCGAAGGCCGAGGACGCACAGCTAGGCCGCGATATCAAGCAGGCCGAGCGGGCGATGGCCGATGCAGAACACGAGCGTGCGTCCGCCGAGCAGAAGCTGGCTCTGGCCCGCAAGCGCAGGCCCGATGGCCGCAGGTAGCGGCTGCGGAGCATGCGCCGCCGTGCGTGCTGATGCGAGTCGGCCGTTGTTCGTGCCTGCGGGCTGATGCGCGTCCGCTGCCGTCGCGCGGGCCGCCTTATTGCGATGGTCTGGCCGACTTCGGATTCAGTGCGAATACTTTGACCGGAGGGGCGGGCGACGGCATCGCGGTCGAGTCGGTGATAGGCCGCGCGCGGCCGCGGAACTGGGTCAGCTCGGCGCCGTGGATAAGCCGTGCCGGAAAAGGGTCGGCGGCCACCCGCCTTGTCAATGCGGCGACTGGCAGCTCGCACGTCGCCGCGGCCAGTACGAGGTTGCCGAATCTCCGCCCGCGCAAGACAGCGGCTTCCGCAATCAGGCATGCGTCCGGCATGACGGCGCAGATCGTAGCGAGCCGGGCCCGTGCGTGCGCGAGTGGCGGCCCGTCGCCGACGTTGACCGCATAGCAGCCGGATGGGGCCAGCACGCGGGCGACGGCCTGGTCGAACTCCACCGAGGTCAGGTGCGCTGGCGTTCGGGCGCCGGCGAAGACATCGCTGATTACGACGTCAAACGAGCCGCCATGCAGCTGCTCCAGGACTTCGCGTGCGTCCGCCACCCGGATCCGGATCCGGCCGCGGTGCGCCGGCCGTCCGGCGGCCTGGCTGGCTCAGCGGCAGCCGCCGCCGGACCAGGGCAACCAGTTCGGCGTCCGACTCCACTGCCAGCTGGCTGGATCCTGGCCTGGTCGCGGCGACGTAGCGGGCCAGGCTGAGCGCGCCCGCGCCGAGGTGAAGTACCTGGAGCGGCTGCCCGGCGGGGGCCGCGAGATCCAGGATGTGCCCAAGCCTGCGCACGTACTCGAATTCCAGGTACAGCGGATCGTCCAGGTCCACGTACGACTGAGGAGTGCCGTCGACCATCAGCATCCAGGCCCTAGGCCTGTCAAGATCACGCAGTAGCTCTAGGCCGCGCTGATCGTTCGCCGCGCCGGCGGCTGGCTCGTCCGCAGAGCCCGGCGGTGCAGACACAGCGACCATTGTGTCCTGACCGGGTGAGCGCGTGGCCCGGTGTATCCGCGACCCGCCGGCGTCGTGCTGCCCGGAGCCGTGCTACTCCGGCGGTGAGACGTTGACCAGCCAGGGCACGCCGAACTTGTCGGTGCACATGCCGAATTCGTCCCCCCAGGCCTGCTTCTGGAACGGCATCGTCGTGGTCCCGCTTGCGGACAGCTGGTCCCAGTAGCCGCGCAGGGCGTCATCGTCGCCGCTCAGGCTGACGGAGGCGCCGGCCATGGGGTGATACTCCATGTCACTAGTGACGTCTGCGCCCATGATCGTGAAGCCGAGATCCGTCTCGAGCATCCCGTGCATGATGCGGTCTGCGTCGGCCGAGCCCCCGCCGCCTAGCTCGGCGAACGTGGTGAAGGCCGGAGTGCCGCCGAAAACGCTGGCGTAGAACTCCAGCGCCTGCCGGGCATTGCCATTGAAGTTGAGGTAGGGGTTCAGCCGAGAGGTCATGGAACTTCTCCTTGCTCAGTTGCGGTGATTGTCGCCCGGCGACAATGGCCAGGTGGATGGTCATCAGTTCCGGCGCGACCTGTACCGAGGAACTGCCCGTGATTACGAAACCTACCGCGTGCCCTACCCGGCTGGCCTGATTGCCGAACTCGCGGCCCGTGCAGGCGCTGACGGCGGCGGCAGGCTGCTCGACCTAGCCTGCGGCACCGGCCAGCTGAGCTTCGCCCTGCACAGCCACTTCGGACAGACATGGGCTGTCGACCAGGAACCGGACATGATCCGGCTCTGCCGGGCGAAGGCTGCTGCCGCGGCGATCGGTGACCTGCGCTTCATCACCTCGCCCGCGGAGAACCTGGATGCTCCGGCAGCGGCCTTCGACCTTGTCGTCATAGGGAACGCCTTCCACCGGCTGCCTCGGCCGTCGGTCGCTGGCCGCGTCCGGCGCTGGCTGCGGCCCGGCCAGCCGCTAGCGCTGGTCTGGTCGGCCTCGCCGTGGGATGGACCCGAACCGTGGCAGCAGGCGATGGCGGCCACGATGGCGCGATGGCAGGCGGGGCTCGCCGACCGGGACCGGATACCGCCCGGCTATGAGCAGGCCAGGGGTGATCTGCCCGACCATGAGGTGCTGCGGCAGGCAGGGTTCGAGGTCGGGGGCCGGTATCAGGTCACGGTCAGCAAGTTGTGGACGGCCGCGCAGCTGGCCGGCTTCGCTTTCTCCACCTCGGTGCTGGCCCGTACCGTGCTCGGTGCCGATGCCCATCGATTCGAGGCGGATCTGCGCCGTGCCGTCGACGCCAGCGCCGTTGACGGCACGCTGCGCCAGGAGATCAGCTTCGCCTTCGAGCTGGCGCGCCGCCCGGCCAGGTGACCGGCTGCGTTGCCACTACCGGAGCTCGATACGGATATGACCTGACATAACCAGCAACGGCCCGATGCCGCGGGCGCTGGCCGGGATGCAGCGAAGGCTATGCTCGGCACTGCTGGCCGACCGGCACTCTGCCCGTCGCGCGTCGCCGCGCTGGCGGCGCGTTGAGGCACTCCAGGAGAATGGAATCCATGGCGAGCGATCCTCAGGCTGCGGCACGCAGCCGCGAGCTAGCCGACGGTCGTCCGGGCAACCGTCCGGCTACCGACTCTGCTCGCGCGATCACGCCCGAGGCCCGAGCTGACGCCGCAGTCACCGCTGCGGGCCGCGCCGCACTGGCGGGAACCAGGTCACTTCGGCTGGCACCTGACGACAGCCTTGACGCGGCGCTGCGCGCCATCGCTGGCTTCCTGCGGGAGCGCGCCGCCGTCGTGCTGACAGCGAACCAGGACGACCTGCGGTCAGCCCGAGCGGAGGGGCTGGCGGACGCGTTCGTGGACCGGCTGGCGCTGGACGAGGCCCGGATCGCAGCCATCTGCGACCAGCTAGAGACTCTTGCCCGGGTACCTCCCGAGCCGGCGAGCACGGTGATCGGGGACCTGCCAGGCGGGTTCGAGCTTTCTGAACGGCGTCGTCCGGTCGGTGTCATCGGCGCTAACTTCGAGGCTCGGCCCAACGTCGTCGTGGACATCGCTTCGCAGCTCATCAAGTCGCGCAATGCGGGTGTGCTGCGAACCGGAGTCTAGCGCACTGAAGTCAGCGGAGGTGCTGGTCGACGAGGTCGTCGGCCCGGCGATGGCGGCATCTGGCCTCGACCCGCAGGCCATCCAGCTGCTGAGAGTTGCCGGCCGCGATGCCGCATTCGCGCTGGTGCGACAGCCGCAGCTGATACCGCTGGTCATCCTGCGCGGCAGCGGGGACAGCACGCGCTCGCTCGCTCGCGAGGCGGCGCTGCACGGTGTGCGTACCCTCGCGCATGCCGACGGCGGCGCGGTCATCTACCTCGACCAGTCGGCGGATCACGCGCTCGCCATGGCGCTCATCGAGCAGAGCCTGGACCGCCTCGGCGTATGCAACCGGCTGAACCTGCTGCTGGTTCACGCAGCGGTCCTGGGACGACATTGTTCCGCTGGTGCGCGACGCTGGCCGGGCGGCTGGGCATCGCGGTTTCGCTGCCGCCGCACCAGCATGAGCTCGGGCATGAATGGGCGCTGGATGCCGGCTCGGAGGCGACCATCACGATTGCCCCGGCCGCCAGCGCCGAGGATGCGGCGGCAGATCGCGAATCGCGAGACTTCCGGGCTGGCCGCGTCGATCGTCGCGGCGGATGCCGATGCTGCGCACCGGTTCCTGGACACCTACGCGGGCACTGGCGCGTTCTGGAACGCGACCCCGCGCCTGCTCGACGGCTTCAAGCTGCTGTCGGTGCCGGAGACCGGGATCAATATCGATGTCGTGCCCGGCCCGCGCGGCCCGGTGACTTTCCGCGACCTGTACCTGCGGCAGTACGCGGTCGTGCCCAGCAGGCCGGCCGCGCTAGCGCTCCGCCGGGTAGACGACCAGCGACTCCCGGTGCACCGCGTGGATGCTCCGGACCACCCGGCGCGCCGCGGCCTCGGTTGGCACCTGACCGTGCAGGAACCCTCTGTGCAGCAGGAACGCGGTGCACAGCTGAGGCTGAGCGAGCATGAGTGAGTCGGCGAGATCGGCGACCCGATCCGCGGAGAAGCTCGTCAGCTGGGCAAACGCCTCCTGACTGGCGCGCGAGGTGCCTTCGGCGAGTTCCCGGCAGTCCTTGTAGACGTCCGGATCCACCAGCGACCTGGCGGCCGCGTCGGCCTCGGTCTGTCGCCCTCGGCGTCCGCCGAGGCCGTCCCGCGGAACCGGCGTACCTGAGCCGCAGCAGGATCGAGATCACGCACGCCACTTCCTGCGGTGATAGCGCGCGCAGCAGCCGCAGGATGCCAGACGGCAGCGCGACCGAGCCGCGGCCGACCAGCGCGCTCCGGATGACGGACATCGACCAGCTCGACTACCGCTCCGGCCGCGAAGTCGCCATCGACGCGCTTGACCCCGGACAGGAACAGCGTGCTCCCGGTGCGCAGGCTCACCTCCGCCTCGCGGTTGACGTAGACCGAGCCCGCGGAGTGCGCGATGCCGCCGATCCACCGCTTGGCCGGCTCCAGCTGCGAGCCGGCCGCGCGGACGACGGTGCCCATCCGCGCCCGCGGATTGAGGCTGCGGCTGACCACGTCAGGCTCGCGAGCCGAGCCGATGATGCACTCGACGCCGCAGCACGCTGCCCGCGCGGCTGCGCTCAGCTTCGAGCCCATGCCGCCCCGGCCGGTGCCGCCGGCCGTGACCCGGACCCTGCGCGCTTCCTCCGGGGTCAGCCGCACGATCCGCTCGGTCAGCGCCGCGTCCCGGTACGCGGCCCGCACATCGGTCAGGAACAGCAGCCGCGATGCCTCGGCGGCGACGGCGACCGCGACGGCTACCTGGTCGTTGTCGAGCCTGGACAGCGGGTCGGTCGCGTCGTTGCCGTTGACGATCGGCAGCAGGCCGCGGCCGCCCGCCTCGCGCAGCACCTGGCCGAGGTCGCCCATCGCCCTGGCCGACGCAAGGTCGCTGCGCGAGACGAGAATCTGGCACACCTCGACGCCGACGGCGGCCGCGAGCTGGCGGTAGAGCGCCATCAGCGCAGGCTGGCCGACGGCGGCCGGCAGCGCGAAGTCCAGCCTCGTCAGCGGCGCGTCGGCGGTGTCATCGGCCGGCGCTGTCATACCGGCGCAGTGTCGCTGCCAGCGACTCGATCAGCCGGTCGTAGCCTGGCTGGCCGGCCGGCATGCTCGCCGCCGCGCGCATCGACGACCGGACCGAGCCGCACGAGAGCTCGCAGCGCAGGTGCCGCCCCGGCGGTCGGGCCCTCGAAGGCCAGCAGCCGCCGGCCAAGGCGCGCGGCACCGGAGGTGACGAGGATTATCTCGTGGCCAGCCCGCTGAGCCGCCGCGATCTGGCTGACCAGGCCGGCGATGACGTCGAGAGCGAGTCCGTCGCGGCTGGCAATGGAGCTCGAGCCGAGCTTTATTACTTGTCTGGTCACGGATAACTCACGACGCGGTGCGCGGATGGCCTTAGCGGCGGGACATTCGGAGTGCCGCGCAGATGATCATCGCAAGGCTACCACGGCCTCGACCAGTGAAGTTCCGTTGGTGCAAGACCGGTCATCTCGGTCGCGAAAAGCGCCGGAACCCGCTAGTAGTGGCGCCCGATGCTGAGCTGGTGGCCCATATGCGCCGCCCGATACTGCGGTCGGCAGCGGCTAGCCGGTCGCGACGGCCTGACGGGCTCGGTCTGCGGTCAGCGGCGTTCAGGACCGGGTTGCGGCGAGCGGCCGCGTCGACGAAGCGCGAAGCCGCCAGCGACGGCGCCGACGCGATCAGCCCGAGGCCGACGGCGGACAGGCTGGTGTTGGTCCGCGGTCGAGGTCGTGCCGTCGCCGGTCTGCGCGCCGCCGTTAGGCGCCATCGTCGTGACCCGCACGCTGGCAGTGGTCGAACTGCCGTCGCAGCAGTCGATGGCGGGGTGTAGCGTGCCGGGCCGGATGCTGCCGGGCAGCGTGACCGTGACGGTGAACAGCCGCCGCCTGCGGCTCCCTGGCCCATCGGGATCTGGGCCGGCAGGCCGAGCGTGGTGCCGAACAAGGTGGCCGACGTGCGCCTGCGGCTGGCGCACGTCACGGCGAAGCGTGACCTGGCTGCCGGGAGTTGCGGTGCGACGGCGACGCGGCGCCGGTCGCGCTGCCCGGCGGGACTGAGCAGTCGCGGCCGCGGCGCCGGGCTGGCGGCGCGGCGACAATGGCGCCGAGCGCCGAGCGCGGCCGAGCTGAGCAAGCCAGCGGTCAGCCCTACGAAAACGGCAAATTGCCTGAACGGGCGCATGAACGTTCCTCCCCAGAAGACCGTGTAGCACCGCTGCCAGTGCCGCCCGCGGTCGCGCGGGCAGGTGCAAGACCGACGATTCCCCCGTAGTGCGATGCCGTGAATACCCGGTGCCCTCGACCGGGCAAACGCTGGCGGCAGACGCCGCCGGGCGAACGCAGCGCACCGGGCATGGCAGGATCGGCACCATGCTGCGCTGGCTGACCGCAGGTGAGTCGCACGGCCGCGCCCTGGTGGCCATCTGCGAGGGCGTCCCCGCCGGGGTTGAGGTCACCACGGCCGACATCGCGCACGCGCTGGCCCGCCGCCGGGCTGGTTACGGCCGCGGCGCGCGGATGAAGTTCGAGCAGGACGAGGTCGAGCTGACCGGCGGCGTCCGGCATGGCCAGACCCTGGGCGGCCCCGTCGCGATCAGGATCGGCAACACCGAGTGGCCGAAATGGGAGACCGTGATGTCGGCCGACCCGGTCGACCCGGACGTCCTGGCGGCGCAGGCCCGCAACGCCCCGCTGACCAGGCCCAGGCCGGGCCATGCTGACCTGGCCGGGATGCAGAAATACGGTCACGACGACGCCAGGGCCATCCTTGAGCGGGCCAGCGCGCAGGGAGACCGCGGCCAGGGTCGCGCTCGGCGAGATCGCCCGCAGGCTGCTGCGCCAGGTGCTGGGCGCGGAGATCGTCAGCCACGTCGTGGCACTCGGCAGCGTGCGCGCGCCCGAGCGACTACGTGCCGGAGCCGCCGGACGCCGACGCGGATCGACGCGGACCCGGTGCGCTGCCTGGACGCCGCGGCCAGCGCCGCCATGCAGGCCGAGGTCGATGCCGCGCACCGCGACGGCGACACCCTCGGCGGTGTGGTCGAGGTCGTCGCCTACGGGCTGCCGCCGGGCCTCGGCAGCCACGTGCACTGGGACCGGCGGCTGGACGGCCGGCTGGCCGGCGCGCTGATGAGCATCCAGGCGATCAAGGGCGTCGAGGTCGGCGACGGCTTCACCACGGCGACGCGGCGCGGCTCGCAGGCGCACGACGAGATCGACGGCAGCGCGGGCGGCATCCGGCGGACGACCAACCGGGCCGGCGGGATCGAGGGCGGCATGAGCACGGGCGAGCCGATCCGGCGTGCGCGCCGCGATGAAGCCGATCTCCACGGTGCCGCGCGCGCTTGGCCACCGTCGATGTCCGCACCGGCGAGCCCGCCAGGGCGATCAACCAGCGCAGCGACGTGACCGCCGTGCCCGGCGGCCGGCGTCGTCGCCGAGGCCATGGCCGCGCTGGTGCTGGCCGACGCCGTGCTGGAGAAGTTCGGCGGCGACAGCGTCGCCGAGACCGCCCGCAACGCCGAGGCCTACCTCAAGGCGCTGGTGATCCGGTGACCGCGAGCAACCGAAGACCGGCGGGCACGAGACGGCCCCGTTCCGCCTCATCGTGCTCATCGGGCCGCCGGGAGCCGGCAAGACGACGGTCGGCGCCGCCGCTGGCGGCGCGGCTCGGGGTCGGCTTCACCGATACCGACGCCATCGTCGAGGCGGCCGCGGGCAAGCCGGTCAGCGACATCTTCGTCACCGACGGCGAGCCGGAGTTCCGGCGGCTGGAGCGGGCGGCCGTCGCGGCGGCGCTGGCGCCTGCGACCGCGGTGACGGCGCGCGTCGGGCGTCGTCGGGCTCGGCGGCGGCGCGGTGATGGACGAGCAGACGCAGGCCCGGCTCGCCGGCCAGCGGGTGGTGTACCTGGAGACCGGGTTCGCCGAGCTGGCCAAGCGGGTCGGCCTGGACCGGGCCGCGGCCGCTGCTGATCGGCACGAACCCGCGGGCCCAGCTCAAGGCGCTGCTCGAGCAGCGGCTGCCGGTGTACGACAAGCTCGCCTGGCTCACCGTGAGCACCGACGGCCGCGAGCCGGACGAGATCGCGGCCGAGATCGCGGCTGTCGATCGACGGCCACGCGGCGCGCGGTCGGCCGGGCCCGGCGACGCGCAGTGACGGCGACCCGGCATCGCGGTCGGCGGCGAGCGCCCGTACGAGGTGGTCGTCGGGCACCGGCGTGCTGACCGAGTTGCCGTCGCTGATCGGCGACCAGGCCGGGAACGTGGTCGTCATCCACTCGGCCGGCCTGCCCGGGCTCGCGGCGCCGGTCTGCCAGGCACTGGCCCAGGCTGGGTACGCGGTGCGGCCGGAGCCAGTGCCCGACGGCGAGGCGGCCAAGGACATCGCGTCGCGGCCGGGCTGTGGTCGCGGCTTGCCGCGGCCGGCGTCGGGCCGCACCGACGCGATCGTCGGCGTCGGCGGCGGAGCGGTCACCGACCTGGCCGGCTTCGTCGCCGCGACCTGGCTGCGCGGCGTGCGCGTCGTGCTGGTGCCGACCACGCTGCTCGGCATGACCGACGCCGCGATCGGCGGCAAGACGGCCATCAACACGGCCGACGGCAAGAACCTGGTCGGCGCGTTCTACCCGCCGGCCGGCGTGCTCGCCGACCTAGTCCGTGCTGGCGAGCCTGCCCGCGGCCGAGTACGCCAGCGGGCTGGCCGAGGTGATCAAGGCCGGGTTCATCGCCGACCCGGTGATCCTCGACCTGATCGAGGCAGACCCGGCCGGGCGCGGCGAAGCCGGGCGGCCCGCACGAGCGCGAGCTGATCGAGCGCGCGATCGCGATGAAGGCGGCGGTGGTCTCGGCGGACCTGCGGGAGGCCGGGCATGCGGGAGATGCTGAACTACGGGCACACGCTCGGCCACGCGATCGAGCGGGTCGAGGACTACTCGATCCGGCATGGCGAGGCGGTCGCGATCGGCATGTGCTTCGCCGCGGCCGTCGGCCGGCTGGCCGGGCGGCTGGACGCGCCGACGGCGCAGCGGCACCGCTCCGTGCTGACCGCGGTCGGGCTGCCGGTCCGCTACCGCGCCGGTGCCTGGCCGGCGCTGCGCGCGGCCATGACTGTCGACAAGAAGACGCGGGCGGCCAAGCTGCGGCTGGTCGTGCTCGACGGGCTCGCCAGGCCCGGCATCATGGCCGACCCGCCGGAGGAACTGCTTGAGCTCGCCTACGCGGAGGTGTGCTGAACCTGTGACCGTGAGCCGTGACCACCGTGCTGATACTCAACGGCCCGAACCTCGGCCGGCTCGGCTCGCGCGAGCCGGAGATCTACGGGTCGGCCACGCTGGCCGACATCGCGGCCGCGTGCACGGACCTCGGCGCGCGAGCTCGGCCTCGCAGGTCGACCTGCGGCAGACCGACGACGAGGCCGAGCTGATCGGCTGGGTGCACGAGGCGGCCGACCGGCGGCTGCCCGGTGGTGATCAACCCGGCCGCGTTCACCCATTACTCCTACGCGCTGCGGGACGCGCTGGCGATGCGCACCGCGCCGCTGGTCGAGGTGCACTTGTCGAACCCCGCCGCGCGCGAGTCGTTCCGGCACATCTCGGTGGTCTCGGCGGTCGCCGACGGCACGATCGCCGGTTTCGGCGTGCAGTCCTATGAGCTGGCCCTGCGCGCGGTCGCGCGGCTGCTCGGTCGGCGGCCCGGCTAGCGGTTCGTGACGGCTGGCGATCTGGGCGCGCAGTGGTCCCGGCCAGTTACGATTCATCCCTAGATAGGGAAGGGGCCGTCCGGCCACTGCCGGCCGCTGCAGTCGCGGCCGTCACGGCGCGAAAGGGTCGACTGCATGCGCATCGGGATGGCTCTGAACTACGCGGGCGGGTTCAAGGAGACGGCTGCCGAGCTGGCCGACTTCGAGAAGGCCGGGCTGGACATCGTCTTCGTGCCGGAGGCGTACAGCTACGACGCCGTGAGCCAGCTGGGCTACCTGGCGGCCGTGACCGAGCGGGTCGAGCTCGCCTCCGGGCATCATGCAGCTGTACTCGCGCACGCCGACGCTGACGGCGATGACCGCGGCCGGCATCGACTTCGTCTCCGACGGCCGGTTCTCGCTCGGCATCGGCGCGTCCGGACCGCAGGTGATCGAGGGCTGGCACGGCGTGCCGTATGACGCGCCGCTGGCCCGCACCCGGGAGACGATCGAGATCTGCCGCGCGGTCTGGCGCCGAGAGCGGCTGGAGTACAACGGCGAGCACTACCAGATCCCGCTGCCCGAAGGCCAGGGCACCGGCCTCGGCAAGGCGCTGAAGCTGATCAACCACCCGGTCCGCGAGCGGATCCCGATCATCCTGGCCGCGCTCGGCCCGAAGAACGTCGAGATGGCCGCCGAGCTCGCCGAGGGCTGGGAGCCGATCTTCTACTACCCGGAGAAGGCGAAGGACGTCTGGGGTCCGTCGCTGGCGGCCGGCGCGGCCAAGCGCGACCCGTCGCTGCCGCCGCTCGACGTGATCGCGCAGACGGCGCTGGCGATCGGCGACGACGTCAAGGGCCTGATCGACCTGATCCGGCCGGTTCAGGCGCTGTACATCGGCGGCATGGGCGCCCGCGGCAAGAACTTCTACAACAACATGGCGGTCCGGTACGGCTACGGCAAGGAAGCGGCCGCGATCCAGGATGCCTATCTGGCCGGGCGCAAGGACGAGGCGGCCGGCCTGATCCCGCAGGAGCTGCTGGAGAACGTGTCGCTGATCGGGCCGAAGTCGTACGTGGCCGAGCGGGTCGCGGCGATGAAGGAGTCCGGCGTGACCACGCTGAACGTCGCGCCGATGGCCTCGACGCACGCCGAGCGCATCGCGCTGATCGAGCAGATCCAGGACCTGGCGGCCTGACGCGGCCCGTCAAGGCGGCCGCACGGCGGCGGCAGGGTCGCCGCTGCGCGGGCCGGCTGCGGGTCAGCGCGAGCGGGTGCGGGCGGCACCGCAGTAGTGAAGTTTGAGCGAACCTGGCGGGCGTTTTCGACTGCTTTGCGACAACGAAACCTCACTGTGTTGAACGCGCCCGGCGCCTGACCAGGCCGGGCGCGCCGCGTGCCCGTTTTGGCGACCTGGTCGGGCAAGGTCAGCAGGACGCGACCGATCGGAGCGCGATGCGAGCTAAACGGCGGAAGCCGGGCAGCGGCCCGGCGGTCGCTGATCATCGGCGGCGGCTTCGCCGGGCTGTCCGCCATGCAGGCGCTGGCCGGCTCGGGCGCCAGCGTGACGCTCGTCGACCGGAACATCTACAGCACGTTCCAGCCGCTGCTGTACCAGGTCGCCACGGCCGGGCTCACCTCGGCGGACGTGGCCTATCCGCTGTGGGCCGCGACAGGCAAGGCGGGGCCCGGTTCCGCAAGGGCGAGCTAGCCGGTGCTCGACCTGGCGCGCCGGGTGGCGACGCTGGCTTCGGGCGAGGACCTCAGCTACGACTACCTGATCATCGCCACCGGCGTCAGCGCGGCGTACTTCGGCGTCGCTGGCGCGGCCGAGCACAGCATCAGCCTGTACACCCGGCGGGACGCCGTGGCCTTGCGGAACACGCTGCTGGACGCGCTCGAGCGCCGCAACGAGGGCCTGGCTGATCCCGGAGCTCGACGTGACAGTGGTTGGCGGCGGCGCTACCGGCGTCGAGCTGGCCGGGACGCTGGCCGAGCTGCGGAACATCGCGCTGCCAGCCGCCTTTCCCGGAGATCGACAGGACCATGTTCCGGGTGCCGCCTGATCGAGATGGCGCCGGCGCTGCTCACGCCGTACCGCGATTCGCTGCGCGAGTACACCCGGCAGCAGCTGCTGGGCCGCGGCGTCGAGGTGCGTGCTCGGCACGGCCATCAAGGAAGTCAGGGCCGAGCTCGGTGCTGCTTGCTGATGGCAGCGAGCACTCGCAGCGACATCACGGTCTGGGCGGCCGGGCATCTCGGCGCCGGATGCGGGCTGGACCGCGGTGCTGCCGCGCGGCAAGGGCGGCCGGATCGAGGTCGAGGCCGACCTGCGGGTCACCGGCCAGGACCGCGTCTTCGCCGTGGGCGACGTCTGCCTCAACGAGCAGGCGCCGGTCCCGCAGCTGGCCCAGCCCGCGATTCAGCAGGGCACGGCACGCCGGGCAGCAGATGGCCCGGCTGCTGGCCGGGCAGGCGCGACCGAGCCGTTCAGGTATCACGACAAGGGCATCATGGCCACGATCGGCCGCCGGTCGGCCGTCGTCGAGCTGCCGCGGCGGGCTGCGGCTGCGCGGCACGCTGGCCTGGCTCGCCTGGCTCGGACTGCACCTGCTCTACCTGCTGGGCAGCAGGAACCGGCTGGTCACGTTCGTGAACCTGTCCTGGCGCTACCTGACCTGGAGCCGCGGCGGCGGAGTCATCGTCGGCGACGATGTCCCTGACCCGAAGTAACCGATCACGCAAGTCGCCCTCCGCGGGCGGCTCGGCAGCGCCCGCGAGGCTCGCCAGCGGGCGACCCTCCCTGCCGCCTTGCCTGTCCTGGCCGGTGAAATGGACTAAGTTGAAATGAATAGAGGAAAATGCGAGGGTTGCCGGGTGACAGCAACGACTCGGATTTTTCCCGGCGGCACGCTCCCGCAGGATCTGGCATGGCAATCGCTTTCATTTCTGCGCTGCGAGTGGCCGTTCCTGTTCACTGGCGCCGAACAGGCTGCGTGCGCGGCCATTCGGCGACCCCGCAACCATGCACATTGTCCGCACCGAAGGAGAAGTGCTGCTCAGCTATGCCGACGTCGTCAGTGCCGAGGCGGTTATGGCCGGGGAGCTGATCGACGTTATGGGCCTCAGCAACGTGTTTACGTTCCCTCCGTATCGGGGCGAGGGACATGCGTCAGCGATTGTCGCCGCCGCCGGGCGGCAGATCGAGGAGACCAGTGCAGACCTCGCACTATTGTTTTGCGAGCACGACCTGGTGCGGTTTTACTCGGCCCACGGCTGGCAGCAGGTGCAGGCTGGCGCCGTTCAGTCGACCAGTGGCGCACCGGTCACGATGGTGCGCCAGAGCTCAGCCTGCGGAGTCGTGATCACCAGCAGGCCTGAGCACCGCACCGCTGATCCTGGACACCGCATGGTGAGTCCGGGCTCGCGTCAGCTGGCCGCCAGGACTACGCGGAATATCCGGACTGCCGGAGGACTCAGGAATTGCGCGGGTAGGAGATGCCGGCCAGCGAGCTGAACTGCTGCGCGTAACTGCCCGGCGTGCTCGCGGCCAGTCCGAGGCTCGGCGTCAGCGTGATGCCGCCGGTGGTGCCGCCGAAAGTGTCGACGAGCCTGGTGATCTCGTTCACTGCTTGGGCAGGCTTGGCGATCTCGGCGAATATCGCGTTGCCGCCGGACAGGGTGTCGAAGTGCATCGAACCCGCCAGGTAAACGATGGGACCCGCAATGGCGTAAGCGGGATCACCGGAGTTCCACTGGCTCTGGCTCGACGACCAGCCCGTGGCGAGCTTGAGCTTGTGCCAGGTCAGCTTCGCGCCTGCTGACGGGAACGACACTCCATCGAGCGAGGTCTGCGCGTCGGCAGCGGCGCCGTAGGAGAAGAGAATGCCGTCTGGTTCGACGACGATGTTCCCGGCGGTCACACCGTGGTCGTGCACCGTGATGTACAGCGCCCTCGCGGGTCTTGTGCCGGGCGGCAAGGTGCCGAACTTCGCCACCGTGCCAGCAGTGCGCAACGACCCGGTGAGGTAGACCACACCGCCGTTGCGGACGGTGTAACCGGGATCGTTGGTGCCGAAGGCTCGCCGCCCGCTCGTCCATCCATTGCTGAGTGTTAGCCGGTGCCACCGCGCGCCGGCCGCAGGGTAGGAAACGGACTGAAGAGCTGTCAGCAGTCGCGTACTGCCAGCGGGCGACGAGGCGATCATGGCACCGGTCGGCTTGATCTCCAGCGTGCCTGGCTGCCCAACGCCGCTGCCGGACAGCACAGCGAGGATCACGTTGCGCGCCGGCCGGGCCGCCCGCGGCAGCACGGCGAACTCCTCCTTGGTCCCGCTGGTCTGGTGCAGGGATCCGTCCAGGTACACCACCCCGCCGCTGATCGCGTACTGCGGATTCGCCACGGCATAGCTCTTGCTGCGTGCCGACTTCCAGCCGTCGACCAGACGCAGGGCATGCCAGCGCACCTTGGTCACCGTCGCCAGGGCGGCCGGCCGGGGCTGCTGGTGGCCGGGTGCGGCCGACACGGCGGCCGACGCGGCGCCCGATGTGCCGAACGCGGCCAGCAGAACTGGCGTGATCAGGGCAACAGCCCCCGGGCGGGCGGTGGCAGAAGACGGACGGCGCATGATCTCCCCAGGTTGGTCCTGACGCCACCGGCGTGGCAACGCGCCTCAGGCTAGTAAGGATTCACTGGCTATTTCGGGCATGGGCAGTCCCGGATACGTCCCTTTCTTGTCTCACCTGGCCACGGGGCAGCAGGCGGACCGCGTCCCCGAGATGCGCCCGGTCCGCAGATTCCGCCCGGACTTGTGCCGCCGCGTGGCCCGACAGGACGGCTCTAGAGTCCTGGTATGGCTGAGATACACGCGCGCCGCCGCGCCAGGGCGCAGCAGAAGATCGCCGAGACCGGGGCCGATGCGGCGCTGATCACCAGTCCGCCGAACGTGCGGTACCTGTCCGGCCTGGTCAGCTCGAACGCGGCCATGCTGCTGCCTGCCGACGGGCCGGGCGTGCTGGCGACCGATTTCCGGTACGCGGAAATGGCCGAGCGCGACTGCCCGGACCTTGAGCTGCTCGTGGAGCGCCAGCTTGAGCCTGCCCTGGCTGAGCTGGCGGTGGCGCGCGGCTGGCCCACGCTGGCGTTCGAAGCCCAGGAAATGACGGTCGAGCGGCATTCGGCCCTGGCCGCGCTGGACGGCGGCCCGACGCTCTTGCTGCCGCTCGGCCGGGCAATCGAGGAACTCAGGATGATCAAGGACGAGGCTGAGATCGAATTGCTGGCTCGTGCCTGCGCGATCACCAGCGAGGCGTTCGCCCAGGTCCTCGGCGAGATTGCGCAGGGTGTGACCGAGCGCGCGTTCGCCACGTTGCTCGAGCGCGCGATGGTGGACCTGGGCGCGGAGGGCCTGGCGTTCGACACCATCGTCGCCAGCGGGCCGAATGGCGCGATCCCGCATCATTCCCCCGGGGACCGGCCATTCCAGCTCGGTGATCTCATCACCGTCGACTGCGGGGCACGGTACGGCGGTTACCACGCGGACATGACCAGGACAGTCGCGCTGGGTCAGCCAGCAGGCTGGCAGCGGGATATCTATGAACTGGTCGCTGCCGCTCAGCTCGCCGGAATAGCCGCCGCAGTGCCAGGCGCCGATATCGCCGACGTCGATGCCAGCGCCAGGGACCTGATCTCCGCGGCCGGGCACGGCGAGCATTTCGGGCATGGCCTAGGGCATGGTGTGGGGCTAGAGGTACACGAAGCACCGATGATGGGGCCCGGCCGGACAGGTAGACTCGTGGATCGGGTTCCCGTAACCGTCGAGCCTGGGGTCTACCTGCCCGGCAAGGGCGGCGTCAGGATCGAGGACACGCTCGTCGTCCGCGCTGGCTCCGCAGGCGCAGGCACCGGGGCGGCGGGACCAGCGGAGCTACTTACCACTACCAGCAAGGAACTGCTCGTGCTCTGATCAGGGGCGCGACAGTCCCGGATGCACGCAGGAGACACGCAGACGTGGCCACCACAAATGACCTGAAGAACGGCATGACGCTGAGCATCGACGGCGGGCTCTGGAGCGTGGTGGACTTCCAGCACGTCAAGCCTGGCAAGGGCGGCGCCTTTGTGCGCACGAAACTGAAGAACGTGCTGTCGGGCAAGGTCGTCGACAAGACATTCAATGCGGGTGTCCGGGTCGAGGTCGCCAACGTGGACAAGCGCGAGATGCAGTACCTGTACCGCGAGGGCGAGGACTTCGTCTTCATGGATACCCAGGACTACGACCAGCCCCATATTCCCGCGGCGGTCGTCGGCGATGTCGCCAATTACCTGCTGGAGCAGCAGATGGCCACCATCGCCTTCAATGACGGCAACCCGCTGTACGTGGAGCTGCCGGCCGCCGTCGAACTCACGGTCAGCCACACTGACCCCGGTCTGCAGGGCGACCGGTCCACTGGCGGCACGAAGCCGGCCACCCTGGAGACCGGCGCGCAGATCCAGGTCCCGCTGTTCATCACCACCGGAGAGAAGATCCGCGTCGACACCCGTTCGGGCGACTACCTCGGCCGGGCCTGACCGGCGAGTTGCGCCGGCGAACTGAAGAGCGGCCATGGCAGCGCGCAGTAAGGCCCGTAAGCGGGCGCTTGACATCCTGTTCGAGGCGGAGATCCGCGGCGAATCGGTGCTGGACCTGCTGACGCTCCGGACGGCCGAAGCCAGCCCGCCGGTATCGCCGTACGCAGCCGGCCTGGTGCGCGGCGTACGTGAGCACCAGGAGCAGATCGACATGCTGCTGGCCGCGCACGCGCAGGGCTGGACGCTGGACCGGATGCCTGCCGTGGACCGGAACATCCTGCGGATCGGCGCATACGAACTGCTGTGGCGCGACGATATCCCCGACGCGGTCGCCATCAGCGAGGCGGTCCAGCTGGCAGGCGAGCTGTCGACCGACGGCTCGCCAGCCTTCGTCAACGGCCTGCTCGGGCGGCTCCTCGAGCTGAAGCCGACCCTGACGCTGTGACGATTGCGACCTGATGCGGCCGCGGCATGATGCGGCAACCGGCACTGTGACGGCCGCGACATCGTGTCGCAACCGACACCGCGACCGGCGACGATAGCGAAGCTGTGACCGACGGACGGATCGCTCCCGCAACGGGAACGTGGCCAGCTGGCGGATCTGCGGTTCGCAGCCGCGCTGAGTCCGAAGCGATAGGCACCCGGAACTGTCGGCAGCGGGCGTTACAGTCGGATCGGCTGCGTGGCGCGCGATACGACGGCGGTGAGTGGTGGGCAGGCAGGTGCAGCCGCGCTTTGGCGGGGTGAACGGTCCCGCCGGTGACGACACCGGCTGTCACATCCTGCACGTCGACATGGACGCCTTCTACGCGAGCGTGGAGATCAGGGACCGGCCCGAGCTCAGGGGCAAGCCAGTGATCGTGGGCGGGCTTTCCGGGCGCAGCGTCGTGCTGTCGGCGACCTATGAGGCGCGGGCCTACGGCGTCAGATCAGCGATGCCCATGTCCCGGGCCCGCAGACTCTGCCCGCAGGCGACCGTGATCGCCCCGCGGCACCGCATCTACGGAGCGGTGTCCAAGGAAATCATGTCGATTTTCCAGTCTGTTACCCCGCTGGTGCAGCCGCTCTCGCTGGACGAGGCATTCCTGGATGTTTCCGGCGCGATCCGCCTGCTCGGCGCACCCGCCGGGATCGGGCAGGAGATCAGGCGGCAAGTTTCCGAGCAGCAGCAGATCACCTGCTCAGTCGGGGTCGCTGCGAACAAGTTCCTCGCCAAGCTCGCGTCGGTGCACTGCAAGCCTGACGGCCTGCTCGTCATACCCGCCGACGGCGCGATCGCGTTCCTGCATCCGCTGCCCATCTCAGCCCTCTGGGGGGTCGGGGAGAAGACCGGCCAGCTGCTGGCCAAGCTGGGCCTGCGCACGGTCGGCGACATCGCGAGCACCCCGGTGACCACGCTCGAACGGGACATCGGCAAGGCGGCAGCGGCACATCTGCACGCGCTTGCCTGGGGCCGGGACGACCGCGGAGTTGAGTCTGCGGTCCGGGAGAAGAGCGTCGGCGCCGAGGAGACATTCGACGTCGACGTCACCGATCCGGCTGTCGTCAGGCGCGAGCTGCTCCGGCTGTCGCGTCGCACGGCCACCGCGTTGCGGTCCGCGGGCTTCGCCACCAGGACCGTCGTGGTGAAGCTGCGCAAGGCTGACTTCACGACGATCACCCGGTCCAAGACGTTGCCGGAGCCGACAAACGAGACGCAGCGGATCTATGCCACCGCCTGCGCCCTCTATGCCGCGTCCGGGCTGAGTGAGCGGACCCGGCTCCGGCTTGTGGGCGTGCGGGCCGCAGGACTCGTTCCGGCGACGGCGGCCACGACCCAGCTGGCGCTCGGCGAGCAGGCGGTGCCGTGGCGGGATGCCGAGACAGCCTTGGACCGGATCTCCGGCCGGTTCGGGCCGGACGCGGTACGCCCGGCAGCCCTGGTTCACCCTGACAGGGCGGCTGGTGACGGCGAGCCTGCCCGGCCGGCTGGTGGTCCGGCACCAGGAGCGACTGGTTCTCCACGGTGAGCTGCCGACGGTGGATGCCGGGCCGGCCACCGCGCGGCGGACTGGCGGGCCATACGGACCACCTACCTGGCCGATAGCCGCCTTGAAACCCAGCGCGTTAGTGGGACCAGAGTGGGCAAAGCAGGTCACCGACCGTAGTCCTGACGTACCGGATCGGCCCTGGGTGCCGTGTACCCTTCCACATGGCGGCCTAGCGCTCGTATTCTGGGCGTAATGCAAGGGCCGCGTCGCGGTAAGCAAGGGCCGAGTCCTCGGGAGGCACAGTGCCGCTCTCTGAGCACGAGCAGCGTCAGCTCGAGCAGATTGAGCAGGCGCTCTATGCTGATCATCCCCGGCTCGCCAAGAAAATGCGGGCGAAAGACCCGAAAATTCACTACCGCCGCAGAGTGATCCAAGCCGCCATCGGATTCGTCATCGGCGTGGGCGGGGTTGCCGCGGGATTCATCCTGAAGTACTCCTGGCTTGAGGCGGCCGGTTTCGCGGTGATGCTCGCCTGCAGTGCCTGGGCCGTGTCGAGCTACCGCCGGATGTCGGGGATAGTGCTCGAGCGGCAGCGCGGCAAGGACCGCAGTGCCATGGACCGCGGTGGTCGCCGCCGCCAGCCCAAGAACCAGCGCGGACCCAAGCCCACTGCCAGCTCCGGCCTGATGGAGCGCATCGAGGAGCGCTGGCGCCGCCGCCAGGAAGGCAACAGCCGCTAACAGCTGCGCAGCTGCTTAGCTCCGCATTGCAGCACCGCCTGATGCCCGCCGCGCTGCGCAGTTGACCGGTACCTCAGCCGCTACGGTGCAGGGCCGCTCGCAGCTGCCTCCGCACGCTTGGCCAGGACGACTCCAGCCGGCTCAGCAGCTCGCTACCGCGCTGCAGCAGCCGGGTGGCCGCCGTCAGCGTGGAGGCCGGCAGCAGCTTTGCCCGCATCCGCTGCCTGCGGCTCACTGAGGCGGCCACCGCGCGGCGCACCGTGCGTACGTCGGCTGGCAGCCCGGCACCCGGTTGCGGGCTCTGGGCATAGCAAGCCCGCTCCTCAGCAGTTCCGAGCCGGGCCACTGCCTGCGCCGCATCCTGATCGAGCCCGGCTTCGCGTGCAATCCGCCTCGTGACTGCCCGCGGCGTCTCACTAGGGCTGCAGCTCAGTCCAAGGTCGGCCATGTCATCGACAAGTTCCCGCCACGCCGCATTGGCCAGGCCCACGTCACCCGTTGCGGTGAGCCACCGGCGCCGTCGTGTCGCCAGCCGGGTCACCGAAGGCCATGCGAGCAGCAGGAAGACCAGGATCAGGATGGCGATGCCGATCTCGAAGCCAGATCCGCCAGCCTGACCCGCGGAACTGGTGCCGCTGCCCGGCAGATGGGTCAGCCGGCTGATTCGGTGCGCGGCCGCTGCCACCCTTTGACGTACCGGTGTTCTGCTGCGACTGACCCTGCTGCCCGGGTTGGGTTGTCGACCCGCCGTGGCCCGAGCTGGTCGCGTAGGACGGCACCGTGGCCGTTCCCTGACCGTGCGCCGTCGGCGTCGGCTCGAACCGCAGCCATCCGTAGCCGGGGAAGTAGAGCTCGGGCCAGGCGTGCGCGTCAGCCGTCGTTACCTGCCAGCTAGCGGCCCGGGTTGAGTAGGAGCCCGCGGTGTAGCCGACTGCGATCCGCGATGGTATTCCGACCAGCCTGGCAAGCACGGCGAAAGCCCAGGCGAACTGACGGCATACGCCACGCTTGTCGGTCGTCAGGAACTTCAGCAGCCAGCTGGACGAGGCTGGCAGGTTCGTCCGCAGGCTGTAGGTGAAAGCGCCCGACCGGAACCAGTTCTGCAAGTCAAGAGCAGCCTGCAGGGCTGTGGTGGCGCCGCCCGTGTGGAGCTGCGCGATCGCCTGCAGTGTGTTCGAGTCCGGGCCCGAGTAGGTGGTGTAGGCAGACTCGATGCCGACGGGGATCACTCCCGGCTTGTCGATCTCGGCACCAGTCGCCTGGACTTCCTTGCTGATCACCGTGTACTGCAGTCCGGCCAGCGGCGCCTTGGTGCTGAAGACCATCAGCGAGTTCCTGGCTTCCAGCCACGGGCCGTCGCCGACATCCAGCTTCTCTGGCGCATACGGCAGCGGCAGGATCGCCTGCCCGGCTTGATCCCTGCTCATCCGGATCGTGGTGCGGGTCGTCGTGACCGGAGTGCTGGTAGCGACGCCCGGCGGCTGCCAGGGCAGCTTCGAGCCGGCCAGCGACCGATCGTTACTGACCGGGAAGGCAGGTAGCCAGTTGTTCTTGCTGCCGTCGTAGTTGAGCACGTAGACCTGGAGATACTGATCGGCCGCCCCCGGATCATTAGTGGTGTACGACAGCACAGGCTCGGGTTTGCTCAGTTCAAGCTGCTGCTGCACCTGCAGCAATGGCTGCAGGGCAACGCTGCCTGGACCATGTCCCGAGCCAGTGTTGTTCGTGCCGAACAGGTCATGCCCGCGACCGGGCGGCACGAGCGCGGGAACGATGACGGCCAGGCACAGGGCCGCCAGCCCGATGCGCCGCCCGGAGGCGGACAGATCCCTGGTGTCAGGCCCCGTTCCGGCCTCATCGGTGGTCTGGACATGACGGAAGGTGACCAGTCGGCCCCACATCCGCAGCCGGTCACGCCCGTCAGCCGACAGCAGCGCGAGATAGCCGGCCAGGCTGAGCGCGAACGTAATCGACTGGCCGAGGGCAATCTGCTTCAGGCTGGTCGCCACCGGCACGCTGAACAGCAGCAGCAACGGCAGGCCAGCCAGCGCAGGGCGCCGCAGCCGGACCGCGACCAGGTCCACGGTGATGGCGACCAGGCCGATCCCGGCGGCCGTGACGAAGCTGACCGCGCCGATGTCCGGGATCGGCGGCGCGTACCTGAACTCGGCCATCGCCTGGCTGTACATGTGGCCGAGGATCGTCAGCGCGTGTTGTGACGGGATGAGGTGCGCATAGCATGCGCCGCCGGCAAAGACCTCACACAGGTAAATCAGCAAGCTGGCCAGGTAGGTCGCCAGGCAGGCGAAACCACGAAGCAGCCTGGCGCCGGTAGCACTGGCCGCCACCAGCAGCACGATCACTATCCCGCCAGCGCTGGCGAGCCAGCCCGGGCCGAAGAGCAGCGGTATCACCGCGAGGAGGACCAGGAACGTACTCGCCGCCACGGACTGCAGTCCTGTCACCCTGGTCAGGATTCCGGCCAGTGCGACCACCGCGACTGCGCCGACGGCTGACGCGATCCAGCCGTTCCCGAGCAGCACTGCGGTCAGCGAGAGCGACGTCAGCAGGACGGCGACGGCTGCGGTGACGGTCAGGCGCACGTTCATCTGACCTCCTGACCCCAGGTTGCCGTGACAACGGGGACAAGCATCTCGGCCGCCCGCGGCAGCCGCTGCCACGAGATGGCCAACGGCGTCGCGGCGTCAAGCGTGACGACGTGCCAGCCAGCTGCGCGCAAGACACCGGTCGCCGCCGCGGTCTCGGCCGTCGGGCGGCCGCTGACGAGCCGGGCGGCCGGCTCCGGCTGCCGGTCGCCGGCCGCGTCGGCAGCTAGCCCGGACTCGGCTGGCCCGGGCAGCTCTGGCGGGCGGCTGGCTTGCTGCTGGTCGAGCCAGCTCGACACGGCCAGTAGCAGCGCGATGCCCTGGCAGCCCTCGCCCCGGCAGGCGGCGAGTTCGATGGCTTCGGCCGACGACAGCAGCCCGGTGACCGCGATGATCACCCCAGCGCCCGAAGCCCTGAGTTCCTTCATGGCCGTGGTCATTGTGCGGCGTCCGGACGGCCTGATAACCGACAGCGAGTCCAGCAGCGAGTCCTCGAAGGACGACCTGCCGTGGACGACTTCTGAGTCGGTTATGAATTGACCGGTGAGCCCTTCCTGGGCGATGTGCACGCCCACTGAGGCGGCGGCGCTCACAGCGGCCTCAAACGACGAGCCGGCGCCTGCGCCCATGTGCGCGCTGGCCCGTGCATCCAGCAGCACGGTCGCCTTGTTCCGCCAGCGCTGCTCCTCGCGCCGCACCATCAGCTCGCCATACCTCGCTGTTGACCGCCAGTGCACCCGGCGCAGGTCGTCGCCGTCCCGGTAAGCCCGCGGGATGACATCGTCCTCGCCAGCAGTGGAGGCCAGCCGGGACCGGCCGTCGCCCTCGCCGGCCCAGGACCGGCTGATCACGGTCCGGGCAAGAGGGACGACCCGGGGAGTCACCACGAACCTGGTCCGGCCCGACAGCGAACGGCTGACTTCCACCAGCCCGAAGGAGTCAGCTACCCGCACCTGAAGCGGGCCGATCTCGAACATGCCGCGAAGATCCGACCGCAGCGAGTAGGTCAGCTCGCGGCGCCCGTTCCGCTCGATGGTGTCCAGCACGTACCTGGGTCGCGCGCCGAGTGCGTAGGGAACGGTGTCCTCGGCCAGCATCAAGCCCGTCGGCAGCCGGGACACGTTCTGCACGCGCAGTGTCACCAGGGCGGTATGACCAGCCGGAACGCGCGGCGGGCTGATACTCCGGCTGGCGCTGAGGCGGTACTGGCCGCGCCTGGCGGCAGCTATGGCGAGCAGCGGCAGCGCGATGCAGGGCGATGCCCACGCACAGCAGGCCTCGCTCCCCGAGCAGGTAACCGGCCAGGCTCGCCGCTATGCCCGCCGCAAGAAACGACGAGCCGCGGGTGGTCAGCCCGGAGAGCAGTGAGGTCCGCATCCGCCTATTCCTCCCACCTGCCCGGCGCGAACACCGATGTGCCTATCTGGCGGGCAGCGGCAGCCGCCGGATCAGCGCTGCCAGGACCTGATCGGGCAGTTCGCGGCCCACCATTGCCTCGGCGCTGGGCAGCAGCCGGTGCGCCAGAACCGGCACGGCCAGCGACTGAACATCATCGGGAATGACGAAGTCGCGATCATCGAGAGCCGCCTGCGCTCGGCAGGCGCGCAGCAAGTGCAGTGCAGCCCGGGAGAGGCGCCGAGGCGGAGCTCGCCTGAGTTCCTGGTCGCGGTCACCAGGTCGATGATGTACTGCCTGATGGCCTGGGAGACGTGCACTTCCCGGACGGCTGCGACGAGGGCGCGGATGTCGCTGGCGTGCGCGACCGGCTTGAGATCGTCCAGCGGCGAGCTCGAGCCATGCGAGTCGAGCATGGCGAGCTCGGACTCCCGGTCCGGGTATCCGATGGAGATCCTGGTCATGAACCGGTCCCGCTGCGCTTCCGGCAGCGGGTAGGTGCCTTCCATCTCGATCGGGTTCTGGGTAGCGATCACCATGAACGGCTTCTCAAGCTGGTACGTACTGCCATCGACGGTGACCTGGCGCTCTTCCATCGACTCCAGCAACGCCGACTGCGTCTTCGGCGATGCGCGGTTGATCTCGTCACCGAGGACGATGTTGGCGAATATGGGTCCGGGCTTGAACTCGAACTCGCGCAACTCCTGGTTGTAGGCGCTCACCCCGGTGATATCGCTAGGCAGCAGGTCCGGCGTGAACTGCACCCGCCGGACCGAGCAATCGATCGATCGGGCTAGCGCCTTCGCGAGTTGAGTCTTGCCTACCCCGGGTACGTCCTCGATCAGGATGTGCCCTTCGGCCAGCAGGACTGTCAACGCCAGCCGCACTGGTCCTGGCTTGCCGGAGATCACGGTCTGTACCGCCGAGCTCACCTGCCGGGCAATTTCTACGAGCTCATTCAGGGTCCTGTCGGCCTGATGATCGATCTCGGTGACCACGTGCCCCTCCTGGCGGCCCATTCCTTAATTGCTGCTATCGCAGCACATCAGCGTCAATCAAGCACATCACAGCGGCCGCGGTCGTGACGACCCGTGCGTTCAGACAGTACGTCCTTGTATGCCGTAAGAGCGATGCCGCTCCTGTATCGGCCGCGTAACGCTGTGGTGACTGTCCACCCCGCGGGGCCTGGCATGAAGATCATGGCGCCCGCGCTGGGGGTCCTGTCAGGCGGGATGCTTCATTTCACTCCACCGCAATGACCTGGCAAATCCTGGCTTGATTGGCCGACTCCGAGGGTTCTTGTGATTGACGGTGGGGGAGAGTGGAGTACAGTGGTGGTCCGTGGGGCGAGAAGGGCCCACCCAGGGCAGCAGGTGGGGGACTTGGGGAGGTGAGGCGGGTGTTCCTTGGCACCCACACGCCTCGTCTCGACGAGAAAGGCCGCCTGATCCTGCCGGCGAAGTACCGCGAGGAGCTATCGACGGGCCTGGTCCTGACCAAGGGCCAGGAGCGATGCCTGTATGTGTTCCCGGTCAGCGAGTTCGGCCGGATCACCGATGCATTGCGCACCGCGCCGGTGACGGCGAAGGCGGTCCGGGATTACAGCCGGGTGTTCTTCGCCAGCGCATCGGACGAGGAACTGGACAGGCAGGGTCGCATCACGATCCCGCAGAGCCTGCGGGAGTACGCGGGGCTGCAGCGGGACTGCGTAGTGATCGGCGCGAACACGCGGCTGGAGATCTGGGACGCCACTGCGTGGACCAGTTACCTGGAGCAGCAGGAGGACGCGTTCTCCGACGCATCTGAGGAGGTTCTGCCAGGAATTCTGTAACGGCGCTGGATGCCCGGCGAGGTCTCCACCCGTGCTGGAGGTCCGATGGCCCGGCTGACGTCACTTCCCCGGCGGCAGGCGGAGCACCACGGCCCGTCAGTGCAGTGGCGCGGATGGGGGCCTGGCCGGGCATCGCGGTAGCCGGAGCAAGCAGTAATCGCCGCTTCCGCGCGGCGAGCGAGCAGGGAGCGAGGGGGCACGATGGGAACGGCTGCGACTGGGCATCTGCCGGTCATGCGGGACCGGGTTCTCGAGCTGCTCGCGCCTGCGCTGGATTCGCCGGATGCGGTGCTCGTTGACGCGACTCTCGGCCGCGCCGGGCATGCCGCGGCCTTGCTCGCGGCGCACCCTGGTCTCACCCTCATCGGCATTGACACGGACGCGACGGCCATAGCGGAGTCGCGCCAGCTGCTGACGGGATTCACCGGCCGGGTCACGCTGATCCAGGCGGTGTACGACGAGCTGCCGCGGATCCTCGCCAGCGCCGGGCTGCCCGGCCGTGCAGGGTGTCTTGTTTGACCTCGGCGTGTCCTCGCCGCAGCTCGACAACCCGAGCCGCGGCTTCTCGTACTCGCAGGACGCGCCGCTCGACATGCGGATGAACCAGGCTGGCGAGCTGACCGCAGCGGACGTGCTCAATTCTTATCCGGCCGACCGGCTGGCGAAAGTGCTCCGCGACTACGGCGAGGAGCGATTCGCGCGCAGGATCGCCGACGCGGTGGTCAGGGAGCGGGCTCGGGCGCCGCTCAACTCCACCGCGCAGCTGGCCGAGATCGTCCGGGAGTCCATTCCGGCGGCTGCCCGGCGGACTGGCGGTAATCCGGCCAAGCGCACCTTCCAGGCGTTGCGGATAGAAGTCAACGGTGAGCTCACCGCACTCGACCGGGCGCTTCCGGCCGCGCTGGACGCGGTCGCCGTCGGTGGCCGCTTCGTCGCGCTCGCCTACCACTCGCTGGAGGATCGCGCGGTCAAGCGCGCAATCGCGGCTAGGGCGGCTGACACGACGCCGCGCGGCCTGCCGGTGTCGCTGGAACAGTCACGACCGCAGTTCCGGCTGCTCACCAGGGGTGCCGAGCGGCCGGCACCGGCCGAACTGGCGGTGAACCCACGGGCGGCGCCAGCCCGGCTGCGGGCGGCCGAGCGGATCAAGGCGGCGGCATGAACCGCAGCGGGCGTGCGGGTCCGAGCGGTGCCGAGGCCACCAGGACCAGCGGACGTGCCCGGGGGCGGCGATGGTGCCGGGGGCGGCAGCCGGGCCCGACATGGAAAGGGTGCCGGGCGCGGTGTGCGCGCCGGCGGCGGAACCGGCGCCGCAACGGGGCGGGAACGTTACCGGGCCGCAAGCCTGGTGGCACAGGGAGGGGCGAGCTGACCGGATGGCAGACACCCGGAGTACTACGACTACGAGCGGCGATGGCCGGCGATGGCCAGGCAGGCCGGCGGACAGCATCGTCGGCGTCGGCCCGTTCCGCGCAAGCCCGCCCGCCCGCGGACCCGCTCGCCGCGATCAGCGTGACGCGGAGGCCGAACTGACCAGGGCTGCCCGGCCGGATCGGTCTCGCCGAGCCAGGCTGTCCAGTGCGGCCCCGGGCACGCTGCCGGCTCGGACGGCCTCGGGCCGAGCATCGTCGCGTCGAACGGTACTTCCCCGGACCGCGGCAGAGCGCACTGCGGCAGAGCGCACTGCGGCAGAGCGCACTGCGGCAGAGCGCACCGCGGCCCAGCGGTCAGCATCACCGCGGCGGGCAGCGGACAGCATAGGGGTGGCTCGCGGCGCGTCAGGACGCACTGCGACAGGTTTCACTGCGAGCAGGACGCACTGCGACAGGACGCACTGCGACAGGACGCACTGCGACAGGACGTGTCGCGCCAGCACACCTTGCGCACAACCACAGTGCGGCCAACCGAGGTGCGGCTGAGCGCTCTGCGACGGAGCGAGCCGGGCGGACCTGGGCTAGCGGCGCCGCCGGCTTGCCGCGCATGTCCTTCGTGCTGCTGATACTCGCCCTGCTCGGTGGTGGCCTGATCTGCCTGCTAGTGATCAACACGACCCTCGGCGCGACCAGCTTCCAGATTACCCAGCTGCAAAGCACCAATGCGAGCCTGTCCGAGCAGGATCAGGTTCTGCAGCAGGCGATCGCGAACTCCGAAGCACCTGGTCAGATTGCCCGCCGTGCCTATGCCCTCGGCATGCGGTGGCAGTCGCAGCTCAACTACCTTAACCCGGTCACCGGCCGCATTTATCAGGCGGGCAGCAGAGGACCGGGAACTGTGGACCCGTTCGTCTCCGCCAGCACTGCCAACAGCGGACATGGCGCGACCAGCGCTGGTGCGAAGCACACCAGAACCTCGAAATCCGGCCGAACGGCTCATGGTCCCGGCAGGGCTCGCAGCGGAGGCAAGACCAGGCCGGGGACCCGCCGTCGTGGCACCAGCCGGCCGCGCACGCAGCCCACCGCCGGGTCGGCCAGGTGACCGGCATCGGCCGGCATGGCGGCCAGGACTGGACCAAGCGACCTGGTCGTCCGGCGCCGGGAAGTACCCGCGCTCCGGCCGGGCCATCGCGACCCACGCGGCCGGGTACCGAGGCACGCCGGGCGCGGGCGGCCAGAACGAGGCCGGGCCAGAGCTGAGTCGAACCCGAACAGGTCCGCGCCAGGTGCCAGCAGGGCCGCGCCCCGGCGACCCGAGGCCGGACACGGATCCCGTTCCCGCCCGGCCGGACAGGAACCGCGTCGCGCCGGGTTGTGCGGGTAGCCAGGCCGGTGCTGCGACGGGCGAGCGCGTCGCGCCGCCTGAACATCACCATTTTGTGCATGGCCTTCTTGCTGTCGGTGTTCGCGGCCCGGCTGATCCAGCTCCAGGGGTTCGAGTCGGCAAAGTTCCGCGCGGTGGCAAACCATCAGCGACTGGCCATGATTAACATCCCGGCCGTTCGCGGCTCGGTTATCAGCAGTGACGGGACTGTGCTGGCGATGACCGTCGAGACCGAGAATGTCTATGCCGACCCGCTGCTGATCCCGGCCGCGATGCGGCCGGGGGTGGCCAGCAAGCTGGCCGGGCCGCTCCGGCTGCCGGCCGCCACTGTCCTGAACGACCTGAACCACCCGTCGTCGCCTGGCTATGACGTACTGGCGAACGTGCCGGTGACCGCTGGGCACCCGGATCGCAGCCCTGCAGGAGCCCGGCATCGACATGATCCCCAGCTACAACCGGGTCTACCCGACCGGTGGCATGGCCGCCAGCTTCGTCGGCTTCACCTGCACCCCAACTCCGATCAGACCAAGCTGGCCGGGATGGCTGGCCTGGAGCAGGAGTACAACGCCGTACTGGCGGGCCGTGCGGGCAGCGAGCAAGTGGAAACCGGGACCAACGGCGATCCGATCCCGCTTACCGAGATCGAACGTGACGCCGGCGGTGCCAGCCAGGAACCTGCGTCTCACGATCCAGGCTGGCATCCAGTGGGAAGCCGAGCGGGAGTGCAAGCTGCGGGTAGCGCAGGACCACGCGCGGAACTGCTCGATCATCGTGATGACGCGGACCGGCAAGATCCTCGCGATGGCGCAGTGGCCCACCTACAACCCGGCCGCGCCGTCGAGCTACGCAGCCACTACGAACATCGGCGTCGCCAATGTCTTCGCGCCGGGCAGCACGCTGAAGCCCATCACAGTGGCGGCGGCGCTGGAGAAGGGCGGCCAGACGCCGCTGAGCACTTACACCGTCCCGCCCCAGATCACCATGGACCACCAGTTCACGTTCCATGACGCCGAAGCCCACCCGACGGTCAGGTACACGATCGCCGGCATCCTCGCGCATTCGAGCAATGTCGGCATGGTCCAGGTCGTGCAGCACATCACGCCCATGCAGCAGTACGACTACCTGCGGGCCTTCGGCCTCGGCTCGGTCAGCGGCCTGAACATGCCAGGAGAGAGCGGCGGCCTGCTGCCAAAGCCGGGCACCGCCGGGTACTGGGCAGACAACCCGTTCGAGTACTCCTTCGGCCAGGGCCTCGACGTCACCGCCGTCCAGATGGCCAGCGTGTACGCGACGATCGCCAACGGCGGCGTCCGCGTGCAGCCGACGATCGTGGCCGGCACAACCAGCGCCGACGGCACGTTCAGCCCGGCGCCCGAGCCCGTCAGCCGACGCGTCATCAGGGCCAGGACCGCTCGCGAGCTGATGACGATCCTGCAGCAGGTGCCGGCCCTGAACGCGCAGGGCGGCGAGCCGTGGGGGGTCATCAAGCGGCTACTCCGGTCGCGGCCAAGACCGGCACCGCGCAGGTTTCCGGGCCGGGCCTGGGCCAGTGCCTCTGCCAGTATGGTTCCAGCTACATCGGAATCGCCCCGGCTGACAACCCGAAGCTGGTCGTTGCCGTCAATATTCAGGACCCGCACGGTAAGTACTACGGTGCGCAGGTCGCCGGCCCGGCCTTCTACGACGTGATGAAATTCGCATTGCAGACCATGAAAATCCCGCCAGATTATGCCAAGACGCCCTACATCAGGCTCACTGCGCCGTGAACGGAGGTAACCTCAGCCCGTGCCAGCGGCCTTCCGCCCAGAACGTGTGCCCGCCCGCCCGCTAGCCGGGCTGGCGGAGCTGCTCGGCCTGCGGCCAGCCGAACCGCAGGCCGCTGCCGCGCCCGGCCAGCGGCCCGGGCTGACCGGCATTACCCACGACTCCAGGGCCGTTCAGCCAGGTGACCTGTATGCCGCGCTGCCAGGCAGCCGGGTGCACGGCGCCAGGTTTTGTGCTGCGGCCGCGGCCGCAGGGGCCGTTGCCGTGCTGACCGACCCATCGGGCCGCGAGGCTGCGATTCAGTCCGGCCTGCCGGTGTTCGTCGTTACCGACCCGAGGGCCCGGCTGGGTGAGGTAGCCGCCTGGATCTACGGCCAGCCATCTGGACCGGCTGCTGCTCATCGGCGTTACCGGCACTGCAGGCAAGAGCACGACGACCTATCTGCTGGAGTCCGGCCTGCGGGCGGCTGGCTACCAGACCGGGCTGATCGGCGGCGTGGAGACCAGGATCGGCCGTACCGCGATAGCGAGCCAGCTGACGACGCCGGAGGCGACCGACCTCCAGGCGCTGCTGGCCACTATGGCCGAGCAGCGGCGTCGGGGCCGCGGCCATGGAGGTCTCGAGCCACGCGCTGGTGCTCGGCCGGGTGGCCGGCACGCACTACGACGTCGCGGTCTTCACGAACCTGTCGCAAGATCACATGGACTTCCACGCCAGCATGGACGACTACTTCGCCGCCAAGGCGGAGCTCTTCACCCCGCGATATGCCAGGACCGGCGTGGTCAACATCGATGATGACCGCGGTCGCGAGCTAGCCCGCCGAGGCCTCGATCCCGGTGACCACCATTTCCGCGGCAGGCCGGCGGGCCGCCGACTGGCGGGCGGCTGACGTGCGGTCCGGCGCGGACGGCTCGACCTTCCGGGTGATCGGGCCCGGTGGCGTCGAAGCCGACGGCTCGGTCGCGCTGCCGGGCGAGTTCAACGTCGCCAATGCGCTGGCCGCCATCGTCGCGCTTGTCGAGGCCGGCGCGGGCCTCGCCGACGCTGTGCAGGGTGTCGCCGCCTGCCCCGGTCCGCCCGGCCGCCTGGAGCGAGTGGACAACGGCCAGGATTTCACCGTCCTGGTCGACTACGCTCACAAGCCTGGCGCGGTGGAGGCGGCGCTGACGACTATGCGCCAGGTCACGCAAGGGAGTCTTGCCATCGTGCTCGGCTGCGGGGGAGACCGGGATCGTGGCAAGCGACGGCTGATGGGCGCAGCAGCTGCCCGGCTTGCTGACACGGCGATCTTCACCAGTGACAACCCGCGCTCGGAAGACCCGCTGGTAATCCTGGCCGAGATGCTGGCGGGCGCGCTGGACGTACCGCCGGGCGAGCGCGCGCATGTGATCATCGAGCCTGACCGCGGCGGCGGCGATTAGCCTCGCAGTCGGGTCGGCCGCGAAGGGCGACGTGATCCTGATCGCGGGTAAGGGCCATGAGCAGGGCCAGTACGTGGCCGGCACGGTGATCCCGTTCGACGACCGGCAAGTCGCATCGCAGGCCCTGCTACTCCGCCGGGCCAGCGAGGATGCGACGATAGCCGGCGGCCCGGCAGCGGCAGGCTGGAGTTCCGGTGGCCAGGGCGACGACGATCCCATCGATTTCCCGGAGGGCGTGTGATCCCGCTGTCGGTGGCGCAGGTCGCCGAGGCAACCGGGGCCGTGCTGGCTGACGTACCCGACCAGGCCGCGCTGATCACCGGTCCGGTCGTCATAGATTCGCGCGAGGCGAGCCAGGGCAGCTTGTTCGCCGCGCTGCCTGGCAGCCGGGCGGACGGCCATGACTTCGCGGCGGCCGCGCTGGCATCGGGAGCCGCCGCCGTGCTCGCGAGCCGGCCGGTGGGCGGCCCCGCCATCATCGTGCCGGACGTGCAGGCCGCACTCGGCAAGCTGGCCAGGGCCGTCGTCGACCGGGCGCCGGGTCTGACGGTGCTGGGGATCACCGGATCCGCGGGCAAGACGACGACCAAGGACCTCGCTGCTCAGCTGATCGAGACGCTAGGTCCGACTGTCGCGCCGCGCGAGTCGTTCAATAACGAGATCGGCCACCCGCTGACCGTACTGAAGATCACCGAGCAGACCCAGTACCTGGTGTCGGAGCTATCCGCCCGCGGCATCGGGCACATCGCGGCGCTTTGCGAGATAGCGCCGCCGCGCCTCGGCGCCGTGCTCTGCGTCGGCCTCGCGCACGCCGGCGAGTTTGGCAGTCTGGAGCGTGTAGCGGAAGCCAAGGGCGAGCTGCCGGCCGCACTGCCAGCCGACGGGGTGGCCGTGCTGAACGCCGATGATCATCGTGTCGCCGCCATGGCCGCGGGCACCAGGGCGCGCGTCGTCACCTTCGGCCTGTCGCCATCGGCAGACGTGCGCGCCGAGCGCGTCACCACGGACGCGCTGAGCAGGCCGGGCTTCGTGCTGGTAACGAGGTTCGGTGCAGCGCCGGTGCAGCTGACTCTGCACGGTGCGCACAACGTAACGAACGCGCTGGCGGCGGCTGCGCTGGCCACAGAGCTGGGAATGGCTGTGGACGCAGTCGCCGCCGGGCTGTCCACTGCGGTGGCCAGGAGCCGGTGGCGGATGGAGGTCACCCAGCTCCCCGATGGCGTGACCGTGATCAACGATGCCTATAACGCTAGCCCCGATTCGATGACGGCAGCCATCTCCGCGCTCGCCGCCATGGCGCGGTCGGGCCGGGCCTTTGCGGTACTCGGGCAGATGGCTGAGCTCGGTGCAGCGGCCGATGAGCTGCACGAGGCGGTTGGCGCGCAGGCCGCCGCCGCCGGCGTGACCGGGCTGATCGTGGTCGGCGAGGCGGCGACGCCGATACTGACGGGTACGAAGGCGGTGCCGTCCTGGCAGGGCGAACTACTGCAGGTGCCGACCGCTGAGGCGGCCGTTCGCGTCATCCGGGACAGGCTGCGTAGCGGTGACGTGGTGCTGGTGAAGGCATCGCATGCGGTCGGCCTGGAGACCGTCGCACTGGCCCTGACCGGCGAGGCACGGGCTGGCGAGGCACGGGCTGGCGAGGCACGGGCGGGCGCAGAGAGGCCGCGCGGTTGAAGACCATCCTGCTCACCGGTGCCGTCTCCCTGGTCATCGCGCTGTTTGGTACTCCGCTGCTGATCAGGGTGCTGCGCAGGTACGGCTATGGCCAGCCGATCCGGATCGAGGGGCCTAAGACACACGAGATCAAGCGCGGCACGCCGACCATGGGCGGCCTCGTGATCGTGATCGCCTCTCTGGTCGGCTACCTCGTCGGGCACCTGGCCACGCACAACCCGATGTCCACTTCGGGCGTCCTGGTGCTGGGCCTGATGACCGGCCTCGGCCTGGTCGGGTTCATCGACGATTTCATCAAGATCTTCCGGCAGACCAGCGCCGGTCTGCGCAGCGGGGCCAAACTGGCCGGCCAGGCGGTAGTGGGCGCGGTGTTCGCCCTGGAGGTGCTGCAGCACCCCGATGGGTACGACCTGACGCCCGCGGACGCGCACATCTCATTCCTGCGTGACATCGGGCCTGCCATTGGCACGCTGCCGTTCGTGATCTGGGTCGTCATCCTGATCGCCGGGGCGTCCAACGGGGTGAACCTCACCGACGGGCTCGACGGCCTCGCAACCGGTGCCACCGTCCTGGTGCTGGCCGCGTACGTGCTCATCGGGATCTGGCAAGAGCGCAACGACTGCACGATCGCCCTGGCCAAGCAGTGCTACCAGATCCGGGACCCGCTGGACCTGGCGATTGTCGCGGCCGCCGTGCTGGGTGCGTGTTTCGGCTTCCTGTGGTGGAACGCGCCGCCCGCCAAGATCTTCATGGGTGACACCGGCTCGCTGGCGCTCGGCGGCGTGCTAGCCGGACTGGCCATCTGCACCAAGACGCAGCTGCTGCTCGGCATCCTGGGCGGGCTGTTCGTGATCACCACCCTGTCCGTGGTCATCCAGGTGAGCGTCTTCAAGGTAAGCAAGGTCAGAAGCGGTCGGGGGATTCGGGTCTTCAAGATGAGCCCGCTGCATAATCATTTCGAGCTGAGCGGCTGGGCCGAGACGACGATCGTGATCCGGTTCTGGCTGATCTCCGGCCTGTGCATCGCGGCCGGGCTCGGCTTGTTCTACGCCGAGTGGCTGCAAACCTAGCGCCATGACCGACACCGGGGAACCATGGGTGCGGCAAAGCCTGGGCTATAGGCCAGGCAATACCGCACCCATGCCCGAGGAACTGGCCGACCAGGCCGCTCTGGCTGGCCAGGAAGTCTGCGTGGCAGGCCTCGGCATCACCGGGCAGTCGGTCATCGGGCTGCTGGCCAGGCTGGGCGCCCGGGTGACCGCAGTCGACTCGCGAGATGACGCGGAGCGACGCGACGTGGCCGACCGGCTCGCCAGCGACGGCGTGGAAGTCCGGCTAGGCCCGGCCGAGCTCGGCCCCGGCGCTGGCCTGGCGCCGGGCACCGCACTGGTCGTGACCTCGCCGGGACTGCGTCCGGACACGCCACTGCTGGCGCACGCTGCCGCCGCCGGGGTCGAAGTCATCGGCGACGTCGAGCTGGCCTGGCGGCTGCGGCCCCGGCTCGCTGACGGAACGCGCCAGCAATGGCTCGGGGTGACGGGCACCAATGGCAAGACCACGACAGTCCGGATGCTCGCCGGAATGCTCGCCTGCGCAGGGCACCGGAGCGTTGCGGCCGGCAACGTGGGCACGCCGATCCTGGACGTGGTGACCGACCCGGTGCCTTACGAGGTGGTCGCGGTAGAACTGTCGAGTTTCCAGCTGTACTGGAGTGCCACCATCCGCCCGCTGGCAGCGGTCGTGCTGAACCTCGCCGCGCATCACCTGGACTGGCATGACGACATCGAGTCGTACGCCGCGGCCAAAGCCAGGATCTTCGCAGCCGGCACGATCGCGATCTGCAACGCGCAGGACGCGCGCTCGACCGCGATGGCCGATGCCGCGCTCGCGGCGCAGCCGGGGGCCAGCCGGAAGGTTTCGTTCAGGCTCGGGCCGCCCGCCGATGGCGAGCTGGGCATCGAGGACGGCTGGCTGGTTGACAATGCCTTCGCGGCCGGTGCCCGACTGGCCGAGACCTCAGCAGTCCGCCCGGCCGCCCCGCATAACATCGCGGACGCGCTGGCAGCCGCCGCACTGGCGCGGGCCTACGGCGACAAGCCAGCGGCGGTCGCCGCCGGCCTGGCGGCCTTCGTGCCAGAGCCGCATCGCATCAGCCTGGTGGCCGAACTGGCAGGCGTGGCATACATCGACGACTCCAAGGCGAGTAATCCGGCGGCTGCCGCGGCCTCGCTGGCGTCGTTCCCCTCCATCGTCTGGCTGGCCGGCGGACTGTTCCGCGGTACCGATGCGGACCTCGACGCGCTGGTGGCAGCCGCCAGCCCGCGGCTACGCTGCGCCGTGCTGATCGGCACCGACCGGGCGCGATTCGCCCGGGCACTCGCGCGACACGCGCCCGAGGTCCCCGTCACCGAGCTTGCCAGCACCGAAACTAATGTCATGGATGAGGCGGTAGCACAGGCGGCGGCTGTCGCGCAGCCCGGAGACACGGTTCTGCTGGCGCCTGCCGCGCAGTCGTGGGACATGTTCCGCGACTACCCAGCCCGCGGTCATGCGTTCGCAGCAGCCGTGGCCAGGCTGGCGGATTCGCGGTGAGCCCGGCGCTGGGCCAGCCACGGCAGCGGACCAGCGACGATGCGGAGCCCGGCCGCAGCAGTACGCATGGCGGCGGCATCGGTGAGCGTCGACAGCGCGCGCGAGCTGGCGGCTGGCTTCCGGGACTCGGCAGGCCGGCTTCGTGCGCTCCACAGCCGCCCGCTGACGTCGTACTACCTGGTGCTCGGCTGCACGCTGCTGCTGCTCGCGGTCGGCCTGATGATGGTGCTGTCGACCTCGACTGCCTACGCGTTGGACAATGGCCTGCCGCCCTATTCCATGTTCATCAAGCAGTGCCTTGGCGCGGCTGGCGGCCTGCTGGTGATGTTCCTGCTCGCCAGGGCCCGGCCGAAACTGTTCCGGGTGCTGGCCTATCCGATGCTGCTGACGTCGCTGGTCGGACTCATGGCGGTGCTGGCGTTCGGCGTCAACATCTACGGGGCGACGCGCTGGATTGACGTGGCCGGGCTGCAGGTACAGCCGTCGGAGTTCGCCAAGCTGGCGCTGGTGGTCTGGGGCGCGGATCTGCTCGCCCGGAAAGAGAAATTCGGGCAGCTGGCCGATGGACGCCAGTTGCTGGTCCCGCTGCTGCCGGTCACGGCGATTTTCGCGATGCTGGTCATGCTTGGCGACGACCTCGGCACGACGTTCCTCATGCTGATCATCTTTCTCGCGCTGCTCTGGGTGATCGGGACGCCGGGCAGGCTGCTGGCCGGGATGTTCGGGCTGATGACCTTCGTGGTCCTGATGCTGATCGTGGTGCAGCCGTGGCGGCTGGACCGGATCAGCGGCTTCCTGGCCGCGATGCACCCGAATTGCAAGACGGCCGCGTGCTATCAGCTGATCCAGGGCAAGGACGCGCTGGGCTCCGGCGGTTTCTTCGGCGTGGGCAGCGGCGCCAGCCGGGCGAAATGGGGCTACGTGCCGAACAGCTGGACCGACTCCATCTTCGCCATCCTGGGCGAGGAACTGGGCCTGGTCGGCTCGCTGTGCGTGATCGTGCTCTACAGCGGGCTGAGCTATGCGGGCCTGCGCATCGCCGGGCGGGTCACTGACACGTTCTCCCGGCTGGCGGCCGGGGCGATTGCTGTCTGGCTGATTGCCCAGGCCCTGGTGAACATCGGGGCCGTGCTCGGTCTGCTGCCGCTCACCGGCGTGCCGTTGCCGCTGATCTCTTATGGCGAGTCATCGCTGGTTACTACGATGGCCGCGGTTGGCATGCTGATGGCGTTTGCCCGGACCGAGCCGGGCGCTGCGCAGGCACTGGCAGCGGCCGGGCCGGGCTTGCGGGGACGGATGACGGGCCGGCTCGGACTCCGCCGTCGACTGGAGTGATGCCCAGCCTCGGCGGGTAGCTGCCGTCGGCTGGCGTGACCGTGCCGCCTGGACTGCCCGTGCCAGGCCGGACTGCCCGTGCCGGCCGGACCGATCCGCTCTTGCCGAAGTAGGGTGGCGCGTCAAGGGAAGTGAGGCACCGATGGGGGTAAGCGTCGTCATCGCCGGCGGCGGCACCGGCGGGCATGTCGAGCCGGCCCTGGCACTGGCTGATGCGCTGCGACGAGCCGACCCGGAGACGGCCATCACCTGCCTGGGCACCGAGCGCGGGCTGGAGACCCGGCTGGTGCCGATGCGCGGCTACGACCTTGCCCTGATCCCGCCCGTTCCGCTGCCGCGGCGGCCAACGCCTGCGCTGCTGTCGGTGCCAGGCCGGATGGCCGGAGCGGTCGGCGCGGCCGCGAGGATCCTGGACCGCACCAGGGCTGATGTTGTCGTCGGGTTCGGCGGCTATGTCGCCACACCTGCTTACCTCGCAGCGCGGCGCCGGAATGTGCCTATCGTCGTGCACGAGGCAAACTCCAAGCCAGGCCTGGCGAACCGGATCGGCGCCAGGCTGACCAGGCATGTCTGCACCGGCCAGCCGGGCGCGAGGCTGCCGCACGCGACGTACGTCGGCATCCCGATCCGGCAGGAGATCTCCACGCTCGACAGGCTCGCGCTTGCGGACAAAGCGCGGGCCCATTTCGGCCTGCAGCCGGACCTGCCGGTACTCCTCGTCACCGGGGGCTCGCAGGGCGCGGCGTCACTCAACCGGGCAGTGCTCGGCGCAGCCGCGGCGCTGCGATCGGCCGGTGTTCAGGTGCTGCATGTGGTCGGGCCTAAAGCTGGCGACGTGGAGGTGCCGGCCGGGCGAGTGCCTTATGTCGTGCTGCCGTACCTGGATCGGATGGACCTCGGCTACGCGTCCGCAGACTTCGCCCTGTGCAGAGCGGGTGCCATGACATGCGCGGAGCTCACCGCCGTCGGGCTACCCGCCGCCTACGTGCCGCTGCCGCACGGCAACGGCGAGCAGCGGCTGAACGCGGAACCGATCGAAGCGGCGGGCGGCGGGCTGATCATCGATGATGCCGACCTGAGCCCGGACTGGATCACGACGACGCTGCTGCCGATCCTGGCCGACGCGACGCTGGTGGAGGCAATGTCGCAGGCGGCTGCCGCCGCCGGGAACCGGAACGCGGACGCAGACCTAGCCAAGCTCGTGCTGTCGGTGGCCTGGAAGCGGCCACGGCCGGCGCCGGAGGAGGTAGCACCGATGGGCCTGGTGACACCGGTTGATCCGGTTCCGGTCGCAGAACTCGGCAAGGTTCACTTCGTCGCGATCGGCGGCGCTGGCATGTCCGGCATCGCGCGGATCATGCTGTCCCGTGGCGTCGTCGTATCCGGTAGCGACTCGGCGGCGTCGGGCCTGCTCGAAGAGCTCGCTGCGGCCGGCGCGCGCGTGCACGTCGGGCACGCGGCAGAGAACGTGCGCGACGCGGACACGGTGGTCGTGTCGACAGCGATCAGGCCGGACAATCCGGAGCTTGTGGAGGCGCGCCGCCTGGGACTCCGGGTGCTGCACCGGGCCGCGGCGCTGGCCAGCGTCATGCTCGGGCATCAGGGCATCGCGGTGGCCGGCACCCACGGCAAGACCACGACCACCTCGATGATCACCACGATACTGCTGCACGCCGGGGCGCAGCCGTCCTACGTCATCGGCGGGATCCTGGCCGAGACGGGCCTTGGCGCGGCCGAGGGCACCGGCCCGGCCGTGGTGGTTGAGGCTGACGAGAGCGATGGCTCGTTCCTCATGCTGGCGCCCGCAGCCGCCGTAGTGACCTCGGTGGAAGCGGATCACCTAGATAACTACGGCAGTCTCGCGGAGATCGATAAGGCATTCAGCGCGTTCGCCGGCAAGATCACCGACGGCGGGCTGCTGCTTGCCTGCGCTGATGACCGCGGCGCGCGGGCGCTGACGGAGCAGGTGGCTCCGGGCGTGACGGCGCTCACCTACGGCACGGGGCCCGGCGCGTCGTACCGGGTGACAGGGATCGAGCCGCTGGGCATGCACACCGCGCTGACGGTCACCGGGGGAGCGGACACGGCGCTGGCCGGGACTGAGCCGGTCCGGCTGGAGATCGCGGTCCCTGGCCGCCACAACGCCCTCAACGCCACTGCCGCCTTCGGGCTGACTGTCGAGCTTGGCGTGCCGCCGCACGAGGCGGCGGCGGGGCTGGCGGCCTTCCGTGGTGCCCGGCGGCGGCTGGAGCTTAAAGGCGAAGCTGACGGCGTGCAGGTGATCGACAGCTACGCGCATCACCCGACCGAGCTAGCCGCCGATCTCGCGGCCGCGCGTGACATAGCGGGCGGTGGCCGGGTAATCGCGATCTTCCAGCCGCACCTGTTCAGCCGGACCAGGATCTTCGCTGCTGATTTCGGCGCGGCTCTCGGTATCGCCGACGAGGTGCTGGTGCTGGACATCTATGCAGCCCGCGAGGACCCGGAGCCGGCGTGACCGGAAGCTGGTCAGCGATGCCGTGCCGGGCGGCGCGGCGTTCATCGCCGACCGGAACGCGGTGCCCGCCACCGTGGCCGGCCTGGCTAAGCCCGGCGATCTAGTGCTGACCATGGGAGCTGGCGATGTCACCGCACTCGGCCCGCTGATTGTCGCCGCGCTGCAGGAGCGGGCCGGTGAGCGCTGATGGGATCGAGGGACCGCCGGGCGCGGACCGCGGCGGATCGCGGCGTCCTCGTAATCCCTGGCGCGCGGCACTGTTCGGCGTGCTGGCGCTGGCTATCGTCGGCGCAGCCGGATGGGCGCTGCTGGGTTCTAGCTTGCTGGTGGTCCGTCATGTCGAGGTAACGGGTAACCGGCTGGTGCCGGCCGCGAGCATCAGGGCTGCGGCCCGGATCAGGCCGGGCGCGCCGCTGGCGACGGTGAACACCGGCGCGGCCGCGCGGCGGGTGGAGCGGCTCGCCCCAGTCCTGTCTGCTCAGGTGAGCAGATCATGGCCAGACACCATTGTCATCACCGTGACTGAACGCAGGCCCGAGCTTGCCATAGCCAGCGTCGGTGGTTACCAGCTGATCGATGCCGATGGCGTGCTCGTGCGCTTTGCCGCGCGCAAGCCGGCCGGTATGCCGGTGCTGACGGTGCCTCCGCCGGTGCTGCGTGGCAGCCCGGCGGTCAGGGCCGCGGTAACGGTGCTCACTCATCTGCCGGCGAAGCTTCGCGCGCTGGTAGTAGCGGTGTCGGCGCCCGCCGCCGCCGCGGTGACACTGCGGCTATCTGGCGGTATCAGCGTCGCGTGGGGTGGCACCGGCGCTGCCCGGCAGAAGGCCGCGGACCTGACGGCGCTGCTGCGTACGCGCGCCCGGTATATCGACGTCAGCGACCCGAATACGGTGGTGGCTAAGAGATGATCCGCGTTGCCCCGGCTTGCGGCCTGCCTGCCGCGACACGCCGGGCCGTGTTGACCGGCAGTTGTTGACCGGGGGCAGCGCGCAACCCTACTGTCCCTATCAGTCGCCAGCTTTACATAACTCTAAATCTCAAGTTGAGGGTGAGAGTTTGATGAGCCGGAATCTGCTGGATAGCTGTGGCCGTAACCCGGTGCGGCCGGGTTCCGGCAGACGGGGGATTCGGGCCGTGGACGGGCGGGTTAGGTCTCCGGCAATCCGGGGGACTTCGGGGGTGTCCGCCGGTCGTGCGGACTTCAGACGAGCGGAAAGGGTTGCTCCTCGTGGCAGCACCGCAGAACTACCTGGCGGTCATCAAGGTCGTCGGTATCGGCGGGGGCGGCGTCAACGCCGTGAACCGGATGATCGAAGAGGGACTCAGGGGGGTTGAGTTCATCGCGATCAACACCGACGCCCAGGCGCTGCTGATGAGCGATGCCGACGTCAAGCTGGACGTCGGCCGCGAGCTCACCAGGGGCCTGGGGGCGGGCGCCAATCCGGACATCGGCTCGAAGGCAGCCCAGGACCACCGCGATGAGATCGAGGAAGTCCTCAAGGGCGCGGACATGGTGTTCGTCACAGCGGGTGAGGGCGGCGGCACAGGCACCGGCGGCGCACCTGTCGTGGCCGAAGTGGCTCGCAACCTGGGCGCGCTGACCATTGGCGTAGTGACCAGGCCGTTCGGCTTCGAGGGCAAGCGGCGGGCGGCTCAGGCTGATTCCGGCATCGAGAAGCTGCGCAGCGAGGTCGACACCCTCATCGTGATCCCGAACGACCGGCTGCTGTCCATCTCCGACCGGCATGTCAGCGTGCTTGATGCGTTCAAGGCGGCTGACCAGGTGCTGCTGTCCGGCGTCCAGGGCATTACCGACCTGATCACCACGCCTGGCCTGATCAATCTCGACTTCGCGGATGTGAAATCGGTCATGTCCGGCGCCGGCTCGGCACTGATGGGCATCGGCACTGCCCGCGGCGACGACCGTGCAGTGGCCGCAGCGGAGATGGCGATCTCCAGCCCGCTGCTGGAGGCAAGTATCGACGGCGCGCATGGCGTGCTGCTGTCCATCCAGGGCGGTTCCGATCTCGGCCTCTTCGAGATCAATGAGGCTGCGCAGCTCGTGGCCAACTCCGCAGCACCCGACGCGAACATCATCTTCGGCGCGGTCATCGACGACGCGCTCGGCGACGAGGTACGGGTCACTGTCATCGCGGCGGGCTTCGACGAGCCGCAGACCGGCCGGGCCAGACCGCGAACCGCGACCTATGGCGGTCGCGATCTCACCGGCCGAGCCGAGCGGGCCGTGCCGAGTGGCGCCCGTTCCAGCTGAGTGACGGCAAGCCATCGGCGATTCCGAGTGCTCCCGTTCCGGCCGCGCAGTCCGCCAGCTCACCGGCCGCCGGCCTAGCTGCGGGCGGCAACGGGAGTGGCGGCGAGCTCGGCTCGGCCAGCCTGAGCCCGGCCAGCGCCGATACCAGCGCGACAGGGCCTGCGCCAGCGGATGCCGGGTCCGCGGACGGTGGCAGCCATGACGGCGCGCGCATTGACGGCGTGCCCGCGCCGCGGGCCGGCACCTCTGACGCTGCGGCGAAGGTCAGCCAGGACGGTCCAGCCAAGGCCGCCGGACGCCAGAGCCGAGTCAGCTGGCACCAGGCGCAAGTCGGTCGTGTTCGAGGAGGACGACGAGCTCGACGTGCCTGACTTCCTGAAGTGACCGGCCGAACTGCGGACACCGCTGTCGGCGGACCCTGCGGAGCTGACCGGCCGACACAGGTCAGCCGAGCACAGGTCAGGGAGAGGGGGCGCGCCATCGCGTGTATTCCAGCGGGTCCGAGGTCCTGGGCGGCGGCATCGGAACGGCGTTCTCCAGCCGGGCCGGCGGCGTCAGCAAGCCGCCGTACGATTCGCTGAACCTGGGCCTCGGCGTCGGCGACGACCCGGCAGCGGTAACCGCCAACCGGGCTGCCCTGGCGCAGGGCCTGCGGCCTGCGCGCTACCGATCTCGCCTGGATGCGGCAGGTGCACGGCAGCCAGGTCAGCTACGTCGGTGCCGGGTCGGCAGGCCCGGCTGGCCCGGCCGACGCGATCTATACGGACGTGCCGGGCCTGGCGCTGTGCGTGCTGGCTGCCGACTGCGTACCGGTACTGCTAGCCGACCCGGTCGCCGGGCTGGTCGGGGCAGCGCATGCGGGCCGTGAGGGCCTGGTGGCTGGCGTCGTACCCGCCTTGCTGGCGGCCATGACGGCCGCTGGGGCTAGCCCGGCCAGAATGCGCGCCGTGACCGGCCCGGCCATCTGTGGAGGCTGCTACGAGGTCCCTGACGATATGCAGGCCCGGGTGGCGGCGGTGGTCCCGGCGGCAGCTTGCCACACGACGGCCGGGACGGCCGGCCTGGATATCGCGGCCGGGGTCCGGTCCCAGCTAGCCGTGGCCGGGGTTGGCGGCGCTGTCGCTGACGGTCGCTGCACGCGGGAGTCGCCAGAACTGTTCTCCCATCGGCGGTCCGGGACAACCGGCCGGCTGGCGGCCGTGATCTGGCTGTTGCCATGATCACAGTGCGTACGATCCCCGTGGATTGAGCACCGCCTGATGAGCACCCGTCTGATAAGCCCGTCCGATGAGCAGCAACCGATGAGCACGGTCCGATGACCGCCGGGCCGGGTATCGCGACGGCCGGCAGCGGGGATGGCCGGCTAGCTGAGCTGGCGGCTAACCTCGCCGCAGTCCGCCGCAGGATGAATGCAGCTTGTGAGGCAGCCGGACGGCGGCCCGATGAACTGACGCTGATCGCCGTGACGAAGACGTTCCCTGCATCGGATGTCATCCTGCTCAGCCGCCTGGGCATCGTTGACGTCGGCGAGAACAAGGATCAGGAGGCGGCGCCCAAGGCTGCTGCCTGCGCCGCGGCCGGGCTGGCGCTGAGCTGGCATTTCATCGGCCAGTTGCAGGTCAATAAGGCTGCCAGTGTCGTCGGGTACGCCGACATGATCCACTCGGTGGACCGGATCAGGCTGGTCGAGGCCCTCGGCCGCCGGGCCAGGCTCGCCGGGCGCCTGGTTCGCTGCCTTGTCCAGGTCAGCCTGGACGGCCCAGGGCCGGCCGACGGAGCTGCCCGAGAGGCTGCGGCGGGGCGTGGTGGCGCGGATCCCGCGCAGGTCAGCCGCATTGCCGCGGCGATCGCGGCGGAAGACGGGCTGACCGTGGCCGGGGTGATGGCAGTGGCGCCGCTCGACCAGCCGGCCCGGCCCGCCTATGCCAGGCTGCGGCAAATAGCCGAGACGGTGCAGTCTTCTCATCCGGACGCGCGGGTGATTTCGGCGGGCATGAGCGGCGACCTGGGCGACGCCATCGCAGAAGGCGCGACACACGTGCGAGTTGGTACGGCGTTGCTCGGCGGCCGGCGAGCCTTCGTCAGGTAATGTCCGACGCGTGGCTGCTGGCCAGCGAATCGGCGCTGCGCTGGGCAGCCTGGCGTGCATGACGGAGGACAGAAGATGGCCAGCGCGATGCGCAAGATGGCGGTCTATCTCGGCCTGGTAGAGGACGACCACCGCTTTGAGGATCAGTACCAGGACGAGTACGGCGACGAGTACGACGAATACGGCGCCGAACTCGTGCAGGAGGATGACCGGCTGGATGCGCACCTGGCTGACGGTCCGGCCGGCGGCCGTGCCGTGGACCGGCGAGCCGCCGGTCAGGTCCAGACGACCGATTTGGCGAGGATCACGACCTTGCATCCGCGCACGTACAATGAGGCTCGTACGATCGGAGAGCACTTCCGTGAGGGCACTCCGGTGATCATGAACCTGACAGAGATGGTCGACAGTGACGCCAAGCGGCTGGTCGATTTCTCTGCTGGACTGATCTTCGGATTGCGCGGGAGCATCGAGCGCGTGACGAACAAGGTGTTCCTGCTCTCCCCGGCCAACGTCGAAGTGGCGGCCGAGGATAAGGCCCGGATCGCGGAGCGAGGCTTCTTCAACCAAAGCTGACGAGCAGCCCGGCGGGCTGCTCGTCAAGGCAGGCGTCGTTGCCTGCGGGGAGCGAAAGCGGGCAGGTACGTGCAGATTCTCCGGGACGTGGCCTTCTACGCGCTATCGGTCTACCTTGTGCTGCTCATCGGCCGTATGATCCTCGGCTGGATTCAGGTCTACGCGCGCACCTGGACTCCGTCAGGCGTCGTTCTTGTGATAGCTGAGGGTGTTTACTCCGCCACAGACCCACCACTGAGATTCCTAAGGCGCTACATTCCCACGGTCAGGCTCGGTAGTGTGGCTCTTGACCTCAGCTTCATGCTGCTGTTCCTGGTGGTCTACGTGCTCTGGCAACTCGCCAGGTGAGGGTAGGGTCATCGGGTAGCGCCAAAAGGGACAAAGCTCCAGGGAGAAGAGATGCCACTGACGCCCGCGGATGTGCGGAACAAGCAGTTCAGCACGACCAGGCTCAGGCCGGGCTACGACGAAGAGGAAGTGGATGCTTTCCTCGACGAGGTAGAGGCAGCGCTTGACGAGCTCATCCAGGAGAACGAAGAGCTCAAGGCGAAGCTGACCGAAGCACTTCGTGGTCGGCCGCCGGTCTCGCTCAGCCCGCAGGCCGAGGTCCCGGACATGATGATGCCCGAGCCCATGCGTCACGAGCCTGAGCGCCGACCCGAGCCGGTCATGATGGCGCCGATGAAGCCGGCCGAAGACAACATGGACACCGCCGCACGGGTGCTGGCGCTGGCACAGCAGACCGCCGACCAGGCGATCGCTGATGCCCGCCGCGAGGCCGACGAGACGCTCGGCCGCGCCCGGCGTGAGGCCGATGACATCCTCACCAAGGCGCGCCGGCAGGCCGAGCAGGTCACCAGCGACGCCAGGGCCAGAGCCGAGAGCCTGGAGCGGGATGCGCAGGAGCGTCACCGTCAGGCGATGGGCTCACTCGTCCAGTCCCGCGAGGAACTGGAGCGCCGGGTGGACGACCTGCGCGCATTCGAGCGGGAGTACCGCAGCAGGCTGAAGGCGTACCTGGAGGGCCAGCTCCGCGACCTGGAAGCGGGTGCTGCCGACAGTGGCGTGTTTCCTGCGGTAGGCACCGGCCCGCAGTCATCGGTCGGCGTCGGCATGGGCCGCATGGACATGCGCAACGGCACCCAGTCCGGCAGCTACCAGGGGATTCCCGAGCCCGTCGCGCACAATGGCGGCTTCCACCCGTCGGACGCCGGACAGCACGACCGTCGCTAGCCAGATCGGGTGGCTGGCTGCGCTCACGATTAACGGAGCCCGCAAGTGATCCGGTTCGGCGCCATTATCTCGGTCGTAGCGGTAGCGATCGGCCTGCTCGTCGCGGGTGCGGTCGCAGGCAGGCTGGCGCTCGTCTACATCTCGATCGGGGTAGCCGGGCTCGCGCTGGTCATGCTGGTCGCTGGCGTGGTGATCTGGCGAGACGAGGTGTTCGGCCCGGCGCCCGCCCGCGAATCGGCGGCAGCGGGGGCCGGGACCGCGACGCCGGGGGCAACGGGGCCAGAACCTGTCCCGGCTGGAGCGGCTGCAGCGAAGTCTGAAGCCGTCGGGGCTGCGGCGGCCGTATCTGCTACCGGGACGGCAGTGCCCCAGGCGCCCGGCGCGGCAGCGGTCAGGGATCACGGCTCGATCGCAGAGCCGGTCAGCACGGCCGCTGGCAGTGCCGGCCGTGGCGCCCGGCCCGGCAATGCGGCCGAGTCGGCGGCCAGCCCGGCTCCACAAGGTAGCGGCAGTGAGCCGCGCACCCCTGCTGCCGGTACGCCCGGTTCGTCCCGCCCGCCCAAGGCTGCCGTCAGCCCGGAAGCTGCCCGCCCGCCTGAGTCGTCCCGCCCGCCCGAGGCTGCCCGCCCGCCTGAGTCGTCCCGCCCGCCCGAGGCTGCCCGCCCGCCCGAGGCTGCCCGCACGGCTGCGTCGTCTCGAACGTCCGAAGGCACCCCCCGCACGCCCGGACCGACGCGCCATGATTCCGGCTCAGCGCGGCCGGGGACGGGAGTTGCCGCGGCGGCGGCCGGCCCGGCGCAGTCCCAGCGCGATCTGTCGCCTCGCCAGCCTGCGCAGGAACCGCAGGCAGCCGAGTCAAAGACGCCCGGTCCGGCGAAACAAGCTGAGCCACCAGGCCCGGACGGACGTGGCCGCGGCGCCTACCCCGACCGATCTACGCCGGGTCGCACCGTGCCGGAGAGGCTTGCGGCTGACCGGCGCACGCCCGACTGGTCGGCGGCTGGCTCATCGGCTCTCGGCCCGTCGGCGGCTGGTCGCAGCACGCCAGAGCGGATAGCGGCCGCCGGCGTCGGCTCCGGTCCGGCCCAGGCATCCGAGCCAGTCAAGGCATCCGAGCCAGTCAAGGCATCCGAGCCAGTCAAGGCATCCGAGCCGGCCAAGGCATCCGAGCTAGCGGCCGAATCGGCCAGGACGCCGGCTGCACCGACCAAGTCGTCACCGTCGCCGCAAGTGCCTGCCACAGTTCCGGCGGCTACGCCGAGGGCTGGCGAGTCATCGCCGTCCGCCAAGCCGACGACGAGCCAGCCGGCTGCGCCAGGATCGCAGCCGCTGAAGCCGGCCGTTCCGGCGGCCCGGCTAGCAGAGTCGATGCGAACCGCTGGCGAGGTGACGCAGCGGGGGGCCGCAGCGGATAGGAGTTCTGCCTCGGGTGCCGCACCGGCCGCTAGCACGACCGCATCGACCCCGTCCAGTTCCTCATCGGCTGGCAAGGCGATTGGTGCCGCTGCGGGATCCGGCGACGGCGCACCCGCAGGGACGGCACCAGCCAGCCAGCCCGCTCGCAACGGGAACGGGTCGGCCGCTGCCAAAAGCTCTGTGCCGCAAGAGTCCGCGGCGCCCGGTGACGTCGGCCAGGTTCTGGTTGTGCCAGGAATCGCCCGGTATCACAACGCAGACTGCATTCTGATCAGGTTCCTCGGCGACGAGGATCTGGAATCCATGTCCCGGCAGCAAGCCGAGGCAGCAGAGTGCGTGCCCTGCCGGGCCTGCAAGCCGGACAAGGTGCTTGCCGAGTCTTAGCGAGCCCAGGCGGCTGGCCTACGGCTGCTGACCGTGGACTTGTTCGCCGTTATCATTGCTATAAGCCGGATATAGGGCGAATCCAGAAGGTCAGGTTCAGCTCTGGATTCAGATGGCGGCGCCCAAGTGCCACGACCGCGGGCACAGCGTCGGCGTCCGCAGGCCTGGCGTCGCTGGCGGTCACGGCGTCGTTCCCAGGCTCGGCATCGTCCGCGGGGACGGCATCGTCCGCCGCGGGGTCGCCGTTCCCGGTCGCGACTTCGGATGGCGGCAGGGCGGCGAAGTCCGTGGCGAGCACCTCTGCGCTGACCATCGACCGGTATTCAGCCAGCGCTGCAGCCAGCTCCCGGTCGGCAGTCGACCAGCGCAGCGCGATGCGGTCGGTGATAGCCAGGCCGTCTGCCTTCCGCGCCTCCTGGACCAGCCGGACGAACTCCCGAGCCAGACCTTCCCTCCGCAGTTCCGGCGTGATCGTCACCTCAAATGCCACGGTCTCGCCGCTGGCGCTGGCAACAGCCCAGCCTGACAGCGGGACCTGGGTGACGACGACGTCATCAGGCCCGATCGCCGTTGCCTCACCGCCTACCTGCAGCTGTGCCTGCCCTGCCGAGCGCAGCTGGCCTGCCAGCTCAGCCGGGTCGGCCGCCGCGATCGCGGCAGCCACTGTCGGGGTAGCGTTGCCGAATCGCCGGCCCAGCGCGCGGAAATTGGCCTTCACCGAGTAGCTCGTCAGCTCGCCGACCGCATCGTCGAGCGGCTCGATCACCCGGACGTTGAGTTCGTCAGCAATCTGGGCCCTGAGATCAGGGTCCAGGTCAGCGAAACCTGGTGCGGCGACCAGCGCGCGGCTGAGCGGCTGGCGGATCTTCACGACTGCGCTCGCCCGAGCCGACCGGCCAAGCTCCACCAGCCGCCGAGCCAGCGCCATCTGCCGGGACAGTTCCTCATCGATCTGGGACTCATCGGCGACGGGCCACTCGGCCAGGTGCACCGAGACGGGCGCGTCGTCGACGCGCAGCACGTTCCAGACGTGATCCGTGATGAACGGTGTCAGCGGCGCCATGAGCCGGGTAACCGTATCCAGCGCGAGGGCAAGCGTGTCGAACGCAGCAGCGCCATCCGCGGTGGCCGGACCATCCCAGAACCTCCGCCTGGACCGCCGAACGTACCAGTTGGACAGGTCGTCAATGAATCCGGCGATCCGCCGGCCGCCGTTGCGGTGTCGTATGCCTCGAAGGCCGCAGTGACGTCCCGCACCAGCGAGTTCAGCTCGCTGAGCAGCCAGCGGTCCAGCACCGGCCGGGTGTCCGGACGTGGCGGGCTCGCGGCTGCTACGCCGCCGTACAGCAGCAGGAAGGAGGCCGTATTCCAGTAGGTGAGCAGCACCTTCCGGACGATCTCCGCCAGCACGCCGTGGCCGATCTTCCTGGTCGCCCATGGCGACCCGGAGACGGCGAAGAACCACCGGACCGCGTCGGCGCCGTGAGCCTCCATCAGCTGCATGGGCTCCACGACATTGCCCAGGTGCTTGCTCATCTTCCGGCCGCGCTCGTCCACCAGCAGGCCCATGCAGACCACGTTCTGGTAGGCCGACTCGCCGAAGACCAGCGTGCCGACGGCCATCAGCGAGTAGAACCAGCCGCGCGTCTGATCGATTGCCTCGCAGATGAACTGTGCCGGATAACTGCGCTCGAACTCGTCGCTGTTCCGCAGCGGCGCGCCGAACTGGGCGAACGGCATCGCACCGGAGTCGTACCAGACATCGATGACCTCTGGCACCCGGTGCGCCGGTGCTCCGCAGTCCGGGCAGCTGATCACCACGTCGTCGACGAACGGCCGATGCGGATCCATGCCGGTCAGGTCGCGTCCGGCCAGCTGTGACAATTCCGTGAGCGACCCGATGCAAGTGGCGTGCTCAGCAGGGCACAGCCAGATGGGCAGCGGTGTACCCCAGTACCGGGTCCGCGACAGTGCCCAGTCGACGTTGTTGCGCAGCCAGTCGCCGTACCGGCCGTGCTTGATCGTTGGCGGCTGCCAGTTCGTTGCCTCGTTCTGCGCCAGCAGGTCCGCGGCGATCCTGGTGGTGGCGATGAACCAGGACGGCAGCGCGTAGTACAGCAGCGGCGTGCCGCATCGCCAGCAGTGCGGGTAGCTGTGCTCATGCAGGTGCGAGCTGAAAAGCAGGCCGCGGTCGGCCAGGTCGCTGATCAATGGCTTGTCCGCCGCCTTGAAGAACAAGCCGCCGACCAGCGGGATGTGCTCCTCGAACCGGCCGTCCGGCAGCACCGGGTTCACCACCGGCAGTCCGTGCGCCCGCCCGGCGGCCATGTCGTCCGCGCCGAACGCCGGCGCCAGGTGCACCAGCCCGGTGCCGTCCTCGGTAGTGACAAAGTTCGCGGTGACAACCCGGTGCGCGGCTGGCACGTCGATCAGGCTGAATGGCGGCTGATAGGTGGCTCCGGCCAGCTGCTCGCCGGTCAGCCGCTCGGTGATGTGCCAGCCGTCACCGAGCACCCGGGCGAACAGCGCATCTGCGATCACTACCCGGTCGCCCACGCCGGACCGGCGGGCGATGGCGTACAGCTCGTCCGGATGGACGGCCACCGCCGTGTTGGAGACCAGTGTCCACGGCGTGGTGGTCCACACCAGCAGATCGGCTCCGGCGAGCTGCGACGGCGCCCCGTCGGGCAGCGTCAGCAGCGGGAACCTGACGATAACCGACGGGTCGGCCACCGTCTGGTAAACATCCGGCTGACCCATCTCATGGTCGGAGAGCGGAGTGCCACAGCGAGGACAGTAGGGACTAATACGAAAATCCCGGACTAGCAGGCCCTTCCCGAAAATCTGCTGCAGCGACCACCAGACCGACTCGATATAGCTGGCATCCATCGTCCGGTAGGCCTGCGACAGGTCAATCCAGTAACCCATCCGCTCGGTGAAGGCGGCAAATGCATCTACGTGCCGTAGCACCGACTCACGGCACCGGGCATTGAACGCAGCTATTCCATATGTCTCAATGTCATGCTTTGCGGAGAGGCCCAGTTCCTTCTCTACCGCCACCTCAACGGGCAGCCCGTGACAGTCCCAGCCGGCCCGCCTGGGCACGTGATAGCCCTGCATCGTGCGGAACCGGGGAAAGGCGTCCTTGAGCACCCTGGCCTCGATGTGATGAACGCCTGGCATGCCGTTCGCTGTAGGCGGACCTTCGTAGAAGTTCCACCGCGGGCCGCCCTCGGTCTGCGCGAGTGACTGCTCGAAGACCCGGTCGTCCCGCCAGCGGCGCAGGACCGCGTGCTCCACCGCTGGCAGGTCGGGACTGGCGGGAAGTCCCCTGGTCGGGGGCGGTGTCCGGGAGCTGGCTAGCGGCGCGGAGATCGCGGAGATCGCGAAATACGGGCGCGGCATGATGCGCATCACAATAGCGGATCAAGGGGCGGGCGGGCCGGCAGGCGCCAGCTGGCAGGGTCGGGGGGCTGCCTCGGTGGCCGTAAATTGCTCGGTTGGCGGAGTGTCGGAACCGGGTATGTTTGCGGATTGCGCCAGTCACCACTTATCCTCCGGTGACTGTTTGCATTCATGGTCCATGCCCAGTGCCCTGAGGGAGGCGGAAAATGACCGCTACCGCGCATTCCGGCGCTGCCACCCTTCCGGTGCGCCCCGGCGAACGGCGCTGGACTGAGGCCGAAGTCGCAGAGGTACGCGGCCAGCTTGCTACCGAGGCGGACGCGCTGCGGGCCGACATCGAACGCGCCGAGTCCGACATCGCGAGCCGGCTCGGCGATGCCGTCGGCGACGCGGGGGATGACCAGGCCGACGTGGGCGCGAAGACATTCGAGCGCGAGCATGAGCTCGCGCTCACTCACAACGCACGCGAACTGCTTGCACAGAATGAGCGTGCGATCGGCAGGATCGAGGCGGGTACTTACGGTACGTGCGAATCCTGCGGCGAGGCGATCGGCAAGGCAAGGCTCCAGGCGTTCCCGCGGGCGACTTTGTGCGTGACATGCAAGCAGCGCGAGGAACGCCGCTGAACGGGCCGGCGCCAGCCGGCCCTGCTGCTGAGCCCGGCGCCGACGACAGCAAGCCAGCCGATCAGCTGACCACGTCGGCCGGTCTGACTGGCCTGGAGATCGGCAGGCCGCGGCGTCGGGTTGCCACGCTGGTCGGTGTCGCGGTACTGGTGCTTGCGCTCGACATCGCCAGCAAGGTGACCGTCGTCGCGACGCTCTCAGACCGCGCTCCGGTCCGCCTGCTCGGCGGGTTCCTGACACTGCGGGTGTCTCGTAATCCCGGCGCGGCGTTCAGCCTGGGTACCTCGATGACTCTGGTCTTCTCCGCAATCGCCATTTCCGTCATCGTGGTGATCCTGCGCACATCCAGGCGCATCCGCAGCTTGCCGTGGGCGATCACGCTCGGCCTGCTGCTAGGCGGCGCTACCGGTAACCTCGCCGACCGTATCTTCCGGTACCCGGGCTTGTTCCGCGGCTACGTCGTGGACTGGATCCAGGTGCCGCACTGGCCGGTGTTCAACCTGGCGGATTCGGCGATTGTCTGCGGCGGCATCCTGGCGGTGCTGCTATCTGCCCGCGGCGTCCGGCTGGACGGTCAGCGCGAGCAGAAATGACCTCGCCCGGTGCCCGTCGCGTCCCGGTGCCCGAGGGACTGGACGGAGAGCGCCTCGATTCGGCCCTGGCCAGGATGTTCGGACTTTCCCGGGCGCAGGCCGCGGATTTGATCGGGAACGGGGACGTCCTTGTCGACGGGCATCCGGCGGCTAAATCCGATCGGGTGCCAGCCGGCCAGTGGCTTGAGGTGACACTGCCGCCGCCGCCCGTGCCGATGTCCGCCACCCCGCAGGCGGTGCCAGGGCTGACCGTCCTTTTCGAGGACGCCGACATCATCGTTGTGGACAAGCCCGTTGGCGTGGCCGCCCACCCGACTCCGGGCTGGACCGGGCCGACGGTGCTGCAGGGGCTGCTGGCGGCTGGCCACACGGTGGCTACGAGCGGTGCGGCAGAGCGCCAGGGCATCGTCCACCGCCTGGATGCCGGAACGACAGGCGTCATGGTGGTGGCGAAAAGTGAGCCGGCGTATAGCGCGCTGAAGCAGGCGTTCCGTGACCGCACCGTCGACAAGCGCTATCACGCTCTGGTGCAGGGGCATCCCGATCCGCTGCGGGGCACTATCGACGCGCCGATCGCGCGTCACCCGGCGGGGGATGGCCGGTTCGCGGTCGTGTCCGACGGGCGGCCCTCCGTTAGCCATTACGACACGCTGGAGGCGTTCCGAGCGGCCAGCCTTGTCGAGGTCCGGCTCGAGACCGGCCGCACGCACCAGATCCGGGTGCACATGGCAGCCGTCAGGCACCCGTGTGCCGGGGACCGTCTCTATGGCGGTGACCCGGTGCTGGCGGCCAGGCTCGGCCTGACGCGGCAGTGGCTGCACGCGGTCAGGCTCGGCTTCGCTCATCCGGCCGATGGCCGGCCGGTCGAGTTCACTAGCCCTTACCCCGCCGACTTGCAGAACTCGCTGGACGTGTTGCGGGCCGAGGCCTGACGGCCCCGGCGGGCGAGTTACGGCCCCGGCCGGGCGCGTGTCGAAGGACCCGGCTGTCGGTGGCCGGCGATAGGGTCATCAGATACCCAACTGATGTGCCCCCTGCCAGGCGATCCGGACCGGTTTACCGGTTCCTCCGCACAGGCTCGTGGCAGCATGCCTGAAGGAGGCGGACTTCATGGCGGCAGGCCCGGCAGGCGGGGGACCAGGGTTCGTGCACCTGCACGTGCACTCCGAGTACTCGATGCTGGATGGCGCTGCCCGGCTGAAGGAAATGTTCGCCGAGTGCGAGCGCACCGGGATGTCGGCCATCGCGATCACCGATCACGGCAATGTCTACGGGGCGTATGACTTCTGGTCCAAGGCCCAGGCAGCCGGCATCAAGCCGATCATCGGCATCGAGGCATACCTCGCGCCAGAGCACCGCGCGCACAAGCAGCCGGTGCGGTGGGGGACGCCTGCGCAGAAGGACGACGACGTCTCCGGAGCGGGTGCCTACACCCACATGACGCTGCTCGCCGAGAGCACCGAAGGCATGCACAACCTGTTCAAGCTGTCCTCGCTCGCCTCCCTGGAAGGCTACTTCCGCAAGCCGCGGATGGACCGCGAACTGCTGTCCCGGTTCAGCAAGGGCATCATCGCGACCACCGGCTGCGTGAGCGGCGAGGTGCAGACCAGGATCAGGCTCGGCCAGTATGAGCAGGCGCTGGCGGCGGCAGCCGATTTCCGGGACATCTTCGGACCAGGCAACTTCTTTGTCGAGCTGATGCAGCATGACCTGGACATCGAGCGGCGGGGTGCCGCGGGCCTGCGCCAGCTCGCGACCGACCTGGACCTGCCGTACCTGGTCACCAATGACTCTCATTACACCCGCGAGGCTGACGCTGCCGCGCACGAGGTGCTGCTGTGCGTCCAGACCGGCACGAACATGGCCGACCCGAACCGGTTCAGGCTTGAGGGGAACGGCTACTACCTCAAGACGCCGGCGCAGATGCGCGCGCTGCGCAGCGACGAGGACTGGCAGGCGGGCTGCGACAACACGCTGGTGGTGGCGGAGCGATCCAGCGCCTCGTTCGGCAAGTCGAACCTGATGCCAGTGTTCCCGCTGCCTGCGGGCGAGACCGAAGCCAGCTGGATGCGCAAGGAAGTCTGGCGCGGGATGGACTGGCGGTTCCGCGATGGGTACGACGAGCAGCGCCGTCAGCAGGCCGAGTACGAGATGGGCGTCATCGAGACGATGGGGTTCTGCTCCTACTTCCTGGTCGTGGCCGACTTCATCATGTGGGCGAAGCGCAACGGCATCCGGGTCGGGCCCGGCCGCGGCTCCGGCGCCGGGTCGATCGTTGCCTACGCGCTGGGCATCACTGACCTGGACCCGATCTTGCACGGGCTGGTGTTCGAGCGGTTCCTCAACCCCGAGCGGATCTCGATGCCGGACATCGACATCGACTTCGACGAGCGCCGGCGCGGCGACGTCATCCGGTACGTGACCGAGAAATACGGCGACGACCGGGTAGCGCAGATCATCACCTACGGCACGATCAAGGCCAAGGCGGCGGTGAAGGACTCAGCTCGGGTCCTCGGCTTCCCGTATGCGCTCGGGGACCGGATCACCAAGGCGTTCCCGCCTGCGGTGATGGGCAAGGACATCCCGCTGTCTGGCATCTTCGACCCGGAGAACCAGCGCTACGGTGAGGCCGGCGAGCTGCGCGCCCTGTATGAGGCCGAGCCCGAGGTCCGGCAGGTGATCGACACCGCTCGCGGCCTGGAGGGCCTCATCCGCCAGCCCGGCGTGCACGCCGCGGGTGTGATCATGAGCAAGGAACCGCTGCTCGACCACATCCCGATCTGGCGCCGCGAGGCGGACGGGGCGATCATCACCCAGTTCGACTACCCGGCCTGCGAGGACATCGGCCTGCTCAAGATGGACTTCCTCGGGCTGCGCAACCTCACCGTGCTGGAGGACGCGGTGGCGGGCATCAAGGCCAACCGCGGCATCGATGTCGATCTGGACAACCTTGCCCTGGACGACCAGCCCACCTATGAACTGCTTGCTCGCGGGGACACGCTCGGGGTTTTCCAGCTCGATGGTGGTCCGATGCGGGCGCTGCTCCGGGCCATGCGAGCCGACAAGTTCGGTGATATCTCCGCGGTCATCGCGCTGTACCGGCCCGGCCCGATGGCCAGCGCGCCGGTCTACGCCGACCGCAAGACCGGCCGGGCCCCGGTCACCCCGATCCACCCTGAGCTCGCCGAGCCGCTGAACGACATCCTCGGCGAGAGCTACGGCCTGCTGGTCTACCAGGAGGACGTGATGTTCGCGGCCCAGCGGCTGGCCGGGTACTCGGCGGGCAGCGCGGACCTGCTGCGCCGCGCGATGGGCAAGAAGAAGAAGGAGATCCTGGACAAGGAGTACGAGCCGTTCGCGGCCGGCATGAAGGCGAACGGCTACTCCGACGCGGCCATCAAGACCATCTGGGACGTCATGGTCCCGTTCTCCGGCTACGCCTTCAACAAGGCCCACGCGGCCGGCTACGCGCTCATCTCGTACTGGACCGCTTACCTCAAGGCGAACTTCCCGGCCGAGTACATGGCTGGCCTGCTGACCTCGGTGGCGGGCGACAAGGACAAGTCCGCGCTGTACCTGAACGAGTGCCGGCGCATGGGTATCAAGGTGCTGCCGCCGGATGTGAATGCCTCGATGGCCGTGTTCACCCCGGTCGGGACCGACATCCGGTTCGGCATGGCCGCCGTGCGCAACGTGGGCACCGCGGTGGTGGAATCGATCGTGGCGGCGAGGACGGCCAAGGGCGCGTTCACTAGCTTCTCCGATTTCCTGCGCAAGGTCCCGGTCAATGTCTGCAACAAGCGGGTGATTGAGTCGCTGGTCAAGGCTGGCGCCTTCGACTCGTTCGGGCACCCCCGGCGTGGCCTGCTGCTGATCCATGAGCAGGCTGTGGACGCGATCATTGACGTCAAGCGCAACGAGGCCATCGGGCAGGACTCGCTGTTCGGCGATGACACGCAGGCCGACGTTACCTTTGACGTGCCGATACCGGACGGGGAGTGGGAGAAGGCCACGCTGCTCGGCTTCGAGCGGGAGATGCTCGGGCTCTACGTGTCCGATCACCCGCTGCTCGGCGTGGAGCACGTGCTGGCTGCTGCGACCGACTGCTCGCTCGCGCAGCTGGTCGGGTCGGCCGAGGACGAGCCTGACCGCGCCGGGCGCGACCGCGGCGACGCCCAGGTCGTCACCGTCGGCGGGATCCTGTCCGGGGTACAACGCAAGATCACTAAGCAGGGAAACACCTGGGCGGCCGCCATCCTGGAAGACCTTGAGGGCGCCATCGAGGTGCTGTTCTTCCCGGCCACCTACGCCCAGTGCATGAGCCAGGTGATCGACGACGCGATCGTGGTGGTGCGCGGCAGGCTCGACCGGCGCGAGGACGTGCCGAAGCTGATCGCGATGGAGGTGACGACACCGGACGTGACGGCCGGCCAGACCGGCCCTTTCGTAGTGTCGATGCTGGAGGGCAGGTGCGTCCCGCCGGTGGTCGAGCGCCTGAAAGAGGTGCTGCGGACACACCCCGGTAGTACCGAGGTGAACCTGCGGCTGGTCACCGGCAGCCGCGTTAAGGTGCTCCGGCTCGATGACAAGCTGCGGGTCAAGCCATCTCCGTCATTGCTGGCCGATCTCAAGCAGCTGCTCGGCCCCGGCTGCGTCGGATAGCCCGGCGAGCCAGGCCGGGGAAGGGGCGGCTGGCCTGTTGGGTAAGATCGAGTCCTTGGGTGAGCCGGGAAGCCTGGTCGGCATCCGGTCCGGCGTTGGAGGCTCGCCATGTATCGCGACGATCGGCACCGGGGGCTGGGGCCAGTGATCCGCAGGCTGTTGCGCGGGTCCGAGTGGCGACGCGAAGTGCTGCGCACGAATCTGTGGCTGGTGCCCGCGATCGAGGTGGTCGGCGCCGGGGTGCTGTTTGCCTGCACCTATTCCCTGGACCGTGCCGCCTACAACGGCGTGTTCCAGGTTCCGGGCTGGGCCATCAGCGGATCCCCGGACGTGGCCAGGACCGTGCTGACCGCCATCGCGGCCGCCGTCATCACGGTGGTCGGCGTGGTGTTCTCGATCGTGATCGTCGCGCTGACGCTGACCTCCACCCAGTTCGGGCCGCGGATGCTGCGAAACTTCATCCGCGATCGCGGCACCCAGCTGACCCTGGGCACCTTCGTGGCGACCTTCGTGTACGCGGTGCTGACACTCGGCTCGGTCGGCCAGGGTGGCCATGGATCTTTCGTGCCGCATATCAGCGTCACGACGACGCTGGCCCTCATGATGGCCGACCTGGCCGTACTGATCTATTTCCTGCATCACATCACCTTGCAGATCCAGCTGCCGCAGGTCATCGCCGATATCGCGGGCGATCTGCAGCAGGCGATCGAGCTGCAGGCAGGCGACCAGTCAGTCGGCGCCGACGCTCAGCTTGCCGGGCTGCTGATCGCGGACATGGGCGGCGAGAGCGGCACCGTCGCAGCGCCGCGCAGCGGTTACCTGCAGTACCTCGAGCACCAGACACTGGTCACCATTGCCGGCGAATTCGACGCGGTCATCCACGTCCGGTACCGTCCCGGTCACTTCATCGTGCAGGGGCATCCTTACGCCACGGTCTGGCCCGCCGATGCCGCCGTTCAGGTCGCCAAGGAACTGGCCGGGGCGCACGTCACCGGCCCGTACCGCACCCTTGCGCAGGACGTCTCGTTCGGCGTGGACCAGCTGGTGGAGATCTGCATCCGCGCCCTGTCGCCAGCCGTCAATGACACGTTCACAGCCCTCACCTGCATCGACTGGATCGGCGACAGCCTGTGCAAGGTGACCGGGCGCTGGCAGCCGACCAGGGTCTACCGTGACTCCGGCGGTGCCGTGCGAGTGATAACCACCGAGACCACCTGGGAGCGGCTGGTCAGGCGGGCATTTGAGAAGGTACGCCAGGCCGGGCGGGCCATGCCGGCCGTGATGATCAGGCAGCTCGACGCGCTGGCCAAGATCATGGAGCGGACGACGACCGATGCAGACCGCCAGGTGCTGCTCGACCAGGCCGCGATCATCGAGCGGCTCAGCGCTCGCACCGTGGACGAGCCTTCGGACCGGGCCCGCGTCAGCCGCGCGTACCAGGAGGTGCTGGCGGCCCGGGCCACCGTCGCCGGAGATCCCGCACTTGCCGTGCCCGGTCCCGAGGTGAGCTAGCCCGCGGCTGCGTCAGGCGTCGCGACGATCGAGGAAGTACGTGGCCGCAGCCAGTAGCAGCAGCGTCCACAGGCAGAAGACGCCGAATCCCTGCCAGGGGCTCAGCAGATCGCTGGACGTCTGGTGCGCATGCGAGATCAGTGCGCCAGCCTGCTCAGGCAGGTAGGCGTTGATGTGCGCGCCCCAGCTGCTCGGCAGCAGGCCAGCCAGGATGGGCAGCACCAGGATCACGCCGATGACCGTACTGATCGCTCCCGCGGTATGCCGGATCAGCGCGCCGATCGCCAGCGCGAAGATGCCCAGGACCGTCAGGTACAGCCCAGCCCCGATGGTTGCCCGGAGCACCCCGGCATCACCGATCGCCACCTGGACACGGGAGTGCAGGAACGCTGAGCCGACGAAGAACGAGCAGAAGACGACGATCTCGGAGAGGACGAGCATCAGCCCGCCGAAGACGACGATCTTCGCGGCCAGCATGGGGAAGCGCTTAGGTACCGCCAGCAGCGAGGCCCGGATGACGCCGGTCGAGTACTCCGTCGAGATGATGAGCACGCCCAGCACGCAGATCGTCAGCTGGCCGAGGCCGATGCCGGTGCCGAAGATGAAGCCGACGGGGTCGGCGACGACCCGGGCGTCCCGCTCGGCTGCATTAGGACCGGTCCAGTTCGACTCCGTCAGCCAGCTGAACAAGGCGGTGAGCCCGATCGTGATGAGCACGAAGAGGATCAGCGTCCACGCCGTGGAGCGGACCGATCGGATCTTGGTCCACTCCGCCAGCAGCAAGTGCCCGAATCCTGGCCGGCGGGCGGTCGAAGCGGCGTCCCGCTGGGCCGCGCTGGACGTGGTGCTCGCAGCGCTCATCGACGGCTCCCGTCAGCGGCCTGGGCCGGTGCGGCGGCTGACCGATGGCCGAATTCCAGGCTGTCCGAGGTGAGCTCGAGGAACGCATCCTCGAGCGTGCCCAGCAGCGGGGTCAGCTCGTGCAGGACGACGGACGCGGACGCAGCCAGTTCGCCGATACGGGGCGCTGCCAGCCCGCTGACCGTGAGGGTAGTCGCAGCGACGGCCGGATAGTCGCCGTCTCCGGCTGCCGGGCTGGCCGCTACGGCGGCCGCCGTGCCGGGGGCAGTTCCGTCAGGTCCGGCCGGAGTTACCGTGCCGCCTTCGGCGGTGATCAGGCTGGTGAGCCGGGCCGGATCGGGAGTGCGTACCCGCACGGACTGACCGGCCGCGCGGGCGATCAGGTCCCCCGTCGCGGCGTCGGCGATCAGCCGTCCGCGCCCGATCACGATCAGGTGATCAGCGGTGACGGCCATCTCATTCATGAGATGGCTCGACACCAGCACGGTCTTGCCCTGGCCGGCCAGCTGCTTCATCAGGTTCCTGATCCACAGCACGCCCTCCGGGTCGAGGCCGTTAACTGGCTCGTCGAGCAGCAGTACGTCGGGATCACCGAGAAGAGCAGCGGCGACGCCGAGCCGCTGGCTCATGCCGAGAGAGAAGCTGCCAGCGCGTCGGCCCGCCACGTCGCTCAAGCCAACGAGGGCAAGCATCTCGTCCACCCGGCGGGCCGGCAGGCCCTGGGTCTGCGCCAGGAACAGCAGGTGGTTTCGCGCGCTGCGGCCACCATGCACCGATTTTGCCTCGAGCAGCGCGCCGACCGTGCGCAGCGGGATCGCCAGCTCGGCATAGGGCCGGCCGTTGATGGTCGCCGAGCCGCTGTCGGGCCGGTCCAGGCCGAGAATCATCCGCATCGTGGTGGACTTGCCGGCGCCGTTCGGGCCGAGGAAGCCGGTGACCCGGCCGGGCGCAACGGCGAAGGACAGATGATCGACAGCGACCTTGCCCCCGAAACTCTTTGTCAGGTCCCTCGCTTCGATCATCGGTTTCCTTATCCGGCGAAGCTGGCAGTTGAGTCCTATCGCGTGGTCAACGTATCAAAGCCTGCCGGAGTTAGCGCGACCCCGTTACCATCCCGATCGCGATCTCATCGCACCCGAAAGCCAGCAGTGACGATCATCAGAATGCGGCCGGTCGGTATCCGGGCAGGCCGCGACGGCCAGTACGCTGCTACGAGCTATGACCGATAACAGCATGCGCCCGCCCGCCGGCGGTCAGGCATGGCCACTGGCTGTCGCGCCGCCCCCGCCGCCGCGTGGCCGGCCAGTGCTCGCGGTTATCGTGATCATCATCGGCAGCGCCCTGCTCGGGCTGGCCGGCGGCGCATTGTGGGCGGCGGTGGCGCCGCGGGTCGTTTACCAGGTCTACACGCTGAAGCCGCCGACGGCCTATGCGGTGAACCCAGAGACCAGCGCCTTTATCGCGGCCGACGGCTGGTACTGCTTCATCGCCCTGGCCGCAGGCGCGCTGATCGGCCTGCTGAGCTACCTGTTCGCGGTCCGGCGCTACGGGCCAGCCCCGATGGCGGCGCTGGTCATCGGCTCGACTGCGGCCGCCTTCCTGGCGCAATGGGCCGGCCATCAGCTGTCCGGCGGGCCGGGTTTCGATCATGTACTGGCGACGAGCAAGCCCGGTGAGCTGCTGCATGCACCGATTACGCTGGGTTCACACGGTGCCCTGGCTTTCTGGCCGCTGGCGGCCGCAGCCGTGGCTGGCGGGCTTGAGCTGATCAGCGTCATGCGGGTGCGGCATCGTGCTGCCTACGGTGGGGTGGCGCTGCCGGGGCTAGATTCCTACGGCGGCCCCTCGGCGCCAGGACAGTCCGGCTCGGGCAGCTGGCCAGGTCAGCCTGGCCATCCTGATCAGCCCGGCCGGCCAGGTCAGCCGAGCTAGCGTCTGGCCGCTAGCTGCCAGCAAGCTGGGCCAGGAAGGCGGCCGCGGGGGATCCGAGGCCGGTGACGTCGTCGTAGCCCCTGACCGCCCGCAGCAGCGACCTGTTGCCGCCGTCCCGCCCGAATGTGTACAGGAACGTCTGCTCGCCGCCGGTGCCGACGGCCGGATTTGCCCACTCGTTCCTGGCCGCAGCGATCCTGACGCCGGGCCCGAGCGGGGAATCGGTCACGTCGTGGAAGGCGGCAGAGCCCGCCAGTGCGTACAGCGCCGGGTTGACGAATCCGAGCGTATGGGGCCCGGTGCCCTGCGCCGCATCGGCTTCCAGGCCGGCGAACAGCGGCGATGACAGACTCGTGCCGCCGACGCGGCTGAACTGGAAGCCGATCGTGCCGCCGCGCAGCACGACGGTCTCGCCGACGCGGAACCCCGTCGCCGGATCGCCGTCCAGGGCCACATCCGGCACCTCCCGCATGGGCCGCGCACTCAGCCTGCCGTCGGGCAGCCGCCTCGACAATGCCGACGGGACGACGCCTCCCTGGTAGGACGGCTGCTGGAAGAAGGTCGAGGTACCGCCGCCGCCGCCGAAGGCGTAGTCGGCCGGGTACTGGCCAGGCGGCGCCGGCTTCCACTTGCGGCCCTGCTGCGGCACGACGATGTCGCCCCAGCCGGTCTCCCACTGGTATTTCGCGGTCTTGCCGATCGCCAGCGAGGTGCCGCCAACGGCGGTGACCCAGGGTGAGCTGGGCGGAAAGTTCACCTGGTCGTAGTTGGACAGGCCCTGAGCGCCGCAGGTCGTCCAGGGATTGTTGTAACCACAGTCGCCGGCGGCGAAGTCAAAGCCGATTCCCTCGACCGTGCCCTGCTCGAACACCTGCGTGAAGGCGGCACTGACCGGTGCGGTCAGGTCCTGCTCAGGGCCAGTCCACGAGTTGCTGACCACGTCCGCCAGGTGATTGTCGGTGATGGCGGTCAGGGCATCGAGCAGCGGCCCGAAGGTGCAGTCGGCTGCGGCGACGTAGAGCACGTTCGCACCCGGCGCCATCGCGTGCACGGCCTCGATGTCGAGCGTCTGCTCCTCGTACCAGCCGGATGCCCCGCACTCGCCGATGGCGTCGAAGGACGCGGGCAGTTGCTGCCGGTACTGGGTCTGCCCGAAGACCGGATCACCCACCGATGCGGCGTACCGGTTCGCGTCGGCCGGCATGGTCGGCGACGCATAGGCGTCGACAACTGCGACGGTCACGCCCGTGCCCGTCGCCAGGCCGCCGGACAGGCCGTAAGCACCTCGAAGCTGCGCTGGCGTATATCCGCAGACGGCCCATGGCACGTGCCTGCCATAGGCCGTCGGCTTTCCGAGCGCGTGCTTCTGACCGTAGTACGACGAGCACGGTCCGGCCGTATAAAAGGCCGGCGGCGGACCCGGCAGCAGGGCCGGCCCGCGATCCGGGGTGTCCCAGCCCGGCCGGCGGCCGGGCGGCCGGGCGCGCCTGGCCGCCGGCCGGGTCCGGACCGGCCAGCCGCCGCTGGCAGCAGGGCCGGATGCATGAGGACGGCAGCTGTATCCAGCCCGGTGACCGTGAGGACGGCGGTACCCACCGCGGCCGGGACGCTGGCCTCGCCCTCGGGAGCCATGGCCACCGCCCCGGTCGGCGTCCGGAAATCGGCCAGCCGGACGGCGAAGGCGCTGTCAGCGGCGCTAGCGGGACCAGTGACGGCGACGTAGTGCTGCGTGCTGCCGGTCACCCGGAGCCCGGCTCCGGCGAGCCAGGACTGCACCGCCGTTACCTGTGCCGCGGTCGGGCCGTACCGCTCGCGTTCTTGCCTGGTTGTCAGGAACTTGCGATACCTGGTGCTGCCCGGCGTGGCCACCGCCGCCGCATATGCGGCTAACCCGGCCGGGTCACGGCCGGCCAGGTAGACGCGGGCGGTCACGGTCAAGGTCGCGGCCGGACTGGCTACCTGGTGCGACCGCACCGCCCAGGATGGGTGCGTTCCGGTGAGGAAGGTCCGGGCCGTAGTCGCCGTTGAGGCAGCCGGTAACGCAGCGGCGGCTTGCGCGCCGGCCGGGACGAATCCGCTGGCGGCGGCCGTTGCGGCGGCCGCGGCTAGCGCTGCCGTTGTCGCCCTCGCCAACGGCGCGGCGTTGAGATGGGCTCGTCTCGGTGCCTTCACTCGACGGATCGTAACAGCAACGTCACGTTAAGTTAGGTTGATCAGAGCGCTAGTCCGCTGCGGACATGGCCGCGCCGACGATTCCGGCATCGTTGTGCAGGGCGGCAGGCACCAGCCTGGCCCGCAGCCCGGCCAGCAGCGGCACGAACTTGTCAGCCTTCCTGCTGATCCCGCCGCCGACGATGACGAGGCTGGGAGACAGCAGGGCTTCCATCTCCGCCAGATACTCGTCGACTCGTGCCGCCCACTTTTCCCAGCTCAGGCCATGCTCTTCCCGGACCAGCTCGGACGCCCGCTTCTCCGCATCCTTGCCGCGGATCTGGATGTGGCCGAACTCGGTATTGGGCACCAGCACGCCGTCGCTGAAGAGCGCGCTGCCGATTCCGGTACCGAGTGTGAGCAGCAGGACAGTACCGCGCTCGCCGTGGCCCGCGCCGAACCGCATCTCTGCGACCCCGGCGGCGTCGGCGTCGTTCAGCATCGTCACGGCCAGGCCGGTGTCCTTGGCGAATTTCGTCGCGCCATCGACGCCGATCCAGGACGGGTCCACGTTCGCCGCCGTTTGGACGATGCCATTGATGACGACGCCGGGGAAGGTGATGCCAGCAGAGCCGGTCCAGCTGAAGTCTGTGACCAGTTGTGCCACCACCGCTCCGATCGCATCCGGCGTCGCCGGGTGCGGAGTCGCGACCTTGATGCGCTCCGCCATGAGCTGGCCGGTGGCGGTGTCGACCGGAGCTGCCTTCACCCCGGAGCCGCCGATATCGATGCCAAGCACATGAGCCATTGCGCGAGCCTCCGTCTGTCCGCGAGCGCTTCCCGAGGTCAGGCAGCACCGGCGTGCGCTGGCCCAGCAGACTGCCTGGAGCAGCCGCTGGCGGTCCGGACCTCATGCCAAGCGTAAGACCCGATGGAATCAGTACGTTAGCGGCACGTTGGCCACGGCGGACAAGGCGGCGCGTTGATCAGGTTGACATTCGCTCGCCGCGGATGGCTGCGAAGTCGGCGGGGCCGAGGGCGTCAGCGACGGCGGTCTCACCGGCACCGGCACCGGCAGCAGCGCCGTCCTGATCCGCGTCGCGGGCCGGACGGACCTGGCCGGCTGGCTGCGTCGGCCGTCGCGGCCGCTGCCGGTGCACGTAGTCGGCTCGGATGAGCTCTCGCAGATCGGAGCTAGTGCGAGCGCACAGCACATCGGTCGAACCACGGAACCGGGCCGACCAGACCTCGTCATCGAATCCGATGGCGTAGGCCTCGTCCCAGTGCATCTGCAGGTCTGCAAGCGCGGACGCCTCGTTCCTATCCACAACCGCCTCCACTGCCGCGCCCTGACCGGGACGGCCGGTTCCGTCCCGCGGTTTGCCGCCAGGGCTCGCTTGCCACACATCATAGCGCGGTATAGAGCAGTGTGTAGCAGCAGGCCGCGTCCTGACTGTTTGGGCAGTTCACCGGCGTTCTAGGGTGATCTTCGTGGTCAAGGTGCCTAAGTTCGACGCCAATTCGCTCGGGCCGGTCTACGTCTACATCGGCGTGGCCGACCACATCGCGGCCAGGATCGAGGCCGGCGAACTGGCGGCCGGCGCTCGGCTGCCGGCCGAGCGCGATCTGGCGGCCGATTATCAGGTCGCGGTGGGCACCGCGAGGCGAGCCGTCGAGGAACTCAGGCAGCGCGGCCTGGTCGTGACGCTGCCCGCGAAGGGCACTTTCGTCGCCTGATTCGGGACGGCTGGGCAGCAGCGACCCCTGGCCTCGCGCCGGGACAGCACAGGGCTCGCCCATTAACGTTTCATCGTTGCTGGCTTCACAAATCGGTCGTTATCGGGGCGCCGGAGCTACCAGAATCGGCGAAACGCCGATCGACTCGCGGTTGCCGAGGCCGGGCATGCCGAAGCGGGCAGGGAATCCGGACCACGGGCGAGGACCTCGCCGGCGTCACGTTGTCTCGCTCAGCACCGGGCCGTCGCGCTCTGTTCATCAGCCGGGCGTAGCGGCACGATTGACTGGGCGACGATGCGCACCGGCAGCCGCCAGCGCGGTATCAGGGAAGGGAGCTCGCCTGGTGGACCGGGTTGTGGTGGTTGGCGGTGGCGTGCTTGGCATGATGCATGCGGTCCAGGCGCGCAGCCGGGGGCTGGGCGTGGTCCAGCTTGAGGGTGAAGCCGGTGCCCGCGGTGCAACCGTGCGAAATTTCGGCCTGATCTGGGTCAGCGGCCGGGCGCCGGGCCCGGAGCTTGCGCTGGCTCAGCGCGCCAGGACGCTCTGGCAGGAACTGTCCGGCCCGGTGCCCGGGGCTGGCTTCCGGTCGCATGGCTCGCTCACGGTAGCTTGCGACGACGCGGAACTCAGCCTGCTCAAGGAGGCCGCGGCTATGCCTGACGCGGTCGAGCGCGGCTTCGAGCTGCTGGACCCGGCCACCGCACGCCAGGTCAACCCGGCGCTGCGCGGAGAGTTCGCTGGCGCGTTGCTGTGCCGCCGCGACGCCATCGTGGAGCCGCGCAGCGTTCCTGCCGCGTTCCGTGACTACCTGCTCGGCCAGCAGGACCGTGCGGGTTATCACTGGCTGCCCGCCAGGCAGGCCGTCGAAGTGGCTCCGCACGCGGTCCGCGATCACACCGGCAGCTGGCACCGCGGAGATCTGGTCGTGTTGTGCCCGGGCGCCGCGCACACCGGAATCGCCGGGCCGCACCTGGCCGGATTCGAGCGGCCGCCGGTGCGGCGGGTGCGGCTGCAGATGCTGCAGACAGAGCCGTTCGGGCAACGGCTCACGACGTCGGTAGCAGACGGCGACTCGCTCCGCTACTACCCGGCGTACGACCTGCCCGGCCGGGCCAGGCTCGGACCGCAAGCGCCGGCCGCTGCCGCGGCTGCGGCCCAGCTGCTGATGGTCCAGCGCCTCGACGGCAGCCTCACCATCGGCGACACCCACAGTTATGACGAGCCGTTCCCTTTCGATGTCGACGAGCGGCCGTATGACCACCTGCGGGCGCGCGCGTCCAGCCTGCTCGGCGCGGACCTGCCGCCGGTCCGGCACCGCTGGGCCGGCGTGTACAGCCAGGTAACGGGGTCCGATCTGTATCACCGGTCGCAAGTCGCGCCGGGTGTCGTGCTGGTAACAGGACCAGGCGGGCGCGGCATGACGTGCGCGCCGGCGATCGCGGAGGAGACGTTCGCATGATCACATCGGCTGCTGGCCAGCTGCCTGTGCAGGGCGCACGGCAGATTACCGTCGCCTGCCTGGACATGGCCGGGACCACGGTCGCCGATGACGGCAGCGTGATGGCAGCATTCGGCTCGGCGGCCGCAGAGTTCGGGCTCGTGCCTGGCGCGCCTGACTATGACGACGCCATCAGTTATGTCCGCGCCACCATGGGCCAGTCGAAAATCGAGGTGTTCCGGCACATCCTGGGCAGTGAGGAACGGGCCCAGCAGGGCAACCGGATCTTCGAGGAGCGCTACGCCGAGGCGGTGCGGTCCGGCCTGGTCGAGCCGCTGCCGGGCGCCGTCGAGACGATCACCGCCCTGCGCGCGGCCGGTATCAGGGTATGCCTGGCCACCGGGTTCGCGCCGGTCACCAGGGATGCGCTGCTCGACGCGCTCGGCTGGCGGCCACTCGTCGACCTCGCTCTGTCGCCCGCCGACGCGGGCCGCGGCCGGCCATGGCCGGACCTGCCGCTGACCGCGCTGCTCAGGCTGGGCGGCGCCGCGGTGACCGAGCTCGCCGTGGTCGGCGACACCCCGAGCGACATCGAATCCGGGCTGCGTGCTGGTGCCGGCCTGGTCGCCGGGGTGACCTCGGGCGCGAGCAGCCGGGACGCCCTTACCGACGCTGGTGCTCCCTATGTGCTGGACTCGGTCACTGAGCTCCTGCAGTTGCTCGGCCTGGGTGCGGCCCATCCGGCCTGAGCAGCCCGGCCCGAGCAGCCCGCACTGGGCAGCCCGCACTGGGCAGCCCGCACTGGGCAGTGCGCGCGACATGAGGCTGGCGTTCGCGGGTCTTGCCGACCTCCTAGGGTCGCGGCTCGACACGATCCTGCCTAGACTTCCCGGCCCGCAGCTGCGCGCTCTTGGTGCGGCATTGCACATCACCGACGCTCCGGCGAAGGCGCCGGAGCCGCATGTCAATGCTGCGGCGTTCAGGAGCGCATTGCACCTGCTCGCGGCGGAGTCGCCGGTCGTCGTCGTCATCGACGACGTGCAGTGGCTTGACGCGCCAACTGCGTCGGCCGTCAGTTCGCGCTCCGCCGGCTGGACCGCGATCGCGTAGGGGTGCTGATCGCGCTGCGTTCTGACGATCCAGATGTCGAACTGCCGCTTGAGCTAAACCGGGCAAGCATGCGCGCCGAATCGTTGCTGCTTGGCGGACTGAGCCTTGGCGCGATGCACCGGATGCTCGTCAGCCCACTTGGGACATCGTTCTCCCACCAGACGCTGACTCGGATGCACGCTGAGTCGGGCCGTAACCCGTTCATCGCGCTGGAGATCGGTCGCGCGCTCGCAAGGCGCGGGGTGGTGCGGTTGGCCACGGGCTCGCTCCCGGTGCCAGATACCTTGAGTGGTCTCGTCGGCGAACGACTGCGCGCCCTGGCCGCTCCAGTGGCCGACGCGCTCGGCGTGGTCGCCGTGCTCCCGGAGGCGACGGTGAGCCGTTGCCTGGCAGCGGGCATATCGGCCAGCGACTTGGACGAGGCCGTGCTCGCCTTCGAAAGCGCTCTGGCCAGGGCCGAAGCCGAAGGCGTCGAGTACACCCGGTCAGACGCCTTGCTGCGGCTGTCGATCATCGCCACCAGGACCGGCAACCCGCGCCACGGAGCCGAACTCGCTCAGGAAGGCCTGGACGTGGCCGAGCAACTCGATCGCGATCAGCTCACCAGCGCGCTGCTGTACGGCTGCGCGTTCGCTGCCCTGAATCTCGGCGATGCGGATACCGTGCGCGAAATTGCCGGCCGGGCGACGGCGTTGTCGGCCAACGCGGGCGACCAGGTGTACCTGCGCGCACACCAGGCGCTGTGCTGCTACCTTGACGTGGCTCTGGGCGATTTCGCGGCGGCGACCCCCGTTCTGCGCGAGCTAGTCAAACAGCCACAGGGGATGACGCGCCGCTTTTACAGCGACTGCCTGCCGGAGGCTATCGAATCCCTGATCGGCGTCGGAGAGCTGGACGGGGCCCAGGCACTGGTTGACGATCTGCGGGCGCGCTACCGCGACGCGGCCACAGGGGCATCGGCGGCGCGTTGCGCCGGGCGGCCGCCGCAGAGTTGTTCGTGGCGGTCAGGACCATCGAGTCCACCCTCACGAAGATCTACGCCAAGCTCAGGATTTCATCGCGCACTCAACTGGCCGCCTGGCTCCGGGACCGATAGCCGCGCCCACAGCGGTTACTTTGCGCGTTTCCAGGGGGCTGCGGCCGCTCGCTGTCGTCAATCACCCATGGGACGGGTCGTTCAGGACAGCCGGGTCTGGCCGCTCGATCTTGGCCAGTCGACCGCGAGCACGACATTCCTGTCCTGCGCCGTCCCGGCCCCGGCCCCGCCGTCCGCGGTGATGAGATGCCGTACTTGCCAGTCGTTGGCGGCAAGCTCGCGCGCGAGCGCAGCGAGATCTGCCGGATCGGTCTCGCCGTGGCCGGCGCTGCCCTGATAGGCAGCCGCAGCGGCCGAGTCGATAACGGTGCAGGCAATGGCCAGGCCATGCGCGGTGGCAAGGAATTCGACGATGCGGGCTTGCTGCGGCCAGTCGATATGAGAGGCAGTGGTGATCTGCCAGAATCCGGCCCGCCCGCCGCCCCGTCGTGAACCGGGGTGACCGCATGCACGTGCGTGTGCCCGTTCAGCCAGGCGACCACGCACGGATGGCTGAGCAGGATGTCCCGCAGCTCGGCGGCCAGCACCCGGCGATCGGCGCCGGGCGGCCGGGTGTCGTTGACGAGGGTCTCTAGCGGGTGGTGGCTGAACAGGACCACGGGCCTGGCAGCGCTGGCAGTCAGCTCCGCTTCAAGCCAGCTCAGTTGTGCCGAGTCGATCGAGCCTTGCCAGCCTCCATGCTGGTTCACGGTGTCGAGCACAACGCACCTGACGATCCCGTGATCGACGGCGTAATAGGCAGTCCCGTCGGCCAGATTGCGCTCGGCGTAACCGTGTCCGCGCGGCTGGCCAGCGGTGCGGAAATGCTCGCGGACGTGATCGGCTCTGGTCACGGTGGCCCGGCGGGGATCCGGGGTCACCGGCAGCTGAGTGCCGCGGGCAAGCTCGGCTAGCGCGTCGGCTTCGGCGCTGGCGAACCTGGCGAGAATCGCCTCGGCGTCCAGGTCGTCGGGCGGTGTCAGCAGCTTCACACTGCCGACCGGGAAGTCGCGCAGCCAGCCTTCCGGCTGCACTGTGCCCTGGAGCATGTTGTCGTGGTTTCCGTGCACGGTGTACCAGGGCAGGCCCAGGCCCGCCGCCCGGAATGGCCGCCGGGCAGCAGTCAGCACACCGGGCGCAGCCGGGAACCCGTACCTGGCTCTGGGCAGGTCCGGCGGACCGCCATCGGGATGCCAGTACCGCTCGTCCTCGACGTTCGCCGCCGCCACGCCCTCGTACTGATGCGGGTCGCCGGAGTCGGGCACGACCATGCCGCCGTCGAGCAGGTCGATGTAGCTGCGCAACTCGTTGAGCTGGCAGTTGTCGGTCGCATCGCCCGTTACCACAGCGAAGTCCAGCGCCGCGCCTGACACCGGCGCCCGGGCCGCCCGGCGCACGGCCCGGACCATTGCGTCGGCGACGTGATAGGTGAATAGCTCCTGCGCCCGGTAGGTGCCGATGATCCCGACGGAGGCGCGCAGCGACGAGTCCGGGTCGGAATACCGGTCGACAAGCTCGGCCCGTCCGGGTGACTGGTGGTCCATCACGTGCGTGTCGGACAGGTGCGCGATGGCCAGCAGCGGCTGAGCCGACCGCTGCCAGCCGTCCGGCAGGCTGCCGCCGGACAGCTCGGTCCGGTTCCGATGCGGTTCGCCGTCCTCGCCAACCAGCCTGCGGTAACCGCCTGCGGCCTGCTCACCGGGAATGAGCCGCCGGTGCGCGGTGGTCGCCGGCCAGTCCGCGGAGCTGGCCGGCTCACTCGTTGCGGTCACCGCCGCTCGGCCACCAGGACTGGCTCGCCAGCCGCCAGTCCGACCTGCACGGAGGCCCCTGGGACCAGGTCGGCGGCAGCGGTGCTCGTCTTGTCCACCTTCACGGCGACGTCACCTGACAGCAGCACGCTCACCCTGGTGAAGGAACCGAGGAACGTCTTGTCGGTGACGATGCCGTTGCCGCCGGGGATCGCCTCGATGGTCAGGCCCTCGGGCCTGACGAGCACGGCCACCTGTCCGCTGAGTCCGGCTGGCGTATCGCCGTGTACCGGCGCCACCGTGCCCAGCACGGAGACTTCGCCCTGGCCCTGGTAGTCGCCGGGGATCCGGTTCATCGTGCCGACGAACTCGGCGACGAAAGCGGTGGCCGGCCGCGCGTACAGCTCGCTCGGCGCGGCGATCTGCTCGAGCCTGCCGTTGCGCATGACGCCGACGCGGTCGGCGATGGACAGCGCCTCCTCCTGATCGTGGGTGACGAACAAGGTAGTGGTGCCGAGCCGCTGCTGCAGCGTCCGGATCTGCTCGCGCAACTGCAGGCGTACCTTGGCGTCGAGGGCCGACAGCGGCTCGTCGAGCAGCAGCACGCGCGGCTCGATGGCCAGTGCCCGTGCCAGCGCCACCCGCTGCTGCTGACCGCCGGACAGCTGATGCGGGTACTGCCTGGCCTGGGGTGACAGGCCGACAAGTTCCAGCAGCTCGGCAGCGCGACGCTTCCGGCTGGCCGAGCCCTGCTTGCGCATTCGCAGCCCGAAGCCGACGTTGTCCAGCGCGGTCATGTTCGGGAACAGGCTGTAGCTCTGGAACACCATGCCCATGTCCCGCCTGGCCGCTGGGACTGGCGAGATGTCCGTGCCATCGACGGCAATCGTGCCCGAGTCCGCGGTCTCGAAGCCAGCCACTATGCGAAGCGCAGTGGTCTTGCCGCAGCCGGATGGCCCGAGCAGCGCGACAAGCTCGCCGGGCGCGATGTCCAGTGAGAGCCCGTCCAGGGCCCGCACGGCGCCATAGGAGCGGCTGATCGCCGCCAGGGTCACCGGCGCCCCACCGCGGTCACCTGACGGGCCGAAGCCCGTCGCGGTGCCTGCGGCCGTGTTGGTGGTCATTCGGGCTCTCCCAATTGCTGGCTGACCGCTTCCCGGGGACTGATAGAGAACAGTGTCACCTGTGCCCCGCCACGCTGGCGAGCGCTCCGGCTGCCAACTGTCACGATCAGCATCAGCAGGATCCAGGTAACGAACAATGCGAGCAGTGACGCGGCGACGGAGACCTGGCCGCTGTTCTGCTCGAACTGCACGATCCAGACCGGGAAGGTGACATAGAGGTCCAGGCTCGCCATGGTGAACTCACCGAGCACCAGCGCGACCGTGAGCACCGTTGCGGACAGCATGGCAGTGCGTATGTTGGGCAGCACGACCCGCCAGAGCGTCGTCGGCCAGCCTGCGCCGAGTGAGTTCGCCGCCTCGACCATGGTCTTCAGGTCGAACGAGCGCAATCCCGCGTCGAGGGAGCGGTAGGCGAACGGCATCGCCAGGATCACGTACATCAGCGCGAGCAGGTACGGCGTGCTGAGCAGGAATCCCGGCGCCACCTTCAGCACACCTACGATCAGCACGATCGGCGGGATGACGATGGGCAGGATCGTGATGCCCTCCATGAGCCGCCGCACCCGTGGCAGCCGCAGGTGCACGTACACAGTCGTCGGCACCATCAGGACCAGCGTCAGGACCGTGGTGATAAGGGCGAGCCGCAGGGAGAGCGCGATCGCGGCGCCAAAGCCGGTGTAGTGCGCGACCTGAGTGAAGGCGTGCAGGCCAGCGAACTTCAGCGCCGAGTACAGCGGGATCAGGAAATAGGCGGCGGCGGCCAGCAAGATAATCCACCGCCACACTGGGAAGCTCCGCCGCCGGGACACCGGCCTGCTGACCGGGGCCGGGGCTGGCGCTGCGGTCTCAGCGCTTGCTACCGCAGCCATCGAGCCGTCCTTCGCTGCAGGACGGCATAGCCGACCATGACGACGGCGATGACGACGACCATGATGAGGCCGAGCGCATAGCCGAGGTGCTCCTGGCCGGCCACCACGTTGCCGTTGAGGAGGGCCCCGATCTGGATCGGCGTCAGTGACACGGTGCCGCCGGTAAGTGCCTCGGCGGTGGCGTAGGCAGAGAAGGCGCTGCCGAATAGCAGCAGCATGCAGCCGAGGAACGCGGGCAGCAGCACCGGGCCACCCACGTGTCGCCAGTACTGCCAGGTCCGCGCGCCAAGGTTCTGCGCAGCCTCGCGCCAGGCTGGCCGCAGCCCCTCCAGGGCCGGGAGGATGACCAGCACCATCAGCGGCACCTGGAAGTACATGTAGACGACGAATACGCCCCGGGCGTCATAGAGCGTGAAGCCGTGGTCCCAGATGTTGACGCCAGTGAGGTCCTTGATCCAGCCCGTAACAACTCCAGTGGTGCTCAGCGTCGCGATGAACAGGAAGGCCAGCGGGACGCCGCCGAAGTTCGCGAACACCCCCGAGGCCGTCACCACGATCTGGCGCAGCACTGCACCCCGCTTCGCGGTGTGAATCGCGTAGGCGATCAGTAGTCCGCAAATCGCAGGCACGACTGCGGCCGCGATTGACAGCAGGATGCTGGTCCGCAGGCCGGTGAAGTAGACGCCGGACGTCGCCGCGGTGATGTTGCCCATGGTGAACGCGCCGCTATTGCTCTGGAACGCCGCGATCGCGATCGCGATCATGGGCGCCACGAGCCCGAGTGCGATGTAGACGCCGAAGGGCACTACGCCCAGCCACCGCAGCGCGCCCGATAGTGCGCTGGGGATCCGGCGCGGCCGGGCCCCGGAGGTTGCCGCCTCCGGGGCCGCGGCGCGGGTGATGCTGTCGGCCATCAGCTAGCCAACTTGCTTCGCCCAGTTCTTGGTGACAACCGCCTCGGCGGCTGCCTGCTGGGACTGCGTCGGGAAGGTCAGGCCGCCAGCGGGCGCGGGCGGCAGCGCCGCATAGGCGGCCTGGTCGACAGTATTGGTGGAGACCAGCGTCGACAGCTCGATCGGGCGGGCAAAGCCCTTGAGCCAGAGGTTCTGGCCGGCAGTCGAGTACAGGTACTCCTCCCACAGCCGGGCCGCGGCCGGGTCGGGAGCGGTGGCGCTGATCGCCTGGTCGTAGTAGGAGGCGTAGGAAGCATCTTTCGGGATCACGATCTTGAAGCCCTTGACTACCGGCGAGACTTCCGATGCCAGCAGGTAGTCCCACCAGATCAGGATCGGCGTCGTACCGTTCTGCACGGTGGTCGGACCGCCGATGGCAGTGGGAACGAAGTTCCCGATCGCCTTCAGGTGCGCGAAGTACTTGATTCCTGGCTCGATGTTGCTGAACGAGCCGCCGTTGGCCAGCGCCGCAGCGTAGACCGCCGCGAACGCGGCACCGGCCGTCGTCGGGCTGTTGTTGAGCCCGATCATGTTCTTGTAGGCCGGGTTGGTCAGGCTCGCGAACGATGTCGGCGGGACCTTTACCTTCGACGGGTCATAGCCGATCGCCACGTAGCCGCCGTAGTCGGCGTACCACTGGCCACTGGCATCCTTGGCGTTCGCCGGAATGTTGGTCCAGCTCGCAACCTCGTATGGAGCCCAGAGGTGGCTCATCGCGCCTTCCACCGCGAACGGCGTGCCGACGTCGACCACGTCCGGCGCGCGGCTCTGGCCCTTGAGCTGCTGAACAGCGGTGATCTCCTGTCCGCTGGAGCCCTCCGGGTTCGCATCGTTGATCTTGATGTGATACTTGGCGCTGAAGCTGTCCATGATGGCGCCGTAGTTGGCCCAGTTCCTCGGCAAGGTGATGACGTTGAGCACGCCTTCCTTCTCCGCGGCCTGAACAAGCGCGGCCATGGTGGTCTTGCCAGTAGCCGTGAGGTGGGTCACCGTGGACCAGTTGACCGAGCTGCCTCCGGCGGAGCTCGAACCACTGCCGCTGCTGCCGCAGCCGGCCGCGAGCATTGCGGTGCTCGCCGCCGCGGCAATGGCGATAATTGCCTTACTATTTCGCACTTTACCTCTCCGACCTGTTCGGACGCGCGGTTTAGGAACGCGAGCATCGTCGCGAGGAGAGGTAACTGGTTCCTGTCCTTGAGCAGGCGGTAATGCTGCCGGGCAGTGAACTGTCGATGACCGCGACAGATCGGTTAATTCACTACTAAGTTACGTAGCCAATACGATAAAGCGAAAGTTCAGTGCCGCCAGCCGGGAGCGTTCAGTGCGGCCACATCGGAATCGCCGCCATCCAGGCGCACGTCCACGGCGCCGGTACGGCCCATCGTCCACATCGTGAGCTCCGCCGGCGCGCCGGTCACAGTCACAACTGGCGTCCGCGCCTTGGCGGTGATCCGGACCCGGCCGTTGCCCGGCGGCCGGTCGTCCCGGACGAGCTCCACCCCGACCGGTGCTTTCCGCAGCATCATGCGGGCCATGCCGAGGCGACTCCAGAGCACGTCAGCTAGCTCCGGGCTAATCTTGCGGGGCTTCCAGTCCGGCTGAGCCCTGCGCGCGTCCTCGTGGTGCACGAAGTACTCCACCAGATTGAGCTTGTCGTCGGCGCCGGGCAGCGCGAACACCGACAGCCTGGGCGGACCACTCCTGATGAGCTGCAGCAACTCGGGGTAGGGCGTCCGCTGCGTCAGACGCGATTGCACACGGCGGGTGTGACCTGCCAGCGGGCCGCCAAGGACGCCCGCGCCGGCGTCCGGTCGCCGCTCGCGCAGCACCAGGTGCGCGGCCAGGTCCGCCGTCCGCCAGCCGGTGCACAGCGTGGGCTGGTCCGGCCCAAGTTCGGCAAGCAGGGCGCAAAGGGCAAGGCGCTCATCCTGGGCGTGCGTCATGAGTTGAATCGTAGGTGATGGGACCGGCGCGGCCCCGGTAAGTGTCCAGGCTCGCCGCCGCGGCCCGGCCGCGCTCAGCCGCCGGGGTCAGCGGCGCGCCGTGGTGGCGCTAGCCTTCAGTGAGCACAACCCAGGAGGCGGAGAATGACCAGCGGCGGACCACGCCCTCGGTCGGCGCGGCAGGAGCTGAGCCTGGCATTGCTGCTGGGGGCCGCCGGAGCCGCGATCGTGTTTCTCGCGACCCGGCAGGGCTGGGCCCAGGTCCGTACCTCGCCACCCAGGCCGCTCCCGGCCAGCCGGGTCACAGTCACCGGAGCGGGCCTCGTACCGTACGCCGATGCGCTGGCGCTGACCAGCCTGGCCAGCCTGGCCGCAGTCGTGGCGAGCCGCGGCGTGCTGCGCAGGGTCACCGGGCTGCTGCTGGTTGTGCTCGGCGCCGTGCTAGCCGGGTCGGTCCTCTCGCTATCCGGGCCGGGCGCCATCGCCGCCGCTGCCGCTAATGCCAGCCCCGCAGGAACCGCCGGGGCGGGCTCGGTAACCCAGGGCGGCACGCCCGCGTCATCAGTCATCCCGAACGTGGCCGGGGCTGCGTCCCAGGTCACCTTCAACGCGGTCGGCTGGCAGATCCTGGCGGTAACCGGCGCCATCCTGCTGGTAGCTGCCGGCGCGCTGGTGATGTGGCGGGCCAATCGCATGGCTGTGATGTCCAGCCGATATGACGCCCCGGCCAGTGCAGCGAGGACCGCAGTCGCGACCCCCGCCGGAGCGGGCGACCGATCCGATCAGCCGGGAGTTCCCGACCGTCAGGGCGGGGGAGCGCCGGCGGGTCCAGCGCCGGTCCGGGCGCGCAGCCAGGGCACGGCGCGCAGCCCGGATGGGGAACACGGTCCCGGCCCGCTGGCCCGGCCAGTCGGACCGGGCGAACCTGCCGCCGGCGACTCGGCCGCCATCTGGGACGCCCTGAGTCGCGGCGACGATCCCACCTCCGCCGCAGCGTACGGCGACCGCTACCGCGCCAGCTGAACCTGCCCGGTTTAGCTGACCTGTACGGCGCTAGCTGACCTGCACGGCGCTAGCTGCACTGCGCTAGCTGACGACGCGACAGGTCGGCGATCTGGACAGACCCATCCACTCGGGGCAACATCTACCCTTAAACCCCATGGGGGCCTGCCTCAGCCGACGGCCAGGCTCATCCCGGAAAGGCGGCTACCGGCATGCCCAGGCCACCCAGGCCAGCGTCACGGCCGGCCACGACCGGGCCGACCGCGCGCCAGCATGCGCTGATCGGCCTCGTCGGCCGGCTGCTGATCGCCCAGGCGGGCGCGTCGGCCGCGATCGGCATCTCCTACAGCCGCCGGAGCACGCACTCGATCGTCGTGACCATCGTCGCGGCTATCGCAATCTGCGGGCTGGCGGCGGTGGTGCGGTCCGGCAGCCAGCCTGCCTGGCTGCTGGCCATCAGCGTCGAGGCTACTTTTGTCGCCGTCGGCCTGTTCAGCTTCGCATACGCTCGTTACCTGGGTGGCACGCTGCTGGCGCTCATTACCCTCGGGACGTTGCTGCACCCGAAAGTGGCCAGAGCCTTCGCCCCGTCGGCGTTGCGCAGGCCGGTCCGTGACCATTCCGGGCTGGCCCGGCCGGGTCTTGCCGACAGCGCCGCTGACGTGCTGCCGGGACAGGCTGTCGGCTAGTCAGTGTCGGCAGCCGTGGTCGCTACACGCCAGTACGACAGGGGGCGCGAGATGGATCGAGGGTGCCGTCGCTACGATTTTGAGTCAAGGCATCCCACCCGAGGGGGCGGCAGAACCGCGTGAGCGTGCTTGACGACATCCTCGATGGAGTGCGTGCAGATCTAGCGGATCGCCAGCAAGCGATGCCGCTGGACCGGCTGAAACAGGCGGCTGCGAGAGCGCCGTCGCCGCGCGATGTGGCCGGGGCGTTCAGCGGGCCAGAAGTAGCAGTCATCGCCGAGGTGAAGCGAGCGAGCCCGTCGAAGGGCGCGCTTGCCGCAATCGCTGATCCTGCCGGCCTGGCAGCCGACTACGAGGCGGGCGGAGCCCGCGTGATCAGCGTGCTCACCGAGCCGCGCAGGTTCGGCGGCAGTCTTGACGACCTGGCCGCCGTTCGGGACGCGGTCGGAGTTCCGGTGCTGCGCAAAGACTTCATCATCAGCGCATACCAGCTGTGGGAGGCGCGCGCCTACGGTGCCGACCTTGTGCTGCTCATCGTTGCCGCGCTCGAGCAGAACGCGCTGGTCTCGCTCGTCGAGCGGGCGGCATCGATCGGGCTGGTCCCGCTAGTCGAGGTCCATACCGGCGCCGAGCTGGACCGGGCGCTGGAAGCTGGCGCCACGGTGCTCGGCATCAACGCGCGCAACCTGGCTACGCTCGAAGTTGACCGGGGCGTATTCGCCCAGCTGGCACCGAAGGTGCCAGACGGAGTCATCAAGGTCGCCGAGTCTGGCGTGCGCGGGCCGCATGACCTGCTGGCGTACGCGGCGGCAGGCGCCGACGCCGTCCTGGTGGGCGAGAGCCTGGTCACCGGGAAGGACCCGCGCACTGCGGTAGCTGACCTGGTGACGGCCGGCTCGCACCCGGCCTTGCGCTCTGGCCGGAGCGCCTGGTCCGGAGCGCCGCAGCAGGGCGCCGGACCGGGCGAGCGGGGCCGCCCGGAGCAGGGCCGTCCGGAGCAGGCCCAGCCCGACGACGGCGACACCGAACAGGACGGGCCGGCATCGGGCCCAGGGGGAGCACCGCTATGACGGCGCCGAGCACGGACACCGCGAGCACAGCGGACTTCGCGAGCGCGGCGAACGACGTCCCCGACGCTGATGGCCATTTCGGCAGCTTCGGTGGCAGGCTGGCGCCCGAGGCGCTGATGTCGGCGCTGGAAGAACTGACGGTCGCCTACCAGCAGGCCAAGGCAGACCCGGCGTTCCAGGCCGAACTCGCCGCGCTGCTGACGGGCTACGCGGGCAGGCCGACGCTGCTCACCGAGGTGCCAAGGTTCGCCGCGGCGGCCGGCGGAGGCCGGGTCTTCCTCAAGCGCGAGGACATGGCCCACACCGGGTCTCACAAGATTAATAACGTCATCGGCCAGGCGCTGCTGACCAAGCGGATGGGCAAGCCGCGGATCATCGCCGAGACCGGCGCCGGCCAGCATGGCGTCGCCACCGCCACTGCGGCCGCGCTGCTCGGCCTGGACTGCGTCGTGTACATGGGCGCCGAGGACACCAGGCGGCAGGCTCTCAACGTGGCCAGGATGCGCATGCTCGGCGCCGAGGTGGTGCCGGTGACCACCGGCAGCATGACGCTGAAGGACGCGATCAACGAGACCTTCAGGGACTGGGTTTCCAGTGTCGAGACGACGCACTACTGCATCGGCTCGGTGATGGGACCGCACCCGTTCCCCATGATGGTGCGCGATTTCCAGCGGGTGATCGGGGTCGAGGCGCGGGCGCAGATCCTGGCTGCAGCCGGCCGGCTGCCGGACGCGGTCATCGCCTGCGTCGGCGGCGGGTCCAACGCGATCGGCGTCTTCCACGCGTTCATACCCGACCAGTCGGTTGCCCTGATCGGCTGTGAGGCCGGCGGTGACGGAGTGGCGACGGGCAGGCACGCGGCCACCGTGGCCGGCGGCTCACCCGGCGTCATTCACGGCATGCGGACGTTCTTGCTGCAGGACAGCGACGGACAGACGCTGGAGACGCACTCCATTTCCGCGGGCCTTGACTATCCCGGCGTCGGCCCGGAGCATGCCTGGCTGCACGAGACCGGGCGGGCAAGCTACCGGCCCATCACCGACGCGGAGGCGATGAACGCGTTCTCGGTGCTATGCCGCACGGAGGGAATCATCCCGGCCATCGAGTCGGCGCACGCGCTCGCCGGGGCACTCCAGCTAGGCCCGGAACTCGGTCCCGATGCGGTGCTGCTCGTCAACCTGTCCGGCCGCGGCGACAAGGATGTCGACATCGCCGGCCGCTGGTTCGGTCATCTCGGCGCGCCAGCCAGCACTCCGGAGGAGGCGCAGTGAGCGCGGTGACCACGGCCTTCAGCAAGGCTGCCGCCGAGGGCAGAGCTGCGCTGGTCGGCTACCTGCCGGCCGGCTTCCCGTCCGTCGCCGGCGCCATGGACGCGGCCATCGCCATCGCCGAGGCAGGCGCCGACATCATCGAGATCGGCTTGCCGTACTCCGACCCGCTGATGGACGGACCGGTCATCCAGGAGGCCGTGCACCGGGCTTTGGCCGGCGGCGTGCACGTCGCTGACGTGCTGGCTACCGTCGAGGCGGTGGCGTCGGCCGGGGTACCCACGCTGATCATGACCTACTGGAATCCGGTGGACAGGTACGGGCCTGCGGCGTTCGCCGCCGACCTGGCCAAGGCAGGCGGCAGCGGGCTCATCACCCGGACCTGACGCCAGAGGAGGCCGGACCGTGGCTGGCAGCGGCGGCCGAGCACGGCCTGGACCCGGTCTTCCTGGTCGCGCCGAGTTCGTCTGACCGCCGGATCGCGCTGATCACCGACGTTTGCGGCGGGTTCATCTACGCGGCGTCGCTGATGGGCATCACCGGAGCCCGGGACTCGGTCGGCGGCGAGGCTGCTGGCCTGGTCAGCCGGGTCCGGCAGCACACCGACCTGCCGGTCGCCGTCGGGCTGGGCGTCCGCGACGGCAGCCAGGCGGCGCAGGTAGCCAGCTTCGCTGACGGCGTCATCGTGGGCTCGGCGTTCGTCCAGCGGCTGCTGGCAGCGCCGGACCAGCAAGCTGGCCTGGCCAGCGTGCGCGACCTGGCAGCCGAGCTTGCCGACGGAGTGCGCGGCGGCCGCTAGACCATGATCGGCTCATCGCTCACCAGGCTGCCTGCACGCCCACAAAGCGACCGGCTGCCGTGCCGGGCAGGGCGGTGAAGTGGCTGCCGTCTAGCCTGCCGAAGGAGTAGCCCTGCAGGCGGCCGATGCCAACGCACTCGATCAGGGAGTGCAATCCGGTGGGGCCGAGTGACTCGATGCCGCAGGACAGGACGACCGGGTGCGCGGCCGTGTACAGCACCCGCAGCAGTCGGCCGGTGCGTGCAGAGGCTCCCAGACGCGGTGGGCTGCGGTTCCGTTCTTGCCGCCGTGCAGCTGCGAGCTGGCCCAGAGAACGCCGTTCCCGTCGGGCGTCAGCAGCGGCGAATCAAGGCTCCAGCCGTCGAGGGTGTAAGCGTGCTCTCCGGCCGGCAACGCGATCGGCCGGAGTCGGCAAGCAAGCTGCCGCCGGTTCCGGCCACATTCAGCAGCCGGTAGCGGTCGCCGTAGCTGATGAAGACCTGGTGGCCGGTCCCTGGCCAGCTCACCACGGAAGCCGCCACCTGGACGGGAGAACGGGCAACCCACGTCCTGGCGGTGCCGGTGGCCAGTGCGATGACGGTCACGCCGTCTGCGCAGGGCGAGCATGACCCGGTCGCACCGGTTCCCAGGGCAAGCTCGCTGCCGTCTGGCGACAGTTGCGCAAGCTGAGCACCAGAGATCTGGTAGCCAGAGATCTTGTTCGGCAGCCGAGTCAGGCGTCCTACCCGGCCGTCAGGCCGCAACCGGAGGATATCCACGCCGAAGGGGCCGCCGATGGCAAAGGCACGGTCGTTAGCAGCGGCGGTGATCCAGAAGCCTGCCAGCGGGTTCCCGGCAACGTGCGCGATATCTACCGACGCCAGCACTGTTCCTGTCGCCGACTGACGCACGGTCGCCGTCGCGTTCCCCGATGCGGCGTGCTGCAGCATGACGTAGTAAGCCGGCAAACCAGCCGGTGCCGCGGCTGCGGCCGGCCGGTGTCCGGCCGACCGTCCCGCCAGCGACACCCCGGCGATGATCGCGATGACGGCGACCATCGCCGCCACCGGGGCCAGCCAGCGGATAGTCCGGGACCGGCGTCTCGGCTCGGCAGCGCGCAGCGGGCGGATCGAGCCCGGCTGCGCGCGCTCAGTAATGATCATGAGGTCGTGTCGCAGCCGGTCTTCAACGTCAGTCATCGCTGATCCTCTCGTAGGGCGCTGGCCAGCGCAGCGAGCCCGCGGCTGCAGTTCGAGCGGACTGCGCTAGGCACGATCCGGAGCAGGCCCGCTATCTCGGCCACGTCGAGGTCCAGGTAGTAGCGGAGCACCAGGACTTCTCGCTGGCGGTGCGGCAGCAGGCGGAGCGCGCCTTCCAGCTCGGCACGGTCATCGGTGCCGGATCCGGCATCCGGTGCCGCCGCCAGCGTCCCGGCCAGTTCCGGCGAGTGCTTCCTCGCCACCGCCGCGCGGCGGTGCGCCGACCGGCAGCCGTTGAGCACGCTGGACCGCAATTACGCCAGGCCGTTCGACGGCTCGCGCAGCCTGGGCCAGCCGCGATGCAGTCGCTCGAAGGCGTCCTGCACGACGTCCTCCGCTGTCGCCAGGTCGCCGGTCATGGCCAGGGCCAGCCGGACCAGGTCAAGATGGTGCTCGCGGAACAGGTCCGTCACGGCCACCGTCGCGTGACGGGCCTCGTCCCGATCCTTGCCGATCCGTGCCATGGACGCCTTCACGATAAGGAGACGCTGACCGACCGGCCAGCGCTGCACGTGATGCCGGCAACCTCGGCTTGTACCCCGGCCGACCGTGATCATGTAAATAACGACACGTCCGGCGGAGCTTTCTTTGCGTCATAAGAGTGAGGGCGCGCAACCTGGGTACATTTTGCCCGGCGCGGCTGCTAGCTGCTCGCGGATACCGGGCAACGGGGCCCGAGCACGACCACCGATCTTCGTTATACTGGTCAGCGGTGCCCGGGCGCTGCCGCCCGAACATCGCACCTCAGGGCCAGTGTTGTCCCGCCGACGGGCCAGTGTCGTCCCGATTCCCCACTGCGAGCGGACGAGACGACAGGAGTGCCGATGGCATCTGCCCGGCTCGGCCCGGCCCCGGCCTGTATGACGCCCGGAATGAGCATGACGCCTGCGGTGTCGGCTTTGTTGCCGATCTCACCGGTGAGCGACGGCATGCCACCGTCGCCCGCGCTCTCACAGTGCTGCGCAACCTGGAGCATCGGGGTGCCAAAGGCGCCGATCCGGAGTCTGGCGATGGCGCCGGGATCATCACCCAGATGCCCGACGAACTGCTGCGCGCCGAATGCGGCTTCGCCCTCCCGGCCCCCGGCAGTTATGCGGCCGGCCTCGCCTTCCTGCCCGCCGGACTGAGCCGCACGGAGGTGCAGGAGGCGGTCCGGCGGCTCGCCGCGGAGGAAGGGCTGGCCGTGCTTGGCTGGCGCGACGTGCCGCACAATACCGATTACTGCGGGAACGGGGCCGCCGATGTGCTCCCCGAGCTTGTCCAGGTGGTCGTGTCCGGGCTGGCCGGCGAGGCCGGCCTGGCCCTGGACCGGAAGGCGTACTGCCTGCGCAAGCGCGCCGAGCACGAGACCGGCCTGTACCTGGCCAGCCTGTCCAGCGCGACGATCGTCTACAAGGGCATGCTTACCGCGCTGCAGCTAGAGCCGTTCTTCCCGGACCTGACCGATACGCGGTACCGGTCGGCCATCGCGCTCGTGCACTCGCGGTTCTCCACCAACACCTTCCCGTCCTGGCCGCTGGCGCACCCGTACCGGCTGATCGCGCACAACGGCGAGATCAACACCGTCCGCGGGAATCGGAACTGGATGCGGGCCAGGGAAGCGCACCTGGCCGCCGACGTGCTCGGCACCGATTCCGCGGGCCGTGGCGTCGAGCGCCTGCTGCCGATCCTTGATGACGAGGTCAGCGACTCGGCCAGCTTCGATGAATGCCTGGAGCTGCTCTACCTTGGCGGCCGGTCGCTGCCGCACGCGCTGCTGATGATGATCCCGGAGCCATGGGAGAACAACGAGCAGATGGACCCGGCCAGGCGCGACTTCTATCGCTTTCACGCGGCGCTGATGGAGCCGTGGGACGGGCCGGCCCTGATCGCGTTCACCAACGGCACCACGATCGGGGCGGTGCTCGACCGCAATGGGCTGCGGCCGGGCCGGTACTGGGTGACCAGCGACGGCCTGGTCGTGCTCGCCAGCGAGGTCGGCGTGCTCGACATAGACCAGGCCAGCGTTGTCCGCAAGGGCCGCCTTCAGCCGGGCCGGATCTTCCTCGCGGACGTCGATTCGGGCCGGATCATCGAGGATGAGGAGGTGAAGGCCGAGCTCGCGGCGGCTCATCCGTACGCGGACTGGCTGCACGCAGGCCTGATGCACCTCGACGACCTGCCCGACCGTAGCCGCGAGCTGCCGGACAGCCGCATCCTGCTGATCCAGCAGCAGCTCTTCGGGTACACCGAGGAGGATGTCCGGGTGCTGCTGGCGCCCATGGCCAGGACTGGCGCGGAGCCGCTGGGATCGATGGGCACCGACACGCCGCTTGCCGTGCTGTCCGACCGGCCGCGGTTGCTCTACGACTACTTCAGCCAGCTGTTCGCGCAGGTGACGAACCCGCCGCTGGACGCCATCAGGGAGGAACTCGTCACCTCGCTGGGCGCGTCTACCGGCCCTGAGCACAACCTGCTGCAGCCGGGGCCTGCCTCCTGCCGTCAGGTCGTGCTGCCGTTCCCGGTGATCAGCGACAGCGATCTGGCCAAGATCGTGCACATCAACGACGACGGGGACCTGCCGGGCTTCGGCGCGCACGTGGTGGACGGCCGCTATGAGGTGGCAGGCGGCGGTGCGGCACTCGAGGCCAGGCTGGCGGAGATCCGGGCCGAGGTGTCGGCCGCGATCGCGGCCGGGGCGCGCATCATCGTGCTGTCTGACCGCGGTGCGGAAGCAGGCGGCGGGCAGCCGATGGCCGGCCTGCCGGCCGCCGCCGGGCCGGATGACGAATCTCAGGCTCGGCTCAGCCCGATTCCCTCACTCCTGCTCACCGGGGCCGTGCACCATCATCTGATCGCCGAGCGCACCAGGACGATGGCCGGGCTGATCGTTGAGTCCGGCGACGCCAGGGAGTGCCACCACATCGCGCTGCTGCTCGGATACGGAGCCGCAGCCGTCTGCCCGTACCTGGCGATCGAGTCCGTCGAGGAACTGGTCCGGCGGGGCGTGCTAACCGACGTCAGCGAGCGGGCGGCCGCGGCCAACCTGATCAAGGCGCTCGGCAAGGGCGTGCTGAAGATCATGTCCAAGATGGGCGTGTCCACCGTCGCCTCCTACACCGGCGCTCAGCTGTTCGAGGCCGTCGGCCTGGGGCCCGAGGTCGTCGGTTCCTGCTTCGCCGGCACCTCCTCGCCGCTCGGCGGCATCGGCTTCGCCGAGATCGCCGCCGAGGTGGGCAAGCGTCATGCGATTGCCTTCCCGGCCCGCGGCAGCAGGCAGCCGCACCGCAGGCTGGAAACTGGCGGCGAGTATCAGTGGCGCCGTGCGGGCGAACCGCACCTGTTCAGCCCGGAGACGGTATTCAAGCTGCAGCACGCCACCCGCAGCGGGCAGCAGAGCGTGTTCCGCGAGTACACCGCGATGGTGGACGACCAGGCATCGCGGCTCATGACGCTACGCGGGCTACTGCGGATACGCGGTGTCGACGACGAAGCCGGCGCACCGCCGCTAGTCCCCGTTCCCCTCGATGAAGTGGAGCCGGTCGCCAGCATCGTGCGCCGGTTCTCGACCGGCGCCATGTCCTACGGATCGATCTCAGCCGAGGCGCACGAGACCATTGCGATCGCGATGAACCGGCTCGGCGGGCGATCCAACACCGGCGAGGGCGGCGAGGACTCCCGCCGGTTCCTGCCAGACGAGAACGGCGACCTGCGCCGTTCGGCGGTCAAGCAGGTGGCCAGCGGCCGGTTCGGGGTCACCAGCGAGTACCTGGTGAATGCCGACGACCTGCAGATCAAGATGGCGCAGGGCGCCAAGCCAGGCGAGGGCGGTCAGCTGCCCGGCCACAAGGTGTACCCGTGGATCGCCGCGACCAGGCACTCCACTCCCGGCGTGGGCCTGATCTCGCCGCCGCCGCACCATGACATCTACTCCATCGAGGACCTGGCTCAGCTGATCCACGACCTGAAGAACGCCAACCCGATGGCGCGGGTGCACGTGAAGCTCGTCGCCGAGGTCGGCGTTGGCACTGTCGCGGCCGGCGTGTCGAAAGCACACGCGGACGTGGTGCTGATCTCCGGGCATGACGGCGGCACCGGGGCCTCTCCGCTGACCAGCATCAAGCACGCTGGCGCGCCATGGGAGCTCGGCCTGGCCGAGACGCAGCAGACGCTGCTGCGCAACGGCCTGCGGGACCGGATCGTCGTGCAGGTCGACGGCCAGCTCAAGACCGGCCGTGACGTGATCATCGCGGCGCTGCTCGGGGCCGAGGAATTCGGCTTCGCCACCGCGCCGCTGGTGGTCGCGGGCTGCGTGCTGATGCGCGTCTGCCACCTGGACACCTGTCCGGTCGGCGTGGCGACCCAGAATCCGGAGCTGCGGCGCAGGTTCACCGGACGGCCCGAGTTCGTCGTGAACTTCTTCGAGTTCCTGGCCCAGGAGGTGCGCGAATACCTGGCCAAGCTCGGGTTCCGGTCGCTGGACGAGGCCATCGGCCGGGCCGAGATGCTGGACACCACCGTGGCGGTCACCCACTGGAAGGCTGCCGGGCTGGACCTGCGGCCCGTCCTGCACGTGCCGGACCTACCGCCGGACGCGGCGCGGCACTGCGTGACCAGCCAGGATCACGGACTGGACCGAGCCCTCGACAACACCCTCATCCTGCTCGCCGAGGGCGCGCTGGAGAATCGCACGCCAGTCCGCCTGGAGCTGCCAGTCCGTAACGTCAACCGCACCGTCGGCACCATGCTCGGCAGCGAGCTCACCCGCAGGTGGGGCAGTGCCGGGCTGCCCGACAACACCATCGAGGTGGCTCTCACCGGCTCGGCCGGGCAGTCGCTTGGCGCGTTCCTGCCGCGCGGCATCACTCTCCGGCTGCGCGGCGATGCCAACGACTACCTGGGCAAGGGCCTGTCCGGCGGCCGGATCATCGCCTCGCCAGACGCCACCGCCGGGTTCGCGGCGGAGCGCAACGTGATCGCCGGGAACGTGATCGGCTACGGCGCGACCAGCGGCGAGATGCTGCTGCGCGGCGTCGTCGGCGAGCGGTTCTGCGTGCGCAACTCGGGCGCGACCGCGGTCGCGGAGGGAACCGGGGACCACGGCTGTGAGTACATGACGGGCGGCCGGGTCGCCGTGCTCGGGCCGATAGGCAGGAACTTCGCGGCCGGGATGTCGGGCGGGATTGCCTTCCTGCTCGATCCGGACCCGGCCCGGGTCAACACCGAGATGGCGGACCTGGAGCCGCTGACAGCTGAGGATGAGGAGTTCCTCCGCGAGCTGGTCGGCCGGCATCAGGCCGAGACCGGCTCGGCGGTTGCGGCCGCCTTGCTGGCCGACTGGCCGGCCGCCACGCGGCGCTTCGCGCGGGTCATGCCGCGGGACTACCAGCGCGTGCTAGCCGCGGCCAGCCGGGCAGAGCGCGATGGCCTGGACGTGAGCGAGGCCGTGATGGCCGCGGCTCGCGGCTGACGGGAGCAGATCGATGGCAGACCCCAGGGGATTCCTCACCACGGCGCGGCAGACGCCTGGCCGGCGGCCGGTGGACGTGCGCATCACCGACTGGCGGGAGGTGTACTCGGAGTTCGGCACAGACCAGGTGGAACGGCAGGCCGGACGGTGCATGGACTGCGGGATACCGTTCTGCCACGCCGGCTGCCCGCTCGGCAACCTCATCCCCGAGTGGAACGACCTGGTCCACCAGAGCGACTGGCGGGCCGCGGCCGAGCGACTGCATGCGACCAACAACTTTCCCGAGTTCACCGGCCGGCTGTGCCCGGCGCCGTGCGAGTCGGCCTGCGTGCTCGGCATCAGCGCCGATCCGGTGACGATTAAGCAGGTGGAAGTCGAGATCATCGACCGGGCCTGGGCCGAGGGCTGGGTGCCGCCGCGGCGTCCCGCGCCCGCCGCGCTGGCCGCCGGCCGCCGGGTAGCGGTCATCGGCTCCGGCCCGGCCGGGCTGGCCGCCGCCCAGCAGCTGACCAGGGCCGGGCACGCCGTCACCGTGTTCGAGCGCGCCGACGCACCCGGTGGGCTGCTCCGTTACGGGATACCTGAGTTCAAGATGGAGAAGCGGCACCTGGACCGCCGGCTCATCCAGATGCTGGCAGAGGGCACCGAGTTCCGCTGCGGAGTAGAGGCGGGCATCGATATCACGGCGGCCGACCTTCGCCGCGACTACGCCGCGATCGTGCTGGCCGGCGGGGCCACGGTGGCGCGCGGGCTGCCGGTGCCCGGCTCCGGCCTGGCCGGGATCCACCAGGCCATGGAGTACCTGCCGCTCGCCAACAGGGCCGTAGCAGCGGCGGCCGACGCCGGCGGCGGGCGGGCTGGCGACGGACGGCGCCGTCGCGGGCCCGGCCCTGGTCAGGGGCGCAAGCCCGCGGTGCCGGTTCAGGTGCCCGAGCCGGCCATCTCGGCCAGCGGACGGCATGTGGTCATCATCGGCGGCGGTGACACCGGCGCCGACTGCCTCGGCACCGCGCACCGGCAAGGCGCCACCTCGGTCACCCAGCTGGAGATCCTGCCCAGGCCGCCGGCTGGCCGCCCGGCCGGTCAGCCTTGGCCGGTGCACCCGGCCATCTTCCGGGTGTCAAGCGCGCATGAGGAGGGCGGTGATCGCGTCTACGCGGTGTCAACGCAGCGCTTCCTGCCCGATGACCAGGGCCGGGTCAGGGCACTGGCGCTGACCGAGGTGGAGCAGTCACCGGACGGATTCCGGCCGCTGCCGGGCACTGAGCGGGAGCTGCCGGCCGACCTGGTGCTGCTGGCCATGGGCTTCAGCGGGGCCGAGCGAGGGGCGCTGACGGACGGGCTCGGGGTTGAGTTCGACAGCCGCGGCAACGTGTCCAGGGACGCCGGCTTCGCGGCCTCGGTGCCTGGCGTGTTCGTGGCCGGGGACATGGGCCGGGGCCAGTCGCTGATCGTCTGGGCGATCGCCGAGGGCCGGTCCGCAGCGGCGGCCGTCGATGCCTACCTGTGCGGCGACTCATCGCTGCCCGCGGCTGTCAGCCCGTCGGCCGCGCCGTTCCGGTAACGGCAGCGGGCGCACCAGACCGAGGACCGGCCGCCCCGCTGCCAGCTGGCGCGCACAGCACGGGTGAATGTGGCGTGCACACCGGCCGGGTGCGGGTAACGTCCAGATCATGCCGGTGGCTTACCTTCCGAGCCCGGCCAGCTCCGTCTGGCATCTGGGCGCGATCCCGGTCCGCGCATATGCGCTGTGCATGGTGGCTGGCGTGGTGGCTGCGCTGTGGCTGACCGACAGGCGGTACCTGCGAGCTGGCGGCCAGGCCGGCGTCATCCTGGACCTGGCCACAGTCGCGGTCCCGGTGGGGCTGGTCGGCGCCCGGCTGTACAGCGTGCTCACCAACTTCGGGCTGTACTTCGGGCCCGGCCGGGACTGGACCGACGTGTTCCGGGTCTGGGACGGCGGCCTCGCCATCGCCGGCGCGGTCGCGGCCGGTGCGATCGCCGCCTGGGTCTACTGCCGCCGGTCCGGTCTCGACATCGGGCCAATCGCCCTTGCGGCGGCGCCTGCGCTCGCGGTGGCCCAGGCCATCGCGCTGTGGGGGAACTGGTTCAGCCAGGAACTGTACGGGAGCCCATCCGGGCTGCCCTGGGCAGTGGCGATCTCACCACAGCACCGGGCGGCCGGTTTGCAGGCATACGCCACCTTCCAGCCGGTGTTCCTCTACCAGTCGCTGCTGGACCTGCTGGTGGCCGTGGGCGTCGGCTTCGCGATCCGCAGGTACGCCCTGACCGGCGACCGGGCATTCGCGCTGTACGGCGTGCTGTACGCAGCCGCCGGCTGCATTGCCGCGACGATGCGGGTGGACTACTCGCCGCGACTGCTGGGCCTTCGGACCAACATGCTGGCGATGCTGGCCATACTCGTGATCGCGTGCGGCTACATCGTGGTCGACCGGCGGCGGCGGCTGCTCCGCACCCTGGTACTGCAGCAAGCCGAGCCGCCGGCCCGGTCCGAGCGCTGCAGCCCAGGTCCAGCAACGCCACCGCCGGGAGGATCGGGCTGGACGTCGGGCGGCCAGGCCGCGCCTAAGGCGGCCGATTCAGCGCCGGGAGACGTGGCCTGACGGCACAACCGGCAGGATGAACCCGGTCGTGTCCAGGCCGGAAGTGGGCGCTGAGGTTCCGCTACGGCAACGGCCCGCCATCAGTCTGATAACCATCCTCGGCGGCCTGTAGCCCGCTGCTGCGCACCGAAAATAGCAGCCGGTCTCCGCGGCGCCCTTACCGCAGACCGGCAGCTGCGAGCGGCGTCAGTACTTTGGGCCGACAAATTGATCAAGCCTGGCCACGGCCTCCCGCCGCGCTACCGAGATGGCATTACGCCGGGACAACCGCCATTCCACCCCAAGCTCATCCAGCGTCCGCCCGCAAAGGCCCAGAATGTCCGGTGACTCGTTCGAGAAGAAATACCGCGGGTATGCGTAAGTCCGATCTCCAGTTGGCAGATGCCTGGTCACTCGGTTCGTGACACGGCAGCCGTCGGAGTGGAACAGGCCGCATGCGAAAGCACCAGGGTACTGAGATCTGATCATCTCCTGCCACGGCGCAAGTTCTATCAGTCGACCATGCTTTCGGCCGGGGCCATGCTGCGGGAGCAGGCACGGCCAGTGCTTCGAGTAGCTTTTGACCGCCGTGCAGCCGATCCGCTGAACCTTACATACGCGTGACGAAGGCATGACGGCTGACATCGCCGCCGCTGCGGCGGCTGTAAGTCCGGGCCAGGCATCGGCGCAGGCCACGCTCAACGCATAAACACCGCGGCGGCCGCCGGCGATATGACCGTCGCCTAGATAGAGACCGAGGAGGTAGGCGTAGGACGCCTCATCCAGGGGCAGATGATCACAGCGTGGGCATCGGGGCGCGGCCCGCCGCAGTGCAGAGTGCTCGCAGCGCCGACGACCACAGCGCCAGTGCCGGATGGCGCCGACAGAGACATCGCAGATCAGCGAATTCTCACGATCTAGAACGCCACAATTCGAAAGCAGTAAGGCAGTGTTAACGATATCCCTGGAATACACGACCTTATTGTCGCTGCCACCACCGACAATCCGCCGACAAGCAGTGCCGAGAGCGGGACTCGAACCCGCACGCCCTCTCAGGCAGATGCTTTTGAGGCATCCACGTCTGCCAATTCCGTCATCCCGGCTTATTTCATACTATGTCCCTGTTAGTCTCCTTCAACGCTGAAAGCGCCCGGAGCCTAACAGGCCCAATCTACCGGCAGAGCTGTTCACGAGGCATCCGCGCGGCAGGTGGAGCTGGACTACCACAGGGGAACCGCGCAGCTGGCCCCGGCGCCACGTCGGCGCGGACGGGCCTCGCCGGGGAGCGCGAACGCTAATGTACCGGGTTTTCGGTACGCTCGGCTCGTGAGTAAGAGCCCCTTTCAAGTGGTGATAGCCGAGGACGAGGCGCTGATCCGGATGGATCTGCGCGAGATGCTGGAGGAGGAGGGCTACGTTGTAGCCGGCGAGGCGGCAGATGGCGAAACGGCCGTGCAGCTTGCCGAGCAGCTGCGGCCGGATCTGGTGATCATGGATGTGAAGATGCCCGGTCTGGACGGCATCTCCGCCGCCGAGCGCATTACCGCGAGCCAGCTGGCGCCGGTAGTGATCTTGACCGCGTTCTCGCAGCGGGACCTGGTACAGCGCGCCAGCGAGGCCGGCGCGATGGCGTACCTGATCAAGCCGTTTACCAAGGCCGACCTGGTGCCCGCCATTGAGGTCGCGGCCAGCCGGTTCGCCGAGATTGCCGCGCTGAACAACGAGGCTGCCAACCTGCGCGACCGCCTAGAGGTACGCAAGCTGCTTGATCGCGCGAAAGGCCAGCTCCAGGACGGCCAGGGCATGACCGAGGCCCAGGCGTTCCGGTGGATTCAGAAGACTTCGATGGACCGCCGTCAGACGATGCGCGCCGTCGCCGAGGAGGTCCTCGCGGAGGCCGAGAAGGCCGCCGCCGAGGCAGCGACGCTGGAGGATTCAGCGTCCGGCAAGCCCGAGACGGCCGGCTGAAGCGGCAGATGGCAAGCGGGCGGGGCCGGCCACATAACCCCCGTTGTAACCGGCGCCCGCCGCTTGCGGCCGCCGGACGCCGGAAGCGGTCGACGGTCATGAGCCAGTGGACCTTTGGTGCCATGTCGGCCTTCCCCGGGCCGGCACGTTCTCTACTCGGTCGCCAAGCTCTCCGGCCAACGGTAGCGACGGGTGGCGGCGGCGCGCAAAGACACCGCGATTCCCCGGCCAGAATGAGCGAAACATCCCGTTGGCTGGTGCCGTACCGCCAGCTTTGGCCACGGCGCGGCGGCGTGGCTCAGGCCCGTCCTGGCCTCGCCGGGCACGCCGTCGCGGTGCAGGCAGCTGAGCCGCGCCGTACAGACGCGCTTGCCGTCCTCGTCGGTGATGGCGATGTCGAAGCTGGACATGGTCCGGCCACCGTGGATCAGCGTCGCGACGCCGGTGACCAGTCCCGATCTCGCGGCTCTGTGATGCGTCGCGTTGATCTCGATGCCCACGGTGGACCGGTCCGGGCCCGCTCGCAACGCGGCGCCCAGTGAGCCCAGCGACTCCGCGAGCACGCACGAGGCGCCACCATGCAAGATCCCGTAAGGCTGCGTATTGCCTTCTACCGGCATCGTGCCGACGACCCGCTCGGGCGAGGCTGACACGATCTTGATGCCCATCCGGGTGGCGAGCGTGGTAGCACCCTGGTCGTTGAAGATGGCGATCACCTGCTGCTCACGATCGGACGACACCGACACCTGCTGCCTCCACGTTCCCAGGGAAATCAGACGCTCGCTCCCGCTGGAGCCAGCGTAAGGGTGGCCCGGCTTTGGTACCCACGGGGCTGGCAAGGGCCGGCCAACTGTCAGATGCACGCACTAAGATCTGGACGTGGCAACCAGCGAAGCGGCGGATACGAAGGAAGCGGCCGAGCCGGACCAGGCCCAGCGGGACCAGGCCGAGCGCGCACCGGCCGATCCTGGCCAGGTCCAGGCGCGCCGTGGCAGGCTGCTGCTGCTCGACGGGCACTCGCTGGCGTTCCGCGCCTTCTTCGCGCTGCCGCCGGAGAACTTCTCCACCACGACCGGCCAGCCGACCAACGCGGTGTACGGGTTTACCGCCATGCTCATCAATGTCCTGAGGGACGAGCAGCCGACGCACGTGGCGGTCGCGTTCGACCGCAGCGAGCCCACCTTCCGGCACGAGCAGTACGTGGAGTACAAGGCCACCCGTAAGGAGAGTCCGGCCGACTTCCGTAACCAGCTGAGCCTGATCTTCGAGGTGCTCGATGCGCTCGGCATCAAGCGGCTGTCGGTACCAGGCTTCGAGGCCGACGACGTCATCGCGACGCTGGCCACCCAGGCTGCGCCGGACATGGACGTGCTCATCGTCACCGGTGACCGGGATGCCCTGCAGCTTGTCAACGAGCACGTGACCGTGCTGTACACCATGCGCGGGATCAGCGAGATGGCCAGGTTCACGCCGGATGCGGTGATGGCCAAGTACGGCCTGACGCCCGCGCAGTACCCCGACTTCGCGGCACTGCGCGGCGACCCGAGCGACAACCTGCCAGGCATTCCGGGCGTGGGGGAGAAGACAGCGACCAAGTGGATCGCCGAGTTCGGTTCACTGGCCGCGCTGGTCGACCGGGTAGACGAGGTCAAGGGCAAGGCTGGCGATGCGCTGCGCGAGCACCTGTCCGGCGTGCTGCGCAACAGCCAGCTCACCCAGCTGGTTCGCGATGTGCAGCTGGACGCGGGCCCGGCTGATCTGCGCCCGGTGCCATGGGATCGGGAGCAGATCCACCAGCTCTTCGACACGCTGCAGTTCCGGGTGCTGCGTGACCGGCTCTACGCCACATTGCCGAACGGCATCGGGATACCGGCCACCGCGGTCGCGGGGCCCGCCACGGATGCCGCGGCCTATGACGTGGCCGCCGTCGTGCTCGGGCCGGACGAGGTGGCCGACTGGATCGACGGCAACGTGGCCGGTACCGGGCGAGCCGGGCTGGCGGTGAGCGGTTCCTGGGGGCGCGGCACCGGCAACCTCACTGGCCTGGCCATCGCGGCGCCGGGTGGCGCGGCCGCTTACCTTGACCCGGCGGGGCTGACCGAGGCAGACGACAAGGCCCTCGGTGCCTGGCTGGCCGACCCGTCCCGGCCCAAGGCCCTGCATGATGCAAAGGGCCCGATGCACGCTCTTGCTGCCCGCGGGTTCGAGTTCGCCGGGCTGACAAGCGACACCGCGCTCGCGGCCTACCTGGCATTGCCGGGGCAGCGCTCGTTCGACCTGGCCGACCTGGCACTGCGGTACCTGAATCGCGAGCTGCGCGACGCCGAGCCAGCTACCGGCCAGCTGACCCTGGACGTCCAGGACGAGGCTGAGGTAGCCAGTGCGCTCGGCCAGCGCGCACAGGCGACCGCTGAGCTGGCCGATGCGCTGGATGCCGACCTGACGAAACGCGGTGCCGCTGAGCTGCTGGCGGAGGTGGAGCTGCCGCTCGTCGGCGTGCTCGCGGATATGGAGCGGTCTGGCATCGCGGCGGATACCGACCACTTCGCCGGCATGTCGGCCAGCCTGGGTGGCGAGGTGAAGGCCGCCGAGCAGGCCGCGTTCGCGGTGACTGGGCACGAGTTCAACCTCGGTTCGCCCAAGCAGCTGCAAGAGGTCCTGTTCACCGAGCTCGGACTGCCCAAGACCAAGCGAATCAAGACTGGCTACACCACTGATTCCGAGGCGCTGACCGGTCTGCTCGCGCAGACCGAGCATCCGGTGCTGGCACACCTGCTGCGGCACCGGGACGTGGCCAAGCTCAAGAGCATCGTCGACTCGCTGATCCCGATGGCGGATGCCGACGGCCGCATTCACACGACGTACAACCAGATGATCGCGGCGACGGGCCGCCTGTCATCGACCGACCCGAACATGCAGAATATCCCGATCCGCACCGAGGAAGGCCGCCGGATCCGTCAGGGATTCATCGTCGGATCCGGGTACGAGTGCCTGCTGACCGCTGACTACAGCCAGATCGAGCTGCGCATCATGGCTCACCTGTCCGGCGACGAGGCGCTGGCCGCCGCGTTCGGCTCCGGGCACGATTTCCATGCCGCGACGGCTGGGCGGGTGTTCGGCGTCGAGCCGGCCGCGGTGACCCAGGAACTGCGCAGCAAGGTCAAGGCGATGAATTACGGACTCGCCTATGGCCTGTCCGCATACGGGCTGTCCCAGCAGCTGCGGATCTCGCCAGACGAGGCCCGCGGCTACATGGACGAGTACTTCGAGCAGTTCGGCGGCGTCCGCGACTACCTGCGGGACGTCGTGGCCAGGGCCAGGATGGACGGCTACACCGAGACCATGCTGGGCCGTCGCCGTTACCTGCCGGACCTGACCTCCGATAACCGGCAGCGGCGCGAGATGGCCGAGCGGATGGCCCTGAACGCGCCGATCCAGGGCTCGGCCGCGGACATCATCAAGGTGGCGATGCTGGCGGTGCATCGCGAGCTGCAGGCGGCAGGCATGCGCTCGCGCATGCTGCTCCAGGTCCACGACGAGCTGCTGTTCGAGGTGGCACCGGGAGAGCTGGACTTGGTGCGGCAGCTTGTCACGGCGGCCATGTGCGGTGCGGCCGACCTGAGCGTGCCGCTGGAGGTCTCGATGGGCTGGGACGCAGCTGGGCCGACGCGGCCCACTGAGCTGCTGCGGCTGGCGGCGCGCGGCTGCGGCCACTGAGCCGGAGCGCCAGCTAGCCGGAGCGCCAGCAAGTCCGGCCCGCCGGTCGGCCAGCGCATATCGGCGCAATCAGGGATGCTTAGCTGATGGAATTGCGCCTGCGCGGGCTGGACGCCCCGGTTGAGCTGACGAGGGATCGCTTCGGGGTGGCGCACTGCCGGGCCGCTACTGACCATGACGCGTTCTTCGCCCAGGGGTTCGCGCACGCCGCTGACCGGCTCTGGCAGATGGACCATGACCGGCGGCGGGGCCTTGGCCGATCCGCCGAGATACTCGGCCCGGCCGCGGTCCCCGGCGACACCCTGTTCCGGCGGATCGATCTGGCCGCGAGCGCGCGTAGCGACGCGGTCCGGCTCTCGCCGGCCGCCCGGCACATGCTCGCCGCCTACACGTCCGGCGTCAACGCTCTGATCGAGACACTGGATCGGCGCCGCCGCGACGCCGGGTCCGGCTCGCCGGACCTGGCCAGGCAGGCAGCTGACTCGCTGCCCGGCGGCGGGCCGCTGCTCGCCGACCTCGCTGGCATCGAATCGCAGCCGGAGCGCTGGGAGCCATGGCACTGCCTGCTGGTATACCGGGTCAGGCACCTGGCCATGGGGTCCGCGGCCATTAAGCTCTGGCGCGCGGTGGTGGGTGATCTCCTCGGCCCGGCGATGGCCCGGAAGATGGCCACCAGCCGGTCCGGGTGGCAGGTCGCGTGCGTGCCGCCGGGCGCCCGCTGCCACGGCGCGGCGCCGTCCTGGGTTGGCCTCGACGACGGCGGGAGCAACAACTGGGCGCTGGCGGGCGCCCGGACCGCGTCCGGCCTGCCGCTGCTGGCTGGTGACCCGCACCGGCCGCTGGAGGCGCCGAACGTCTACGTCCAGGGCCACGTATCCGGACCGGACTGGGATGTGCTCGGCCTGGCGATGCCAGGCGTGCCCGGCTTCCCGCATTTCGGCCATAACGACACAGTTGCCTGGTGCATCACCCACGCGATGGCGGACGACCAGGACCTGTACCAGTTCGCCGGCTCGCCGCCAGGAGCCGATGGCCGCCGCACGGAACTCATCGCCGTGCGCGGCAGCGAACCCGTCCGCATCGAAGTCGGGCGGAGCGACCGCGGACCGCTGGTCACTGACGAGCTCGCGCTGGCCTGGACGGCCGTCGCCGAGCCGAACAACGGGTTCGACGCATTCCCGGCGATGCTGCGCGCCCGCTCGGTCGACGAGCTGTTCGAGACCATGCGGCCCTGGGCGGAACCCGTCAATAGCCTGCTCGCTGCCGACCGTGACGGCAACATCGGGTATCTCACCAGGGGCCGCGTTCCCATCCGCACCAGGCCCGAGGCGGCCTGGGCACCGGTCCCTGGCGACGACCCTTCCCACAGCTGGCGCGGGCAGGTGGCCTTCGCCGACATGCCGCGGCTGCAGAACCCCGCGGGCGGATTCCTGTTCAGCGCGAATAACCGGATACTCGCGGCGGACACCGGGCCATACCTGGGCCTGGACGTGGCCGCCCCGTGGCGGGCGACCCGGCTAGCCGGAGCCCTGTCGGGCATGTCGGCCGCGACCGTTGATGACATGGCCGAGTTGCACCGCGATGTGGTCTCGCTACCCGCCAGGCAGATCATCCGGCTACTGGGCGACTGGGCGCCGCTGGCCGGGTGGGATGGCCGGATGGACGCAGCCTCGACGGCTGCTGCCGCGTACTCGGTGCTGCGCCGGGAGCTTGCCCTGCTGGTGCTGGAGCGCTCGGGCCTGGCTGGCGTTCGTCGAGCATCCGTGGAACCGGCTGGTACCCGGAGTCCGCGCCGAGTCGGTTGTCTGGCGGGTAGCCGGAGACCATCTGCAGGCCGGTGACGAGTCGCTGCTTGGCGGCTGGTCCTGGCGGCGGGCGCTGACCGAGGCAGTGCAGCGGGCGGAACGCTGCTGGGGCGGCGAGCCGTGGGGCGAGCTGCACGCCACCGGGCAACGCCATCCGCTCGGCCGCACCGACCTGGACCCGCCGTCCGTGCCCTACGGCGGCGACATGGACACTGTGCAGGCTAGCTCGTATGTGCCGGTGGCCGGGCTGCGCACCAGCTCCGCGTCGGTGGCGCGCTATGCCTTCGACCTGGCTGACTGGGATCGCTCCGGCTGGGTCGTGCCGCTCGGCGCAGCCGGCGATCCGGCTAGCGCGCACGGTCATGATCAGCAGGACGCGTGGCGCACCGGCCGGCTGCTGCCCGCGCCTTACTCGCGGCGGGCGGTGGACGAGGCTGCCCGGCAGCGGATCATGCTCGTGCCTGGCTAGCCACGGAAACCAGTTGACCGGGTAGCGCGTCCTCTCTACTTTCAGTGCCCGTGCAGACGTGGATGATTGCCGAGTGGCCGCTACGGGAGCAGCCTGATGAGCTGCTGGCCGAGCTGCATGAGGCCCGCGCCGTCCTGCACCGCGAAGCGACGCCCGACGATCCCCGGCGACCGCTCGCCGACGAGATCGCTGCCGCCCGGCACCTGCCAGCGCTGGAAGACGGCGTTGTGATCGTGGCGCGGCATCACGACGGCGGGATCGCTGGCCTTGCGTCCTGCGACTGGACCCAGGTCAGCGGCGAGGACCACCTGCTGTTCACCGTCATTGAGGTGCTGCCCCGCCATCGCCGCCAGGGCCTCGGCCGACTGCTGCTGGCCCGCTCGGTTGCCGTCGCTGACCGTCGTGGGCTCCGCCTGATCATGGGCCGGACCAGGGACAACGTCCCGTCCGGGGCTGCCTTCTGCGCTAGTTTCAGCGCCCAGGCCGCGATGGTGGGCGAGGAGAACCGCCTCGACCTGCATAGCGTCGACCAGGGCCTGGTGGACCGGTGGATCGCCGACGCCGCGACCCGTGCTCCCGGATACCGGCTGGATTTCGTTGCCGGTCCGACTCCGCCGGAGCTCGCTGACCGGGTCGCCGAGGCGCTGAATGTCATGAACACCGCGCCACGCGAGCAGCTGGACGTCAGTGATGTCCCGGTGACCGCCGAGCTCGTGCGCGTCTACGACGACGCGGCCGTTGCCGCCGGGAACGATCAGCTGGCTTACTACGCGGTCGAGCGCGCGTCCGGACGGTTTGTCGGCCTCACCAACATCGCCCTTCACCCGGGGGAGCCGGACCGGGTCTACGTAGGGGCTACGGCCGTGGCTCCGGCACATCGGGGCCAGGGCCTGGGGAAGTGGCTCAAGGCCGCGATTACCCGGCGGATCCTGGACGACCTGCCTGGCGTCAGCTGGGTGATCACCTGGAACGCCGGCAGCAACGACGCCATGCTGGCGATCAACAGGCAGCTCGGATTCCGCGTGGCTGCCGTCGGCACCACCTGGCAGATCACTACTGCTCAGCTCGGTGCTCGGCTGGCGGTTCAGCCGCGCGCCGCGGCGGCTGACGGGGGCCCTGCCGATTGACCCGCAGGCCAGGGTCTCATATGCTGGACGCTGCACTGTGTTCTGGTGCAGTCCGCCAATGGTCAGGCAGCCGCGCGGCAGTCTTACTGCAGGCCGCGGCCGGTCATGCTGGCCAGGCAAGTCACGAATCCATGGCTTTCCGTTGTCGGGCTCGCCGTGCACGGTACTGTCCAGCAATCCATTCCTGTCCGTATCCGGAGTCCACCTACACATGACGAGCAGCACAGAGGCCACCTCGACCCCCAAGGTAGCGGTCAACGACATCGGTTCCGAGGAGGCCTTCCTCGCCGCGATCGACGAGACCATCAAGTACTTCAACGACGGCGACATTGTTGAGGGCACCGTCGTCAAGGTCGATCGAGACGAGGTTCTGCTCGACATCGGCTACAAGACAGAGGGCGTCATCCCGTCCCGGGAACTGTCGATCAAGCACGATGTCGATCCGCACGAGGTCGTGAAGACCGGCGAGCACATTGAGGCCCTGGTCCTGCAGAAGGAGGACAAGGAAGGCCGGCTGATCCTGTCCAAGAAGCGCGCTCAGTACGAGCGAGCCTGGGGCACGATCGAGAAGGTCAAGGAGGAGGACGGCGTCGTCACCGGCACCGTCATCGAGGTCGTCAAGGGCGGCCTGATCCTGGACATCGGCCTGCGCGGCTTCCTGCCCGCCTCACTGGTGGAGATGCGGCGGGTTCGTGATCTTCAGCCATATGTCGGCAAGGAAATCGAAGCCAAGATCATCGAGCTGGACCGGAACCGCAACAACGTCGTTCTGTCCCGCCGAGCCTGGCTGGAGCAGACGCAGTCCGAGGTTCGCCAGAACTTCCTCAACACCCTGCAGAAGGGCCAGATCCGCAAGGGCGTCGTTTCCTCGATTGTCAATTTCGGCGCGTTCGTCGACCTTGGCGGCGTGGACGGGCTCGTGCACGTATCGGAGCTGTCCTGGAAGCACATCGACCACCCGGGTGAGGTCGTCGAGGTCGGCCAGGACGTGACCGTTGAGGTCCTCGACGTCGACATGGACCGCGAGCGGGTCTCGCTGTCGCTGAAGTCGACCCAGGAAGACCCGTGGCAGCAGTTCGCCAGGACCCACCAGATCGGCCAGGTCGTGCCCGGCCGGGTCACCAAGCTGGTGCCGTTCGGCGCGTTCGTCCGGGTCGAGGAAGGCATCGAGGGCCTGGTGCACATCTCCGAGCTGGCCGACCGCCACGTCGAGATTCCCGAGCAGGTCGTACAGGTAGGCGACGAGATCTTCGTCAAGATCATCGACATCGACCTGGACCGGCGCCGGATCAGCCTGTCGCTGAAGCAGGCCAATGAGGGCGCGTCGGGCGAGGTCTCCAGCGAGGACTTCGATCCCACCCTGTACGGCATGCCGGCGGCTTACGACGAGCAAGGCAATTACCTCTACCCGGAGGGCTTCGACCCGGAGTCCGGCGAATGGCTCGAGGGCTTCGACAGCCAGCGCGAGGAATGGGAGCGCCAGTACGCCGAGGCGCGGGCCCGGTACGAGGCCCACCAGCAGCAGGTGGCCGAGGCGCGGACCAAGGCCGACGCCGCCGCCGAGGAGAGCGGCGAGGGCGAGGATCGCGACCATCACACCTCGTCGTCGGCCGGCGACTCCGAGCGGGGCGGCACGCTCGCCTCCGATGAGGCACTCGCCGCCCTGCGCGACAAGCTGTCCGGCGGCCAGAGCTGACGGCGGCTTCCCGGTACCTGACGGTGGCGGGCTCCGGGTGCGTTGCGCCTGGCGCCCGCCATTGCCATCTCCGCGGTGCCATGAGCTGGCGCCAGGCGGGTTGTCGCTGACATGTTCCGGGTGGGCCTGACCGGCGGTATCGGGGCCGGCAAGAGCGAAGTGTCACGGGGCCTGGCCGCGCAGGGCGCGATCGTGATCGATGCGGACCTGATCGCCCGTGAGGTCGTCGCGCCCGGCACCGAGGGGCTCGCCGAAGTCATCAGCTCGTTCGGCCCGGCTCTGCTCGGGCCGGATGGCGGGCTCGACCGGGCCGCGCTCGCCGAAATTGTCTTCGCCGACCCCGAGAAGCTCGCCCGGCTGAACTCCATCGTGCACCCGAGGGTCGGCGCGCGGATGCGGGCGCTGGAGGAGATGGCTGGCCCCGGCTCGGTCGTGGTGCACGATGTCCCGCTGATCGCCGAGAACGGCCTGGCGAGTGGGTACGACCTGGTCGTCGTCGTGGACGTGCCGACGAGGATCCAGCTCGACCGGCTAGTCCGGCTCCGCGGAATGAGCCGCGAGCAGGCGAAGGCCAGGATGGCAGCGCAGGCGAACCGGGAAGATCGGCTCGCGATCGCCGGGATCGTGGTGGACAACTCGGGGTCGCTCGCCGAACTTGACCGCCAGGTCGGTGAGCTGTGGGCAGAGCTGCGCAGGCGTGCGGCCCTGGCCGTCAGCTAGCCCGGCCGCCACCATGAGCGGTACCGGCATCACGGGCCTGCCGATCCGGCGGCTGACCCTGGCCGACCTGACCGCCTGCACCGAGCTCGCGCGCGATCGCGGCTGGCTGCCCCAGGAGAACAGCTGGCGGCTGATGTATGCCGTCAGCGAGGTGTACGGCGTCGATGACCCCGCCGGCGGCCTGGCCGGGACAGTGGTCCTGACCAGGTACGGGGCAGAGCTGGCCGCTATCGGCATGATGCTGGTGGCAAGCCGGCACAGCCGTCAGGGGCTCGGCCGGCGGCTGATGCAGCACGTACTCGACCTCTCCGGCGGGGCAGTGGTGGTCCTTTTCGCTACCGATGTTGGCCGCCCGCTGTATGCCCGGCTCGGCTTCCGCGAGGCCGGGACCTCGACCCGGCACATCGGCAGGTTCAGCGGAGCAGCGGCACGTGATCCGGCCGGTGCGGTCCGTCCGGCGTGCCCGGCTGAGCTGGCTGGGGTAGCGGCGATCGACAGGGCGGTTTTTGGAGCCGACCGCGGCCGCGTGCTCAGTGAGCTCACTGTGCTCGCTGACCGCTTCGTGGAATGCGGGGAGCCGGTGGCTGGTTATGGCGCGGTGTGGCGTGACGGTGCCGTCAGCATCATCGGCCCCGTGGTCGCTGACGGCAGGGTCATGGCGACAGCCCTGATCAGTGCTCTGGCCAGCGATCGGCAGGGGCCGGTGCGCCTGGACGTGGCCGGCTCCCATCCGTGGCTGGCTGCCTGGGCGGTGGAGCGCGGACTGCTGGCCGGGGCTACCAACGTGGTGATGACCTACGGTGGCTCGCTGCCCGGCGACCGGGACCGGCTCTTCGCGCCGGCCAGCGTGGCCATCGGCTAGCACAGCTGGTCGTCGGCTGGCACAGCTGGTCGTCGGCTGGCACAGCTGGTCGTCGGCTAGCGCAGCTGGGTCGTCGGCTGGCAGCGCTGTCTCCCGCTGGTGCACCGATTGTCAGCACCTCGCCCTACAGTGGAACGAACCGAGCATGCAAGGGAGGCCGTCATGCGCCCGGTGACCGACCTGCAGCGCCGGGTCTCGCCGTTCGAGGTAGTGACCGACATGGTCCCGGCTGGTGACCAGCCCCGCGCCATCGGCGAGATGGAGAAGCGGATCCGGGACGGCGCCAAGGACACTGTCCTGCTCGGCGCGACCGGCACCGGCAAGACAGCGACGGTTGCCTGGCTGGCCGAGCGGCTGCAGCGACCCGTGCTCGTGATGCTGCCGAACAAGACGCTCGCCGCGCAATTCGCCAACGAACTCCGCGAGATGCTGCCCAAGAATGCAGTCGAGTATTTCGTGTCTTACTACGATTACTACCAGCCTGAAGCGTACGTTCCGCAGACTGACACGTACATCGAGAAGGATTCGTCCATCAACGACGAGGTCGACAGGCTCCGGCATTCGGCGACCAACTCGCTGCTAACCCGTCGGGACACGATCGTGGTCGCGTCGGTGTCGTGCATCTACGGTCTCGGCACGCCGCAGGAGTACGTCGACCGGATGCTGAAGGTCAAGGTGGGCCAGACCTTCGACCGCGACAAGCTGCTGCGCAAGCTCGTCGGCATGCAGTACACCCGGAACGACCTCGCCTTTACCCGCGGCACTTTCCGGGTGCGCGGTGACACGATCGAGGTGATCCCGCAGTACGAGGAGCTTGCCGTCCGGATCGAGATGTTCGGCGACGAGATCGAGCGGCTGATGACGCTGCACCCGCTCACTGGTGAGGTGATCAGCGAGGATGACGAGCTGTACGTCTTCCCCGCGTCGCACTACGTCGCGGGCCCGGAGCGGATGGAGCGAGCCATCACCAGCATCGAGGCGGAGCTGGAAGAGCGGCTCGCTGAGCTGGAGCGGCTCGGCAAGCTGCTGGAGGCACAGCGGCTGCGCATGCGGACCACCTATGACATCGAGATGATGCGCCAGGTCGGCTCCTGTGCTGGCATCGAGAACTACTCGCGGCATATCGACGGGCGGCAGCCGGGCAGCGCGCCGAACACCCTGCTCGATTTCTTCCCGGAGGACTTCCTGCTGGTGGTCGACGAGTCGCACAACACTGTGCCGCAGATCGGGGCTATGTACGAGGGCGATGTGTCCAGGAAGCGAGTGCTGGTCGACCATGGCTTCCGGCTCCCGAGCGCAATCGACAACCGGCCGCTGACCTGGGACGAGTTCTGCGAGCGCATTGGCCAGACGCTGTACCTGTCGGCGACCCCGGGACCCTACGAGCTCCGGCAGACCGGCGGTGAGATCGTCGAGCAGGTCATCAGGCCCACCGGCCTGGTGGACCCGCAGGTGATCATCAAGCCGACCAAGGGCCAGATCGACGATCTCATCGGGGAGATCAGGGACCGGGCGGAGAAGTCCGAGCGGGTGCTGGTCACCACGCTCACCAAGAAGATGGCAGAGGACCTGACCGACTACCTGCTTGAGCTGGGCATCCGGGCCAGGTACCTGCATAGCGAGGTCGACACGCTGCGCCGGGTTGAGCTGCTGCGCGAGCTGCGACTCGGCGAGTACGACGTACTGGTCGGCATCAACTTGCTGCGTGAAGGGCTCGATCTGCCAGAGGTCTCGCTGGTGGCGATCCTGGATGCCGACAAGGAGGGCTTCCTGCGGTCGGGGACGTCGCTGATTCAGACGATTGGCCGGGCAGCCAGGAACGTGTCCGGTCAGGTGCACATGTACGCCGACAAGATGACGCCGTCGATGCAGCGCGCGATCGACGAGACCAATCGGCGGCGCGACCGGCAGATCGCCTACAACCTGGAGCATGGCGTCGACCCGCAGCCGCTGCGCAAGCGGATAGCGGACATTCTCGACCAGCTGGCCCGCGAGGATGCCGACACCGAGCAACTGCTCGGCGGGTCCGGGCGGCAGCAGAGCCGGGGGAAGGCGCCGGTGCCGGGCGTCAAGTCGCGGGCCAGGGCGGCCGTCGCCGCGGCAGCAGGCGACAGGGCCGGACAGGGCGGCGGCCCGGCGCGGGCCGACCTGGCCGCCCTGATCGCCGAGCTGACCGAGCAGATGCACGCGGCAGCTGCGGAGTTGCAGTTCGAGATCGCGGCCAGGATCCGGGATGAGGTTCGCGAGCTCAAGCACGAGCTGCGCGGGATGCAGGCGGCGGGCGTCTAGCCGGCGGCCGGAACCAGGGAGCGCGGCGCGCCGTCTAAGCACCAGATAAGGAAGAAGAGCCGCGTTACCCGGCTAGTGCGGCCGTCTCAGTCCTTCCGGGCAGGAGCACGTTCCGATGATGACCCGGCTTCCCGGCCAGTCGGCCGGAACCTCCCGCGCTGCGCCTCCGCCTGCGGCAAACCCCCGGGCGGCAAGCTCCCGGGCGGCAGGCCGCCATGCCGCTGGTCCCTGCGCAGTATGGACGGGTGCAGCGCTGGCGGCCGCTGTCGTGCTGATCGCCGGCTGCGGCAGTCTGGCTGCCAGTTCCGGCCGCGCTCAGTCAGCCGCAGCCGCATCGGCCCACCCGCGGACTACCGAGCCAACGGCCGGTGCCGGCGGTGCAGGCCAGCCCGGCCAGCCGGCTGCCGCCAGGGCCGTGTTGTGCCGGCACCTGCTGGCGCCGCTGAGTGTCCAGATCGTGCGGCTCGGCGGCCCGGTTAACACGCCGCAGGGGGCCGGTGGTGGGGCTGGTACGGGTGGTGGCGCCGAGTCGGTGAGGGTGACCAACACGAAGGCCCTGTCAGTCGCGGAGGCGGCCTGCGCGCTGCCGGTGCTGCCGCCGGGGAGCCCACACTGCCCTCTCGGCACCCCGCAGGACCACGAGTACCGGCTGACCTTCACCATTCCCGGCCGGGTTCTGCCGGTGGTGACAGTGCACGACGACGGCTGCCAGCAGGTGACTGGCCTGGGTCCCGTCCGCTGGATGCTTCCTGACCGTGAGCCTTTCCTGGCAGAGCTCGGCAGGATCAGCACCGGGTGGCGTCCTGGCGAGCCGGTGAAGCTTCCGCTGACCGGGAAGCCGATCCGGCGGCTCCGCTCGATAGCCGGCCGGACCTAGCATCCGCGGGCCGTCCGGTTCGTCGCCTCGTGGGGCGAGTATGCATGCTGAGCAGACGTCAAGAGAACGTCAAGGTTCCTGGCAGCGTAGGGTCGAATAATGGTGGTGAGCCTGGTCGCCGCGCTGGTCTCGGCGCTCTGCTACGGGGTCGCGGCCGTGATGCAGGCCATGGCCGTTCGCGCGGCCAGCCGCCGCACGGCAGCTGACGGGCCGGCCGGGACCGGCGTTGACCCCGGCCTGATCATGCGCATGCTGCGGCAAGGGCCGTTTCTGGCCAGCATCGCCATCGATATGGTCGGATTTGTCGCGCAGCTGGTGGCGCTACGGCGGCTGCCGCTCTTCGCCGTGCAGGCGATCATGGCAGCCAACCTGGCCGTGACGGCCGTGTTCGCGGCGTGGCTGATGAAGGCCAGGCTGGCACTGCGGGAGTGGCTCGCTGTGGCCGGCGTCGTGATCGGAGTCGGCCTGCTCGGGTCGTCGGCGGGTGCCCAGGGTGCCGCGCAGGTAGGCAGCACCTTCCAGCTGGCGCTGATCGTTGCGGTCGTCGGCGTCGGCGTCGCCGGGTTCGCCGCGGCGAAGCTGCCGAATCCGGCCCGGACGCCGACGCTGGGCGCGGTCGCCGGACTTGGCTACGGCGTGCTAGCGGTGTCGGCCCGGATCCTGCCCGGCTTCACCCCGCATCAGCTCATACGTTCCCCCGCCGCGTACACGCTGGCCGCGGCCGGCATTGTGTCGTTCATGCTGTATGCGACGGCGCTGGACGGCGGCAGCGTGACCACCGCGACTGCGGCGGTCATCCTGGCCGAGACCATGCCGCCGGCCGTCGTCGGGGTGCTTTTCCTCGGTGATACCACCCGGCCAGGGCTAGCTCCAGTCGCTATCCTCGGCTTCGCGCTGGCTGTCGCCTGTGCCGTCGCGCTCGCCAGGTTCGGTGAGGCGGGCGAGAACGAGAAACAGCAGCCGCAGACCGCCGGCCACGAGCAGGCGGCGATCTCGTCGGCGGCGGACCGGCGGGCGGCGTTAACGCCCCGGCGGCTGCCCGACGGAGACTAACCGGCAGACTAAACGGCACAGTGCGCCGGCAACATCGGGCCTGGCCGGCGCCGTCTTGCTCGGTGTCATCGCCGGCGCCTGATATCCTGAGACCCCGTGGGCGAGCGGGAATTCCGCCGAATCTGACCACGGGAGCCTTAGTGGCGATATCAGCGCATCCATCACGACCGGGCAGCACCAGCCCGGCTGAGACCAGACATCTCTTCGTCACCGGCGGCGTGGCCTCGAGCCTCGGCAAGGGACTTACCGCCTCGAGCATCGGCAGGCTGCTGAAGCTGCGCGGTCTGCGGGTGAGCATGCAGAAGCTCGATCCCTACCTGAACGTCGATCCGGGAACGATGAATCCCTTCCAGCACGGTGAGGTATTCGTCACCGACGACGGCACCGAGACAGACCTCGATGTCGGCCACTATGAGCGGTTCCTGGACATCAGGCTGCCCGGCTCAGCCAATGTCACCACCGGGCAGATCTACTCGCAGGTCATCGCCAAGGAGCGCCGCGGCGATTACCTGGGCGACACCGTGCAGGTGATCCCCCACATCACCAACGAGATCAAGGCACGGATCCGGGAGATGGCGAACGCGGAAACCGATGTGGTGATCACCGAAGTCGGTGGCACCGTCGGCGACATCGAGTCGCAGCCGTTCCTGGAGGCGATCCGGCAGATCCGGCACGAGATCGGCCGCGACCGCTGCTTCTTCCTGCACGTGTCGCTGCTGCCTTACATCGGCCCGTCCGGCGAGCTGAAGACGAAGCCGACGCAGCATTCCGTCGCCGCGCTGCGGAGCATCGGCATCCAGCCGGACGCGATCGTGTGCCGGTCGGACCGGCCCATCAGCGACGGCCTGAAGCGCAAGATCAGCCTCATGTGCGACGTCGATGAAGAAGCAGTGGTGTCCGCGCCCGATGCTCCGTCGATCTACGACATCCCGAAGGTGCTGCACGCTGAGGGCCTTGACGCGTACGTGGTGCGCAGGCTCGGCCTGCCGTTCCGGGATGTGGACTGGAGCGACTGGGACGACCTGCTGCGGCGGGTACACCGGCCGTCGCGAAGCGTGACCATCGCACTGGTCGGCAAGTACGTCGACCTCCCGGACGCCTACCTGTCGCCGGCCGAGGCGCTGCGCGCCGGCGGGTTCGCGCACGATGTCCGGGTCAACATCCGCTGGGTGACCAGCGATGATTGCCAGACGCCCGAGGGCGCGGCCCGGCAACTGGCGGATGCAGACGGGGTGCTCGTGCCGGGCGGCTTCGGCGTGCGAGGCATCGAGGGCAAGATCGGCGCCGTCCGGCACGCCAGGGAGCACGGGATTCCCGTCCTGGGCCTGTGCCTTGGGCTGCAGTGCATGGCCATCGAGGTGGGCCGCGACCTGGCCGGCCTCGAGGGCGCCAACAGCGCCGAGTTCGACCCGGACACCCCGTACCCGGTGATTGCCACCATGGCAGACCAGGAAGATGTCGTCGCGGGGGAGCGGGACATGGGCGGCACCATGCGGCTGGGCCTGTATCCGGCTGTGCTTGCCGACGGCAGCCTGGTGCGCGAGCTTTACGGCGAGGCAGTCGTCGAAGAGCGGCACCGGCATCGGTACGAGGTCAATAACGCCTACCGGGACGAACTGGAAAAGGCGGGCCTGAACTGCTCGGGCTTGTCGCCAGACGGCCGCCTGGTCGAGTTCGTCGAGCTGCCGCGCGAGATGCATCCGTTCTTCGTCGCTACCCAGGCACATCCGGAGTTGCTGTCCCGGCCGACCCGTCCGCATCCGCTGTTCAGCGGGCTCGTGGCCGCCGCGCTAGCGCGGCGAAGGGCCATGCCAGCCGCTGAGCCGATGGCTGCCGCCCAGCGGCCGGTCGCCACCGGCTGAGCCGGCGTCCCGGTGAGCGACATCAGCGACCTGGCCGGGTCCTGGCCGGTGACCGACTCCACGGTGCTGGCAGCCGGGAAGATAGTCACGCTGCGCCGCGATTCGGTCCGGCTGCCCGATGGCAGCCTGGTTGGCCGGGAAGTCGTGGAGCATCCCGGCGCGGTGGCCGTCGTGGCTATCGATGACCAGGACCGGGTGCTGATGATCAGGCAGTACCGGCATCCGGCCGGAGCGACGTTGTGGGAACTCCCGGCCGGGCTCAGGGACATCGCCGGCGAGCCGCTGCTCGCCACGGCGCAGCGCGAGCTGCTGGAGGAAGCAGGCTGCAAGGCTGCTGACTGGCGGGTGCTGGCCGACTACCTGTCCTCGCCCGGCATCAGCACCGAGCGGCTGCGGATCTTCCTGGCCAGGGACCTGACAATAGTTCCCGACGCCGAGCGCGAGTATGTTCCAGAGCACGAGGAGGCCTATCTGATGGTTGCCTGGGTGCCGCTCGCCGACGCCGTCCGAGGCACCCTGGCGGGGGAGCTGCACAACGGGGTGGCGATTGTCGGTATCTTGTCCGCGTATGTGGCTCGCGGCGAAGATTTCCGGACCCTTCGTCAGGCTGGTGAGCCAGAGACGATCTGACCGCAGGCAGGACCTCGGCACAGGGGCCGCCCGGCACCGGCCGGGCAGTTCGGCAGGCAAGGAAGGACAACAGGCCAATGAAGGTCGGCGTTCCTAGCGAAGTTAAGAATCACGAGTACCGCGTGGCGATCACGCCAGCCGGAGTGCACGAGCTCGTCATGTACGGGCACGAGGTCTTCGTTCAGCAGAACGCGGGCACCGGCTCATCGATCCCCGATGGCGACTTCGTCGCGGCCGGCGCCACCATCCTGCCGAATGCGGATGATGTGTGGCAAACCGGCGACCTGATCCTCAAGGTCAAGGAGCCGGTGGCGGCGGAATACCACCGGATGCGCAAGGACCAGGTGCTGTTCACCTACCTGCACCTGGCTGCCAGCCGGGCCTGCACCGACGCGCTGCTCGGTGCCGGCATCACCGCCATCGCCTATGAGACCGTCCAGCTGCCCGACGGCTCGCTGCCCTTGCTGGCGCCTATGTCGGAGGTGGCAGGCCGGATGGCCCCGCAGGTTGGCGCGCACCACCTGCAGCGCGACGGCGGCGGCCGCGGCGTGCTGATGGGCGGCGTGTCCGGGGTCTACGCGGCGAAGGTCGTGGTACTGGGCGCGGGTGTGTCGGGCATGAGCTCGGCGGCGATCGCCCTCGGCATGCAGGCCGAGGTGCTGCTGGTCGACAAGAACATCACCCGGCTGCGCCAGGCCGACGCCATCTACCAGGGCCACTGCCAGACGGTCGCGTCCAATGCCTACGAGATCGAGCGTGCCGTCCTGGACGCCGACCTGGTGATCGGCGCCGTCCTGGTGCCGGGCGCCAAGGCGCCGACGCTGATCTCGAACGAGCTCGTCTCCCGGATGAAGTCGGGCTCGGTGCTGGTCGACATCTCCATCGACCAGGGCGGCTGCTTCGAGGACTCGCATCCGACCACGCACGCCGAGCCGACATACCGGGTACACGATTCGGTGTTCTACTGCGTCGCGAACATGCCGGGCGCAGTGCCGCACACCTCGACGTATGCGCTGACTAACGTCACGCTGCCGTACGTCGTCGAGATCGCCAATCGCGGCTGGCGGGAGGCGCTGCGGGACGATCCCTCGTTTGCGGCCGGGCTGAACACCCATGAGGGGAACGTGACCTGCGCGCCCGTCGCTCAGGCACACGGGCTGCCGAACGTGACGCTGGCGGAGGTGCTCAGCTGACCACATTCGCGCGCGCGATCGCGCGATATCTCGACCACCTGGCCGTGGAGCGCGGCCTGGCAGCGCACACGCTCCAGGCGTACAAGCGTGACCTGCAGCGGTATGCCGCCGTGCTGACCACGGCCGGCCGGACCGAGATCGAGGACGTCGGCACGCAGGACGTGGCGGACTTTCTCGCGGGCCTGCGGGAGGGGGACGGCGACCACCCGCCGCTGGCCGCCAGCTCGGCGGGCCGGGCCGTGGTCGCCGTTCGCGGCCTGCACGCCTTCGCGGTGGCCGAGGGCATGACCGCGACGGATCCGGCCAGGGCCGTCCGTCCGCCGCCGCCGCCGCGCCGCCTGCCCAAGGCGATCTCCATCGATGAAGTCGAGCAGCTGCTTGCCGCGGCTGCCGCGGGCCAGGCCGCGCTGCGGAACCGGGCCCTGCTTGAGCTGCTGTACGGCACCGGTGCCCGGATCTCCGAGGCCGTCGGGCTCGACGTCGATGACCTTGACCTGCACGAGCAGGTCCGGGCTGTGGCCGGGACCGCCACGGTCCGGCTGAACGGGAAGGGCGGCAAGCAGCGCCTGGTGCCCGTCGGCAGTTATGCCACCGACGCCGTCAGCGCGTACCTGGTACGAGCGCGGCCCGCGCTGGCCGCCGCCGCCCGCCGCGGTCAGCCGAGCCCGGCACTGTTCCTGAATGCCCGCGGCGGCCGGCTGACCCGGCAGGGTGCGTGGGGGGCGCTGCGGGCCGCCGCGGACCGGGCCGGGCTGGCCGAGGTATCTCCGCACGTGCTCCGGCACTCGTTCGCGACGCACCTGCTGGACGGCGGCGCCGACGTCCGGGTCGTGCAGGAACTGCTCGGCCATGCGTCGGTCACGACCACGCAGGTGTACACCCTGGTCACCGTCGACAAGCTGCGCGAGGTGTACGCCGCCGCCCATCCGCGGGCGATGGGCTAAACCGCCGCATTCACGCTGGCCTCGTGCCCGAACTGGCGGAGGGCTCATTTGCCCCTTCGCGGTGAGTCGGCTTGCCGCGGGCCATGCCAGGCTCTAGAGTCCGGGTTTCAGTGAGCGCATTTCTGCGCTAGCCGCCGGGAGGTGCGGTAGCTGTGTCAGCATCCCAAACCCTCGAGGTCAGGCCCGGGTCTGCGTGGTCCCGACCGGGCGTCCGCTGCCGGTCTTCCCCGATCCTGAGCCGCTCATCGTGCACGGCCCGGCGCGGATCACCGCGGTGTGCAACCAGAAGGGCGGAGTCGGCAAGACCACGACGACCATCAACCTCGGCGCCGCGCTGGCCGAGCAGGGCCGCCGGGTACTGCTGGTGGACTTCGACCCGCAGGGCGCGCTGTCGGTGGGCCTGGGCGTCCAGCCGCACGAGCTCGACGCGACCGTGTACAACCTGCTGATGGAACGCAGCCTCACCGCGCACGACGTGATCATCAAGACCCGCGTCGACGGCATGGACCTGCTGCCGAGCAACATCGACCTGTCCGGTGCCGAGGTCCAGCTCGTGCACGAGGTCGGCCGCGAGTTCGTGCTCGGCCGCGTGCTCCAGCCGGTGATCCCTGACTACGACGTCATCCTGATCGACTGCCAGCCGTCGCTTGGCCTGCTCACGGTGAACGCGCTCGCCTGCGCCGACGGCGTGCTGGTGCCGCTGGAGTGCGAGTACTTCGCGCTGCGCGGCGTCGCGCTGCTGATGGAGACCATCGAGAAGGTGTCCTCCCGGCTCAGCCCGAAGCTGACTATCGACGGGCTGCTGGCGACCATGTACGACTCGCGTACCTTGCACACCAGGGAAGTGCTGGCCGGGGTCGTCGAGGGGTTCGGCGACCGCGTCTACCACACCGTCATCAGCCGGACGGTGCGCTTCCCTGACTCTACGGTGGCAGGTGAGCCGATTACCAGGTTCGACCCTGCGTGCAACGGCGCTAGCTCGTACCGCGAGCTGGCCAAGGAGGTACTGGAGAGGTGGCGTCAGGGCGTTCCCGCGGGTCCCGTCCGCGCCGGGTAAGCCTGCCAGGAGTCGCAGAGATCCTGCGGCCGCCTGCCCGGAGCCCGGCCGTTGAAAGTGAACGGCAGGCGAGCGGCAGGGAAAGTCACTCCCAGAAGATCACGGTGTACCTGTCCCGAACCGAGCTGCATGGATCTTGAGCGCGCGCGCCTTGCCCTGCGGTCCTATGGGATCGCGGTCGACCGCGGCCGGATAGTGCGCGAGGCGCTGGCCGTCGTACTCGCCGACCTGGACGCCGCCGGCGAGGACAGCCTGGTAGCGCAGCGGCTGCGCGCGGGCACGTGAGCAGATCGGATACTCTCCTCGGCAGGGAGCAGGCACTGGCCGGAGCGCAGCCGGCGGCGGCGGGCCGCACGGCACCGCAGCTGGCAGCGAATCCTCGATGACCATCATGACGAGCGGCGAAACTGACGAGCCAGGGTCGGCCGCGGGCGGCTTCCAGGTGCATCTCGATGTGTTCGAGGGCCCCTTCGACCTGCTGCTGGCGCTGATCTCCAAGCACAAGCTCGACATCACCGAGATCGCGCTGTCGAGCGTGACCGATGAGTTCATCGGCTATATCCGCGCGCTCGCCGGTGGCTGGGACCTGGATCAGGCCAGCTACTTCCTGGTCGTCGCGGCCACCTTGCTGGACCTGAAGGCAGCCCGGCTGCTGCCATCGGGCGAGGTTGACGACGAGGAGGACCTGGCGCTGCTGGAGGCCAGGGACCTGCTGTTCGCCCGGCTGCTGCAGTACCGCGCTTACAAGGAAGTGGCCGAGGTGCTGTCGGGCAAGCTGGCCGCCGAAGGGCACAGGTTCCCGCGCCGGGTGCCGATGGAACCGCGATTCGCCGAGCTGCTGCCCGAGGTCCTGATCGGGATCGGCGCGGCGGAGTTCGCGGCGATTGCGGCGCGCGTGCTTGCGCCGCGCAGGCCGCCGTCGGTGTCCACGGCGCATCTCCATGTCCCGCGGACGTCGGTCCGGGAACAGGCTGAGATACTGCTGGCACGCTGCGGTCCGTACGGCGCGCGACATTCCGCCAGCTGATCGCCGACTGCAGCGGGACGTATCGAGGTGGTGGCCCGGTTCCTGGCCGTCCTTGAGCTCTACCGTGAAGGGCGGGTCAGCCTGGACCAGGTCGCGCCGCTCGGTGACCTCTACCTGTCCTGGGCGGACCAGGCGGAACCAGGCGTTCATCACGATATCGAGGAATACGATGGATAACGGACAGCCGCTGCCGTCGCTACGCGCGCCGTCGCTCCGGATGAGCCTGGAGGCCGTGCTGCTGGTCGCCGACGAGCCGGTGGCCGAGGACCTGCTGGCCGAGGTCCTCCAGGTGCCAGTCGCGGCGGTCGCCGCCGAACTGCGCGAGCTCGCCGGTGCTTATACAGCCCAGCAGCGCGGGTTCGACCTGCGCGAGGTCGCCGGCGGCTGGCGGCTCTACACCCGGGCCGAGTGTGCGGCCGTCGTCGAGCGGTTCGTCAGTGATGGCCAGGAGATCAGGCTCACCCAGGCGGCGCTGGAGACGCTGGCGGTCGTCGCGTACCGCCAGCCGGTCAGCCGGGCCCGCGTGTCCGGCGGTGCGCGGCGTGAACTGCGACGGCGTGATGCGCACCCTGGTGCTGCGCGGCCTGGTGGAAGAGTCGGGCAGCGATCCGGAGACCGGCGCGATCCTGTTCCAGACCACCGGTTACTTCCTCGAGCGGCTTGGCCTGGCCAGCATTACTGACCTGCCGGACCTGGCCCCGTTCCTGCCGGATCATCTCGACGATGAACTGGATCCGGGTCATGACGCCGGCCGGTAACCGCCCGAAGCGGGCCGCCACGGCGCCGGACGAGGCGGCCCGGCCGGCAACGGCCGGGCCGGCCGGCAGGGCGGCACGGCTGGGCCGCGGCTCCCGGCGGCCGCGGCCGGACTGAGCGCGGCAGACCTGGCCAGGGCCAGAGCCGCGGCAGCCAGCCTGTCAGGCCCTGACTTCGATGATGACGACGACTGGTCGGCGCAGCGGGGCCGGCGATCGCGACTCCCTGACCGACGTGCCGGACGGGGTCCGCCTGCAGAAGGTGCTGGCCGCCGCCGGGCTGGGCAGCAGGCGGCACTGCGAGGAACTTATCGGCGCCGGCCGCGTGGAGGTCGACGGCGAGGTGGTGCGCAGGTTCGGCGCCAGGGTCGATCCGCAGCACCAGATCATCCGCGTCGACGGCAAGCCGCATCCCGGCCAGCGAGGACCTCGTCTACGTCGCGCTGAACAAGCCGGCGGAGTGCTCACCACGATGTCGGACAGCCGCGGCCGTCCGACGATGGCCGACCTGCTGGGCGGCACGGCCGAACGGCTGTTTCATGTCGGCCGGCTCGACTACGACACCGAGGGCCTGATGCTGCTGATGAACGACGGCGAGCTGGCGCACCGGCTCGCCCATCCGAGGTTCGGCGTGCCGAAGACCTACCTGGCGGAGGTATCCGGCCCGCTGCCGCGGGACCTGGGCAGGCAGCTCATCACCGGGGTCGAGCTCGATGACGGGGTGGCGAGCGCGGACCGGTTCCGGGTTGTCGAGCGGCTGGGGACCCGGGCGCTGGTGGAGATTACCCTGCATGAGGGCCGCAAGCATATTGTCAAGCGCATGCTCGCCGCGGTCGGCCATCCGGTCTCCAGGCTGGTGCGGACCCAGGTCGGCCCGATTGCGCTCGGCTCGCTGCGACCGGGCACGACCAGGCAGCTGTCGACCAAAGAGGTCGGCGAGCTGTATGCGGCGGTCGGCCTCTAGCGGCTGCGCGCACTAACAACCAGGGCGAGGAAGGGGAGGGCAAGTGGCTGTCCGTGCAGTCCGCGGCGCAGTGCAGGTCGGCGGCAACGACCGTGCCGAGATCCTGGCCGGCACCGCTGATCTGGTCACGGAGGTGATGAGCCGGAACGAGCTCAGTCCCGACGACGTCATCAGTGTCATCTTCACCGCCACTCCGGACCTGACCGCAGAGTTCCCCGCGCTGGCAGCGCGGCAGCTCGGTTTCCAGGAGGTGCCGCTGCTGTGCGCGTCCGAGCTGGACGTGCCCGGCGCCATGCCGCGCGTCGTGCGGCTGATGATGCACATCGAGACCAGCAAGCCGCGGTCCGCGCTGCAGCATGTCTACCTGCACGGCGCTGCGGCGTTGCGGCTGGACATCGCCCAGTGACCGCGGTCCGGCCGGCCAGCGTCGTGGTCATCGGGACCGGCCTGATCGGCACCTCGGTGGCGCTCGCGCTCCGGGAGCAGGCCATCCGGGTGTGGCTGTCTGATCGGGACGCCGACGCCGTGCGGCTGGCCGCGGAGATCGGCGCCGGCCAGCCGCTGCCCGCCGGCCGCACCCGGCGGTCCGGCCGACGTCGCGGTACTGGCGGTGCCACCCGCGGCGGTCGCGCCGGAGCTGCTCGCGGCTCAGGCGCAGACGCTGGCCCGCTGCTACACCGACGTGGCCAGCGTCAAGGAGCTGCCGCTGGCGGCGGCCCGCGAACTTGGCTGCGACCTGGCCAGTTACGTGCCAGGCCACCCGCTCTCCGGCCGCGAGCGGTCCGGTCCGGCGGCGGCCAGAGCCGACCTCTTCGTCGGCCGTCCCTGGGTCATCTGCCCGCAGCCGGAGAACGATGAGCAGGCAATATCTCTGGTAACGGGATTGTCTGAGGCTTGCGGTGGCCAGCCGGTCCCGGTGCCGGCGGCCGAGCACGACCAGTGGGTAGCGCTGGTCTCGCACGCACCCCACGTGGTCGCCGCGGCGATGGCGGCCCGGCTTGACGCGGCCCCGGCCAGCGCGCTCGCGCTGGCCGGCCAGGGACTGCGGGACGTGACCAGGATCGCTGCCTCCGGGGCTGACATGTGGCTGCAGATCCTGGCCGCGAACGCCGGTCCGGCCGGCGCGGTCCTCGGCGAGGTAGCCGCCGATCTCGCGCAGGTCGCCAGCGCGCTGGAGAGCCTGGCAGCCGGCGACGAGCAGGCCGGTAAGCAGCTTGCCGAGCTGCTGGAGCGCGGCAGCGCCGGGGTCGCCAGGATCCCTGGCAAGCGCGGCGGGCCGGCCCGCGGTTTCATCACGGTTCAGGTCGTGATTCCCGACCGGCCTGGCGAACTGGCCAGACTGTTCTGCGCCGCGGGCGAGGCGGGGGTCAATATCGAGGATGTGAGCATCGAGCACTCGCCGGGTCTGCCGGTCGGCGTGGCCGAGTTGTCGGTGCGACCGGAGGCGGCCGCGCGGCTGTCCGCCGTGCTGGCTGCCGGAGGCTGGCCGGTTCGCCGGTAGCATCGCTTCGTGACCGAATCAGCAGCCAGAACGGTATCGACCAGGTATCGAGCATTTTGCCCGAGGCGGCGAGCCCGGCCTGGTCATTGCCGTCGACGGCCCGGCAGGGTCGGGCAAGTCGACCGCAGCCCGCCGGGTCGCGCTCGATCTCGGCCTGCACTACCTCGACACCGGCGCGATGTACCGGGCGCTGACCTGGTGGATGCTCGGTCACGGCATCGACGTCGCCGATCCGGCAGCCGTGCTGGCCCGGCTTGGCGAACCGCGCCTCACGGTAGTGCCCGATGCGGCTGCGCCGCAGATCTACGTAGACGGCCAGGACGTTGCGGTCCCGATCCGGACCCGCGAGGTATCGAATGCGGTCAGCCTGGTCGCCGCCCTGCCACCAGTGCGCGACCTGCTGATCGGCATGCAGCGACGCATCATCGCGGCGGCCGCGCGAGGCGGCCGGCATCGTGGCCGAAGGGCGCGACATCGGCATGGTGGTCGCGCCGGACGCTGACATCAAGGTCTACCTGACCGCTAGCGAGGAGGCCAGGGCGCAGCGCCGCAGCGCCGACCTTGCCGCTGACCCGGCGGCTACCGTCGAGGCCGACCAGGCGGGAGCAGGCCACCAGGGACAAGCTCGACGCTGCGCAGATGGTCATGGCCGCGGACGCGATCCCGATCGACACGACCGAGCCCGGGGTGGACGACGTCGTCGCCCGCATCGTGGCCTGGTCAGGTCGCGGCGGGCGATGTCAGGTGGCTGAGCCGGAGCAGGACGCAGCCGGTCCGCAGGCTGTCGTTCCCGTCCTTGCCGTGGTCGGCCGGCCGAACGTCGGCAAGTCCACGCTAGTGAACAGGATCCTCGGCAGCCGGCAGGCGGTCGTGGAGGATACTCCAGGCGTCACCCGCGACCGGGTCAGCTACGACGCGAACTGGCGCGGCCGGGCATTCACCCTGGTCGATACCGGTGGCTGGGAGCCGTCGGTGGAAGGAACACCGGCCCTGGCCGCGCGGGTGGCGGCGCAGGCGCGGATCGCCGTCGACGCGGCCGATGCTGTGCTATTCGTGGTCGACGCCACCGTGGGTGTCACCGACGCCGATGACGCGGTCGCGGCCGTGCTGCGGCGTTCCCGCAAGCCGGTGGTGCTGGCGGCCAACAAGGTGGACGACGCGCCGGGCGAGCCTGACGTGCACTCCCTGTGGTCACTTGGCCTGGGCCAGCCGGTACCGGTCAGTGCCCTGCACGGGCGGGGCAGCGGGGACCTGCTGGATGCCGTGCTGTCCGCGCTGCCGGAAGCGCCGCAGGAGCGTGACGAGGACGCGGGCGGCCCGCGGCGGGTCGCGCTCATCGGGCGGCCGAACGTGGGCAAGTCGAGTCTGCTCAACAAGCTGGCCGGCACCGAGCGGGTGCTGGTGGACTCGGTGGCTGGCACTACCCGCGATCCGGTCGACGAACTCATTGAGCTCGGCGGGCAGACCTGGCGGTTCGTGGACACCGCTGGCATCAGGAGGCGGGTGCGGGACACACAGGGCGCCGACTACTTCGCCGCCCTGCGCACCGAGCGCGCGCTGGAGCGGGCCGAGGTGGCGGTGGTACTTGTCGATGCCAGCGAACCGCTGGCCGAGCAGGACCTGAGGATCATCTCGATGGTCATCGAGGCGGGCCGGGCGCTGGTCATCGCCTACAACAAGTGGGATCTGGTCGACGCGGACCGCAGGGAATTCCTGGACAAGGAGATTGACCGCCAGCTGCACAACGCGCGCTGGGCGCCGCGAGTGAACATCTCAGCCCGGACGGGCTGGCACGTGGACCGGCTCGTGCCTGCGCTGGAGCTGGCGCTGGCGAACTGGGAGACCAGGGTCCAGACGGGTCGGCTCAATGCGTGGCTATCCGCGCTGATCGCGGCGACCCCGCCACCGGTCCGCGGCGGCAAGCAACCCAAGATCATGTTTGCCACCCAGGCCGGCACCAAGCCACCGCATTTCGTGCTGTTCACGAGCGGTTTCCTGCAGGCGGGCTACCGGCGCTTCATTGAGCGCAAGCTGCGCGAGGAGTTCGGCTTCGCGGGCACGCCGGTACTGGTGACGATGCGGCTGCGGGAGAAGCGGACCGGCCCGTCCGGCCGGGCAGCGCGCGGCCCTGGCCGCGCCTGAGCCAGCTGCCGGAGAGCCCAGCTGCGACCCCAGGCCAGCCGGCGTCGCTGGTACTGCGGGTGGCTACTGACCAGCTGGCCGGGCTCCGCTGAGCCAGAACCAGACCGTCGTGCCGATGGTCTCGCGCAGGTACCCCCACTGATCGGCGAGGGTCTGCACGAGGAACAGGCCGTGCCCGTCGGAGGCGTAGACGTCGCCGCGAACGACCGGCGAGCTGAGATCAGATCCCTGGTCGACTACCTCGATCCGCACGCCGCCAGCCGACTCCATGATCAGCAGCGTGACGGTGCCGCCATCGCAGCGCGAACTGCTGTGCGTGACAGCATTGGTCACCAGCTCGGAAGTGAGCAGCACGGCGGTGTCGAGGCTGGGGTGTAAGTCGCCCAGGGCCTTGGCGACGAACGAACGCGCCTCCCGGACGTGCTCAGGCCGGCCGGGGACGGTGAGGCTGCCGAGAACGGCCGCGCCGGCCATGCTGGCCAGATCCTCGGGCCGCATCGCTCATCCCGGTAGCGGTGGGTGCCATCCTCGTTGCTCCCTCCCGCAGTGCGCCAGAACCGACTGCGTCCCGGCAGGACCTGGAGCGCCAGGCAACTGGCAGCTCGAGACGGCGTGCCAGCCATTTCAAGCATTGGCGGCGCGACCCGAACCTGAGCACTGACGGTGCACGTTGCGACGCCTTCTGCTATCAATGATGATGTGACTGATGCACGGCACGCAAGTGCATGGCACAAATCACAGCCGCGAAATCTCAGATGGGATCTCACGGAGACCGGTCATGTCGTGTATCGTCAAGCGCAAGAGAGTGCTCCAGGCAGCCCAGCCTCAGCTTGCGACCAATCTGGCTGCTTGTTTCCCGCAAAGGGGGAGTGCCAGATGTCTGTCGGCCCAACAGTTCGCCGCCGTCGGCTCGGCAGCGAGTTAAGGCGACTGCGCGAGTCACAGTCGATCAAACTCGAGGAAGTGGCCGAGCGGCTGGGCCTCGCGCCATCGACGCTGTCCAGGATCGAGACAGGCAAGGCACCGACCCGGACGGCCTACCTGAATTCGATGTTCGAGCTATACGGCGTCGACGATCCGTCCCAGCGGCAGGTGCTGCTCGAGATGGCACGGGAAGGACACCGCAAGGGCTGGTGGGCCGTCTGGGATGGCGTGCTGCCGACCGGATTCGGCATCTACGTCGGGCTGGAGGCGGAGGCAGCCTCGCTGCGGGTGTACGAGGCGCAAGTCGTGCACGGGCTGCTGCAGACCGAGGACTACGCGCGCGCGGTGATGTCAACGGTGCGCCGACGGCAGACGCCCGAGGAGATAGACCGGCTAGTCAAGCTCCGCATGCAGCGGCAGGACGTGCTGACCCGCGCGGACCCGCTGGAACTGTGGATCATCCTGGACGAGGCCGTGCTGCGGCGGATGATCGGGCCATCGCGGGTGATGCGAGAGCAGCTTGACCACCTGTACGAAACGAGCCAATGGCCGAATATCACGCTCCAGGTGCTCGCCTTCGGCAGCGGCCTGCACGCGGGCATGGGGGGCTCGTTCGCCATTATCGAATTCCCTGAGCGCTTTGATCCCGATGTCGCTGTATACGGAGGGGGTGACCGGGCAGGCGTATATCGAAGAACGTGATCGCGAGGTTCGCGCGCGGTCCGAGGCTTTCGATCTCCTGCGCGCGACTGCACTTCCGCCAGCCGATTCGGCACGGCTTATCCGCTCCATTTCCGCAGAATCCGCAGAATCCACCTGAAAGGAACACCAGAATGTCCCAATACGACACTTCTAATGCAGCGTGGATTACCAGCCGCGCCTGCAACAACTCGGCCTGCGTCCAGGTCGCTCACCTGCCAGGCGGCATGGTGGCGATCCGGGACTCCAAGGACATCACCAAGCCGGCGCACGTCTTCGACAGCGAGGAATGGTCGGCATTCGTCACGGGCATCAAGGACGGCGATTTCGAACTGCCAGTGAGTTAAGGCCGGGCGGGGCAGAGTGACTGGCAGCCCCCGGGATCAGGCCCGCGCCATGATCCCGGGGGCTGTCGGCGCCTTCGGCACAGCCAAGGCGTCCCGGCACAGCTAGCGGGCGGGCTGCCCTGAGATCAGGCCTGACCCGGGCCGATCGCGTCCGGGTCGATGAGCGGCTGGGCGAACACATATCCGAGTGGCTCGGGCCCCACATAATGCTGGCAACGGCAATCGTCCACGGCACAGGCCGAGGTACTCGGGTTGTGGAAGCTCAGATGATGGCTGCATCCGCATACCGGCTGCGGATCGGGCGGTGCCTGCAGCGCAGCGTTGCGCTTCTCAGCCAGTTCGGCCTTGGCCGCGATGACGTCGAGGCGTCGCCGATGGTGCTGGCGGCAGCACCGCCTGGCTGGACCGAGGATGAACGCAAGCCACCAGTAATTGCCGATGAAACTGGTAAGGCTTCAGCCACCCATTCTCCCGCAGCGACTGGGCGATGGCAGTGCAGTGCCGTCGCCTGCCCGCGGCACCAGGCACGGCACGAGGTCAGCCCGGAATGCCGAACTCGCCGTCTTGTGCGCCGCTGACAAATGCCTCCCACTCGGTCCTGGTGAAGACCAGTGCAGGCGCCTGCGGGTGCCGCGAGTTACGGACGGCGACGTCGCCGTCGGCCAGGAATGCCACTTCGACGCAGTTGCCGCCGGTCGGCCCGCTGTAGCTGCTCTTGATCCACCTGACGCCGTCGTGACGGCCATCAGCCCCGATGCTGGTCGTCGTGCTCACTAGGTTCCCTCCAACTCCGCGAGCATCGTGCGGAGAAAATCAGTCGTCTGCTCGGGTGTGGTGCTGGTCGCGCTGATCTGGTCCATGGCACTGGCGTACCGGTCGACGTCCGCTGGCTTGTCCAGGTACATCGCGCTGGTGAGCTGCTCGACGTAGACGACGTCGGGAAGGTCGTCGGTGGCGAAGCTGAGGATGCTGAAGCTGCCCGGTGCCGCATAGGAGGCCCCGGTCAGGAACGGCGTGACCTGAATGGTGAGGCCGGGCCGATCGGAAATGTCCAGCAGGTGCTCAAGCTGCGCGCGCATCATGCGCAGGACTGCCGACCGGACGCCGCAGCGCCATCTCGTCGATCACGGCCCATAACCGCAGGCCGCCGGATGCGAACCGGCGCTGTCGCTCTTTACGCAGGTAAACGAGCCTGTCGGTATCCTCGGCCGAGTACGCGCCGAGCTGGATCACGGCGATGGAGTAATCCTCGGTCTGCAGCAGGCCCGGCACGAACTGAGCGTCGAAGCTCCGGATCGATTCCGCTGACTCTTCCAGCCCGATATAGGCCTGGAACCAGGTCGGCAGGACATCCTGGTAGCGGTGCCACCAGCCTTGCTGGTTCGCCTGGCTGGCTAACGTCAGCAGCTGCTCACGCTCGGCCGCGTCGGTGACTCCGTACAGGTTCAGCAAGTCAGCGATGTCGACCTCGCGGACGGAGTTGCGGCCAAGCTCGATCCTGCTGATCTTCGACTCCGACCCGCGGATGGCTTGCGCCGCCTCATGGGCGGAGATCCCGCGGGATTCCCTGAGCTTCCTGAGCTGCGTGCCGAGCAGGATGCGCAGCACCGTCGGCGCGCCGGGGCCGGGGGGCGACGGCTGGCCGGATGGCGTCCCGTCAGGCATTACCGGTCCGTGCGGCACAACTACTCTCCTCAGGCGTAACCGTGCTATCCGCCATGAGCCGCGCTCCCTCCCGAATGCGCCGCCTGTACCGACTATGGTGGCACGGCCGATACTGCCGCCATAACGCTTTCAGCCGGGGCCGCACTTTTTCCAAGTCTCGTTTCTGGCGCAAGTGCGTATAGCAGTTGTCCTTAAACGCCGCTTACCTAATGATATCGCAGATGAGATTTCACGCTAGTGCCTTCCGAGGCTCACCAGGGCCGGGCGGCGCTGGCTTCGGCTGCCATGCCCCGTCCCGGTACGATCGCGGAGGACCTCACCTGACGCGCGCAGAAAGCTGGAATCATGCGATACCGGGCCGTCGGCAACTCGGGACTCGTCGTATCGGTCGTCGGACTCGGCTGCAACAACTTCGGCCGCAGGCTGGACGCTGAGAAGGCCAGACCGGTCGTGGACGCAGCGATCGAGGCTGGTGTCACGCTGCTCGACACGGCCGACAGCTACGGCGGCGGCCGGTCGGAGGAGATTCTCGGCGAGGTACTGGCCGGCCGGCGGGATCAGGTCGTGCTGGCCACCAAGTTCGGCCATCAGGCGGCGGACCTGGGCTACGGCCCGGCGGCCGGGGCGAAGGGCGGGCGCGGCTACATCCGCCGGGCGGTCCAGCAGTCGCTGCGCCGTCTGCGCACTGACTACATCGACCTGTTCCAGATCCATACGCCGGATCCGGTGACGCCGATCGAGGAGACGCTCGCGGCACTGACCGAACTGGTACAGGCTGGTTACGTCCGGTACATCGGCCACTCGAATTTCTCGCCCGTGCAGATCGCCGCGGCCGCGGCGACAGCGCGCGAACTGCGGCTGACGCCGTTCGTGTCCGCGCAGAATCACTGGTCATTGCTGGAACGCCAGGCGGAGCTGGATGTGGTGCCGGCCGCGCTGCAGTTCGGCCTCGGCGTGCTGCCGTACTTTCCGCTGGCGAACGGCCTGCTCACCGGCAAGGTCAGGCGAGGCCAGCCGCCAGCGGCCGGAACGAGGCTAGCGGACCGCTCGGACTACGTGACCGAGGAGAAGCTGGACAAGGTAGAGGCGCTCGCCGACTGGGCAGAGCAGCGCGGCAGATCGCTGCTGGAGGTCGCCATCGGGGGACTGGCCGCGCTGCCTGGCTGCGCCGCTGTGATTGCCGGGGCGATGTCGGCAGCGCAGGTGCAGGCGAATGCGTCGGCAGGCGGCTGGGAGCCGACGGCAGCCGACCTTGCCGAGATCGCGAAGATCGTGCCCGCCGGCTGACGCCGCGGGCAGCGGGACCGCCTGGTGCTACGGCCAGGCGCTGGCCACCAGAGCTCGACTGCCGGGAGGAGTCTGCCGATGAAGGCAGCGCTGTATGACCGTTACGGGCCCGCGGCAGAGGTGCTGCGGGTCGAGGAGATCGACAGACCGGAGCCAGGGCCGGGCCAGGTGCGGGTCCGGATGCAGCTATCCGGAGTGAACCCGACCGACTGGAAGTCCAGGGCCGGATCGACGCCGCGGCCCATCGACGGATTCCAGGTCCCGCACCACGATGGCGTCGGCGTGATCGACGCCGTGGGCGACGGTGTCCCGGCCGACCGCGTCGGCCAGCGGGTGTGGACATTCCTGGCGGCGGCCGGCCAGCGCTGGGGTACGGCTGCCCAGTGGTCGGTGCTGGCATCGCGGCAGGCCGTGCCGCTTCCTGATGGCGCACCAGCTGAGCTCGGCGTGTGCCTGGGCGTCCCGGCCATGACGGCGCACCGGTGCCTGTTCGCCGATGGCCCGATCGACGCCCGGAACGTGCTCGTAGCCGGGGGAGCCGGCGCTGTCGGGCATTTCGCCATCGAGCTGGCGAAGCACTTCGGCGGCCGGGTGGCCGCTACCGTCAGCGGACCGGAGAAGGCCGAGCTGGCGCAGCGGGCGGGCGCCGACCTGGTCGTCAACTACCGGCAGGCCGGAGCCGCTGACCAGCTCAGGGCGTTCGCCCCGCAGATGGACCGGATCGTGGAGCTGGCCCTTGGCGCGAATCTCGACCTCGACCTCGCGGTGTCCGGTCCGCAGACGCACATCGTCGACTACGCGGCCGAGGCCGCCGACCCGGTGCTGCCGGTGCGCAGGTGCATGGCTGCCAATGTCACTGTCCGCTTCATCCTGCTGTACGGGGTGCCAGCCGAGGCGCTTGATCGGGCTGCCGCCGACATCAGCAGCGCGATAGCCGCCGGGCGGCTGACCCAGCTGCCGCTCACCAGGTTCCCGCTGGATCAGATCGTCGCCGCGCAGGAGGCGGTCGAGGCTGGCACGGTAGGCAAGGTCGTCATCGAGATTCCCTGACCGGTCCGGATTCCCTGGCCGGTCCGGCCGCTGAGTTGGCTCCGCCACGGATCCGACGTACTGACCAGATGAGCGAGCGCGGGCTGGCGGCGCTGCGCCGTGATGCCGTCGGTTTTGTCTTTCAGGCCTTCCACCTCATGGACGAGCTGACCGCAGTGGAGAACGTGGAGCTGCCTGCGCTGCTCGCCGGGCGCTCGGCCAGGGCCGCACGGCGTCGTGCCGCCGAGCTGATCGAGCAGGTCGGGCTGGCCGACCGCAGCGGGCATCTGCCATCGCAGTTATCGGGCGGCCAGCGGCAGCGGGTCGCGATCGCGCGAGCACTGACCAATGAGCCGCTGGTGATCCTTGCCGACGAGCCGACCGGCAACCTCGACAGCGAGGCAACTGTGGACATACTCCGGCTCTTCGAGGACCTGCATTCGGCCGGGCAGACACTGATCATCGTGACCCACGATTCGCGGATCGCAGCGACTGCGGACCGGCTCATCACCATGCGTGATGGCGCGTTCGTCGACGACACCCGGCTGACGGGCGGCACTACCGGGCAGCTTTCCGCGCTCGTCGACCTGGACGGCTGACGGTGAGCAGGCTGCTGCTGATCCGGCGGCTGGTCATGCGCGATCTGCGGCGCTGGCCGGTGCAGGCCGCGCTCTTGCTGGTGGCGATCATGGCCGCCACCACCACGCTGACCATGGGGCTGGCACTGGCCGGGGTGACCAGCAAGCCCTATCAGCAGACCAGGACGGCGACCGGCGGCCCGGACGTGGTGGCCAGCTACCTGAACCTGCCGCCGATGCCTCGCGCCGCGATGCCGGCGGCCGCGCTCGCGGCCATGGCCGCGCTGGCCAGCGCTCCCGGTGTGGCCGGGCGCGGCGGACCGTATCCGGTCGGCTGGGCGACACTACAGGCCGGGAAGCTCACCGCGGGGGTCATGGCCGAAGGGCGCGACCGGACCACCACCGCAATCGACCAGCCGAAGCTCATTCAGGGCAGCTGGATCGGCCCCGGCAGCGTGGTATTCGAGCGCAGCTTCGCCGAGGCGCTCGGCGTGCGGGTCGGCGAGCGGATCACGCTCGACCACCGGCCGTTCCGCGTCGCGGGCATCGCTGTCACCGCCGCCAACGCCCCGTACCCGAACTCCGACTTCGTCACTCAGGGCACGCCGTACCCGAGCAATGACTGCGGCATGATCTGGGTGACCGGCGCAACTGCCCGGAGCCTGGCCAGCCGGGTGCTGCCGTTGTCCTACGTACTGAACCTCAGGCTCGCAGCCGGGACAAGCGCACCGGCGTTCGCGCAGGCCCACGCGACCGGCCGGTTCGGCGTCCTCACCCTGACACCGTGGCAGCAGATCGCGCAGCAGGATGCCAACCTGGTGAGCAACGCTCAGCGGGTGCTGCTTGTCGGCAGCTGGCTGCTGAGCCTGCTCGCTATCGCCAGCGTCGCCGTGCTGGTCGGCGGCCGGATGGCCGAGCAGACCCGCCGGGTCGGCCTGCTCAAAGCCGTTGGCGGCACGCCCGGCCTGGTCGCGGCGGTGCTGCTGGCCGAGAACCTGCTCCTTGCCCTGACCGCGGCGGTGGCCGGACTAGGCGCCGGCTGGCTGGCCGCGCCGTTGCTCACCAGTTCGGGCGGGGGACTGCTCGGCGCTCCCGGCGCCCCGTCGCTCACCCTGGCCACGGCCGCCTGGGCTGCCGGGCTGGCTATCGCGGTCGCGATGCTTGCCACGTTCGTTCCGGCGACACGCGCGGCCCGCACCAGCACGGTGCGCGCGCTGGCAGATGCCGCCCGCGCGCCGCGGCGGCAGCCTCCGGTGGTAGCACTGTCACGACGGCTGCCGGTTCCGCTGCTCCTCGGCATGCGGCTGGCCGCGCGCAGGCCACGCCGCAGCGTGCTGAGCGGTGCCAGCGTGCTGGTAACGGCGCCCACCATCGTGGCCGTGCTGACCGTGCATGCCCACCAGGCGCAGCAGAAAGTTGCCGGGTTCTCCGCCCTGCCTAACCCGCGCCAGGAGCGCATCGATCAGGTGCTGCTGATCCTCACTGTCACGCTGGCCGGGCTGGCTGCCGTCAACGCGATCGTTGTCACGCAGGCGACCGCTGCGGATGCCAGGCACTCCTCGGCGCTGACTCGCGCGCTTGGCGCCACCGCCGACAAGGTCGCGGCCGCGCTGTGCCTGGCACAGCTGATTCCCGCGGTGCCGGCCGTGCTGCTCGGTATCCCGGCCGGGATCGTGCTGGTGGAGTCGGTGAGTCACGGCGGTACGACCACGATTCCGCCTGCCTGGTGGCTGGTCGCCATGGTGGCGGGCACGCTGGCCGCGCTCGCTGTACTCATCGTCCTTCCGGCCCGTGCCAGCAGCCGCCGTCCGGTGGCCGAGATCCTGCAGTCCGAAGCGAGCTGACGGCCGAGCGCGCAGCGGCGACGGCAGGCGGGCGGCACGGCGCCACGCGCCTACTGGCTCACGGGCTAAGCCGGTGCAGGTCGCGCGGGAACAGCGTCACCTGCCGGACGTTCGCCGCACCGGTCAGCCGTGCTGTCCAGCGCTCGAGGCCGATGGCGAACCCGCCATGCGGTGGCATTCCGTGCTCGAACACCTGCAGGTACCCGGCCAGCGGTCCGGCGTCTATGCGCCGGGCCGCGAGCGCCGTGACGTAATCCTCGTGCCGGTGCAGCCGCTGGCCGCCGGTCACGATCTCAGTGCCCCGGAACAGCAGGTCGAACCCGTAGCTATAGGCGGGCCGGTCCGGGTCGGGGTGGGTGTAGAACGGCTTGCTGGCCAGCGGGTAGCCAGTCACGAAGAGCAGCTCGCTGCCGTGCTCACGCTCTGCCCATTCGCACAGCCAGCGCTCGTGCGCGGGCGCCAGGTCAGGCTCGTCATGCAGGTCCTCGCCGGTGGCGCGAGAGATCATGTCCATCGCCTCGGCGAAGTGAATGTGCGGGATCTGCTCGGGCACTGACGGCAGCGCAGCGCCGAGCAGCGCCATCGCGGACGCGCTGCGTTCCCGAACTGATTCGGTCATGCCCGCGACGGCGTCCCGGCAGACGGGCATCACGTCGAAGTGATCGGTGATGAACCCTAGCTCGGCGTCGAGGCTGGCGTACTGGGCCAGATGCCGGGCGGTGTCGTGCGGTTCCGCCCGGAACACCGGGCCGACCTCGTAGACCCGCTCGAACACGCCGACCATGGCCTGCTTGTAGAACTGCGGCGACTGGGCCAGGTAGCCGGGCCGGCCGAAATAGTCGAGCCGGAATACGCTCGCGCCGGACTCGGTCGCCGACGCCGACGATTTTCGGCGTGAAGATCTCGGTGAAGCCGCGCTGGTCCAGGGCCGCCCGGAACCCGGCCGCGCTGGCGGCCGCGATCTCGAAGCCAGCCCGCAGCTGCGGATGGCGCAGCGTGGTGGGGGCATGATCCAGGATCGTCGGCAGTGCGGCGGTGAGCGCGGGCCGGTACAAGTCGAACGGCGGCGCAACCGCCGGCCCGGACAGCTGCGTGAGCACCGGGCTGGTGAGCTCGGCGCCGCCAGGTGCCTGCGCGTTCGCGACTACGAGGCCGTCGACCTGGAGGACTGTCTCCTCCGGGAGCGTGCACGGCAGATCCGGCGGCAGGACGACCTGTGCCAGGCCGGCCCTGTCCCTGATGATGAGAAAGGTAACGGACTTCAGTTCCCGGCGGCGGTGCAGCCAGCCGGCGATCGTGACGCGCTGGCCGACATGCTCAGCCAGTTCGCCGGACAGTACTCGTGAGATCATCACAGCTCCCCTGGGGATTTGTGCGACCCCTTGGGAGTGCGGGCGATAAGGGAACTCGCGGTGCCACCGCACTTTCGCCGCCGCCGGCTGCCCTGGGGCTGGCCGGGACGACCTCGTTTGCCTGGTGACGGGGGCTAGCCGGCAGGGCATTGAGCTGCCGCTGGCTGCGGCCGCCGTTCCTCCCTGCGCTCGGGAGTGTCTTCGGCACCAGGACGCGAGGCCGCCTTCTCAGCTTCCGGTGGCTCTCTGCCTGCGGGTGACCGGTCCGTACCGGCGCTGGCTGCTCACGTGATCTGGCGCTACTTGTCTCCGTCAGCGCGTTGGCCACAGTCTAGGCGGGCCGCCGACGCTGCGGTGCGCGGTACTTCATGACTGCCGGAAGGGCCGCGGAAGGCTGACTGTCGTCATGATCATGTCCTGCGCCCGGCTTCGGCCCGGAAGTTAAACTTGGCGCATGTACGTGCCCCCGCATTTCAGCGTGCCGACATGGCCGAGGTCGAGGCGTTCGTCGACGCGGCGCAGGCAGCCGACCTGGTGACCTTCGACGGCACCAAGCCTGTGTCGACGCTGCTGCCGGTGATCTGGGACCGTCCGGCCGCCAGCGGAACGGGCCAGCGCCGGACGCCAGCGCAGACCGAGCCAGCGGAGCGGGCCAGCTACGGTCGGCTGCTCGGCCATATCGCGATCGCGAACGAGCAATGGCGGACGGCACTGCCCGGCGCGCAGGCGCTCGCCATCGTGCACGGGCCGCAGGCATATATCTCGCCCGACCTGGTATGAGGCGAAGGCGCGGCACGGCCGGGTGGTACCTACCTGGAACTACGAGGCTGTGCACATGACCGGCACGGTCGCCTTCCACCAGGACACCGCACTGGCTGCGGGACCTGGTGACCAGGCTTACCAGGCTGCACGAGGACGGCCGGGAGCATCCGTGGGCGGTGACCGACGCCCCGCCGGAGTACATCGACGGCCAGTTGCGGGCGATCGTCGGAGTCGAGCTTGTCATCACCGCCGTGGAGGCCAAGCAGAAGCTCAGCCAGAACCGCAGTGAGCTGGACCGCGAGGCGTCATCGCCGGGCTGCGCGCGGAGCCCGGTGCCGATCCGGCCGCCATAGCCGACCGGATGGCCGCGATGGCTCGCACCGGCCACTGACGGCTGACGGGCGCCGGTGTCCCCGCGGCAACAGTGCGTGTGCCAGTACGCGAACTCGGCTGCCAGTTGCCTGGGTTAGCTCAGGCGGTCGGCGTGGGCGGGCTCGAGCAGGTCGTCGTCGTCCTCGTTCTCGCCGTCGCAGGCAGCAAGGCAGCTCTCGGCGAGCGGGCCGGCGCTTCGCAACCGGATGTGATGGCGGTGCTGATCGCCGCCAGCTGCCCGACCTGCTCGGCGGTGATCCGGTCAAACAGCACCCGCCGTACCTGCTCGACGTGCGAAGGCGCGGCTGCCGCCAGCGCAGCGAAACCCGCGTCGGTCAGCCGTGCCAGCTGACCACGCCGGTCTGTCTCGCAATCCAGCCGCTGCACCCAGCCGCGTTCCTCCAGCCGGGCGACAGCATGGGACAGCCGGCTCTTGCTCGAGGTAGACGCCTCGGCGAGCTGGCTCATCCGCAGCTCACGGCCGGGGGACTCAGACAGCCGTACCAGGATCTCGTAGTAGCCGTGCGGGATCCCGGACTCTCGCTGCAGCTGGCCCTCGACAGCGGAGAACAGCGTGTGCGTCGCCGTCAGAAGGGCGCGCCACGCCTGCTGCTCATCGGTGCTCAGCCACCGTGTCTCGGAGTCGGCCACGCTGCCAGCATACCCAGGTAGTTGAGCGTTTGACAACTGCGATCCTGGTGTGATAATCCTTGAGCACTCAACCAGATCGCTTTCAACTACTTGCTCACGGGAGTGAATACCAGTGACCGCAACGAACACCGAGACCGTCATCCCCGGCTATGAGGCCGCCACGTGGACCATCGACCCGGTCCACTCTGAGGTTGGTTTCTCGGTCCGGCACATGATGGTCAGCAAGGTCCGCGGCCGGTTCAGCAACTTCAGCGGCGAGATCGTCACCGCGACCGACCCGACGGCCTCCACCGTGACCGCAGAGATCGACCTGACGTCGATCAACACCGGCAACGAGCAGCGTGACGGGCACATCCAGTCAGCCGACTTCTTCGAGGTCGAGACCTACCCGACGATGACGTACAAGTCCACCGGCATCCGGGTAGCAGACGGCGAGTACATCGTGGACGGTGACCTCACGCTCAAGGGCGTCACCAAGAGCGTGCCGCTGCACCTCGAGCTCAACGGCTTCGGCCCCGACCCGTTCGGCGGCACCAGGGCCGGGTTCACCGCCACCGGCGAGATCAACAGGCGGGACTTCAATGTGAACTTCAGCGCCCCGATGGCCAACGGCGGCGCCGTGGTGGCCGACAAGATCTCCCTGCACCTCGAGATCGAGGCCGTGAAGGCCTGAGAAATCTCTGAGCCACCGACCAGGAGTCCTATCGGCCGGCGGCAGCAAGTAGCGGCTACGGGCCGGCAGCAGCGTCATCAGGCGCGGCGGCCGGCCCGTTCCTTGTGCCGCGTGCAGGCGACTGGCGCCAGCTGGCAGTTCGGGCTGCGGTCGCGTCCATGATCGGATCGTGACTTTCGCTGGCCGCTCGCGGGGGTATTAGCCCAGGAGACAGTGCCCGTGACGGGAATATGGGGACGAAGCACGCCGCCAGTGGGTGGGGATTGGTGGAATGGGGACGACGGCCGGCAACGCAGTCAAGTCGGGCAGGAACACCAGAGGCACGAGCAGGCAGCGCGACGGCACCGCCCTCGCGGACCTGGCTGCCATGGCGGCCGCGCACCTGCTGACCGGCGGCGACGCGGTCAGGGGCATCCGGGTCGTGCTTCAGCAGGTCACTACCATTCTCGGCGCCGACTGCGCCGTGGCGCTACGGCCCGCCACTGCGGCGCCGCTGGCCTGGAACCAGGCGTATCACGGCAGTGCGGCAGCAGAAGCCAGCCTGGTCGCAGCGATCAGGGCGCAATGCGCAGTGCGTGGCAGCGTCTCCGGGCCGCAGCCTAGCTTCCAGGCGGATATCGGCAGCGGGCGCGCTCGGCGGCCACTGGCGGTGGCCTACGCGGCCCCGATCGCCGGACAGCGGCTATGCGCTCTCGCGGTGGTCGGCGGGCAGGCAGCGCCGCTGGCCGATGCCACCGCCGTGCTGACCGCCTGCGCCACGATGATGGCCTCCCGGCTCGGCCAGGAGCAGCCGGGACCGGCCCGTGACGGCCTGGACTCCGCGCTGGTGGCCGCGGCTCCCGATGCGGTAGTCGCGGTAGACGAAGCCGGGCGGATCTGCGAGTTCAACCAGGCCGCCGAGGTGCTGTTCGGCCGGTCCCGGGCAGAGGCCCTCGGCAAGGACATGCCAGCGCTGCTGATACCGGAGCGGCACCGGCCCATCTTCCGGGAGGGAATGGCGGCTTACGTCGCGACGGGAGACACGTCGGCATTTGGCAGCAGGCTCCGGCTGCAGGGCATGCGGGCCGATGGCAGCGAGCCGCTCGTCACGTTCACGCCGCTGGCCCTGAACGTAGGTAGCGCGACCTTCTTCTGTGCCTTCGCGCACAATGTCCGGGACCTGCCCCAGGCCGAGGCGAGGGAACTCGAGACAGACGTGCGGTTCGGCCTGCTGTCTGAGCTCGCCCCGGTCGGCATCGTCCAGGCTGATATCGACGGCCAGACCACGTTCGTGAACGGGCGATGGTGCAAGCTCACCGGTCTGTCGGATCGTGAGGCTCTAGGCCGGCCATGGCTGAGCAGCGTGCATCCGGACGATGCGCCCCAGGTCAGGGCCCGGCTAGCCACCACCACGGCAGCCGGCTCCGAATTGCGCATCGATTTCAGGCTGCGCACCGTGCCCGGCACCGACATCTGGGTGCACGGCGCGGTGCGGCCGCTGATCGACGCGGGCGGCAGCTGCACCGGGCACCTGGTGGCCGTCACGAACGTAGACGCGCGCAAACAGGCCGAAACCGAGCGCGAGCTAGCACGTCGCCAGCTGGCCACGCAGAACGCCAGGCTTCGCGATCTCGACCTGGCCAAGACGCGGTTCCTGGGGACGGTCTCGCACGAGCTGCGCTCGCCGCTCACCTCGATTGTCTCGTTCGCCCAGCTCATGAAGGAGGATCAGCGCGGCTTCCCGGAGCAGGCGGATGAATACATCGAGATAATCCAGCGCAACGCGGAGCGGCTGCTGCGGCTGGTTAGTGATCTGCTGGAACTCGATCATCTGGATGAAGGCGGCGTCGCGCTGGAGATGGCGCCGGTGGCGATACCCGACGTCGTCACCGATGCGGTCCGAGCCAGCTCAGCCAGCGCCGCACGCGCAGGCCTGGAGCTGCGCGTCAGCCAGGGCGACGGCCCGCTGATCGAGGCGGACCGGATCCGGCTGCAGCAGATCCTGGACAACCTGATCTCGAACGCGATCAAGTTCAGCCAGCCGGGCGGCCACATCGAGGTGCGGTCCAGCTGCGACGACCGCGACTGGGAGATCAGCGTCTCCGACTCCGGCATCGGCATCCCGGCCGCGGAAATCAGCCAGCTATTCGAGCGGTTCTTCCGCGCGTCCAACGCCATCGGCTCGCAGGTTCCCGGCACCGGCCTTGGGCTGGCGACTGCGAAGGCCATCGCCGAATTGCACGGGGGCACCGTCGAGGCGTCCAGCGTGCAAGGGAGCGGTACCACTATCGTCGTCCGGCTGCCGCTCCGCCGGTGACTGGCGTGATCCTCGTCATCGAGGACGACCCGGACATAGCGCTCGCCATCAGCACCGTGCTGCGGCGCGGCGGCTACGAGGTCATCGGCGCCGCCGAGGGGCGCGCCGGGCTGCGCGAGTTCCATGACCACCGGCCGATGCTGGTCCTGCTCGACGTTGGCCTGCCGGCGCTGGACGGCTGGGCGGTGCTGGAGCGGATCCGCGACATCAGCGATACGCCGGTACTGATGCTGACTGCCTATGGTCATGAGGACGACAAAGTGCGTGGCCTGCGCGCGGGCGCCGACGACTACCTGGCCAAGCCTTTCGGGAATGCCGAGCTGCTGGCCAGGGTGCAGGTGCTGCTGCGCCGCGTCGCCGCGCAGCCCGCCGGCCTGACCGGCCCGTCCGGTCTGACCGGCCTGACCGGTCCGGACGCAGCCGCCGATCCGGCGGGCCTGGTGCCCGAACCCGGCATGGCGGCCGACTGCTTCGATGATGGCTTCTTGCGCGTGGATTACCGGTCCTGCGAGGTCAGCGTGGGCGACCAGCAGGCGGTGCTGACGCCCACCGAATTCCGGCTGCTCGGGGCCCTGATAGCGCACCCTGGCCAGGTACTGTCCCCGTCCCAGCTGCTGGAGCTTGCCTGGCACGATCCCGGCCGCGTCGGGCCGGACCGGGTGAAGTTCAGCATCATGCGGCTGCGCCGCAAGCTCAGTCCCGGCGCGCGGGATGGGTCACCGATTGAGGCGGTCCGGGGGTTTGGCTACCGGTATGTCCGGCCGCAGGCCGGCTAACGCTCTTGCTACCAGCCTGCTACCTGCCGGCGACCCGGCCTGCAACCGTGGCGGTCAAGGCTGATGGGCATGAGCGTGCGACACGAACACGGGCCGGACCGGATCCTGCTGGTCGAGGATGACCCGGATGCCAGCCGGTATGCCATCGAAGTGCTGGCCGGACGGGGAGGCTATGCGGTCGAGCACGTAACCGACCCGGCCGAGGCGCTGATCCGGGTGGCGCAGGGCCGGTGGGACCTCGTGCTCACCGATATCGAGATGCCGGGTATGACGGGCATAGAGCTACTCGGCAGGCTGCGCGAGCTCGCGCCGAGCATGCCGGTCGCCGTCATCACCGCGCACGCCACGGTGGGGAACGCTGTCGGGGCGATGCGCGGCAAGGCAGCCGAGTTCCTGCAGAAGCCGCTGCGGCCGGACGATCTGATCGGCACCGTCTCGAGGTTGCTGGCGGCGCACCGGGACAACGGCGAGCGCGTTCTCGCGGTTGGGGCGCACCCGGACGACGTCGAGATCGGCGCGGCAGGCGCGCTGCTGGCGCACCGCGCGGCAGGCCACCCGGTTTCGGTGCTGACCATGAGCCGTGGTGCCCGCGGCGGCCTGGAAGGCGCGCGCGAGGGCGAGTCGATGGAAGCGGCACGGCTGCTCGGCGCCACCTTGCACCTCGAGGACATGGAAGACACCAAGATCAGCGAGGGTGATCCGACCATCGGTGCGGTCAGCCGGGTCATCGAGCAGGTGAGCCCGACCGTCGTCTACACGCACTCGGTCCACGACGTGCATCAGGACCACCGCAATACCCACAAGGCGGTCATGGTGGCGGCCCGCCGGATCGGCTCGGTCTACTGCTTCCAGTCGCCCTCGGCCACGGTCGAATTCCGGCCTGCCAGGTTCGTGGACATCGATGCTCAGCTGGCCGGCAAGCTCGCCGCTATCGGCGCGTTCGCCTCGCAGACGGCGATCCGCGGCTACCTGGAGCCAGATCTGATCGAGGCCACCGCACGCTACTGGTCGCGCTTCGCTCACGGCCGCTACGCCGAGGCGTTCGAGGTCGTCAGGGACCGTGCGGCCGGCGCGATGTCCGGACTTGCGGGCGCACCGGCCCCGGAGCCAGAAGGAGGCAGCCATGCAGCAGCATGACCGGCAGGATTCAGGACGGCAGCGCGACGGACTGGCGGCCAGGACGCGCGTGCTCGTGACGGGGGCTGGCGGCCCGGCCGCTATCGCGGTGATGAACTCGCTGCGCGCCGATCCGGCTGTCGAGCTGATCGCCGCGGACATGGACGGCTGGGCAGCCGGGCTGTACCTGGTGCCGCCAGCTGCCCGCGCGATCGTCCCGGCCGGGGACGCGCCCGGATTCACCGCCGCTGTGCTGGCACTGTGCCAGCGGCTGCAGATCGGCGTGGTCATCCCGACAGTCGATGCCGAGCTGATGCCGCTGGCCAGGGCCAGGGACGAATTCAGCCAGCACGGGGTGCGCCTGATGCTCGCGTCAGCGCGCACGCTGGCGCTCACCCTGGACAAGCTGGCGCTCGCCGGCGCGTGCTCGGCTGCGGTACAGGTGCCGCGGACCGAGAGCCTCGCCGACACCGACGTCGCGAGCTGGACCTATCCGGCGATCGTCAAACCGCGGACGGGCAGCGGCTCGCGCGGGGTGTCGGTCGTCCAGTCGGCCGCCGAACTCGCTGCGATCGCCAGCCAGAGCGGCTACCTGGTGCAGGAGTACCTGCCTGGCGAGGAGTACTCGGTGGACGTGCTCGCGGACGCCCGCGGCAGGGTTGCGGCGGCCGTGCCGCGGCTGCGCGCCCGGGTGGACTCCGGCGTGTCCGTGGCCGGCCGGACAATCCGCGACGACGAGCTGGAGAAATTCGGCGCGCTGGTCGCCGAGGCGGTCAGCCTGACGTTCATCGGCAACGTGCAGTGCCGGCGGAACCGGTCCGGGCAGCTCGCGCTGCTCGAGGTCAATCCGCGGGCACCGGGCTCGATGCCGCTCACGATTGCCAGCGGCGTGGATATGCCGCGGCTGGCGATGGCCGCGCTCGACGGCGCTGACCTGCCCGATCATGCCGAGTTCCGGGAAACCGCGATGGTGCGGTTCCTGGACCAGCGCTTCGTCGGCATGGACGAGATAACGGCGGTGTCGGCGTGATCGAGGCTGCGTCGCGGGCCCAGCCGGAGGCCGCACCGGTCCCGGTGCTGGACGAGGACTACCACGTGCACTCGACGTTCTCCGACGGCCGCAGCAGCATCGACGACAATCTCGCGGCGGCGGCCGGACGCGGGCTGCGGACGCTGTGCCTGGCCGAGCATGTCCGGGCTGACACCGGCTGGCTGCCTGAGTTCGTCGCGGCCGTGCACCAGCTGCGGCCGCCTGCCGGGCTGACCGTGCTGACCGGCGTGGAGGCCAAGATCCTGGACATGACCGGGCGGCTGGATCTGCCCGCTGATCTCAGCGGCATCGACCTGGTCCTGATCGCCGACCACCAGTTCCCGGCAGACCTCGGGCCGGTCGAGCCTGCCGGGATCAGGCAAGCGCTGGCCGACGGTGAGGTCAGCCCGGCCGATACGGTCGAATGCCTGGTCGAGGCCACCGCCAACGCGGCTGGCGCGGTGCCGCACCCGCTGCTCGCGCACTTGTTCAGCGTGCTGCCGAAGATCGGCCTGACCGAGGACCAGGTGCCAGACGGCCTGCTTGGCTGGCTGGCTGCCCGACTTCAGGCCGCTGGCGCGATGGCCGAGGTGAACGAGAAGTGGAGCTGCCCGTCGCCGCGCACGCTCACGGCACTCGCTCAGGCCGGGGTCCGGCTGGTGGCCAGCAGCGACAGCCATGACAGCCGGGACGTCGGCCGGTACGACTCGGTCCGGCAGGCACTAGGCATCGTGCTCGCCGGGACGGCCGGCTGACCATGACCGCGCTGAAATGGCTGCTTGTCTCGCTGGTGATGGTCGGCGCGCTGCCGCTGGTCGTGGCGAGCTATCAGTTCCTCCTTGTCGGGCTGCACTTCCGGCGGCTGCACTACCGCAAGTGCGCGCCCTATCTGCCGCGCACCGCGGTCCTGGTTCCGGCCTGGAACGAGGCGCTGGTGATCGGAGCGTCAGTCGACCGGCTGATGAGCCTGGAGTACCCGCAGGACCGGCTGCGGGTCTACGTCATCGACGACGCGAGCACGGACCAGACACCGGAGTTGCTGCGCGCCAAGGAGCGCGAGTTTCCCGGCCGGGTGTTCCACCTGCGCCGGGCGGTCGGCGGCATGGGCAAGGCGCACACCCTCAACCACGGGCTCGAGCAGGTTCTTGCCGACGACTGGATGCAGGCCGTGCTGATCATGGACTCGGACGTGATCTACGAGCCGGACTCGCTGCGGCTGATGACGCGGCACCTGGCCGATCCGGAAGTCGGCTCGGTGAACGCCTACATCAAGGAGGGCAGCCGGCCAGGCAACTACATGACCAAGTTCATCGGCTACGAGTACATCACCGCGCAGGCCGCGGCCCGCCGCAGCCAGAACGTCCTGGGTGCGGTTGCCTGCCTGGCGGGCGGGGCGCAGCTGCACTCGCGCGCGAACATCGAGGCGATCGGCGGCCGCATCGACACCGAGACACTGGCCGAGGACACCGTGACGACCTTCCTTACCCAGCTGACCGGAGCGCGGGTGGTATTCGAGCCGCACGCGGTCGTCTGGGCCGAGGAGCCGCGCACGATTACCGGTCTGTGGAAGCAGCGGCTCCGCTGGGGCCGGGGGAACATCCAGGTCACCCGGCGGTTCAGCTGGCTCTGGTTCCGGCCACGCTGGCTGCGGGCACGCCGGCACCGGCTGGGGAGCGTCAGCTTCGGGCTGTTCTGGTTCTCGCTGCTGCTCCAGCCGGCCTTTCATGATCGGGTCCTCGGCGGCGCTGGTCACGCTGTTCTTCGTGGACCACTCGCTGGCCTGGCACGCGTTCCACGCGCTGTGGATCACCAATTTGCTGACGTACGTATTCATCACGTCGTACTCGCTGCTGATCGACCCGAGCACCGCCAAGCATGTCTGGCGCCAGGGCGTCATGTTCCCTGGCGCGGTCAGCGTGATCATCATGCTGGCCGCGATCTGGCCGCCGCCGCTGCGATTCGTCATCTACCATCTGCTGGCGCTCACCGGCGCGGCTGCGCTCCGGCACCACGCGGACGTCATCGAGCTGTTCACCTACGTGTGGCTGGCCGCCTCCATGCTGGTCGCCTACCTGGCCAAGGTTGCCGAGACCAGACGGCTAGGCCGGTTCCTCAGCCCGCTGCTGATCTATCTCGGCGGATTCGGCCCGTTGCTCTGCGCCGTGACTTTCGCCTCGTACGTGCTCGAGGCCAGGGGAGCGGGGACCTCCTGGGACAAGACCGAGAAGACCGGGAACCTCGCGGTGCGGGCATGACCGGACCTCGCCAGCCTGCCGCCGGGGCCGAGCCGCCGACCAGGGCCGAGCGGCAGCCCGTAACCGGTGACCGGCCCGGTCCGGCCCGGCAGCCCGCAGCGGGCATCGAGCCGTGCCTGCCTCGGCAACTGGACTCCTTTCACGGCGAGATCGCCGCCGCGGTCAGGCAGGAGCGGCGGATCGCGGCGAAGGCGCTCATCGCGCTCGCCATCGTGGCGCTGGTGATTGTCGCCCGGTTTGTGTTTTTCGGCGGCTAACGCTCAGCGAGCGGCCTCGGCCCAGCTGACGAGCAGTTCCGCCGCGCGCTCGGCCGAGATGCCGACGCCGGGCGGCACTGCACCGGGAGCCCGGTCTTCCGCCCGGATATCGGCGACCGTCGAGCGCAGCGGCCGGGGTGCGAGGCCGGCGGCCCGGCAGCGGCCGGATCGGCCCGGCTCATGTTCGCGCCATCGCTCTCGCCCTCGGCCCACAGCGGCAGGGCGGCTCCGTCGATCCCCTGGCCGAGCAGGAAATCGCTGGCCACCCAGGTCAGCGTGGTACCAGGCGGCGCCACCTCGGCCGCGATGGCCGCCAGCATCTGGCCGAAACCGAACGGAGGTGCGGGATCGACCGCGTGGAAGGTGCCCGAGATCGACTTCTCTAGCAGCGAGATGATCCACGCGGCCATATCGCGCGCGTCGATGACCTGGATCGGATCGTCCGGATTGCCCGGCGCCAGCACGTTGCCGCCGCTGGCGAGCCGGTCCACCCACCAGGTGAACCGGTAGGTGCGATCGTAGGGGCCGATGACGTAGGTCGGCCTGATGATTGTCGTGCCGGGCCCGAACAGCTCGGTACTCGCCTGCTCGCAGGCAACCTTCAGGCCCCCGTAGTTCTCGTTGGTGACCTCATGCGCCTCCGCGTCCACGACCTCAGCCAGCGGCGCATTCTCGTCGTAGTCCGGCGGCACCGAGGGGCTGTACGCGGAGACACTGGAGATGAAGACGTACCTGCCGCCGCGTCCGCCGAGCGCGGCCGCGAGCGACCTGATCTGGCGCGGGAAGTAGCCGCTCACGTCGATGGTCGCGTCCCAGCTGCCGTCGGCGAGCGCGGACAGGTCCTCGTTCCGGTCCCCGGTCAGGTGCCGTGCCTGCGGGAACAGCGCTGGCCCGGTCTGCCCGCGGTTGAAGAGCGTGACGTCGTGCCCCGCATCGAGAGCCGCCTGGGTGATGTGCCGGCCGACGAACGCAGTGCCGCCGATGATCAGGATCCGCATGTTGTCACCGTGTCTTAGTGCCGACAGCTGCGCCGAGATGGCGGCAGCACTGGGGAAGGTTAGCCCGACCAGCGTGACGTGCTTCCAGCGCAGGACGCCGTCGGCGTCGACCACGAACACCGACCGGCGCAGCCCGGCGCCGCCCAGGGTAATGCCGTACTGCTTGCTCACCGTCAGTCCTTCGTCGGCGAGCAGCGGGAACGCCAGGTTGTACTTGCGGGCGAACTGCTCGTGACTGGCCAGGCCTTGCGGGCTGATCGCCCAGACGGTCGCGCCGAACCCGGTAAAGCTCTCCAGGCCCGAGGTGTAGGAGCACAGCTGGCGGGTGCACACCGCGGTGTTGTCACCAGGGTAGAAGGCGAGCACGACCGGCTTGCCGCGCTGCTCAGACAGGGTGTACTCGCCTTGGCTGCGTCGCCGTCTGTGACCAGTACGCCGGGCAGGGTGAAGTCTGGGGCGGCTTGGCCGAGGTCGGGTGTCTTCGCCACGTGGCGTCCTCCTGGCATTATGTTGACTGACCCGCAGTAAGGCTAGCGGTGCATGCGCCTAGGCCTGCGGACGATCCGAGCGATGACGGAACGGTGACCGGACACTGACGCTGACTACAGCCTGTATCAGGAGCTCGCGTCCTGGTGGCCGCTGATCTCACCGCCAGCTGAGTACGCGGCGGACGCGGCTGCGATCCAGGCGTCTTCGGGTCGGCTGGCATTCCGGTCCGGACGTGCTCGACCTCGGCAGCGGCGGCGGTCATGTCGCCCTGCACCTGAAGGGCGACCTGTCACTGACGCTGGTCGACCTGTCCGGGCAGATGCTCGAGGTGTCCAGGCTGCTTAACCCTGACTGCGCGCACGTGCTGGGTGACATGCGCTCGGTCCGGCTGGGCGAGTTGTTCGACGGCGTCCTGGTGCACGACGCCATCGATTACGTGACAACCCAGCATGACCTGCGGCTGGTGATCGACACGGCGTTCGCGCATTGCCGTCCTGGCGGGATCGCCGTGTTCGCTCCCGACCACACGGCCGAGACGTTCCGGCCGGGGACCGGGGGAGGCGGCGGCAGCGAGCCGCGGCGGCCGGCAGGCGAGCTTCCGGGAGCGCACGTCTGACCCGGATCACGCAGACGACTGGATCCTGGCCGAGTATGACTTCACGCTGCGTGCGGCGGACGGCCGGGTGCGAGTGGTGCATGAGGCGCACCGGCTGGGCTCGTTCGGCCGGCAGACGTGGCTCAGGCTGCTGGCCGACGCGGGCTTCAGCGCCGGAGTAGCCGACGGGATCTTCGCCGGGAACGATGCCCGGCCGGGGCGAGTGCTGTTCGTCGGCCGCCGCCCGGTCACTGGCCAGGCTCCGGGCTGACCCGCCTGGCGGCCGGACCTGGGCTTACTATTCTGCGCATGAGTCGAGGGTTTGCGCGGGCAATGAGCGGCTTTGCGCTGCTGGCGACTGCGGCCGCAGCGGCCGGCTGCGGCCAGGCCGCAACCTCCCCGCCGGCCAGCCCGGTCGCAGCCGGCGCTACCTCGACCAGCCCGCCGGCTGTCGTCCCGGCCCAGTCTCCGGCCGCGTCGCCGGCGCCGCGGCCGTCCTGGCCGGTGGTCCTGCCGGTCCCCGCGGTTGCGCCTGGACTGCATCAGACCGCCACCCGGCCGCCAGCTCGCAGCCCGGTCCTGCATGCCGAGATGACGGACCTGTGGGCTGCGGTAGTGACCGGCCAGGCCGCGGCTGGCGCTGCCTGCGTTCTTCCCGGTCTTTGCCTACCAGCAGGTCAAGGCGATCTACGATCCGGCCGCCGACTGGCGCAACAGGCTGGTCTACGATTACCGGCTCGACATCCTCGCGGCCCATCAGTACCTCGGCCGCGCGGCCAGGCATGCGCGCCTGGTCCGGGTCATCGTGCCCGAGCTCGAGGCCGAGTGGGTGCCACCGGGTGCTTGCTATAACTCGGTCGGCTACTGGCACGTGGGCGGGGCCCGGATCGTCTACAAGGTCCGTGGCCAGGAGCGGTCCATCGGGATCGCGTCGCTGATCTCCTGGCGCGGCCGCTGGTACGTGGTGCATTTCGGCGCGGTGCTGCGTCCCGTGGTAGCCGGCGAAGTCGATGAGCCGTCCGACGGCGAGGGCATTCCGGGGCCGGCCGGCGGCTGCTGACCGTCGGGCCGCCGAGCCGCACCGCTCAGAGCTGTCCCGGCCAGGCGTGCCGCAGCGCGCTGAGGCGGCCTGGCGTGATCAACTTGGTGCCAGGCCGCAGCGCCGGGCGGCGGAGCGCCGGGGCGCGCGGCGGCCGGTGACCGCGGCAGACTGCAAAGGAGCGCACCGATGGCCGATGAGCCGATCTATGACTACGTGCCGCATCGCCGGACCACGGAGAAGCTCGGCGGATTTGTGGGCGGCCCCGTCAGGGCCCTTGACCAGCTGCCGCACCGCAACGCCGCGGAGCGCTTCAATGCCTGGCTCGCGGTCAAGGTCACCGACGGCGTGGGCACGATGTGGTGCGCCTACGCCTTCGCTGCACTGGCGCTGGTCAGCCTGCCGGAGGCGATAAAGTCCGGCAACGCCGTGACGCTGGTCTCGTGGATTTCCCAGACATTCCTGCAGCTGGTCTTGCTGAGCGTCATCATCGTCGGTCAGAACGTGCTCGCTGCCGCCGCGGACAAGCGCTCGGAGGCTACTTACAAGGACGCCGACGCGGTCCTGCACGAGGCGGTGAAGATCCAGGAGCACCTGATGGCCCAGGACGAGGTGCTGGCCATGCTGACTCGCAAGCTGAACGCGAACGGCAGCTAAGCGCGCGAGCGAATGCTAGCGACCCTTGGCGATCCAGAACCGGACGTAGATGCCGTCGGCGGTGAGCAGCAGGCCGGCCGCCAGTACGACGGGCATGAAAACCGAGATCCACCGGCCGTGTCCGCGGACTGTTCCGCCGGTCTCAGCCATGACCTGGTCATACCGCAGTCGGTAATTCCATGGGTAGACCCAGCCGGGTCTGCGGCCCGCGGCGATGCGGCGCTCGATGAAAAACAGCTGGATGTCCTCGGCGATCTTGAAGAATGCCTTGCGCCCGTAGAACAGGCCGGCTGCCAGGCCGACAAGCTGGTACTGCCATTGCCACGTCGCCAGATAGGACTGCACCAGCGCTTGATGCGGCAACGTCACGGCCGGCAGGTGGACGACCAGGTGAAAATGATGGAAGAGCCAGGATCCGCCCAGCACGGCGGCCAGCGCCACCACGAAGCCGGGCAGGCCCGCCAGGCTCACGGTCAGCGGCGACAAGATCACCTGCGCCGGTGTTGTCCGCCGCTGCTGGTGCCTGCTGGGGAAGTGCAGCCGGACGAGCAGGTTGTCGAACCTGGTGGCAGGCTTCGGTGGCTTCCACCTGATCCCGACCACCATGCCCAGCAGGCCGCCGAGCAGGCCCTCGTAGACGTTGCGAATGGCGTGCCTGACCACCGTCCACCAGGCGTAGGTAGTGAACCCGAGGTGCTTCGGCAGCTGGTCCCAGCCCGGCTTGAGGTACATGATCTGGTGGCCGCCGATGACGTACCGCACCTGGGTGATGTCGTAGTACAGCGCGCTGACGATCCAGACCCCGATGTGCACGGCGATCACGACGTAGATCAGCGTCTGAAGCCTGCCGAGCGTCCTCGCGACGAACGATGCCCTTGGCGCCGCGGCGACCGTTGCGGTCGTCACCGGTCCGCGGGTGCGCGGCCGGGCCGGAACCCAGCACGGCTATCGATGGGCCGCAGAGCGACAACTGCGAAGAGCACGACAATACGGTACAGGACAGCCGCAGTCGGGTCACTGGATTACCGCGCCAGGTCAGCGGGTTCCAGCAGCGCCAGTCCGCGCTCGGTAGTGACATAGAGCACGGTGCGGCCCCGGCGCTCGCCGGACAGCAGCCGGCCGCCGGGGCCGGCCTGTGGTTGCTAGCCTGGCCGCTGACCGGCGCGACGCACGGAAGGACGATCCGTCATGACCGATTCCGATCCGGTAGCTCATACGCTGGACGTGCCCGGCGCACGGCTGTACTACGAACGACGCGGCACCGGCCGGTTGCTGCTGCTGGTCGGCTCGCCGATGGATAGCACAGGTTTCACCGGACTCGCCGGCGCGCTCGCCGCCGCATACACGGTCGTGACCTACGATCCGCGCGGTCTCGGTGACAGCAGCTGCCAGGACATGTCCGCGGACGTGACGCCTGAGCAGCAGGCCGATGACATTCACCGGCTGCTGTCTGCGGTCGGCACCGGGCCGGCCGATTTCTTCGGCAGCAGTGGCGGTGCCACAGTCGGGCTCGCGCTCGTCACCGCCCACCCGGACCAGGTTCGCACGCTGGTCGCGCACGAACCACCGGTCATCGACCTGCTGGCCGACGGTGCGCTGGTGCGCGGCCAGATCGACGATGTCTACCAGACGTACCGGGCCGACGGTGCTGACAAGGCGATGCAGAAGTTCATGGCCTATGCCGGGCTCGGCGCGGCCCCGGCGCAGCCCGCGGCGCGCTGGCAGCCTTCGCCCGAGCAGGTGACCCGGATGCGCGCCAGCACCGATCAGTTCCTCGCCCACCTGATCCGGCCGACAACTCGCTTCCGGCCGGACATCGACGCACTGCGGGCGGCGCCGACACGCATCGTGGTGGGCGTCGGGGCGACATCGGCTGGCCAGCTCGCCAACCGCGCGGCGTCGGCCCTTGCCGGTCGGCTCGGCACGACCGCCGTCGAGTTCCCCGGCGACCACGGTGGCTTCCTGGCCCAGCCGGAGCAGTTCGCCAGCGTGCTGGATCAGGTGCTGCGCGAGACGACGTGAGCAAGCCCGGCGGCATATCAGGGCTGGTTATGCGACGATAGCCGCGTAGGCGGCCATCACGACGCCCAGAGCGCGGTGGTCCCCGAGGGACCCCTGATCCAGCATCTGGTTCATGACATACGACACCGTCATGCGTGCGTCGAGGTCGACCAGGACGATCGATCCGCCCCATCCGCCCCAGAAGCAGGCGCGCGCGTTGGGCAGCCAGTCCCCGAGGCCGTACCCCATGCCATAGCGCATCCGGACGCCGAGGATGTGGTCGACGCCGTTGTACTGCTCCTCGAGCGCGCGCTCACAGCCCGCCGCTGACAGCAGCCGGACGCTGCCGACTGCTCCGCCGCATGCCAGCACCGACTGCACGGCGGCGACCGAGCGGGCATTGCCGTGTCCGCCGGCGGCCGGGATCTCGGCTCGCCGCCAGCCCGTGGTGTTCGCGTCAGCCGGCCGCACCGGCGGATTGCCGGCTGCGGGCGGCGAAGACGCCGTCCGATCTGCTGGCTGGGCCGACGGCGCAGGAGGCGCGGGCGGCGCGATGACCAGCGCGACCCGGTCGTCGTGGCGGGCGGCCAGCCCGATATGAAAGTCGGCTGCCAGCGGCCCGGCCACCTCGTCGGCGAAGAAGGTGCCCACGCTCCGCCCGGTGACCCGGCGGATCACCTCGCCGACCAGGAAGCCCTGGGTCAGCGCGTGGTAGCCAGCCCGCGTGCCCGGTGCCCACAGAGGTACCTGCTCGGCGAGCCGCGCAGTGGCAGCCGGCCAGTCGTAGAGGTCCTCGACCGTCATCGGCTCGTCCCAGCTGGGCAGTCCGGCAGTGTGGGACAGCAGGTGGCGGACCTGAATGTCGTGCTTGCCGGCAGTGGCGAACTCGGGCCAGTAACGGGCGACTGGCGCGGCCAGGTCAAGGTCGCCGCGGTCGGCGAGGATCAGTGCGCACAGTGCTGTCATCGTCTTTGTCGTAGACCAGAGGTTGGTAATGGTGTCGCGCTGCCACGGGACGGTTCGGGCCGCGTCAGCGTAGCCGCCCCAGATGTCGACGACCGGCTCGCCGTCCAGGAAGACCGCGGCTGCCGCACCCACGTCGTCAGTCGCCAGCGAGTCAGCCAGCGCCTGCCGCACCGCGTCGAATCGGCTGTCGGCCCTGCCGTGGATCTCCGCCATGAACGGAACCTAACCCGTTCTCCGCTGGCGCAGCGACAGATTAACAGCGCGCTCCCTGTCAGCACGCGACGCGAGATTTTGCTGCGTCGTCGCCATAGCGGTCCGATTCATGACAGCGGTAGCTTGTTCCACGGCCGGTGTCACTGCTCCGGCGCACGCGCGACCGGAGGCAGCGATCATGCAATCTGACAGTGACCGGACCGGCCGGCCAGGTCGCCGGCTGCTGGCCGCGGCGCTGGCGGCGGTGATGGTGCCGCTGGTGATGACGGCGGGCGCGGCCGCAGCGAGCAGCCGCCCAGCGCAGGCAGTCCGCAAGCCGCTGACGGGAAAGATTATCGGCATTGATCCCGGTCATAACGGACGTAACTGGACCGACCCTGGCTACCTGAACCACAAGGTCTGGAACGGCCGGGAGTGGGAAGACTGCGACACCACCGGAACCCAGACAGCCGGCGGCTACACCGAGGCGCGGTTCAACTTCAACGTAGCCAGGTACCTGCGTGCGGACCTCATCAAGGCGGGTGCCAGGGTCGTGATGACCCGCTCCAGCAACCGCGGCATAGGGCCGTGCGTGAACACCAGGGCCAGGATCCTGGACCGTGCGCACGCGAATGTATCGATCGACATCCACGCCGACTGGGGTCCGGCCGGCGGACGCGGCTTCACCATCCTGGAGCCAGTTGCGGACGGCCCCAACAACAAGGTGATCAAGTCCTCAGTCCGGTTCGGCCGGTACGTGCATGCAGCGATGCGCCGGCTTGCGCCGATGCCGGTCAGCGACTACTACGGCCACGACGGCTACATCTTCCGCAATGACCTGGCCGGGCTAAATCTCACCACCATGCCGAAGGTCCTCATCGAATGCGGGAACATGAACAACGTGACTGATGCCAGACTGCTCACCCGGCCGAGCGTCCAGCGGCGGATAGCCAGGGCGCTGGCCGCCGCGATCATCACGTTCCTGGCTCGCCGGTAACCCCTGCGGGCCGGATACCCCAGTCGGCCGCGAGTCCCGCCACCCAGTCGACGGCCGCCGCTGCAGCGTCGGGCGGCGCGCTCACCAGCACCAGTTCGGTCACTCCCGTACGGGCCAGGTCCGGCAGCATCGCAGGGCTGGCGTCGGTCAGCGCCACGGCCACGGTGAGATCGCTGAGGGCACGGCCCTGCTCACGGCAGAACCGGTCGAGCACGCCGATGCGTTCCGCCGCCCGCGCGGCAGTGAGGTTGAAGCCGTACCAGCCGTCCCCGAAGGTGGCGACCCGGCTGAGCGCAGCGTCGGAGTTTCCGCCGACCACGATCGGGACGCGGCGCTCTCGAACGGGCTTGGGATAGACCCGGATAGCGTCGAAGCGGGTGAATTCGCCACTGAAGGACGCCTGGTCAGCTGACCACAGTGTCCGGATCGCCGCCACGTACTCGGCGGTGCGCTGCGCGCGCCCGGCGAAAGGGATGCCGAGGGCGGCGAACTCCTCGGCCGACCAGCCGATGCCGATCCCGAGCGTCAGCCGCCCCTCGCAGAGCACGTCCAGGGTGGCGACCTGCTTAGCCGCGTGCACCGGGTTGTGCTCGGGCAGCAGCAGGATCCCGGTCGCAAGCCCGATGCGGTTCGTGACTGCTGCCGCGTAAGTCAGGCCCAGCAGCGGGTCAAGCCAGTCGGCATCGCCGGGAACGGCAATCTGGCCGTCGTCGGAGTAGGGGTAACGGGACGCGGGGCGGTCCACCATCACCACGTGCTCGCCCGACCATAGGGTGGCGAAGCCACTCTGCTCGGCAGCCGCGCTGACGGCACGGATGACCTGCGGACGGGCGCCGGATCCGATTCCCAGCGCGTGCAACCCAATCCGCATAGTTTCCTCCGGTAGATACCAGATCGCCAGCCTGCCGAGGACGCGGCGGCCCGGTGACTACTGTTCCCTCCGCGGCGGGTAGTAGAGACTGTGGCTGTGATCCGGCTCGGGTGCCCCGCCGACCTCGCGGCCGCCGACGGCGTCTATCGCCGCGCGTCGCTGTCCAATGCCGGCGACCGTGACAACCTGCTGGCTCAGCCGGAGTACCTGATCCTCGGGCCGGCCGGGCTAGCCGACGGCCGCACGTACGTCGCCGAGGAGGACGGTTCCGTGGTCGGCTTCGCGACCTGGCTGGATAGCGGAAGCGCCGTCGAACTGGAGGACTTGTTCGTCGACCCGGACTGGATGCGGCAGGGCATTGCCACAGCGCTGGTCCAGCACATCGCCGTGGTCCTGAGAGAGCGCGGGGTGCGGCGCCTGGAGGTGACGGCCAACCCGCATGCACAGGCGTTCTACCGGGCGGCCGGCTTCGTCGGCTGCGGCGTTGCGGAGACTGAGTTCGGCACCGGATCCCGGATGGTGCTGGCGGTCGGCTGATCCGTTCCGCACCGCGGACCAGCGTCCGCCACGGGCGCGACCGGACGGCCCGGTGGGCAACCGTGGGTGGCGAGACGAGGCTCGTGCTGCCATGGGCCGGTCAGCGGCGGCCCGCACGAGGCGGGCCAAGGGGGGCTGGAGATGGCCGATCAGGCACGCGGTGAGGTCGCTGAGGTAACCGGCCGGCCCCCGGCCAGCCCGACGACAGTGCTGGCTGGCCGCCGCGAGTCGTTCAACGCCGCCCACCGGCTCTACGATCCGGGCCGGTCGGACGAGGACAACCGGCGCATGTTCGGGAAATGCGCGAACCTGCACGGGCACAACTACCTCCTGGAGGTCGTCGTGGCCGGCCAGATCGATGCGGCCCGCGGCTATGTCCTGGACCTGAAACTGCTCTCGGACGTCATGTGCCGGAAGATCATCCGCGATGTCGACCATCACAACCTGAATACGGATGTGCCATGGCTGGACGGGTGCATCCCGACGGCGGAGAACCTCGCCGTGACCTTCTGGCAACGGCTCCGGCCGGAGCTTCCGCCGGGGCTGCTGCGGTCCGTCCGGTTGTGGGAGACGGACAAGAACTGGGCTGCCGTCGGTGATCCAGTCTGAGACCCGCCCCGGCCGGGCCGGGCAACTGCGGCACCGCTACGACGCCGCCGACCTGAGCGTGCTCACCCGCGATGAGGCGAGCCGATTCATCAGCGATGGTCACGGCGATCCCCGGACCGACGCAGCGCTGGCCTGGCAGCTGCTGTACCGGCTCGAGCCGGAGCTCTATGACCGGCTCGCCAGCGCCGAGCATCTGCACCCTGGCGTCGTCGGCTGGCTGCCGCGCAGCGCAGCCCGGATAGTCGAGGTAGGCGCTGGCACGGGCCGGCTGACCATGGAGCTCATCGATCGCTCGCAGCTGGTCATCGCCGTCGAGCCCGCGAAGCCGTTGCGCCGGATCCTGACCGGCAAGCTCGCGGCCGCTGACAACGGCGGCCGCGTCCGGGTTGTCCACGGATTCTTCGATGACCTGCCCATTGCTGACGATTTCGCGGATCTGGTCGTCGCCTGCTCGGCCTTCACCCCGGCACCAGGACACGGTGGCGAGGCGGGCCTGGCTGAGATGGAGCGGGTCTGCAGGCCAGGTGGCCAGGTGATCATCATCTGGCCGAGCAACACCGACTGGCTCACGGACCGGGGCTACCAGTACGTGAGCTTCGGCGGACCGATGGAAATCGAATTCGCCAGCGTCACGGAGGCGGTAGACCTGGCCGAGATCTTCTATCCGGATGTAGCAGGCGAGGTCCGCAGGCGCGGCCAGCCGCAGGTTCCGTTCGAGCTGCTGGGCGTCAATCCGCCGCGGGATCTTGCTGTCAAGACGCTGGCGCAATGAAGGTCGCGATCATGGCGCCGCTGGTGACCGCCATCCGGGAGCCGCAGTGCGGCGGTTCGCAGGCCTTCGTGTCCGATCTTGCCCGCGGCCTGGCGGACCGGGGGCACGACGTACATGTCTACGCCGCGTCAGGCTCGGCCATCCCCGGCGTGACCGTGATCGACACCGGAGTCGATCCCGGCGCGCTGACCGGGACGCTCTACCGGGCCGCCGCGCCAGCCGCTGCGGCATCGGCGGCTGCAGCGTCGGCGGCGGCCGAGGCTGCCTTTGCCGGCGTCTACCTGAGCATGCAGCGAATCCGCTACGACGTGATCCACAATCACGCATTCGACGCGCCGGCCATCCGGCTGGCAGCCTCGCTGCCTGCCCCCGTCGTGCACACACTCCACCTGCCGCCAGCTGAGGCGGTCACGGCGGCGTTTCGCGATGCGATGGGCTCCGGCCGGCCACGCAGCGGTAGCCGCCGTATCTGTCTCCCAGGCGCGCGCATGGCGCCAGGTCGTGGCCGTCGATGCGATCCTGCCGCCCTACGTGCCGACCAGCACCATTCCCTGGTCCCGGACCGCCGGGAACGGCGCCGTTTTCGCTGGCCGGCTGAGCCCGGAGAAGGGCGCAGCCGAGGCAATCGACATCGCCCGCGCCGCCGGAGTCAGCATCGACGTCTATGGCGACAGCTACGACGCGGACTACGTCAGCCAGCAGATCGGCCCTCGGCGGACCTGGCCAGGCGTGGCCGTGCACCAGGGCATTCCCCGGACATCGCTGTGGACGGCCATGGCTCGTGCCGCCGTGGTGCTGTGTCCGTCGCGATGGGACGAGCCCTTCGGGATGGCCGCCGCCGAGGCCCAGGCGTGCGGCACGCCGGTCGTGGCGTTCAGGCGCGGGGCGCTCGCCGAGGTAGTCGCGGACGATGTTACCGGCTTCGTGGTGCCCGCCGGCGATGTGCCGGCCGCCGCAGCCGCCGTCGGCAGAGCCGCCGGGATATCCCGTCCGGCCTGCCGCGAGCACGCCTGCAGCCGGCTCGACCTAGGGCGGAGCCTGGATGCTCATGAGCACCTCTACCGCAGGCTGGCCGCGCACGTACCGGTGGCCGGACGCGATGGGTGACCCGCAGCACTGGCTGACCGGCCGGCTGGCTGTCGTTACCGGCGCCAGCCGCGGGATCGGCGCTGCGACTGCTCAGGCGATGGCAGCGGCCGGCGCGCACGTCGTGCTAGCCGCCCGCGACGGCAGCGCACTTGAGGGTGTCGCAGGCCAGATCCGGCAGGCCGGCGGCCTTGCCACGGCCGTGCCCACGGACGTGCGCAATTCCGCCGAAGTCGACCGCCTCTTCGCCGTAGCCCGGGAATCGGGCCAGGTCACGGCGCTGGTCTGCGCCGCCGGAGTGCTCACGCCCGCGCCGTTCGCGGCGACGACCTGCCAGCTGTGGGAGGAGACCATCGGCGTCAACCTGACGGGCTCATTCCTGTGCTGCCGCGCGGCATTCGCCGCCATGGCTAGCAGTGGCGAGGCAGGGCGGATCGTGAACATCGCCTCGCTCTCCGGTGTCTATGCGACCGAGAAGTTCCCCGGCCTGGCCGCGTACAACGTCTCCAAATACGGCGTGATCGGCCTCACTGAGGCAGTCGCGGTGGAGGGCAAGGAGCATGGCATCAGCGCCATCTGCGTGAGCCCTGGCGCCGTCGATACCCAGATGCTCCGCCAGGCCAATCCCGGGCTTCGGCCCGGCCTGACACCGGGTGAGGTCGCGGCGCTGATCCTCGCGCTGCTCGACAGCCCGCTGGCCCCGGCCAGCGGAGCGAACATCCCGCTTTTCTCCAACGCCTAGCGGCCGGCCGTCGCAGCCGCTCCGTCAGTTGCCAGCCACGAGTGACCACAGGTCTACCTGGTCATCGGCGAGCAAACCCGGGGCAGGCCGCGCTCGCTGCGCCACCAGGCGGGCACTGGCGGCCATCTCGCTGTCGTGGTCCAGTTCGGGGTCCCCCCCGCGGTCCAGCCCGACCGCAGCCTGTACGAGTCCGTCGAGCAGGTAGAAGCCGACCAGCTTGCCCTCGGTCAGGCTGCCGCGAACCGCGAACTCGTCCCATGTCGTGGCGTGCCCGACATACTCAATCTTGTGGTCGTACTGATCCGACCAGAAGCTGTGGAGATAGGCATAGGGCGCGGCCGAGCCGAGCATGGACCGGGCGGCTGCGGCGCCCTGTTTCTCGGCATTGTTGAAGTGCTCGACGCGGACCCGCCCGAAGAGCGGGTGGAGATGGTTAGCCACATCGCCGGCCGCATAGACATCGGCGGCGCTGGTCCGGCACAACTCGTCGGTGAGCACCCCGTTGGCCTCGGCGACCGATGATCCGGTGAATGGCGGGAAAGCAGGAGTTATCCCGACGCCAGCTACGGCGAAATCGCATGCCACACGTGTGCCGCTGGCGGTGACGACGGTCTCCAGCCGGTCCGTCCCCTCGAACGCGGCAACCTGATCTCCGGCCAGCAGCTCGACTCCGCTGGCGCGGTGGAAGCCGCCGATCAGCCCGCCGACCTCTGCACCCAGAACCTTTTTCAGCGGCACCGGGTCCGGAAAGACCGCGGTAACGCGCACCCCGAGCTGTGTCAGCGATGCGGCCACCTCGCAGCCGATGAAGCCCATGCCCGCCACGACCGCGCGACGGTTGGGCTGCACCTCGGCCTTGATTGCGTCGCAGTCGGCCACCGTGCGCAGGTAGTGGATGCCGGGCAGGTCAGCGCCGGGAACGTCAAGCCGCCGATTCCGGCCGCCGGTGGCTACCAGGATCTTCCGATACCTGAGCTCCTGGCCAGATTCCAGGACGACCGTGTGCGCCGCGGCATCGATGGCGACGGCGCTCGACGGGCCGGCAATTTCCACGTCATGATCCTCGTACCAGCTGGCAGGACGGACATACCAGCCGTCGAGATCCTCCTCCGACCGCAGATACGTCTTGGATAGCGGCGGACGCCCGAACGGGACGCCGGGTTCCCCGCTGATGACCACAACCCGGTCGCCGAAGCCCTCGTCCCGCAGGGTCGCGGCAGCATTGCCGCCTGCGACACCGCCGCCGACGATCACGAATGCGTTCCCGCCCGTGCCCTCAGCCATTGACTCCATTCTGCCCCGGCTGCAAGCCGCGGCCGCATCCGCTGCCAGCGCCTCGACCGGATGCCCGGGGAGGTCCTGGTCTGTGCCAGATTGCGGCCGCAGCGCGTGGGCCAGGGACTTTCACGGGCGCGACGCGGTGCCGCGGGCGCGAGCCTGATAGCAGCACCGCGGCACCGGGTGCCCGCGACCTGTGCGAATCGGTGTCAAGCTGCGGAGGATCTCGCCACATGACGGACGGACAGGCGGTGACAAGGCCGGCCTTCGGGCCGCGGCGCTCCCGCGCTCCCGCGGGAGGTCATGGCTCAGCTAGCCGCGCCCCGGCTGGCGACTCGGCCGTGCTGGTTACGGCCCTGGCCGCCATCGATATGGACGCCGCGCAGCGTGCTGCGGCCGACTTCCTGTCGGCACTCGGCGTGGACGTCAGCCGGACCGACATGCGGGCGACTCCGGCCCGGATGGCGAGCGCTTACGCCGAGCTGCTTCAGCCGCGGCCACTGAGGCTGACGACGTTCCCGAACGATGCGGGCTACGACGAGCTGGTGCTGGCGCGCGGCATCCCGTTCCGCACCGTCTGCGAGCACCATCTGCTGCCCTTCGCCGGCGTCGCGCACGTCGGTTACCTGCCGGGCGAGCGCATCCTCGGGCTGTCCAAGCTGGCCCGGCTGGTGGCGCACTTTGCCGCCAGGCCGCAGGTCCAGGAGCGGCTGACCAGGCAGATCGCCGAGTGCCTGGCCGCGCGGATCGGCGCGGCCGGAGTGGGCGTGCTGCTGGAGGCCGAGCATTCGTGCATGACGCTGCGCGGCGTGCGTGCACACGGAGCGAAGACCATCACCTCGACCTTGCTCGGCGCCCTGCGAGCCGACCCGCGCAGCCGGGCGGAGTTCTTCGCCCTGGCGAGGCCGTGAGTGACCCTCGACCCTCGCCGCCGTCGATGTGCAGAGTCTGTCCGCTGCTTCCGGCCGTCCGGCACGTACGAGCGCGTGGTCTGCGGCAGACCCTGGCCAGCCGGCCCGGCGGGCTCCGGCGGTCGTAGCATGGAGCGGGAGATTCGCTAGGCGAGGAGCTGCGTCTGGGATCGTCTGCGGACCGCCCGGCGCCGGGTTGCGGCATGTTCGAGGCCTCGGTCCTCGACAGCCTTAGCCAGCCGGTGCTGGTGGTCGACGAGCGCGGGCTAGTCCGGTTCGCTAACCCTGCGGCGCACGCGACGCTGGGCTATGCGGGCGACTCAGATCTGCTCGGTATATCCATCTATCAGGGGCTCTACGGCAGATACCACGATGATAGCGGCCTCGACCGCTTCGACTGCCCTATGCTGCGGTCGGCTGCGACCGGGCAGAGCGCTCACGCCGAAGAATGGTTCGTGCGCCCGGACGGCTCGCTGCTTCCGGTCGAGTACTGGTCAGCCCCCATCAGCCTGCCCGGCGGGCAAGGCACCGTGGTGGCCTTCACCGATGTCAGCGAGCGGCGCCGGGCCGAGAGTTCGCTCGCGGCGGAGCAGTCGGCTCGCGAGCGGGCTGCCGCCGGGGCCCGCGCGACGGAGCTATCCGAGGGCGATGCCAGGCTGTATGGCGTCCTCGACGCGGCGCTCGACGGTGTGATCAGTATCGACCGGCGCGGCCGGGTGAGCTATGCCAATACCGCCGCCCAGCGCATCTTCGGGTACCCGGCAGCGGAGCTGCTGGGCCAGCAGCTCGCGGACGTGATCGTGCCGCCGCCGCTGCGCGCCGCGCACCAGCGCGGCCTGGCCCGGTACCTGGCCACGGGGGAGACGGCCATCCTCGATCGCCGCATCGAGGTCACCGCGATGCGCGCGGATGGCAGCGAGTTTCCGGCTGAGCTCACGGTCACCCCCACCGGGCGGACCGGATCGCTGGCTTTCACTGGATTTGTCCGTGACATCACCGAACGCCGCAGCGCTGAGCGCGAGCTGATGGCCTCGCGAGCACGCCTGGTCACTGCGTCCGATGCCGCCCGGCAGCGGGTGACCAGGGACTTGCATGATGGTGCTCAGCAGCGGTTTGTCAGCACCATCATCGGCCTCCAGCTCGCCCGCCAGAACTGGGAACCGGACCCCGGCCAGGCGAGGGACCTGCTCGATGCCGCCCTGACCGACGCACAGCAGGGTCTGAAGGAGCTGCGGGACATTGCGGCCGGCATGCACCCGGTGCTGCTAACCCGGCGCGGGCTGGGCGTTGCGCTCGCCGCGCTGGCGGGCAGGCTCCCCGTTCCGGTCGAACTGCAGCTGCCCGAACCGCGGATGCCGGCTGCGATTGAGGAGAGCATCTACTTCTTCTGCTCGGAGGCGCTTACCAACGCCGTCAAGCACGGCCGCGCTAGCTGCGCGCAGGTCCGGGTGGCGATGCACGACGGGCATTGCACTATCGAGGTGCGCGACGATGGCATCGGCGGCGCCGTGCCGCGATCTGACACCAGCGGGCTGGCTGGCCTGCGCGATCGCATCGGCGCGCTGAACGGAGCCATGGACATCGTCAGCCCGGCCGCAGGCGGCACCGTGCTGCGTGCGTCAATCCCGCTGCCGGCTGAACCTGGCAGCTGAGGCTACCGTGGTGCGGTGAGCCCGCAGCGGCCGATTCGCGTCATCGTCGGCGAGGACCAGCCCTTCGTCCGGGAAGGCGTCGTGCACGTCCTCACTGCGGCCGGGTTCCAGCTGGCGGGCACCGCCGCGGACGCGCGCGACCTGGTCCGGATGGCCGCAGCGCACGACCCGGACGTCGTCGTGACCGACATCCAGATGCCACCTGACCACACCGACGACGGCCTGCGGGCCGCGCTGGAGATCCGCGCGGCGCGACCGGAGGTCGGCGTGCTCGTGCTGTCCCAGTTCCTCGAGGACAGCTACGTGTTCGACCTGGTCGCGGCCGGCGCTCAGGGCGCTGGCTACCTGCTGAAGGAGAAGGTCGGTGACCTGGCGACGTTCACCGATGCCGTGCGCCGGGTTGCCGATGGCGGCTCGGCGCTGGATCCGGACGTGGTCGCCCGGCTGGTCGGCCGCACTCGGACGGCGAGCCCGGTCGATGACCTGACGCCCCGCGAGCGGGAAGTGCTGGCCCTGATCGCCGAGGGTCGCTCGAACGCCGGCATCGCAGGCGAGCTGGTCGTCACTGTGGCCGCGGTGGAGCGCCACGTGACCGGCATCTTCGACAAGCTCGGCCTGCATCAGTCACCTGAGCAGCATCGCCGGGTCCTTGCCGTGCTCACCTACCTGCGCGCCTGACCCGGCCTGCTGGCCGGGGACTGACAGGCGCTGGCTAGCCGGAGAACAGCGAGCCGAGATCCGCGACCGCCAGCTCCTGCTTGGGCACGAAGGCGATCGCGGCGCTGGTCCTCAGCAGCTGAGCGGGCACGGCGTCGACTTCTGCAGACGTGAGCACGATCCTCGCACCGGAGCACGCGGACGCCAGGTCCGCCGCGACCGCGAACCCGTCCGATCCGGGCAGGTTGATGTCGACAAGTATCCCGTCCGGGCACTGCCTGGCGACGGCGGCGAGCGCCTGCTCGCCGTCCGCGGCGGCCGCCACCACCTCGAATCCGCGCGCGGCCAGCAGCGCAGCCGCCACCGTGCAGAAGTGCGGGCTGTCGTCGACGAGCAGGATCCGGCTGGCCACATTCGGAATCCTCGCGCGTGCGCATGCCGCCGGCAATCGGGCGGGCCCGAGAGTGCCGCCCGCTACGGCTCGGGTTAGCCCGGAAGGCCGGCCGTCGGGACAGCCCCGAACGGGACTGAAGGCGGCCTCATTGGCCTGCGTCCGGGCGTCAGGCAGGCTCGTGTTCGGGACATGCGTGCACGGCCGCAGGAGGAGCAGCGTTCATGAACTGGTCGAATAGCGTCATGCTGGCACCGGCGCCCGTGGCCGGACCAGAACCGGGGCCGACCGCCGCGCACTGGGCGTCGGCGCTGCTCAGCAACGGACTTGGCCGCTACGACGACGCGCTCGCCGCCGCCGAGCAGGGCGGCGAGTACCCGGACGAGCTCGGACTGGCCACCTGGTCGATGGTCGAGCTGATCGAGGCTGCCGTCCGGTCCGGCTGCCCCGAGCGCGCGGCCGGTGCGCTGCGGCGAGTGCGCACGGCCGCCAGCGCCAGCGGGACCGACTGGGCGCTCGGCATCCAGGCACGATCCGGGGCGCTGCTCAGTGACGGTGCTGCGGCCGAGCAGCTGTACCGGGAGGCGATTGCCAGGCTCGGCCGGACCCCGGTCCGCGCCGAGCTGGCACGGGCGCATCTGCTGTACGGCGAGTGGCTGAGGCGGCAGGGCCGCCGCGTGGACGCACGTCAGCAACTGCGGACTGCCTACCCGATGCTGGTCGCGGCGGGCCTGACCGGATTCGCCGAGCGAGCCAGCCGCGAGCTGCTGGCGACCGGCGAGACAGTGCGCAAGCGCACGGTCGAGACAGCCCGCGAGCTCACTCCGCAGGAAGCGCAGATCGCCAGGCTGGCCCGGGATGGCCAGACGAACCTGGAGATCAGCGTCCAGATGTTCCTCAGCCTGCGCACGGTCGAGTGGCACCTGCGCAAGGTGTTCGCGAAGCTCGGCATCAGCTCCCGCAGGCAACTGCGCGGGGTGCTGCCTGATCCCGTACATGCGTCTTTGTCAGCTTAGGTGCGGGCGCTTTTACAGAAAAGCCGCGGTTAGTAGCACGGCAATGCCGTTCTCGTAATAGCAGCCGCGGAACGCCTCACAATGTGCTTTGCTGCCTCCGTCGGCCAGTAGGGGACTGGCCTTATTACGGGGCTCGTCATGATTACTGAATACGAACAAGTCAGCAAAACCAGCGAACAATACGACCAGCCCGACTTTAACCGGGCCGCAGACTTAACCGGGATGACCCCGGAAACCGCGCGCCGGCTGGCGGCGGTTCTCGCCCCGCACCTGGTGGCGATGCGGGCCGTGACTGTCGGCACGCCGTATGCCGATTCAGGCGGTAATGGCAGCGACGACGTGCCTGGCGGCGTTCCCGCATCATGCGTATCGCCGGCCGTCAACATTTTCATCGCTGGCATGCTGCAGCGCATCTCGGGATAGGACATCCGAGCGAGACCCGGGCTATTTCGGCAGGTGCCATATCCAGCTCTTGCCGTTCCAGTGCTCGATGAGGGTCGACGACCAGCCGTTGTAGGTGCCGACCGCCCAGGCGTTGTCGCTGGAGATGATGACCACGCCCTCGAGCACGTCCAGGTAGCTGCCCGGCGGGTCGATGCTCTGCGTGACCGCCCATTTCTTGCCGTTCCAGTGGAAGGCCGCGGTCCCGCAATTCGGGCTGCAGGCAGTCGGGTTGGTGTAGCCGACCGCCCAGGCGTCAGCGGACGACGCGGCGGCGATACCGGTGAGGTAGGTGTCGCCAGTCGGGTTGGGGCTGGGCACGACAGCCCAGCGGGTGCCGTTCCAGTGCTCGATCAGGGACTTAGCCGGACCGCTGTTGGGGGTTTCGCCGTCTGCCCAGCGTTGTCGGGTCCGGTCGCGGCCACCCCGGCCAGGACGCTGCCGGTGCCAGTACCCTTCGGGCTGGGGTTAGGCAGCCGGGACCAGGTCGTGCCGTTCCAGTGCTCGATCAGGGTCGTCTGGCCCGCGGCGATGCTGTTGGCGCCGGCCGAGCCGACCGCCCAGACGTTCGAGGCGGAGGTCGCCGCCACACCGTTGAACTGGCCGCCGTCTGCGGGCTCGGGGAACCTAGCCACGCTCCAGGCCCTGCCGTTCCAGTGCTCGATCAGCGGGGTGGTGAGCGCCGGGACGCCCGGGCCGC
>CAWCHF010000008.1:0-445964 GCA_963795265.1 uncultured Actinomycetota bacterium | reverse complement strand
ACTGGCCAGGCTGGAGGAACGGGGCCTGGTGGCCGTGGCTGGCGCGCAAGCCGGCGGCCGCGGGCCGAACGCGGCCCTGTACGGCGTGGTCCCGTCGAGCGCGTACGTGGCCGGCCTGCACGTTGAGCGTGATGAGGTGAGCGCCGGCGTCGCGGATGTCACCGGGAACGTGGTGACCCGCATCTCGGTGGACCCCAATGGTGCCGCCGACCCGGTGGCGCTCGTCCGCGGTGCCGTCCTGGCGGCCTGTGCCTCGGCCGGCGTACCGCCAGACGCGCTGCGAGCGTTCGTGATCGGCACGCCAGGCGTGCTCGACCCGCGGACCGGCGATCCGCGGCTGGCGGTAAACCTGCCCGCCTGGCACGAAGGGGTGCTCGACGCGCTCCGCAGTGACCTAGACAGGCCGGTGACCATCGAGAACGACGTGAACCTCGCCGCGATGGCGGAGCGGGCGGTCGGCGCCGCGGCAGGGTTCGATGATTTCGTGCTGGTCTGGCTCGGCGTCGGCCTCGGCCTCGCCACGGTCCTCGGCGGCCGGCTGCACCGGGGCGTGGGCGGGGCCGCCGGCGAGATCGGCTACCTGCCGGTGCCCGGCGTGCCGCTGCCGGAAGATGTCACGCATCCCGCCACCGGGGCGTTCCAGCGGCTCGTTGGCGCGCAGGCGCTGCAGCCGCTGGCCGCGCAGTTCGGATTCACCGCGGCGACAGCGGCCGAGGCGGTAGCCGCGGCCGTCAGTGCGTCGGCTGCCGGCAGCGGTCGAGGCAGCGACTTCCTCACCGAGCTGGCCAGCCGGGTCGCGACTGGCGTAGCCGCGATCTCGGTCGTGCTCGACCCCGGCCTGGTCGTGCTCGGTGGCGATGTCGGGCTGGCGGGCGGGCCGGAGCTGTCCCGGCGGGTTGCCGCCGAGGTCGGCCGGATCTGCCCGGCCAGACCCGACGTGGTGCCGACCGCAGTCACCGGCGGCCCGGTACTGCGCGGGGCAATCCTGGCCGCCGTCGAGCAGGCCAGGGCCGAGCTACTAGCCTCGGTGGCAGCCCCGGCCTGAGCAGGCCGGAGCGCAGTGCCGACGACTTGTACCGGGCGGGCCGATGATCGTGCTGGACGGAACGTCCCTGACCTGCGCCGATGTGGCCGCCATCGGCAGGCGCGCGGCCAAGGTCGAAATCGGCGTCAGCGGGCGTCAGCGGGCCAGTCTCGCCGCGCGGGTCTCCGGGCACGCCGCCGCGGGCCGCGATATCTATGGCCGAAGCAGCGGGGTCGGTGCGAACCGTGCGCTGCGGGTCGATGCTGCGGATGCTCGCGCGCATGGCCTTCGCCTGCTGCGCAGCCACGCGGGTGACGCCGGTCCGCTCCTTGCGCCCGAACTGGGCCTGGCCTTGCTTGCCGTCCGCGCTAACCAGATCGCGGCTGGCGGTTCCGGCGTCGACGACGGCGTGCTGGCGGTACTCGCTGACTGCGTGAACCGCGGGCTGCGACCGCCGGCCAGGGTCTATGGCGCCATCGGCACCGGTGACCTGGCCGCGCTCGCAGTGACCGCGCTGTGCCTGCTGGGCGAACGGGACTGGCTGTCCGATCCGGCTGACTGCGCCGATCTTGCTGACGCTGCCGATCCGGCTGACCGCGCCGATCTGGCTGACGCTGCCGATCTGGCTGACCCCGCCGACGCTGCCGGGCACCCGCCGGCGGTCAGCCAGCCGCGGTTCGCGCTGCCCGCGGCCGACGCCCTGGCATTCATGTCGAGTAATGCGGCCACCCTCGCCGAGGCCGCCATCGCATGCCACGACCTGCATGTCATGCTGGCGGCCGGCGAGGTGATCGCGGCGCTCAGCCACCTCGCGGCGGGAGCGTCGGCTGAGCCGTACGCCGAAGCTGTCCAACTGGCCCGCCCGCATCCTGGCCAGCAGCGAGTGGCCGCTGCGCTGCGCGGCCTGCTGGCTGACGAGCCTGGCCAGGACCGGCCGCAACCAGCACCCCTACGGATTCCGAGCGCTGCCGCAGGTCCATGGTGCGGCGGTGGACGCACTGGCGGCCGCGGCGCAGGTAGTCACCCGCGAGCTGAACGCGGCGGCGGAGAATCCGCTCGTCGATACCGCCGGCCTGCGGTTCTGGCACAACGGGAACTTTCACACCGCCTACCTGGCACTGGCGCTCGATGCCGCGCGCGCCGCTGTGTTCCAGGCAGCGGCACTGTCCGCGGCGCGGCTGGGCGCGCTGATGGACCCGGCCATCACCGGACTGGCCGGGTTCCTCGCCGCTGATCCGGTGCCGAGTTCCGGGCTGATGATTGCCGAGTACGTAGCGCAGTCAGCGCTCGCCGAGATCCGCCTGCTGGCCGCGCCGGCGGCCCTGGGTGGTGCGGTGGTATCCCTGGGCGCCGAGGAGCACGCCGGCTTCGGCACCCAGGCCGCACGGGCGACCACCGGCGTGGTGTGCGCCTACCGGGTGGCGCTGTCCTGCGAGCTTGTCGCCGCCGTGCGAGGCCTGCGGCAACTCGGAATCCGGCCAGCCGGGAACGCACTCTCGGCTGCGCTTGACCTCGCGGCCGCGGCGCTGCCGGACTCGATGGCCGACCGGCCGCTGGACGGGGATCTTGCCATCGCGCAGGACCTGCTGCCTGCAATCGCAGCATCGAAGGAGGCAGCGCGGTGGGACGCGTAATCGTCGTCGGCTCGGTCAATGCCGACTACGTCGTGCGGATCGGTCATCTCCCGCAGCCAGGCGAGACCGTCGCGGACGGCGAGCTCAGCATCCGTCCGGGCGGCAAAGGAGCCAATCAGGCGCACGCAGCTGCCAGGCTGGGCGCCTCAGTCGCGCTGATCGCGGCGGTCGGCGCTGATGCGCCAGGCGACGATGAGCTTGCCGCGCTGCGCCTCGCGGCCGTGGACACCAGCGGGCTGCTGCGGCGTGACGAGCCAACAGGCGTCGCGATGATTCTCGTCGACGACGCCGGCGAGAACATGATCGCGGTAGCGCCGGGCGCCAATCGCCAGCTGACGGCCGGGGCGGTAACGGCGGCACTGACCGGCGGCCGCCTCGATGCCCGCAGTGTCGTACTGACCAGCCTGGAGATACCGCTCGATGCGGTCGCATCCGCGGCCAGCGCGGCACGCGCCGCTGGCGCGACCATGATCGTCAATCCGGCGCCGGGCAGGCCGCTTGCGGCTGAGCTGCTGGCCGGAGCCGTGCTGACGCCGAACGAGGGCGAGATCCGGCTGCTAGCACCGGGCGCCGGCACGGAGGCCGAGGCCATCGCGGCCGTGCTGGCGGCCGGCGCACGCGCTGTCGTCGTCACCCGCGGTGCCGCGGGGCGTCGCTTCATCAGCCCGGCCAGCCGGACTTCCAGCAGCCCGCGCCGCAGGTTGCCGTGGTAGACACGGTGGGAGCAGGCGACGCCTTCAACGGCGCGCTGGCCGTCGCCCTGTCCGACGGTGCCACGCTGCGGTCGGGCGTGCGCCTGGCGGTGGCGGCCGGGGCGGCCGCCTGCACCGGACCGGGAGCCCGCGCCGCGCTGCCGACCCGGGCCGATCTGGAGGTGCTCACCCGTGGTTAGCCCTGCTGGCTGCCACGGAACTTCCTCTAAGCTGAGTGTCCGTGCGCCTCGAACAGATCCCCACCCCTGCCCTCGTCGTCGACGGCGATGCCCTGGACCGCAACATCGCCACCATGGCCGGCGCGCTGCCCGGTACGCGGCTGCGCCCGCACGTCAAAGCGCATAAGTGCACCAGCCTGGCCCGGCGCCAGGCCGCGGCCGGTCACGCAGGCTTCACCTGCGCCACCATCCGCGAATGCGAGGGCATGGCCGTCGCTGGCCTCGGCACCGACCTGATGCTGGCGAACGAGGTACTGGACGCCCGGCGCATCGGCGAGCTGATCACCGGCGGCGCCCGGGTGACCGTCGCCGTGGACTCGCAGCAGACGATCGAAGCGGCCGCGGCCGGGGGAGTGCGCGAGGTCATCATCGACGTGAACGTGGGCCTGCCGCGGTGCGGGTGCGCGCCGCAGGACGCCGGCCGGCTCGCCGATCGGGCCAGGGCCAGCGGCCTGGAGGTCCGCGGCGTGATGGGCTACGAAGGCCACGTCGTTGGCCTGGAAGACGCTGCGGAGCGCGAGCGGCAGTGCCGGGACTCCATGGCGCTGCTGCTGGCCGCGCATGCCGACGTCGGCGGGGACCTCGTGTCAGCGGGCGGGACCGGCACCTATGCACTGAATACCTGGGCCTCGGAGATCCAGGCGGGCTCCTACGCGCTGATGGATGTGGCCTACGGCCGCCTCGGCCTGCCCTTCGAGCAGGCGCTTTACGTGCTGGCCACGGTCGTGTCCAGCAGCAGCGACTGGTCGGTTGCCGATGCCGGGCTGAAGACCATGGGCATGGACCACGGCAACCCGGTCATCCACGGGGCGACGGTCTGGTTCTGCTCGGACGAGCACGTCACCTTCTCCCCGCCGACTGCGGTGGGGGACCGGGTCATGCTCGTACCAGGGCACGTCGACCCGACGATGGCCTATCACGAGCGGCTGTACGTCTACTCGGGTGACGAGGTTGTCGACACCTGGCCAGTGGACCTGCGTGGCTGGTAACCACCGCACGCGCCCACGCTAGCCGCGCAGCCGCAGTCCGCGCGGAGTCGGCCGGAACCCGGCCGCTTCCAGCGCCCGGGCCAGCGGAGAGTCATAGACGCCGCCGCCATCGGCGCGCTCGACGGTGAGCTTGCCAAGCGCACCCGCACGCACGGCCGCCGCCAGCGCGGCCGCAGCTGGCTCCAGCAGGTCCGGATCACTAGTCCATGACAGCAGCGTCTTGCCGCCGCGCTCGACGTAGAGCACCAGCTCGCCGTCGGCGACCACCACTAGCGCCCCGGCCTTGCGTCCGGGCCGGTGGCCCGCGGCGTTCTCGTCTGGCAGGTCTGGCCGTCCTGGCCGGTCCGGCCAGGGGAGCGCGGCGCCATAGGCGTTGGCCGGATCGGCGGCTGCCAGCACGACGATCCGCCGGTCCGGTCCGTCGCCCGAACCGCGTCCGGTGTCCCACGGGTCCGCCGAGGCACGCTGCCGGGCCGTGTCGGCCATCGCGCGCATCCGGTCCACCGCGCCGGGCAAGGCGAACTGGGCCGCGCCAAGTCCCTCGACGAAGTAGCCGCGCCGGCACTGGCCGGCCTCCTCCAGCGCCCGGAGCACCGGATACAGCGCCCCGAAGCCGCCAGCGACGTGCTCGGCCGCCGCGGCGCCGCGGATCAGGATGCCGTGTCGCTCCAGCAGGGCCAGCGCCTGCGCGTGGCGGCGCCGGGTCGGATCGGTTTCCGGTGCGGGCAGCGCCGACCATCGGCCGCTGACGGTTGGCGGCCCGGTCCGGGTCGGCAGCGCCGCGCGTCCGTAGCCAGGGCGCCGGGAGACGGCCAGTCCTGGCCTGCCCGGCCCGCGGCCAGGCGCCGGCCGTGTCCGCTGGCTGCGGCAGGCCGGCCCCGAGCACTGTCCGCAGCGGCGCCAGCGTGTCGTTGGTCAGCCGGCCGGCCCAGACCAGATCCCAGATGGCGCTGGCGACATCGCGATCTGTGGCCGCTAGCGCCTTGGAGCTCTGGTCGGCCAGCCCGGCCGCGACCCGGTCGGCGATTGCCCGGAAGAACAGCGCGCCACCACCTGCCAGCGCGGTGAGCACCGCGTCATGCACCGGGGTCATGGTGATCTCGCCGGGCTCAGGCAGCAGCAGCGGCGCCGAGGCGGCCGGGGCGAGCACCAGCCAGCCATCGCTGCCCGGCAGCGCGCCAGCACCGGCCCAGACCACTTCGCCGGCCGCGGTCAGCTCGTCCAGCAGGGCGGGGGAGTAACCGGCTAGCCGGCCCGGCAGCACCAGGGTTTCCAGCGCCGAGGCAGCGACCGACGCGCCCGCGAGCTGCTCGACGACGTCATAGACCGCGTCAGCGCGGGCCGGCCTGGCCGCCCGGCCCTGGCGCTGGTAACGGTCCCCGGTCCCGCGCTGGTGCTGGGCCGCCGATGGCGGCTTTGGCTGCCAGGTACGGTCTGCGCGCTGCCAGGCGGGCAGGAACGCGGCGAACGCGGCCGGCGGGGCGGGCTCGACTTCCTTGCGCAGCTTGGCCAGGCAGCGGCGGCGCAGCATGCGCAGCACCCCGGCTTCGCACCACTGGGTGCCACCGGCCGGATGGAAGTCTCCTTCGGCGAGCACGCCATCGGCGGCGAGCCGGTGCAGGGCACCGGTCACCACGGCGACGCCCAGGCCATAACGCGCGGCGACAGCGGCGGCGCTGAACGGGCCGTGCGTGCGGGCATAGCGCAGCACCAGGTCCCGGAGCGGATCGGGCACCGGCTCGGTGAAGGCCTCCGGCACTCCGGGCGGCAGCGCGACACCGAGCGCATCACGTAGCCGGCCCGAGTCCTCGATGGCGCTCCAGCGCTCCTGCCCGGCGATGCGCAGGGCGAGCACCCGGCGCTGGGCGGCGAGCCCGGCTAGCCACGACGGTGCCTGCGCCGGGTCGGCCGAGCGCAGGGTGACCTCCTCGGTCGTCAGCGGGCCAAGCATCCGCAGCATGTCGGCGACAGCCTCGGCGTCGCGGCAGGCACGGCCGGGTGCCAGCCGCTGCAGCTCGCGCTCGGCCTCGTCCACGACGAGCGGGTCAAGCAGCTCGCGCAGTTCGGCCTGACCGAGCAGCTCGGCAAGGAGCGCCGAGTCCAGCGCCAGCGCTTGTGCCCGGCGTTCCGCCAGCGGCGCGTCACCTTCGTACATGAAGGCGCCGATGTAGCGGAACAGCAGCGACTTGCTGAAGGGCGAGGCGGTCGGAGTCTCGACTTCAACAAGCCTGATCTGGCGGGCCGCGATGTCGCGCATCAGCGCCGTCAGCCCCGGCACGTCGAACACGTCCTGCAGGCACTCCCGCATGGTCTCCAGCACGATCGGGAAGGTGCCGTACTGACTGGCGACCGCAAGCAGCTGGGCCGATCTCTGCCGCTGCTGCCACAGCGGCGTCCGGCGGCCCGGCTGTCGACGCGGCAGCAGCAGTGCCCGCGCGGCGCACTCCCGGAACCGGGATGCGAACAGGGCCGAGGCGCCCAGCTCGGCGGTGACCAGCTGCTCGACCTCGTCCGGATCGAGCATGGCGATGCCGGCCGGCGGCGGGTCGTCAGCGTCCGGGACCCTGATCACGATGCCGTCGTCAGTATGCAGCGCCTGCACGTCCATGCCCCCGTACCGGTCCCGGAGCCGGGCGGCGATGGCCAGGGCCCACGGCGCATGCAGCTGCGAGCCATACGGACTGTGCAGCACGAGCCGCCAGTCGCCGAGCTCATCGCGAAAGCGCTCCAGCACCAGGGTGCGGTCGTCGGGCAGGTATCCGGTGGCTTCCCGCTGCTGGCTGAGATAGGAAACGAGGTTCGCCGCGGCCAGCTCGTCCAGGCCGTCGGCCCGGAGCCTGGCGATGGCCTGATCAGGTGAGGTGGCACCGAGCTCGCGGCAGAAGGCGCCTAGCGCCGCCCCCAGCTCGGCCGGCAGGCCCGGCGCGTCGCCCTTCCAGAATGGCAGCCTGCCGGGCTGACCGCCGGCCGGCGACACCAGAACCTGATCGGCGGTGATGTCCTCGATCCGCCATGAGGTCGCGCCGAGTACGAACACATCACCGACTCTGGACTCGTAGACCATCTCCTCGTCCAGCTCGCCCACCCGGCGCGAGTGCCTGCCAGAGCGGTCAGACTGGCCGCCAGCCAGGAACACGCCGAACAGGCCGCGGTCGGGGATCGTGCCGCCGTTGCTGACGGCAAGCCGCTGGCTGCCCGGGCGGCCACTGAGCTTCCCGGTGGTCCGGTCCCAGACCAGCCTCGGCCGCAGGCCGGCGAAATCCTCGCTCGGGTACCGGCCAGCCAGCATGTCCAGCACGGCGTCCAGGACCGGCCTGGTGAGCGCGCTGAACGGGGCCGCGCGGCGGACAGTCTGCGCCAGCTCGGCGATGTCCCAGTCGTCCATCGCCGTCATCGAGACGATCTGCTGGGCAAGCACGTCGAGCGGGTTGCGCGGCATCCGCAGCTGCTCGATCTGGCCAGCCCGCATCCGCTGGGTCACCACCGCGGACTGAACCAGGTCGCCCTGGTACTTGGGGAAGAAGATGCCGCGCGACTCATCGCCGACGTTGTGCCCGGCGCGGCCGGTGCGCTGCAGCCCGCTGGCCACCGATGGCGGCGACTCAACCTGGATGACCAGGTCCACCGCACCCATGTCGATTCCGAGTTCGAGGCTGGAGGTCGCCACCACGGCCGGCAGCGTGCCGGCCTTGAGCGCTTCCTCGATCTGGCTGCGTTCCTGTCGTGATACCGAGCCGTGATGCGCCCTGGCCACGATGCCGGGCGCGCCGGCGCCGGCTCCGGCCTGGCCCATCAGCTGTGCCGGCGGCCCCGCGGACCCGGCCGTATCCAGGTAGCCGGCGTCGGCGTCCGCGGCGGCCGCGCGCTCCGCGGCTAGGTCGTTGAGCCGCGCGCACAGCCGTTCGGCGAGCCGCCGGGAATTAGCGAACACGATCGTCGACCGGTGGCTCTGGATGAGCTCCAGCACCCGCTCCTCGACGTGCGGCCAGATCGAGTGCTGCCGGGCCGGGTCGCCACCGGGCAGCGGTCGGCCGTCGGGTCCGGTCGGCACCGCGGCCAGGCCAGCGTCGTCGGATCCTGGCAGGTCCGCCATGTCCTCGACCGGGACAACGATCCTGAGGTCGAGGCGCTTCTGACTCGGCGGCGCCACGATGGTCACCGGCAGCGCGCCGCCGAGGAACGTAGCCACCTCCTCGGGCGGTCGTACCGTCGCCGACAGTCCGATGCGCTGCGCCGGGGCCTGGCCCGCGCGCAGTGCGTCCAGGCGTTCCAGCGACAGTGCCAGATGCGCGCCGCGCTTACCACCCGCAAGCGCGTGCACCTCGTCCACGATGACGGTCTGCACGCCGCGCAGGCTCTCCCGCGCCTGCGATGTCAGCATCAGGAACAGCGACTCTGGCGTGGTGATCAGGATGTCCGGCGGCTTGCCCGCGAGCTTGCGGCGCTCGTCCGCGGCAGTGTCGCCGGTCCTGACGCCCACCCTGATATCCGGCTCCGGCAGGCCGAGACGGCGGGCCTCATGGGTCACCCCGGTCAGCGGCGAGCGGAGGTTGCGCTCGACATCGACGGCTAGTGCCTTCAGCGGCGAGATGTACAGCACCCGGCAGCGGTGCTTCGGATCGTCCGGTCCCGGCTCGCTGGCCAGTTTGTCGATGGCCCACAGGAACGCCGCCAGGGTCTTGCCCGATCCGGTGGGCGCGATCACCAGCGTGTGCTTCCCCTGGCCGATCGAGGTCCAGGCCTCGGCCTGGGCGGCCGTGGGCTCGGCGAAGGCCGCGGTGAACCAGGCCCTGGTGGCAGCGCTGAATTCAGCGAGCGGGGAACCCTCGGCAGCACCAGCCATACCTCCATCTTGCCTGGTGCTGCCGACAGTCCAGGACCGTCGCGCACTCCCGGCCTGACTGGCGAGCGCTCATGGGTGTGAAGTTACCGGTGCCATAGGCCAGGCAACGCCGCGCCCATGGCGGCCGGCGCCGCTAGCGCGCTGTCCGGTACCGGTCGATGACCAGCCCGGCGAGGGCCGGGTGCTCCCCGAGCGGCTCGGTAACCCAGTCAGCGCCGCTGCCGGCCAGCTGATCCTGAAAACTTCCCGGCGCGAGCAGGTAACTGGCGACCGCCACCGGCAGCCCAGTGCGCTCGCGTAGTTCGGCCACTGCCTCGGCGACGGTCGGCCGCGCCGCGGTGGCGAACGCGGCCAGTACGGGTGCGCCACGCAGCCCGGCCAGCAGTTCGGCTTGCTGGTCGACGTCGCTGGCAGCGGCCGGATCAGCCGATCCCGCCGCGGCCAGCACCACCGGGATCCCGGCGGGGACGCCGGCCTCATCGAGCCGGGCGGTGAGCGCTGTCAGCAGCAGTTCATCAGGCCCGAGCGGATTGGCGACGCGCGCCCCAGCGGAATCCGCAGCGCCGGCAATATCCGCTTTCAGGTGATACCCGGTCGACAGCAGCAGCGGCACGATGATCGCGCCCGCGCCGGCCGCGCCGAGTTCCTCGGGCAGTGACGGCGCCGTATGGCCGAGGAAAGCCACCCTGACGTCCAGCACCGGCGCGAGCCGGCGGACCTGCCGAGCCAGCGCCCGGACGACATCGGCGGCTGCGGGATTGCGGCTGCCATGAGCGACGGCGAGCAAGGCTGGCTGGCTCATGCCGTCGCCGCAAGGTCAGCAATCGCCGGGCCGCCGCCCGCCAGCAACTCGCGCAACCGGACCACTTCGCCTACGACCACCACGGCGGGCGGGCGGACCGCGGCTGCCTTCGCATCAGCGGCGACCTCGCGCAGCGTCGACGTCAGCACCTGCTGTGCGGGCGTCGTGCCGTCGCTGATGACCGCAACCGGGGTGGCCTCGTCACGGCCGTGCTTGATCAGCTCGGCCGCGACCTGGTCCAGGTGGGCTACGGCCATCAGCAGCACCAGCGTTCCTGGCCCGCGCGCCAGCGACTGCCAGTCCACGGTGGCGCCGGGATGGGACGGGTCCAGGTGGGCTGACACGACCGCGAAGTCCTGGGTTATACCCCGATGGGTGACCGGAATACCCGCATATGCCGGGCACTGCGACCGCGCTTGTCACCCCTGGCACGATCGTGAACGGTACCCCCGCCCGGACGCAGGCAACCGCTTCCTCGCCGCCGCGCCCGAAGACGAACGGATCACCGCCCTTGAGCCGGACCACCCGCTGTCCTGCCAGCGCCCTGGCCACGATCAGCTCGTTGATCCGCGACTGGCTGAGGTTATGCGCGTGCGGCTGCTTGCCGGCGTCGATGACTTCCACCTCGGGGTCGAGCTCGGCCAGCAACTCGCGCGGCGCCAGCTTGTCGGTGACCACCACGTCGGCCTCCGCCAGCAGCCGGCGGCCAAGCACCGTGATCAGCCCCGGGTCACCAGGGCCGCCGCCGACCAGCGCGACGTGGCCCGTCCCGGTGCGGCGCTGACGCCGGACGGGCAGGCTGCCGGTCGGCGAGCGCCAGCGCGATGGCGGCCCGCAGCCGCTGAGCGCGGCGCGGGTCCCGGCCCGCTGTCACCGCGACGGTGATGTCGTCGTGCCTGGCCACCGCCGGGGTCCAGGCTGCCGACACCGCGCCGTCGTCGGCGCGCACGCACCAGATCCGGGCCCGTTCCGCGTCGGCAGCTACCTGCGCATTGACCGCTGGATCATCGGCCGCCGCATGTGCGAGCCAGGCGGTGGAAAGGTCGCCGTCCCGGTATCCGCGACGCAGCACGGTGACCGGCAGCGCCTGCCAGGGCCGTGCACACCTCGGGGGCGATGACAACCACGGCTGCCCCGGCCTCCAGCAGGCTGACGGTGCGCCGCAGCGCGACCTGCCCGCCGCCGACCACGACCGCGCGCCGCCCGGCCATCGACAGCGTCACCGGATAGGAGGGAACGGGGTTCGGTGCCCGGCTGCCGGTCCTGCGCAGCCGCGCCGCGCTGGGAGCTGGTCACGACGCCCTCCCGGTGACCGGCTGCTGCGGCCGCGGCCGGATCACCGCCACGAATTTCAGGCTGAACGCTCGTGCGCAGGCGTGGCACTCCCATTGACCGGCATCAGCCCCGGACGGCCGCAGGTTCTCCTCGCCGCAGTACGGGCAGTAGAACGGCACCTGCCGTTCGCCGCTCATGTCAGCAGCTCCGCGTCAGCGCGCCGGACCCAGCTGGCGAACTGCTCGCCCGAGGCACGGTCTGCCTGGTAGTTGCGCAGCAGCCGGTCACGTAGTCGGGCAGGCCGTCGGCAGTCACCTTGAGGCCGCGCAGTTTGCGCCCGAAGCCAGGGTCGGTGCCGAGTGACCCGCCCAGGTGCACCTGGAAGCCTTCCTGCGCCGTCGACGATCGATCCCTTCAGCCCGATGTCGGCGAGCTGGAAGCGCGCGCAGGAGTTCGGGCAGCCATTGACGTTGATGGTGATCGGCGTGTCGAATCCGGGCAGCCGCCGGTCAAGCTCGGTGTACAGGTCGCGGGCACGGCCCTTGGTCTCGACGATCGCCAGCTTGCAGAACTCGATGCCGGTGCAGGCCATCGTCCCGCGGCGGAACACGCTCGGGCTGGCCGTCAGGTCGACCGACTCGCAGCTCGGCCACCAGCTCCGGCACCGCCCGCTCGGGCACGTCCAGGACGAGCAGCTTCTGCTCGATGGTGGTGCGGATCCGGCCAGAACCATAGGCCTCGGCCAGGTCGGCCACCTGCCAGAGCTGCGTGCCGGACGTGCGGCCGGTGTGCGGGGCAACGCCGACGTAGTACAAGCCCGTCGCGCTGGCGGTGCACGCCGATGTGGTCCCGTGACCCGGGCGCAGGTGCCGGCGGCGGCGGGCCGTCGGCGAGCCCGTTCCCGCCCAGGTACTCGCGCTCCAGGACCTCGCGGAACCGCTCGGTGCCCCAGTCGGCGACCAGGAACTTCAGCCTCGCCCGGCTGCGGAGCCGTCGGTAGCCGTAGTCGCGGAACAGGCCGGCGACGCCGGCCCAGACCTCCGGCACCCGCTCGGCTGGCACGAACACGCCGAGCCGCTGGGCCAGCATCGGGTTGGTCGACAGGCCGCCGCCGACCCACAGGTCGAAGCCGGGCCGGCCGTCCGGCCCGACGCACGCCGACGAAGGAGACGTCGTTGACCTCGTGCGCGGTGCACTGGTTGCGCGCAGCCGGAGATCGCGGTCTTGAACTTGCGCGGCAGGTTGGTGAGGTCAGGGCTGCTGGTCGCGACCTCCTCGGTCGCCCGCAGCACGGCGCTGGCGTCCAGCACCTCGGCCGCGTCCAGGCCGGCCACCGGGCAGCCCAGGATGTTCCGCGGGACGTCGCCGCAGGCCTGCTGGCTGGACAGGCCCGACCTCCTCGAGCCGTGCCCAGATGGCCGGGATGTCCTCGATCCTGATCCAGTGGAACTGGACGTTCTGCCGGTCGGTGATGTCGGCGAGGTCGCGGCCGTATTCCTTGGCGACGCCGGCCACTGCGCGCAGCTGGTCGGCCGTCAGCTGCCCGCCCGGGATGCGGACCCGCATCATGAAGTACGGATCCTCGATCTCGGCGTCCTCGAGCGCGCCCGTCGGCCGCCGCCGATGCCGGGCTTGCGCTGCGTGTACAGGCCCCACCAGCGGAACCGGCCGCGAAGGTCGGTCGGGTCGATCGAGTCGAAGCCGAGCTGCGAGTAGCGGTTCAGGATGCGCTCGCGGACATGCAGCCCGTCGTCATCCTTCTTGAATCTCTCGGCGGGATTAAGCGGCTCGTGGTGGCCCAGAGCCCACTGGCCCTGGCCGCGAAGCGGCTGCGATGGCATTTCGTGGTCCTTCTGCTGGCGTGGCTGCGGTAGCGGGCGGGCACCGCGGCGCAGGCGGTGCCGGGAACGCTGGCGGTACCGGGCACCCAGCGGCAACGGTCAGCTCCGGGCCTGAGCTGGCCGGGCGAGCTGGTCGCGCTGAGTACCTGGGTCAGCAGGAAGGACGACAGATGGCGCTGGAGACGCGCAGCAGATCGATATGACGACGGCAGACGAGTCGCAAGTCGGCGTGACCGCGGCCGGCCAGCCCACGGTCGGCGTGACGCCGGCGAACCAGCCGCAGGCCGCGGCTCGCGGTCGGGCGGTTCACAACGACCTCCAGTGAATGTGGCACTCGCGCTCGGACGATGATGCGGCTCGGCTCCGGCAGGCTGACCGCGCCGCGCTGCGCAGACTGCACTATGACGGTAACATCCCCAGCCGGCTGCAACGCAACATAAATGTTTCTGTCACCCACACATCGCCGGTCCTGGCTCCCGGCTCGCTTAGGCGGCCCGCGGGCGGGTAGCTGGCAGCCACATCGAGCCCCGCGCTCCTGGCAGAGAGGTTCGCCCGTGGAGGTCAGGCCAGCGCGGTCAGCGGCGGTCAGGCAAGCCGCAGTCGTGCTCAACCCAGCCAAGGCTGACGACGCGGAGAAGTTCAGGGCGACCGTTTCCGACGCCATGCGCGAGCACGGCTGGCAGCCGCCGCGCTGGCTGGAAACGACGGCTGAAGATCCCGGTCAGCGGCAGGCGCGCGAAGCAGCAGCCGCCGACGTCAGCCTCGTGCTCGCCTGCGGCGGCGATGGCACGGTCACTGCCTGCGCGGAGGGTGTGGCAGGCACCGGAGTGCCACTGGCCATCGTGCCGATAGGCACCGGGAACCTGCTGGCCCGCAATCTCGGGGTGCCGGTCGACGTCGGCGAGGCGCTGACCGTGGCGCTGACCGGAGCGGACACGCCTATCGATGCCGGGACCGCCAACGGCACGCCGTTCGTGGTCATGGCCGGGCTCGGCCTTGACGCCAGCATGATCAGCGACACCAGCGAGCCGCTGAAGAAGCGGCTGGGCTGGGCTGCTTACGCCGTCACGGTGATCAAGCACCTGCGAGACCGGCCGATGCGGGTCACGCTGACCGTGGACGGTGGCCGGCCGGTCCGGCTGCGGTCAAGTGCCGTGATCGTCGGCAACGTCGGCTGGCTGCGCGGCGGGGTTCCGTTGCTGCCGGATGCCCGGCCGGACGACGGAATGCTGGATGCGGTCGCCCTGCGAGCTGGCGGCTGGGCCAGCTGGATGGCGATCGCTGCCCACGTCCTGCTGCGCCGGGGCGAATCCAGCCGGGTGACCAGGTTCGTCTTCCAGGAGATCATCGTGACCACCGGCAGTCCGCAGCCCTGGGAGCTCGATGGCGAGACCATGGGCAGCACCAGCCGGCTTGTCATCGCCGCACAGCCTGGCCGGCTGCTGCTGCGGCTGCCCGCCGAGCGCCAGTAGTAGCGGGCGCCGTCCGGGCTGTGCGGGCGCCGGCCGCCTGCTGGGCAGCCAGCAGATCGAGACGGGAGTAGCTGCGACCTGTCGTAGGCGTGGCTGCGGCTTCCGCTCGGCTCCCGCCGGGTCAGCGGCCGGCCGCCTTCCGGCGCTCGCGCCCGCCTCGGCGGCGCATCAGCAGCGTGATCCGGCGTTCGGTGAGCTGCTGGGTGTGCAGGCTGAGCCAGATACACACCCCCGCGAGCGGCAGCTCGATCACAACGGCGAGCAAGATCGACTGGGCCTGCTGGTCAGCTGGCGTGGTCAGCACGTCAAACCAGGCGTCGACGAGCAGCAGCGTCGCGGTGGCAGTGGCCGCCGTGGACAGGTAGCGCGACCTGCGGAGGGCGAAGTAGGCGGTGGCTGCCAGTGCCACCATCAAGATCGCGTCGAAGCCGGCCCAGGCGGTGTCGTAGTTCGGCGACAGCTGCCGGGATGGCAGCGACGCGCCCAGGTAGATCGTCCACGGCAGCAAGATGAGCGAGAACAGCGCGAACAGCGGTCCCGCCCAGCGCACGACCTGCGCCTCGTCCACTAGCACAGCGTTCTCCGGCTCGGGCGCTGGCTCCACCAGGGCGTCGAGCCTGTCCACGACTTCCTCGGCCTTGCCGGCCAGGCCAGGCGTCCTCGGTGTTGACCGGTCCGGCTGACTTGCGGGCCGCGTGCTCCGGGCCTGGGGCGGCGTTCACTGGGTCCTCCGTAGCGATCGCGCTTCGGTCACATGTCTGGCCGGCGGCCGTAGTGAAAGTCGCGGGACCAGCCAAGCTACCCGTTCCGGCCCGGTCTGAACGGGTTTCCGAGCGTGAACTGTCGGCGGCTCGTGACACTATCCGGCCATGACGGACCTCAGCTGGCATCAGTTCGAATCAGCCAAGCCCGATCTCGCGGCGGCAGGCAGGGCGCTGCTGTACCAGTTCGGCGTGGGCCTGGCATTCCTGTCGACAATTCGGCCGGACGGCGGGCCGCGGCTGCATCCGATCTGCCCGGTGGTCGCTAGCGGACGGCTAACCGCACACATCATTCCGTCCCCCAAACGTGGCGACCTGCGCCGCGACGGACGGTATGCGCTGCACTCCTTCCCGGCTGACGGCAACGAGGACGCCTTCTACTGCACCGGGCGGGCCGAGCCGGTCAGCAGCACGGAACTGGTAGCCGCTGCGACCGCGCAGTTCCTGTCCGAGCGCGGACTCGCTGACGAGCCCGACGGCTTCTCGGACGGCGAGTTCTTCGAATTGCGCCTTGGCCGGTGCCTGCTGACCAGCACATCCGGACCTGGGGACTGGCATCCGCGACACGAGGTATGGGCAGCGGGCGGGTAGCTGGCAGGCTCGGCCCGCCTCGGGTCGCCCCGGCCGGAGCCGGGCACCACCCGGGCGCGGCGGTCTCAGTAGTCCGGACCAGCGGTGTTGCTGGGGTTTCATAGCGATAAGCCCGGCTGGTCATTAGCGCGTAATTCCGAGTTCACGGCCGCCCGGAACGCTGGCCGCATGACTTTCCCTAACGAAGAGCAGTCAGTGTCCAGCAATAGCCATTCTGATGCGGGTATTACTGACGCCGGGCCGTCCCGTCGCCAGGTGCTCGCCGGCGCCAGTGGCGTAGGGCTGCTTGCGGCAGCGCCCGTGATTCAGGGTCGGCCGAAGAAGACATCCGCGCGTCTTGCCGCTGCCGCCGGGCCTGACGGCACGCCCGAGCAGATTCACCTGACCTGGGGTGGCGATCCGGCCAGGAGCATGGTCGCGTCCTGGGCGTCACCCGGCCAGGCCAGCCGCCCGCGGGTGCTGCTCAGCGGACCACGCGGCTCGGTTGTCCAGTTGCCCGCGGTCGAGCGGACCTACACCGACGGGATCAACGGGGAGACCGTCTGGACCTACCACGTCGAGATGCGACGCCTTGAGCCGAACGAGAGCTATACCTACACGGTCACGGCCGACAACGACGGCGCGGCTGAGCCATTCACCGGGACGTTCCGGACCGCGCCGGCCGGACGGGAGCCGTTCCGGTTCACCAGTTTCGGTGACCTGGCGACGCCGAACACCGCCTGGGTGCTGTCCTACGGCCAGAGCGCGTATGCGGTGGCGGCGGTCGAGTCGTTCAGCCCGCTGTTCCATCTGCTGAACGGCGACCTCTGCTACGCCGACCTGAACCCCACAGTCCAGCCAGAGGTGTGGCGCGACTTCGGCAACAACAATCAGGCCTCGGCGGCCTACCGGGCGTGGATGCCGTGTCCCGGCAATCACGAGATCGAGTTCAACAACGGCCCGCAGGGCCTCACCTCGTACCTGACCCGGTACACGCTGCCTGACAACGGCGTGCACGGATTCCGCGGCCGCTGGTACTCCTTCCGCGTCGGGTCGGTGCTGTTCGTCTCGCTCGCAGCGGATGACGTGGTGTACCAGGATGCGGGCGCGTTTGTGGCCGGCCCGAGCCCGCTGACGCCAGTGGCAGCGACCGGCAACCCGGCGATACCGCCGGGCACCTCCTTCTACGTCCGGGGCTACTCGGGCGGGGAGCAGACCAGGTGGCTGGAGCGGACCCTGCGCGAGGCACGGTCGGACCCGTCCATCGACTGGATCGTCGCGCAGATGCACCAGATCGCCTGCTCCTCGTCGGCTAATGGCAACGGCTCGGACCTCGGCATCCGGCAGGAGTGGCTGCCGCTGTTCGATAGGTACCAGGTGGACCTGGTGCTGACCGGCCATGATCACGATTACGAGCGGTCGTACCCGTGCCGGGGCTTTGACAGCATGGTCGGCACCGAGGCCGCCACCGGCCTCCCGGTACAGACGCTGCGGCCGCATCCGGTCACCACCACGGATTCGGGCGTGTTCGACACCAGCCTGGGGACCGTGCACCTGGTTCTTGGGTCCGGCGGAACCAGCGCCAACCTGGACAAATACGGCGTAGACAGCTCCGACGGGCTGACCCAGGCGAAGGTATTCACGGTGCCGAACAGGCCGGCCCTCGACCGGGACCCCCGGCGTGTACGCGCGCGCCGCTGCTGACGCGCGCGAGGACGCTGTCTGGTCGGCGCAGCGGGACACCCAGAGCGGCTACGGGATCGCGGTCTTCGACGTTGATCCCGGCAACGACCGGGATGGCCAGACCAGCATCACGGTGCGGTATTTCCATGCGCTTGGCGCGGACCCGGTCAACCCCACGACAGGAGCGAAAGGCGCGCCGTCGTCGACCTACACCGAGTTCGAGTCGTTCACCCTGGTCCGGCCCCGTGCCGACCGGCAGCACAGGAACCAGGGACAGCGGGCGGGCGCCGTCGCCGGACGGTAATCCGCGGGTCGCACGCGGCAGGCGGCAGGCGGCAGGCCGGGCCGGTCCCGGCCACGCCCGCCGCGGTTGTCCGGGCGACCGCGTCCGGCTACCCTGGCGCCGGTGAGGCTAACTGCGTTCTGGGATCTGATGCGGGCGCAGTTCGGGGCGAGCTACGCGGAGAGCGTCGCCAAGGACTATGTCATCGCCGGGCTTGGTAGCCGGACCGTCAACCAGGCCCTCGCTGACGGCGAGGACGCGAAGGTCGTGTGGCGTGCCGTGTGTGACGCCTTCCATTTCCCCGACCGGGTGCGCTAAGCGGCTGACAAGCACTGTGCCCGTCAGCGGGTCGCGCTGCGCGATGAAGCGGACGCAGGCGCGGCTCCTGCACAGACTCATGGCGGCTCACCAGCGATTTCATGGCTCCCCAGCGATCTCGTGGCGGCTCCCAGCGGTCTCGTCGCGGCTCCCCAGCGATCGAACTCAGGCAGGTGTCTTCTCATGCGCCGGCAGGCCGGCTGGGCGGCTGGTGGCTAGTACGTGCTGGCGCCGAGCCGGATAGCTACCGCCAGGCCGCAGATACCGATGAAGACGCGCAGCCCGCTGGCCGGCAGCCGGCGGACCAGCGATGGGCCGATCCAGCCGCCGACGAGGAAGCCCGCGGCCAGCGGCAGTGCCGCGGTCCAGCGCACCGGGCCGAAGATCGCGAAACCGATCCCGGCGACGGCGTTGGCCATCCCCGATATCACGTTCTTCAGGGCGTTACTCCTGGCCAGCGACTGCCGGAACATGCCCATGAGCACTGCGAGCATGAGGATGCCGCCCGCGGCCCCGAAGTAGCCGATGTAGACGGCAACGGCGAAGACGGTGACCCGCGGCAGCCAGCCGCGGTCCCGCCCAGCGCCCCGGCCAGCGTCCGGGCCAGCGTCCGAGCCATTGTCCCGGCCAGGGTCTCGGCCAGGGTCTCGGCCAGCGTCCGGGCCCGCGTCCCGGCCAGGGTCTCGGCTAGCGTCCTGGCCACTGCGATGGCTAGCAGCTATCCCCACCGGGACCGGACGTCGCAGGACGACCAGCGACCCGGCTGCGATGAGTACCGGCGCCACGTACTCGAACCCACGAGCCGGCGTCAGCAGCAACAACGCCGCACCCGCCCCGCCGCCAGCGGCAGTCAGGACGCCGAGCCTGACCACTCGCGGCCGCTGGCCGACCAGCTCCGGGCGGGAGCCCGCTGCTGCCCCGACGGCGGTGAACATCAGCGCGACAGTGTTGGTCACGTTCGCGCTCACCGGTGGCAGGCCCAGTGCCAGCAGCGCCGGATAGGACACCACGGAGGCGAGGCTGGCCACTGTGCTGACGATGCCGGCGACGACTCCGACTCCCAGCAGCGCGGCCGCCGTGGCGGCAGCGCTCACTTCGGCACGTTCCCGGTCCGGATCCGCGGCCGCTGACGCGTGATCACGTGCCGAGGGGAGGCCGCGAAATACCGCGAACTGCGCAGGAGCATGCCCTGAGCCAACCATCTTGCGGGCTGGCGGTGGGACGGTCAGCAAAACCGGTCGTTGGGTATCCGAAGCCTCGTGTGCTCGGCGTCATGCTGGCGGTCAGCGGCCCAGAAGTGCGCGGCTGACTACGGGGTGCTACCTGTTTCGCATGGTAGCGAGGTGTTTTCGGCAGGTCGGCGTGTCCGCTTCATGATCGAACAATTGTTCGCTAGAGTGAGGTCGCTGGCAGCAAACCGCGCACAAGGCGGCTGCTGCCGGCGTGAGGGCGGCGCTGCCGCAGGCCGATTGTCAGAGGGTCTGCGTAACGTCTCCACCAGCAGGCGACCAGGCTGCTCAGCCGGTACAGCTAGTCCGGCAGGCAGGTTAGGCATGCGCACGCGAGCGGCTCGGCGTAGCCCTCGGTCCCACCCCAACAGGAGCTCAGATGGCACCGAACGACAAAGCGGGTAGTGGCAAGGGCATTGGCGGCGACAGGGACAAGTCCCTGGAGACCGCGCTCGCGCAGATCGAACGGCAGTTCGGCCGGGGCGCCATCATGCGACTCGGCGACGACACCCGCGCGCCGATTGAAGTCATTCCGACCGGCTCGATCTCGCTAGATGTCGCGCTCGGCATAGGCGGATTCCCCAAGGGCCGGATTGTCGAGATCTACGGACCAGAGAGCAGCGGTAAGACGAGCCTGGCCCTGCATGCCATCGCGAACGCGCAGAAGGGCGGGGGCATAGCGGCCATCATCGACGCTGAGCATGCCCTGGATCCGGACTACGCAAAGAAGCTCGGTGTCGATACCGACGCCCTGCTGGTATCCCAGCCAGATACCGGCGAGCAGGCGCTGGAGATCGCGGACATGCTGATCCGTTCCGGCGCCATTGACATCATCGTCATCGACTCGGTAGCAGCCCTCGTGCCGCGCGCCGAGATTGAGGGCGAGATGGGCGACAGTCACGTCGGCCTGCAGGCCAGGCTCATGTCGCAGGCCCTGAGGAAAATTGCCGGCGCGCTTAACCAGACAAAGACCACAGCGATTTTCATTAATCAGCTGAGGGAAAAAATCGGCGTCATGTTCGGATGTGGATCTTGGTACACGTATGTGACTCTAGCGGATGGTAGCCGCGAGAGAATCGGAAAGATCGTAAATCAGAAGATGCCGGTAGAGGTTCTTTCGTACGATCCGGCGCTCGGAAAGATCGTTCCAAAGAAGGTCGTTAACTGGTTCAATAACGGCCCGGCCGAGCAGTTCCTGCATTTCAGGGTGGAGCGAGCAGGCGGCGGCACGGGCCGAGGTCGTGCAACGTTCGACCTTACTCCGAATCATCTAGTCCGCACGCCAGGCGGATGGCGCGAAGCCGGCGAGATAGCGGTCGGGGACCGCGTCATGATCGCGCACCCGCAGCTGCTGAGCGATCTACAGTTGCAGCTCATCTTGGGCGCGGTCATGGGTGACGGCAATCTATCCCGCCCGGTGAGGCGTAGTGACCACAGCAGTAGGTTCCGTATGGGGCATGGGGCGAAGCAGGAACCGTACCTTGACTGGAAGGTCGCGTTGCTGGGAAACGTCGGGCACACCCTGACCAGGAACGCTAAGGGTGCGGTATTCGCGGACTTTACGCCTCTTGCCGAGCTAGGCGATCTTCGTGAAATCGTCTATCAGGGAGACGGGAAGAAGCATCTTACCTGGGACTATCTGAAGAAGCTCACGCCGCTGTCTCTAGCGATTTGGTACATGGATGACGGCTGCTTCACGGTTCGCTCAAAGGGCGCACAGGAACGGACACTTGGGGGATCGGGCCGCATCGAGATCTGCGTCGAGGCCATGAGCCCCGGCTCACGGAATCGGCTGGTCGAGTACCTGCGCGACAGTCGCGGGCTCGATGTCAAGCTGACCGTCCGCGGGAAGAGGCAGATCGCGATCCTGCAGTTCACCACGGCAGCGTCGGAGAAGTTCCAGAAGTTGGTAGCTCCTTATGTCCATCCTTCGATGGAGTACAAGTTGCTCCCGCGCTTCCGCGGCAAGTTCTGCGTGGAGCCGCAGTTTGCGGAGCCGATCATGACGCCGATGCCAGCTACTGTTCTCGGCATAAAGGCCAAGACGGACTATCCGATAATGAGCCGATATGACATCGAGGTCGAGGGATCTCATAATTATCTCGCGGACGGAGTCATCGTTCACAACAGTCCCGAGACGACTACTGGCGGTAAGGCGCTGAAGTTCTATGCCTCAATTCGCCTCGACATTCGGCGCATCGAGACGCTGAAGGACGGAACGGACGCGGTCGGTAACAGGACGCGGGTAAAGGTCGTAAAGAACAAGTGCGCCAGCCCATTCAAGGTCGCCGAGTTCGACATTCTTTACGGTCACGGGATTAGCCGTGAGGGCAGCCTCATCGATCTCGGCGTCGAGCAGGGCATCGTGCGCAAGTCCGGCGCCTGGTACACCTACGACGGCGACCAGCTCGGTCAGGGCAAGGAGAACGCCAGGAACTTCCTGCGCGACAACCCGGACCTGGCGAACGGGATCGAGAAGAAGATCAAGGAGAAGCTCGGCGTCGGCGCGAAACTTGACGCGGAGGCGGAGCTGCCCGGCGGCTTGGCCGTGCCGCCAGGCATTGCGACGGTGACGAGCCTCCGGGCCGAGTAGGCCCGCGGGTGCGGGAGGAGCGAGCCCGCGGCCGGGCCGAAGCTGATCCGGAGCTCGGGCCCGACGCGGATCCGGAGGCGATCGCCCGCCAGATCTGCCTGCGGATGCTGACGGCCGCGCCGCGGACTCAGGCACAGCTAGCCGCGGCGCTGCGTCGGCGCAGGGTGCCGGATGCGGCGGCCAAGGCTGTGCTTGCCCGGTTCGCCGAGGTGAAGCTGATCGACGATGCCATGTTTGCCCGGGCATGGGTCGAGTCGCGTCACCTCGGTCGCGGCCTGGCCGGCCGGGCGCTGGGGGCGGAGCTACGGCAGCGCGGCGTCGCCCAGCAGGACATCCAGGCGGCGCTGGAGGACCTGGGGCCGGACCAGGAGCTCGCTACTGCCCGCGAGATGGTGGCCCGGCGGCTGCCGGCGACCGCGAACATGCCCGCGCCAGCTCGGGTCCGTCGGCTGGCCGGGATGCTGGCACGCAAGGGCTACCCGGCGGGCCTTGCCTACCGAGTGGTCCGCGAGGCGCTTGAGCAGCAGCCCGGAACCGGCTCCGTTCCGTTCCCTGATCTTGATGCATTGCCAGAGCCGGATGCCGAGGACGATGCGGCTGAGCTGTAGCGGCCCAGCGAAGCTTCACCAAAGATCATCCGCACGTGCTTGCTCAGATCGTTAAAACACATACAACCCATGACACCGAAACGGTGCCGGGCCGCCACACATGCCCGTGTCGGCACCATCGCGGATAGCACCACCACTCCGGCCAAGCTCCCTCGTCCATTGCCTTATTCGATAGGTACGAGCCATCCGGAAGGGCGGGCTGCAGCCCAGACACCTGCCATAGTCATGGACCGAACCCTGGCGAGGTCCCGTCTCACCACGCCGGCCAGCCAGGGTTGGCCGTGACCATCGAGCTTGCAACGCGCAGGCAAGCCCGGGCGATCTCGCTCGCGAACCTCGTCAGGTCCGGTGCCGCTTTCGACCTTCCACTCTATGCCTGGTACCATGCAATACATGGAACCTGGCAAGGATGTTAACTGGCTCCGCCAGGTTCGTAAGGGCGTGGCCGAGCAGTGCGTCCTGGCCCTGCTCACCACGGGCGAAAAGTACGGGTCGAGTTGGCGCGCGAGCTGGGGCGCGGGGGCAGATCATCGCCAGCGAAGGGACGCTCTACCCGCTGCTCGCCCGCCTGCGGCGCAACGGCCTGGTCGAGACGTCGTGGCGGGAGTCAAACTCCGGCCCGCCGCGCCGCTACTACCACCTCACCAGCGACGGAGAACTGGCCCTGGCCAGCTTCAAGAAACAGTGGCGGGTTTTCCGCGACGCCGTCGATGAGATCCTCAACGAAGGGACCCAGGAATGACCTCAAGACAACCCGCCGGCGAGGCCGACAAGCTCGTCCGGCGCTATCTGGCGCAGCTGGACGCAGCGCTGCAGGGCGTCGACGCCTCCCGGAGGGAGGAGATCCTCGCCGACGTGCACGAGCACATCGAACAGGGGCGGGACGGGCTCGATGCCGACGACGCGGCCGACTGTCCGGACCCTCCTCGACAAGGTCGGCGACCCCGCTGCCATCGCCGCCGAGGCAGGCGCGCCGCCCCCGGACAGCCGCCGCTGGGACGCGTGGGCGCCGTGGCTGATCATCTTCGGCCCAGTCGCGAGCGGGCTGGGCTGGATCGCCGGGATGCGATCCTGTGGACCTCCCCGACATGGAGCCAGCGCGACAAGCTGATCGCCACCGTCGTGCCGCCCGCCCCTGGTGGCTCTTTCTTCGGCCTCGTGGCCGCACTGGGGCGGCGCAGCTGCCTGCCCCGGCCACGCCGCGGCTGGCTGCACGACCAAAGGGATCACCCTCCCGCTCGGAGTCGCCATACTCCTGGCCGTCGCCGGCTCGCCGCCCACCTGCTGCCGCCAGTCCACCTGATGAGAAAGCGCCACCGGCAACGCTTCACCCTTGCCTGACCAGCCCGCTGACGTTTCAGCCGGACTGGCCCCGCCTCGAAACGGAAGGACGGCACCCTCCCCGCCCGGCACCGCCCGGCCCACAGCTAGGAGCCGGGCGGTTCTGTGCCCGGCTCTGAGGCATAACGCACGGGATAGAGGCCAGCCGGGACCACGTTCTCCCTGGTACGGGACAGAGTTGACCGTTCTGTTATAAGCGCTTAGCTTTACGGCAGCGAGGTTTTCTGCTCCGTGCAACCTAGTCCGGCGTGTGCAGACACTGAAGATAGAAGCGGAACGACGATGGCAGGGCTGTTCGGTCCGGTCACCGTCGGGCCCTGACGGTAAGCGAACGAGTGAGCGGGCGAAGCTGGGCCCGGCTGCGACTGGCCGCAGTCGGCTAGGCCGATGGCCTGACGGAAGGAGAGCGTGGCGCTGATCTGTTGCTTGCCACGGCGGCGGTAGCCGCTGCGGACTCGAGCGTGCCCGCGAGGTGGCGTAGGTGATGCCGTGCGGTGGCATCCGGGTCTCGCCGTCTCGGCTCGCGAATCTGGCTTCGTTAACCGGCGCCAGACTGAGGCGACAGCATCAGGCCGACTGAGACCGCGCTGTGGCCGCGTCTCCGCAGCCAGCGCAGATACCGGGCAGCCGCTGCTCGGGCGGTAATCCCTCGCTGCAGGCATACGTGCTTGCTGATGGCTAGCGATGTGCGCGGGCCAGGTGGGAGAGGGGTGGTCTGTGAACAGCGGCGTTGTGCTCGCACTGGTGATCATCGGATGCCTGGCTGCAATCAGCACCATGAGCGTGCTGGTCGTGGTGCTTCGCCGCGGCGGTGCGCTCGGTGCTCCGGCTGGCCGACCGGCGGCCGATGCGGAGCTCCTCGAAGCGGATACTGCCCGTCTGCAGGCCGATGCCGCTGGCTATGTAGCCGAACTCAAGGCCAAGGCTGAGCAGGAGGCGGCCGCGATCGTCAGCAAGGCGGCGGCAGCGGCAGCTGAGACAGCAACCGCTGCTCATCGCGACGCCGAGACCGCCCGCCGCGACGCGGAGACGGCTCGCCGTGACGCAGAGATCGCCAGCGAGACTGAGGCCACGGCGGCCAAGGACGAGGCCCGCCGACTGCGGGCTGACCTTGAGCGCCGCGAGGATCGGCTCGGCGAACGTGAGCAGCGCATGGACGAGCTGGCTCGCAAAGCCGACGAGCAGGCGGCAGAGCTCGACGCCCGGCGTGCCGAGCTCGACCGGTTCGAGGCGGAGCGCCGCACTGAACTGGAGCGTGTCGCCGGCCTGACTGCCGACCAGGCGAAGGCGGAGCTGGTGACAGGCATCGAGAACCAGGCAAAGCGCGAAGCGGCGCTCATAGTCCGGGACATCGAGGCCGAGGCCCGGCGCGAGGGCGGCAAGCGCGCGCGGAAGATCATTACCCTCGCGATCCAGCGGGTGGCTAGCGAGCAGACCAGCGAATCGGTGGTCTCGGTATTGCACTTGCCGGGCGACGAGATGAAGGGCAGGATCATCGGCCGCGAGGGCCGCAATATCCGTGCCTTCGAGTCCGTCACCGGGGTCAACCTGATCATTGACGACACTCCGGAAGCGGTGCTGCTGTCGTGCTTCGATCCGGTCCGGCGCGAGGTCGGCAGGCTCACGCTGGAGAGGCTGGTGCTGGACGGCCGGATTCACCCGCAGCGGATCGAGGAGGCTTACGACCGCAGCAAGGCCGAGATCGAGGCACTGTGCGTCCGGGCCGGCGAGGACGCGCTCGTGGACGTCGGCATCACTGACATGCACCCGGAGCTGACGAATCTGCTGGGCAGGTTGCGTTACCGGACCTCCTACGGCCAGAACGTGCTGAAGCACCTGATCGAGTCGGCTCACATCGCGGGCATGATGGGCAGCGAGATCGGCCTCGATCCGGTGCTGATGAAGCGGTGCACGCTGCTGCACGACATCGGCAAGGCACTCACCCACGAAGTGCAGGGCAGCCATGCGCTGATCGGCGCCGAGATCGCGCGGAAGTACGGCGAACCGGACGACGTGGTGCACGCCATCGAGGCGCACCACAACGAGGTAGAGGTTCGCACCGTCGAGGCCGTGCTGACCCAGGCGGCCGACGCGATCAGCGGCAGCAGGCCCGGCGCCAGGCGGGAGTCCCTTGAGGCCTACGTGAAACGGCTGGAGCGGCTTGAGCACATCGCGATGGCTCAGGAGGGCGTCGAGAAGGTCTTCGCCATGCAGGCCGGCCGCGAGATCAGGGTGATGGTCAAGCCCGGCGACGTGGACGACATCCAGGCCCAGGTCATCGCGCGGGATGTTGCCAAGCAGGTCGAGGACGAACTCACCTATCCGGGGCAGATCCGGGTCACGGTGATCAGGGAGTCGCGCGCCATCGAGTTCGCCCGGTAACAGAGATCGCCCGGTAACAGAGTTCGCCTGGCAGTTATGACAAAAGCCGCGTTCGTTTGAACTCCTCAGCTGCTCCAGCAGTCGGTCCCGCCTATCGCCGTATCGTCCAGGGTGAAACCCAGGTCGCCGAGGATGCCAAGAAGCCATGAAACAGCAGGGCTGCGGTTAACTCATCCTCGCGTGTATCAGGCCAGGTCGGTGGCGGGGTTGATGACCCAGTGGTTGCTCCGCAGGACACGGCCGGCGAAGGTCACATCCTGCTCGCCAGCGAACTTGAAGCCGAGGGACCGGCAGATGCCGTTCGACGGGCTGTTCGCCGTCCCCGGGAACGCATGCACAAGCCCCCAGCGGCCGTCATCGCGGGCCAGCTCCAAAAGCATCCGGACGGCCCGCTGCGCGAGCCCGCGTCCCTGGAACTCCGGCAGCACCATCCAGCCGATCTCGGTTACCTGCCCACCGCCATCCTGGCCGTGGGACCACAACGCGACCGACCCCGCCACCATGTCCGATGCGGCCTCGCCGGAGACGATCATCTTGATCCACGCCTCGCCCGCCGTAGCCGCCCCGACGTCGCGGGCCACCTTCTCCTCGATGCCCTCGCGGGGCAGCGGACCGCCCAGTTCGGCCATCATGACCGGGTCGCACCGCATCCGCACGTAGGCGCCGACGTCGCCCTGCTCAACATCACGCAACCGCATGTGCTGCTCCCTTGCCGGGCCCGGGTTCCTGCTCCGCCCTAGCCGTCAATCTTCGGGCTCTTCCCATCATCGCCGGGCACACACCGGCAAACGCCGCTGCCTGACGTGCCAGCGCCGGGGCCTGCTGATGGCAGCGGTGACAACTGGCCGCTGGGCCGCGTCGGAATCATATGGCTTGGTGCGCACGAGCCTGATAAAAGTCGGGGCCGACCGGGAACTTCGCCGTCGGCGCTACGGGCCTTCCGCTTCGTGATCTCGATCTTCGGCACGCCCGGCGGGTGAAGCCGAGGATCTGGCCGTAGAACGACAGTTCCGCCTCCAGCGCCGCGACACCGTCTCTGCCTTCCGGAAGCCGTGCGACTCGCCCTCGAACGCGATGTAGGCGTGGCGGATGCCGTGCGCGGCCAGGTCCGCGGCGATGCTCTCGGACTGCGCAGGCGGCACGACGGGTCGTCCAGACCCTGCAGCAGCAGATCGGGCACGTCGCGGCGTTGACGTGGCCGACCGGCGCGCGCTCTTCGTAGACGATCTCGAAGCCAGGCATCGGCCCGATCAGCCCGTCCAGATAATGCGATTCAAAGTCGTGGGTCTGGCCACGAAGCCACGCAGATCGGAGACGCCGTAATAGGACGCGGCGGCGCTGAACAGCCGCGCCCGCTTGGTGCCGGTCGTGACCGCAGCAAGCGTCGTCCAGCCGCCGGCCGACCCGCCGCGGATAGCGATCCGGCCGGGTCCGCGCTAGCTGCTCCGACGACCCATTGCGCGGCGGCGATCGCGTCCTGGACATCGACCACGCCCCACTCGCGCCGCAGCCGCTCCCGATACTGGCGGCCGTATCCGCTGGAGCCGCCGTAGTTCACGTCGATGATGCCGATGCCCCGGCTGGTGAAGTACGCCTTCGTCAGGTCGAGCATCGCCGAGACCCGGCCGGTCGGCCCGCCGTGTACCCACACGACGTACGGCGCCCGCTCGCCATCCGGCCCCCGGCGTCCGGGTTCGTCGGCGGGTACAGCAAGGCGTGAACGACCTGCCCGTAGGGACCCTCGAAGTCCATGTGCTGCGGGACCGGCAGGTAACCGGCGCCGGGCAGTTCGGCGTTGTCGCAATGGAGCACCTCGGTCTTGCCGGTGGTGGCCTCGACCCTGATGACTGTCCACGGCATGGTCGGGCCACCGGCGACAGCCGCAATGCAGTCGCCGTCGGCGGACAGCGCGGCACCGAACTCCGCGAACGGCGTGTCCACGTCCTTCAGCTCGCAACGACTCCGGGTCCAAGATCGCCAGCCGGGCCGCACCGGCCCCGTGCATCACCGCGAGCCGACCGTCACTCAGCAGCCCGAATGGCCTGGCGCCGAGCTGCCACAGCGGTCCGGCGAACTCCTCGTCGGCCGGGAACAGCGCCATCGGCGGTTCACCGAGTAAGTCCGAGCTGGTAGATGTTCCACCAGCCCGGCCAGTCGGTCGCCACGTACAAGCTCGTGTCGTCGCGCCACAGCGGCGCCAGCACGGACTCGCGCTGGCTGCCCATAAGCAGCCTGCCCTTGCCCGGCATCCCGTTCTCCACCGGGGCCACGCGCAGCTCGGTCCCGTCCCAGGGCATGTGCGGATGGTTCCAGCAGATCCACGCCAGCCACTTGCCGTCCGGCGATGGCGTCGGGTAGGCGAAGAAGTCGGCCCCGTCCACGAGGGTCCGGATGGCCTCTGGGTTGTCGGCGGCTGACCCGTCGAGCGGAACGGCCACGATGGCCCGGCTGACCTTGCCACCCTCGTGCCGCTCGTGCACGCACCAGACTTCGCTGGCGGTCTGGCGACAGCACGAAGTCGGCGTAACGCAGCGCCGCGGCGCGACCGGGCCATCACCCGACGCGGCCGTGATCGCGGCCGGGTCAGGCGTCAGCGGCGCTGGCGGCTCCCTGCCGTCCGCCAGCGCCGTGGCCGCGGCCAGATACAGCCGCTGGTCAGCGAAATTGGCGAACAGCAGCAGGTAACCGCTGTCGGCCTTGCCCGGATGCCCGGCCGCCGAGCGTGGACCGGGGTGCGGAAGGTAGGACAGGCCCCCGTACTCGTGCACCCTGGTCCTGGCATTCCACGGGGACGGCAGCAGCATCGTCTGCTTGCCGCCGCGGCTCGTGCATCACCGTGGTCCTGCCGCCCTCGCTCCGGCAGGCCCTGCTGCCACCAGACATCGCCGCCGAGGACGGTCGGGAAAGCTCCCGGTCACCTGTGCACTGGCGACCTCGGCGGCGGTGATGGGGGACTGCCACTCGCCGAACGGAACAGCGGGAACTGTGACGTCCGCATTGGGCTGCACGTCCGCTGCACCTGACTGCTCGGTCGACTGCCGGCGGTGACGACCTCGCTCCCGCTGTCTGTCATAGGCATATCGTGCCCTACCGGGCGAGCCGGATAAGCGGCGAATCCGGACACTCGTGTAATCCTTACCCGCTCGCGACAATTCGCGCCTGGCGGGCGCCAGCGGGCGAGGTCGCTGCGGTGGCCGCTGCGCAGGCGCCAGGCGTCTAACCTTGAGGGCATGGCCGGCGCCGCGACCCAGCGAAGCTTCGAGATCCGCACCTACGGGTGCCAGATGAACATGCACGACTCCGAGCGCCTGGCCGGCCTCCTGGAGTCGGCGGGCTACCAGCGGGCCGCCGACGGGGCCGACCCGGACGTGGTCGTCTTCAATACCTGCGCCGTCCGGGAGAACGCCGACAACCGGCTCTACGGGAACCTTGGCCATCTGCTGCCGGTAAAGAACTCCCGGCCCGGCATGCAGATCGCCGTCGGCGGCTGCCTGGCGCAGAAGGACCAGGCCGACGATCACCCGGCGGGCGCCGTGGGTGGATGTGGTGTTCGGCACCCACAACATCGGCTCGCTGCCCGCCTTGCTGGAGCGGGCCAGGGTCCAGCAGCAGGCCCAGGTGGAGATCCTGGAGTCGCTCGAGCGCTTCCCGTCGGTCCTGCCGGCCAGCCGCGAGTCGCCGTACTCGGCCTGGGTAGCGATCTCCGTCGGCTGCAACAACACCTGCACCTTCTGCATCGTGCCGAGCCTGCGCGGCCGCGAGGAAGACCGCCGGCCTGGCGACGTGCTGGCCGAGATCGAGGCGCTGGCGTCCGAGGGAGTGCTGGAGATCACGCTGCTCGGCCAGAACGTCAACTCCTATGGCGTGGGGTTCGGCGACCGGCTCGCGTTCGGCAAGCTGCTGCGTTCTTGCGGGAACGTGGCCGGTCTCGAGCGGGTCCGGTTCACTTCGCCGCACCCGCGTGACTTCACCGACGACGTGATCGAGTGCGATGGCGCAGACGCCGAATGTGATGCCGCAGCTGCACATGCCGCTGCAGTCCGGCTCGGACGCCGTGCTGAGGGCCATGCGACGGGCCTACCGGAGCGACAAGTACCTGGCGATCCTGGACCGGGTTCGGGCCGCGATGCCCGAGGCTGCGATCACGACCGACATCATCGTGGGCTTCCCCGGCGAGACCGAGCAGGACTTCGCCGACACCCTGGACCTCGTCCGCGAGGCCAGGTTCGCCGGCGCCTTCACCTTCCAGTACTCGATCCGGCCCGGCACGCCCGGCCGCCGACATGCCCGGCCAGGTTCCGCCGGAAGTCGTCGCCGAGCGCTACGAGCGACTGGCCGCGCTCGTCGCCGAGGTGTCGTGGCAGGAAAACCTGAAGCTGGTCGGCGCCGAGGTCGAGGTCCTGGTAGCCGACGGCGAGGGCCGCAAGGACAGCGCCACGCACCGGATGTCGGGCCGGGCCAGCGACAACCGGCTGGTGCACTTCGCTCCGCCCGACCCCGCGCCGCGGCCGGGAGACGTGATCACCACCGAAGTGACCGGCGCTCGCCGCATTACCTGCTGGCCGACCGCGCACCGACGACGGTCCGCCGCACTCGCGCTGGCGACGCGTAGCAGGCCGCGGCTCGAAGGCCGTGCCGCGAGCGCCGGAGCCGGAAGCCAGTGCTTCCAGCTAGCTCAGTCCTGCTGGGAATGCCTTCCAGGCGGTCGGCCGACTGAGCGCCGTCCGGCCCTGGCGAGTTCAGCCAGTGCCTTCCGTGTCGAGCTCGTCCTCGTCGTCGTCCTCGTCGTCATCTTCATCGAAGTCGTATTCGTCTTCGTCCTCGTCGAGGTCAAGCTCGTCGTCGAGGTCAAGCTCGTCGTCGTCGTCGCTCGTCCTCGTCATCGCATCGTCATTCGTCGTCGTCGTCGAATTCGTCTTCCTCGCTCGGCGTGTCGAGGTCAACAGTGTCGTCATGTGCCCCCGGACCCGGTCGGCTCGTGTCCCGGCGCCTCGCGTGTGCAGGGCCGTACCCTCCGCTGCGACACTGATGCAATGCTACGGCCAGTGATCGCGGTCGTGGGGCCGACCGCGGCGGGCAAGTCTGAACTCTCGCTGGCCCTCGCGCGCACGCTAGGCGGCGAGGTCGTGAACGCCGACTCCATGCAGCTGTATGCGGGCATGGACATCGGAACCGCCAAGCTGACATTGTCCGAACGTGCCGGGCGTACCCATCATCTGCTCGACATCTGGCCGGTAACCCAGGCGGCCAGCGTCTCTGAGTACCAGCAGCTCGCGCGCGCAGGCGATCGACGACATCCGAGGCCGCGGAAGCACGCCGATCCTGGTCGGCGGCTCCGGCCTGTACGTCCGGGCCGCGATCGACAAGCTGGAGTTCCCTGGCACGGACCCGGCCGTACGCGGCCGGCCTGGAGGAGGAGCTAGCACCGCTCGGCTCCGGCCGCGATGCATGCCCGGCTGGCCGCCGCTCGACCCGGCGGCCGCGGCCTCGATCCTGCCAGGAAACGGCCGCCGGATCGTACGGGCCTTGGAGGTCATCGAGTTGTCTGGGCGCCCCGTTCAGCGCGACGCTGCCCGAGTACGAGTCCGTCTATCCGGTGATCCAGCTCGGTATCGAGATGCCGCGGCCGGAACTGGATCAGCGGATCGCCGACCGGGTGCGCCGGATGTGGCACCGCGGCCTCGTCGACGAGGTCCGCCAGCCTAGAGATAGCGGGTCTGCGCGACGGCAAGACGGCCAGCCGCGCGCTCGGCTACGCCCAGGTGCTGAGGTTCCTGGCCGGAGACTGGACCGGGACGAAGCGGCCGCGCAGACGATCCATGGCCACCCGCCGCTTCGTCCGCCGCCAGGAAGTCTGGTTCCGCCGCGATCCGCGCGTTCACTGGATCCCAGCTGGCGGGCCGGTTCGGCAGCTCTGCGGCGCTGTGCCGCGCTGGGGCCTAGTGGTCGACGGCATGATCGATCCTGCTGCTCTGCGCAGGGACCGACGGCTGCCAGGGCCGCCAGGCGGCCCAACCGCACTAGCATCGGGGTCATGCGGTTCGCCAAGGGGCAGGGCACAGGGAATGACTTTGTGATCTTGCCGGATCCTGATGGGGAGATGGACCTGAGCCCTGCGCTGGTGGCGCGGTTGTGCGACCGGCACTTCGGGATCGGGGCGGATGGCGTGCTGCGGGTCGTGCGGACTGCGGTCGCCGGGCCGGGATGCTGCTGGGCAGGCGGCTGAGTGGTTCATGGACTACCGCAATGCTGACGGGACCGTTGCGGAGATGTGCGGGAACGGCCTGCGCGTATTCGCCAGCTACCTGATCGAGGAGGGGCTGGTGAGCGGCCCGCCGGACCCGGGCTTCCGATCGCTACCAGGGCGGGTACCCGGACCGTGCGGGTCGAGGATGACGGCCAGTTCACTGTCGACATGGGTCCGGCGACGGTGCTCGGTGACGGCTCGGTCGAGGCGGGCGGTCGCCACCTATACCGGACTGGCGATCTCAGTGGGCAATCCGCATCTGGCGTGCATTGTCGACCGGCCGGTGTCCGAGATCGAGCTGGGTCACCCCAGGGTGCTTGCACCCGCCGGACTGACTAGCGGCGCGAACATCGAGATCGTCCGGGCGATCGCGCCGCGCGAGATCGAGATGCGGGTGAACGAGCGCGGATCGGGCCTGACGCTGTCGTGCGGGACTGGCGCGGTGGCGGCGACCGTCGCGGCGGCTGCGGCGGCCGGGGAGTGGCCCGACGGCCCGAGCGTGCCATGGACCGTGTGGGTGCCCGGAGGCAGACTGACGGTGCTGCCGAGCAGCACCGCCAGCCAGCTCACCGGTCCTGCGGAGATCGTCGCCGCTGGCGAGCTGTCGGCCGCCTGGCTCGCTGACATCTCGCCCCTCGGGCTCGCCATATCGTGAGCCTTGGCTCAGGAGCCGGCCTGGGCGGGGCGTGACCCGTGGCTGCCGTGCCTGCGGAACGGCCAGCCGGAGTCCGACATGCACGAGCGTCCAGCCGGTCCGCACCCGGAGCGTGCCGAGTGGCGCGCTGCGCCGCACGTCAAGGCTGCTAGCCGCGGCGCGAAGTTCGGCCGTTCGCTGACTCGCCAGTCCCTCAAGCAGGTGCTGATTCATCGTGACCAGGTCCCTTCGTGGTTGCGTATGGGTAGTGCAAGCCGTCTCGGTGCGCGATGCGGCGGGTCATTCGCTGCGCGGTACCTCGGGTCGGGTGACCTCGGCAGTCGGTGCTGACTCCGGCACGGCGACCTCGGCGCTCGGCCGCTGCTGCGGCTTGGCCTTCCGGATCCTGATATCGCCGCTCAGTGATCGGCACCGGATCTCGACCGAGGCGGCCGAGTCGCCGTCCTGGTCGGGGCTCGGCTCCAGGTCACTGCGAATGTCGCCGCTGGTACTCACAAGGTCCAGGTAGACGCCAAGCCCGGGCACGACGGCGACTTCGATGTCGCCGGATGTGCTGGCCAGTTCCAGCCGTCCGGTGGCTACGCTGCCGATCTCGATGTCGCCGCTGGTGGTCTGGGCAGCCACGGAGCCGGCGCAGTAGCCGACGGCAACGTCGCCGCTAGAGGTGTTGAAGCCGACGTCACCCTCGACCTCCCTGGCCCTGATGTCGCCGGAGGCGGTCCTGATCGTCAGGTTCCCGCCGGCCTTGTTCAGCAGCACGTCGCCGCTCGCGCTCTGCACCGTGACATCCCCTGTGATCAAGTCGGCCGTCAGATCGCCGCTGGCAGTCTGCATCGCCAGGGCGCTGAGCTCGCCCACGCACGCCAGGTCGGCCGATGCGGTCTTGGCCGCGCAACTAGAACCCGCGGGCGCCTTGATGATCAGGTCGAGGCCTTTATTCCGGCGGAATGAGCTAAACCGCGGCCCGTGTACGTACAGCTGCCCATCCTCGAAGCTGACCTGCACCTGATCGATGAGCTCGGCGATGCCGGCGTTCCGGCGGCTCGGCAGCACTTCGACAGTTAGCTCGGTGGTCGGCTGACCGGCGACGACGATGCTGCCGGCTGGCCACGAGTCGACACTGATGTCGACCGGATCAGAGCATGGAAAATCCCAGTTGGTCATCGGTGGTGCCTTCCTGTGCGGCTGGTGAGCGAAACGGCGGTGTGCTTGTGGTCGGGGCTAGCCCCGCGGCGTTGCTAGCGGAGCGGCGGTGCTAGCTGAGCGCTGGATCCGCCGCGGCCGGCTAGCTGCGTGCGAAGCCGGTGACACGCTTGCCGATTGTCGGCCTGCCGGGTCTGCCCGGCGGGAACGGAGGCCGCGGACCCGCTCCCCGGCCGGCCTGATCGTCAAGGCCGCGGCTGATCGCGCGCACGAGCCAGGCGTTTACCGACAGGCCGGTCGCTCCGGCGACCGCCTCCACCCTGGCCTTCATCCCTTCCGGCAGGCGCAAGGTAACGCGAGCGGTGCCAGCCTCGTCAGCGGCTTCGGGTACCTCCTGGCCAGAATCGTCCGGCACGTGGTCAACGTTCACGACGAACTCCGGCTCGCTGCCGGACAGCCTGACGTCGATAGTCGCGCCGTCGATGCTGGCGGTGATCTCGTCGGCCGCGGCCGACAGGACGTCCAGCAGCGCGAGTCGCACCGACGAGTCCAGCGTTTCCGCCAGCATCTCGGCGGCCCTCGCAACGTCCTCGCCGGCGAACCGGGTGATGGCGGTGAGCTCCCGGCGGAGCGATTCTGCATACGAGCTGAGATCCATGACGTCATCATGACGTCATTAACGACGTCTGTCAACTCGCATCCTGACGTCAGCGACGACGCGGATGCCGCCGAGTTGACGTCAGCGATGACGTATGTGGCGCCGACCTGACGTCACGAGGTCCTGCTGAGGCCGCCCGCGGGCGGTCCACCGGCCGCCACGAGCTCGTGGGCGCCACAACGATCTGCCAACGCCACGTGCACCGGAACGTATGTGGACGTGCTGCTGCTGGAGCGGCACCTTAGCCACGAACGTTGGCCTTGCGCGGCGGCCGCGACTGAATCCGGGTCCGGGCGGACGCCAGCGGATCAGCGCGGATCCGTTGACGTCAGGGTGTGGGCCGCCAGCCCGCGGATCGAGGCGTCCAGGACCTCGGCAACGTGCGCGACCGGCAGCGGGCGTCCGGCCGCGGCCGTGGCCTTCGCGATCTGCAGCGAGCAGCCCGGATTCGCCGAGACCAGCAGATCCGCGCCGGTCGCCAGCACGGCGCTCGCCTTGCGGGCGCCGAGCTCAGCGGCGGCTTCAGGCTGCACCAGGTTGTAGATGCCAGCCGAGCCGCAGCAGGTGCCCCCGTCGGCAATCTCGATCAGCGCCACGCCGGGAATCGCGGCCAGCAAGCTGCGCGGCTGGGCCGTGATTCGCTGGGCGTGGCCGAGGTGGCACGCATCGTGGTAGGCGATCGCCACATCCAGTTCCCCCCTTGGCGCCACCGGCCCGAGTTCGGCCAGGTATTCGCTGAGGTCGCGAACGCGGCTGCTGAATGCGACGGCCCGATCGGCCCAGGCCGTATCGGCGGCGAGCAACTGCCCGTATTCCTTCATAGCCGAGCCGCAACCGGCTGCGTTGACGATCACCACATCGACGCCAGCCTGTTCGAACGTGGCGATGACCTGCCGGGCGAAGGCTGCGGCCTCTGCCCGCCGTCCGCCATGCAGCGACAGCGCGCCACAGCAACCCTGCGGGCGGGGAACGATGACGTCACATCCCTCGGCCGCAAGCACGCGCGCTGTGGCCGCATTCACCTGCGGGAAAAGTACCTGCTGAACGCAGCCGGTCAGCAGGCCGACGACGGCCCGTCGTTCGCCACTGGCCGGGATGCGGGCAGGCAGCCGATGGTCGGGCGACAGCGGCCGGCGTTCACGCACCCGCGGGCGCCGCGCTGGCGTTCGCCCCGCTGGCATTCGTCCCTCGGGCGTTCGATTCGCTCGCGGTCGGGCCGGCGCGACCGCGAGCGCCGCCATCGCCTCCGGCAGGATGCGGCTGAGGAGCCTGCTGCGCAGCGCGAGCCGGTCCAGCCCTGTCAGCTGCGCGACCCGCAACGGGCCGAGGGCCGCGCGCAGCCGGTTCGGATAGGGGAACGTGGCGAAGATGGCAGCCCTGACCGCCTGATCGCGGCGGGATCGTGGCGGCAGCGGGGCTGGTCCGGATCGGCCGGTCGTGCCATCGAGCTGACTCGCAGCATCTCCGCCAGCGCCCGCAGGCGCCTGCTCAGCCCAGGTCCTGGCCGCCTCGATCAGCTGGTCGTACTGCACGCCCGACGGGCACGCCGTCATGCAGGCCATGCAGCCCAGGCACCGGTCGAAATGCTCGGCTGCCGCCGCGCTGCCCTCTCCGCTGTCAAGGATCTGGCTGATCAGATGGATGCGCCCGCGGGGAGAGTCCATTTCCTCGCCCCACAGCTGATACGTGGGGCAGGCTGGCAGGCAGAAACCGCAGTGCACGCAGTCGCTGGCGAGCCGGCGCAGGTCCCCGTGCGGATCCAGCATGCTGCCGTCACCCCCAGTCGTGCCGTCACCTGCGGGTCCGTAGATGCCCGCAGGCCCGCCGTCAGCCCCGGCCATCAGATGCCGCCAGCGAACCGGCCGGGCGCCATCCGGCGGTCCGGGTCGAACTGCTCCTTGACCGCCCGCATGAGCCCGAGCGATGGCACTGTCCCCCACACGCTGACCATCTCCCGCACCGCCGCAGGCGCGCGCAGCACGACCGCGCTACCCGTCATTGCCGGAACGCCGGCCGGACCCAGGCTAGCCATGCCAGCTCGCAGGGTCTCGACGAATCGCGCGACGGCCGCCGCCGGTGCTTCGTCGCCGACCCGCACGGACAGGACACCGGCCGCTGCTGACCCGCCGATCGCCGGATCCAGCTCATCGGCGAGCGCCGCCATCCTGATCGCTGCCAGCACCGCGGCGAGCTGACTCGCCCAGAACCCGACCTGGATGACGGTGGCGCCGCTGCTCGCCTCGGCCGTGGCCGCCGTCGCGGTCTTGCTGACGCTCGCTGTTGTGCCGGGCTGGTCGCGCTCCGCCAGAAGGCGGAGCATCCGCTCGGCCCGCCCGTCAACGCTGGCTTCGTCGCCTTCGAGCAGCACGCTGACGGTGATCGGCTGCGCTGCGGACGGCCAGTCAATCTCGATGGCCGAAGGCACCAGCGGCGAGACGCGGCCATGGCTTCGACAGCGGCGCTGGCCGATCGTGGGTCCGGGCAGTCCGAGCGATGACCGCCGAGGCGGCTGGTGCCGGGTGCAGCCGGAAGGTGGCCTCGGTGATCAGGCCAAGGGTGCCGATGATCCCGCGAAGAGCTTGCCGAGGTCGTATCCGGCCACGTTCTTGACGACCTTGCCGCCGGAGCGGGCGATGGTGCCGTCGGCGCGGACCACCGTGATGCCGATCAGCAGATCGCGCGGGGCGCCGTAGCGAAGCCGGAGCGGCCCGGCGGCCTGGGTCGCGAGGATGCCGCCGAGGTGCTGCCGCCCGCTCGGCGGGTCGAGTGCCAGCCGCTGGCCGGCTGACGCGAGCGACGTTGGCCAGGTCGGTCGAGCGCGGACGCCGGCCTGGACGCTGACGACGAGGTCCCCGGCCGCGTGCTCAAGGACCTGGTCCAGTCGCCGGGTTTCGATGATCAGGTCGCACGAGGCTGGCGCTGCGCCCCAGTCGCAGCTCGGCTGCCGGAGCCGCGCGGCACCACGGTCAGGCCGAGGCCGGCGGCAGCGCGTAGCACCGCGCGCGGCCTCGCTCGTCGAGGCGGGCGCGGCCACGTAGCGGGCCGGACGCCCGCCGACGACGTCGAGCCGTCGCCGGCGAGGGTCACCTCGGCGCAGGCCTTTGCGAGCTCGGCCGGGACGCGGTCCGCCGTCGTGGCTGAGCCCGTCATCACCACCCCGTTCCGTCAGAATTGATCGATCAAGCCGGAGGCGACGAGCGGATGCGGGGCGCGGCGCACGCCTGGCACCTCGCCGCACAGCCTGGGCGTGGGGAACACCTTGCCCGGGTTGCACAGCCCGCGCGGGTCGAAGGCGCATCGCAGCAGCTGCATCGTGTCCAGATCGTCAGCGCCGAACATCTTGGGCATGTAGCGGGACTTGTCAACGCCGACGCCGTGCTCGCCCGTGATGGAGCCGCCGTGCTCGATGCAGAGGTCCAGGATCATGCCGGACAATTTCTCGGCCGCCTCCTGCTCGCCTGGCACCGCGTCGTCGAACAGCACGAGCGGGTGCAGGTTGCCGTCGCCGGCGTGGAAGACGTTGGCCACCCGGATGCCGTGTCTCGGCCGACAGCTCACTGATCCGGTCAAGCACCAGCGGCAGCGCGGTCCGGGGCACGACCCCGTCCTGGACGATGTAGGCCGGGCTGATCCGGCCGACCGCTGCGAACGCCGACTTACGGCCGGTCCAGATCGCGGCGCGCTCGGCGGCGTTCTGCGCCGCCCTGATCTCGTAGGCGCCCTGTCGCGGTGCAGATCTCCCGGACCGCGGCAGTCTGCGCCGCGACGTCGGCTGCCGGGCCATCGAGTTCGACGATGAGGACGGCGCCCGCACCTTCGGGGTACCGGCAGCTCACCGCCGCCTCGGCTGCCTCGATCGCCAGCGCGTCCATCATCTCGATCGCACGCCGGCAGGATGCCGGAGCCGATGATCGCCGACACCGCGGCACCGCCCGATCCCATCGTGGTAAACGCGGCCAGCAGTGTCGTGACAGCTTCCGGAATCGGCGTCAGCTTGACCACGATCTTGGTAACGATGCCGAGCGTGCCCTCGGACCCGGTGAACGCGCCGACCAGGTCGTAGCCGGGGGCCGCGCCAGTGCCGTCGCCCAGCCAGGTCAGCTCGCCATCCGGAGTCACGATCTCCAGTCCGGTCACGTGGTGGACGGTGAACCCGTGCTTCAGGCAGTGCGCGCCGCCGGAGTTCTCGGCTACGTTCCCGCCGACGGAGCACACCACCTGGCTGGACGGGTCCGGAGCGTAGAACAGGCCGTACGGCTCGGCGGCCTTGCTGACTGCCAGGTTCGTGACGCCAGGCTCCACGATCGCCCGGCGGCTGACGGGATCGATGTCGATGATGCCGCGCATCTTCGACATCACGATCAGGACGCCGTCGGCGCGGGGGAGCGCGCCGCCGGACAGCCCGGTTCCGCTCCCGCGGGCCACGAACGGGATGCTGCCGCGCCGCGCACTCGCGGACGATGGCGGCCACCTGCGGCGGCCGTCTGCGGCAGCACGACCAGGCCCGGGCTGCAGCGGTGCGCGGTCAGCCCGTCGCACTCGTAGGTGCGCAGTTGCTGCGGGTCGGTGATGACACTGTCCGCCGCGCAGATCCGGGCCAGCCGCCGCGGCAAGGTCCGTCCGCATGCCCGGCCGACTGGCAAGCTGGCCACGCGGCCTGCCGCCAGCTCGCCGCTCGCCGTGCTCGGCTCGTCCTGGGTCACGGCCGCCTCGCTCCGCTGCCCGGCCGTTCTCTCCTACTGTTCCACGGGCCAGGCGGTTTCGGCTAACACGAGGCCCCCTGAGCCTGAGTCGATGCTGTCTCATTATATGGGCAGTTAGTATCGCTATGTGAACAGGGGATAGTGGCTCGCCGGCGGCAGGGCCGCGTCGGCGGCGCTGGGTCATCCTGTTCATCGGCCTGATCGCCATGACGGCCGGCTGCACGTTTCAGTACGGCATCGCCTACCTGATCCCGGCGCTCCGGCATGACGGGTTCTCGCTGGAGCTGGCCAGCTTCCTGGTGGCGTGCCCGACCATCGGCCTGCTGCTGACCCTGATCGGCTGGGGCGCTGTCGCCGACCGCCGAGGCGAGCGACTGGTGCTGGCGACCGGCCTCGGGGCGGCCGGAGTCGTGCTCATCGGTGCGCGCTCGGTGCACGGTTACGTCGCTCTAGCGGCCTGCCTCGCCCTTGCCGGCGCCGCGGGCGGCTCGGTTTTCGCCGCCAGCGGCCGGCTCATTCTTGGCTGGTTCGCCAGGCACGAGCGCGGGCTTGCGATGGGCATCCGGCAGAGTGCGCAGCCGCTCGGGGTGGCGCTCGCGGCTGCGACGCTGCCAGCCCTGGGCGCCGGCGGCACGACGTTGCCGCTGACCGTCGCTCGGCGCGTTCTGCCTGCCGCCGCCGTGCTGGTGGTGGTGTTCGTCCGTGATCCGGTACGCCGTGCGGACCAGGCGCAGGCTCGGGTCGGCGGCCGCTGCCGGAAGATGCGGCCCGGCGCGGCTCGCCCTATCGGCAGCCCGTGCTGTGGCGGATCCACGCGGCGAGCGCGCTGCTGGTGGTGCCTCAGTTCACCGTCGCGACGTTCGCGCTGGTCTACCTGTCGACGCGGCGGCTGGCAGGCCACCGCGGCCGGTCGCCTGCTGGCCGTCGCGCAGGCCTGCGGCGCGCTGTCCCGGCTGGCAGCGGGTTACTGGTCGGACCGGGTCGGCAGCCGGATGCGGCCGATGCGGATCCTCGCGGTCGGCACCGCCGTAGCCATGCTCGCGCTGGCGGCGGCTGCCGCCGCCGGATCTCGAGGCTGCCGTTCCCCTGCTGCTGGCATGCAGCGTGGTGGCGGTGAGCACCAACGGACTTGCCTTCACGGCGGTCGCCGAGTACGCCGGGTCGTCCTGGGTCGGCCGGGCGCTCGGCATCCAGAACACCGGGCAGAACGCGCTGGCGGCAGCGACGCCGCCGGTGCTCGCGCTGGCCATCGGCTCGGCCGGCTTCGGCGCCTCGTTCGCCGTCGTCGGTGTCTTCCCGCTGGTCGCGGCCGCCTTGGTGCCCGTCTCGGCCGAACGGGCGGCGATGGCCGAGCGGCGCGACCGGCCGGCCTACGGCATCCGCTCGTAGGCCGGGAGCGTGAGGAACTCCACGTAGTCATCAGCCAGCGCGACCTCGGTGAACAACGAGGTCGCCTGCTCGTACCGGCTGGCGTCGAAGGCGTCGCCGAGCTGCGCCCTGATGCTCGCCAGTTCCTCGCCGATGATCTTCTCGACAAGCTCCCTGGTGACCTTGGGTCCCTCGGCCAGCTCAATGTCGTTGTGCAGCCACTGCCAGATCTGGGACCGGGAGATCTCCGCTGTCGCGGCGTCCTCCATGAGGTTGTAAATGGCCACCGCGCCGTTGCCCGCAAGCCAGTTGGCAAGGTACTGCAGGCCAACGCTGATGTCGTTGCGCAGGCCTGCCTCGGTGACCTGGCCAGGCGTCTCGTTGATCGCCAGCAGTTCAGCGGCGGTCACGTGCACGTCATCGCGCTGCTTGCCGAGCTGGTTCGGCTTGTCACCGAGCACGCCGTCAAACACCTCGCGGCACAGTGGCACCAGGTCCGGGTGGGCAACCCAGGAGCCGTCGAAGCCGTCGTTTGACTCGCGGGTCTTGTCGTCGCGCACCTTGGCTAGTGCGGTGGCGGTGACCTCGGGATCACGCCGGTTGGGGATGAATGCGGCCATGCCGCCCATCGCATGAGCTCCACGGGCGTGACAGGTCTTGACCAGCAGCTCGGTGTAGGCCCGCATGAACGGGGCGGTCATGGTGACCGCGTTCCGGTCCGGCAGCAGGAACTCGCGGCCCCTGGTGCGGAACTTCTTGATGATGCTGAACTGGTAGTCCCAGCGGCCCGCGTTCAGGCCCGCGCTGTGCTCGCGCAGTTCGTAGAGGATCTCGTCCATCTCGAAGGCGGCCGGGATGGTCTCGATCAGTACCGTTGCCCGGATCGTGCCCTGCGGAATCCCGAGGCCATCCTGGGCCAGCATGAAGGCGTCGTTCCAGAGCCGCGCCTCAAGATGGCTCTCCATCTTGGCCAGGTAGAAGTAGGGGCCCTTGCCCTTGGCAAGCTGGCGGTGCGCGGCATGGGTGAAGTACAGCGCGAAATCGACCAGGCTGCCGGACGCCCGCTGACCGTCGATCAGCAGGTGCTTCTCGTCAAGGTGCCAGCCGCGCGGCCTGACCACGATGGTGGCCAGCTCGTCGTCCGGCCGCAGCTGATAGGACTTGCCCTCGTCGCTGGTGAAGTCGATGGTGCGGTCCAGCGCATCCTTCAGATTCAGCTGACCGGTGATCATGTTGTCCCACAGCGGGGTGTTGGCGTCCTCGAAGTCAGCCAGCCACACCTTCGCGCCGGAGTTCAGCGCGTTGATCGTCATCTTCTTGTCGGTCGGTCCGGTGATCTCCACCCGGCGGTCGATCAGGCCGGGAGCCGCGGGTGCGACGCGCCAGGACCGGTCCGCTCGGATGGCCTCGGTGCTGGTCAGGAAGTCCATGCTGGCTCCGGCCGACAGCTCCAGCTGCCGGGCCGCCCTAGCCGCGAGCAACTCGCGACGGCGCTGGCCTAGCTCGCGGTGCAGGGTGGCTATCAGGCTGAGTGCTTCGGGGGTGAGGATCTCGTCGTACCGACTGCCCGACGGACCGGCAATCTCAACGCCGCTGGTCATTGCACGCTGCTCCTTACCGTCTGGCCGCTCCGGCCGCCGCCGCCGGCTCGTGCGGCCGCTGCTATCCGGCCGATGGCGGCTGTCCTCGGGGCCGGCCGCTGCACCAGACGGTAGCCCATGCCATCGGCGCACACAGCGGAAGGCTGGCATGGCACATACCTCGCATCGCATCGCCATCCGCGCAGCATTCCAGGTCGCGGGCACATCTGGGGCGAGCCAGGAGTTAACCAGATGTGCGCGGATGCACTCCGTGGCACTATCAGCGTCAGGCCTGCCGCCAGCGGGCGTGGTGTTACGGCAATGTTTTCGCCGTAATGCCACTTATGACTTACCTAGTGTTTACGGGCCACTGGCAGGTCCAGTAGAGGTGGCATGAGCGTCCTATCGAACCAGAACCCGGAACCCGGCCAGTTCCCGGATACGTCGGCTGAGCCGCGCGATGGCGAGCTTGACCTTGAAGAGCGGCATGCGCTTCGGCGGGTAGCCGGGCTGTCGACTGAGCTCGAGGACGTCAGCGAGGTCGAGTACCGGGCGCTGCGGCTGGAGCGAGTCGTGCTGATGGGGGTCTGGACCGAAGGCACGTTCGTGATGGCGGAGAATTCGCTGCGCGAGCTTTCCCGGCTGGCTGAGACGGCCGGGTCGGAAGTTCTCGACGCCCTCATCCAGCGTCGTGGCCGGCCGGATGCCTCCACCTACGTCGGAGCAGGCAAAGCGCGAGAACTTGCCGAGATCGTCACCGCGCACGGCGCGGATACGGTCATCTGTGACGGCGAACTCACGCCAGGCCAGCTGCGGAGCCTGGAAAGCGCAGTCAAGGTCAAGGTGGTCGACCGCACCGCGCTGATCCTGGATATCTTCGCCCAGCACGCGCGCAGCAAGGAAGGCAAGGCGCAGGTCGAGCTAGCGCAGCTGCAGTACATGCTGCCTCGCTTGCGCGGCTGGGGCGAGTCGCTGTCCAGGCAGGCCGGCGGCCGGGCAGGCAGTAACGGCGGCATCGGCAGCCGCGGTCCGGGTGAGACCAAGATCGAGACCGACCGCCGCCGGATCAGGTCCCGGATCTCCAAGCTGCGGCGCGAGATCGCCGAGATGTCGGTTGGCCGTGAGGTACAGCGCGGCCAGCGCCGGCGACGCTCGGTGCCGTCGGTGGCGATCGCCGGCTACACCAACGCGGGCAAGTCCAGCCTGCTGAACCGGCTGACCGGCGCGCAGGTACTGGTGGACGACTCGCTGTTCGCGACTCTGGACCCGGCAGTCCGCAAAGCCAGGACTCCGTCCGGCTGGCCGTACACGCTGACCGACACGGTCGGCTTCGTCCGGCACCTGCCGCACCAGCTTGTTGACGCGTTCCGGTCCACGCTGGAGGAGGTCGCCGACGCCGACTTGATCCTGCATGTCGTCGATGGCTCAGATGCCGATCCGCGGTCGCAGCTCGCCGCCGTCCGGGAAGTGCTGGCCGAGGTGGGTGCCGCCGGCGTGCCGGAGCTGGTAGTGATCAACAAGGCGGACAGCGCGGATCGGATCGAGCTGGAGGGCCTGCAGCTCGCCGAGCGGCAGTCCGTGGTGGTCTCTGCCACCACCGGCGAAGGCATCGATCAATTGCTCGCCGACATCGAGCGGCTGCTGCCGCGGCAGTTCCGCGAGGTCAGCGTCATGATCCCGTACGGGCGCGGAGACCTGCTGTCGCGCGTCCACGACGAGGGAGAAGTGCTGAGCGTCGATCACGGCAGTGACGGCACCGAGTTGTCCGCGCGGGTGCCGCTCGGGCTGGCGGCTGAACTGGCCGGTTTCGCCCAGGCTAATACGATTCATTAGGTCTGCCGGGAGCGCGGTGCTATATATCGCGGAATGCCCATGCAATTGCGTGACGCAGATGCACGTTCATCTGCACACCGCTCGTGCACGATAATCGGCTTCTCGGACGCAATTTAATCCCGCTATTGGAACGAACCCGAGCCGGCCGTCTAGGTGCTGGCTGCCGGCCCGGCCCGGGCTGGCTGACGTTGTAGCCTGGCTCCCGGATGGCTGCCTGGTCCGGCCTGGTCCGGCCCTGCCAAGGCCCGGTCGGGCCTGGCGTGCCCTGGCCGGGCGGCTGCCGGAAGCAGGCTGGACTCCACCGCCGAGTTAACCGCGTTGCTCGTTCCGCCGCGTCTGCCGCCGCGTTGCCTGCGGCGCGTCCTGCCGGGAGTATTGGCGGGCGGTAGTTAAGCTGTCATGTCGCCACTTCGGCAGATGCTTATACGCCCTTTACAGGCTTCCGCTTGTGCAATACCGTGACTCAACCGATATGTTGGTGTGCGCTAACCACGCCAGGCTAAATGTGCTGTCGCGGTGGAAGTTGTTTCGCCTGGCGTTCCGCCGGGTTCACGCCATTGTCCGACGCTCGGTAGGAGGCCGCATGGTTGCTCGGGGTACCGTGCGCCGTCGCAGTCCCCCGCTGGGCTGCAGTGCTCCGCGAGTTTGCCTGCCACGGCTCGGCGGTGCCGCATGACGGTGCGCTTGCTCACGAACATCGGCCGGCTCTGGACGGGATCGGAAGTCTGGAGCAATGCCGCCATCCTCGCGCAGGACGACCGGATCGCCTGGGTGGGGCCCGCGGCCGAGCTGCCTGCCAGCATTCCCGGCGTGATCCACGACATCGTCGATGTCGACCACGTGGAGAATCTGGGCGGCGCGCTGGTCACCCCTGGCCTTATCGACTCGCACACGCACCCCGTCTACGCCGGGAACAGGTGGGCCGAGCTGGCCATGCGCTCGGGCGGATCGTCCGGCAGCGAGATTACTGCCGCTGGCGGCGGGATTTCCTCGACGGTCACGATTACCAGGGGCACTGACCCGTGGACCCTGTGCAATGGCGTCCGTGAGCGGCTGCGCGCCTGGCTGCTCAACGGCACCACCACAGTCGAGGCGAAGACCGGCTACCACCTGACCAGGGACGGCGAACTGGCCGACGTCCGGCTGCTGCGCTCGCTGGAGAACGAACCGGGCATGCCTCGCGTGCATGTCACGTTCATGGCGGCGAACGCGGTGCCGCCGGAGTTCTTCGGCAGGCGCAACGACTATGTGGACGCGGTCGGCAGCTGGTGCGCTGACGCGGCGGCGGCAGGTGCGGACAGCATTGACGCCTACTGCGGCGAGGGCGGGTTCACCGCGCACGAGGCTAGCTGGATCCTGAATGCGGGCCGCGCCGCCGGGCTGCTACCACGGCTCCATGCCGGCGGTGACGTTCGCACGGGCGCGGCCCTGCTCGCGGCCGAGCTCGGATGCGCATCGGCTGACCTGCTGTCTGGCGCCGGCGACGACGACGTTGCGGCGATCGCGCGAGCGGGCGTGGTGGCCGTGGTATGCCCTGCCACTGCATCGGAGTCCCGGCGCCCGCCCCCGGTGCGTGCGCTGCTGGACAAGGGCGTACCGGTCGCACTGGGCTCTGGCCATTCGCCCGGCAACAACGGCATCACGTCCATGCCGCTGGTGATCAGCCTGGCCGTCGCGTCGTTCGGGATGAGCGTCACCGAGGCGCTGCGGGCCGCGACAGTCGGCGGAGCGCAAGCGCTCCGGGCGCCGGACCGGGGTGCGATGGCCCGCGGCCGGATGGCCGACATCGTTGCCTGGGACGCCGACCACGAAGGCGCGTTCGCCTGGTCTTACGGCATGAAGCCGATCCGTGTCTGGCGCGGCGGGGAGCCGGTCACCAGCTAGCGCCTTGTCCGCCGATCCCCGATTCATGGCATGCTGCCAGCATGCCTTCCGGTGCAGCGCGCAACTCTGAGTCGGCCGCGCCAGTCCAGGTCACGGTGATCGTGGGCGACGAGGAGCTGCTGGTCGACCGGGCTGTCCGGGCCGCTGTGATGGCCGCCACCACGGCCAGCCAGCAGACCCAAGACGGGGGCGACGGCGGCGGCATCGACGTTCACGTCGCGACTGCTGCTGGCCTGCCCGCGGGCGAACTGTCTGCGCTCACGGCTCCGTCGCTTTTCGGCGGGGGTTGCGTCGTGGTGCTCAGGGGCGCTCACGACGCCGGCAAGGACCTGGCCGCGGAGGTAACTCGGCTCGGCGCAAGCGCCTTCGCCGGATGTCTTCCTGGTCGTCACGCACGCTGGCGGCGCCAAGAACAAGGCCCTGCTGGCCGCGCTGCTCGACACGGGCGCCAGAAGGATCGACTGCCCGAGTATCAAGCGCTTCAGCGATCGGATGGACTTCCTCCGGGGCGAGTTCCGCCAGGCCGGCCGCAAAGCTGACGACGCCGGGCTGCGGGCACTGCTGGAAGCCGTCGGTAACGACCTCGCCGAGCTGGCGTCGGCATGCAGCCAGCTCGCGGCCGATACAACGGGCGTGATCAATCAGGCTGCAGTCGCTCAGTATTACCGCGGCCGGGCCGAAGCGACGGGGTTCTCGGTCGCTGACCGGACGTGCGAGGGCAAGCTAGCCGACGCCCTGGAGCAGCTGCGCTGGGCGCTGGCGACCGGAACATCTCCGGTGCTGATAACCAGTGCACTGGCTCAGGGCCTGCGAACACTAGGACTCGTTGGCGCGGCCGGCCGCGGCCTTAGCCCGAACGCGCTCGCGGCCGAGCTAGGCATGCCGCCGTGGCGAATCGACAAGGCGCGCCAGCAGCTCCACGGCTGGACTTCGGAAGGGCTGGCCGCAGCGCACGCGGCGGTCGCTGAGGCCGACGTTCAGGTCAAGGGCGAAGGTGCCAGCGCCGGATATGCCCTGGAAAGGGCGATCAGCACCGTAGTCGCCTGCCGAGCCGGCCGCTGATTCGCGCCTGCCGGGCCCCGGTCAGTGCCAAGCCGGCACCGGCCAGTGCCGCAGCGCTCAGCCGGTGCGTCCGTGCCGCGCGTACAGAGTCGTCACGTCGATGGTCTGTGCCACCGGGACAGCGCTGGCGAGCCGCCGGTCGTGGGTGACCAGGATCAGCGTGCGCGTGTAGGCCATCAGCGCCTGCTCCAGCTGCTCGATCGCCTCGAGGTCGAGGTGGTTCGTGGGCTCGTCGAGCACCAGGAAATTCACCCCGCGAGCCTGTAGCAGGGCCAGACCGGCCCTGGTCCGCTCGCCCGGGGACAGGGCGCTCGACGGACGCAGCGCGGCATCGCCGCGCAGCCTGAACTTTGCCAGCAGTGTCCGGGCATCTTCCTCGGTCAGGTCCGTGGCCGCGCGGACGACGTCTGCCACCGGCTTGTCAGTGGCGAACTCCCGCCTGGTCTGGTCCAGTTCGCCGAACTCGACGCTCGGGCCAGCGTAACGCTGGCCGCTAGTCAGCTCCAGTCGGCCGAGCAGAGCATCGACCAGCGTCGTCTTGCCTGAGCCGTTGGGGCCGATGATCCGGATCCGGTCGGCAGGCCCTATGGTCAGGCTGACTGGTCCGAGCGTCACGTCGCCGCGGCTGACGACGGCGTTGGTGAGTGCGACGGCTACGTCTCCGGCGCGCTTAGCCTCGGCGATGTCGAGTCGCAGTCGCCACGGCTCGCGTACTTCCTCCGGCGCATCTTTCTCCAGCCGGGCCGCGGCCTGGCTCGTCCGCGCCGCCCTGGCGCCGGTGTTCTGGGCGCTCGCGATGCGGTGAGCGCGGATGTTCTTGTCTGGGTCGGTCTGGTAACGAGGGTTAGCGGCTCGTTGCGCGCCCGAGCGAGCCCACTGCCGCTGCTGCCGTGCCGCTTCGGTCAGCTTGTCGCGTTCCGCCTCGTACGCCGAGTAGGCCTCGATCGCGTGCCGCCTCGCCAGCTCGCGCTCGGTCTCGTAAGCATTCCAGCCACCGGAGTACACCGACCCGTGCCGGGTGAACTCGTCCAGTTCGAAGACCTGGCTAACGACAGCCGCGAGCATGGCCCGGTCGTGGCTGACCAGCGCGAGCCCGGCCTTGCTCCGTCGCAGCCGCGACTCCAGCAGGGCAAGGCCCGCGTCGTCCAGATCGTTGGTGGGTTCATCGAGCAGCAGGATGTCGGGCTGGGCGAGGAGCACCGCCGCCAGCCCGAGCTCGTGCCTTCTGGCCGCCGGACAACTCGGCGACCTTCCCTGACAGCAGGCCAGCAGGAAGCCCCAGCTCATCGGTGACCTGAGCCATCCGCTCAGGCAAGTCGGCGCCGCCGAGCGCGAGCCAGCGCTGCAGCGCCAGGTCGTAGGCGTCGTCGGCGCCGCGGCCGCCGCGCTGCCAGCGCCTCCGCGGATGCGTCCAGGGCAGCCTGCGCAGCCGCTACCTGGGTGCGCCGGGCCAGGTGCGCTGGCCAGCGTTTCGCCCGGCCGGATGTCCGGCTCCTGGGCCAGCCGGAGCACGGTGGCTGTGGACGGCGATCTGGTCACAGTGCCGCTATCCGGCTCGAGTCTCGCCGGACATGACCTTGAGCAGCGTAGATTTGCCGACCCCGTTCGGGGCGACGATTCCGATGCGATCCCCGGCACCGATGCTCAGGCTGACGCTGTCGAGCACCACCAGACTGCCGAAGGAAACGCTGACTTTAGTAGCGGCCAGCCTGGACATTGACTGCTCCCGTTTCACGGCCGGCTGTCTGGCCCGGCCGCGCGCTATGCCCAGGGTGACGCGGGAGGCGGCGGCTCAAGCCCGAATCGGCGAGCCCGCCGCCCAGATTCCTGCGGAGCCTAGGCGCTCTTGAGCTGCTCTGCCCGCTTGGCGATAGCCGACTTGCGGTTGGCAGCCTGGTTCTTGTGGATGACGCCCTTGCTCGCGGCCTTGTCCAGCTTGACGGATGCGGCCCGCATCGCCGCGTCGGCAGCTTCGGCGTTGCCAGCCTCGGCAGCCTCGCGGAACTTGCGCACGGACGTCTTCAGCTCGGACTTGACCGCCTTGTTGCGGAGCCGAGCCTTCTCGTTCTGCTTGTTGCGCTTGATCTGGGACTTAATGTTTGCCACGCGAATGCCTCGTTAAGGTCTGGTCCAGGTGCTCTGTGGTGCCCTGCGCGAGCCGACGGCGGTCCGCGGCTTCGCGCCCCAAGCGAGAGACACTGTGCACAAAGCACAGCACGGCAAACGCGGGCATGCAGGCAGCCAGTAGGCAAGGATAGCCGAGATCTGGCTGGCCGCTCAAACTCAGGCAGCCCGCCGGGCCGAGGTGGCCAACCGGACTGCCCCAGCCGGACCGTCCCTGCCACCCGGCTGACCCGTCCCTGGCCCCCCGGCCGGACCCGTCCCTTGCCCTCGGCCGGACCGGTCCTGGCACCCGGCCGGCCCGTCCCCGGCAGCCTGGGCCGGGCCGTCCCGACCGGGTCGTCAGCCGGGGCAGAGGGCAGGCTGCGCGAACTGCTCAGGTAGCTGATGGCGAGCGCACCGGGCCCGGCATGCAACGATAGTGCGAGAAAAGATCTGCCGGTGACGCCGGCGCGGGCGCGCGCCTGCCGCGGCGCCGGGCGGGCCGAGAGTTCCGGGACCGGCTGTGCCGCAGATCCACCGACCTAGCCGAGCCGACTAACTACCTGGCGGATGCCCTGTGTCAGTAACGCCGCAGCAGCCTATGAAGCAGCTGCCCGCGCCCGAGCCAGCCCGGACTCCGCAGTCGATCATCCGTAATTTCTGCATTATTGCCCATATCGACCACGGGAAGTCCACCCTGGCCGACAGGATGCTGCAGCTCACCGGCGTAGTGGACGCCCGGCAGATGCGCGCCCAGTACCTCGACCGGATGGACATTGAGCGTGAGCGCGGCATCACGATCAAGAGCCAGGCCGTCCGGTTGCCCTGGCGGGGCGTCGATGGCAACCAGTATGTGCTGAACCTGATCGACACCCCCGGCCACGTCGACTTCACCTACGAAGTCTCCAGGTCGCTGGCCGCGTGCGAGGGCGCGATCCTGCTGGTGGACGCGGCCCAGGGGATCGAGGCGCAGACCCTGGCGAACCTCTACCTGGCGCTCGACGCCGACCTCCAGCTGATCCCGGTGCTCAACAAGATCGACCTGCCAGCGGCTCAGCCGGACAAGTACGCGGCCGAACTGGCGAACATTATCGGCTGTGACCCCGCCGACATCCTCAGAGTGTCGGCCAAGACCGGCGAGGGCGTGGAGGACCTGCTCAACGCGGTAGTCGCGCAGGTGCCGCCGCCAGCCGGCAACCTCGAGGCACCCGCCAGGGCGCTGATCTTCGATTCGGTCTACGACACCTACCGGGGGGTCGTTACCTATGTGCGGGTGATCGATGGGCGGCTCGGCAAGCGCGAGCGAACGCTCATGCTGAACACCAGAGCCGTGCACGAGACGCTGGAGATCGGGGTCATCTCGCCCGAGCCGGTGCCGTCCGACGGGCTGGCCGCCGGTGAGGTCGGCTACCTGATTACCGGCGTCAAGGACGTCCGGCAGGCCCGCGTCGGCGACACGCTGACCACGGTCGCCAACCCGGCGACCGAGGCGCTGGCCGGGTACGCAGACCCCAAGCCGATGGTGTTCTCGGGCCTGTATCCGCTCGACGGGGACGACTACCCAGAGCTCCGGGACGCGCTGGACAAGCTCCGGCTGAACGACGCTTCGCTGGTCTACGAGCCGGAAACCTCGACCGCGCTGGGCTTCGGGTTCCGCTGCGGCTTCCTCGGCCTGCTGCACATGGAGATCATCAGGGAGCGGCTAGAGCGCGAGTTCGATCTGTCGCTGATCTCGACCGCGCCGAACGTGGTGTACCGGGTGGTGACCGAGTCCGGCAAGGAGATCATCGTCACCAACCCGAGCGAGTTCCCCGAAGGCAAGATCGGCCAGATCTTCGAACCCGTGGTCAGGGCAACGGTGCTGGCGCCCACCGACTACGTGGGCGCGATCATGGAGCTGTGCCAGAGCCGCCGCGGCATGCTGCTGGGCATGGAGTACCTGTCCGCCGACCGAGTCGAGATCCGGTACACCATGCCGCTCGGCGAGATCATCTTCGACTTCTTCGACCAGCTCAAGTCGCGGACCCGCGGTTATGCCTCGCTCGACTACGAGCCTGCCGGCGAGCAGGAATCCGACCTGGTCAAGGTCGACATCCTGCTGCAGGGCGTGCCGGTGGACGCCTTCAGCCAGATCGTGCACGCCGACAAGGCCCGCGACTACGGCCTGAGCATGACGGCCAGGCTCAAGGAACTGATCCCGCGGCAGCAGTTCGAGGTGCCGATCCAGGCCGCGATCGGCGCCCGGATCATCGCGCGGGAGAACATCCGCGCGATCCGCAAGGACGTGCTGGCCAAGTGCTACGGCGGTGACATCACCCGCAAGCGCAAGCTGCTGGAGAAGCAGAAGGAAGGCAAGCGCCGGATGAAGGTGATCGGGCGCGTCGAGGTGCCGCAGGAGGCCTTCGTCGCTGCCCTGTCCACCGAGCAGGCACCGGACAAGAAGCGCTGAGCAGCACCACCGGCGGCTCCGGGTGGCCACGGCCCGCTAGGTGCATCATTATCCAGGTATGAGCCCATTAGCGGAGGGGAACGGGGACGCTCCTGGTATCCGGCCGCTCCGGGCGCGCAGGGCCACAGATCCCGCAACATCACGATCGCGCCGACCCTCGGCGACTGGCTGACCGGTACCCGACCCCGTGCTCGCCGCTGCGCTGACCTATGACCCGTCGGCGGGCTAGTCTGGCTCGCTCGTCAGGTGTTCGGACTGAGCCCGACGAGCATCACGATGATGAGGACCAGAGCGAAGTAGAAGATGCCGAGGACGCCGAGCACGATGCCGGCGATCGCCATACCCCGGCCTCGCTCGCCCCGGCTGCGAATCTGCCGGATACCGATCACGCCGAGCGCGACGGCGGGAATGGCCAGCAGGATGTTGCCCACGATCAGCAGTCCGAGCAGGAACTGGCCGATCCCGCAGACGAGCGCGGCGACGGCCAGCGGATTGGTGCGCCCGGATGCGGACCCGGAGGGCTGCGGCTGAAAACCGGGGTACTGGCCGGGCTCGCCGAATGTGTCGGGGTACGGGCCGGACTGGCCGAATGCGCCAGAGACCTGGCCGCGCTGGCTCGTGCCCAGATCAGGTTGCGGCCACGGCTGCGGAGTCGTGCTCCAGGCGGCGCTTCCGTCAGCCGGGACGTCGCTCGAGCCAGCTGAACCCATCGAGTCCTCCGTCTGAAGCCCTTGCCCGCTAATAACCGTTTTGCGTAGAGAAGTTTTGCGACACCGCGACGATGGCGACGATTCCGATGACGACGAGCAGTGTTCCGACGATGCCGAGCACCAAGCCGGTAATTGCGAGCCCGCGGCCGTCCTCGCCTGTCTGCCGTATCTGCTTGAGCGATATTGCGCCAAGGATTATGGCCGGAATCCCCGCGAACGGCCCGGCAATCACCTGGGCGATGCCACAGCACAGCGCGGCGATCGCCAGCGAGTTTGTCCGTCGCGACGGTGGCATCCAGCTGGCGCCCGGCGACCCATAGGGACCGGTTGGGCCATAGGGACCGGGCGGGCCATAGGGACCGGGCGAGGCATAGGGATATTGCTGGCCTCCAGCGCCCGGCCAGCCAGGCTGCCCGTACTGGCCGGGGTTGTTCGGCTCGGCCGGGCCGGACTGGCGCTGGTCAAACGGGCCGGGCTGGCCGGGGTCCGAGGGACCTGGCTGGTCAGATCAGCCGGCTTGATCATCAAACCCATCTGAGCTCATAGCTGCCCCTTTGCCAGTTCACGCTAGTGCGCGCTGCGCCAAGTATCCGCTAGCGGTGCCCTGCTGGGGACCGTTATCCCGTTCTATCGTGAACCATGCTCCGCAGGTCACGATGCGCCTGCCGGTGGAAATGAAGTCGACTGACCGGCCACGTCGGTTAGCGTCGCATACATGCCAGCTGCCCGAGTGGTCTCGGTAAATCGCGGTCCGGAAGCGGATCTGGTCATTGGCGGGACGCCTGGCCGCACCGCCATCGACAAGCGGCCGGCCTCCGGTCCGGTTGCGGTGCGGAAGCTCGGCCTGGCCGGCGATGAATACGCCGACAAGGAGAATCACGGCGGGACCGAGCAGGCCGTCTATGCCTACGCCAGGGAAGACCTGGACTGGTGGACCGAGCAGTTGGGCCGCGAACTGCGCAACGGGATCTTCGGCGAGAACCTCACTACGGCCGGAATCGACATCAGCACGGCGCTGATCGGTGAGACCTGGCAGCTCGGTTCCGCAGTCTTGCAGGTCACGGCACCGCGGATCCCGTGCGTTACCTTCAAGTCCTGGCTTGACGAGCCGCACTGGGTCAAGCGTTTCGCGGCGGCCGGTCGCCCTGGCGCATACTTGCGGGTGGTTACTGAGGGCACCGTTCAGGAAGGCGACGACCTGACCGTGCTTGGCCGCCCGGACCAGGCCGTGACCGTCTCGGAGTCGATGCGGGCCTTCTATGGTGATCGAGAGATCATGCGCAGGCTGCTGTCAGTGGAAGGGCGAGGCTCGAAGTGGGACGACATCGGCGCGGACGTGCTCGCCAGGGCGTGACCCTGCGCCGCGGCCCGGGCTGAGATGGCTGGTCAGCCGCCGGCCGGTGAGCCGGTGCCCGCCGATGGCAGCCTGCCTGAATCCGCAGTTAGCAAGCTGGGCAGCGCTCCCTTCGGCGTGTACGTGCACGTGCCCTTCTGCCAGACCAGGTGCGGATACTGCGACTTCAACACCTACACGGCCAGCGAGCTCGGATCCGGTGCCTCCCGCGAGTCGTACGCGGGGCTCGCTATCGGGGAGATCCGGCTGGCGGCGCGAGCGCTGACGGGCCGGGCCGGGCCGGTCCAGACCGTGTTCTTCGGCGGTGGCACGCCAACCTTGCTGCCTCCCGCTGACCTGGCCGCGATCCTGAGCGCGATCGACGGCGAGCTGGGGCTGGCAGCTGGCGTCGAGGTCACGGCCGAGGCGAACCCCGAAACAGTTGACCAGCGAGCACTGGAGCAGCTTCGCGACAGCGGATTCACCCGGATATCGCTAGGCATGCAAAGCGCGGTGCCGCACGTTCTGGCCGTGCTGGACCGGGTGCACCGGCCAGGTCGCCCCGGGCAATGCGTGGGCTGGGCCAGAGCGGCCGGATTCAGGCAGGTCAGCCTCGACCTGATTTACGGCACGCCGGGGGAGAGCGACGCTGACTGGCAGGAGTCGCTAGGCAGCGCCCTCGCGGCCGGCCCAGACCATATTTCGGCTTATTCGCTGATCGTGGAGGAGGGCACCAGGCTGGCCGCGAGGATCAGGCGCGGCGAGTTGCCGATGCCTGACGACGACGTGCTTGCCGACCGTTACCTGATCGCTGACGAGATGCTCGGTAAGGCCGGGCTGACCTGGTACGAGGTCTCGAACTGGGCGGCCGGCCAGGACTCGCAGTGCCGCCACAACCTGCTGTACTGGACCGACGGCGACTGGTGGGGGGTCGGCCCTGGCGCCCATAGTCATGCTGGCGGCACCCGCTGGTGGAACGTGCGGCATCCGGCCGCGTACGCGCAGCGGATCACCGCGGGCAGCAGCCCTGGGCAGGCCAGGGAGATCCTCACCGACGACGAGCGGGCCACCGAGCGGGTGATGCTCGCAACCCGGCTGGCAGCTGGCTGCCCGCTGTCCGGCCTCTCGCCGGCCGGGCGGGTTGCCGCGGACCGGGCAGTGGCCGACGGCCTGGCCTGCCCCGATGCCAGGGAAGCCGGGACGGTCCGGCTGACGTTGCGCGGGCGGCTGCTTGCCGATGCCGTCATCCGTGACCTGACCAGCTAAAACTCGCTCGCCAGTGAGCGCAGCCCGACCAGCCGCTCAGGTCATGTCTGTGCCTTGGCCCTGGTTCAGCCATACACTTGGCACTCAAGACCCCGGAGTGCCAGGGAGGTGGCGGCGTGCTCGACGACAGGAAGCTGGCAGTCCTGCGCGCCATCGTGGAGGACTTCGTTTCCACCAACGAGCCGGTCGGTTCGAAGACCCTGGTCGACCGGCACAACCTCGATGTCTCCCCGGCCACCATCCGCAACGACATGGCGGTGCTGGAAGAGCAGGGTTACATCGTCCAGCCGCACACTAGCGCCGGCCGGATACCTACCGACCAGGGTTACCGGCTGTTCGTTGACCGTTTGTCCGGAGTCAAGCCGCTGTCGGCGGCCGAGCGCAGGGCCATCGAGACGTTCCTGACGGGCGCCTACGACCTCGACGACGTCGTGATGCGCACCGTCCGCCTGCTGGCGCAGCTGACCAGGCAGGTTGCGGTCGTCCAGTACCCGTCACTGACACGGTCCACGGTGCGTCACATCGAACTGGTGCCGATGACCGACAGGCGCCTGCTGGTCGTCCTGATCACTGATACCGGCCGGGTAGAACAGCGCATGGTCGACTTGCCGGCGGCGATACTCGAGGACTCGATCACCCACCTGCGCGCGGTGCTGAACGCGTCCCTGGACGGCCGCAAGCTGGCTGACGTCGCGACCGTCATCGCCGACCTGCCCGAGCGGGTCGGCCCGGTGGAACGGCAGAACGCCGCGGCTGTGTTCTCCGTCATAGTCGAGACGCTGGTCGAGCGGCACGAGGAGCGGGTTGTAGTAGCCGGAGCGGCAAATCTCACCCAGGCCGACTTCTCCCGGGGATTGCACGAGGTGCTCGAAGCGTTGGAAGAACAGGTAGTCCTCATGCGCCTGCTCGGCGAGTCTGGCGACCATCCGGCGGTCACGGTCCGCATCGGATCGGAGAATGAGGTCCAGGGACTGCGCAGTACGTCACTGGTGACCACCGGCTACGGCGCCGGTGAGCACGCTCTGGCCAGGCTGGGAGTGCTTGGCCCGACCCGGATGGACTACCCGACAGCGATGGGAGCAGTACGCGCGGTGGCACGATACGTGGGCCAGATCCTGGCGGAGTCCTAGGATGCCGGTGGCAAACGACTACTACAGCATCCTTGGCGTGCGCCGGGATGCCGGACCTGACGAGATCAAGAAGGCTTACCGGCGACTGGCCCGCGAGCTGCACCCGGACGTCAATCCGGACCCGCACCTGCAGGAGCGCTTCAAGGAAGTGACCCAGGCCTACGAGGTGCTGTCCGACCCCGAGAAGCGGCAGATGTACGACCTCGGCGCGGATCCGTATGCGCAGCGGGGGGCCGGACCCGGCGGTTTCGGCGCGGCCGGGTTCCCGTTCACCGACCTCATGGACGCCTTCTTCGGTGGTGGCGCGCAGTCGCGCGGCCCGCGCAGCCGGGCCAGGCGGGGCCGGAATGCCACCATCCGGGTCGACCTGGACTTGTCGGAATGCGCATTCGGCACCACCAGGGATCTCGTCGTGGACACCGCAGTGGTGTGCCCGACGTGTTCCGGCGAAGGCACGGCGCCAGGGACGCACCCGGTCACCTGCGACATCTGCAACGGACGCGGCGAAGTCAGCCAGGTCACTAGATCCTTCATCGGCCAGATGATGACCTCGCGGCCGTGCCCTGGCTGCGGCGGCTTCGGGACCGTGATCCGCAAGCCGTGCCCGGAATGCGACGGGGACGGCCGGGTCCGGACCAGGCGCACCATCAAGGTGCGGATCCCGGCGGGCGTCGAGGACGGCACGCACATCCAGCTGGCTGGCGAGGGCGAGACCGGTCCAGGCGGCGGGCCGCCCGGCGACCTGTTCCTTGAGATCGTGCAGCGGCCGCACGACATCTTCGAGCGCCAGGGCGACGATCTGCACTGCACTGTGACCATCCCGATGGTCGCCGCCGCGCTTGGCGCGACGCTGGAAGTCGAAACCCTGGACGGGCCGGCCGAGCTCGACATCAGGCCCGGCACCCAGTCGGGCCAGGCAATCCCCCTGTATGGACAGGGAACGGAGCGGCTCAACAGCTCGGGCCGCGGCGACTTGATCATTCACGTGACCGTCGAGACGCCCAGCAAGCTCGAGCCAGAGCAGGAAGAACTGCTCCGCCAGCTGGCCAAGCTGCGTGGCGAGGAAGCCCCGCCAGGCAAGTTCGCGCCGGGTCAGCAGGGTTTGTTCGCCCGGCTCCGCGATGCGTTCAACGGCCGCTGACCTGAGCGCCGCCGGGGCGGCGTGCATCGCGGTTGCCCGCTGGGCACAGGCGTGAGCGTGAGACCGCCCGTATTCATCGCCGCGACGGCCGACCTGAGTGCGGACCGTATCGTGCTGGGCGGTCAGGAAGGCCGGCACGCCAGCACGGTGCGACGCCTGGCCACCGGCGAGCGCGCGGATATCACCGACGGCGCCGGCCACCTGGCCGAGTGCCTGGTCGTGGCGGCGCGCCCCGGCGAGCTGGAACTCACCGTGCTGGCGCGGAGAACCGAGGCCCGGCCAGAACCGCAGCTCACGGTGCTGCAGGCGATTCCGAAAGGTGACCGGGGCGAGCTCGCTGTCGAGTTGCTCACCGAGGTCGGAGCGGACACGATCGTGCCCTGGGCGGCCGAGCGATGCGTGGCGATCTGGCGTGGCGAGCGGGCCGCGAAATCGCAGGCGCGCTGGATTTCGGCTGCTGTGCAGGCAGCAAAGCAATCCCGGCGGCTCTGGGTGCCGGACGTGACCGCCCAGGCGGACCTGGCCGCGGCGACCCGGCGCGTTCAGCGAGCCTCGCTGGCCATCGTGCTTGATCCCGCCGCCGGAACGTCCGTGGCGGACCTTAAGCTGCCGCTCACCGGCGAGATCGTGCTAGCTGTCGGCCCCGAGGGCGGCATATCTCCGGCCGAAGGAGCTGCCCTGCGGGCCGCCGGGGCTGTGCGGGCCGCGCTGGGTCCGACGGTACTGCGAACCTCGTCGGCGGGAGCCGTGGCGGCGGCGCTGCTGCTCAGCAGGACCGCCCGCTGGGCCGCTCCGGGCGGCAGCGGCTAGCGCCTGAGGACCAATGATCAGCTCCCGCTGCTGGCGCCGGCGCGGCAGCTCAGCAGGACCCGCCCGCTGGGCCGTTCCGGCAGCAGCGGCTGACGCGCGAGGACCAATCATCAGCCGCCGCTGGCCCGCTATGGCGCGAAGCTCCTGCTCAGCCTGGGCTTTCCGTGGCCGACGGTTCGCGCCGGAACTGCCGGCCAGCCACCGCTGGCGGCGGCGACTGTCAGGCGGTGCGGCTGGCGCTGGGCTTTGTCGGCTTAGCGGGCGTCACTACGCCGGCGACGCCGGGGCTGGCGGTCGCGCTGGGCCGCTTCTTGGCAGTCCGCTTGGTCTTATGCGGGGTCGGCAGACCGCCGCACGGCGACGTCGCAGTCTTGATGCTCGGCACCGCCGCAGTCGCCTGCAGGATCGCCGCGTCGGTTGTTACCTTGCCGGTGGCCGCAGCCGCGCCAGCCGTAGGCTGGCCGACTCCGGCAGCAGCCGACGGGCTGCCGCTTGGAGTCGGAGTCGTGCTGCCGGTGCCGGTCGGCGTTGGCGACGGCGAGCCGGTTGGCGAGGGTGACCCTGAGCCACTCGGCGTCGGGGATGACGTCTGGCTCGGTGACGTCGACGGCGAGCTTGACGGACGTGACCCGGACGGCACGGGCGGTGGCGTCAGGCACGGCAAGCTAACGCTCGCCTGGCCCGACGGCGCTGCGCTGTGGCCTGACCCGGTGCTGGGGAATGCCGAGCTGGAGCCGCCGGCCACGCCGCCGCCGCCCGGCCGCGAGCCGCCGCCGCCAGTTCCCCGTTGCGCGCTCTGGGCGTTCGTCGGGGAGATGGCAGCCGGAACTTCGATCGCCACGTACGCGCCAACAGCGACGATGAATACCGCGATGCCGAACGCGGTGAGCGGGCGGAGCAAGCTCAACGGCCCGGACTGGCCACTCCGCGACGCGGCCCCCGCTGGCTCGGGCAGAAGCCGCCCTGCAACCGTGCGAAGCTGGCCAGCGAACTGGCGGCCAGCTGCATAAACGCCTTCGGGCAGCCACATGGACAGGTGAATCCAGGCAGCCTCGGCCCACGCCACCGGCAGCGGGAAGGGCCGCCGGCGCAGCCTGGTGCGGATCTTCTCCAGCCCGTCCGCGCGCGGCTCGATCGAGTCGGCGGCGGATCGGAGTGCGTGGCGCAGCAGCATCTCGTGCTCGTGAGTACTCATACCTCACGCTCCAGCACAGTGCGCAGCGCCTGCATGGCCCGAGCCGTGTGACTCTTCACCGCGCCGCGGCTGATCTGCATCGCGTCCGCGATCTGCGCCTCCGACATATCCCCGTAGAACCGGAGCACGAGCGCCTCACGCTGCCGCGAGGGCAAGGTCCGCAGGGCCGCGATCACCGCGGACCGCTCGAACAGCGCAATCGCGCCATGCTCGGCACTGGGCATGTCAGGCGGCGGCTTGGGGGAATTCCGGTCCACCACGACCCGGTGCCTGAGCACGGAACGTGACCGGTTCACTACCGACTGCCGGAGGTAGGACAAGGCCTTCTCGCTGTCCCGCAGGCGACGCCAGCCGCCATGCATCGCGACGAACGAGTCCTGCACCACTTCCTCCGCGGTTCCGATATCACGCACCAGGAGTGCAGCGAGCCGGACAAGCGAGCGGTAGTGCGCGCTATAGAGCTCAGTCACTGCCTGGTCAGCATCCAGGTCTGCCGGAACTGAACCCAGGGCAACATCGGCCACTAGGGTTTCGGTCACGTGAATTGGACGCGCAGCCACGTCCGAAGGTTCACTCGCTGTCATCACGGGTCTTCGCGAGTTGCCGTTGTCGGACTCGCCCGCATGGCTTCCTGCACTTCCCCCCACGCCCATCTCATGCCTCGCAGCAGCACCCGCGCATAACTCACCCTGGGTGACGGAAAGCCAGAATCTGGCGAGGCCGTGCACCAGAGGGGTGGTGCATCGTGGGTTCGCAGTAGTGCAACCATATATGTCGGAGGCGTCGCGGACCCGGCACACGTTAAGATCTTCACCGTGTCCGACTGCCTGTTCTGCCGCATCGCGACAGCCGACGTTCCCGCGACGATAGTGTCCAGCAACCCGCGGGCAATGGCGTTCCGTGACATCAATCCGCAAGCGCCTGTACACGTTCTCGTTATCCCGCGCGCCCACCATGCCACCGTGAACGAGCTGGCGGCGGCCGGTGACGGCCTGCTCGCCGAGGTCATCACGCTTGCACATGACGTCGCCGTTGCGGAGGGCATCGCCGATGGCGGCTACCGGGTGGTCTTCAACACCGGCGCGCACGCAGGCCAGACCGTCAGCCACGTGCATGCCCATGTACTGGGCGGCCGGCCGATGACCTGGCCGCCAGGCTAGGCGGGCAGCGCAGCCCGATATTATGGCTACGGGCCGGCCTGGGGGCCTCGGCCGCGGCAGGGAAGGGCCATTGACTGACAATCCGACCGATACGCGCAAGGGCGGCCAGCCCGCCAACGGTAGCTCGCAGGTCAGGATAGTGATCCCGGATGAGCAGTCGATGGTCAGCCTGCTCGGGTCGGGCGACGAGCTGCTCAGCGTGATCGAGCACGCCATCAGCGCTGATTTCCATGTCCGCGGCAATGAAATCACCGTTACCGGGCCAGCTCAGGAGACTGCGGTCGCAGCCCGGCTGTTCGACGAGCTGCTGCAGCTAGTGGGCGCCGGCGCGGAACTGACCGCTGACTCCATCGAGCACAGCGTCTCCATGCTGAGGCGCAAGACCGGCGCGCGGCCCGCAGAGGTGCTCAACCTCGACATCCTGTCCAGCCGCGGGCGCACCATCCGGCCGAAGACCCTTAACCAGAAGCGGTACGTCGATGCGATCGACACCCACACGATCGTGTTCGCGATTGGCCCGGCCGGTACCGGCAAGACCTATCTGGCCATGGCCAAGGCAGTCAAGGCCCTGCAGGCCAAGGAGGTCAACCGGATCATCCTGACCCGGCCCGCGGTAGAGGCGGGCGAGCGCCTGGGGTTCCTGCCCGGCACGCTCTACGAGAAGATCGACCCGTACCTGCGGCCGTTGTACGACGCCCTGCATGACATGGTCGATCCCGACTCGATCCCGCGGCTGACCGCTGCAGGCACCATCGAGATAGCCCCGCTGGCATACATGCGCGGCCGGGCTCAGCCCGTGGATACGCCAGTGCTGACCCCGGTCGGGTTCCGCCCTATCGGCAGCCTTGACATCGGCGATCTCGTCGTCGGGTCCGACGGCGCGCCGGTTCATGTGATCGGCGTCTACCCGCAAGGGAAGAAGGACATCTACCGCGTGACGACCCAGGACGGGGCCACGACGCTGTGCTCGGACGAGCACCTCTGGGCCGTGGCAACCCGCGATGACCGCCGCCGCGGCAAGCCGCTACGGGTCCTCATGACGCGGGAGATGATCGGAAACCTTCGCGCCGGCCACTACCACCGGTTCGAATTGCCGCTGCTCAGCGCGCCTGTATGCTTCCCGAGCCGCGAAGTGCCCATGGACCCGTATGCACTGGGGCTGCTGCTCGGCGACGGGTGCCTGAGCGGGCGTGCCACGCCGAGCTTTGCGACCGCCGACGCGGAGCTGGCCCTAGCCCTCGGACGCCTGCTGCCAGGCATCGAGGTTCGCCACAGGGGCGGACCCGAGTACACATTGACCAGGATCAGGTCAGCAGGGCAGGTCATCACCCTGGAGAACCCTGTGACTGGCGTCGCTCGTCGGCTCGGGCTATGGGGCGCTCGGTCAAGCACTAAATTCGTGCCCGACTCCTATCTGCGCAACACGGCAGATATCCGCCTCGGTGTACTGCAGGGCCTGCTAGACACCGACGGTGGCCCGGTCGCCCAGCGGGACAGGACGTGCCGCATCCAGTATGTGACCACATCGCGGCAGCTGCGCGATGACGTGCTGTTCCTGGTTCGGTCGCTCGGGGGTATCGCGTATACCCGAGCCCGCCCTGCACTGGGGCGCAAGCCAGGGCTGGCCGCGAGCCGCCCGGTTTACCACCGCAACGATGCGTACATCATCGACATCCGGCTGCCCGCCGACGTCCAGCCGTTCCGGCTCGGCCGGAAGCTCGCGCGGTATCGCGCAGAGGGCGGAGGTGGGCGGCCGCATCGCTACATCGACAGCATCGAGCCGGTCGGCACAGCCGACTGCGTGTGCATCGCAGTGTCGGCCGCAGATTCGCTGTACACCACGGAGGACTTCCTGCTGACCCATAACACCCTGAATGACTCCTTCATCATCCTGGACGAGGCGCAGAACACCTCGGCTGAGCAGATGAAGATGTTCCTCACCCGGCTCGGTTTCGGCTCCAGGATCGTGGTCACCGGCGACGTAACCCAGGTTGACCTGCCAGCCGGCACGGCCAGTGGCCTGCGTCAGGTGCAGGGCATCCTCGATGGCGTCGAGGATGTCTATTTCTCTCGGCTGACCAGCCATGATGTGGTCAGGCACAAGCTCGTGGCCGACATCGTCGACGCCTATGAGCGGTACGACGCCAAGCTGGCGACCGAGCCTGGCCGGCTGCAGGCCGGGCGACAGCGGCGGGATGATTACCGCGCCAGGTGACGGTGCATAACCCGGTGACCGCGGCCAGACGGGGGCCAGATGAGCATTGAGATCGCCAACGAGTCAGGCGTCGATGTCGACGAGTCGCTGCTGGCCGCCCTGGCCCGGCATGTGCTCGACGACATGCGGGTGCACCCGCTAGCGGAACTGTCGGTCCTGCTGGTCGACGAGCCGGCCATGACCGAACTGCACGTCCGCTGGATGGGCGAGGACGGGCCTACCGACGTGCTGGCGTTCCCGATGGACGAGCTCAGGCTGCCGCAGCCAGGCAGCGCCGCCCATGGCGATCACGGCGCGCCGGACCCGGAGGCAGGGCAGGCGCTGCTCGGTGACGTGGTGATCTGCCCGCAGGTAGCCGAGGCGCAGGCCGCCGAGGCCGGCCACGACGTGCAGGACGAGATCGACTTGCTGTGCACGCACGGAATCCTGCACCTGCTCGGCTACGACCATGGCGAGCCGGAGGAGCACGCGACGATGTTCGGGCTGCAGGACCGGCTGCTCTCGGCCTGGCGCGCCGGGCGCCCCGATGCCGGGAGCGCCGATGCGGGGAGCGCCGATGCCACCGGTGCCCCGCGCGACGGCGCACCGGGCCGCCAGGCGGCCGGCCGGGCTGACCCCGAAGGGCCAGGGTGACCGGTCATGGGCTGGCTGCTGGTGGCCGCGCTCGCGCTGATGCTCCTGGCTGGCTGGTGCACAAGCGCTGAGTCCGCGCTGCTGCGCGTCTCCAGAGCGGGAGCCAAGGAGCTCGGCAGGTCGGCCGGCGAGGCCGGGGAGCCGCTGCAGGCGGTGCTAGCGGACGCGCCCCGTTACCTCTCTATCGTGCTGCTGGCCAGGGTTGCCGCGGAAATCAGCTCGGCGGTGCTGGTGACGGCCGTCCTGGTGCACTGGTTCGGAGTGAGCTGGAAGGCCTTCGTGATCACTGCGGTGACCATGACGGTGGCCAGCTACGTGCTAGCCGGACTGATCCCGCGCAGCATCGCCCGGCATTACCCGGTCAAGGTGGCCAGCGCCGCGGCGGCGGTGCTGCGCCCGGTCATCAGGCTGCTCGGGCCGCTCCCCAGGCTGCTGGCCGCGGCTGGCGCCGCGCTGACCCCCGGCCCGGCCCGGCGGGAAGGCCAGTCAGGCTCCGAGGAAGACCTGCGCGGCCTGGTCGACCTGCTGGAACAGCGGCAGATCATCGAGCCGGGCGAGCGCGCGATGATCCACTCGGTGTTCGAGCTCGGCGACACCATCGTGCGCGAAGTCATGGTCCCGCGCACCGACATGGTCTTCATGGAACAGGGCAAGACGCTCCGGCAGGGCCTGTCGCTGGCGCTGCGCAGCGGCTTCTCCCGGATCCCGGTGACCGGCGAGAACCTTGACGACGTGGTCGGGATCGCCTATCTGAAGGACATCATGACCCGCATCCACGAGCATCCCGAGGGCGAGTCAGTCGAGACGGTGGGGTCGATCATGCGGCCGGCCACTTTCGCGCCGGAAAGCAAGCCGGTGGACGACTTGCTCAGGGATATGCAGGCCAGGCACGTGCACATGGCCATCGTGATCGACGAGTACGGCGGCACCGCTGGCCTGGTGACGATCGAGGACATCCTTGAGGAGATCGTCGGCGAGATCGCTGACGAGTACGACCGGGAACGGCCGCCGGTGGAGTGGCTAGGCCCGGACGAGGCACGGGTCAGTGCCCGGCTCTCGGTGGAGGAACTTGAGGAGCTGTTCGGCGTCAGCATCGACGCCGAGGACGTGGAGACCGTTGGCGGCCTGCTGGCGCATCGGCTCGGCAAGGTACCGATCGCCGGATCAGTGGCGACAGTGGCAGGGCTGCGGCTGACCGCCGAGAACCTGACCGGACGGCGCAACCGGATCGGCACGGTGACCGTGCAGCGCATCGGGGTCGCCGACGACGTGGCTGCCGCGACACAGCCGCCGGCAGCGCCGCACTCGGGAGCGGGAGCCTCGGCGGTAGAGCCTGGTCCGACCAGCGGGGTTGCGAGCGGAGCGCGGAACGGCTCAGCCAGCAGGCAAGGGAACGGGGTCGCCCCGGCCAAGCCGCCGCCGGTCTAAGATCGGCAGCGTGACCGAGCATGGGCCGGAAGAACCCGGCCCCGGGGACGCTGGCCTGACAGCACCCGGGCCGGAGGACGTCAAGATCATCACCCTGGCCCGGGCAGCACGCGCCAGGGTCGCGGCTGCCGAAGGCGCCGCCGTTCGGGATGAAACCGGCCGGACCTATGCGGCGGCCGCGATCGCCCTGCCGTCGCTTCGGCTGTCGGCCCTGCAGCTGGCGGTAGCCATGGCCGTCTCCAGCGGGGCCTCGCATCTGGAGGCGGCGGCGCTGGTCAGCGACGGCGGCGCGGCCGATCCTGGCGACATCGCCGCCGTCCGGGAACTCGGGCCGGACGCGATCGTGTTCCACGCGGCGCCGGACGGCAGCGTCGTCGCCATCCTGCGCCCCTAGCCGCGCGCTGCAGGCGGCCATGGTGGCCGGCGCGATGGTCAGCAAGCGCCACGCGCGGCCGGCGATGTCGACAGCTCGGGTGCGACACTGGCGCAGTGCCTGACGACCGGCTGTGCGAGCCCGCCAAGTCGGGGCCGGCCTTGTCGGGCGCCGTCGCAACTGCCGATCCTGGCCAGCGCTCGGGACGGCGGCGGCCAGCCCGTGGCGCGGTGGCGGTGCTGCTGGCGGCGGCGGCGTGGGGGAGCACGGGTACGGCAGCGCATTTCGCGCCTGCCGCCGCCAGTCCTGCGTCCATCGGTGCCGCGCGGATCGCGCTGGGCGGTGCGCTGCTGCTGGTGCTAGCGCTCGCCACCGGGCCGAACCGCCGGGCTGTGGCCGGCCTGCTGTCGAGCGGGCGGGCGTCGGCCATGGTCCTGGTGCTGGCGGCGGCGGCGGTCGCCGGTTACCAGGTTTGCTTCTTCACCTCGGTACGGGAAACCGGCGTCGCGATCGGCACCGTGGTCGCCATCGGCAGCGCGCCCGTCTTCACGGGCGTGCTCAGCCGGCTCACCGGCGGTTCCCGTCCGGGCCGCCGCTGGGTAATCGCGACCGCGTCCGCGGTGGCCGGCTGCACCGTGCTGATTGCCAGCGGTCACCGGGCGGGCGGTCCACCGGCCGCCAGCCCAGCCGGGGTAGGACTGGCCCTGGCGGCCGGCCTCTGCTACGCGGTCTACGCGGTCGCGGCGGCCAGGCTGATCTCGACCGGAACACCGGAAATCGTGGTGATGGGGCTGCTCTTCGGCGCTGCGGCAGTGCTCCTCGCGCCGCTGCTGGCGGCGAGTTCGCCGGGCTGGGTGCTGACCGGACGGGGCCTTGCCGTCACCGCCTACCTGGGCATCGTCACTACCGTCCTGGCCTACCTCAGCTACGGCCGCGGACTGCGGACCGTGCCCGCCCCGGTCGCGGTGACGCTGGGACTGGCCGAGCCGGTGGTAGCGGCGATTCTCGGACTCATCGTGCTGGCCGAGCGGCCCACCGGGATGGCGGTGGCCGGCCTGGTCCTGGTCGGCCTCGCGCTCGGGACCCTGGTCGGTGCCGGCCAGCCCGCAAGTCCGCCGGGTTAGGGGCAGAGCGTCCGGGTAGGGGAGAATCACCAACGTGGCAACCCCGTCCAGCACCTCAGCGACTCCGGCTCCGGCCGGCTTCCGGTCCGGCTTCGCCTGCTTTGCGGCCGGCCGAATGTGGGTAAGTCCACGCTGATGAACGCCCTGGTCGGCACCAAGGTGGCGATTACCAGCAGCCGACCGCAGACCACCAGGCGGGCGATCCGCGGCATCGTGCACCGGCCGGACGCACAGCTGGTCATCATCGACACGCCCGGCCTGCACCGGCCGCGAACGCTGCTGGGCGAGCGGCTCGACAGCCTGGCCCGCTCCACTCTCACCGAGGTCGACGTGATCGGGCTGTGCATCCCGGCCGCGGAGCGGATCGGGCCAGGTGACAAGTACCTGGCCGCCGAGCTGGCGGGCCTGGGCAAGACGCCGGTGGTCGCGATCGTGACCAAGACCGATCAGGCCTCGCGGGAGCAGGTGGCCGCCCAGCTCGCGGCTGTCGGCGAGCTGGGCGACTGGGCGGACATCGTGCCGGTCTCGGCGGCGACCGGATTCCAGCTGGATGTGCTTGCGGACGTGCTCGTCGCGCACCTGCCGCCCGGCCGGCCGCTCTACCCGGACGGCGACCTGACCGACGAGCCGGAGCAGCAGCTTGTCGCGGAGCTGATCAGGGAAGCAATCCTGGAGGGCGTCAGGGACGAGCTCCCGCACTCGATTGCCGTCGTCGTTGAGGAGATGGGCCCGCGCGAAGGGCGTGACGACCTCATCGATGTGCACGCGATCATGTACGTGGAGCGGCCCAGCCAGAAGGCCATCGTGCTCGGCACCAAGGGTGCCCGGCTCAAGGATGTCGGCACCTCGGCCAGGCGGCAGATCGAGGCACTGCTCGGCCGCCGCGTATACCTGGACCTGCGCATCAAGGTGGCCAAGGACTGGCAGCGCGATCCGCGGCAGCTGCGGCGCCTCGGTTTCTACGACTGACCGGCCCCAGCCCGCCGCGCTGGGCCCGCGCTGCGGTCAGCGCCGGGGCCTGCGTCGGTCAGCCCGTCAGAGGGTCGAGCTCCCACGACCGGTAAGTGTCTGATACCTGGAAGCCGAGCTGGTCGTTGATGGCGATCATGTGCTGGTTAGACCCGGCGTTGCCGGTGAAGATGCGACGCACGTCGGGTGCCTGGTCGCCGAGCAGCTCGAGCATGGCGACCTTAGCCAGCAAGCCGAGCCGGTGCCCGCGATGCGCCGGCAGGACGACGGTTGCCATCTGCAAGGCCCAGCCGGGAGCGGCCGGCTCCTCGCAGATCTCGGTGAGTGCGGCCAGTTCTCCCGTCTCGTCGTGACAGGCGACGACGGTCCGCTTCAGCACGCCGTGCTCGGCCAGCGCTCGCTCGCTCTGCCTGAGCCGCTCGGCATCCCAGCTCAGGGCTTCCACCTCAGCGTCGCGTGGCGCGTCAGCCATCGCGTTGTGCATCCGCACGACCTGGTCGAGACGGTCGTCCGGCGTCGGGCCCAGCCAGGACAGCAGCGAGTACCCGGCCGTGAGCGGTTCCGCGGCAGACCGCAGGCTCACGAGTCGTGCGGGCAGGTCAGCGTCGATACTGAGCACCCTGTTGACCTCGGCGATGCCCGGGCTGGCGCCGGCGGTAGCGGCGAACGCGGCGCCAGCCGAGCCGTCCCGGACCTGGCTGTCAAGGCGGCTCCGGCCTGCCTGCCGTGCCTGTTCGCGGCAATGCGCTAGCAGGGCGGCTCCGACACCGGTTCGCCGCCAAGCCAGTGCAACGATGATGGCGCAGGTCGCGCGGTGGAGGTTCTCCTTGTCCGGCAGCCGCAGCAGGTAGCCGCCGACCGGCTCGCCGGAATCGTCATGGCCGAGCCAGGCCTGCTGCGGGCTGGAGTCGAAGCCGTGTGTCCACTTCCCGGTGAAGGAACGCAACCCCCAGGGCGGCACGTTGGGATGATCGATGGCCCAGGCGGCATCGGTCATCGCGAAGCAGGCACGCAGCGACCCGGCGTCCTTGCCGGGGTCGAATCGTTCGATCTGCACTCCCGCATCCAACATCGGGGCTTGCGGCGCGGCAACGGGTTTTACCGTAGCGGCGCGCCGTAGCCTGGCCAGCCGGACGCGGCGGCAGCCACCCAGGGCCGGACCGCTGGCAGTGCCGAGCCCGGCTAACCGGCCGGGCGGTCGCTGGTCAGGTCCAGTTCCCAGGACCGGCCCACCGAGCAGGTCTCGAAACCGAGCCTGACGTTGATGGCGATCATGTGCTCGTTCAGGCCGGCGTTGCTCGTCACGATGCTGTGAACGGAGGGGTCATGGTCCAGCAGCAGGTCGAGCATCGCGACCTTGGTCAGCAGCCCGAGCCGGTGGCCGCGATGGCCGGGGAGGACGGCCGTCAGCGACTGGAAGGCCCAGCCAGGGACGCCCGGATCGGTGCCAAGCTGGGTGATTGCGGCCAGCACGCCGGTCGCGCCGTGCAGGGCGCCGACCGTGTAATGCCGCCATCCGCTGGCCTGACCCACCTGCTCCGCGGACCTGACCCGGTCGGCATCCCACACCTCCGGATCCACGTCCGCGTCTCTCGGCGCGTCGGCCATGGCCTGACTGAGCCGGGCCACTTCCGCCAGCTGATCTTCCGAGGTTGGCCCCAGCCAGGACACCAATGTGTACCCGGCCGGCCTGCGACTGGGCGTCCGTGCGCAGGCTGGGCAGCCTGGATCGCAGGCTGGCGTCGACGCTGAGTACCCGGTACACCGCGGTTATGCCGCTGGTCGCGCCGACGCCTGCGGCGAATGCGGCCCCCGCCGAGCCATCCGGGACGTCGGCGGTCAGCCGTGACCGGCCAGCCAGCTGAGCCCGCTGGGCGCAGTGCGCGAGCAACTCGGCACCGAACCCGGATCGGCGGCGGGTCGGCGCAACTGTCAGCGCGCACCAGGCCATCGTCGGGTTCTCCCGCTCCGGCAGCATCAGCAGGTAACAGCCGACGGGCTCGCCCGCGCCGTCGCGTGCGAGCCAGGCTTGCCGCGGATTGCCGCCGCCGTGCGCCCACCAGGCGGTGAAGCTTGCAAACGAGGGAGCTGGCAGGTTCGGATCATCGTGCGACGCGGCTGCCGCCGTGATCTCGAAGCAGCTCTGCAACTGCTGCTGATCGGTCGACGGGTCGAACTGCTCGATGCGCATGGCCGCCAGCTAAGCCGCGCAGCGCGTGCGGCGGCAAGTCGATTTCTGGCCCGGAGGATGACCCGGCCCCGTTTCCATCCTGCTGGTCCAGGGCGCCGGAGGCATCAATTCCAGCGTTTACCAGCATTGAAACGATAATTTCTGGCAGCCGGAGTGTTGATATCCAGATGACGCACGAGAGCACTAGCCGTCATGCTTTTGCCGGATTCAGGTGACCACCGCGCCGGGGCATGTGATGATCTGCTCACCTGGGACGATGTTCCAGCAGGACGCTGGTGACCAAGCCTGCGGGGGGAGTCGTCGTTGAGTTTTCTGGGACCTCGCTTCCGGTTCCGCACTACGGGCAGCGGCATGATGCACTGCCATCGGTGCGGTGGAGACCGTCGGTATCAAAGCTGCACTGCACGCCGCTGGATTCACGTGCTGTTTATCCCGGTTATCCCGCTCGATCGAATCGCCGAGCACCTCCAGTGCGGGACTTGCCGTACCCGGTACCGGATCGAGGTGCTGACCCTGCCGACGGCAGCTCACATGCAGGAAGCACTCCCGGCCGGCGCACTGGCCGCCGTCACGATGATGCTGCGGGCGGGCGATCAGTCCAGCGGTCCGGCCCGCAGTCGCGCTATCGAGGTGGTCCGGGCAGCGGGGCGGGCCGGATATGACGACGCGGCGCTCGACGCGGACCTGGCCGCCGACCGCGACCGCGACCGCGACCTTTCCGTCCCGCTGAGCAGGCTGGCCGAGCAGCTCACGATGCCGGCCCCGGAGTGGTTCCTTGCCGATGCGATCCGGGTTGGTCTGGCCGACGGCTCGCTGTCGGAGGAAGAACGGGACGCTGCCCGGCAGATCGCCGCCTGCCTCGGCCTGACGATGGCGCAGGCACACGACGTGATCTGCCTGACCGAGGAGAGCGCCGCCGCAGGCTGATCCGGCACCACTCAGCGGGGCGTCCTGCCCTGCGCCCGAGGTAGGCGAGAATGGGAACGTGGCCATCTACCGTGATGACGGCATCGTGCTGCGCACCCACAAGCTGGGCGAAGCCGACCGGATCATCACGGTCCTGGGCCGCCGGTCCGGCCGGATCCGGGCGGTCGCCAAGGGCGTACGGCGGACCAAGTCGAGATTCGGGGCCAGGCTGGAGCCCTTCACCCATGTGGATCTGCTGCTGTACACGGGGCGATCGCTGGATGTGATCACGCAAGCGGAGACGCTCCGGCCCTACGGTGAGCAGCTCGTCGCCGACTATCCCCGCTACACCACCGGCACCGCCATGCTGGAGACGGCCGAGAAGCTCACTCCGGTGGAGAAGGAGCCATCGCTACGGCAGTTCCTGCTGCTGGTCGGGGCGCTGCGCACGCTAGGCGAGACCGACCACGACCCGCGCCTGGTGCTCGACGCGTTCCTGCTGCGCTCGCTCGCCGTGGCCGGGTATGCCCCGGCACTGGAGGAGTGCGCGGTGTGCGGGACGACGGCACGGGAGGCGCAGGGGTCTGGCGGCCTGCGCACGTTCGGGCTGGCGTCGGGCGGGCTGACCTGCCAGTCCTGCAGCGCGCCGGGATCAGCGAGGCCGGCCACCGCGACCCTGGCGCTGATGGGCGCGCTGCTGCGCGGCGACTGGGCGCTCGCCGACGCGAGCGAGCGCAGGCACCAGGTAGAGTGCAGCGGTTTGACCGCCGCCTACCTGCAATGGCACCTGGAGCATTCCATCCGGTCGCTGCAGCACGTGGAGCACGCATGATCACCGGGGACCGATGCCGATGAGCCAGCATGTCACGCCGCCGTACCCGCACCCGGAGGGCGCGCAGCCGCCCAAGATCCCCGGCGAGCTGGTACCGCGGCACGTGGCGCTGGTGATGGACGGGAACGGCCGGTGGGCTAAGGAGCGCGGGCTGCCCCGGACCGAGGGTCACAAGGCCGGTGAAGGCGCCCTGTTCGACGTCATCATGGGCGCCATCGAGCTGGGCATCCCCTACCTGTCGGCGTATGCGTTCTCCACCGAGAACTGGCGGCGTTCGCCGGATGAGGTCCGGTTCCTGATGGGCTTCAACCGCGACGTGATCCGGCGGCGCCGGGATCAGCTGAACGAGATGGGCGTCCGGATCCGGTGGGCGGGCCGCCGCCAGCGGCTGTGGCGGAGCGTTATCTCCGAGCTTGAGGACGCCGAGCGGATGACCGAGCACAACTCGGTGCTGACGCTTCAGTTCTGCGTGAACTACGGCGGCCGGGCTGAGATCGCCGATGCAGCTAAGGCCATCGCGATGGACGTGGCGGCCGGGCGGCTTCGGGCAGACAAGATCGACGAGCGAACTATCGGCCGTTACCTGGACGAGCCGCAGATCCCGGACGTGGACCTGTTCGTGCGGTCGTCCGGGGAGCAGCGGACGTCCAATTTCCTGCTCTGGCAGTCCGCGTATGCGGAGATGGTGTTCCTGGACACGCTGTTCCCCGATTTCGACCGGCGGCACCTGTGGCACGCCTGCGAGATCTATGCCAGCCGGGACCGCCGCTACGGCGGCGCGCAGCCCAATCCGCTGCCAGCTGTCCAGCATCTGTCAGCCAGGCCGTAATCGCCAGGCTGCCGCGGGCCGCCAGGCAGCCGCGGGCCGCTGGACAGCCGCGGGCCGCTGGACAGCCGCTGGACAGCCGCGGGCCGTTGGGCAGGCGCCGGCGGGACCATGGGCCCTTACCGGGCAGCGCGGCAGCCCGCTGTAATCGACCTGGCCGATAGCACATGCCGAGTCCTGGAGCGTGGTGACGAAATGCCGTGGTGTGGCGATGATCAGCCTGGGCTCGCGCCCGATTTGCGAGCTATCAGCGGCAGCCGGTCTGCCCTCCGCTATGGACGCCCTGAACGTATGTGGACCGGGTGCCGGTGGAGCGACAGCTACTCCACGAACGTTCGCGCGCCAGGACGGCGGCGGTGGCCGGCATGACCGCGGATTCCCTTCAGTTGTCCGGTCCTGCCCTGACTGCCGCCATTCCGGTGCGCAGCAACGCTGGCCGGCCGGAGTCGGTACGCACCGGACCTGACTACGGCGAGCGGCCGATGCTCGTCTTCTGGGAAACGACCCGCGCCTGCCTGCTGGCCTGCAGGCACTGCCGGGCGGCTGCCACCGCCCAGTCGCTGCCCGGTGAGCTGACGACGGCCGAGGGCTACCGTCTCATCGATCAGGTCGCCGGATTCGGCCGGCCGTATCCGATCCTGGTGCTGACCGGCGGCGACTGCCTGATCCGGCCGGACGTGTTCGAGCTGGCCGGCTATGCCAGCGGCCTGGGCGTTCCGGTATGCCTGTCGCCGTCGGTGACTCCGCTGCTCACTAAGGAGCTGATTGCCCGGATCGCCGGCAGCGGCATCAGAGCCGTGTCGATCAGCCTGGACGGCGCGCGACCTGAGACGCATGAGGGCGTGCGCGGGATCGCCGGGCACTTTGACGCCACCGTCGCCGCGATCCGGGCGTTCGCCGCGGCCGGCGTGACGGTCCAGGTCAACACGACAGTCATGGCGGCGAATGCCAGTGAGCTTGCCGACATCGCGGCCCTGACGGTCAGCGGCGGTGCGCGCATCTGGGAGGTCTTTTTCCTGGTGCAGGTGGGCCGGGGGATTGCCGAAGGTGATGTGACGCCGCCGGAGTACGAGGAAATCTGTCACTTCCTGTACGACGCCGCGCACTATGGGGTCGTGGTCCGCACCGTGGAAGCTCCGTTCTTCCGGCGTATCGCGGCCCGGCGCCGGGCCGGGGACGCGCCGCCAGCCGGGGCGCTGTACGGCGAGCTGGCCGGACGGCTGACTGAGCTGCTCGGCGGACCGGTCTCCCGGCCGAGCGCGCACACCGCGCCGACGCGCGACGGGAAGGGCATCCTGTTCGTGGCGCACGACGGGGACGTTTACCCGGCCGGATTCCTGCCCATCGGCCTTGGCAATGTGCGCGACCAGCCACTGCGCACGATCTACCGGGACAACCCGCTGCTGCGCTCCATCCGGGCCGCCGAATTCACTGGCCGGTGCGGACGCTGCGAGCATGCAGACCTGTGCGGGGGATCGCGGGCTCGGGCGTTCGCCGCCAGCGGCGACCCGCTGGCGGAGGATCCGGCGTGCTCGTATCAGCCGCAGGGGCAAAGCCGGCGGCCAGGTCGGCCGCGAGCCCATCTGACATCGCCGCGCCAGGCTTCGATGGCACAATGTCCGGCATGTCGGCAGCGGAGGAAGAAGATCAGCCAGCCGCAGCGCCGGCTGCGGCCAGGAGCGGCTGGCTGACGCGCGGCCCGGCGCGCTGGCCGGGCACGCCTTCGGTCAGGGGCTCGATCTGGTTCCTGGAGAACATGCAGGATGTCGTCACCGTCACGGTCGGCATCATCCTGGTCGCGCTCGCGGCGGTACTGCTGATCTCCGGCATCGCCGACTTCGTCAACGGGAACTACAGCTCGGTCGCGGCGGCGGGGACGGACCTGCTCGATCGTGTGCTGCTGGTCCTGATCCTGGTCGAGATCGTCCACACGGTCGTGCTGTCGCTGCGCTCGCACCGGCTGGTGGCGCAGCCGTTCATCGTAGTTGGCCTGATCGCCGTGATCCGGCGCATCCTGTTCGTTCTCACGCCGGGCAGCCACGTCAATGCGACCACCGCGGAATTGGCCTTGCTCATCGGGATGGTGGCCGTCTTCGTGGCCGGCTTGATCGCGGTCAGCCTGTTCGAGAAGGGCGGGGACTGAACGGCGCGCGGGAGTCCCTCGGGCGGAGGCGCTGAGGCCGGGGGTTGCCCTGAGTGCGGGACTGGCTGCGCGGGTCTAGCGGGTGGCCTGGAACGCGGCCACGCCGAGCACGACCGCGACGGCTAGTAGCCGGCCAAGCCGGCCTGCCGATGACAGCCGCGGCCAGGACAGGGCCGCCAGCCAGCCGAGAACCGCGGCGACGCCGCACAGGGCCGCGGCCCCGGCCGGGCCGCGCACGGCCAGGCCGGCGATCAGCAGCGCGACCATCAGCAGCGGGGCCACCCAGGCGGGAAGCTGGTGGAGGTACAGCAACGGCCTGGCGCTGCGGCGCTCGGTGGCCTGACGGGCAGCCGAAGCGTCCGGGGTAAACAGCGTGTCGCCCTTGGGCAGCGGCCTTACCCGCTGCCTGGATGGCCGGTTGGTGCTCACCCCTGTGTCCCTTCAGCCAGCGTTGCTGGTCGGCTCGCTCGGCGGTCGCCGCCCAGGTTACCGCCGGTTGGCGGCGGCTTGTCCCGCGGCGGTCACTGAAAGTCATGCGACGTAGCGGCGGGGCTGCCGCTAAGCTGGCAGCACCGCCGCCCTCTCAGTGGTTTCGCGCACGTCAAATGGGGGCTTGGCGCACGTCACAGGCCTGACCGCCGACCGCCAGCCGGATGGAGAGATCAATGGCACGCCGTAGTGATCGCATGGAAACCATCGTCAGCCTCTCGAAGCGGCGGGGGATCGTCTTCCCGTCTAGCGAGATCTACGGCGGCTTGCGCGCAGCCTGGGACTACGGTCCGCTCGGTGTCGAGATCAAGAACAACATCAAGCAGCAGTGGTGGCGGAGCATGGTCACGCTGCGTGACGACATTGTCGGACTGGACTCCAGCGTCATCCTGGCTCCCGAGGTGTGGCAGGCCAGCGGGCACCTCACGCAGTTCGTGGACCCGCTGACCGAGTGCCAGTTCTGCCACTACCGGTTCCGGGCTGATCACCTGATCGAGGCATATGCGGATAAGCACGACGGCAACCCGCCGGAGAACGGGCTGGCCGACCTCGCCTGCCCGCACTGCGGCACCAAGGGCGCGTTCACCGAGCCACGCATGTTCAACGGCCTGCTGCGGACCTACCTTGGCGCGACCGAGGATGAGTCCGGGCTTGCCTACCTGCGGCCGGAGACGGCCCAGGGCATCTTCATCAACTACAGGAACGTGCTCCAGACCTCGCGGAAGAAAGTGCCGTTCGGCATCGGCCAGATCGGCAAGTCGTTCCGGAACGAAATCACTCCTGGCAATTTCATTTTCCGCACCCGCGAGTTCGAGCAGATGGAGATGGAGTTCTTCGTCAAGCCAGGCACCGACGAGGAGTGGCATCAGTACTGGATCGACACGCGCCTGGCCTGGTTCCTCGACCTCGGCGTGAGCAAGGACAACCTGCGACTGTACGAGCACCCGAAGGACAAGCTGTCGCACTATTCCAAGCGGACCGTCGACCTGGAGTATCACTTCGAGTTCCCCGGCAGCGAGTGGGGGGAACTCGAGGGCATCGCCAACCGCACTGATTTCGACCTGTCCACGCACGCCAAGGCGTCAGGTCAGGATCTGTCATACCTGGACGCGGAGACGAACGAGCGCTTCATCCCCTACGTCATCGAGCCCGCACTCGGGGTAGACAGGTCCATGCTGGTGTTCCTGCTAGAGGCATACACCGAGGACGAGGCACCTGACTCCAAAGGCAACATGGAGAAGCGCACGGTGCTGCGGCTCGACCACCGGCTCGCACCCGTTAAGGTCGCCGTCCTGCCATTGTCCAGGAACGCGGACCTGTCGCCGAAGGCCAGGGATATCGCCGCCACGCTGCGCCAGCGCTGGAACACCGATTTCGACGACGCGAGCGCAATCGGCCGACGGTACCGCCGCCAGGACGAGATCGGTACCCCGTACTGCGTGACCGTCGACTTCGAGTCCCTGGAGGACCAGGCCGTCACCGTGCGCGAGCGCGACTCCATGAAGCAGGAGCGGATCGGCATTGACGGTCTGGTCAGCTACCTCTCGGAGCGGCTGACCGGCTGCTAGCCCGGCGTTCGCCCAGGCCAGACCGGCCTAGATCCGGCAGCGCACGGCCCAGGCCGAAGCCGCCACCTCGAACGGGCCAGCAGGCAGGAGCTCCCGGCAGCGCTCGCGCAACACCGCCCGGCGCTGCGGGGACAGGGATGCGACATAGTCTCCGGCCGGACCGACGCCAAGCGTGAAGGGTTCCCACCAGTCCTCGAAGGTGGCCTGAGCCACCCGGACAGTCAGTATGGCCTCCTCCGTGCCGGCCAGCCCGGCCAGTCCAAACAAGCGGACCAGGTCACTGTTGCTGGCGCCCGGCAGTTCTGACTCATCCGTGGCGGCAGCGTCGACATCGAGGACTGCGCGCCAGAACAACGACAACGGCGCCTGGCCGCCACCGTGATCCCACACACAGGCTGCGACTATCCCGCCGGGGCGGGTGACGCGGCTCATCTCGCGGAGTCCGGCCACCGGGTCGTGCATGAAATGAACCACTAGCTGTGCCAGCGTCGCGTCGAAGCTGTTGTCGGGAAACGGCAAGCGCTCGGCGCTGGCCAGTCTCGTCTCGGTGTCCGGGAATCGCTCTCGAACCGACGCTAGGAATGACTCCGACGGATCGACCGCGGATACGGCGTCAGCACCAAGACGGCTGACAAGCTCGGCAGTGAGTGCGCCAGGGCCGCAGCCCACATCGAGCGCACGATCGCCGGGGCGAGGATCGGCCAGATCCGCGAACTTGGCTGCCAGCGGTGTGGAGTAGCGGCCCATGAAGCGCCCGTAGGCACCGGCACTGACATCAAAGCTCACGAGTTGACGCTATAAGGAACGCACGAGGTTGCGGTGGATCAGGGTGGTGACGATGCGCTGCTACCGGCCCGCGTATGCGGGTCAGACCCTGGCGCCGATGGCGTCCGCTTGCGCCGTAGCGTTCTTACCCGCGCAAGCAACCACGCCGTCGGGTTCTGTGGCGGAGTAATGCCGGATGCCGATGTGGTAGTGGACGACAACGGCAGATATCACCCAGCATCCGCCTGACCTCGGGGCGCTCATCTCCAAACCTGCTGAATACTCCAGCGCGGCGTTCTTAGACTGGCCCACGGCCCGTCCAATGAGCGGGCCTACGTACCTTGCTGTGCCGCAGCCGGAAACCACGAAGCCATGCGGAGCGGCCGCGCCGGCCCGAACGTGCATTGCGTCAGATTGGCTAGCACCAGTTCGAGCGAGACAAGGTGCGGCGACGGGTAGCTGGTCCTGTTGACAACAGTGATGCCATCGATCGTGATCGGGCCTGCGCCGGAGTAAGCGATCGGGAAGACATCCGCGATCGGCGCCGGGCTTGGCTCGGTCACGGTGCCGTTGCTGCCGCCCACTAGCAGCGGACCGTTGCCGAGGCCGATCGGACCCCATTGCAGAAATGCAAGAGTCGCGATCACCGCGGTGACAGCCGGAATCATGATCCGCCGCCGGCGCTGCAACCTAGCGCGCAGCGAGACGTCCTTCAGATCGTCGATTGACGTCAAGCTCATGCGCCGACCCCTATCCGCGGGCGATGCCCAGACAAGACGCTACCGCTAGAAGGGCAACCGTCGATGGCTCCGCGGGTCAGCGGGTCAGTGGCGAGGCGCCGTCGTTGAGCGCGGTCATGACCGCGCTGACCGTCGTGTCAACGGGCAGCGGATCCGGTAGCCGCGGACAGCGCCGGAAAATCTCGGCGGCCGCCTGGTGGAAGCCGTCTGGCAGTCCCGCGCTGGCCATGCAATGCGCGATCTCTTCCATCTCGCCGACCCAGCGCCAGCCCTTGCTAACTCCCGACGCGGCCGATCGCTCCGACTGCCCGGCCAGGTCCGGCACCGAAGTCGCCCACTCCGAGAGCAGCGCCTCCTCGACGCCCTCCGCCTGGGCGAGCGCGCGAGCGGCCAGCAGTAGCGCCGCGGATCCCTTGGTCCAGGCCGCGTACGCCATCTTGACCGTGGAAGCGCCGAACTCCGGGCCGTCGACGATCCGGGACTCCAGCGGGGTTCCGGCGAATAGGTCGGCCACCACGGAGGCGTGCGCACCGGACAGGTACAAGCGGGCGATTGTGCCGGGAACGGGGGGCTGTCCGATGATGCCGCCGTCCACGTAGCTGCCGCCGTTCCCGGTGATGAGCTGCGCCACCTCGCGCGCGGTGCCGGGCGAGATGGCGTTGGCGTCCAGATAGAGGCCGGCGAATCCGTGCACCGCCCAGGCGACGTCGAGTGCCGCGTGCGGAGGACAGACCGAGAGGATCACGCTCGCCTCGGCTGCCAGTTGGCGCGCAGTGCCGACGTCGGTCAGTCCGGCGGCTGTGGCCCGCGCGGCGGTCTGCTGGCTCCGGCCTTCTGAGGCCCATAGGACCTGGTGTCCGGTACCGGTCAGGCACTGCCCGACAGCGGCGCCCATCTCGCCCGGGTGCAGCAGGCCGACGACTGGGTTACTCGACATGCAGTCATTGTTGCCGAAGTCCGCACGCCGACAGGGCAGAAGCCTCGCCTGCCTGCCCAGCGATGGCGGCTGGCGAGGCTTCGTCGCTTGCTACCGGCGTGCCGTACTGGCTGCGTCGCGCTGGGCGGTCGTCATGATCCTGTTCACCAGTGCGAGGAAGGCGCTGACCTGCACGCGATGGGTCCGCAGGTAGGCGCGCTGCTCGGCTGTCCAGATCCGGAACTGAGCTCTCACCGGTGGCCCTGCGCACGCCAGGAATACGCGCGCCCAGTGCCGATCCAGACTGCTGATCGCGCCATTAGACGCCCCACGGCTAACCGCCCCGTCGATGTGCCCGGCTATCCAGTCGACGAAGTCGGGGAACGAGTTGATGACCGAGTTGGGCGACCCGTACGGCTGGTGCGGCCAGCCGAAGCGCGCGGCGCAGGCGCGGAGCCCTGGCAGCGTCGCACGCACGGTGGCTGGAGTCACGCCAGACAGCTCGACCTTCAGGAACGGGTTGGCAAGTCGACTGCCCGCTGCCCGAATGGGCGCGAATGGCAGCTGCGCTGCCGTCTGACAGTAGTTCAGCTTGGCGGTGAAGGCCTTGGAGCCAGACGGCGGGACGAAGCCGGCCGCACCGGATGGGAACGCGCCGGCTCGGGCGATTTGGGCTAGGTCGGGGAACTGGGTGAGGTCGTAGTCACCAAGCGCGGCCTGTGCCGCCGTGATAGGAGCGACGTGGTACCCAAACCGGGCCATGCACGTGGCGACCGAATGGCTTTCCAGCGACTGGATCTCGCCATAGAAGAGGGCGCCTGCCGTGTACTGGGCGCCCGTAGCCGGCATGATCTCGCCGATCGCGCCGCGGTCCAGCTTTGCCAGCCAGGCACGCCGGGCGGCGGCGGCTGTGCGTGTCGTGGCTGAGCTAGCGGCGCGCTTGAGCCCGTGCGAGCCCGGCCGGGGCGATCCGCTGGAAAGCACCGAGGCTGAGACTGCTATGACGGCAACCACGGCAACCATGGCTGTCGCTGCCGCCAGCGGTGTCAGCCAGCCGCGCGGCGCGGTGCCGATCCGGCCGCGGGCCAGCCGCCGACGCCGTCCGTCGGCAACGCGCTCCCGCGCGGTGGCGAGCGTCAGTGGCGGTGCAGTGCCATCGGGCACGCTGCGGGCGATAGCCTCCGCGGCGCCTCTTATCAGGTCTTCGGTCGGCTTCATCGGTTCTCCCCGAGCAGACGGGCGAGCGCGGCTAGCGCCCGCGACGTGGTGGACTTGACCGTGCCCTGGCTGATGCCCATCGACCGGGCGATCTCCGGCTCGGGCAGGTCGAGGAAGTACCGCAGCACCAGTGCCTCGCGCTGCCGGTCCGGCAGCTGGCGCAGCGCATCGAGCACCTCGCGGTGCTCCTCGCTGAGCAGCACGTCCTGCTCGGCTGACGCGGCGCTGCCAGGCAGCGCGGGTACCTGCCGCCGCCGGCTCCTGGCCCGGGCGCGAAGCTCTGACCGGCATCCGTTCAGCACGCTGGAGCGAACGTATTGCAGCGCCTTGTCGGTCTGGGTCAGCTTGTCCCAGCGCCGGTACAGGCCGATGAAGGCTTCCTGCACGACGTCCTCTGCGGCTGGCCGGCTGCCAAGCATGACAACTGCGAGACGGATCAGCCCGATCGCATGGGCCTGATACAAGGCACCGACGGCGCGCTCGCTGGTGATAACGGCACCGGTGGCAACGGCGCCGGGGGGCTTGTCTACGTCTATCTCCACGTACCAGAGACGCCGGGACCGGCGCCCAGTTGCCTGGCTGTGCAGGTTATCTCGGCGGCCTGCCGGACGCCGCCCCGCGGAAACGCCGAGGTTTGTTCACCTCCCGTGCCATGACCGTCGTCCCGGCTCGGGCGAATGGTCGATAGGCTCGGTATGAGGGCCAACTGGCCGCGAGATCGCTGAGCTGCCCGGCGCCTGGCTCGAGGCGCCTGGACGGCATCCGAGGAGTGCAGAGCAGTGCCGAAGCTTGTCTACGACTTCACCGAGGGCAACAGGGACCTTAAGGACCTGCTGGGCGGCAAGGGAGCCAACCTGGCGGAGATGACCAACCTAGGTCTCCCCGTTCCTCCCGGATTCATCATCACCACCGATGCCTGCCGCTTCTACCTCGAGCATGGCACTGTGCCGGACGGTCTGGCGGCCGAAGTGACCGCGCATCTCAGCCAGCTTGAAGAGAAGATGGGCCGTCGGCTGGGCGATCACGCCGATCCGCTGCTGGTCAGTGTCAGGTCCGGTGCCAAGTTCTCGATGCCGGGCATGATGGAGACGGTGCTCAACATCGGCTTGTCTGACGAGTCCGTACATGGCCTTGCCAAGCAGGCTGGCAGCGAGCGATTCGCCTGGGACTCCTACCGCCGGCTGATCCAGATGTTCGGCAAGACAGTGCTGGATATCGAGGGGCACGAGTTCGAGCAGGCCATCGACGCAGCCAAGCAGGCCAAGGGCACCAGGAACGACCTCGACCTGACCGCCGAGGACCTGCAGGGACTGGTGGAGAATTTCAAGGCCGTCATCAGGAACAAGACCGGGCGTGACTTCCCGCAGGACCCGCGTGAGCAACTGGACCTGGCCGTCCAGGCAGTCTTCAACTCCTGGAACGCTGACCGGGCCATCCTGTACCGGCGACAGGAGCGGATCCCGGCCGACCTCGGCACCGCGGTGAACATCGTCGCGATGGTGTTCGGCAATCTCGGCATGGACTCCGGCACCGGCGTCGCCTTCACCCGTGACCCGGGTAGCGGCCAGCAGGGCGTGTACGGCGATTACCTGCAGAACGCTCAGGGCGAGGACGTGGTGGCCGGCATCCGGAACACCGTGCCGCTGCAGGACCTGGAGCAGATCGACGCCAAGTCCTATGCCGAGCTTATGAAGATCATGGAAACGCTGGAGACCCACTACAAGGACCTGTGTGACATCGAGTTCACGATCGAGCGCAGCAAGCTGTGGATGCTGCAGACCCGGGTCGGCAAGCGCACCGCGGGTGCGGCCTTCCGGATCGCCACGCAGCTGGTCGACCAGGGTCTGATCGACCTCGACGAGGCCCTGACCAGGGTCACCGGCAGCCAGCTCGCTCAGCTGATGTTCCCGCGTTTCGACGCGGGGTCAGACGTTAAGAGGATCGCCAAGGGCATTAGCGCTTCGCCCGGTGCCGCGGTCGGCAAGGCAGTATTCGACTCGGCCACGGCGGTCGAACGGGCGGCGGCCGGCGAGCACGTCATCCTGGTCCGGCGCGAGACCAACCCCGACGATCTGCACGGCATGATCGCTGCCCAGGGCATCCTGACCAGCCGCGGCGGCAAGACCAGCCACGCGGCGGTGGTGGCCCGCGGTATGGGCAAGACCTGCGTCTGCGGCGCGGACGAGCTTGAAGTGGACGTACAGGCGAGGCAGTTCATTACCGCTGGCGGCGAGACAGTCCGCGAGGGCGACGTGATCTCGATCGACGGCACCTCCGGCGTCGTCTACCTCGGCGAGGTCGCGGTCGTGCCCTCCCCGGTGGTCGAGTACTTCGAGGGCAACCTGGACCCGCAGTCCGACGAACTCGTCGCCGCGGTGCACCGGCTGATGACGCATGCGGACGAGCGGCGCCGGCTGGGCGTGCGGGCCAACTCCGACAACGGTCCGGACTCCGCGCGCGCCGTCAGATTCGGCGCCCAGGGCATCGGGCTGACCAGGACTGAGCACATGTTCCTCGGCGAGCGGCGCCAGCTGGTGGAACGGCTCATCCTGGCGGACGACGAAGCCACCCGCAAGGCCGCCCTGGACGCGCTCGAGCCGCTGCAGCGAGGCGACTTCGTGGAGATCCTGGAAGCCATGGACGGGCTGCCGGTCACGATCCGGCTGCTTGACCCGCCGCTGCACGAGTTCCTGCCGGACCTCACCGAGCTGTCGGTGAAGGTGGCGCTGGCCGGGGACAACGCCACCGCCCAGGATCACAAGCTGCTCGAGGCGGTGCAACGGCTGCACGAGCAGAACCCGATGCTGGGGCTGCGCGGCGTCCGGCTTGGCCTGGTCATCCCCGGCCTGTATGCGATGCAGGTACGGGCGATAGCGCACGCGGCGGCAGACCGGGTCAAGGCAGGGGGCAATCCGCTGCCGGAGATCATGATCCCGCTCGTCGGCGCGGTGCAGGAGCTCGAGATCGCCCGCGAGGAGACAGAGAAGGTACTGGCACAGGTCGCCGCCGAAAGCGGGACCCAGGTGCACACCCTGATCGGCACGATGATCGAAGTGCCGCGGGCCGCGCTGACGGCCGGGCAGATCGCGCAGGCCGCCGAGTTCTTCTCCTTCGGCACGAACGACCTGACCCAGATGGGCTGGGGCTTCTCCCGCGACGACGTCGAGGGGTCGTTCTTCGGCCGGTACATCGACCTGGGCATCTTCGGCGTGTCGCCATTCGAGACCCTGGACGCCGAGGGCATCGGCCGGCTGGTGAAGATCGCCGTGGAAGAGGGCCGGGCAACCAGGCCGAATCTGAAGATCGGCGTCTGCGGCGAGCACGGCGGCGATCCAGAGTCGGTGCACTTCTTCCACGCGGCCGGGCTTGACTATGTGTCCTGCTCGCCGTTCCGGGTGCCGGTAGCCAGGCTGGAAGCCGGGCGGGCCGCGGCGATGGAGATCGCAGGGGGCAGCGACAGCAGGTGACCAGCGGGTACGACCGCCTGGCCACGGTCCGGCGGGCCGTCGAGCAGCCGAAGACGGCGGGCGGCGCGAGCAGCGGCAACGGGCGCGATCCTTTCACCAGGGATCGCGCCCGGGTGCTCCACAGCGCCGCGCTCCGGCGGCTGGCTGCCAAGACTCAGGTCGTGGCCGTCGGCTCGGGCGACTTCCCGCGCACGAGGCTCACTCACTCCCTGGAATGCGCTCAGATCGGCCGTGAGCTGGGCGCCGCCCTGGGCTGCGACCCTGACCTGGTCGATGCCGCCTGCCTGGCCCACGATCTGGGCCATCCCCCGTTTGGCCACAACGGCGAAGCCGCGCTAGCCGCGCTCGCCGTTGGCTGCGGAGGATTCGAGGGGAACGCGCAAAGCCTCCGGCTGCTCACTCGCCTGGAGGCGAAGGTGCCGGGGGCTGGCCTGAACCTGACCAGGGCAACACTGGACGCGACGCTGAAGTACCCGTGGCTTGGACCGGCCACGGGTGACCCCGAGCCGGGCGGCGCGGTCGGCAAGTTCGGCGCTTATGCGAGTGACGCTGAGGCCTTCGCCTGGATCAGGCACGGTGCCCCGGACCGCCAGCCGTGCCTGGAGGCGCAGGTCATGGACTGGGCTGACGACGTTGCTTATTCGGTGCACGACCTGGAGGACGGCCTGCACGCGGGGCTGGTCACGCTGGCGCAGCTGCGCGATCCCGGCGAACAGCAGGCCGTCGCGGAACTGACGCTCGCGGCCTACTGTGCTCCGGGCAGCACCAGCCTGGCGGAGCTTAGCGAGACCTTCGCCGGGCTGGTCAAGCTGGCATGCTGGCCGGCCGAATTCGATGGCAGTCCGGCATCCGCGGCGGCGGTCAAGAACCTGACGAGCGAGCTGATCGGCCGCCTGTGCCGGCGCCGCGCAGCACGCGACCCGGCCGGACGGCGATCCGCCACTGCGACGTTATGGTGCCAGCCTGTCTGTGCCGCGCCAGCAGCGGCTTGAGTGCGCCCTGCTGAAGGGCGTGACCGCCCACTACGTCATGAGCCGGTCCGGTGCGGTGGCTGCTCAGGCACGCGAGCGTGACGTGATCATGAGCCTTGCCGAAGCCGTGCTGGCCGCGGCTCCGGTCACGCTGGACCCGATGTTCCGGCCGGAGTTCGAGCAAGCGGCAGATGACGGCGAGCGGCTGCGGGCGGTCATCGATCAGATAGCGTCGCTGACCGACACCTCAGCGCTGGCCTGGCATCAGCGGCTGTCCGCCGAGGGTACCTGAGCCCTCCTGCAACCGGATTCGACCGCGGTCTGCGCGACCTCGCCCGGTCGGCGCCGTGGTTTAGCCGGGGTCGGCCAGCCGTTCCAGGAGCTCGCCGGTCAGCCGCAGCAGCTGAGCTTCGGTGTTCGTCAGGCGCTCGGCCATCACCGCGGCCAGCCAGTCGTCTCGCTGCGACATCTCGTTTCGGAGCGCGCTCACGCCCGTCGCCGTGATCCCGAGCAACGACCTCCGGCCATCGCCGGGGTCCGGCTGCCTGGTCAGCAGGCTGCCGGATTCGAGGCTGGCCAGGGTCCTGGTCAGCGATTGCGGCTGGATCCGGTCGGCCACGGCCAGGTCGCCGGGAGTGAGCGGCCCGCGCCTGTTCAGCTGGCCGAGCACGTACACCTCAAGCGGCGTGAGGCCGCCTTGTGTCCGCGGGGTCCGGAGCGTGCGGCCGAGACTGGTGACTCCTCGCCTGACCGCTACCGCAGCGGCCCGTGCCTCGGCTGCGGATGGCGGTGCGGCATAGCCGGGCAGGCCATCCTCCTGCCTGTGCTCGTGCTGCATATCTAGTACGTTATCACGTAGTAGATAGAGGAATCGAAGTGCGTACGGACGAAATTATAGTAAGCTAAAACGTATGAATATCTCGAGAACCAGCCAGGCGGTAGCGCTCACCAGGGCCGGGCTAGACCGACCGTATAGCCCGGCGGGCGATCCGGACGCGCAGCGCGCACTGTGCACCGGGATGACGGTCAGCCCGCCATCGTGGATGCGGCCCGGCATCGAAGCGCGGACCAGGTTCGTCGATCAGCAGGTGCAGGCGGCGATCGCCGGTGGCACCCGGCAGGTCGTCATCTGCGGAGCCGGATATGACGACCGGGCGCTGCGGTTCCGGTCTGAGGGGACCCGGTTCTTCGAACTCGATCATCCCGGTACCCAGGCCGACAAAATGCAGCGCCTCGTGGCTATCGCCAGCCGCGGGCTGACCGCCCCGGCCGGGCCGGACTGCTCAGAAGGTCTCAGCGAGCCGGACGGGCGGAGAGGGCTGGACGGTCCGGATGCGCTGGCCCGACTGGGCGTGACGCTGGCCGCGGCTGACTTCCGCACGGACGAGGTCGGCGCCGTGCTCGAACGGTGCGCGCACAACCGCGATCTGCCGAGTCTGTTCGTCTGCGAGGGCCTGCTTGTCTATCTGAGTGAAGCGACGTGCGACCGTCTGCTGGCCGGTCTTGCTGCCCGCGCCGCAAGCGGGAGCGTCCTGGTGGTGAGCCTGGCGACGCACGCCGACGGCCTGGATTCCGCCGACGTGGTGACGGCCGCCAACTCGCGTCGCCGGACTGGCGACGCCGAACCCTGGCGGACGATCCGGCCTGCCGCCGAGCACCTCGCGATGGTCGAGCGGGCTGGATGGATCGTAACCGGCATTACCCATTTGCCGGTGCCGTCGGTGGATGTCAGTCACGGTCGCCGGTCGATCCTGGTAACCGCGAGCCCGGCGCTGTGACGGTTGTATCCGGCATCGGCGACATGTGGGTGGCGGTTGCAAGACCGGGCCGCGAAACCTTGGCGCACCTGGGCTCTTGCGGCTACCGAGCGTGAGAAGGTGTCACGCATGGAAACTTCCGCCATCGACTTCGTTCCCTGGGGGCTGGATGCGGACTGGCCGGACCGGCGCTGGATTGAGCCGATCCCTGGCCGCCGCGATGACCTTGCGAAGGGAGTCAGGCTTGGCCATGCCAGCAATTCGGCAATGGTCCTGACCTGCACCCTGCCACGCGATCGGTTCGACGCCGAGATCGGCGCAGCAGGCGCCGAGCCGGTCCGCGAGATCGCGTTCGAGACGACCTACGCGCAGATCAACCTCGCGCTGCACCAGATCAGGGCGCCGGGTGCGCGACCCGACGGCCTCATCGAGTCGTTAGTCAGATACGCCAGCCAGCAGGCGAACCGCTACCGCGACTGGCCGGATACACGCTGGGGCATGGAGCCCGCCCGCACGACCGGGCTGGCCAGCTGGCAGTCGGGCTTCAGTCTTGGCTATCCGGGCGTCTACGTGATCGTGCACGCGTGCGGCATCAGCCTCGACCGGGTTCGGCTGCGGCGCGTCGACGACCTTTCCGACTACGAACACGGCAAGGACCCGCTCGAGATCGGCGCGATGCACTGGGAGCTGTGGCCGAGCCGTCCCGACCTCGGCTATGACGACCTCGCCAGGACGCTTGTCACCCTCTGATCGGCACGCCGGAGAGTGAGCGTTCCGCGGACAACGCGGATACGGCATCCGTCACGGTCGGCCCGTCGACGATCGCGGTCACGACGTTGCCGGTGTCGGTCAGATCAGCCAGGACCGCGTCCGCGCCAGCATCGGCTAGCTGGCCTTGGGTGAACCGGCCCGTTGCCACCCCGACGGACCGGGCTCCATGCGTCAGCAGCCGCCTCGATGTCGCTTGGCGTGTCCCCCACCACCACGGTGGCACGGCCGCGAATTCGCCGCCATAACGGGCAGCCGCATTTCGCCTCGCGACCGGAACCAGGTCGGCCCGGATGGGACTGATGTCCCCGTACGCTCCGATCTCCAGGTCCAGATGGGCGGTGAGGCCCAGCGCGCTGAGCTTCACCTGAGCCATCGCAGGGATGTTGCCGGTCAGCAGCGACTGGATGATGCCGCCGGATGCTGCCGCCGGGCCGAGCGCGATCCCGTCCGGTGCCGGCGCGACAGCTGCATCGCTCATTCGGCTGCCGTTGCAGGCGCGGCGAACGGCTGCCCGGCGTGATCGGCCAGGGCGGCGATAGCCTACGCGGCGCCCGGCAGTACCCGGCCTCGCTCGCGCACGATGTCATGCGCGTGGGCGCCAGGCGGGCCAGCACGGCCTGGAACCTCGGCACTTCGGTCTCTGGGTCCGGCACTCCCGCCAGCGACAGCACCTCAAGCGCTATCGCGCTGTCCGTGCGTCCGGCCATGGATTGCAGCCCGGTAGGCAGCCGCAGGCCGTAGAGTTCAGCAAGGGCCAGCCGATAGAGCTCGGCTCCGCCGGGCGCGACTATCAGCGTGTGGTCGACGTCCCAGAGCACAAGTAGTGGCCGCACGCCGCGAAGCTACCAGGACGAGGTGGTTTGCTCCGTCGGCGGGAGGTGCGCCAGAGCTAGGCTGGGTGAGCGGCGGTGCGCACGTGGCCGATAACCAGCATGATCGCAAGTGGCGGAGGGGCGGAGATGGCGGGCCGGATCCGCGACGAGGACGTTGCCCTGGTGCGAGAGCGTTCTGCCATCGATGAGGTCGTGGGGGAGTACCTGCAGCTCCGGAACGCAGGTGGCGGCTCGGTCAAGGGCCTGTGCCCGTTCCACGAGGAGAAGACGCCGTCTTTCAACGTCACGCCGGCGCGCGGGCTGTGGTACTGCTTCTCGTGCTCCGAGGGCGGCGACGTGATCAAGTTCGTCCAGAAGATCGACAACCTCGGCTTCACCGAGGCGGTCGAACGGCTGGCGAATCGCGCCGGCATCGAGCTGAGGTACGAGCAGGGCGGCCACATTCCCGGCCAGGAGCAGTCGCAGCGCCGCAGGCTGATTGAGGCACACCGGGTGGCGGCCGAGTATTACGCCGAGCAGCTTGAGACTCCGGGTGCGCAAGCCGGCCGTGACTTCCTGGCGGCACGCGGATTCCAGCTCGCCGACGGGCAGCGCTTCGGGGTTGGCTTCGCGCCAGCCGAGTGGGAGTCGCTGACCAGGCACCTGCGCGGGCGCGGATTCACCGAGGCCGAGTTGCTGGCCGGGGGACTGGCCAGTCAGGGGCGTCGCGGGCTGATCGACAAGTTCCGCGGCCGGCTGATGTGGCCTATCGCCGATCTCACCGGCGACGTGATCGCCTTTGGCGCGCGCAAGCTGGCCGCGGACGATGACGGGCCCAAGTACCTGAACACGCCGGAGACGATTCTGTTCAAGAAGAGCTCCGTCCTGTACGGCGCGGACCGGGCCAAGCGTGACATCGCGCAGCGCCGGCAAGCGGTGCTCGTGGAGGGCTATACCGACGTGATGGCCTGCCATCTGGCCGGCGTCACGACCGCGGTAGCGACCAGCGGTACCTCATTCGGCGATGGTCACATCACCATCCTGCGGCGGCTGCTGATGGACGACAGCCAGTTCCGCGGGGAGGTCATCTTCACCTTTGATGGTGACGCCGCCGGGCAGCGCGCCGCACTGCGGGCATTCAGCATGGAAGAGAAGTTCGTTACCCAGACATTCGTGGCGGTGCAAGGCGACGGGCTCGATCCGTGCGATCTCCGGCTTGCGCAGGGTGACGCCGCCGTCCGCGACCTGATAGCGCAGCGCGTGCCGCTGTTTGAGTTTGCCATCCGCAGCGCAATCGAGGAGCACAACCTGGAGACGGCGGAGGGCCGCTGAGCTGCGCTCGATGCCGCGGCTCCGATTGTCGCCAGGATCAAGGATCGCGGGCTGCGGCAGCTGTACGCGGTGAGCCTGGATCGCTGGCTCGGCATGATGAATGAGGTTTTCGTGCTGGACCGGGTGCTCGCGCACGCGGGCCCGGGCGCGACTGGCGGCCGGGCAGCACGCGGTCCCGATCGCGGTCGCGCGCGAGATCAGGGATCTGCGGGTACCGGGGTCCCGACGGGCCGTATCCCGGCTCAGGGCAACTCGGTGCACGAGAATACGGCCAGCGCAGCCACCGCGCCCGGATCGGCCCGCAGTGGCGCCGCCAGCAGTGGCGCCGCCAGCAGTGGCGCCGCCAGCAGTGGCCCGGCCGCCAGCGGGCCAGCCGACCACGATGTCGCCCGGAACGGCGTCAGCCGTAACGGCTCTGCCGGCGGCGGGTCGAGGCAGGACCTGCAGCGGAGCCCCTATGACCAGAACGACCCGGTGGTCAACGTTGAACGCCAGGCGCTCAAGCTGGCCATCCAGCGGCCGGCCTTGTGCGGACCTGCATTCGATGAGCTGGCTCCAGCGGTGTTCACGGTGCCCGCGCACGCTGCCGTCTGCGAGCTGATCGGCAAGGAAGGCGGAGTCGCGAGCGCGCGGTCGGCACGGGAGTGGGCTGAACGGCTGCGCGCCGCCGCGCCGAATGACAACGCCAGGGGCTTCGTAACCAGGCTGGCGGTAGAGGCGCTTGAGGTTCCTGGCGCTTCCGGCGAGCCGGACGCGAAGTTTGCCGAGGCGGTTCTTGCCCGGGTCGAGGAGCTCGCGGTAAGCCGGGACATCGCCACGGTGAAGTCCCGTCTCCAGCGGCTCAGCCCCGTCACCGAGCAGACCGAGTACAACCGGATGTTCGGCGACCTGGTGGCGCTTGAGCAGCGACGCAAGGTGCTCGCCGACAGGGCCGCCGGAGCGCTCTAAGCACAAGATCGCGGTTCTGCGCTACTAACGCTTTGGTGACAATATTGAGTCCGCTGATCTGCGGAAACCGGATGCACACTGGTCTGCATGAGCCTTACGGCTGCACCCCCGGTAGATCAGGTAGCCGACCTCATCGCACAGGCGCGAGAGCGTGGATCGGTCTCCATGACGGAGCTGACCACCGCCTTTGAGCGCTGCGATCTCTCGGCAGACGCCGTCGACAGCGTCCTGAAAGTTCTTGCTGACGAAGGTATCGACGTCATCGAGGCACCCCAGGAGCCCGAGGAGTTCGCGCCCCGCCAGGTTCAGGCGGACGCACGACGGGCGGTGACCGGCGACCTCGTCAGGATCTACCTCCGCGAGATCGGCCGGGTGCCGCTGCTGACTGCGCACGACGAGGTTCAGCTCGCCAAGGCCATCGAGGCCGGGCTGTTCGCCGAGGAAAAGATGCAGGCCGAAGCGCATGTGCCGGGGGCGGGCGCGCTGATGGCGGAGCTCATGATGGTGGCTGCGGACGGGATCGCGGCAAAACAGCGGCTCATCGAGGCCAACCTCCGGCTGGTCGTCTCCATCGCCAAGCGGTATATCGGTCGTGGCCTGGTCTTCCTGGACCTGATTCAGGAGGGCAACCTCGGATTGATCCGCGCGGTGGAGAAGTTCGACTACACCAAGGGTTACAAGTTCTCCACCTATGCGACCTGGTGGATCCGGCAAGCTATCACCCGGGCGATCGCGGATCAGGCCAGGACCATCCGGATCCCGGTGCACATGGTGGAAACCATCAACAAGATGGCGCGCATTCAGCGGCAGCTCCATCAGGACCTTGGCCGCGAGGCCACGCCGGATGAGATCGCAGCCGAGATGGGCATGCATCCCGACAGGGTCGCCGAAATCCAGCGGATCGCCCAGGAGCCGGTGTCACTGCAGTCGCCGATCGGCGAGGAGGACTCCGATCTCGGCGACTTCATCGAAGACGCGGACGCCGTCGTCCCGATGGAGGCGGCCGCCTTCATCATGCTTCAGGACCAGCTTGATCAGGTCCTTGACAACCTCGGCATCCGTGAGCGGCGCATCATCCAGCTACGATTCGGCCTGACCGACGGGCATCCCCGCACGCTGGAAGAGGTCGGCAGGGAGTTCGGGGTGACCAGGGAGCGGATCCGTCAGATCGAATCCAAGACGCTGGCCAAGCTCCGCCATCCCAGCCGCGCCCAGATGCTGCGCGAGTACCTCGCCTGAGCTGACGTCCGGCTGAGCTGAGGCTCGCCGGGCGGCTACGGCTTGCCGGGCGGTTTACGGCTTGCCGGGATGGCTGTTGCTAGTCGCCTCGAAAGTGCTGCTCTTTCCGGCGGTCCCCGAGCCACCGTCCGAGGCGGACTTGCCGTGGCCGTTCCCGTGGGCGTTACGGTGCTTCATGCCGGGGATGCGGTCGCCGACAGAGTGAGCCGCCGAGTGGGCTAGATGGGGGACGTGGTCGTGCAGTCCGCCGCCGACCTTCTTAGCGGCTGAGCCGAAAATCCCCGTTGCCTGGGCCTGGATTGCCGCGGCGGCCTGCTGGACCGTGGGGTTCTCCGCTGTGGTACGGGCGAACTTCACCATCTGGTCGTACCGCTCGCGGCCTGCCCGGGTGCCGGCGACGTAGCCGATAGCCAGGCCGGTGACAAAGCTAACTCGATACAGATGCATGTGGACCTCTCCCGAGAAGTCATAAGGCGCTCTGGGCAGCTTCCCCGTGCTTTCCCCGTTATGCCAGCAGCGCCGACCTTCCGGGTCATGCCCACCGGGCCGACGGATATTCCCGGCCGTCGCGGCCGGTTATGCGGCGGGTTGGCCTGGGCTGCTCCGTGCACCGTGCCGGTACGCTACCCTTATGCCCGCGGCGCTGATCCCCTGAGCCAGGAACCGTCAGGGAGCAGGCGCCGTACGGTCCCGCGTAGCTCAATCGGCAGAGCGTCCGGCTGTTAACCGGCAGGTTATAGGTTCGAGTCCTATCGCGGGAGCTCATCCCCATTTGGGGCTTTCCGCACCTGCGGCGCGGGCTACGGTCTGCTGGCCATCGCATCGGTTCCGGCACCACGGCAAGTGGCCTGGCCGGGAGCAAACGCCCGGCCAGGCCACTGCGTGCCAGCAAAGTGCCGCCGGTGGATGGCGGCCCCGTTCCGTTCCTAGCCCATCGGGGGCGCGACGCCTTCCAGATCCTTGCGCGTTACGCGGATCATCGCCAGGGTGATGATCAGCGCGATCAGCGCGACCAAGGCCGACACCTCGAAGCCGCGGGAGAATCCGACGGCCAGCGAGTGGTCGAGGATGGCCTTCTTGGCGACCGCCAGCTGGGTTGCGGTCGGCTTGACCGCGTGGCCGGCTGCTGCCGCCCTGGCCGCGGCCGCGTGCGCTGCCATCGCCGAGTTGCGCGCCGTGTTGGCACCACGGTCCAGGCCACGGTGCCCAGGATGGCGAGGCCGATCGAGCCGCCGACCTGCTGGCCGGTGTTCACCAGGCTGGACGCGACGCCAGCGTCGCGCTCCTGAACCTTGTTCAGCGCGACCAGGGTAAGCGGCATGAACAGCATGCCGAGCCCTGCCGCCGTCACGATCATGGGACCGAGCAGGCCGCCGGCATAGGTGCTGTGCTCGGTGATCCGCGACAGCCAGAACATGCCGCCCGCCGCGAACGACGAGCCAGCGATCAGCAGCGGCCTGGCGCCGATCCGGCCGACCAGCTGGGAGCTGACGCCGGCCATCAGCATGATCGTCCCGACCATCGGCAGGTAGGCCACGCCGGTCTTGACGGGGCTGTAGCCCCACACGGTCTGCACGAAGATCGTGAGGAAGAAGAACATCCCGAACAACGCGGTCCCGACGCACAGCAGGATCAGGTTCGCGCCCGATCGGTCGCGGTCCCTGAAGATCCGCAGTGGCAGCAGCGCGTGCTTGCTGCGCGACTCGATGAAGACGAACGAGACCAGCAGCACCACCGCGGCCGCGAGCGAGCCGAGGACCTTGGTGTCGCCCCAGTGCGAGACGCCGTTCGCGGTCGTTGCCGCGCTGGACAGGCCATAGACCAGGGAGGCCAGACCGAGGGTGCCGGTGATCGCGCCGGGCAGGTCGAACCTGCCGGTGTGCCGCTCGGACTCGGTCAGCACCCTCGGCGCCATCAGCAGGACCGCGACCGCAATCGGCACGTTCACGAAGAAGACCCAGCGCCATGAGACATAGGAGGTCAGCACGCCGCCGAGCAGCAGGCCGATGGCAGCGCCGCCGATGCTCATGGCGGCGTAGACGCCCATCGCCCGGTTGCGTCGCGGGCCCTCCGGGAACGTGGTCGTGATCAGGGAGAGCGCGGTTGGTGCGACGATCGCGGCGCCGACGCCCTGGATCGCGCGGGCCCCGAGCAGCCATACCTGGCTGGTGGCGAATCCGCCCGCGAGGGACGCGAGCGCGAACAAGGCGATGCCGGCGATGAAGACGCGGCGCCGGCCGAGTATGTCGCCGGCCCTGCCGCCCAGCAGCAGCAAGCCGCCGAAGGTCAGGGCGTAGGCGTTGACGACCCACTCCAGGCCGGAGCCGGAGAAGCCCAGCGCGGCCTGAATGTGCGGCAGTGCGACGTTGACGATGGTGGCATCCAGCACGACCATCAGCTGGGCCGCGGCGATGACCACGAGCGCCAGGCCGAGGTGGCGTTGAGCCGAGGCCGCGGCACCAGCTGGCGAGCCGTTCAGGACGGCGGCGCTACCAGGCTGCTGTGCCAGTCCCGGTGACTTGGCAGACATCTGCGAGTGACTCCTTCGTTACAGTCCGTGGCTGGCACGGGCGCAGTTGACCATAGGTGATCAGTACGGCATTGCTGTGGGATTAGCGGCCTGTTACGAGCCGCGCAAATCCAGGCGCGAAGATGATTCCTGCACGAGGCGGGTGCTGCGCTCTGGCGAATGGTTACGTGAGCTGCGGCCAAGCCGGCGGCTTGCTGGTCAGCTGGCCGCTGCGCGCTTGCTCACGACGCTATTCACCTCCCCCGTCGATGCCGGGGGCTGGCTGGTTGTGTCTGGCGACTGTTCCTGCAGGCTGGCGGCAAGCAAGAGGCTTGCGACGTCGTTAAGGCCGGTCACCCCGGTAGCGCCCGGTCCGGAGCCTGCTGCTCCTTGGTTGCCTGCTGCCCAGCTCTCGCCGTCAGCCGGGCCTGCGTCATCCGCCGCGGTGTCAGGACAACTGAGCATCTTGCGGATCAGGGCAAGCAGTCGCGCCCGCTCGTCCTCGTCGAGCGCCCGGTTCCAGGGCATCCGGGAACTGAGTTCCTCTTCGACCTTGCGCTTGAGCGCCAGGCCGTCTTCGGTGAGCACGAGGTTCTTGACCCGGCGGTCCGCAGCATGCGGCTCGCGGCGGGCCAGGCCCCGCTTCTCCAGCATGTCGGCCACCAGCGTGACGAAGGACGGATCGCAGTGCATGCGCTTGCCCAGTTCCTTCATCGCCATCGGGCAGTCGAGCGTGTGCAGCGCCTTGACGAACGGCACCGGCACGCCCAGGCGCTGAGCTAGCCGCTCAGCCTGCCCGACAATGTTCCCGATCAGCTCGAAGCAGCCGTTGGCAAGGTCCCAGTCTTGCTGCGTCGGGCTGGACTGATCGGTCACGGCAGGTCGACCTTCTTCGTGGCTTGAGCTGCTAAATAGTTGAGCACCTCAAACGTTACTGCCGTCAGTTGACGATGTCAATCTTTTAGCAACTCAACTGATCTGCGCATCCCGAGGCGCGCCATGGGCGGCTAGCGTCGCTCTATCAGGCCCTTGAGGTAGGCGGCCTGGCCGGCGTGCTGAAGGTCGTCGGACAGCACGCTGACCAGCCGCACAGCCATGGTGACCGGCGGATCCCAGCGCGCGTCCACGACTCGTGGCCAGGTCCGCGCCGGTCAGCCCGGCCACGAACGCGATCGTCTGGTCACAGGTCTGGTCGTGATACCCGGCCAGCTGTTCACCCGACGCCCGGACGACGCCGACCTGGTCGGAATCGTGCCCGTAGCCGATGTCGCCGGGATCGAGCGGCAGGCCGAACTGCTCTTCCCAGCCCGAGAACCACACCTGCCCGAGATCGCTGACGCCGGCGATGTGGTCATCCTGAACCCTGGTCAAGTGCCAGATCAGCCAGCAGATCGAATTCGCCTGGCTGTCTGGCCGGTACTGGAGATCCGCGTCGTCGAGACCGTCGAGCACCTCGTGGACCACCTCGCGGATGCGACCGAAGCCATCGACGAGCAAGCCTGCACCGGACATCAGCCGATGCCTCCGATCAGCCGTGGGCTAGCGCACCCGAATGCGATCAGCCAGGCAGCCGCGATCCGGTCCGGTGTCCCCGGCACAAGGACCGAACTTAGCGCGGGCGCAGCACGTCCTTGACAGGCAAGCAGCGTGATCAGACCGAGTAGCAGCACGACGATACCGCTTCTCCACCGGGTCCGGCGGCCGCCGGCCAGCCTGGTCTTCGCCACCTTGACATCGCCATGCGCTGCTGTTGTCTTCTGGCTGTACCAGCCAAGCACAAGGCCCACGGCTAGGAAGACGACCACCACCCCGATCGCTGCCTGACTCATGCGTCAGTCTCATCTCCAAGCGGGTGACTGCCTGCAGCAATGATCTCCCATCAGCGATGCCGACTCCAGCGGAAACGCCGGTGGCTGCCGCTGGCAGGATGGGTCCGGCATGCCGAACTGCCTACCCAAAACGACCATGCACGGCCATTCGCGAAAGAGGGCACCTGGATGAGCGAGGCGCTGACCGCCAAGACCATCAGCATCGCCGGACACGGCGGCGATGAGATCGAGGCCTACCTGGCCGTGCCCGACGACCGCCCCGGCCCGCGCGGCAGCGTGGTCGTGATCCACCACATGCCGGGCTACGACTCTCCGACGAAGGAGATCGTCAGGCGGTTCGCTGCCAACGGCTACGCCGCGCTGATGCCGAACCTTTACTACCGCGATGCGCCGGGCGCCAGCCCTGATGACGCAGCCGCGGCCGCGCGGGCGAAGGGCGGTGTGCCAGACGAGCGCCTCATCGCAGACGTCGGGGGAGCGGCCGACTACCTTCGCGGCCTCGACGGCTCCAACGGCAAGGTCGGCGTGATCGGATACTGCTCTGGCGGCCGGCAGTCCTTCCTGGCGGCGTGCAGCCTGCCGCTCGACGCGGCGGTCGACTGCTACGGAGCGTTCGTCGTGAACCCGCCGCCCGAGGGCATGCCGCTCAAGGCAACCCCGCTTGTCGGCCTGGCCAGCGAGCTGTCCTGTCCGCTGCTCGGACTCTTCGGCGCGGACGACCAGTACCCGGCCCCGGACGAGACGGCGGCGCTGTCCAAAGCGCTGGATGAGGCGGGCAAGCCACACGAGTTCCATACCTACGAGGGCGCCGGGCACGCGTTCTTCTCGGTGAACCGCCCCGCCTACCGGCCCGAGGCGGCTAACGACGGCTGGCTGAAGATCTGGGATTTCTACGGCCGCTACCTGGCAAGCTGACACACGACCGAAGCTGAGGAGCTCGCATGTGCACCTACAACACCGAGAAGATCCAGGTCACCGGCAGCGGCAAGGGCGCGCGGCGGCTGGTTCTCGCTGACTGACGCCACCGTCTACTTCGACCACCCGGTGCACGCGATGGCCGAGCACACGCTCAATATCGACTTCCTCAACCCGGCGCAGGGCCCGGCTGCCAGGGTCGCGGTAGAGCTCACCGCGGAATCTGCGCGCGCGCTGGCAGCGGCGATCGGCGCGGCGCTGGCGGCAGTGCCAGCCGCGCTGGTTTCCTGACCGCGGCCGGGCGGCGTCGCCCGCCGCAGCCCGTCCCGGCCTGCCGGACCGGCCTGCGGTGCTGAGCCGCTTCCCGCGCCGGGTTTGCGCTGTCGGCAGGGCATGCCACGATCGGAGAGATACCGCGGGTCGGGCGGGAGGATGTTGCAGTGAAGTTCAGGGTCGATCGTGACGTGCTGGGCGAAGCGGTGTCGTGCGTGGCGCGCGAGCTGCCGACAAGACCGGTGGTCCCGGTGCTGTCCGGGCTGCGCGTGCAGGCCGGAAGTAACGGGCTGACGCTGTCCTGCTTCGACTACGAGGTGTCGGCCAGGGCGGAGCTGCCCGCCGAAGTAGGCGAGGCTGGTACTGCGCTGGTGCCCGGCAGGCTGCTCGCCGAGATCACCCGCAGCTTGCCGTCGGCCGCCGTCGAGGTCACCTCAGTACCCGGCCTGGTGATTCTCACCTGCGGCAGCGCAGAGTTCGCTCTTGTTTCGCTGCCGCTGGAGGAGTACCCGAAGCTGCCCGAGCTGCCCGCAGTCGCGGGCACCGTGGACGGCGGTGCGCTGGCGTCGGCGGCGTCTCAGGTGGTGCCGTCGGCAAGCCGTGACGACACGTTGCCGATGCTGACCGGGGTCAATCTGGACTTCGACGGTCAGGCGCTGACGCTCGCCGCGACGGACAGGTACCGGCTCGCGGTCCGCAGCGTGCCGTGGGCGCCAGCCGACCCGCAGTTCCGCGCGTCGGCACTGGTCCCGGCCCGGACGCTGGCCGATGTCGCCAGGACGATGGGGCCCGGCAAGCCGGTGACGATCGCGTTCGGGCAGCCTGCAGCCGATGGCGCCCGGCCGGCCGACGGGATCATCAGCTTCGAAGGCGGCGGCCGGCGGCTGACTGCCCGGCTGATCGGCACCGACTTCATCAGGTACGAGTCACGGTTCCCGGCCAGCTTCGAAGCGCGGGCCGAACTGGCCGCCGGGCCGTTCACTGAGGCTGTCCGCCGGGTGTCGCTGGTCGCCGACCGCGCGACCCCGGTGCAGCTGGCGTTCCGCCGGGACGTGGTGGTGATCGAGGCGCAGTCCGATGGCCGCGCTCGCGGTGTGGAGTCGGTGCCGGTGCGTTTCACCGGCACCGACCAGGTGATCTCCTTCAACCCTCATTACCTGCTCGACGGGCTGACCGCAGCGGCGATCTGCGGGCAGGAATCGGGCGGCGAGGCCGGTCAGCAGCCACCGGGCGCTGGCCGGATCCGGCTTGATTTCACCAGCCCGGCCAAGCCAGCGCTGATTACCTGGATCGATGGCGATGCGACGGGTGACGTCGCTGATCCCGTTGCCGCGACAGCAGATTCTGCGGGGAACGGGGACGTCGAGCACGTCGCGGCCGCTGCGCGGTCAGCTGAGCCCGAGCGTGCTCACAGACCGGTTATGGCGGCAACGCCGTTCCGTTACCTGGTGGTCCCGCTCCGGGCGCCAGCCGGCGGCTGATCAGTTACCAGCGCCTGCGACCGCAGCCGCTGCGACCGCCGCCGAAGACGCGCCGCAGTAGTCCCCGGATGACGGCGAAGATCGCCAGCAGGATCCCGATCCGGCTGGGGAAGAAACGGAGGCCGGGTAGGAAGTCAGCCACGATCAGCCAGCTGGCGAGCGCCGCGATCAGCGCGCTGAAGAGCGCGATGCTGCTTCGCATCCGGCTGCCCCGGCTCCGGTCCCGGCCGCTCCAGTTGCCGGCCGGGCCGATGGCCCGATCGGCGGAGGGGTTGACCACGAGACCGGCAGCGGCGTCCCGCCCGAACGGACGTGCGGCAGGTCGGAGGTGATCCGGCTCAGGTCACTCTGGGTCCTGGCAGCGAACACGGCATCGATCCGCTCGTTGAACTCCGCCAGCGTCAGGCGGCCGTGAGCGTAGTGTTCCTGAAGTTCCGCGGCGACCGCGTCGCGCTCCCTGTCGCCAATGCGCAAGCTGGGTTGCGTCGCCATGGGTCCTCCGTGCCGCGGGCGCCGGTAGATGATGAAACGATATATCGCGAAGCTCATGGTCGCAAGCCGGGGGTGGCGAATGTGATGGTCCCGGTCTGCGACGACGAGAGTCGTGGTGGCCCGAGCCGGCTGGCGGGGGCCGGCTAATTCAGGAAATAGCTGCTGCCGCCAGTCTCGGGATTCGTGACGAGGGCCGGCACCGACACAGCGCCGGCGTGGGCAAAGACCAGCGTCAGCGTGATCTCGGTACCAGCCTTCATCCGGCCGGCGCCGATGATGAGCAGATGGGAGCCGTTCGGGTCCAGGCCGACTGCGGACATCGCCGGGACCGCGATCGACGGCACCGTGCGCATCACCACGACGCCCGGCCGCGCAGGCGAGCGAAGCACGACCTGTCCGCCAACGCTGAGCGTGGCTGAAATGATCTTGTCGGCGGGCCCGTTGTTCTGGACGTCGACGTAGGCCTCGGTGGTTCCGCTCGCGCTGGGCTCCGTCACCTGGGCTGAGCTGAGCTGGATGACCGGTCCGGTCCGAGGCGCCGTCCCGCAGCCCGCGACCAGCAGGACCGCGGTCGCAACGCTGGCGCATGCTCCGGCCCGCGCCAGTGCCGATGCGGACCAGTCCTCCGCCACCGCGAACTCCGCCCCGCGCGTCGCGGTTCGCCCGCGGCGGTGTGCGCGGGGGATCATGAGGCGCGGTCGGAACATGATGTCTGACCTTACCTCCCGGCGTTGTCGGCTACGGCACGCCTGTGCCGGGCTCGATGGGCGTCACTGACAGTGTGCGCCGGTGCGGGCAGACCGCCAGGATCAGTCCGATCGTCTGCCTGCTCTGGCCGGGTGGGCTAATCCGCAGGCCGCTGGCCGAGACCGGTCTGGTGCAGGCGTTACCGGCCGCCACGATCTGCACCACCGAGTGCGCCGTCTGACCCGGCCGGAGAATCACCAGCTGCGGATGCGTGCCGGGCTGCCGGGAGGCAGCCGGGCCGAGCTGGCGGCCGTTCCGCGCGACGGCGGCCACGCGCGGATAGCCTGCCAGCGAGCAGGCGCGCCTGCCGAGGTTGCTGAATTCGAGGGGGACTCGCACCCCGGCCGAGTAGCCGCCGCGGTTGCCCAGCCCGACCCACACCTCCGTGCTCGCCCCGCCGCACCGGGCGATGACCTGGCTGGTCAGCTCAGCTGCAGCCGGCTGGCCACCACGACCGCTGCGACGGCGAGGGCAGCCACTGCGATGGCGGCGACGGCGATCGGGGCGGTGGCCAGCGTCGTTCGGCGCCCGGTGGCCGTCAGCGCCGTGCGGGTGCTGGCCGCCCGGCTGGCGTGAAGGGTCAGGCGTACTGGGAGTGTCCTTTCGACAATGTCGGTCTCCGGGGTCGGTGAACGCCTTGTCGCCGGCGTCCCGTCATGCTGTGCCACGCCGGCGCTCTGGTCAGATGCAGCCGCCAGACCGCCAGACCGCCAGTACGTCACGGCGCGGTGCCGCGAGTGGCGACTCCGGCCTGGACGGGGAACACGGCCAGGATGTTGCTGCCGTGCTGGGTCAGCGAGCAGGTCGGGATGGAAGTCGGCACGAACGCCGCGGTCGCGGCACTGGTGAAGGCGACCCGAAGGCCGTGGGCGACAACGGGCTTGCACCGGCTGGCCGTGAAATTGGCTGCATCAAGGATCTGCAGCCAGGCATGCGCGTACTGACCGGGCGCCAGGATTAGCGCAGTCGCCGTTCCGCTCTGCTGCTGGACGGCAGCCGATCCGATCTGCGGCCCGGCCGCGGCGGCCGCGAATGACACTGCCGGGAAGCCTGGCAGCGTGCAGGAATCTGCCGACACGTTCTTGAATTGCAGCGGCACGAACGAGCTGCCCGCCGCGGCCCCGGCGGCACTGGCATCCAGCACGACGGTCAGTGCCGATGCCGCGCACGTGCGGCTCGCCGTGGCCGCCCGGCTGCCCGACGGAACCGGGCTGGCGCTGCGAGCGGATGTCGCGGTCGGCCTCGCGGCGCTGGCACCGGCCGCCGCGGATCGCGGCGTCCGGCCGGCCGCCGACGCACCTGGACTACCCGGCGCCGCGACCGAGCCGCAGCCGGCTAACGCGGCGCTGGCGAGCGCTGCTAACGCGACGGCGCGGGTTGTCGGGGCGGTCATGCGCGGGGTTCGCATTGCTGGGCCTGCCTCCTGGCAACGTTGCGGCATTAGTGCCTCGAACTGCTCGCACGAGGACTCAGCCATGTCCGGTACAACTCGGACGCGGCCGGTCTTGTCGTGTACGGCTCTGTCTTGTACGACGCATCCGTGCAGGCCAGGGTTGTTCGGACGGCGCCAGGACCGCACTGCACCGCGCGATTACGGCCCGGTTGCTCCCGGCCTCACCACGTAGATCCCCAGCGTGCTGCCAGCCGGGATGTCGCCCGTGCAGGTCGTGGCGGTGAAAGCCAGGTAGAGCGGTACGTACGAAGCCGGCGGGTAGATCGCGAGCCAGTGGGCCGTGGCCGGCTTGCAGGTGGGCACCGGGTAGTTCTGTGCCACGACCACCTGCAGGGAGGCGTGCGCCGTCACGCCAGGGCCGAGCGTGACCAGTTCCTTGGGGAATGCCGGGTCCCGGACAGCCGCGCCGCCGATGACGGCTCCGTCCGGCCCGGTCACGAATGACACTCCCGGGTAGCCGTACATGGTGCAGGCAACGGTGCCGACGTTGGCGAAGTCGATCGGGTAATAGCTGCTCCCGGCCGCATCGGCGGGCCGCCCGATGGAGACGTGCAGGTCGCTGGCCAGGCACGGTCCCGGCCCGGAGGCGACCGGCTGGCCGGGGACCACGGGCTGACCCGGCGGCGCCGCCGAGGGAGCTGGTGTCGGAGTGGCCGGGACCACCGGCGGCGAGCTATGCGGCAGGTACTGGCGGATATGGCTCGGGGTTGGCCCCGACCCCGGCAGTTTCCCGGCCGAGCTGGCGAGTGCGCGGGGATGCCCAGTCGGCGCGTGCGCGCACGCTGACGCGACCGGGCCCAGGACTAGCAGGCCCAAAGCCAGTAACACGGCGCGGCAGGCGCTGCGACTCGGCGTCCTCATGTGGTGCCACTTTCCGGGGCGCCCCCCGCCCTCGGGCTCGGGCCTGGGACCGGGCCGCCTCCTGCCTTATACGACGCCGGAACGACCAGCGTGGTTGTTCGGGGGCTGCCCGCAGGCTGGCGCGCATGCTGGATGCCGATCGGCGTCCGTCGCGGGCAGCGGGGCGAGGGCTGGCCGACATATCAGGTGATGAGGCCGCTCTCCCGGTTGGTTTAGGGCGAGGTGAGCGGTCGATGTCAGGTTTTGGTCGCCAGCACGCTTGCCGTCCACACGCGGCGCCAGGGTGAGCTGGCCACGACATCGATAGGAACTTGTGACATATCGTGCATCGCATCGACACCGGCCTGCAACTACGCTCGCAACGAACCGTAGCCGGGAAGGCGGCTGGCCTGACTGAGGGTTACCTCGGCCTGGATTCGCGCCTCGCCCCGGTTCCGGGCAGTCGCCATGAGGCGAAGGCCGGGAACCGGCCGTAACCACGCTAAGCGGGAGTATCTGACTAGTCAGGTACTTTTAGTACTCTTGGCGGGTGCGGTCGGATTCTGCGCACTCTGGCTCATTTCGGTGCTCGGACAACTTGAACCGGCTCGGGCGTGCATTCGCGCCGCAACGAAGGAGTACACATGTTCGAACGCAGACGCAAAATACGCGTCGCGGGAGTTGCGGCTGTAGCCGCGACCGCACTGCTGGCCGCAGGCTGCGGTTCCAGCTCCAATGGCTCCAGCAACACTGGCACCACGGCTGTCAAGAACGCTGTGGCGACGGTGGCAAACCTCAACGGCGCCGGCGCCAACATGATCTTCCCGTTCCAGACCACGCAGTACTACAGCGTGACGAACTACGAAGACTTCATGTACCAGATGGTGCTGCCGCTGTACATGTTCGGCGGCAACAGCACCGACCATCACGGTGAACTACTCGCTGTCGCCGGCCAGCCAGCCGGTTTACAGCAACGGCGGCAAGACCGTCGTGATCAACCTCAAGGGCTGGAAGTGGTCCAACGGCGAGACCGTCAACGCCAAGGACCTCATCTTCTTCCTGAACCTGCTCGAGTCCGAGAAGGCCAACTACGCCGGCTACACGCCCGGCCTGCTGCCGGACAACATGGCCTCTTACTCGGCCACCGGCGCGAACCAGGTGACCCTGCAGCTCAAGCAGGCCTACGGCGCGAACTTCTTCACCTACAACCAGCTGGCCATCCTCTACCCGTTCCCGATGGCCTATGACGTGACCAAGGCCGGCGCGGCTGCGGGCAGCGGTGGCTGCACCACCGACAGCGCGGCCGACGGCTGGGCCAAGTGCAAGGCGGTCTACGCCTACCTGATCGCGCAGGCCAAGGGCACCTCGACCTACGCCACCAACCCGCTGTGGCAGGTCGTCGACGGCCCGTTCCGGCTGACCTCGTACAACGTGAGCGGCAACTACACGATGGTGCCGAACACGAAGTACTCCGGCAGCCCCAAGCCGTCGATCTCGCAGCTGAAGTTCGTCACCTACACCAGTGACACGGCCATCTACACGGCGCTGAAGACCGGGCTGCTGAGCACCGGCGGCCCGAACGGCGGAGTCCCCGCCTCTGACCTGCCGCCGGCCGGGCAAGGGCTTCCTGCCGCCGTCCAACCCGCTGGCAGCATCCGGGTACTCGCTGCAGCCTGCGTTCCAGTTCGGCATCGGGTTCGCGTACATGAACTTCCACAACCCGACGCTCGGCCCGGTGTTCAAGCAGCTGTACTTCCGGCAGGCCATGATGTACCTGAACAACCAGGCAGGCATGGCCAAGACGGTGAACAGCGGCTACGGCTACCCGACTACGGCGGGCATCCCGAACCAGCCGCCGAGCCAGTGGGTCACGCCGACCATGACGGAGAACAACGCCCAGGGCCCGTACCCGTACGACCCGGCCAAGGGCGAGTCGCTGCTGGCCGCGCACGGCTGGAAGAAGGTCGGCGGCGTGCTGACCTGCGAGAGCGCTGGCAGCGGCGCGTCGAACTGCGGCGCGGGCATTGCCAAGGGCACGGCGGCCAAGTTCTCCATCCTGTACACCTCCGGCATCACCAGCCAGGCGGGCCAGGTTGCCGTCCTGAAGTCCGGCTTCGCGCTCGCGGGCATCCAGCTCGCGGCCCAGCCCGAGACGTTCAACACGCTGCTGGGCGACACGGTGCCCTGCAAGTCCACCCAGGCGACGTGCAAGTGGACGTTCCTGTACCTGGGCGGCTGGCTGTTCAACGGTCCCGGCTTCGAGCCGACCGGTGAGCCGCTCTACCAGTGCGGCGTGCCGAACAACTCGGGAAGCTACTGCGACCCGAAGATGGACCAGCTCATTGCTGCCACCCATACCAGCAACAGCCTGTCGGCATTCCAGGCATACGCCACCTACAACGCCGAGCAGGTCCCGGCGCTGTGGCTGCCCTGGGCGACGGGCGTGCAGGCAGTGAGCAACAACCTGCACAACGTGACGCAGAACCCGCTGCTCACCTGGTTCCCGCAGTACTGGACGTGCAGCAACAAGACCTGCCACTGACAGTCCTGAGGTAACAGCCGTAAGACCGGAACCGGCCGCCGTGCTGGCAGAAATGCCAGCACGGCGGCCGGACCGAAACCCGGGGTGTTGTAGGTAAGCAGCGCTCGGCGCACTATGGAAGGAGCCTGGTGATGGTCGCTACCCATGCCTGGCTGGCCGGATGGCAAAGCGGACGGGGGTATTCACAGTGACCGGCTACCTGATCAGGCGGCTGATCCAGACGATCATCGTTACGCTGATCGTGACGATAATCACATTCCTCCTGCTTCATCTCGTTCCCGGCGGTGAGGTCAAAGCGCTCCTTGGCGTCCGGGCCACACCCGCGCTCGTCGCTGAGAAGTCCAAGGAATGGGGCTTCGACCAGCCGCTGTACATCCAGTACGGCAAGTGGCTCTGGCAGCTGCTGCACGGCAACTTCGGCTTCGACTTGCAGCAGAACACGCCGGTCTCGACACTTCTGGCACTGTGGCTGCCGCGCACCATCGTGCTCGCCGTCATCGGCACCGCCGTCGGCTTGCTGATCGGCATCCCGCTCGGCATCTACCAGGCAGTCCGGCGCTACTCGGTCACCGACCACGTGATCACCGGAATCGGCTTCGTCGGTTACGGTGCCCCCACCTTCTTCGTCGGCCTGGTACTGATTCAGATCTTCGCGAACGACCTGCACTGGTTCCCGCCGTTCGCGCCGAATTCGCCGACCATCCTCGGGATTCTGAGCCAGCCGGCCAACCTGGTCCTGCCCGTCGCCACCTACGCGTTCGTCGCTTTCGCGCTGTGGAGCCGGTTCATGCGGTCCTCGGTGCTGGACAACATCGTGCAGGACTACGTGCGCACCGCCCGCGCCAAGGGCGCCAGCGAGCGCCGGGTGCTGTGGGGTCACGTGTTCCGTAACTCGCTGATCTCTATCGTGACATTGCTCGGCCTGCAGCTGCCCGTGATCATCGGCGGGGCCATCTTCATCGAGGTCGTGTTCAACTATCCGGGCATGGGCCTCGGGTTCTTCAACGCTGCGCTCGCGACCGATATCACGCTCATGCTCGCGATCACCGTGCTGACCACGCTGATCACCATTCTCGGCAACCTGCTTGCCGACGTTGGGTACGCCATGCTCGACCCGAGGGTGAGGTACAGCTGATGGCAATGACGCCGCATCTCGAGCCAGGCCTGCCCGGCGGGACGCTGATCACCGAAGCACCGCCTGGTGCACCAGCGGGCGGCCAGATCCAGACCAAGCCACGCGGCATGTTCCGCCGCGGCTGGGAGGTGTTCGCCGAGAACAAGATGGCCCTGGTCAGCATCGGCTTCCTGGTCTTCATGTTCTTGTTCTGCTTCGTCGGACCGCACATCTACAAGACCGAGCAGGTCTTCGTCACCCTGAACAACTCCCTGTGTCCGCCCAGCTCACAGCACCTGCTCGGGTGCGACAAGCTCGGCTACGACATTCTGGGCCGGCTCATGGTCGGCGGGCAGAACTCGCTCGAAGTTGGCGTGGCCGCTGCCTTCATCGCCTGCCTTTTCGGATCGGTCTACGGCGCTATGTCGGGCTTCGCTGGCGGTGCTGTCGATGCCATCATGATGCGGATCGTCGACGCGATGCTGTCGATCCCGTTCATCTTCGTGCTGATCATCCTGGCCGTGCTGCTCCACCCCAGCACGCTGACCATGATCGGCTTCATCGCGCTGACCTACTGGCCTGGCCCGGCCCGGCTGGTGCGCGGCGAGACACTGTCCTTGCGAACCCGCGAGTACGTCCAGGCCGTGAAGGTGGCGGGCGGCCGCAGTTCCCGCTCGGTGCTGCGGCATGTGATGCCCAACGCCATCGGCACCATCATCGTGCAGGGCACGTTCGCGGTGGCCGACTCCATCCTGATCCTGGCTGGCCTTGGCTTCCTGGGATTCGGCCTTGCGCCGCCTGCGACCGACTGGGGCTCGATGCTGTCGGACGGCCTGACCTACATCCAGAACAACCAGAACTACTGGTGGCTCATCTACCCGGCTGGCCTCACTATCATCCTGGTTGTGGTGGCTTTCAACTATATCGGCGACGCACTACGCGACGCCTTCGAGACCCGGCTGCAGCGCCGGTAGGAGGGTGGGCTAGTGGCGCCGCTACTTGATATCAGCGACCTCCGCACCGAGATCCGGCTGCGCGAGGGCGTCGTGCACGCGGTCGATGGCGTGACCCTCCAGGTGGAGGCGGGCGAGACTCTGGGCATCGTGGGGGAGTCCGGCTGTGGCAAGACCATGACCGCCCTGTCGATCATGAACTTGCTCCCCACCGGCGGCAGCATCGCGGGCGGCAGCATCAAGCTCGCTGGCCAGGAGATCAGCACGCTCTCCGAGGACGCCATGCGGAAGATCCGTGGCAACGATATCGGGATGATCTTCCAGGACCCGCTGACCTCGCTGAACCCCACCATGACGATCGGCCGCCAGATCGCCGAGAACGTCAGCCTGCACCGCGAGGTGTCCAAGGAGCAGGCCATGGACCGGGCCGTTGAGGTGCTGGACCTGGTCGGCATACCGCGGGTGCGAGAGCGGATCAAGGAGTATCCGCACCAGTTCTCCGGCGGTATGCGCCAGCGCGTGATGATCGCGATGGCGCTGGCCTGCGAGCCGAAGCTGCTGATCGCGGACGAGCCGACCACCGCACTGGACGTGACGATCCAGAAGCAGATCCTGGAACTGATCGACGACCTGCGGCGCAGGCTCGGCATGGCCGTCATCCTGGTGACGCACGACCTCGGCGTGATCGCGGGCCGCGCGGACCGGGTTGCGGTGATGTACGCGGGCAAGATCGCCGAGATTTCCGACACCGAGACGCTGTTCGCCCGGCCCCGGCATCCGTACTCCGAGGCGCTGTTCCAGGCGCTGCCGGACAAGGCTGCCGATGCCGGCGAGCGCCTGTACTCGATCCCTGGCATCCCGCCAGACCTGGTCAATCCTCCGACCGGCTGCCGGTTCGCTGCGCGCTGCCGGTACGTGACCGACCGATGCCGTGCCGAGGAGCCGAGACTGACCGGTGAGATCGCCGGGCACGAGTTCCGGTGCTTCTATCCGGTCGGGCCATCGGAGCGCAGCGGCACCGGCAGGCTCACGGGCTATAACCAGTCGGAGACCAAGGAGCCAGTGCCCGGGCCGGGCATCGGGGACGTGCTGCTGGAAGTGGACCACCTGGTGAAGGACTATCCGGTCACCAAGGGCGCGGTGCTGCAGCGCCGGGTCGGCTGGCTCAGCGCAGTCGCGGACGTCAACTTCACCATCCGCAGCGGCGAAACGTTCGGCCTGGTGGGTGAGTCAGGCTGTGGCAAGAGCACCATCGGCAAGCTGGTGGTCGGCCTCGAAACGCCGACTGGTGGCTCGATCAACTTCCAGGGTAAGGACCTGGCGAAGAGCACCGGTCGCGAGTACCGCCGCGAGCGGCGGAACATCCAGCTGATGTTCCAGGACTCTTACGCCTCGCTCGACCCGCGGATGCGGGCCGGCACCCTGCTGCGCGAGCCGCTGGTGATCCAGGGCATCGGCACTAAGGCCGAGCAGCTCAAGCGGGTCGACGACTTGCTGGACAAGGTCGGACTGCCGCGCAGCGCGGCCGAGCGGTACCCGCACGAGTTCTCCGGCGGGCAGCGTCAGCGGCTCGGGTTCGCCCGCGCGCTGATGCTGAATCCGCACCTCATCGTCGCCGACGAGCCAGTGTCGGCACTGGATGTTTCGATCCAGGCGCAGGTGCTGAACATGATGAAGGAGCTGCAGCACGACCTCGGGCTGACCTATCTGTTCATCTCGCACGACCTCGGCGTGGTGCGGTACCTGTCCGACAAGATCGGCGTCATGTACCTGGGCAAGCTGGTCGAGGTCGGCCCGGCGGAAGAGGTCTACCTGCGGCCGGCGCATCCGTATACCAGGGGCCTGCTGGACTCGGCGCCGGTAGCGGATCCGGAGGCGGAGAAGAAGAAGGTCACCGAGGGCGTCAAGGGCGAACTGCCCAGCGCCATCCATCCGCCATCGGGCTGCCGGTTCCGTACTCGCTGCCCGCGGGCGCAGGCGATCTGCGCCGATGTCGAGCCGCCGATGACGCCATTCACTGGCGAAGGCCATCTCGCCGCCTGCCACTTCCCGCTGCAGACTCCGGTGGGCGCGCCGGCTGCAGCGTCCGCTTCGGAGCCACTGGCGCAGTAGTCGGCCCGTGCAGCAGCACGGGCAGGCATTCAATCGCGGCGGGGCGTCACCACGGTGGCGCTCCGCCCGCTGGCTTTCTGAGCCGCGATAGCCTGCTCGGAGCGGGCGATGTCGGCCGGTTATGTTGGCAGCGGCGGGAGGCGTGCGTGGCGGCTAGGCAGGAGTTCACCACCAGGCCCGAGCTGGCCGGGACCTTCGGCATGGTGGCGTCGACGCACTGGCTCGCTTCTGCGTCCGGCATGGCTGTGCTGGAGAGCGGCGGCAATGCGTTCGACGCGGCCGTGGCCACGGGCCTGGTCCTTCAGGTCGTGGAGCCGCACCTGAATGGTCCCGGCGGCGAGGTTCCGGTGATCGGCTTTGACGCGTCCGGCGGTCAGGTGTTCGTGCTGGATGGACAGGGTCCGGCGCCAGCGGCGGCGACGGCAGCGGCCTTTGCCAGCCTGGGCCTTGATCTGGTGCCAGGAACCGGCCTGCTGGCTGCATGCGTGCCTGGCGCCTTCGGCGCCTGGATGCTCCTGCTCGCGCGATACGGGACAATGCAACTGCGCGAGGTGATGAAGTATGCGATCGGCTACGCCGAGCATGGCTATCCGATGCTCGCCGCGGCGAGTGGCGCGATCGCGTCAGTCGCGGACACCTTCCTCCGGTACTGGCCAGGATCGGCCGAGATTTACCTGGCTGACGGCGTGCCGGCGGCCGGCGGCCGGTTCACCAACAAGCCGCTGGCGGCCGTCTACAGCCGGGTGCTGGCCGAGGCCGAGCAGGCGGCGGCAGGACGCGAAGAGCAGATCGAGGCAGCCAGGCGCGCGTTCTACGAGGGCTTCGTAGCCGAAGCGATCGCCGGGTACCTGGACCGCGCCGAGGTCATGGACGTGACTGGCCGGCCACAGCAAGGCTTGCTCGATGGCGCCGATCTGGCCGGCTGGCGGGCTTCGGTCGAGCCGCCAGTCACCATGGACTTCCACGGCCTGACAGTGTGCAAGACCGGTCCCTGGGGCCAAGGGCCGGTGTTCCTCCAGCAACTCGCGCTGCTGGACGGACTGGGAATCGAGCAGGTGGAGCCGGGCAGCGCCGAGTTCATTCATCTCGTCACGGAGGCCGCCAAGCTCGCGTTCGCAGACCGTGAAGCCTGGTACGGCGACCCCCGTCAGTCGGCAGTTCCGCTGGCAGAGCTGCTGTCGGCCGGGTATGCCGACGCCCGGCGCGCCTTCATTGGTGAGCGTGCGTCCGCCGAGCTACGACCCGGGTCGCCAGGTGGCGCGGAGCCGCGGCTGCCCGAATTCGCGCTGCCGGAATTCGCGGCGCGAGCAGGCACGTCGCCCGGCGGCCGGGCCGGCACCGGCGAGCCGACAACGGCGCCGCCGGCAACGGCGCCGCCGACTGGGCCAGCGGGCGGCCCGTCGGGTGGGCCGGCGGGCGGAGCGGACCTGTCAGCGTCCGGGGCGCTACTGGCGGTGCCGGAACTAGGTCCTGGAGACACCTGTCATCTGGATGTGACCGACCGGTTTGGCAACATGGTGGCAGCCACGCCGAGCGGCGGCTGGCTGCAAAGCTCCCCGGTCATCCCCGGTCTGGGCTTCTGCCTGGGCACCAGGGCGCAGATGTTCACCCTCACACCGGGCCTGGCTAGCACGATCGCGCCCGGCCGCCGGCCACGGACCACCCTGTCGCCGAGCCTGGCGCTGCGAGCTGGCGAGCCGTACCTGGCGTTCGGCACTCCGGGCGGCGACCAGCAGGATCAGTGGTCGCTAGCGTTCTTCCTGAATCATGTGCTCTACGGCATGAACCTGCAGGAGGCCATCGACGCCCCCGCATTTCATACCGACCACTTCCCCTCCTCGTTCTACCCGCGAGCCTCGCAGCCCGGCTCGCTGGCCATCGAGTCGAGAGCCGGTGCGGACGTCATAGCGGCGCTGCGCGGCAGGGGCCACCTGGTGGACGTCAGGCAGCCGTGGTCGCTGGGCCGGCTCAGTGCGGTTTCCCGAGCCAACGGCTTCCTCCATGCGGCCGCGAACCCGCGCGGCATGCAGGGCTACGCCGCGGGTCGCTAGCTATCAGTGCCTACCGCTGGTAGATCAGGTTCAGGCTGTGCCCCTCGTGCAGATGTGCACCGGCCTGAGTCCTTACGTTAAAAGCCACTCTTGCCCCGATTTAGCCTTTTTACTGAAAACCCTACTCCCCGCAGCCCTCGCCGGTGTAGACCTGAGAGGTCGCAGGCCGTAGCGCGCCACGCGGCCTGACTCCTCTCACCATCGCGGCGAGTCTGGATCAGCCTGAGGTCTGATGCGGCAGCCGGCCGAAGCTGAGATGGTGGTGTCGCAAATCGGGGAAGCCGGAGGGACATTGATCGGGCAATCTACGCCGCTCACCGGAGAGCAGGCCAGGCAGCCTGCGCCGGGTGCGGTCATTCAGGCACAGGGCCTTACGAAGCGTTACGGAAATACGGTGACCGCGCTTGACGAGCTCACGGTGACCGTAGAGCCCGGCATCACCGGTCTCATCGGTGCCAACGGCGCTGGCAAGTCGACACTGATCAAGATCCTGCTCGGGTTGCTCGACCCGACCAGCGGCAAGGCTGCCGTACTTGGCCACGACTGCGTTACCGATGGCTTCGAGATCAGGACTCACACCGGTTACATGCCGGAGCACGACTGCCTTCCTTCTGATGTCACGGCCACCGAGTTCGTCACGCATATGGGCCGGATGTCAGGGCTGCCGGCCACCGCCGCCCGGGAACGAGCGGCGGACTCGCTTCGTCACGTCGGTCTGTACGAGGAGCGGTATCGCCAGATCGGTACCTACTCGACCGGCATGAAGCAACGAGTGAAGCTGGCCCAGGCGCTGGTCGGTGACCCCCGGCTGCTGCTGCTTGACGAGCCGACGAACGGCCTTGATCCGGCCGGCCGCACAAGCATGCTCGAGCTGATCGCGAGGATCGGGGCTGAGTTCGGCATCTCGATACTGGTCGCGAGCCACCTGCTCGGGGAGATCGAGCAGATCTGCGACGGCCTGGTCGCGATTGACGGCGGCCGGCTGCTGCGGGCCGATTCGATGAGCTCGGTGACCCAGGCCAGCGCGGCCTTGCTCATCGAGGTTGACGAGGGGATCGAGCAACTGCACGCGGCGCTCAGTGCACGCGGCCTGAGTCCCGTGGCTTACCAGCGCGGACTGCTAGTCCAGCTAGCCGGCGACGAGACTTTCGACGTGGTCCGCGATGCGGTGGCCGACCTCGGTTTGCCGCTGAGCCGGCTGAGAACAGCGCAGGCACCGAATCGAGGAACTGTTCCGCGCCGATCCGGCGGTGGCCGGGCCGTCGGCCGCCGACTCGGCGCCGGGTATGCCGGGCTTGACGACAGGAGCTGCCAGTGTCAGCTAACACGGAGGCTGCCAGCGGGCAGTTCGCGCCGGCCGCCGATGGCGGCGGGGTCATTCACAACATCGGCTACCGGCAGTACGAAGCCGCTCGGCTCGGCCGGGCCCAGATCGTCCGGGCGCTGATCTGGCACAGTTTCCGGGCCGCTTTCGGCATCGGCCGAGGCGCCAAGGCGAAGATCTTCCCGGTCCTGCTGTTCGCGTTGCTGTGCCTCCCGGCCGCCGTCACCGCGGTCGCGCTGGCCACCAACCCTGGCAGCGCTCCGATCGTCGGCTATGACAACTACGTCCCGCCGCTGCGGACCATCACGGTACTGATCTTCGTGGCGCTGCAAGCGCCGAACCTGGTCTCCAGCGACTTGCGCAGCCACACGCTGCCGCTGTACTTCGCCCGGCCGATTCACCGGATCGACTACCCGGTCGCCAAGCTCGTGGCCTTCGTGCTCGCCTGCCTGGCGCTGATCGAGATCCCGCTGCTGCTGCTGTATGTCGGCATCGTGTCCCAGCAGCATGGCCCGAGCCAGGTCTGGGCACAGACCCGCGCCCTCGGACCAGGCCTGTTGTACGGTGCGGCCTGGGCTGTCCTGCTGGCCAGCATCTCGCTGCTGCTCGCATCCCTGACTGGCAAGCGCGTCTTCGCCATCTGCGCGACCGGCATCCCGCTGTTCTTCAGCTTTATCCTGGCCACGGTGCTGGGCCACGTCGGCGAGCAAGCCTTCGGTCCGGGAGCCTTCGGCCAGCCGTCGGCGCTGGCCAGCCTGGCGGGATTGCTCAGCCCGTTCACCCTGCTCGGCGGCATGCTGCACTGGTTCCGGGGCACGACGCTGCGCTTCCAGCCGCACCCCTTCCAGCAAGTAACCATCGGAAACTACGGCGCTGTCTATTTCGTGGTTTTCGTGGTCCTGACGGTGGCGGCCATCGTCGGCCTGATCGCCCGGTACCGGAAGGTGGGTGTGGCATGACGACCATCGAATTCCGCGCTGTCTCGCGCTGGTACGGAAACGTCGTCGCGGTGAACGACATCACGATGACGATCGGGCCGGGCGTTACCGGCCTGCTCGGGCCCAATGGGGCCGGCAAGACCACGATCATGCACATGATGGCAGGGTTCCTGGCGCCGTCACGGGGCGAGATCACCGTGGCGGGTCAGAGCAGCTGGCGCAATCCGGCCATGTTCCGCAAGGTTGCCCTGGTGCCGGAGCGCGACTCGGTGTATGCGTTCCTCACCGGCGCCGAGTTCGTTGCTGCCACCGCCAAGCTGCATGGCCTGGCAGATCCTGCCGGCGCCGCGCGGCGCGCTATCGAGATGCTGGAGATGACTGAGGCGCAGGACCGGAAGATCTCCACCTACTCCAAGGGCATGCGGCAGCGGATCAAGGTAGCCGCGGCGCTCGTTCACGACCCGGAGATCGTGCTGCTGGATGAGCCGTTCAACGGGATGGACCCGCGACAGCGGCTGCACATGATGGACCTGCTGCATGCGCAGGGCGATCAGGGCCGGGTCATCGTATTCAGCTCGCACATTCTCGAAGAAGTAGAACGGCTGTCGGGGCTCATCCAGGTCATCGTCGGCGGTCGCCTGGCTGCGTCCGGCGACTTCCGGGCTATCAGGCGACTGATGACCAACAGGCCGCATGTATTCCTGGTCCGGTCGTCCGATGACCGGGCGCTTGGCTCGGCGCTCATCGGACGGCCCGCCATCAGCGGGGTGGAGCTGACCGGGCACGGGCTGCAGGTGCGTGCGTCCGACTACGGCACCTTCACCCGCGAACTGGCCGGCCTTAGCCGGGACAGCGGTATCCGGCTGACCCAGGTGCTGCCGGCCGATGAATCGCTGGAAAGCGTCTTCACCTACCTGCTGGCGTCCTGACCCATGAATCAGCAGAACGAGAGAACGGGGCAGCCGATGTCCGGCCTGTTCAACGGCGTCATCATCAGGCTGACGCTGCGTGCCGCCATGAGCCGCAAGCGAGCGCTGCTGTTCGCCGTACCTGCCATCATCCTCATCGGCATCTCCGCGCTGCTCAAGGCGACGGCGCAAAGCCAGGTATGGCCGCCGGAAGTCCTTGGCACCGTTGGTTACCTGGTGCTCGCGCTGACGGCGCTGATCGTTGGCGGCAGCGTGCTCGGCGCCGAGATAGAGGACGGCAGCATCGTGCACTTGCTGGCCACGCCGGTCAGCAGGCGTACGGTCGTGCTCAGCAAGTACGTGGTAGCGGTGGCGCTGACCATCGCGTTCGCGGCGGTGCCTGAGTACCTGGCCGGAGCCATCGCCACGGGCGCGGGCAGCAAGCTGGCCATCGGGCTGTTCGTCGGCGCGCTGGCCGGATCGGTCATCTACAATGCGCTCTTCGTGATGGCAACGGCGGTCTTCAGCCCGAGCCGAGCGCTCGCCTTCGGCCTGCTCTACGTGTTGCTCTGGGAAGGGCTGCTGGCCAGCCTGGTGCCAGGAGTCGGGCTGCTGTCAGCCGGGCACTACAGTCTGGCGGTCGCGAACTCGATCGCGCACAACAGCGACCTGCATCCGAACCTGACGGCCGGCACTGGCGTCGCCATGGGCCTGGTCGTGACAGTAGCTGCGCTCGTGCTCGCCGTGAACCGCCTGTCCGCGTTCTCCCTTAAGGGCGACGTGGCCTGACCGCGCTACCGCGCGGTGCTGTCGTCGGGCTCGAAGGCGGGTCCATGACCGGGAATGATCACGCTGGCCACCGCCAGGATCCGGGCCCTGCTGGCCGCGAGGACCGCCGGGTCTGGCGCGAACGGGTCCTCAGCCGGCCCGTCGGCCGCCCACCATGCGTGCGTGCACGCGTGCACTCCGCTAGGCGTCGCGGCGAGCGTGGTGATGTCCTCCGGGGTGTGACCTGGGGTGGCCATCAGCCGTACTGACGGGCTGATCGCATGACCGTCGGCCGGCCTGCTGATCCACAGGTCCCCGTCGTAGATAGCCCAGTGATCGTGGATCCGCGCCGCCGGGAAGATCGCGGCGTTGACGGTGTGGTCGGGGTGATGGTGGCTGAATACCACGTCGGTTACCTCATCGGCACCGACACCATGCGCGGCGAGCGCGGCGAGCAGGGCGTTACGGGACGGGACCAGGCCGGGGTCAACGACGATGACCGACGTGCCGTCCCGGATCAGCGTGATGGTGCTGCCGACGTGCTCGCCGTCGTTGTCCTCGCGGGCATAGCCGGCCAGCAGGACGTGCACCGTGGCCGCGCCGGTCAGCGGGAAGTCTATGTCGTGCATGACCGCAGACCTTACCTGGCCAGAAGTCGGTCCGTACCGGCCGGGCTGACGGCACTCGCCGCGGCTGGGACCGGTCGCCGTGGCTAGCGCGCGCTGGCTGACTTCGCGGCCGCCTTCATCTCCTTCTTGTACGCCCGGACCGCGCCGAGCGAGGCGTCGTCGGTGATGTCGGCCACCGAGTAGTGCGAGCCGTCCTCGCCGAAGTGGCCCGCGGCTTCCCGCCAGCCCGCCGGCCGGACACCCAGCTGCTTGCCCAGCAGCGCGGCAAAGATCTGCGCCTTGTACCCGCCGAAGCCCGGCAGCTCGGCGAGCCTGGCGACGAGCTCCGACCCCGACTCAACCCCGTTCCAGACCTGGGCAGCATCGCCGTCGTAGCGGTCCACGATCACCCTGGCCAGCTCCTGGGTCCGGGCCGCCATCGCCTTCGGAAAGCGGTGCAGCGCGGGTCGCTCGGCGAAGACGGCGGCAAGCTCGTCTGGGCTGAAGTCGGCCAGTTCAGCAGCTGTCGGCTCGTGGCCGAGGCGCTGGACGAGCTGATAGGGCGAGCTGAACGCCTTCTCCAGCGGCACCTGCTGATCGAGCAGCATCCCGATCAGCAGCGCGAGCGGATTACGGGACAGCAGCTCGTTGGCCTCGGCTTCGACCGGCAGCGATAGCGTCATGGCAGCCATCATCTACCATCAGGCCAGGTGGGAAGAACTCATCGGCACACCGAGCCGCCGCGATACCGGGAACTCCAGGCCGGGCGGCATAGTTAGACATAAGGGGAACGAGGGTTCCCGAGGAGGAGCAAAGCCAATGACGCCGCACATGAAGTTGGGAATCGCCGGTGTCATCATCGGGCTGATCCTGTTCATCGTGAACCCGTTGCTGGCCATCGCCGTGATCGCGGCCGCGATCGCCATCCCCGCCATCGCCTACCGGATGCTCTCGCCGTCGCAGCGGGCCCGGTTGCGCCGGGTCCGGGGCCGCAAGCAGATCGGCGGCTAGCGCTCACACCAGCGGACTGACCACCTTCAGCCGCGGGAATCGGCTGAAGTCGCGATCGGCTGTCCAGAGCTCGCGGATCCCATGACTAAGGCAGAGCGCCGCGATCTTGGCGTCGTGAACTAACGGCCCGGCTACTCGTCCGCTGCTGAGCAGCGAGCGCAGCGTCGGCCAGTAGGTCTCGCCCTCGCTGATCGGGACGACCGACGGAGATTCCAGCCACGCGCTGATCTGCTCGGCCGCCTGCGCTGGGCTGGTCGGCGGGTCGTAGATGCGCGGATGAGTCACGACGGAGTAGAACTCGTGCAGGGACGGCCAGGGCAGCGCCCACTGCGCCGGGCTCTCGGCGAGCTTGCGCAGCACGCCAGCGGCGGGCTGGTGGAACTGCGAATCCCGCCGGTGCGCGTGCACCAGGACGTTGGTATCGACAGCGATCACAGCCGGTCACCGTAGCTTGCCGCCCTGATCGTGGCCCAGTCGGCGTCAGCGAACTCCGGCTGCACGCCTCGCCCGGCGACACTTGCATCGCGCAACTGGAAGTGCTGCGCGCTGTGGTAGCGGGCAATAACCGCGCGGAGTCCCTCCTCGAGCACGGACTTCAGCGTCGTGCCCTCGGCCCGAGCGATGTTCTGTGCTTCCCGCAGCAGCTCATCCGGCAGTTCGACAGTCGTCTTCATATGGGTAACCATACATCACCACCCATATTGCCGTACTTCTCTAACCGTGCCGTCGGCGGCCCGGCGCTATGGGCGGGGTGGCGGCGGCCCGGTGCTCTCCCGCACGACCAGCGTGGTGGCTAGCTCGACGTGATCCGACTGTGCTTCGTAGCCGGTACCGCCCGCCCTGAGCATGCGGAACGCAGTTGCTGCCATGGCCGCGAGCGGCTGCCGCACGGTGGTGAGCGGCGGCGTGGCCCAGGCCGCCACCGGCACATCGTCGAAGCCGACGACGCTGACATCATCGGGCGCCCGCAGCCTGCACGCGCCGAGCGCCTGCAGGATGCCGAAGGCCTGCGCGTCGCTGCCGGCCACGATCGCAGTGGGCCGGTCCGCGCGGCGGAGTAGGTGCAGGCCCTGCTCGCGGCCGGTAGCGACCGAGAACGAGCCGCGGCGGATCAGGGTCTCATCGACCGCCAGGCCCGCGTCCTGCATGGCGGCGCGATAACCGTCCAGCCGAGCGCGGCTCGACCACGGGCCCGACGGGCCACCGATGGCCGCGATGCGGCGGTGGCCGAGCTCGATGAGATGCCGGGTGGCACTGAGGGCGCCGTGCCAGTTCGTGGTGCCGACCGACTTTACGCCAGCGCCCGGCTCTTCCACCGGATCGATGACGACTACCGGGATCCCCGCCGCCGCCAGCTGCTGGAGCTCCTCGCCATGAGGCAGATGGAGAATGCTGAGCACGCCGACGGTGCCCCGGGCGGTGGCCAGCTCGAGCCAGTTATCAAACTCACCGGGAGAACCCACGGTGGTGACCACGACGCTGTGCTCGGCGTGCGCGGCAGCCTCGACTGTGCCGTGGATCAGCTCCTCGGCCCATGGATTGTGGCGCGTGGGCGGCGGGCAATCCCCGATCCCGATCAGCAGGTCGACCACACCGAAGCCGAGTCTGGAGTCTGGCTGGTATCCGTGCTGCCGAAGGAGCCGTCCGATTCGCTCCCGAGTGCCGGGCGCGACGTCGGTGCGGCCGTTGAGCACCTTGGACACCGTTGACACTGACACCCCGGCGTCAGCGGCGATGCGAGTCAGCGTGCCTGCACGGACCGTAGCAGGGATGAGCGCTGGTGCGGCTGGCTTACGTGCCGTCGCAGGCTTGGGTGCCATCGTCCCTCTCGTTCGCTCGGGACCGGGCTCTCCACCCCCGGGAGCTTTTCGAAAACAGCCTACTACCTGAAATTCATTTGACCGGGGACATGCCGCCGTCGCATGATAACTAAGAAGCGAAAAGATTTCGAAATCGGTCGAGGAGCGAGCGGTGTACGTGTCGTATCAGATCCAGCGAATGCTAGCCGCGGAGACAATGACGCCCGCCGAGCGGCGCCAGGCAGACGAGCAGGCAGGCAAGCTGGCAGCCGACGTGGCATGGCTGATCCAGCGCACTAGAGAGCGAGCAAGCAGGCTGAGCCGACCTTTGCTAGCGGCATGGCAGGCCGCTAGTACCTTTCGAAACCCTCCTGGCGACATTCCCTCATCGGACCTCGACGGCGACTGGCTGTCTGACCGGCAGCAAACCCGAGAACGTTGCGAAAAGCTAGTTGGAAGCCGGTGCCCATGACCGGCCACGGGACGTTGTCAGGGCTGGCCGGGCTGCCAGCAGCCAGGGAAGTCGCGTGGCGCATCTGGTCCGTCATAACGGGCTAGTGGCCGGAAGATCCGGTTGTCCTGGATCTGCTCGAGCACGTTAGCCATCCAGCCGATTACCCGGCTGCAGGCGAACGTCGCGCTGAACATCTCCCGTGGCAGGCCTGCCGCCTCCAGCACCACGCCCGCGTAGAACTCGACGTTGGCGTAGAGCTCGCGGCCTGGCTTGAGCTCGGCCAGCAGTTCGACCGCGGTCTTCTCGACGGTTTCGGCGAACTCGACTCGCTCGCTGTGCAGCTCCCTGGCTACCTCGTGCAGCAGTTCCGAGCGAGGGTCGATCGTCTTGTAGATGCGGTGACCGAAGCCCATGAGCTTGTCGCCATTGATGATTGCCTGCCGCAGCCACGACTCGGCATTGTCCGGCGAGCCGATGGCGTCCAGCATGTCGAACACCCGGGCCGGCGCACCGCCGTGGAACGGGCCGGACAGGGCGCCGAGCGCCCCGGTGACGACGGCGCCCAGGTCGGCACCCGACGATGCGATCACCCGTGAGGTGAATGTCGAGTTGTTGAAGCCGTGGTCGATAGTCAGCATCAGGTACCGCTCCACCGCGTACCGGCTTCGGTCGTCCGGCTCCTCGCCGGTGATCATGTAAAGGTAGTTGTCGCTATAGCCGAGGTCAGCCCGTGGCTCGACTGGCTGCCGCCCGCTGGCCAGCCGGAACAACTGCGCGGCAAGCGTCGGCATGACCGCGGCGAACCGGGCCGCCTGCTCGTCGGTCTGCGCTGGCGTCTGGTCTGTCCACGGCTTGCAGCCCATGGCCTGCGCGGTCACCGAGACCGCGGACCGCAGCGATCCAGTGAACCGGGCCGGCTCGAGCCGGGCAATCGCGGGCAGCAATTCCGTGACGCCTGTCGGGCAACTGCCGCAGCGCTGCCGTCTGCCGGGCAAACTCCGCCCGCTGCGTCTCGGTCGGCAGCTCGCCGCGCAGCAGCAGGTGCCAGGCGTCCTCCACCCTGCCCCGCCGGGCGATGTCGACGGCGTTATAACCGCGGTAATGGTAGAAGCCCTTGCGGCCGAGTACATCGGACACCTTGGTGCGGGAGACCGAGACGCCCGCCAGGCCGGGAGCAGCCTCGAAGGGCTCAGGGACAGCTACGTCGGCAGTGGCGCTCATGAGTCTCCTTCGGCAGGCAGCGGCAATCTGCTCTATTATTGATCGCTACTGCATAGAAGTGTCAATGTTGATTATAATCAACTTCATTGCACGGCACGCCGACGATCCCGCCGCAGGCGTCAGCACGAAGTTTTTCCGGTAACGCTGGCCGGCTACGCGGCGCGGCCGGCGCCATTATCGGCCGCCCGGGCGGTAACCGGAACGGAGGGCGAGTGACCGACTGGATCGGCGCGGCCGAGGCCGCCGAACGCCTCGGCATCAAGCAGGCAAGCCTGTACGCCTACGTCAGCCGTGGGGTGCTCAGCCGCCGCCGCGATGCCGACGGCCGGGCCAGCATGTTCGACTCCGACGAGGTCGAGGAACTGGCGCGCAAGGGCCGGCCACGGCGGTCCGGCGGGCCGGCCGAGCTGGTGATCGAGACAGCCGCTTACCGAGATCAGGGACAGCACCCTTCGCTACCGGGGTCACGATGCGACTGACCTTGCGGTGAGCCGTAGCTTCGAGGACGTTGCCGCGCTGCTGTGGACCGGCGAGCTGCCAGCTGCCGGTCCGGTGGCAGGCCCGCTCCTGAGCTCGGGGCCTGCGGCTAGCCCGGACTGGCAGGCCACGGCCGAGGCGCTCGCTGTTGGCCGGGCGGCGCAGGCGGCGCTTGCCGGCCGGCACGCTCCCGCTGGAACGGCTGCAGGTGATCGTGCCGGCGCTGGCCGCAACGGACCCGTTCCGGCTGCACCTGGACCGGCCTGCCGTGGTCGCGGCCGGCCAGGCGCTGATCGCAGGCATGACGGGCGCGCTGCCTGCGCGGCGCGGCGCCGGAGGTCAGCGCCCGCCGGGCCGGTGGCGGCACGGCTCGCCGCCGCGCTGTGCACGGCGGCCAGTGCCCGCCGGGCTGATCCGCGTCCTGAACGCGGCGCTGGTCCTGCTGGCCGATCACGAACTGGCCGCGTCGACGCTGGCCGTCGCGGGTAGCCGCGTCGATGCGGGCCGACCCTTATGCCGTCGTCGCCACCGGGCTCGGCGCGATGGGCGGCGCGCTGCATGGCGGTGCCGCGCTCGGTGCCGAGCTCATGCTGGGCTCGGCCACTTCCGCCGCGGACGCGCCGCGGGTGGTGGGCGACCTGCTGCGCCGCGGAGAGCGACTGCCTGGTTTCGGGCATTTCGTGTACACCAGCGGTGACCCGCGCGCGAATTTGCTGCTGCAGCTCGTCGGTGAGTACGCGCCCGGCTCGCCGCAGCTCGCCATCGCCATGGCCGTCACCGACGAGGCCCGGCGCCGTGCCCTGCCCGAGCCCAACATCGAGTTCGCCCTGGCGGTGCTGGCGCGCGTCGCTGGCATGGTGCGCGGCGCAGGCGAGGCCATCTTCGCGACCGGCCGGTCGGCCGGCTGGCTGGCGCACGCGCTTGAGGAGTACGAGCGCAACATCCCTATCCGCCCCCGCGGTGTCTACACTGGCCAGTCAGCGACCTGACGGCACGACGGGGTGTGCGTCCGGCGGCAGATGGGCAGGTGGCAGGCATAGATGATTGAGATAGTCGCCATCGACACGCCCTCGCTGGGCGACCGCGGGTACCTCGCCACAGACGGCACCGTCGCGCTGGTCGTCGATGCGCAGCGCGACTTCGACCGGGTACTGGCCGTCGCCGGTGACCGCGGCGTCACCATCACGCACGTGCTCGAGACGCACATGCACAACGACTACGTCACGGGCGGACTCGCGCTGGCCGCGAGCGGTGGGCGCGCAGTACCTGGTCAACGCCGCCGACCCGGTCTCGTTCCGACCGGACCCCGGTCGCCGACGGCGACCTGGTCAAGGTCGGCGACATGCGGGTTCGGGCGCTTGCCACGCCCGGTCACACGTTCACCCACCTTTCCTACTGCTCGCCGACGGCGATCAGGTTCTTGCCGCATTCACCGGCGGCTCGCTGCTGAACGGGACCACCGGGCGGACCGACCTGCTCGGCGACGCAGCACAAGCTGGCACTGGCCAGGGCGCAGTTCGGCTCGGTGCGCCGGCTTGCCAGCGAACTGCCGGACGCGGTCTCGGTCTGCCCGACGCATGGCTTCGGCAGCTTCTGCTCGGCCACCCCAGCGGGCGGCGGGTCATCCACGATCGGCGACGAGAAGCGGGTTAACCCGGCACTGACTAAGGACGAGGCCAGCTACGTCGATGAGCTCATCGCCGGACTGGACGTGTATCCCGCGTACTACGCACACATGGGCAAGGCAAACCTGACCGGCCCGGCCGCGCCCGACCTGGCACCGCCGCGCCGCGCGCAGGCTGCCGAACTCCGCCGCCGTATCGACGCCGGCGAGTGGGTCGTTGACCTGCGGTCGCGTACCGCGTTCGCGGCTGGTCACCTGCGTGGTGCACTCAACTTCGAGAATGGCGTGAACCTGGCCACCTATCTTGGCTGGCTGATCCCCTGGGGCATCTCGCTGACCCTGATAGCCGACAGTGCGCAGGAGGTGGCTGACGCGCAGCGCGAGCTGTGCCGGATCGGCATCGACCGGATCGAGGCCGCCGGTTATGGCTCGCCCGCGGCGTGGGCCGAGGGTGAGGAACTGAGGAGTTTCCCGGTCGCCGATTTCGCTGCCCTGGCTGCCCTCGCTGCCCGGCCCGATGTCGCTGATCGAGCCGGCCCCGGCTCGCCGGTGCTCGCTCGATGTGCGGCGTCCGTCTGAGTGGCAGGCAGGGCACATCCCCGGTGCCGTGCACATCCCGCTGCACGAGCTATCGGCTCGGATGGGCGAGATCCCCGGCGGCGAGATCTGGGTTCACTGCCAGGCCGGCTACCGGGCAGCAGTAGCCGCGTCGCTACTGGCAGCGGCTGGTCGTCAGGTGGTCGCGATCAATGACGACTTCAGCTCGGCGCTGGCAACCAGCCTCCGCACGGTGACCGGCTAGGCCTTCGCCGGGAATCAGACGTGCGGACTGGGCATTATCGCCAGCAGAACTGCCTGAACAGGAGAAGCTCATGCCGGTACGCCGTCTGAATCATGCCGTCCTCTATGTGCGCGACCTTGCCGCAACCGTTGATTTCTATACCGGGGCACTCGGCTTCGAGGTACGGCTGCAGATTCCGGGCCGGGCCGCGTTCCTGCGCGCCCAGGGTTCGGCCAATGATCATGACCTCGGTGCTCTTCTCCGTGCCCGACGGTCAGCTGCCACCCGGCTCGTATCTGGGGCTGTACCACCTGGCCTGGGAGGTTGGCACGCTGGCCGAGCTAGCAGAGGTGCGGGATCGGCTAGCCGAGCGCGACGCCCTCGTCGGCGCGAGCGATCACCGGGTGTCGAAGTCGCTGTACGCGAAGGATCCCAGCGGGATCGAGTTCGAGGTGATGTGGCGCGTGCCGGCCGAGGACTGGGAGCAGGAGATGGCCAGCGGCGCGATGATCGGGCCGCTGGACCTGGACGGCGAGCTGTCCCGCTGGGGTGACCGGGTCACCGGCGCCGCGGCTGGCTCGGTGACCTGACCGCATACCCGGCAGGCCGCGCCGGATAGCGCGTCCGCCTGGCAGCAACCGGTGATCAGCCGCGATGGAATCCTGCGGCTTAGTGCATCGGCCAGCCTGCCCTCGGCGGAGCGAATCGGAGCGGCCGGGGCCGCTATCCGCCGGAGCGAGCGAGGTGGCGGTACAGCTCCGCGGTCTGGCCAGCGACCCGGTCCCAGCTGAAGTCCAGTTCTGCCCTGACCCGGCCGCGCGCGCCCATGGCGGCAGTCCGCACCGGATCCGCCAGCAGCGTGCTGATGGCATCAGCGAGCGCCGCTTCGTCATCAGGGGGCACAAGCAGTCCGGTTTCCCCGTCCGCGACAACCTCCGGGATTCCTCCCACCGCAGAAGCGACGACGGCCGCGCCGCACGCCATGGCCTCGAGGTTGACGATGCCGAGCGGCTCGTAGCGGGAGGGGCAGGCGAACACGGTGGCATGACTGAGGATCTGGATCACCTCCCGCTTGGTGAGCATGCCGGGGATCCAGATCACGCCGGACCGGGTCGAACGGAGGTGATTAACCAGGCCGGTCACCTCGGCCTCCAGCTCGGGCGTGTCGGCCTGGCCGGCACACAGCACGAGCTGCGCGGACGAATCGATGTGCTGGGCGGCGCGCAGCAGCACCGGCAGGCCCTTCTGCCTGGTGACCCGCCCGACGAAAACCACGGCAGGCCTGGCCGGGTCGATGCCGAGCGAATCGAGCACGTCACGCCCATGATCGGGGCTGTACTGCCGGGCGTCGATGCCGTTGTAGATGACGTGCACGCGGTCGGCCGGGACGGCCGGATAGGTCACCCGGATGTCGGCTGCCATGCCCTGCGACACGGCGATGACCGCATCGGCCGACTCGATTGCGGTGCGCTCACACCAACTGGAGATCGCGTATCCGCCGCCAAGCTGCTCGGCCTTCCATGGCCGCAACGGCTCCAGCGAGTGCGCTGTCATGACGTGCGGCACTCCGTGCAAGGCGCTGGCAAGATGGCCAGCCAGGTTGGCGTACCAGGTGTGCGAGTGGACCAGGTGCGCCCCGGCCACAGCTGCGGTCATCGAGAGGTCGGTGGAGATCACCTGCAGCGCCGAACTCGAACCAGCCAGGTGCTCCCAGGGCCGGTGCGCCATCGCGCCGGCGCGGTCCTCGCCCTGACAGTGCACGGTCAGGTCCACCAGCCCGGCGAGCGCGCTGGCCAGGTACTCGACATGTACGCCAGCGCCGCCGTACACGTCCGGCGGGAACTCGCGGGTCAGCATCGCCACGCGCAGCTCGCCTGCGCCCTGCGGCTGGTTCACGGGGCTACCTTCTGGCCCTTCCCTACCACCGTGACGCCGCCCTCGGAGACCACGAATCCCCTATCCCGGTCGTGTTCCTTGTCGACGCCGACGATGGCGCCCTCCGGGACGTCCACGTTCTTGTCGATGATCGCGTTCTCGACCACGGCGTGCCGGCCGATCCTGGTGTTGTGCAGCACGACCGCGCGCTCGACGCGGGCCCAGCTGTTTACCCGGACCCCTGGCGACAGGACAGCATCGCGCACCAGCCCACCGGACACGATCACGCCGTTGCTCACCACGCTGTTGATCGCGCGGCCCACCCGGTCACCATCGTCATGCACGAACTTGGCTGGCGGTTGCGAGGGTACCTGCGTGAGGATCGGCCACCTGTCGTTGTAGAGGTTGAAGACCGGGTGCACCGCGCACAAGTCCATCTGCGCGTCGAAGTAGGAGTCGAGCGTCCCGACGTCACGCCAGTACCCAGCGTCCCGCGGTTCGGAGCCGGGCACCTGGTTGTCCAGGAAGTCGTACACCTGCGCCATGCGCTGGCGGACCAGCAGGGGAACGATGTCGCCCCCCATGTCGTGCCGGCTGCCATCGTCCGCGGCGTCCTGGCGCAGGGCGTCCACCAGGACGTCGGCCGTGAACACGTAAATGCCCATGGACGCGAACGCCATCTCCGGCCGCCCCGGCATGCCGGGCGGATCTGCTGGCTTCTCCAGGAACGCCTCAATCGTCCGGCCGTCTGCCGCCGCCCTGATCACGCCGAATGCCGTCGCCTCCGCCCTGGGTACCGGGATTGCCGCTACGGTCACGCCGGCCCCATGCGCGATGTGCTGATCGATCATCTGCTGCGGATCCATCCGGAAGACGTGGTCAGCACCGAAGACGGCAACGATGTCCGGCTGATCGTCGAAGATGAGGTTCAGCGACTGGTAAATGGCATCGGCAGACCCGGTGTACCAGTGCGGCCCCAGCCGCTGCTGCGCGGGGACCGGCGTCACGTAGTTGCCAAGCAGGCTGCTCAGCCGCCACGTGGTGGTGATGTGGCGGTCCAGGCTGTGGCTCTTGTACTGGGTGAGCACGCAGATCCGGCGCATGCCGGAATTGACCAGATTGGAGAGCGCGAAATCGACGAGCCGGTAGAGCCCGCCGAACGGCACCGCTGGCTTCGCGCGGTCCGCGGTCAGCGGAGCTAGCCGCTTGCCGGCGCCGCCGGCCAGCACCATTCCGAGCACCTTGTCAGTCGTCACGTGCCCACCTCCAGGACCAGCCTGCCCGGCAGCGGTCGTGGTTACCAGTGTGGTCGGTGAACGCGGCGAAAAGTATCCGTGACCGGCTCTCGTGGCGCCGGGCTCGGATCGGCCTGATAAGGCACTAAACCGGCGGCTTGTCGGCGTCCTTGGGGCGACGCGTGGTTGCTCGCATCGCCAGCATCCGGGCCGTGCTGACCGTGGCACCCAGGACGATTCCCCAGATCAAAGCGTCACGCAGGGCGACTTGCGGGTCCTCGGGATGGTCGGGCGGCTCCTTGCCGGTCAGCTTCTTCCAGCCGAAGGTGATGAGCTTGCGCGCCCCGAAGGCGGCAGCTGCTCCGGCCAGCGCGGTGACTGCGCGGCCGCTGCCTCCCTTGTTGCCTGCCATCTGCCGTCCTCCTCGGCTGTGGGTTACCCAGTGCCTGGTTTCAGGCGAGCCCTACGGCTGCGATCATGCCATGGACCGGCCGCCATGGCTGACCACGGGTCGCGAACTCTCGATTGCGGCCGCCAGCTCAGCCGGGTGCCGGGTTGCGACGAGCCAGTATGGTGTGCCCCCGTCGCTCGCTGTCACCTCGATGAACACCGCCCGGTGCAGGTACGGCCGGATCAGCATGTGCGCCCGCGGATCCGCCCGCGGTCCGCGCAGCGCCCTGGCCTGCGCCTCGTCTAGCGGCCGGACCTGGCCGGTGGCTGCCAGCGGCAGCGTCGCCTTGTCGGCCGTGAGCACTCCGTCGGCCACCACGATGGTGGCGCGGCCCCAGTTGAGCAGGAACGCGGCGAGCACGCCGAACAGCGCCGCAAAGACCGCGAGCGTGATCGCCAGGTTGAACCCGGTCCAGACGATAGCCCCGAACATGAACATGGTGACCCCGCCAGCCAGCCACCAGCTAAACGGCGCGCGCAGGCGCTCGCGGTAGAAGTGCATGGCACCACGGTAGTTGGTTACATGTACTGCATGACAGGCCGACGGAGTCAGGATGCCGGCGAGCGGCCGGGTGATAGCGCGGACAGCTCGGCCAGCGGCGCCGCAGACAGCGCAGCATCAGCCGAGGAGCAGCCAATCGGGCTGCGCTCGGCCGTTCGCTGGCTGCTGGGTCGTGGCCAGGCCAGCCCGGCCAGCCCGCGGCCGGCGACGGCGGGTGCGGCCGGGCTCGGCGAGCCTGCCGAGCCCGGCGAGCCGTCCGGGCAGCCGGAACTGATCTCGCCGGAGGCGCAGGTTCCCCGACTGCTGCGGCAGACCGCGGCCTGGTCCTGGTGCCTGCTGCTGACGGCCGCCACTATCTACCTGACCTTCCGGCTGCTTGAGGTGCTCCGCCTCGTTGTGCTGCCGCTTATCGCGGCGCTGCTGCTCACCGCGCTGCTGCAGCCGACAACTGCCTGGATGCGTCGCCGCGGCGTACCGAGCCTGGCGGCGACCTGGTGCACCTTCCTGGGTGCCGTGCTGGTGATCGGCGGGGCCGTCGCGCTGTTCGCCAACCGGGTAAGTGCCGACTACCCGGCGCTGTTCGCCGAGGTGCAGCGCACCGCGACGCAGGTGGAACATTCGCTCTCGGGTCCGCCGTTCCATCTCAGCTCGGCCCGCATCACGCAGTACAGCAACGACCTCGTCAAGTTCATCTCGCAGCACAAATCCGAGGTGGCCGGCACCGTGGTCACGACTGGCAAGTACGCCATCGAGTTCCTGGCCGGCGCTGTGCTGACGCTCTTCATCACGTTCTTCCTGCTCAAGGACGGCGCTCAGATCTTCGGCTGGGTCATCAGCGGGCTGCGGGGCGAGGCGCACCGGCGTGCCTCCACCGCGGGCGACTCGGCCTGGCGCGCACTGGTCAACTACCTGCGCGGAACCACGCTGGTGGCGGCGATTCACGCCCTGTTCATCGGCCTGGCGCTGTGGCTGCTAGGCGTGCCGCTGCTCGTTCCCTTTATCGTGCTGATCTTCCTGGCCGCCTTCGTGCCCATCATCGGCATCCTGGTGGTGGGCGCGCTGGCGATCCTCGTCACGCTGGCCACCAAGGGCTGGGTGGCGGCGGTGATCCTGCTGGCGGTCTTCGTGCTCGAGAATCAGATCGAGAGCCACCTGCTGCAGCCGCTGGTCGTCGGCCGCATCATCAGGCTGCACCCGCTGGCGATCATCCTGGTCCTCGCTGTCGGCGGCATCATCGCCGGGATCCCTGGCGCCATAGTCGCGGTGCCGTTCGCGGCAGTGATTACCTATGCCTGGCCCGCCCTGCGGGGTCCGCGTCCTGGCGACTAGCCTTCGCGGGTACGGCCAGCCCATGAGCCGGACCCGGAGGTGCCACCGATGACCTGCGCCTGCACCGAGCCGGGGTCAGTCCCGGTACTGATCCGGCGGCTGGACCCTGGCCTGCCGCTGCCGCAGCGGGCGCATCCCGGCGACGCTGGCAGCGATCTGTGCACAGCCTCCGATGTCGACCTCGCTCCTGGCCAGCGTGCCGTCGTCGGCACTGGCGTGTGCATCGCGCTCCCGGATGGGTACGCCGCCTTCGTGCATCCTCGGTCTGGCCTGGCCGCACGGCACGGCGTGACGGTCGTGAACGCGCCAGGCACAGTGGACGCGGGGTACCGTGGCGAGATCAAGGTAATCCTGCTGAACACCGATGCCGAGCATCCGGTGAGCTTCCGGCGGGGTGACCGGATAGCGCAGCTTGTTATTCAGCGAGTAGAACGCCCGATTTTTCAGGAAGTCGAGACCCTGCCTGGATCGCACCGCGGCGCCGGAGGTCATGGCTCCACCGGCGGTCACGCTATGACAGGCGATCCTTCGGAGGGAAACGAGGTCCTGACAGGGTCATAGCCCGGTCAGGAGGTTAGGAGCGTGCGGGGTGTTCCGACGACGTAGTCGTGCTGGCCAGGACGCGGCTGACGGGTCGGCCGGCGCGTCTGACCCGGCAGCGCAGGAGCAGGAGCAGGAGCTGGCCGGCGACGGCGAGCTTGCCGATGACGACCTCGAGTACTCCGATGACGACGAATTCGACGCCAGCCTGGCCGACGACGAGGAGTTCGGCGACGATGAGCTGGATGAGGACGAGGAGCCTGCTGAGGACGAGGAGCCAGCTGAGGACGAGACTGGCGAGCCGGTGGCCGCAGCTGGCAAGCGCGGGTCGCCGCGCGCCGACCTCGGGGACCCGGCGACCTGGACCCGGCTGCGCGATTCCTCGGTATCCGGCTCGGTGATGGAGCGCTCCGCGGGACCGTGGGACAGCGAGGGCGGTTACCCGGACGCCGAGCGCATCGACTTCGGCAGTTTGCTAGTGCCGGTCCGCGAGGGTTATGACGTCCAGGTCTTCGTGTCCGAGGAGGAAGGTATCTCGATCGCCGTGGTGCACGGCGAGAGCGGCCTGCAGCTGCAGCCGTTCGCCGCGCCGAGAAGCGCCGGGCTGTGGAGCGAGGTACTGCCGGAGATCGCCGATGAGGTGGCCAAAGCCGGCGGGCAGAGCAGCGAGCAGGAGGGTCCGTTCGGGCCTGAGCTGCTGGCCACGGTAACCCCGCAGGGCGCGGACGTCCGGGTGCCACCGCAGCCGCTCAGGTTCCTGGGCGTTGACGGTCCCCGGTGGTTCCTGCGCGGCCTGCTGAGCGGCCCGGCCGCGACTGACCGGCAGCTGGCGCGGCCCTTTGAGGAGATCTTCGCGGACGTGGTGGTGCAGCGCGGCGAGCACGCTGAGCCGCCTCGTAAGCCGCTGGACATCAGGCTGCCCGACGAGGCTCGCCAGGTCCTTGAGGATCAGCTTGACCAGCAGGAGCCCGACCCGCTTAACCCGTTCGAGCGCGGTCCGGAGATCACCGAGACGAGGTAGCCGCGGCTACGATCCGTCGCCGAGGTCGGTGATGCGGGGCTCGTGGTCGGCTGCCAGCAGCCGGGCAAGCTCGTGCTCGACGTTCTGGCTGGTAACAAACAGCAGTTCATCGCCGCCCTCGAGCGGGTCGTCGCCGCTGGGCACGATGACACGGCCGTCGCGCAGGATCGCGACCAGCGCCGTGTCGGCGGGCCACTCGATCTCTCCGACCCGCTGGCCGGCCAGCGGCGCGTCAGCCGGCATGGTCAGCTCCACCAGGCTTGCCTCGCTTTGCCGGAACGTCATCAGCCGGACAAGGTCGCCTACGCTCACGGCTTCCTCGACCAGCGCTGACAGCAGCCGTGGCGTGGACACGGCCACGTCGACGCCCCAGGACTCGTTGAACAGCCACTCGTTGTTGGGGTGATTGATCCGGGCCACTACGCGCGGCACCCCGTACTCGGTCTTGGCCAGCAGCGATACCACCAGGTTTGCCTTGTCGTCGCCGGTAGCCGCGATGACGACGTTACAGCGCTCGAGGGCAGCGTCGTCCAGCGCGCTGATCTCGCACGCGTCGGCGAGCAGCCACTCGGCCTTGGGCACGCTGTGCACCTTGATCGAGCTCGGATCCTTGTCGATCAGCAGGATCTCGTGGCCGTTATCCAGGAGTTCCTTGGCAATCGAGCGGCCAACGGCGCCAGCCCCGGCTATCGCGACGCGCATCAGTGGCCTCCCTTGCCCGGCTCGTTGCTGAGCACGGTCACGATCTCATCGAGGCGGTGATCTTCGGCAATGACGTGCACCACGTCACCTTCCTGCAGCACCAGGCTCGCGGTGGGGACGAGTGCCTCACCCAGCCGGGAGATGTAGGCGACCCGGGTACGCGCCGCCAGCTCCAGGTCGCATACCCGCTGCCCGAGCCAGCCGTCGGAGTAGGCGACGTCGGCTAGCACGACCGCTCCGGTGGGATCCCGCCACAAAGACTCCGCGCCTTCGGGCAGCAGCCTGCGCAGCATCTGGTCGGCGGTCCAGGCCACGGTGGCCACGGTCGGGATGCCCAGCCGCTGGTAGACCTCGGCGCGGCGCGGATCGTAGATGCGCGCCACCACCCGCCGCACGCCAAAAGACTCTCGCGCCACTCGCGCGGCGATGACGTTGGAGTTGTCGCCGCTGCTGACAGCCGCGAACGCGCCCGCGCGCTCGATACCGGCCTCAGTCAGCACGTCGCGGTCGAAGCCGATGCCGGTTACCTTGGTGCCTTTGAATCCCGAGCGCAGCTTCCTGAAGGACTCGGGGTCCTGGTCGATGATAGAGACCGAGTGATCCTGGTCCTCGAGGATGTGCGCAACAGTGGACCCGACCCGGCCGCATCCCATGATCACGATGTGCACGTGCTTCCTTCCAGCCAGAGTCGGTCCAGTCCAAAGTATTCCCTGGTGCAGCATCACTAGCCAGACGGTACCCAGGCGAGGTTCGGCCGCGAGGTCAGTGCACCATGGAGCCCGTGGTTACTGAGCAGGCGCCCGTCCCCCAGGCTGGGGACATCCTGGACGTTGTTGTCGGCGAGGCCGTGCACGGCGGCTGGTGCGTTTCGCGACAGAATGATACGGGATGGGTCATCTTTGTGCGTCATGCCCTGCCCGGTGAGCACGTCCGGGCAGTGGTAACCCAGAGCACCGCCAGATTCGCCCGGGCAGATGCGATCCAGGTTGTCCAGGCGTCGCCGGACCGGGTCGAGGCGCCATGCCAGTACGCTGCGCCCGGCGGCTGCGGCGGCTGCGACTGGCAGCACGCGAGCCTGGCGGCGCAGCGCGAGCTGAAATCTGCCGTTATCAGTCAGCAGCTCAGTCGGCTGGCTGGCCTGGATCTCACGGTTGCGGTCGAGCCCCTCGACGGGGACGAGGCAGGACTGGGCTGGCGGACCGTGGTGTCGTTTGCAGTGGACGGGCACGGCCAGGCAGGGCTGCGCCGGCATCGCTCTCACGATGTTGTCGCGATTGACCGCTGCCTGATCGCTCATCCGCTGGTCACCAGCGTCGGAGTGACTGAGCAGCGCTGGCCGCCGGCTTCGTCGGTGCAGGTATGTGTCGCGCCTGGTACCGCAGAACGGGGCGTGCTGGTTTCGGGTGCCCGGCCGGGCTCGGCGGCGGACTGGCCCGCCATCGACGCGGAGTCGCTCCAGCTAGCGCGGCGCCATGGCGGCAGGATGCCGGTCCGGGGCCGGGGCTACCTGATCCAGCGAGCGGCGGGCCGCGACTGGCGGGTCAGCCTGGGCGGGTTCTGGCAGGTGCATCCCGGCGCCGCTGACGCACTGGCCACTGCCGTGCTTGCGGCTCTGCGCCCGCAGCCCGGAGACCAGGCGCTCGACCTGTACTGCGGAGCCGGCCTGTTCGCCGGGGTGCTGGCGCAGGCAGTGGGCCCGGCCGGCGCAGTCATCGGCATCGAGCAGGACGCTGCGGCGGTCCGGGACGCGCGGCACAACCTCCGCGACTGGCCGTGGGCACGGGTGCACCGCGGCGACGTCGCGGTGATGCTCAGCCGGACCGGATCCGGGGCGGCATCAATCGCGGTGCTCGACCCGCCCCGGACCGGCGTGGCCCGGCCGGTCATCGACGCCCTGTGCGGTCGGCACCCAGCTGGTGACCGGCCCGGCGACACGGGCCGCCCGGCCGGGCTGCGCAGGCTGGCGTACGTGTCCTGCGACCCGGCAACCCTGGCCAGGGACCTGCGGCTGCTCATGGACGGCGGCTGGCAGCTGACCGGGGTGCGGGGGTTCGACGCTTTCCCGATGACCCACCATGTCGAGTGCCTGGCCACGCTGATCCGCTAGCGGGTCCGCGGCGGATTAAGACGGGCCGGAACCAGGTCGCGGCTGGGGCTGGTGCGGTCCGGGCGGGCCGCGTCAGTCGGTCTTGAGCAGCGCCTCGACCTCCACGGTGAGCTGGATCTTCTCGCTCACCATCACGCCGCCGGTAGGCAGCACCATATTCGCGGTGATGCCATAGTCGGTGCGGTTGATCTCGCCTGAGGCAGAGAATCCGGCGCGAGTGCCGCCGTAGGGATCTGGCCCGAAGCCATTGACTTCGACCTTCAGTTCCACCGGGTGGGTGATCCCCTTGATTGTCAGGTCACCCGTCACGACGTAGTCGTCGCCGTCACGGCGGACCGAGGTGCTCCGATAGGTCATGGTGGGATAATTCGCCACATCAAGGAAGTTCTCCCCCTTGACGTCGCCGTCACGCTGAGGCGTTGCTCGTGTCCAGCGACGTCATGTCGATGGTGGCGACCGCCGAGGACTCCAGCGGGTCCGGTGCGGTAATGATCTGGCCCTCGAACTTGGTGAAATTGCCCCGGACCTTGCTCACCATCAGATGCCTGGCGACGAAGCCGACATGGGAGTGCACAGGGTCGATATCCCAGGTCCCGGCTACGTAACCAGGTGCTTCAGCAGCGTCTGCCGACATGATCTCTCCCTCGCAGTCAGGTAGCACGGACAACGGCAGGCCCAGGAATGGGCCGTGCTCCCCATCCTTCGCGTGCCCGGCGGCAGGCGCAACCGGAGGCCCGGCGGTCGCAGTGGGTTCCGCTCGTTTCGGCAGCCGGGATTTCACTGATCCGGCTGGGCCCGCGAAGATGGACCTATGCAACTGCGAATCTTCACCGAACCGCAGCAGGGCGCAAGCTACGACACGCTGCTGCGGGTGGCCAGGGCAACCGAGGACCTTGGCTTTGACGCGTTCTTCCGCTCCGACCACTACCTGAAGATGGGGAACGTGAGCGGACTCCCGGGCCCGACGGATGCGTGGATCACCCTGGCCGGCCTCGCCCGCGAAACGTCGCGGATCAGGCTCGGTACCCTCATGAGCCCGGCCACGTTCCGCTTCCCTGGCCCGCTGGCGATCTCGGTGGCGCAGGTAGACCAGATGAGCGGCGGACGGGTCGAGTTCGGCTTCGGGGCCGGGTGGTTCGATGCCGAGCACGCGGCCTACGCGATCCCGTTCCCCCCGGTGCGCGAGCGGTTTGACAGGTACGCCGAGCAGCTTGCGATCATCACCGGTCTGTGGGCGACGCCGGTGGGGGAGACGTTCGAATTCGCCGGCGAGTACTACACGGTGACCAACTCTCCGGCGCTGCCCAAACCCGCCCAGTCACCGCGGCCGCCGGTGCTGATCGGCGGCGCTGGCAAGCAGCGCACGCCCAGGCTGGCCGCGCGGTATGCCGACGAGTACAACGTGCCCTTCAGCAGCGTCGAGGACACTGCGGCCGCGTTCGGGCGGGTCAGGGACGCCTGCGCGGCCGCCGGCCGGAGTGCGGATTCGATGACTTACTCGGCGGCGCAGGTCGTGTGTGGTGCGCGTACCGACGGTGAGCTTGAGAAGCGGGCGGCTGCGATCGGCAGGAAGACCGACGAGCTGCGCGCGAACGGTCTGGCCGGAACTCCGGATGACATCGCGGCCAGAATCGCCGACTACGCCGCGATCGGCGCGACGCGCATGTACCTGCAGGTGCTGGACCTCGACGACCTGGCCCACCTGGAGCTCCTGGCGGAGCTCATTGCGGCGGTGGGATAGCCAGCCTGACCCTGCGGTCAGGTTCATGGGAGCGGAGTTGCCTGGCATATAGCCCTGGTGATTCCGCACCCATGATGCCTAGCGGCCGGCTTCGCGCCAGGGGTCGTAGTCGACCTCCAGCGGCTCCTGCGGCGGCCGCTGCGGTTCAGGCACGTGCTGCAGATTCAGCCGGATCCTGGTCCAGGTCGATGACCGGCCGCGCATCGAGTCGACCAGGATGTCGGCGGGCTCGAGCAGCGCGGCAACCTCCGGGTGACGCTCTTTCCACCGGTCCAGGCCGGCCATCGCCTCGGCTTTGCTCGCTGCCCTGGCGATCTCGATCAGCGGCATCGAGGTCCGGCGGCGGCCGGTCGGCCCGACGGGCTTGCCAGGCGCTGGCGGCGGCACTGCTGGCACTGCCGGCCGGCGCTTGGAAGGCTGCACTCGCGGGGCCTCGCCTGCCTGCTTCTCGAAGTGCGGCGGCCACGGCGCGTCCGCCAGCCCCGCGGCCTCGTCCGCGTCCGCCAGTGCGAGCAGCTGGTCCAGCGAGCCGACCGCGCTGTCGATGCCCGCTCCGGGGTCGCCTAGTGCCGCATACCGCTGCGGCACGGTGTCGATCGTGAAAGCCGCCGGGTCGCAGCCGGGCACTTCGTCCCACTGCAGCGGAGCGGACACCCTGGCATCGGGTGTCGGGCGGACCGAGTAAGCAGACGCGACTGTCCGGTCCTTGGCGTTCTGGTTGTAGTCGACGAAGACGCCGTGCCGTTCCTCCTTCCACCACCGCGATGTGGCCTCGTCCGGCGCGCGCCGTTCGATCTCCCGGGCGAGGGCCACCGCGGCGCGCCTGACCTCGGTGAATGTCCAGCGCCGCTCGATCCGGGCGTAGACGTGCATGCCACGAGAACCGGAGGTCTTCGGCCAGCCGGTGAGCCCGACGTCGGCGAGGACCTCGCGCGCGACGAGCGCCACGCTGACGATCTGAGGCCAGCCGATGCCGGGAACGGGGTCCAGATCGACGCGCAGTTCGTCGGGATGCTCGAGGTCGTCCGCGCGGATCGGATGCGGATTCAGGTCGATGCAGCCGAGGTTGGCGACCCAGGCCAGGCCCGCGGCATCGGAGATGACGATCTCCTCAGCCGTCCGCCCGGACGGAAAGCTGAGCACGACGGTGTCCAGCCAGTCCGGCCGCGCCGTCGGAGCGCGCTTCTGGAAGAAGGCCTCGCCCTCGGCGCCGTTGACAAAGCGCTTGAGCACCATCGGGCGGCCGGCCACCCCGCGCAGCGCGCCGTCGGCCACGCTCAGGTAGTAGCGGACCAGGTCCATCTTCGTATGGCCAGTCCGGGGGAAGTAGATCTTGTCCGGATTGGAGACCGTCACCGAGCGGCCTGCGACCTCGATCGTCTCCTTGCGGTCGGGCATGTCTGCCACCATAACCGCAGAGCGGTCCAGACGATCACGGCAAGTTAGCCGAGGAGCTGGTCCCAGAAGTCCTGCACCTGCGGGTAGAGCAGCTCATGATCGCGCGGCAGCGATGCCTTGACGAACCGGGAGCGCTCGTCGGCAAGGACCTCGGCCTGGCCCGCCTCGACGGCGTCGAAAGCCTGGTTGGCGACCGACTCGGGACTGATCTTGGGCGCATCGATCCCGGCGGCCATGTCGGTGTCGATGAAGCTTGCATGGACCGCGACGACCTGGGTGCCCTGGTGGTGCAGCTCGATGCGGATGCCATTGGTCAGGGACCATGCGGCAGCCTTCGAAGCACCGTACGAGGCATCGAGCGGATTGTTGTAGAAGCTGGTCACGGACAGCATGTTGACGATCGCGCCGCCGCCGTTGGCCGCGAGCACCGGCGCGAAGGCGCGGCACATACTCAGCGTGCCGAAGTAGTTGGTCTCCATCTCCAGCCGTGCCGGGTCCGTGGTGGGCGTGCCGAGGAACGAGCTGGCCTTCATCACCCCTGCGTTGTTGACCAGCAAGCTGACATCCGCGCATTCTGCCGCGACGTGCGCCACGCGATCAGGATCGGTGATGTCCAGCGCGACCGGAATGACCTCTGGCTCGGTAACGGCGCCAGCATGACGTGCGGCGCCATAGACCTTCGAGGCTCCCCGGCTGACAAGCTGCCGGGCGAATACCTGGCCAAGCCCGCGGTCTGCGCCGCTGACTAGCGCAACGGATCCGGCGATCTTCAAAGGCCATCCTTCGACGCAGGCGTGCGTCCCTTCCGGCAGACTACGCACCTGGTCCTGCCCCAGCGGGCGGCGCAAGAGCGTGGTTGCCGGCCGCCAGTTTCCCCAGCGCGCATCACCTTCGGCTAGCCCAGCAGCTCGTCGGCAGCCTGCGCAAAGATCTTGGTGTGGGTATCGGCGTCGGCGGCCGAGGTTTGCGGGCTCATCAGCGCCATGTTGTGGAACGGGGTCAGCAAGATGCCCCGGTTCACCAGATAGAGATGCAGGTACTCGTCGAGATCGGTGTCCGCCGCGGCTGCGGACTCGCCGCCGCTGTGCGGCGGATCCGGGCAGAACCGGTATTCCGCGCGCGCGCCCAGCTGAGTGATGGTCCACGGCAGGCCGCGGCTCGCGAGCACATCGCGCACGCCCGCGGTGTACCGGTCGGCCACCGCGATCATGCCGTCGAATGCCGTGTCCGTGAGCACCTGTTCCAGGGTCGCCCGCATGGCCGCGACCGAGAGCGCGTTGCCAGCCAGCGTGCCGCCAACCCCGCCGGTGTCCTCGATGTCGGCCGTCGGATCGGACAGAATCCGGTCGGCCAGCTCCGCCGACAGGCCGTAGGCGCCGGCCGGGATGCCGCCGGCGATGGATTTTCCGACAGTGACGATGTCCGGCTCGAGGTTCCAGGCGCGCGTGCACCCGCCGGGCCCCGCGCTGAAGGTGTGCGTCTCGTCGTTGATCAGGAGGCTGCCGTGCTGGCGGGTCAGCTCCCGCACCGCCTTCAGGTAGCCGGGCTCGGGCAGCACGATGCCGATATTGGTCAGCGCCGGTTCCATCAGCACCGCCGCCACGTCGACGAATCCGAGTTCCCGGTCGAGTGCCTCAAGGTCGTTGAACTCGACTACCCGGGTCGTCGTCACCGGGTCGACGGGAGCGCCCACGTTACCTTCCCTGGAGACCGGACCGTCGGGTGTGGCGATGATGAACGCCTCGTCGACGCTGCCGTGGTAGCAGTAGCTGAAGACGAGGATCTTGCGGCGTCCGGTGAGCTGCCTGGCCAGTCGCGTCGCCCACCGGTTGGCGTCGGTGGCGGTGAGCGTGAAGCTCCACTGTGACGGGCCGAACCTGCGCGTGAGCTCGGCCGCGACCCAGCTGGCATCCTCGGTCGGCAGCATGGTGGTGGCGCCGCCCAGCTCGGTGTAGCGCCGTGCTATCGCCTGCTGCACCGCGGCGGGGGAGTGCCCGGCCATCGCGCCGGTGTCGCCGAGGCAGAAGTCGATGAGCTCGTTGCCGTCGACGTCGGTCAGCCGGGCGCCAGCGGCGCCGGCCAGGTACAGCGGGAAGCCGCCCGGCCACATCCGCATCCAGGTCATCGGCACGCCGCCGAGCAGATTCGCGGCCGCAGCCGCGAAGGCCTCGGCTGACCGGGGGTGCCGGGCCCGGTAGCTGGCGCGCTCCCGGGTGATCAGCTCAGCGAGGCGAGCGCGGCTGACGCGCTCGGCGGTGCGGTCGGGCATGACTGCTCCCAGCTGTTGAATGACCGTACAGCATAGCGGGCGCGTTACCTCGGCTTCGGGGTCGCCGGCCCGGCGGTTTTCTTGGTGGCTCGTGGCTTCGCCTGTTTCGGCGGCAGCCCGGCGACGTAACTCAGCGCCCTGGCGACCCAGTCCGCTGCGAGTTCTGGCTGCTTGCGAAACACGGGCGGCAGGCTAAGGTAGCCGCCCATCGGCCGCTCCGCGGGCCCGAACGGACCGGCGCCGTCGGTCGCGGCGAGTTCCTCCCGGTCGGCTTCGCTCAGCCGTACGCCGACCGCCTCGCCGAATAGCCCGGCGAACATGTTCCCGCGCACGAACGCGCCGAGGTTCCCGAACATCGGCTTGACCTCGACATCGGGAACCTCGGGCAGCAGCGACCGGAAGTAGTCCTTGTCCGCATCGGTTGGCCTCGGTATCTGCATGACCACGCCTCCTTCGCGTCCGACCGCATTGGCTGCCAGCCTCCCACCTGCGCGGCCCGGCCGTCGTGCTAGACAAGCTGAATGCCTCGATTGCCGGGAGATGAGGAGAACCGATGCCCGATGGCGGTCTGACCCTGGAGCGCGTCCAGTCCGCGGCCGCGCGGCTGGCCGGAGTTGTGCACCGGACCCCGGTGCTGACCTCGGCCGCGCTGGACGAGCGGTGCGGCGGTCAGGTGCTACTGAAGGCGGAACCGTTCCAGCGGAGCGGGTCGTTCAAGTTCCGCGGCGCCTACAACAGGCTCAGCGTGCTGGACCCGGTAGAGCGGACCGCGGGCGTCGTGGCCTTTTCCTCCGGTAACCACGGCGCTGCCGTCGCCCTCGCCGCCAAGCTGCTCGGGATCAGTGCGGTGGTCGTCGTCCCGGCCAGCGGCTCGGCGGTCAAACTCGCCGCGATCGCGGGTTACGGCGCCGAGCTTCGCCGCTACGATCCCGACCGCGAGAGCCGCGAGGAAGTGGCCGCCGGGATCGCGGCGGATCGTGGCATGACCCTGATCCGGCCGTTCGACGACTATGACGTGATGGCCGGGCAGGGCACCGCCGGGCTTGAGCTGGCCGAGCAAGTCCCTGGACTCGAGCTGGTGCTGGTCCCGGTCGGTGGCGGCGGTCTGGCCGCCGGCGTGTCCACTGCGATCAAGGGCCAGCTCGCCGGCGCGTCCGTGGTCGGGGTCGAGCCAGCCAGTGCCAGTGACACCAGCCAGTCGATGCGGGCTGGCCACCGGGTAGCAATCCCCGAGCCGGACACTATCGCCGACGGCCTGCGCGCGCGCCAGCCTGGCGAGCTGACCTTTGAGGTCAATGCCCGGCTGCTCGACGATGTCGTGACCGTTTCCGAGGCCGCGATCATCGACGCCATGCGGTTCTGCTTCGCCCGGCTCAAGGTTGTCGTCGAGCCGAGCGGTGCGGTCGCGCTGGCTGCGCTGCTCACCGGCACCGTCAGGCCGGCCGGGCCCACCGCGGTGGTGCTCTCCGGCGGGAACATCGCGCCCGCCGATTTCGCCGCGCTAGCCGGGTCGTGACCGACCGCTAATCAGCCGGCCGCCCCGGCGATACGCAGCGCCATTTCCGCGTACCGGTCCTGCAGCTGGTCAAGGCTGAGCGGATAGTTATCCAGCGTCCACTCGCTGATATGGGCGCACATGGCGGTGATCGTGGCTGAGGTGAGCGTCGCCGCGCTGATGTCATCCCCGCCGGCCAGATGGAATGTGCCAGCCCGGCATCCTGCCACCAGGATCCCGGTCAGCCGGTCGCGGATCCGCCGTCGCAGTGCGGTGATCTCCTGCCGGTAGGGCCCGGCGAGCGCGGTGAACTCGCGGTTAGCGACCCGGGATCTCTTCTTGCTCCCGGCTGTGTGCGAGACGAGGAACCGGACGGTAGCAGCGAGTTGCGTGGCCGGATCCGGGCCCGCGTCGGCCAGCGTAGCCGCCATCCTGGCGTCGAACTGCACGTGGATATCCCTGACCAGCACGTAGAGCAGCTGGTCCTTGGAGGCGAAATGGTTGTAGAGGGCGCCCGGCGTCAGGCCGCAGGCGGCTGTGATTTCCCGCACACTCGTGGCCGGAGCGCCCTGGCTGGAGAACAGGGCGATGGCGGCCTCGGCGATCCTGCGCTGTAGCGCCGAACCGTCAATCGGCAGCCTGTCGTCAGGCTCCGCGTCGGTCTGGGCAGTCATGAGAATCGGCTATCCCGGCATAGGACGGACTTAAGTATGTCTTTGACGCTTGCTGGGCCGTCCCGGTTGTCAGCAGCCTCTTGACAACGTGCGGCTGGTCAGCGTACGACTAGAGCGCTGTATGAACGCTTGTTTATGCCGATACAGCGTGAGGGCGCGTCCGCAGTGACGGCCGCGGATGCGTGCCATAGGACCCGGGCCGATTCCCCCTCCTCCCGGCCCGGGTCTGGCCGCGCATCATGCGTTACTGCGCCGGCCGCAAAGACAGCGCCGCAGCCGGACGCGTTCCGGCCTGACTCAGTCAGGCTGGTGTCGGCAGTCCTGCCAGGGCTTCCTCGATGGCCTGGTCGTTGAGCTCGAGGTCTTCGAGCGCTCCGCTCAGGTAGTCGCCGTAGGCGGCAAGGTCCAGCAAGCCGTGGCCGCACAAGGCAGTCAGAATGACCTTCTCCTCGCCGGTTTCCTTGCACCGAAGGGCTTCCTCGATGCAGGCTGCGACCGCATGGGTCGGCTCCGGGGCTGGCACGATGCCCTCAGTCCTGGCAAAGCGCAGGCCGGCCGCGAAGCACTCCGACTGGGGCTTGGCGACCGCTTCGATCAGGCCGAGCTCGTAGATGTGCGAGAGCAGCGGCGACATTCCGTGATAGCGCAGCCCGCCTGCGTGGATCGGATCGGGGATGAACTCGTGTCCTAGCGTGTGCATCTTCAGTAGCGGCGTGAACCCGGCCGTGTCGCCAAAGTCATAGGCATAGACGCCCTTGGTGAACGAAGGGCAGGCGGCCGGCTCGACCGCGCGGATGACCGGATTCATCCGGCCGGCCAGCTTCTCGCGCAGGAACGGGAAGGCCAGGCCGCCGAAGTTGGACCCGCCGCCGGTACAGCCGACGATCACGTCCGGAGTGTCGCCAGCCATGGCCAGCTGCTTCAGCGCTTCCTCACCGATGATCGTCTGGTGCAGCAGGACGTGGTTCAGCACACTGCCGAGTGCGTACCGGGTGTCCGGATCAGCGCCGGCCATCTCGACGGCCTCGCTGATCGCGATCCCGAGACTGCCGGTCGAGTGCGGGCTGGCGGCGAGGACTGCCCGCCCCGAACTGGTCAGGTCAGACGGGCTCGGGTGCACGATCGCACCGTAGGTCTCCATCAGCATCTTGCGGTAGGGCTTCTGGTCGAACGAGGCTCGCACCATCCACACCTCGAGCTGGAGCCCGAACAGGGCGGAGGCGAACGCCAGTGCGCTGCCCCACTGCCCGGCGCCAGTCTCCGTCGTGAGCTTCTTCACGCCTTCGGCCGCGTTGTAGTAAGCCTGCGGGACGGCTGTGTTTGGCTTGTGGGAGCCTGCCGGGCTGCCGCCCTCGTACTTGTAATAGATCCGGGCCGGAGTACCCAGATCACGCTCCAGCCGCCGGGCACGGAATAGCGGGGTCGGGCGCCACAGCCGGTACACGTCGAACACCTCGTCCGGAATGGCGATATGCCGCTCCGCCGACACTTCCTGGGCTATCAGCGCAGCCGGGAAAAGCGGGGCGAGGTCGTCCGGGCCGACCGGCTGCCCGGTGCCAGGGTGCAGCGGCGGGGGCGGCGGGCTCGGCAGGTCAGCGACGACGTTGTACCAGTGCTGCGGCATTTCTGATTCCGGCAAAAGGTACTTAACCTGACGGTTCACAGGAGCCTCCGGTTCGCGGTCAGCTGGCCATCACGGAAACGCAATACCAGGCGCAACGCTAGCCGACTGGGCACCCGTCCAGGAAGCATCGCGGATAGCGATCAAAGCCCTTAACTGGGTAAATTCACCTCGCCAGCTGAGCTACTGCAGGCATCATCGCGGTCATGGGGGCGGCGGCCCGTACCGCGAGCGCGTTCGCAGACAGGTTGCGAGCCCCCCGCCTGCATGCAATCGTTGGCCGGTAGAAGTATCGGCGTGGAGGTGGCAGTGCGGCGGAAGCGGGAGGAGCGCCGGACCGATGATCACGCCGATATCCCCGCCGACGAATGGCTGAGCCAGTTCCGCCCAGTGCGGCCAGATGCGTTTACCTCCGCCGACCGGGACGCTGCGGCCCGGCCGCCCAGTTCGCAGCAGTCCGATGCTGCCGCGCAACCCGGTGCCTACGGGCCCGTCGGTTTGCCGCGCAGGAGCGGGCCGCCGCCTGTCGTTCCGACGGACCGTGAGGACGCGCTGACAGGCCGCGACGGGACGCGATCATGGCGCCGAGGCGGCCAGGACCAGGATGCTCATGAGGTCCGCGACCCGGCCGCCGACTGGGACCTGGCATCCGACCGGGCTGTCGATCACAGCACTAGCCAGCGCCACAGCGTTCGCCGCGATTACGACGGCCGTGGGCCCGCCGACCCGGACTCCGCTACCGGCGCGGCCGGGCTTGGCCAGGACGTCGGTTCAGGCCGAGCCTTCGGGCTGGGCCGGGACTACCGAGTTGGCCGGGACGACCGACTTAGGCGCCGGCAACGGGAAGCCGAACCATGGCGCCTGGACGGGGAATCGCGCGAGCACCGGGTCGACTCAAGCCTGGCGGGCGAGCGCGCTCGCGACCAAGTCCAGGACGGGGACGGCCGGTCGGCGGCAGGTCAATCTGGTCAGGCAGGCCTCAGCGAGACCGTGCGGGCGCAACGCGAACCCGTTCTGCGCGAGCCAGGCATACCCGGACCAAGCCTGGATGACGCCGAGACTGGCCAGTTGTTGCGTCATCGCGAGGACTCTGCACAGGGCCCTGGAAGCCGCCAGGCCGGCCGGTCGCGACCGGAGGACCTGCGGTCCGACGGCCGTGACGAGCTTGCCCAGGACCGTCGCAGGTCGGCTGCCGATAGCGCTCGGGACGGTGCCTGGGTACCCGTCGAACTGCGTGGCACGGATGAGTCGCACGGTCCGGCGGTAGTGCGGCCGGCCGGGGCGCCCGCGGATGGTGTGCGGGGCCCAGGTGACGATCGCGATCGTGAGGCTTACCGCGATCGTGAGGCTTACCGCGACCGCGAGGCTTACCGCGACCGCGACGGGTATCGCGACCGCGAGGCTTACCGCGACCGCGACGGGTATCGCGGTGCGGACGATTATCGCGTAAGGGGCGGGCGCCGCGGCCAAGACGATTTGCGCGGCCCGGACGGTTACGCCAGCGTTGAGGGTTACCCCCGGCAGGACGGTTACGCGAGCGTTGACGGTTACCCCAGGCAGGACGGTTACCCCAGGCAGGACGGTTACCCCAGGCCGGACGGTTACCCCAGGCCGGACGGTTACCCGAGGCCGAACGGTGACTCCAGCGCTGCGGGCTACCCCAGCGATGGCGGATACCGACGCCCTGGCGGTTACCCGAACGATGGCAGCTACCGCGATCAGGGCGGCCGCCGCAGTCCGGACGGCCGTCCCAGCGCGGATGCTTATGCCCGCGCTGGCGACGAGCGTCCGGACGATTACCGGCGCCGTGAGGGGTACCGGGGTCCTGTCAGTCCTCGCGATCGTGACGGCTACCTGGACGACGGTTACCAGGGCTCGGACCGCTTCAGCCGTGACGGCTATCGTGGCGCCGACGGCTACCGCGGTGCCACCGACTACCCGCTCCGCTCCGGCTATCGGGATCCTGACGGCTATCACGGTCCGGATCGGCGCCGCTCCGACAACGCGACCTGGGCTGAGACTGGTGACGGTCGGGACAGGCGTAACCCGAGCGCCGGGTCACGGCGCGACGGCTACCAACCCGACGGCAGGCGGCATGACGGCCGCCAGCCTGACGACAGGACCTGGTCGGCCGGCGCACGCTGGCGGCCGGAAAGCTATGCCGACACCGCGATCCCGGCCAGCCGGCCGCATGAGCGGGACGTTTACGTCGTCACCGACCTGCCCGAGCGCCGCGGCTCCAGTTACCGGCATGACCCGGAGACTGAGCGTCGAGACCGCGACGGCCGTCGGGCTGGCGAAACCATGCGCGATGCCCCAGGCCGGGAGGGCGCTGACGGCTTCGGGTCACCCGGCACGCGCCGCCCGGATGGCCCTCCGCCGCCAGGCAGCGTCCGCATCGGGGCCGGTCTCATTGATGACGGCGACCGGGTACGTGACCGTGGTCCTGGCATCGATCGCGCGGACCGCGGCGATCAGCACCCGGCAGCCGCTCCTGGCACCGCCCGCGTGGAGGCGCCGAGAGCGCCCGGTGCCCCGCTTGAACTGCCAGCGGGCACCCGAGCCGCGGGGCCGGGCGCAAACGATCCCCTTCCTGCGGTGATCGACCGGGTAATCAAGCCCGCCGACGTCGAGAGCCGACGGAACGAGGACGACGAGCGGACCAGCCCGTTGCCGGTGATACTGCCCGGCGCGACTTCGGTGCCCAGGCCAGATCCTGTCGCGGCGCCACGGGGACCGTTCGAGGCGGCCCGGCCGGGGCGATCTACTTCGGTGACCGGCTCGGTCGAGCCGCCGCCCGCCGCCAACGCCGTGACCAGGCCGACTGCCGCGCTGGCGCCGTTGCCGCCGCTCCCGCAGCGGCCGGCCTGCTGTCGGCGCCCCCAGCCCCGTCGGCATTGCCTGTGCCCGAGCGGCCGCTTCGTGAGCTGGCCGAGCCGCCGCTTCGTGAGCTGGCCGAGCCGCCCCATGCGGTGCCCGAGGCCGCGGCGGCGAAGCTCGACCAGCTCAAGGATCTGTATTTCGCTGCCGAAGCGATCGGAGAAGAGCGCCTGGATAAGCATTTCGACCAGGTCAGCCAGCGTCAGCGCGAACTGATCAGGGAGTTCTTCGAGCGATCGAAGCCCGCCGGCTAGGTCAGCCGAGGGCACGCTGCATCAGCAGCGTGCCAACCCAGCTGTTGTGTTTGTAACCAACGTCGGCCAGGTGCCCTGCGTCGGTGAAGCCGCAGGACCTATGCAGTCCAACGGACGCGGCAGCGCCGAAGTCGGCGATGACTGCGATCATCTGCCTGGCGCGCGCCTCTGAGCATGCCGCGATGAGCTCAGTCAGCAGCCGCCTGCCGATGCCACGGCCAGCTTTGCCCTGCGCTATGAAGATCGAGTCCTCGACGGTGGCACGGTAAGCAGCCTTACGCCGCCATAGCCCTGCGTAGGCGTAGCCGACGACCTCGCGGTCAGCCTCTGCCACCAGGAACGGCAGCCCGAGACTTGTGAGCTCGTCATGCAGGCCCGCCCAGGCCGCCACGCTCCGTGGCGACTCCTCGAACGTGGCGACCGAGTTCTCCGCGTACCAGCCGAATATGCCGGCCACACCACCGAAATCCGCTGGCTCTATCCGCCTGACGACAACGTTCAGGGCTGCCTCCCCCATCGAGCCCGGAACGCGTGCGTCAGGTTCTCGGCCTCGTGCTCGTCGATCTTGACCAGTTCAGCGCCCAGGTCCGCGTATTCCCACTCCGCGATCGCCGAGTCCGGACCCCAGGTCAGGTCACGGCGCAGGGTCTCGTCGACCGGGCCTGCATCGGAGAATGTCCTGCGGGCCAGGCCGGATGCCGTGCGGTTGCCCTGACTGGCAACGATGACGTAGTACTGGACCGGGCTAGTCGCCATGAACTCTCCTCACCTTGCGTCGGCGCGGAAGTCATCGATCTCCAGGCAGCGTGGCGGCATTGTCGCGTCGACGGCCGCGGATACCTGGTGCGCGCGAAGCCGGGCCCTGTCACCGGCGGGAGTCGCCGGGTCGGTGATTCGCACGTATGCCTCGTGCGTGCGCTGTATGACCGCCCAGCTGTCTATCGTGTGGAACTGCACCTCGAAGGCCAGGTCGTGGGCCGGATCGCGCCACCGCGTCCAGATGCCCTTGTACTCCGGGCTCTCCCAGCGGTTCCGCCTCGCTTCCAGTTCGAACCCCTGCGTCTTGAGCTTGCGATGAACCAGCCAGGTGCCATCGGTGTAGTCCGCGGGCTCGAACTCGAACGCGTACCTGATCGCGTCGTAAATGGACCAGGCCAGGTCCTCCGCGGGACGGCCGGGGTTGCGGGCGATGAGTCTGGCCAGCTTGGCCGCGAACCGGTCGGCGGACTTGAGGCTGGTTGCCTCACTGCCGGGAGCCAGGCCGCCATAGGGCAGCTGGGCCGCGATACGCCGGATCGCCGGTGTGAGGCCGCTGCTGCCGTAGCCGCGCAAACCCCGGCCTTCGGCGGCCTTATGCGCCGCCATCACATGCTCGGTGAGAGTGCGAATCTCATCGCGCTGATGGCTGGCGCCGGTTCCAGCGAAACTCTCGCGGTGCACGTCCGGGAGTGGTGCCAGCGCTGGCAGTGCCGGAGGCTCGGGCCGGGCGCTGACGCCGGGCCGGCCCGGCGATTCGGTTCGCCCATTCAATTCCGGCGGGTGCGAACCGCCGTTACTGCCGGCCGCGGACGCAGGACCCGGCGTCCACGGTCCAAGAGTGAGATCCGCATGGCCGTCAGGCCGGTCATGGCGGGAATGGCCGTTGCTCGCCGATGGCATCGCATAGGGGTCCTGCCACTGCGGCCGGGCTCGCCGTCCAGCGTCGGCGTGGCCATTGCCATTCGCCGGCGGTGCCCGGCCGGCTAGGTCCGCTGGCGGCAACCCGGGTCCTGCAGACGTGCGCAGGTCCGCCCCCGGCCGGCGGTTGCGCGCATCGGCTGGATCGGCTGCGTCAGCGCCCGCAGCCGACGGGTGGGGGCTAGCCGGTCCGCCATGATCCTCGGCGGGCTCGGCCGCCGAGGAGCGGACCGACTCGGACGGCACCTGCCCAAGTTCCGCTTGCTGCGCGGACGGAGCGGATCCGATGAGCCAGGGTTTCGGCTCGACTTCCGGCGGGCGGGCCTGGGCACGACTGGCCACGTAGGGGGAGGCCGGCGGGCTGGCCGTGGCACGACTGGTGACGCTGGGTGAGGGATCGTCCGCTAGGTCCGGGATCCCGGCCTGAGCCTGGACCGGGCCGGACCCGTGGGACGGGAAGTTCGCTGCGAGTTCCGGACTCGGATGCTCGCGTTCGGGGGCGGGCAGACCGAGTTCAAGCTGGTTGAGCCGGATAGGAAGCGGGCGCGCCGTTCCGCCATCGTCGTAGGGGGAGGACGGGTGCCCGGCAGGCAGCCTGGCCAGCCGCGACCGGAGATCGGCCAGCGACCCCGCGGGCTGCCGCCCGGTCGGCGCGGCTCCGAGCTCCGGCCTGGTCCGGTCGGCCTGCGGCAGGCTGGCCGGGTCGGCGAGGCTCGGGGCTACAGCCGATGGGGTCAGTGGTGCCGGCGGCGGCGGCGCGCCGCCTGCATCCTGCTGTGCTGCGCGCGACAGCCGGAGTCGGTGCGGCTTGTGCGGCAGGCCGGGATTGCCGCCCCGGCGAGACGCCGCCGACCGGCCCGGACGGGGCCGCAGCCGGTCCGGAGGATCCAACGCGCGGCAGGTCGACGGTGCTCTCGCGCGGGTCCTCGTGGTCCCACGGTTGCGTCGGCCCTGGCATAGCGCTTTCTCCAGCCTTCTGGCGATTCGCTCATCGTAATGTCAGTTGGCACCCCTGCGCCGCCCTTGGCCGCAGGCGCTGCCGTCGCAGGCGACCAGCCGCGCTGCTTCGCTAGGGTCGGAGTGCCAGCACCGTGCAGACGACCAGGAGCCGGGATGGGATCACCGACACTAGCCGCTGCCAGGCCCTGGTCGGCCAGGTCCGCCGGGTCACTGGGCGACGGCGAGGTCCGGCTGTGGGCGCTGCCGCTCGACGTTCCTGCCGACGTGGCTCGCCCGTTCCTGGACGATGCTGAGCTGGCGCGTGCTGCCGGTTACCGGCGGCCCGCCGACGGGGCGAGGTTCGCCGCCAGCCGCGCCGGACTGCGCCGGATCGCGGCCGGCTACCTCGGCGCGGATCCGGCTCGCTTGTGCTTCGCTGCCGGCCCGGCTGGCAGACCCGCGGTGGCCGTGCACGCCCTGGCCCGGCCGCACGCGGCCGCAGACGGCTGTCAGCGTGTGCCGGGATTCGAGTTCAGCTTGTCGCGGACCGAGGACCTGGCGCTGATAGCGGTGTCCACCACCGCGGTCGGGGCAGATGTCGAGCGGATCAGGCCGCGGCACGGCCTGGCCGATCTTGTCGCTACCCGGTTCCCGCCGCGCGAGGCCGCCTGCCTCGCGGCAGGCTGCGCGCTCCCGGCCGGGCCGGGCGACGGCGCGCTTCGCGGCTTCTACCGGCACTGGACCGCCAGAGAGGCCTACCTGAAGGCAGTCGGCTGCGGTCTGGCCGGACTGAGACGCGTGGAGGTCTGCTGTGGCTCGCGCCCGGCCATCTGGGTTGACGGCGTGCTGGCCGACGGCTGGCAGCTGTCATACGTACCGGTCTCGCCCGCCCATGCTGCCGCAGTCGTGGCCAGGCACCCGGTGACTAGCTGCCAGTGGCTACCCGCCTGAGCCGGCTCAGCCGTCCCACGTCTGGGCGTCTGGCATGGCGGGAATCACGGCACCCGTCGCCGACCCGAGGCCGATCCGGAGGCCGCCTGGGCCCTTCGCCGTCGCGGACAGGGTGAGCTCATCACCGTCCTGCAGCCAGGTGCGCGATGATCCGTCCGGCAGGGTGACGGGGTCCCTGCCGTTCCAGCTTAGTTCGATAAGGGATCCCCGCTGCATGTACTCGGGCCCGCTGACGGTGCCGGACGCGAACAAGTCGCCGGTGCGCAGCCGGGCACCGTTGACCGTCATGTGGGCGAGCATCTGGGCCGGGCTCCAGTGCATCGTGGCGTACGGCGGCGTCGAGATCAGGTGGCCGTTGAGGCGTACCTGGAAGTCAATGTCCAGTCCCCAGTCCACCGTCTCGGTGAGATAGCCGAGCAGCGTCGCATCACGGGACGGCGGACGTATCCGGGCGTGCTCCAGCGCGGCAAGCGGCAGCACCCAGGGGGACACCGTGGTGGCGAATGACTTGCCGAGAAACGGCCCGAGCGGGACGTACTCCCAGGCCTGGATGTCACGGGCAGACCAGTCGTTGACCAGGCACACGCCGAACACGTGCTCGGCGAAGCGGCTGACCGGGACCGGATCGCCGAGACTACTGGACGAGCCCACCACGAACCCGAGTTCGGCCTCGAAGTCAAGCCGCGCACTCGGGCCGAATACCGGGCCGTCGGCTCCGGGCTGCCGGGACTGGCCGCACGGTCGCCGGACCGGGGTGCCGGATACCACGACGGTCCCGGCCCTGCCGTGGTAGCCGATCGGCAGGTGTTTCCAGTTCGGCGTCAACGGCTCGGCATCCGGCCTGAAGATCTTGCCGATGTTGCTGGCGTGGTATTCCGAACTGTAGAAGTCGGCATAGTCAGCCACCGTAAAGGGCAGCCGGAGCTGCACTGCCTCGGCCGGCCAGAGCAGATCCTCGATGGCAGGCCGGTACCGGTCCATCGACAGCCACTGGATCAGCTCGGTGCGCAGCTGAGCCCAGGCCAGGTGCCCGGCCGCGAGCAGCGCGTCCAGGCTGCCGGTGGTCAACAGGTGCGCCCGGCCGGGCAGCAGCCTCTCGCTCGCGGTGGTCAGGTCGAGGACGCGGTCGCCCACCGCGACGCCAATACGGTAGACCTCGGCGTGATGCGCGGCGGTGTAAGACCCGTAGGGGAGCGCGGCCAGCCCGAATGGGTGATCGGGTGCCAGCTCGAGCCAGCCTGCCGCCTGCGACATGAGTGCCTCCGCCTGCTAGGCCGGTGCCGGCCGTCCGGGTCGGCCGGCCGATGATCAGTTCCTGGTCACCAGGCCCAGCGTAACGAGGTCGGTGACCGGCTCGTCGGTGCTGCAGGTGCCGAACGAGGTGAAGAGCTCGCGGACCGCCACGGCGGTGTCCGCGTCCAGACCTGCCACGGCCACGGCAACCTGGTGCGGGTCGGTATCCGCCAGCAGGCCGGCGACCTGGTCGGTGGTGGCGTCGTCCAGCGCGGCCGCGATAGCCAGCACGACGTTCAGGAAGCCATGATGCTCGAAGCCAGTGCCGGCCGCCCGATGCCGGACCGCATGGTGCAGCCCGGCGGTGCACTTGAACGGCAGCCGCTGCCCCGTCAGTTCGGTCAGGCAGCTGGCTAGCGCCTGTTCGCTGGGGAATGCCGCTGCTGATCCGCCGCCGGTCCGCAGCTTCGCGAGGTAGCCGTGGTCGGCCAGGACCCGAAGGGAACCACCGGTCAGCTGGCCGGCCGGGATCTCCACGAACCCGCTGGCTCCGGCGAGCGGAGTCCGGTCCAGCGCCGCCACCAGCTCGGCCACCGCCTCCGCCCCGCCGCCCCGTCCGATCGGCACCTCAACCGCACGCAGTCTGAGCCGCGGGTCTGCGAATACTGCGTCCACAGCGCCGTCCAGGCTGGCCGCGCCGTCCGGGAGCGTCAGCGCCAGATCCAGCTCGGCGACTGCCGAAGCGGTGAGTGCTGCGCTCAGCCCGGTGATCTTGGCGTCCGGACAGACGAAGGGGCCGGACATATCCCGATACCAGCCGATCCGATGCCGCTCATGGCCAGCGATCGCCGCGGCCATGGCCAGGCTTGCGGGCGGAAACAGCGACGCGTCGTCGAACAGCCCGCGGAACAGAACCGGGCTGGCCGCCCCGCCGCCCGCCGCCGGCTCCGGCGCGGTCGCCCCGCGCTCGGGCGGCAGTGCTGGGCTAGGCATGCCGACAGAGTTGCAGAACCGCGGTCCTGCGTCCAACCGCGCGCGTCGCGGGCGCCGCGCGCAGGCTCGCTGGGGCGGCTGCCCAGAGTTTGCTGGAACTTGCGCCCCGCCTGTCTAGGATCAGGTCATGACTGAACGATCAGACAGGACAGTTCCGGACCGGGCACAGGTCGTGATCGTCGGCGGCGGGGTCATCGGCTGCTCCATCGCTTACCACCTAGCGCATCTCGGCAAGACCGATGTCGTCCTGCTGGAGCAGCACGCGCTGACGGCCGGGACGACCTGGCATGCCGCCGGCCTGATCACGTCGGCTGGCATGACGGACGAGACCGCCCTGTTCTTCAGCCGGTACTCCCGCGACCTCTACTCCCGGCTGGAGGCCGAGACCGGGCACTCGACCGGGTTTCGCGCCGTCGGTCATATTTCGCTCGCGACGACACCGCAGCGGCAGGAAGCTCTGCGCCGCGAGGCTGCCTGGATGCACGGGTTCGGAGTGGAGGACACCGAGATCTCGGCCAGTGAGATCGCCGATATGTGGCCGCTGGCCCGCACCGACGATGTGCTGTCGGGCTTCTTCGTTGCCGACGAGGGCCGCGCCGACCCGGTAGGCGTCGCCACCTCGCTGGCCAAAGGCGCCCGCAAGCTCGGCGTGACGATCGCGGAGGGAGTCGCGGCGACGGGAGTGGAGATCCGCGGCGGCCGGGTGACCGCGGTGCTGACCGAGGCCGGCCGGATCGAGACCGAGATGGTCGTCAACGCGGCCGGCATGTGGGCGCGGCAGTTCGGCGCGCTGGCCGGGGTGTCGATCCCGCTGCAGGCGGCCGAGCATTACTACCTGCTGACAGACACCGTGGCCGGGATGGACCAGGACCTGCCGGTCATCGAGGACCCGGACAACTACGGGTACTACCGGCCCGAGGGCGACGGCATGCTGGTCGGCCTCTTCGAGCCTGTCGGCAGGCCGTGGTCACTGGACGGGGTTGCCAGGGACTTCTCCTTCGGCAAGCTCCCGCCGGACTGGGACCGGATGGAGCAGTTTCTTGGCCCGGCCCTGGCCCGGATCCCGTGCCTGTCCGAGACGGGCGTCCGAACGTTCTTCTGTGGCCCCGAGTCGTTCACTGCCGACGTCAGGCCGCTGATCGGGCCCGCACCCGAAGTCGATGGCTACTTCGTCGCCGCCGGACTCAACTCGCTCGGCATCCTGTCTGGCGGCGGTGTCGGCAGCGTCGTCGCGCAGTGGATCGTGGACGGCGTGCCGCCGGTCGACACGGCTCACATCGCGGTCGACCGGACGGCGGCCTATGAGACCTCGCGCCGGTTCCGGGCCGAGCGGACGGTGGAGCAGCTCGGCGTGCTGTTCGGTGACGCCGTATGGCCGTCATGGCAGCCGTCGTCCGGCCGGAACATCCGGCGCTCGGTGCTGCACGACCGGCTTGCTGCGGCGGGAGCCCACTTCGGTCAGTCGGCGGGCTGGGAGTTCGCCGAGTGGTTCGCGGGGCCCGGCGAGCACCGGCCCGCCAGGCTCGACTTCAGCCGCCAGGACTCGCATGTCATCGTGGCGGCTGAGCACGAGGCGGTACGCGAAGCAGTCGGCGTGCTGGACATGAGCCTGATGGCCAAGTTCCTGGTTCAGGGACCGGACGCGGCCGCGGTGCTCAGCCGCCTGTCGGCCAACGACGTCGCCGCCGGCCTTGGCCGCATCGTCTACACCCAGTGGCTGAATGACGCGGGCGGCATCGTCGCCGACCTGACCGTCACCTGGCTGGAACCGGAGAAGTTCCTGGTTATTGCCAGCGATGTGATCCACCGCAGGATCGAGCCGCTGATCCGGCGGCAAGCCAGGCAAGATGAGTTCGTTACCGTTACCGACATCACTTCCGGCACGACGCTGCTGTCCGTGCAGGGTCCCAGATCGCGAGAGCTGATTGGCCGGCTGACCGACTGCGACCTCTCTGACGCCTCGTTCCCCTACCTGAGCGCCCGGCAGATTCATGTCGGCTACGCTCCCGCGCTCGCGGTGCGCGTGACCTATGTTGGCGAGCTCGGCTACGAGCTGCACGTGCCGGCCGAATACGGCACCGGCGTGTATGACGATCTGATGGCCGCTGGCGCGGACCTCGGCGCGCGGCCGGTAGGGCTGTCGGCCATGTCCAGCCTGCGGCTGGAGAAGGGATACCGCGACTTCGGCGTCGACATAGACAACACCGACAACCCGCTGGAGGCGGGACTCGGATTCACGGTTGCCTGGGACAAGCCGGGCGGGTTCGTGGGCCGGGACGCCCTGCTGAAGTCGCGCGCGGCAGGGCCGCCGAAGAACCGGGTGGTGGCCCTGCTGGCAACGGACCCGTCGGTCGACCTGTTCGGCAACGAGCCGGTGCTACGCGACGGCGAGTGGGTCGGCTACGTACGGGCCGCTGCCTACGGTCACACGGTAGGCGGCGCGGTCGCGCTTGCGCAGGTGGCGTGCCCTGATGGGGTGACTGCCGGCTGGCTCGGCAGCGGCGGCTTCACCGTCCGGACCGGCATGGGCAAGGACGAACCGGTCCGGCTGCAGTTTGGCCCGCTCTACGATCCGCATCGACTGCGGATCCTGTCCTGAGGCGCTGCGCCCGGCAGAATGATAGGCCATCTGCTGGCCCGTGACTTAGCCGGCAGCGGACTGAGGTAGCTGTCCGGCCGGGCGCGGTCCGGAGCTGACCTGGCCCGGCCCCGGCCGGGGCGGATCGGACTCAGTTAGCTTGACGTCGAGATAAGTTGGTGACTAGGCTGTCGGCAGATAGCTTGACATCGAGATATCGGTCGGTGGCCAGCATTGCTGGCGGCGGACCCGTATCTCCAGGGCCAGCGGCCGCTCGCGGTGTGGCTAACGGCAAGATGCATGCAAGGCGAACCGCAGGGCAGCAGGGTCGGTTCCGGCCGGGCTGCACTTTCCAGGAGGCAGGACACCAATGACCGGGAACAGCTTCGGCAGCCGCACCGACATTGCCGTGGGCGGGACCAGCTACCAGATCCACCGGCTGGACGCCGTCGATGGCGCCAGTGACCTGCCGTACAGCCTGAAGGTGCTGCTGGAGAACCTGCTGCGAACCGAAGACGGGCTGAACGTCACGCCCGAGCATGTCAGGGCCCTGGCCGGATGGGACCCGGCCGCCGACCCCGACACGGAGATCCAGTTCAGCCCGGCGCGGGTGCTCATGCAGGACCTGACCGGCGTGCCGGCCGTGGTAGATCTCGCGGCTATGCGCGAGGCGATGCAGGCGCTGGGCGGGGACGCCGGCAAGATCAACCCGCTGGTCCCGGCCGAGCTGGTCATCGACCACTCGGTGGTAGCCGACATTTTCGGTCGGCCGGATGCCTTCGACCGGAACGTGGCCTTCGAATTCGAGCGCAATCACGAGCGGTTCGCCTTCCTGCGCTGGGGCCAGGAGGCACTGCGCCAGTTCAAGGTGGTGCCGCCGGGGACCGGCATCGTGCACCAGGTGAATATCGAGTACCTGGCCAGGGTCATCATGACCGGCCAGGCCGCTGGCGGGGGCCTGGCGGCCTACCCCGACACCTGCGTCGGCACTGACTCGCACACCACGATGCAGAACGGCCTCGGCATCCTGGGCTGGGGCGTCGGCGGCATCGAGGCCGAGGCGGCGATGCTCGGCCAGCCGGTCTCGATGCTGATCCCGCGGGTGGTCGGGTTCAGGCTGACTGGCGAGCTGCCGGCCGGCACGACCGCCACCGACCTGGTGCTGACCATCACCGAACTGCTGCGCAAGCACGGCGTCGTCGGCAAGTTCGTCGAATTCCACGGCGACGGCATCAGCGCCGTGCCAGTCGCGAACCGGGCCACCATCGGCAACATGAGTCCCGAGTTCGGCTCGACCTGCGCGATTTTCCCGATCGATGCCGAGACGCTCACCTATCTCAAGCTGACCGGCCGCCCGGCCGAGCAGGTGGCGCTGGTCGAGGCGTACGCCAAGGAGCAGGGCCTGTGGCACGACCCGCATGGCAGCGTCCGGTACTCCGAGAACGTCGAGCTCGACCTGTCCACCGTGGTGCCGTCACTGGCCGGCCCGAAGCGGCCGCAAGACCGGGTCGCGCTGACGGACGCGAAGACCTCGTTCCGCACGGCGCTGGGGACCTACGTCCAGCTGGACAGGCTCGATGACGAGATCGCCGAGACGTTTCCGGCGTCCGATCCGTTCTCACCCGACCGGGAAAACGGCGGCGGTGTGCACGAGACGGCCGACCCGGCAGCGCACCGGCCCGGCCGCCGGCCGACCGCGGCCGCCGAGGTGACCCTGGACGACGGCACCAGCACATCCGTCGATCATGGATCGGTCGTCATCGCGGCGATCACGTCCTGTACCAACACCTCGAATCCGTCGGTCATGATCGGCGCAGCGCTGGTGGCCAAGAAGGCGGTCGAGCTGGGCCTGGAGCGCAAGCCGTGGGTGAAGACCACGCTCGCACCGGGCTCCAAGGTCGTCATGGACTACTACGAGCGGGCCGGCCTCACGCCGTACCTGGAGAAGCTCGGCTTCAGCCTGGTCGGCTACGGCTGCACGACTTGCATCGGCAACTCCGGCCCGCTGCCGGAGGCGATCAGCACCGCCGTCGCCGAGAACGACCTCGCCGTCGTGTCGGTGCTGTCCGGCAACCGCAACTTCGAGGGCCGGATCAACCCCGACGTCAAGATGAACTACCTGGCATCGCCGCCGCTGGTGGTTGCCTATGCGCTAGCCGGCACGATGGACATCGACCTGACCAGCGAGCCGATAGGAACGGGGTCCTCCGGGCAGGATGTCTACCTGCGTGACCTGTGGCCATCGCCGGCCGAGATCGAGTCGATCGTCGAGTCGGCCGTGGCCGCGGAGATGTTCACCAGGGACTATGCCGACGTTTTCGCCGGCGACGAGCGCTGGCAGGAGCTGGATGTGCCGCCAGGGGACACGTTCTCCTGGGACCCGGAGTCCACCTATGTGCGGCACCCGCCGTACTTCGAGGGCATGGGGCGCGTCCCGAGCCCGGTCACCGACATTCACGGCGCGCGGGTGCTGGCAGTGCTCGGCGACTCCGTCACCACCGACCACATCTCGCCGGCCGGCGCGATCAAGACCGACAGCCCGGCGGGCAAGTACCTGACCGACCACGGCGTGCAGCGGGCGGACTTCAACAGCTACGGCTCCAGGCGCGGTAATCACGAGGTGATGATCCGCGGCACGTTCGCCAACATCCGGCTGCGCAACCAGCTCGCGCCCGGCACCGAGGGCGGCGTGACGACCAAGCTCCCCGAGGGCCAGCAGATGTCGATCTACGACGCCTCCCGGCTGTACATCGCCGAGGGCACGCCGCTGGTGGTGCTGGGTGGCAAAGAGTACGGATCGGGGTCGTCGCGGGACTGGGCTGCCAAGGGCACCGCGCTGCTCGGCGTGCGGGCCGTGCTGGTCGAGTCGTTCGAGCGGATCCACCGCTCGAACCTGATCGGCATGGGTGTGCTGCCGCTGCAGTTCAAGCCCGGTGACAGCGCCGCCTCGCTCGTGCTGACCGGGCACGAGGTATTCGACGTGGTCGGCGTCGAGGCGATGAACGCCGGTGACACGCCGCGCGAGGTGACGGTGCGCGCCGACGACAAGGAGTTCAGCGTGATCCTGCGGATCGACACTCCCGGTGAGGCCGAGTACTACCGGCACGGCGGCATCATGCAGTACGTGCTGCGCTCCCTGCTCGGGAAGTCCTGACCCCGCCGCGGTCATCAAGATCGATAATCGTCGACCGCGGAGATCCCGGCCGGAATGACGGTATTGTCATGCCGGTGACGAGACTCTTGCTATCTAGCAAGTGTTCAGGCCCGGCCGCGTGCCGCTTCGCGGACCGGGCGTGAGTGTCGTTGCTGCGGCGTCAGCGCAGCTGACCGCTCCAGCACTCTGGCTCACCGGCATCGAGCGCGCCCTGATGCTGGCCGGCCTGGCCGTGGCGCTCGGCGGGCTGGCTGGCCGCGGCTTGTCGCGGCACTACAAGGGGGTGCGGCCCGGACCGCTGCCAGGACCGTGGGCACTGCGTGGTTCGCTGCTAGGCGCTGCTGCCTGCGCTGCACTGGTGCTCACGGCGGTGGCCGGGCCGGGCATCGCCGCCGCTCTGGCCAGGCCGCCAGCTCCCGGCCTGCCCGACGGCGGCACGGCCGAGATTGCCGCGTTCGAACTCGTCCTCTTCGCGCTGGCGGCGCTGCTGTTCCGGTGCCGGCAGCCGGGCTGGGGAGCGCTGCTGCTCTGCGGCGTCGTGCTAGCCGAGGGCATCCGCGCGCACCCCGAAGGTGTCGTCCCGGTCGCCGGCGCGCTGCTCACGTACTGCCATCTGCTGCCGGCGCTGCTGTGGGCGGGCATGCTCCTCTACGCGATGCGCGCCACCATGGCCTGGCGCGTCGATCCCGCCGCTGCTCAGGGCATCCTGCGGTTGTATGCCACCGCGGCCGCGTGGCTGTTCGGCATCGTGGTGGGGACCGGTGTCATCTCGGCGCTGGTGCTGGTGCCGATCGGCTCGCTGCTGTCGACGTCCTACGGCTTGTTCCTGATCGCGAAGGCCGCGGTGGTGTGCTTCGCCGCGGGCTGCGCCGTGGCCGGTCGCTCCCGGCTGCGTCGTCAGCCCCGGTACGCCGACGGCCCGGCGCTGGCGACCAGGCTGGAACTCGCGGCGCTGGCCGTCGTGCTGACCATCACCGGCATCCTGACGGTCATCGCGCCACCGGCGGCGACCGGCTCATCACCCGCTGCGTCACGGCCGGCTGCGTCAGCACCCGCTGCGTCGGCTACTGCGGCGTCGGCTACCGCCGCGTCGGCAACCGCGCCGGCACCTGCCGCATCTGCTCCAGCCGCGTCAGCTCTGAGTCGTCCCGTCGATCAGCTCTCGGATGATGTCGGCATGGCCGTTGTGCTGCGCGTATTCCTCGATCATGTGAAGCATGACCCAGCGCACGTCAACGTCGCCGAAGCGGCGGTGCTGCCGGATATCGTCCAGCGACAGGCCGTCGAATATCGCCCGGCTCCGCTCGCATGCGGTCACGTAGCTCGTCACGTCGGCGGCAAGGCCCTGGCTGTCGTCTAGCCGGAAGTCGCCGTCCCGGATCTCCGGCCAGCCGAACGGGGCCGGTTCGTCACTACGGCTCAGTACCGTGACGAACCAGACGTGCTCGACCTTCGTCAGGTGCCGGACCAGGCCTTGCAGCGTCGTCAGTGAGCCGACGACGCGCTGGCTGGCTTGTTCCTCATCGAGGCCCTCGAGCTTGCGGAGCAGGTCGACCCGGTAGTAGTCGAGCCAGCTGCGGAGCGCGTCCTGCTCGGATGCGATCGTTGGCAGCTCGGCGGGCCTCAACGGCGACATGAATGCCATAAATCAGGATCTTTTCATAGCCGTCCGGCCAGTATGCCAGCGGGTCACGCGGCCAGCCCTGGCTGGAACCAGTCCGGCCGGCACCAGTCCGGCTGACGCCAGTCCGGCTGACGCCAGCCCCGGCCAGTAGCGGCCGGGACCGGGTCAGCTCCATGTCACCTGGTCACGTGGAGGGTAATCTTCGGAGCGTTAGCCGGGATGACCGCTGCGTAGCCGCGTGCCGCGGCGTACTTGCCGGTTCCGCCGACGATCGCCAGCTCGAACGGTGCTGGCCCGGTCCGGGTGGACGTCACCACGCCCATCGTGCTGATCTGACCGCCGGCCAGCGCGAAGGTGACAGTAAATACTTCGTCGGCGGTCCCGCCGGAGACCCTGGTCACTGTCTGGACCGAGTCGTCGTGGCCGATTTTCGTCCGCCCCTGCATATCGTTGCCCGCAACCAGCTCGACGAAGCCGACGCCGAAAGCCTTCGTCTTGCCGAGGTGGAAGATCTTGTCACTCGTGGGGTGCGAGACGAACGAGATGGTCGAGCCGGCGTGGACGCCAGTCGAGCCAGTCGCAGCTGTCGCGGTTGCCGCCAGCCCGAGGCCAGTGCCTCCGGCTAGCCCCATCGCCAGCACGCCGATGAATGCTTTCCTCATGGTCGGCTCCTTGTCCGATCGCGCGCTGCCTGGCGGCAACTGTCCGCGGTTGCCAACGTAGGAAATCCGCGGCTGGGTGCCTCCCGCCCGGAGGCGGAGTGCGGTCCGCCGGATGGCCGAATGCAGCCTGCGTCAGCTCCGTCAGATGGCGGACCCCTGGCAGTCGCCGGGCTCCGTCTTCAGGGGGAGGTACCGTCGCGGGCGCCGGGGTTATCCTCCGGACATGAGCCACGCACTTCGTCTGTGGTCAGCGGTCTCCGCGTGGCTGGTGCCGCTGGCTATCGTCGTGCTGGGCGTGATCGACATCGGCCAGAACGGCAGCCTGTCCTCGGAGGGCGGCAGGGCCTTCTTCCGCGGCCCCGTGTACGTCCATGTGGCGTTCCTGCTGCTCGTCACCGTGCCGCTGTACTGGCGCCGTCAGCCGGCCGTTGCCGGTGGTGCTGGTGGTGACAGCCGGGACATTCGCCTGGATCACGGCTATGTTCAAGCCGTCCGAGCAGCCGCCGTTCGAGCCCGGCCTCGCTGTCATCGTTGCCTTGTTCGCGCTGGCGAGCATCGCCGACGGCTGGCAGCTCGTGGCGGGCACGGTCGTGGCGGGCTCGGTCATGCTCGCGGGCGAAATCGCCGGCGGCGTCGCTGGCCAGGGTATCGGCAACGTGTTTCCGGCGATCCTGCTCTTCACGCTGTCCTGGGTGATGGGCAGGATCGTGCACCAGCATCGGGCCACGGCAGCACGGCCAGCAGCACCGGGCTGAGCGGCTGGAGCAGGAGCAGGAGGAGCGGGCCCGGCGGGCCGCGGAACTTGAGCGGTCCCGCATTGCCAGGGAGCTCCACGACGTGGTCGCGCACGCGCTCAGCATGATCGTCGTGCAGGCGGCAGCTGAGCGGCGGGTGCTGGCCGCCGGCCAGGAATCGACCGACACGGTGCTGGCGGCGATCGAGCACGCGGGGCGGCAGGCAATGACCGAGCTGCGGCGGCTGCTCGGCGTGCTCCGCAGGGACGACATCGCTCCCTCGCTGACTCCGCAGCCCGGCCTCAGCAGGCTGCCGGATCTCGTCGCCGAGCTTGCCGAGGCGGGCGTGGCCGTTCAGGTGTCAACCCAGGGTGACCTGAGCCGGCTGCCGGCCGGGCTTGACCTGTCGGTTTACCGGATCATCCAGGAGAGTCTCACGAACGTGATGAAGCACGCGCAGGCGAGCCGCGCCGACGTTCAGGTCCACTGCCGCCCGCAGGCACTGGAGATCGACGTGGTCGATGATGGCACCGGGGCCGGCGCGCCGGCGGCGATGGATTTGGCCTGATCGGGATGCGGGAACGAGTGGCGGTGTACGGCGGCCGCGTGCACGCCGGCCGCCTGGACGGTGGCGGATACCGGGTACACGCGGTGCTGCCGTTCGAGGCAGCGGAGTTGCAGGTGCCATGAGCGTTACCGTGCTCATCGCTGACGATCAGGCCCTGCTCCGCGCCGGATTCCGCAAGCTGCTCGATGCCGAGCCCGGCTTCAGCGTCGTGGGTGAGGCGGCCGATGGCGTCGAGGCCGTCAGCGTGGTCCGGAAGATCAGGCCACAGGTGGTGCTGATGGACATCCGGATGCCGAACCTCAACGGCCTGGACGCGACCAGGCTGATTGCCCGCGAGACCGATACGCAGGTCCTCATCCTGACCACGTACGACCTCGACGAGTACGTCTTCGATGCGCTGCGGGCCGGCGCGAGCGGGTTCCTGCTGAAGGACTCGCCGCCCGATGCGCTGCTCGCCGGGATCACGACGGTCGCCCGGGGTGATGCGCTGCTGGCGCCATCTGTCACCAGGCGGCTGATCGCCGAGTTCGTGGCTCGCCCGCCTGCGGCCAGGCCGCCGCGGCTTCCGGACCTGTCACCGCGCGAAGCACAGGTGCTGACTCATCTGGCCAGGGGTGAATCCAACCGGGAGATCGCCGGGCAGCTCTTCCTCGGCGAAGCCACCGTGAAGACCCATGTGGGCAGCATCCTGATGAAGCTCGGTTGCCGCGACCGGGTGCAGGCCGTGGTGATGGCCTACGAAGCCGGCCTGGTGCGTCCCGGCGAGACCTGACCACAGCCCGCCGCGGCGGACCGGCGAACCGCCCGCCAGCCGGATCGGGCTCAGGCCGTGACGATGTTGACGATGCGGCCGGGCACCACGATCATCCGGGCGATGTTCCCCTGCCTCGCGTGCTGCGCATAGTCGGGGTGGCTGATCACGACCTGCTCGATCTCGGCAGCCTGCGCGTCGGCAGGTACCTGGATCCGGAACCGGGTCCGGCCGTTGACCTGAACCGGCATGGCCACCGTCCGGGCGCGCACGAGTGCCTCGTCGGCCTGCGGGAAGCCGGCGTAGGCGAGCGACTCGGCGTGGCCGAGCCGCAGCCACAGTTCCTCGGCGATGTGCGGTGCCAGCGGCGCGATCATCAGCACCAGCGGCTCGGCCAGTGCCCGCGGGATCGAGCCCTCGGCTGCCGCCAGCCGGGCCGCGATGGTCGTCAGCTCCATCAGCCGGGCGATCGCGGTATTGAACCGCAACTGCCCGAAGTCCCGGCTGACCGCGGCGATCGTGACGTGTGCAGCACCCGGCGGGTCTCGTCATCGAGGGCGCTGTCGCTGACCGTGAGCTGGCCTGTCTGCTCGTCGACCAGGCACCGCCACAGCCGCTGCAGGAACCTGTGCACGCCGATGACGTCGTCTGTCCGCCAGGGCTTCTCGACCTCCAGCGGCCCCATGGCCATCTCGTACAGCCGCAGCGTGTCCGCGCCGTACTGGCGGTACATGTCGTCCGGGCTGATGCCGTTCTTCAGGCTCTTGCCCATCTTTCCCGTCCGCCTGCTGACTGGCTTGCCCTGATAGCTGGCTGCGCCGTCGGCCGCGGTCACCACGTCCGCGGCCGGCACGTACATGCCGCGCTCGTCCAGGAAGGCGTCGGCCTGGACCATGCCCTGGTTCAGCAGCCGGACGAACGGCTCCGGGTCGATACCAGGCCGAGGTCGTACAGCACCTTGTGCCAGAACCGCGCGTACAGCAGGTGCAGCACCGCATGCTCGGCGCCGCCCACGTACAAGTCGACACCGCCGGCGCTGTCAGGCTCACTGCTGCCGGCGCTGCAGCCGGGCGCCAGCGGCCCCGGCCATCCAGTACCGCTCGATCTCCGGGTCGACGAACGCGGTCTCGTTCCCCGGATCCAGGTAGCGCAGGTAGTACCAGCACGAGCCCGCCCACTGCGGCATGGTGTTCAGCTCACGCCGGTAGCTGCGCAGGCCATCACCCAGGTCCAGGTCGACGGTGGTCCAGCCCGCTGCGCGCGCTAGCGGCGGCGCTGGCTCGCTCGACTCGTCCTGGTCCGGCCGGGGCTGGGACTGGGCCAGGTCGGGCAGCAGCACTGGCAGCGCCGACTCGGGCAGGGCTACCGGCAGGCCAGTTTCGTCGTACACGATCGGGAACGGCTCACCCCAGTAGCGCTGCCTGGAAAACAGCCAGTCGCGGAGCCGGTAGCGTCGCGACGCCTGGCCGTATCCGCTGCGCTCCAGCCAGTCGATCGACGGCGGCTATCGCCGCCGGAACGGTCAGCCCGGCCAGTCGCGGTCCCGGCGCGGCGAGGTAGTCGCCCTCGCCGGTAAAGGCCGCCGGCCAGTCTGCTGGCGTAGTACCGGCGCTGATGCCCTGGCTGGCGAACCAGTCCGCCGCCGGCGTGAGCACCGGCCGGACCGGCAGGCCGAACTGCGCGCGAACTGCAGGTCGCGCTGGTCGTGTGCGGGCACGGCCATGATGGCGCCGGTGCCGTAACCCATCAGCACGTAGTCAGCCACGAATACCGGCATGGCCGCCGCGGTGACCGGATTGATGACGTAGCCGCCGGTGAACACGCCGGACATGGCACCGCCCGCGGACCGCTGCCGGTCGCTCAGCCGGGCTGCCGATTGCTGGTACGCGGCCACCGCGTCGGCTGGACGCCACTGCCCGGACGCCGTCGCGGCTTGCGGGTTGCGCCAGGCCTGCGGAGTCCCATCCGGCCAGCGCCCGGCCACCAGCGCGGCCACGAGCGGATGCTCCGGCGCCAGCACCACGTATGTCGCGCCAGCCAGCGTGTCTGGCCGGGTGGTGAACACCTCGACGCGGCCGCTCGCCGGCCCGGCCAGCGGCAGCCAGATCGTTGCGCCGTCGCTGGCGCCGATCCAGTTGCGCTGCTGCTGCTTGATGTTCTCCGGCCAGGCCAGGTCGTCCAGGTCGTCGACCAGCCGCTGCGGCCAGCGCGGTGATCCGCATCATCCACTGCCGCAGCGGCCGCCGGTACACCGGGTGGTTGCCGATGTCGCTGCGGCCGTCGGCCGTGACCTCCTCGTTGGCCAGCACGGTGCCAAGGCCGGGACACCAGTTGACCGGCTCCTCGGCGATGTAGGCCAGCCGGCGGTCATCGACGAGCCGACGCCGCTCCAGCTCGGTCAGCGCATCCCACGGTCGGCCGTCGGGCGTCAGCCGCTGACCCGACGAGTACTCGGCAATCAGCTCGGCGATCGGCCGGGCCTGTGCCGGTCCGCTCGTCTACCCAGCTGTTGAAGATCTGCAGGAAGATCCACTGGGTCCAGCGGTAGAAGCCCGGATCGGTGGTCTCGACGCTGCGCCGCGGTGTCGTAGCCCATGCCGATCCGCCGCAGCTGGCGCCGCATGTTGTCGATGTTCTGCCGGGTCGTGACCTGCGGGTGCTGGCCAGTGCCCAGGGCGAACTGCTCGGCCGGCAGCCCGAAAGCGTCGTAGCCCATCGCGTGCAGCACGTGGTGGCCGGTCATCCGCAGGTACCGGGCGTATACGTCAGTGGCGATGTATCCGATCGGGTGACCGACGTGGATCCCGGTACCGCTGGCGTAGGGGAACATGTCCAGCACATAGAACTTGCGGCCGCCCGGCGACCCTGCCGAATCCGGCCGACAGCGGCCCGGTGGGTTGGGCGAGTCGAAGGTGCCTGCGGCGGCCCAGCGATCCTGCCACGTCAGCTCGATCTCAGCGGCCATCGCTGCGCCGTACCGGAACGGCGGCAACCGGCTGGCATCCGGGGTACCTGCGCCGGCGATTGTCGCGTCCTGGTCGTGAATCGGGTGATCGCTCATGGCATCGTCGCCTTTCGCTGAGCCAGCTGGAAACGTTCCGGAAAACAAAAAGCCCCTCACGCATGAGGGGCGGCCGCGCTGACTTAATGCGTCAGCGCGGCCAGTGCAGAAGCAGGCTTCCTGATCGGGTCATGCCCCTAGGGTAGCGCCATAACGGCCCATGATCCGGACGAGTCCTCGATCGCGGCCGGCCAGCAGCCGTCCGCAGCAGAGAGCGACGGATAACCGGCGGCACCGGCCAGCTTGTGTCAGGTGGCCGCTGTCGCCAGCACCAGTGGCAGGACAGCTGCCGCGCCGGCCGCGCGCAGCTGCGCCGCGGCGACCGTCATGGTCCAGCCGGAGTCGAGCTGGTCATCGACCAGCAGGACCGGGCCGTCGAGCGCCGGCCAAACCGTCGCGGACCGCGTCCGGCACCGAGATGGTGCCCCAGACGGCGCCAGCCGCTGCGCGCTGTTGTGCTGGCGGTCCTGGCCGCTGCCGCTCACTGCGTGGTCGTCGGCGTAGCTGAGTGCGCCGAGGATAGGGCATCCGGCCGATGTCGGCGATGCGGCGCGCGAGGCTGTCGATCAGCTGCGGACGGGAACGGCATGGCATCGCGACGACGGCCGTCGGTCGCTGCGCCCAGTCCCAGGCCGCCAGGACCTTGACCAGGCGCGCCGACCACATCGTCGGCCGGGCCGTCAGGCGTGGTGCCGCCGCGATCGAGCAGCGGCGCGCAGGCGCGGTCCCCAGCCCAGGTCGGTCAGCCTGCCGAGGGCCCGGCCGGGCTCGGCCGCGAGGGCGGGCCGATCTTGCCGGCGACGTCGATGCCCAGCTCCGCCATGCCCGGTCGGCCACATCTTGCGCGGCTCGAGCTCGACGCCCGGCCGGAGCAGGTGGTCGCGGGCGGCCGCAGCCGCGGCCTCGGCACCGTCACCGGCCAGGGCCGGCCCGTGCAGTTGTCGCAGCGCCCGCACGGCGCTGCAGCCGGGTCGTCCAGCTCGCGGCGCAGGTACTCCATCCGGCAGTCGCCGCGTCGCGATGTAGCCGAGCATCGCCTGCTGCTCGCGGGCCCGCTCGGCCGCGACCCGCGCGTACCGGTCGGCGTCGTAGGCCCAGTCCTGCCCGGTCGCCGCCCAGCCGCCGCTGACCCGGCGGACCGCGCCGTCGACGTCGAGAACCTTGAGCATCATCTCCAGCCGGCTGCGGGACAGGTCGACCCGCGCCTCCAGTGCGGCAGTCGACAGCGGCCGGCCCGCCTCGGCCAGCGCGGCGAGCGTGCGGCGGACGACCTGCTCCGGCGGGAACGCCAGCGACCCGAAGTAGGCCCAGATGTCGGCGTCCTCGCGGCCGGGCAGCAGGATCACGTCGGCACGCTCGACGCCGCGGCCGGCCCGGCCGATCTGCTGGTAGTACGCGATCGGCGACTGCGGCGCCCCGAGGTGCACGACGAATCCGAGGTCGGGCTTGTCGAAGCCCATGCCCAGCGCGCTGGTCGCGACCAGCGCCTTGAGCTCGCTGGCCAGCAGCGCGTCCTCGGCGGCCTGGCGTTCAGCGTGGTCGTCCTTGCCGGTGTACGGGCGGACGTCATGGCCGCGCTCGCGCAGGAACGCCGCGGTCTCGTGCGCGGCGGCCACGGTCAGCGTGTAGATGATGCCCGAGCCCGGCAGCTCGCCCAGGTACTCGGCCAGCCAGGCCAGCCGCTGCGGGGCAGCAGGCAGCCTCACCACGGCCAGATGCAGGCTGTCCCGGTCCAGCGTGGCCGCGCAGGACCAGGGTCTCGCCGTCGTCGCCGGCGCCCAGCTGCTCGGCGACGTCGCGGGTGACCCGGGCGTTCGCGGTCGCCGTGGTGGCCAGCACCGGAACGCCGGGCGGCAGCTCGGCGAGCAGGGTGCGCAGCCTGCCGGTAGTCGGGCCGGAAATCGTGGCCCCAGTCGGAGATGCAGTGCGCCTCGTCGACGACCAGCAGGCCGGCCGAGGCGATCAGCTTGGGCAGCACCTGGTCGCGGAACCCCGGGTTGTTCAGCCGCTCCGGGCTCACCAGCAGGACGTCGACGCGGCCGGCCGCCACCTCGGCGTAGACCTCGTCCCACTCCTCGGTGTTCGCCGAGTTCACCGTGCGGGCCCGGATGCCGGCCCGGCCTGCCGCCTCGATCTGGTTGCGCATCAGGGCGAGCAGCGGCGAGACGATGACCGACGGCCCGGCGCCGCGCGCCCGCAGCAGCGCGGTCGCGGTGAAGTAGACAGCCGACTTGCCCCAGCCGGTCCGCTGGACGACCAGCGCCCGCCGCCGATCCTCGACCAGTGCGCGGATCGCTGTCCACTGGTCCTCCCGCAGCCGGGCCGCGGGTCCTGCCAGCGCGCGCAGGCATGCCTCTGCTTCCTCGCGGAGGGAATCCGGCAGCGCCACGGTTTCGGTCATGCCTTCCTTCGTACCAGGCGCGGCCGACAAGTTGCGCCCGCCGGGCCGAACCAGCAGGTTCAGCGCCGCAGGCTGGCTGTCACCTGCACGGGTGGTTCCGCCGCCCCGCTAGCCTGGGCGCTGGCGATGACCTGGAGGCCTGCGGTGAAGATCAGGGAAGCGGCCGCCCGGCGCCGGCTGCTGACACCCGCCCGTGGCGGGGCCTTGCTGGTCATCGCCGTCCTGGTGCTCGCCTTCAACCTGCGCGCGGCCATTACCAGCCTGCCGCCGGTGTTCCCCGAACTCCAGTCGGCCCTGCACATCTCGGCGGCCAGCCTGGCGCTGCTTGCGGCCGTGCCGGTGCTGTGCTTCGGCGTGTTCTCCGGCTCGGCCGCGCCGCTGAGTCGCAGATTCGGCGAGGAGCGAGTGCTCTGCGCCGCGCTGCTCCTTTTGGCCGCGGGCCTGCTACTGCGCGGGATCAGCCCGCACGCGCTGCTGTTTCCCGGCACGATCGTGGCCGGTGCCGCCATCGCGCTGATGAATGTGCTGCTGCCCAGCCTGGTGAAGCGCCGGATGCCGGACCGTGCGGGGCTGCTGATCGGGCTGTACCTGCTGATGCTGGCCGCCGGGGCCATTGTGGCTTCGCTTCTCGCGGTGCCGGTCTTCAACGCCGCGGCCGGATCAGCCGGCGGGCGCGCGGTGGCAGGCGGCAGTGCGGCCGTCCGCGTCACCCTCGCACTATGGGCAGGTCCGGCTCTGGTCGCGGCCCTGATCTGGATACCGCAGCTGCGATTCCGTACCCAGCCCGAGGGCATCGGCTGGCGGGGTGGTGCTGGCCGCCGATCTGGCGCGCTGGCGATGGGCCGCAGCGCGCTTGCCTGGCAGGTCACCTTGTTCATGGGCCTGCAGAGCCTGTCGTATTACGCGACCCTGTCCTGGTTCCCGACCATGTTCAGAGACCGTGGCGTGAGCGCGGCTCATGCCGGGCTGCTGCTCGCCCTGATGAACCTCGGCAATGCCGTGACCGCGCTGATCGCGCCGATGCTGGCCCATCGCGCAGCTGACCAGAAACGGCTGGTCGCGGTGTCCATGGCAGCCACGGCGGCCGGCCTGGCCGGGGCAGTGTTCGGGCCTGCGGGACTGGCCGCTGCCTTCATATTCCTGCTCGGCCTCGGCCAGGGCGCGACCCTGGGCCTCGGCATCTTCTTCACGATGGCGCGCGCACCCGATCCGGTGAGCGCCGCATCACTGTCGGCTTTCGCACAGGGTGTCGGTTACCTCATCGCCAGCGCCGGTCCGCTGACCATCGGTTTCCTGCACGATGCCACCGGCGGCTGGACGGTGCCAGGGCTGGTGCTGCTGGCCATTACCGCACTGCAGCTGATCACCGGCTGGCTGGCAGGCCGAGCCAGGACGGTGCCCGCGGCCGGCGGATCGCTCGCCTCAGCCGAGCTGCCGGCGCCGGGCTAGCGCCGCGGCCTGCGCCCGCGACCGGGTTGTCTGGCTGGCTAGCTGAAATCGTAAGGCCGCCGCAGCAGCCACTGCAGGAACGTCCGTCGTGGTGGCCTCGCGCTGATGCTGCCGCTGGTGACCTTGCCGGATATCTGGATCCGGAGGATAACCGGGGCGTCAGCGATGCCGCGGGTCTTGACTCCGACGCTGCCACTCCGGACGGCCACGTCGTCGGTGTCCACGACAATTCCCGGCCGGGTGACAAGAGTGAGCGAGCCAGACCTGACCTCGGCATCGATCTTCAGCGTTGCGCTGGTGATCACAGCCTTGGTGAGGTCGAGCCGGACGCTGCCGCTGGTCACCCGGACTTCCATCCGCTGCGGCACGACCCAGGCGCCATCCCGCCGGGCGGCGCCGGACCCGCAGTCGATCCTGACCAGGTCCTTAGCTTCCGGGGCGGCAACGCTGGCCCGGTAACCTCCGGCCGCTGGCAGGTCGGTGGTGAGGACGGCGAGCTCGTTATAGGTCCGCGCGGTGAGCGCTGCCTCCAGCCGCTGGTCCAGTTCCTCCGCTGTCAGCCTGCCGTCGCCGGCGGCGACCCTGAGCACCTCGACGACCCTGTCCCGGTCCTCGTGCGAGGCCCTGAGCTCGGCCTGGGCTCCGGTCGCTGCCGGACGGTCAGCGGGGGATACTTCGCCAGTCATGGGACATACTGTAAGTGCTGCCTGAAGCCCGGCGGAATGGCAACGCAGTGAGGTGTGCGGAATCGATATCGCGGCGTTAGCCAATTCGCCCGCGGGCGCAGACGACAGCCCGCAGTCCGGTCGTTGTGACCATCCCGCCAGCACCCCAGAGTGCGGTGGTGGCCGGGATCAGAGGGGCGACCCCGGAGATCAGATATGGATATCAACTAGCCTAGATCGCTATCTTCATCAGCTTGTGCGCGCTAACCCGGTAATTTCGCTGCCAGCGGCGCTGGTGCCCCGGACGCAACGTGACGCCGCCGTCAGCCTCACGGGTGAGCCGGGGCGCGGGTCCGCGCCGGCCGAATTAGACTCGTTGCGTTCAGGCTGGGCAGATTCCGTTACGCTGCACCGCCTGCGCCGCCAGGTGCCGACCACGAGGAGGACAGCCCGGTGACACTGCTGGAGTCAATCTCGGGGCCTCGCGATCTCAAGGACCTCGGCGCGGAGGACCTGGCCAGGCTGGCGGCGGAGATCCGTGATTACCTGATCCGGATCGTCAGCAGGAACGGTGGCCACCTGGGGCCGAACCTCGGCGTGGTGGAGCTCACGCTCGCGCTGCACCGGGTCTTCGAGTCCCCGGTCGACCGCATCGTGTTCGACACCGGGCACCAGTCCTACGTGCACAAGCTGCTCACCGGCCGGGCCGCCGACTTCGACGGCCTGCGCCAGCGAGGCGGGGTATCGGGCTACCCGAACCGCGCTGAATCAGCCCATGACGTGATCGAGAACTCGCACGCCTCGACCAGCCTGTCCTACGCCGACGGCCTGGCCAAGGCCTACCAGCTGCGCGGCGAAACGCACCGCAGCGTCGTCGCGGTGATCGGCGATGGTGCGCTCACGGGCGGGATGGCCTGGGAAGCGCTGAACAATATCGCCGGGTCCAAGGACCGGCGCGTCGTCGTCGTCGTGAACGACAACGGGCGCTCCTACCAGGCAACGATCGGCGGCCTGGCGGACCACCTGGCTTCGATCCGGGTGTCCCAGCGCTATGAGCAGGTGCTCGACTACATCAAGAGCTCGCTGTCGCACGCGCCGCTGGTCGGGCCGCCGCTGTTCGAGACGCTTGCACGGGATCAAGAAGGGCCTGAAGGACGTCCTCCAGCCGCAAGTGCTGTTCGAGGACCTGGGCCTGAAGTACCTCGGCCCGGTTGACGGGCACGACGAGCATGCGGTCGAGCACGCCCTGCGCCGCGCCCGGGATTTCGGCGGCCCGGTGCTCGTACACGTGATCACCCGCAAAGGGTTCGGCTACCCGCTGGCGGAAGAGAATGTCGAGGACTGCCTGCATCAGGTATCCCCGGCAGCCCGCCCGGCCGGCGGATCGGCGGCTGCCGGGTCCGTGGCCGGATCCGCTGCCAGGCCGGGCACGCAGGGCGCGCTGCTTCCGGCCACCCCGCCGGTCAGCGGGCTCGCCAGCCGGCCGCTGACCCAGGTTTTCAGCGATGAGCTGGCTGCCATCGGCGCCAGCAGGCCGGACGTGGTCGCGATCACTGCCGCGATGCTGCATCCGACCGGGCTGGCCAAGTTCGCAGCGGCGTTCCCTGACCGGGTTTTTGACGTCGGGATCGCCGAGCAGCACGCGGTCACCAGCGCAGCAGGCCTGGCGATGGGCGGCATGCATCCGGTCTGCGCGATCTACGCAACGTTTCTGAACCGCGCATTCGACCAGGTGCTGATGGATGTGGCGCTGCACCGGCTGCCGGTCACCTTCGCGCTCGACCGCGCGGGTGTCACCGGGCCGGACGGGGCTAGTCACCACGGCATGTGGGACGGCTCGATCCTCCAGCTGGTGCCTGGCCTGCGGATCGCCGTGCCACGCGATGGCACCAGGCTGGCCGAGCTGCTCCGCGAGGCGGTAGCGATCGACGACGGCCCGACGGCGCTCCGTTTCCCCGGCAGGCTGGCCCCTGCTGACCTGCCAGCCGTCGCGCGCCTTGGGTCGATGGATGTGCTGCGGCTGCCCGCCGACCCGGGCCGGGCCGACGTCCTGCTGCTCGGCGCAGGCCCGATGGCGGCCGTCTGCGCCGAGGCCGCAGACCGGCTGGCCGACCAGGGGATCGGTGTCACCGTCGTCGACCCGCGCTGGGTCAAGCCGCTCGATGTGGCGCTGCTGGATGCCGCGCGGCAGCACGCCCTGGTGGCGACGGTCGAGGACAACGGGCGGGTGGGCGGCTTCGGTGACGCCGTGGCCAGGCTGCTGCGCGACCACGACATCGATACCCCGGTGCGGACGTTCGGGCTGGCCCAGGAATTCCTCGAGCACGGCGAGCGCAACGCGCTGCTGGAGGACTGCGGGCTGACTCCCCAGCAGCTCGCCAGGGTCATCACCGAGCAGGTCGCCAGCCGCGCGCCCCAGCTCGGACAGGAGCAGCGCGCTTAGCCTGGCAGTTCGGCTACTTGTGCTTCCGGCCGGTGCCTGTGTTCATGCCGGTGCCCTGGCTGAGGAACTGACTGCCGCCCGGCACGCCGGCGAAGTAGCCGACCGAGCGGCCGAGGAAGGCGTTCTCGAACGTCAGCTGCCAGATCTGGCCGGCATTCGCGCCGAAGACCGAGCCCGGGCAGTCGGCGGCGCCGTAGGCCGACCGGTAGCACGACGCGTAGCCCGTCATCGGGTGCGTGACCGGCCCGGTCGGGTTGAACATCGACACGTATCCCGCCAGATGCGGGGTGTACCCGCCGAACGCGGCGAAATCGAAGCTGTTCGCCGTTCCCGTCTTGCCCGCTTGCGGTACGTAGACGCCGCCCCTGGTGACTCCGTCCCCCCGCGCGGTCCCGCTGGTCAGCACGCCGGAAAGGATGTAGGTCGCGGCCGCCGCGACGCTGGCGGACATGACGCGATGGCAGTCGCCGTGCGCTACCGGCAGCGCGGCGTGGTTGATCGTGTCGATGCTGCTGATCGCAACCGGGGTGCAGTAGATGCCGCCGGCTGCGACCGTCGCGTATGCGCCCGCCATGGTCATCGGCGACACATCGACCGCGCCGAGAGTGAACGAGGGCAAGTCGTCGGCTGGCGGCTGGTAGGTCGCCGAGCCCGGCTTGCCCACCCCGCTGAGCAGTGAGCTTCCGTCGGCGCGGTGCACTCCCATGCTCACCGCCGTCCGCACCACGTTGCAGAGGCCGACACGCCGCTCAAGCTGGGCGAAGAACACGTTGATGGACTGCGTGGTGCCGGTGTACAGCGAGTACGTCCCCTTGCCGGGCCCCTCCGCATTGGACACCTGGAACGGCCCGGTGGGCTGGCCGTGGCAGTTGGAGTAGCCACCCAGGTCCGATGGTGAGACCACATGCATGCTGAATCCGAACGGAGTGCCTTCCTTCAGCGCCGTGATCAAGGTGAATAGCTTGGACGATGACCCGGTCTGGACGCCGGCGCCGCCGTTCTCGGCTGTGTCCGCTGCGTAATCGATGCTGTCCTGGCCTGCGCCCGTGCCGTAGCGCCGGTCCACCGCGACGGCCTCGATATGCCCGGTGCCAGGCTGGATGAGAACTTCGGCCGCCGCGTTCCGGCCCGGATTGAAGCCTGACGGGGGTGGCGGCAGCATGAAGCTCACCGCCTGCTGTGCCGCCCGCTGGTCCTGGGGATTCATCGTGGTCCGGATCGTGAGTCCGCCAGTGGTGTTGAGCAGCTGGTAGGCCTGCCGGTACGCGGGATTGGCGCGCAGCTCAGCCAGCACGTAATCGCAGAACCACGCCGAATTCCTGGCCGACGGGCTAGTGCAGCCTTCCAGCAGCGACTGTGGAGAGTAGTGCAGGCCGAGCGGCGCCCGCTCGGCGGCCGCGGCATCGGCCTGGCTCACGTAGCCGAGCTGCACCATCCGCGCGATCACGACATTCCGCCTGGCCTTGGCGGCGGCCGGGTTGGCCAGCGGGTCGTACTGCGCCGGATTCTGGACCAGCCCGGCCAGCATGGCCGCCTGGGTCAGGGTCAGCCGGGCCGCTGTTGTGCCGAAGTAACGCTGAGCGGCGACCTGGATTCCGTACGCTTCGTTCTCGAAATACGCCACGTTCAGGTACGCGGCCAGCAGCTGGTTCTGGGTCAGCTCGTGCTCGATCGTGGCCGCGATCCGCAGTTCCCGGATCTTACGAGCCACACTGTCGGTCACGTCGGCACGCTGCTGCGCGGCGCTAGGTGCAGTCAGCACCAGCGCGTTCTTGACATACTGCTGGGCCAGCGTCGAGCCGCCCTGAACCGTGCCGCCGAGCACGTCCATGCCGATGGCACGTAGCGTGCCGCGGATGTCGATCGCGCCGTGCTGGTAGTACCGGGAGTCCTCGATGGCCACGATCGCGTTTCGCATGACCGGGGAAATCTGGTGGTAGGTGACCGGCACCCGGTAGATGTGATTCGGGTAGTAGTAGGCGATCAGGTTGCCGCGGGAGTCGACGATCTCCGAGCGCGACGGGATCTGCGCCAGGTTCGGCACTGCCAGGTTGTTAAAGGTCTGAGCCGCATCGCGTGCAGCGATTCCGATGACTCCTGCCACCGGCAATCCGACGGCGCTCACCAGTATTCCGGCTACCACGGAAAACGCTGCGACGCCCGCCAGAGCGCGTATGACCGTGATTTTCTTTCGGTTTGTGCCCCGAGAATTCACTCTGCATCCTTGCTGGTCATGCTGCCCGCGTCCGCGCATGCAGGTCTGGCGCCGCGTGGCTGTTACTTGCTGACCTGCAATTGATGAGATGGAAGCGATACCCGGCGCGGGCTAAAGGCAATGAGTGCCACGGACTAAGGGACGGTAAAAGAAACGGCCAGCAGAATTCGCAGGCGACAATTCTCCCGATCTCGGCAAGGTGCCGGTGCGGGCGCAGGACCGCGGTCCGCTCCTGAGCAGTCGATGCCGCACTAAACGGATTAATAGTGCTATTTTCTCGCGGTCGGTATGCCGCCAACTCCGCCGCCGTGGCCGCGTCAGGCCCCGCGACAAGGCAGAATCGCATGCATGCAGACTCTTCAGGTGGCCGTGGTCGGCTCCGGCCCGGCCGGCCTCTATACCGCCGAGGCGCTTATCAAGCAGGCTGCCGCCCTGGACCCGCCCAGGTCGATCCGTGTCGACGTGCTGGACCGGCTGCCTACGCCGTACGGCCTGGTCCGCTACGGTGTCGCGCCCGACCACAAGTCGATCAAGTCGATCGCCGAGTACCTGCGCAATGTGCTGGAGCATGAGGGCGTCAATTTCATCGGCGGAGTGCACCTGGGCGATGACGTTAGCCGCGATGACCTGCTTGCTGGCTATGACGCGGTGGTGTACGCGACGGGGGCAATGCGCGACCGGCAGCTTGGCATCGCGGGCGAGAACCTGCCGGGCAGCATCGCGGCGACCGACTTCGTGAACTGGTACTGCGGGCACCCGGATGTCGACCCCGCCGCTTTTACGCTGGACGCCGAGTCGGTCGCCGTCATCGGCGTGGGGAACGTGGCCGTCGACGTCGCCAGGATCCTGGTTCGCAATCCCGAGGAACTGCGCGAGACCGACGTCTCGCAGCCTGTTCTCGAGGCGCTCATGGCCAGCAAGGTCCGCGAAGTGCACATGATCGGCCGCCGCGGCCCGGCCCAGGCCAAGTTCACCACCAAAGAGCTGCGCGAGCTGGGCGAGCTGGCTGGCGTCGACGTCGTCGTGGGTGACGGCGAGGCGGACCTGCACGCGTTCGACGCCAGCGGTGAAAGTGCCCGGCTCGCCGAGACTGACCGGCACGTTCGCGGCAATTACACGGTGATCTCCGAATGGGCCAGCCGGGCGCCGGCCGGCGGCGGGCGAAGGCTGACCGTCCGGTTCTGGTTGCGGCCGGAGGAAATCCAGGGCGGGAACGGGGTCGAGGCGCTGGCTGTCGAGCGAACCAGGCTCGACGAGTCCGGGAAGCTGCAAGGCACCGGCGAACGGGAGACGCTGGACGTGCAGATGGTGCTGCGTTCGGTGGGGTACCAGAGCGTGCCGCTCGCCAGCGTGCCGTTCGACGAGCGATCATCCACGGTGCCGAACGAGGCTGGACGGGTCCTGGGACCGGACGGCCAGCCGCTGCCGGGCGAGTACGTGGCGGGCTGGCTGAAGCGCGGTCCAACCGGAGTGATCGGGACGAATAAGTCGGACGCCGCCGAAACCGTCAGATCGCTGCTGGCCGATCTGGCCGGCGGTCCCGGCCCTGACGACGTTCAGCTGCCGCGGGCCGGCCTGCTGCGGATGCCCGCTGCTGGCGGCACCGGCGAAGCGGCGGGGTCGCCGCTGCACGAGGTGCTGGCCGGACGCGGCCGCAGGCATGTGAGCTATGCCGACTGGCTGAAGATCGAGGAGGCCGAGAAGGAGCTTGCGGTCAGGCTCGGCCGCGGCGCGCGCGTCAAGCTGGCCAGCCGCGACGACATCCGCAAGGCCTGCGGCCTGGGTTAACGTCCTGGCTCGCCGGGTCGCGCGCCGCGTCACAGGCTGCCAATACGGGCGGGCTCCCACCGCCCCGGAGCGTGGAGATCACCCGGTCTGGGTGAACTGGCCAGCCCTACCGCGGGTAAGGCACCGTGCATCCGCTTCGGGAGGTGCCGATGTCCGCGGTAAGAACGCAGGTCAAACGGCCTGTCACGAAGCCGGAATGGCCGTCGCTGGGTAGCTTGCTGACGCCGGCTGAGCGTGCCACCGCCGGCAAGGCCGCCAGGACTGTCGTGTCGCGAGAAGAGCACGCCGCGCTCGACTTGCCGGCGGACCGGCCAGACCCGGTTGACCAGCTGGATAGTCAGGCGAAGTCGCGGGTACCAGAGCTGGTGCCCGTCCGGTACGGCCGGATGCTGGCATCGCCGTTCTCCTACTTCCGCGGTGCGGCGCTGCCGATGGCGACCGACTTGGGCTACACCCCGGTGACCGGGTTCATCGTGCAGGCCTGCGGTGACGCGCACCTCTCGAACTTTGGCGTGTTCGGCACGCCGGAGCGGCGGATGGCGTTCGACATCAACGACTTCGATGAGACACTGCCAGGTCCGTGGGAGTGGGATGTCAAGCGGCTGGCCGCGAGCATCGAAGTGGCCGCCCGGGAGAACGCCTACAGCCGCAAGCAGCGCCGCAACATCCTGCTCGCCGCGGTCGGCCAGTACCGGCAGGCCATGCGCAGTTTCGCGGGCATGACGAACCTGGATGTGTGGTATTCGCACGCGGACCTGGAACGGCTCAGAATCGAGTTCAAGTCCAGCCTGACCGCGCGCATGCGCAAGGCTGTTGACCAGGGACTGGCGAAGGCGCGTACCAAGGACAGCATGCAGGCCCTTGCCAAGCTGACCACCATGGTGGACGGCCAGCCCAAGATCAAGGCCGATCCGCCACTTATCGTTCCCGTCGCTGACTTGCTGGCACAGCCCGGCATGGCGGACATGGAAGGGCAGATCCCGGAGCTGCTGAAGGCCTACCGCGTCACCCTTCGAGAGGACAGCGCCGTGTTGCTCGGCCGGTACGAGCTCGCGGACGTGGCCATGAAGGTCGTCGGCGTCGGGAGCGTCGGCACCCGCTGCTGGATCGCGCTTATGCTCGGCGGCGGCGACACCGATCCGCTGTTCCTTCAGGTCAAGGAGGCCGAGAAGTCGGTACTCAGCGGCTTCGCCGGACCTGGCGAGTACACCAATCAGGGTGAGCGGGTTGTCGTCGGCCAGCGTTTCACCCAGGCAGCCAGCGACATCTTCCTCGGCTGGATGCGTATCCGGCACGGCGCCGACGGCCGGTCGCACGACTACTACGTGCGCCAGCTGCGGGACTGGAAGTTCTCGATCGAGATCGGCACCATGGTGCCGGGCGGGATGCGCCGCTATGGTGCCCTGTGCGGCTGGACGCTGGCGCGTGCGCACGCGAGGACCGGGGACCGGGTCGCGATCGCGTCCTATCTGGGCTCTTCCACCGCCTTCGACAACGCGATCGCTGACTTCGCGGCCGCTTACGCGGACCTCACTGAGCGGGACTACGCGGCTCTCGTCAGCGCGGCCGAGACCGGACGCATCAAGGCCGAGCGCGACCTCTAGCATCCGGGCAGAGCCCGTCGTCAGTGGGCTCGCAGCAGTCTGGCGCCGAGGGCGCGCATGCGCTCGGCTAGTTCGGGTGGCTCGAGCACGGTGATGTCGAAGCCGAGCATGGCGAGATGGAATGCGAGCGAGTCGAGCGAATCAGAACCGCTAGACAGCACGCAGGTTTCAGCGGTGGCAGGCTCTATCTTTGCGACGGTGGGCGGCACCTGGGCGGCCACGGTCGCGGCTGCCGCGCGCACGAGCACCCGGGCCTGGTACCGGTACGGCGCCGTGCTGATCGCGCTGGCAACGAATGCGGCCGCGTCAGGCGGGTCACCCGGCTCGAACCTGCTGCCGGTTGGCCGCGGCGATTCGATCCGGTCAGCGCGGAACGTGCGCCAGTCGCCGCGCTCCAGGTCGAAGGCGACCAGGTACCACCGGTAACCGGCTTGTACGAGCCGGTGCGGCTCGGCACGACGCTCGGTCAGTTCAGCACCAGGGCCGCGCCGGTAACCGAAGGCAACTCGGTCCCTGCTGCGGCACGCGCGGGCGATCGCGGTGAGCACGTTCACGTCCACGCTTGCGTCCGGACTAGTCAGCGGAATTGTTGCGTGACCAATCGCGGTGGCCTGCTCCCGCAGCCGGGCCGGCAGCACCTGCTCCAGCTTGGCAAGCGCCCGCACGGATGCCTCTCCGACACCGGTCACCGAGTGAGTCGCCGCGGTCCGCAGGCTCAGCGCCACCGCGACGGCCTCGTCGTCATCCAGCAGCAGCGGTGGCAGCGCCGCGCCCGCTCCGAGCCGGTAGCCACCAGCCACACCCGGTGCGGCATGGACCGGGTAGCCAAGGCTTCGCAGCTTCTGTACATCCCGGCGCAAGGTACGGACGGTGACCTCGGCCGGCTGGCCAGGTCTGCGCCTGGCCAGTCCGCGCGGGTCTGCAGCAGCGACAGCAGCCTGAGCAGCCGGGCGGAGGTTTCCAGCACGAATCTCAGTCTGCCAGTAATCGAGGACCGTTCCTGTCCGCATTACGAGCTACGGTCGACGCCATGGACATCGACTGGAACAGCGAGCTGGCCGATCAGCTCGAATGGCACTGGCAGCACCAGCTTCGCCCCCGGCTGGACGGAATGACCGACGATGAGTATTTCTGGGAGCCGGCGCCAGGCAGCTGGAGCATTCGCCCGCGGGCGCAGAGCACGACTCCGCTGGCGATGGGTCCCGGTGACCTCGTGATTGACTTCGCGATGCCACCGCACGACCCCGAGCCGGTGTCAACGATCGCCTGGCGCCTGGCGCACATCATCGTGGGGGTTTTCGGATCGCGGAATGCCTCACATTTCGGCGGACCGCCAGCGGACTGGCCGACGTGGGACTACGCCACCACGGCAGCCGGCGCGCTGCGCCAGCTCGACGAGGGCCACGATGCCTGGATCAAGGGCGTACGCGGCCTTGGCGCAGACGGCCTGGCGCGGCAATGCGGGCCGGCCGAAGGACCCTACGCCGAGCACTCGATGGCCGCGCTCGTCCTCCACATTCACCGTGAGGTGATCCACCATGGAGCCGAGATCAGCCTGCTTCGCGATCTGTACCTGAGGCAATGAAGCGCGGCCGGCGCGCGGCTAGGGCGCGCGCACTCCGAGGACGGCGGCGATTCCGAGCGCCCGGCTCGGCAACGGCCAGCGTGGCCAGTCGAGGTGATCCCAGGTGGTCCAGACCTGGTAAGCCAGCAGCGCCACCGCCGCCGCCGCGACAACCGGGGGACCAGCGGGACCAAGCGCGACTGTGGGCACCATGGCGAGGAGCCGCGACCCAGATGTCGCCCACTTGCTCCAGCGCTGGTAATCCGCCGCTACCAGGTCCAGCTTGGCGATCCGGTCTTTCGTGCCCGCTGGCGTCAAGGCGGCCAGCACCCGCTGGCTAGCCTTCTCCAGCTCGTCAGCTTTCAGTGCCTTCCGGACGAACTTCAGCTCCGTCTGCACCACCAGCTCCATGACGTTCGTACGGATCCAGTCCTCAACCTGGTCGACGGGCTCGTTGCCGAGAAACTTGCGGGCAATTTCTGTTGCGCGCTGGATAACTTTCAGTGCTGCCTTCCGGATTCGCCCGATGCCCAATTGCGTGCCGCTTGCGAAATACCCTGACCCGCCGCGGACGAAGCTACTTACCGCGCTGTTCAAAAGTGGGCCAAGCACGTTGCTCGCCGCCACGTTTGCCGCGATGCTATTGGTGGACAGCACCAGACCCCGCATGATGCGGGCCGACGCCGAGTCCGCTGGGTCGACGGCGGCTCCGCGCACCGGAGGCAGGCCGCGGAGCCCGGCTTCGATCTCCGCCAGTTCCTGGCCCTGGGCGTACGACAGGACGACTTCAGCCGCGGGGTACTCGCTCCCGCCGATCGCCCCTGATAGGTCGCCAGATTCCGGCAACTGGATAGCCAGGACTCGGCGTAGCGAGTCGATGCCCGGCGGGCGCGTCATCTCCAGGCTGGATTCCGCGGCCAGGGTCAGTCCCGTGGCGGCTAGCCAGTGCCCGCTCATCAGCGCCGCGAGGCGCTCATCAGCGCTGCTTTCGATGGTTTCTCGCTCATCAGCGCTAGTCCCGGTAGTTTCCCGCTGAGCGGCGCTGCTTTCGATGGACTCCCGCTCAAGTTCTCGCTGGAGGGCGTCAGCTACCTCAAGATAATCCTCGGCGGCCACAGCGAGGCGGCTGAACGGCTGCTGTGCCTCCGCTACCGAGAAGCCACCCCTGATCAGAGCTTCCTCAGGCCGCTCGGCTGCGCTCTGCGGGGAGAACTCGCGCATGAGGCGTCCGCGAACGACCACCGAGTCCGACTCGCGGAGTAGCAGCCGGAGCATTCCCACGTAGTTTTCTATCGCGTCCGGTAAAGCCATTAGGTACCTCCGACGATACGAATCATCTGCGCGGAGACCGGGGTGCACATGACTGTACTCCTGCTCTTACCGGCTGAACTGTCCACTCGGTTAGCGATTATCAGCAAGTGCGGTACGGGCGATCATTATCCGGCCCGCTACTTGAACCTGATGCCGCGTCCGTGCCGATGCGCGATGGGTACCGGGTCCGGGTAGCTGACGGCCGTCCAGGGCTTTCGCGGGGCCGCGTGCGCTGGCTACGATGCGCCGGTGGGCATGTCGGGACCAGCGCGTCAGATCGCCGTAGATCACGGCAAATTGCAGCGCATGCTGGGGTCGCCGGAGCTGGCCTGGCTGGTGGACAGGATCCGCAGCAGGCTAGAGCGCGGCGAGCCTCTCGACGGCACCGTGACCCTCATCGGCGCTACCCCGGCGCAACGGCGGGCGGCCGCGCGCCTGATCGGCCGGAACGCTGGCCGCGGCACCTCGCTGAGCGTGCCGCTGCCCGCGGTCGCGTCCGAGCTCTGGCGGGCCGCGGCCGCACCAGACCTGGTTACCGCCGTGGAGGCGCTGCGCGGGCCGGTGCGCAACCTGGCCGCCGAGCGCGCTGCCGATCTGCGGCGCTGGGGTGATGCGCTGGCTGAAGTACGTGCCAGCCTGCTGTCGAAGCACGACTGGTACCGGGACTGGCTGGACGCCATCAGCCGGGATGGCACCGTCACCAAGCTGATCAGGCAAGGCCGCGCGAACATGATCACGCAGGCCGTGACCGTGCTCGAGCACCTGCCGGACGGACCGGAACAGGGCCCGGCCGTGCTGGCCGGACTTGCCAGCGAAGCGACCGGCGACGATCGAGCGCTCTCGGCCGGGCCGCTAGCCCTGCTGGTGCTCCGTGCCCTGGCCGCTCGCGAAGGCGTCGCCATGCCAGTGACCCGCGCTGCGGAGCTGGCCTTGTGGGGTGCGGCGGGTGTAGTCACCGACGATCTGGCCAGCCAGATCCTGGTGCTCAACCTGCGATCCGGCGGCGAGCCGGTCGGCCGCTGGCTGACCGAGGCCGCCGACGCGGGCCAGCCGTTCCGGCTGACCCTGCGGCAGATCGCGGCCGCCCCGGCGCTGCCCTGGGCGCTGGAGATCTTCGTCTGCTCGAGCACGGCCCTGATGGCGGCCGCCGCAGATCAGCTTGGTGCGGCCTGCCCGCCGCTGGTGTGCACCGAGGGCGAGCCATCGGTGGCCTGCACCCGGTTGCTCGAGTCGGCCGCGAGCAGCGGATCGACGGTGCGCTGGCACGCCGACTTCAGCTGGCCAGGGCTGCGGGGAACGGCCACAGCGCTTCGTCGCTTGCGCGCCGAGCCATGGCGGATGACGGCCGGGGACTACCAGGACGCGCTGGCAGGCGGAGCTGATCCGCTCACGGGCCAGGCCGAGCCGAGTCCGTGGGATCCCCGGCTGTCCGAGCTGATGCGGATGACCGGCCGGGCCGTCCACGAGGAGCGGGTGCTGCCTGGATTGCTCGCCGAGCTAGCGGCGCGTGTCGAGCCGCGGTTACCGGTCTTGTAGCGCGCGTGTGACGGCACCGCTACTCTTCTGGCGGCGTTGCCACTTTCACGCTAACCGAGGCGGGTGCCGATGAGCGTGCGGAGCAGCGCCCTGGTCCGCACCGCCGCGTCGCCGCGTGCGTATTCGCCGGCGACGAAATCGGTCACCCCGGCGTCGGCCAGTGCCGTGATCTGCCCGGCGACCGAATCCTCGTCACCGACGATGGCGACGTCGCCCGGGCCGGCCGCGCCCTCCTTGTCGAGCATCGCTCGGTAAGACGGCAGCTGCCCGTAGATCGCGAATGCCTTGCCCGCATCCGCGCGTGCCTGCGCTGGATCATCGGTGACGCACACCGGCAGGATGCATACGACGCGGGGGCTCGGCCGCCCGGCCTCGCTGGCCGCGGCCGTGATGGTAGGGACGATGTAATCGCGCACAGTGGCGGGACCGGTCATCCACAGCACGGTGCCGTCCGCGTGGCGGCCGGCCAGGCTCAGCATCTGCGGGGCGAGCGCGGCCAGCAGCAACGGCAATTTACGACCGGAACGTGGCGTCGACAGGCCAATGTGAGCATGCACGGTTTCACCGTCGAAGGACACCGGATCACCAGCCAGCAGCGGCACCAGCACGGCGAGGTACTCGCGCATGTGCCGGGCGGGCTTGTCGAAACTGTAGCCGTACATGTCCTCGATGACGATCTGGTGTGACAACCCGATGCCGAGGGCGAGCCTGCCGCCCAGCGCCAGGTCGGCTGTCAGCGCCTGCTGGGCGAGGACCGCCGGGTGCCGCGGGTATGTCGGCACGACCGCGGTGCCGAGCTCGATCCCCGGCACCTGGCTGCCTGCGACGGCCAGCGCTGTCAGCGCCTCCAGGCCGAAGATGTTAGACATCCAGGCCGAGGCGAACCCTTCGTCGACCGCCATGCGCAGCTGATCGGCGACCTTGGCCAGTGCGTCGGGCCCATCGGGTTCAGCTACCGAAGTGCCGATGCGCATAACAATCTCCGTCCGCTCTGGCTGGACACCGTTCCCCTGATGATCGCAGGGCATCGGTCCGATCCTGGCGGCAACGTCCACCAGACGCAAGCCTGCTGCAGCTGGCCGCCTTATCGTTACTAAAGGCGTATAACCGGCGCCGGAGTGACACAACTGACAAGTTCGGCCGGTTTCTGCGTAGCATTCGGCTAACCGTTACTAGGAAACCAGGGCCTCGTCTCCTTTTGCCGCTGGTCTGCCGGGGGACAATAGGGACATGGAATCCGCCGCACCAAAACGCGCCGACCGAGCCAACGTAGCTGCGGCGGCCGAACGTGAGCGCCGGGCAGCGACCGACCGGGCCAGGCAGCACCAGCAGGCGGCGGCCAGGGCCAGGGCCAGGGCGGCGGAACGAGAGCGCGAGGCTGCCGAGCGGGCAAGCCAGCAGCGTGCCGCGATCCAGCTGCCGTCAGACCGCTATCTGGACCGGGAGGATAGCTGGCTCAGGTTCGCCCAGCGGGTGCTTGAGCTAGCCGAGGATCCCAATGTCCCGCTGCTGGAGCGGGTCCGGTTCGCCGCGATCTTCGCAAGCGCACTTGACGAGTTCTTTGGCGTCCGGATCGCGGGCCGGATCCGCCGGATGGCCACCGGGCTGCCGGTCGAGAACGCGTCAGGAGCGTCGGCGGAGCAGATCCTGGAGAACGCGCTGCGGTTCGCCGGCGAGTTGTCCGCCCGGCATGCCCGCTGCTTCCATGAGCTGCTGCAGCCTGCCCTGGCCAGCGAGGGAATCGAGATCCTGCGCTGGAAGGAGCTAGTGCCGGACGAGCAGTCCCGGCTCTCGACGCTGTTCCGGGAGCGCATCTACCCGGTGCTGACGCCGCTCGTGGTGGATCCTGCTCACCCGTTCCCGTTCATCTCTGGCCTGACCCTCAGCCTGGCCATGACCCTTGCGGACCCGGACACCGGCCACACCATGTTCGCCAGGGTGAAGGTGCCGCCGCTGCTGCCGAGGCTGCTCACCGTGGCGCCGAACAGGTTCGTGCCCCTGGAGGACGTCATCGCCGCGCATCTCGGCGATCTGTTCGTCGGTCTGGACATCCTGGAGCACCACGTATTCCGGGTAACCCGGATCAGCGACCTTGAGATCGACGAGGACGTGACCGAGAACCTGATGAAGTCGCTGGAGCGCGAGCTGATGCGCCGCCGGTTCGAGCCCGCGGTCCGGCTCGAGGTGGAGGAGTCCATCTCCGACGACGTGCTGGACAAGCTGGTCACCGAGCTGGACGTCGACACCCGGGCGGTCTACCGGGTACCTGGCCCGCTGGACTTGTCCGGTTTGTCGTCGATCGCGGACCTCGACATCCGGCACCTGAAGTATCCGAGGTTCGTCCCGTCCGAGGCGGCCCTGGCGGCCAGCGGCGGGAGCGTCTTCAACGTGATGGCCGAGCAGGACGTCCTTGTTCACCATCCTTACGACTCGTTCACGGCAAGCGTGCAGCGACTGGTGGTGGCGGCGGCCGCGGATCCGCGGGTGCTAGCCATCAAGCAGACGCTGTACCGGACCAGCGGTGACTCGGAAATCGTGGACGCGCTCATTGACGCAGCCGAGGCCGGCAAGCAGGTCGTGGTCGTCGTCGAGCTCAAGGCGCGGGGTGACGAGCGGGCCAACATCGCCTGGGCGCGCAAGCTCGAGCAGGCGGGCTGTCACGTGGTGTTCGGCTTCCTCGGCCTGAAGACGCACTGCAAGATGGCCCTGGTCGTGCGCGAGGAGCCGGACGGGTCGCTGCGTCGGTTCTGTCACATCGGAACCGGCAATTATCATCCGAAGACGGCACGGCTGTATGAGGACTTCGGGCTGCTCACCGCGGACCGGACGGTCGGCGAGGACATCACCGACTTGTTCAACCACCTGACCGGGTTCAGCCGCCGGACCGACTACCGGCGGCTGCTCGTGGCGCCCGCCAGAATGCGGACCGGGCTCATCGAGCGCATCGAGGCGCAGGCGCAACTGCAGCGGGATGGCAAGCCCGCGCGGATCCAGATGAAGTGCAACGCGCTGATCGACGAGGAAACGATCGATGCGCTCTACCGGGCTTCCATCGCCGGCGTCCCGATCGACTTGTGGATCCGCGGGATCTGCTCGATCAGGCCAGGCGCGGCGGGGCTGTCGGAAACCATCCGGGTGCGCAGCGTCGTCGGGCGGTTCCTCGAGCATTCGCGGATCTACGCATTCGGGACCGGCGCCGACGAGTCACCGGACGAAGTGTGGATGGGCAGCGCAGACCTGATGCACAGGAACCTGGACCGGCGCGTGGAGCTGCTCGTCAGGGTCGCTGACGAGGCGCAGCGGGCCGAATTGCGGCAGCTGATTGATCTGGCCATGGACCCGCGAATCTCCTCGTGGTGGCTGGGGCCGGACGGCACCTGGACCCGGCATCACCTGGATGCGTCCGGGGCGCCGCTGACCGACATTCAGGACCTGCTCATCAGGTCCAGGCGGGTCCGTGGATCCGATGGGTGACAATCGCGCGGCCGACGAAGTCAGAGCCGCCGGGGCCGTGGTGTGGCGGCCAGCCGGCGGCGGCGCGCAGGTCGCGGTCGTGCACCGGCCGAAGTTTGACGACTGGAGCTTCGCCAAGGGCAAGCTCGAGCCGGGCGAGCATGTCCTGCTCGCCGCAGTTCGCGAGATTGCCGAGGAGACCGGGCTCCGGGTAACACTGGGCCGCAGGCTGCCCGAAGTGCGCTATTGCTCGGCGGGGACAGACAAGGTTGTCGATTACTGGGTGGCCAGGCCGACGGGCGCGGCCACGACCTTTGCCGCCAACAGCGAGATTGACCAGCTGGCCTGGCTGGCCGCGTCCAAGGCCGGCGCTCGCCTCAGCTACCCGCGAGACGTGCAGACCCTCGGCGAGTTCCGGACCGGGCCGCGCCGGACATCGCCCATGATCCTGGTCCGGCACGCCTCGGCGGGCAGCAAGTCCGCCTGGCACGCTGATGATGTGTCCAGGCCGCTGGACTCGGCCGGGAAGAAGGACGCCAGGCTGCTGGCCCCGCTGCTGAAATGCTTCGGCGACTGCCGGGTGCTGAGTTCGCCCGCAGAGCGTTGCGTGGCGACGGTCCGGCCGTACGCGGAGTTCATCGGGACCAGCGTGGAGATCGAGGCGGCTCTCGACGTGGCCGATGGCATCGATGCCGGACCGGGCGGGGTGGCCGCGAAGACGGCGGCGCAGCTCGCGGCCGACGAGCAGCCGGTCGTTATCTGTGCGCACCGGGAGAACCTGCCCGCGCTGCTGGCGGCTGCCTGCGCTCAGCTCGGCGCGGCCGGGCCGGATGACCGGCCGCTGCGCAAGGGTGAATTCATCGTGCTGCACCGCGACGCCGGCAAGCTCGCTGGCATCGAACGGCACCACAGCGCGGACGTTGGCTGACTGCTCGCCCGGAGCGCGGTACGAAGCCCTCGGTCCGGTTGGCAGGCTGACCTGGCGGACCGCTGCGGTAGCCGGGACGCTCAGCCGGCGGCCGTTGCTGGCTGCCAGTCCAAGGTTGGCGGCAGCGCGCCCTCCAGGATCAGTAGCCAGCGCTTGACTTCTATCCCCGCGCCGCCGCTGTAGCCGCCGAGGCCATCGCTGGCCAGCACCCGGTGGCACGGGACGATCACCGGAATCGGGTTGGATCCCATGATCTTCCCGACCGCCCTGGCTGGCAGGACGCCGTCTGCCGCCGGCACGCCACTGCTCCGGGCGAGCTCGCCGTAGCTCGTGGTCTGCCCGTAACTGACCGCAGCGGCGAGCGTCTGGAGTACCTGGCGCTGCTGGCCCGCCGTGACTGACCAGTCAACCGGCACGTCGAAGGCGGTCCGAAGACCGCGGAAGTACTCGGTGAGCTGCCCGCACACAGCATCGGCTAGCTCGCGGTGGTCCTCGGTGCCTGCTGGTGCCGGACCGAAGCGCACGCGCGCCACTCCGCGTGGGCCGCAGCCAGCGCTTACCTCGCCAACCGGCGTCGAGAGCCGTGCCCAGGAAAGCGCCGCCATCTGATCATTCTGCCGGTTGCCCGCCAGCCACGCCACCGGCAAGCCCGCTCGGTGCCTGCGCGCAGGCGACCGGTGCGCGAGCATCCCGCGGGACTATTGCGCGGCCGCCGAAGTGTCAGAAGCCGGCGATAGAAGTAGAGCCAGGACACTGGAGGGAGTCACGCGATGACCGACAACATTGCCGATGCCGTCGAGGCCGAGCTCGTCGCGCTGTCGGGCTTGTTAACCGAACCACTGGAGCGGGAGTGCCTGCGGTGCTTCCTGCTCAGGATGCTCAACGAGTTCGGCTGCGATGGCACGCACCGGTGGGCGATCCACTGGCGCGACGTGCGCGCACCGCAGGCCACGGCCCTTGTCGGCAAGCTGGCCGAGCTCGGCGGCTGCTGTGACTGCGAGGTAATGCTCAACGTGTTCCCGCATTACCCCGGGGGTGAGCAGCTGCTGCCCTGCGCGGGACAGCCGCAGGCGGGCTCCGCAGTTCCGTGCAATCTGCGGGTGCTGCGGCGTACGGCATGACCTGCCGGGCTACGCCGCTGGCGGTGGTTAGTCGGCGGCTTTCTCCAGGATGCGCAGCAGGGCTCGGGCTATCGGCACCGCCGCCAGCTCGACTTGCCACGGCCGCGCGCCGTAGCTGGCCAGGTCCGTCGCGACCGCCGCCGCGCTAAGGTCTGGCGGCGGCTGCCAGGCCAGCCGCCGCACGGCGTCGGGCGGGAGCAGGTTCTCGGCGGGCATCGTGTGCTCATCGGCAAGCGCGGCGACCACGGCGCGCGCCGCCGTCAGTCGCCTGGCCGCCTCCGGGTCGCGATCCTGCCAGCGATGCGCTGGCGGCGGGCCATCGCCGGGTGGCGCGGACGCGGCCGGCAGCGCGCGGTCTGGTTGCGCCCGGGCGCGGCCTATGGCGCGCTGCCACTCCGGCATATGGCGGCGCGCGCCCCGGCCGGAGAAGCCGGTCACCGCGCTGAGTTCAGCCGGTCCGGTTGGCATCAGCCGGGCGGCCTCCACGATGGCCGAATCCGGCAGGACCTTGGTCGGCGACAGATCCCGGCGCCGCGCGATCTTGTCACGTTCCTGCCAGAGCTCCCGTACGACCGCAAGCCCCCGGCGGTTGCGGACGCGGTGGATGCCGGAGGTCCGTCGCCAGGGATCAGTGCGCGGCGGCGCCGGCGGCGCGGCCAGCACAGCAGCGAACTCTTGCTGGGCCCAGCCGAGCTTGCCCTGCTCGGCCAGCTGCTCGGCGAGCAGGTCCCGCAACTCGACAAGCACCTCGACGTCGAGGGCCGCATACCGGAGCCATTCGTCCGGCAGTGGCCTGGTAGACCAGTCGGCCGCAGAGTGGCTCTTCTCCAGGCCGAGCCCCAGCATCGACTCAACCATGGTCGCGAGACCAACGCGAGGGCATCCGAGCAGGCGGCCGGCAATCTCGGTGTCGAAGAGCTGACGGGGCCGGTATCCGAGTTCGGCCAGGCACGGCAGATCCTGAGAGGCGGCGTGCAGCACGGCCTCGGTGTCGGCGAGCGCGGCGTCCAGTTCCGACAGATCCGGGCACGCGACTGGATCGATCAGGACGGTTCCGGCGCCCTGGCGACGGAACTGAACCAGGAAAGCGCGGTGACCGTACCGGAATCCCGAGGCTCGCTCGGCATCGACGGCGACCGGTCCGGCCCCGCTTGCCAGCGCGTCGACGGCGTTCCGGAGGGCGTCGGCGGTCTCGACCAGGGGCGGCAGACCGTCTCTTGGCTCTAGCAGAGGCACGATCGTCCGCTCAGCCGCGGCCTGCTCGTCAGTTGCCGTCACGGCGGCATCAGCACCGGCAGCGGCCGGCTCGGCTGACACGGCTGACTGGCCTGCGCGAGGTTCTCCGGCGGCAGGACCTGCGCCGGCTGGCTTGTCGGCAGGAGGATCTTTCGCAGCGGACTGCGACGTCGCGGGATCTGCCGGCGTAGTCCCTGCGCTCTCGGCGCGGCCGCTCATGGCCGCGGCCTGCGGCGCTGGGGCCGCAGCGCCGCGACGCCCGGCGCCACCGGCGGAAGTCCCGCTGCGGTGCAGATCACCTCGGACCAGGCCGCCACATGACCGTCGAGTTCCGCGGAGGTGCCATCAGCGATCGCAGGTGACCACGACGCCCGCAGCTCGAAGCTGGTCGACGTGGGCTCGTCCTGCTTGCTGCCGAAGCCCTGCGTTACCACTGTGGTCACGGTCCCGCTGATCTTCCTGTATCCCGCGCTGCGCGCGTCGAGAGCCTCGATGAGCCAGCTCCAGCCGACCTCGTTGATCAGCGGATCGGCAGCCATCTCTGGCTCAAGCTCGGCTCGGACGTAGCCGATAATTCGATACTTCCCATCCCAGCTCGGCTGACCCGCCGGGTCAAATAGCAGCACGAACTTGCCCGAGCCGATTTCGGCATCGGCGTCGGCGGGGGCCATGCTGTCGGTCACCGCCATGGCTACAGCGGACGCGAACGGCGCCAGCCGCCGGGGCGGCGGCTCCTGCTCCGAGGCTAGTTCCGGCCGCAGGCGCAGCTGGTCGGCGATCCCGGTTTCCATCTCCGCCACGGCCCGCTGGAACTCATCGGCGCCGGAAGGTATGGTCACTGGCTGCCCAGCCGGCCTCAGGGTCTGCGCGTCGGGCACGGGCCAGTGACCGTCATGCCACGCGATCGCGGAGGCCGGCCGTGCAGGCCGGCTTGAGGACTACGGGGACGTCGCCTATCAGCAGGGCCGCACCGCAGGTGACGCAATACCACTCAGGGCAGCATAGGTCAGGACTATCCGGGCACCGGCCTGCCAGGCCGTGGTGCTGCGTGATGGAACGATCCAGGCCGCAGTCAGGACAGTGCCGGATGATCTCAGCCATCAGGCCTCCTTACCTCTCGGCTCAGGATCGATGCTGGCACGAGACAGGTCGCATGCCCCGGACCTGCGGCGGCGTGTCATGCGCTTTTGCGCGGAAGGACCGCCGTACAGCCGAGATCGCGAGCCTGCGGGCGGCCGCCCGGCAAGCCCTCTTCGTTCGCCGTCCTCACCGGTTGCCCGGCGCGGCGGATTCGTGCTGGCTACGACGGTCGCTGAGGCCGGGCTGAGACGGGTGCGGGCCTGTGAAATCATCGGCTGGTGACGCCGATCGCTGAAGAATCCCCGTTCCTGCTCGCCTGCCGACGGCAACAGGTGCCGCATACGCCAGTGTGGTACATGCGCCAGGCGGGACGTTCGCTGCCGGAGTACCGGGCACTGCGCACCAGGACGGGGATGCTGCAAGCGTGTGCGACGCCTGACCTGATCACCGAGATCACGCTGCAGCCCGTTCGCCGCTACGGCGTAGACGCGGCGGTCTTCTTCAGTGACATCGTGGTCCCGCTGCGCGCCATCGGCGTGGGCATCGACATCAAGCCAGGCGTCGGGCCTGTGGTTGATCATCCCATCAGGTCCGCAGCGGACATCGCGCAACTGCGGCCGCTGGAACCCGACGATGTTCCTTACATCACCGAAGCGGTGGCGAGCCTGGTCAAGGAACTCGATGGCAAGCCGCTGATCGGCTTCGCTGGCGGCCCGTTCACGCTGGCGAGTTATCTCGTCGACGGCGGGCCATCGAAGAACTTCGAGGTCACCAAGTCGATCATGTACGGCCAGCCGCAGTTGTGGGCGGACCTGATGGGCAGGCTGGCTGATATCACTATCGGTTTCCTGAAAGTACAGGTAGCCGCCGGTGCCGGCGCCGTTCAGCTATTCGACTCGTGGGCCGGCGTGCTCAGCCCGGACGACTACCGCAGCTGCGTGCTGCCGCACAGTAAGCGGATTTTCGCGGCGCTCGCCGACAGCGGTGTGCCACGGATCCATTTTGGCGTCGGCACCGGCGAGCTGCTTGGCCTGATGGGTGAGGCTGGCGCTGATGTCGTGGGAGTGGACTGGCGGGTGCCGCTGGACGAGGCAGTAAGCCGGGTCGAGCCAGGCAAGGCCCTGCAAGGAAACCTGGACCCAGCGGTCTTGCTGGCCCCCTGGCCGGTCATCGAGCAGCGCGCCCTGCAGGTGCTTGAGCGCGGCCGGACCGCGGAGGGGCATGTCTTCAATCTCGGCCATGGCGTGCTGCCGCAAACCGACCCGGACGTGCTCACCAGGCTCACCGAGCTCGTGCACACGGCCTCCGCCCGGCACCGCTGATCGGCCGGCTTCCTGGCGGCCTGGCTGGCCTCGCAGGCCAGGGCCTCCGCTGGGCCAGGCCCTCCGCTCGACCAGGCCCTCCGCTCGACCAGGCCGGCCCCGGCTCGGCCTGGCCGAGCGTGTTATCCGGTGCTGTCCTTGGGTTGGGCCGGCCCAGCGCGGCGGCCGCCGAACCGGCGCCAGCCCAGCAAGCCAATCGCGCCGAGCACCAGCACGACGATCAGGAACGGCAGCGCGGCGCCAAGGGCCGTCAGCAGCAACGCAGTCGCATGCCGGAGGGCGCGCCAGCCAGCCGCCAGCCCGGCAAGGAAGCCGTGCTTCGACCCGACGTTGTGATGGCCTGCAAGCTTGGCGCTGAGCAGGGTCATCGTCACGGTGCCGTAGCTGGTCGCCTGGTTCAGTGCCCGCTGCTGGGACAGCAGCGAGTTCAGGTACGACTGATCCTGGCTGATCTGCTGCTGCACCTGGAGTAGTCCGGACACCGACGCGGCTCGCTTGAGCAGCGCCCGGAGGGCCGCGATGGCATCCTGCTCGGAGGTCACGAGGCTGTTCACATCCGCGACCTGCTGCGTGACATCGGTCGCGTGCTGCTGCATGGCGAGTTGGGTGCCGATTGCCGGCGAGGAGAGCTGGCCCAGCGCGGCTTGATAGGAGGGAACGGGGATCTTCAAGGTCAGGCTGATCGTTTCCCGGCTCGACTTGCCATGTGACTTGCCGGACACCTGCTCGTCCGCGGTATAGCCGCCGGCCGACATTACGACGGCGATAGCCCGCTTCGCGGCCGCCGCAACGTCGGCTGACCGAACCGTGAGACTGGCTGTGTAGACGATGCTCTGGTTCGCCGGAGTCAGGCCAGCGGTGTCAACCGCGGTGTGACCGGCCTGGCCGCCTGGCGCACCGGCGGCTGCGTTGGGCACAGTTTGCGGCCCGGCTACGGCCCGGAGCCCGGATCCGGTCCCACTGGCAGAACTGACGCCGCTACCGGCGCTGCACGCCGCGAGCAGCAGGCAGCCTGAGAGCAAGACGGCGCCGCCGATCGCGATGCGCCGAGGTCGAACTCGACTTGTCATGCCCTTCGGACGTCCGAGCGCCGAGCGCGGTTCCGCCAAACCTGAGAATCGCTCCGGCGCTACCTGGCCAGCGTCAGCGGGAGCCCGTCCCGCCCGGCACGGTGCCGAGCCGGACCGGCGATAATCGGAGCCGTGACATCTCCGAGGACCGAGCAGCATGAGCACCCGGCGCCTGGTGCGCGCGCGCCGCAGGCCGCCGGATCCGCGCCCGGCGATCGGCGGGCGCGCTCCGTCGCGATCATCGGGGGCGGCATCGCCGGCCTGGCGGCGGCTTACTTTCTGCGCGACAGCGGCCTGACGGTCACGGTGCTGGAAGGCTCGCCGCGACTAGGAGGCAAGCTTGCCGTGTCCGACGTCGCCGGCGTCTGCGTCGATTCCGGTGCTGAGGCGCTGCTCGCCCGGCGGCCGGAAGGCACCGGCCTGATCGCCGAGCTGGGATTGTCCGGGCAGCTACAGGTACCGGGCACGACCTCGGCCGGAATCTGGACCCGGGGGAGCGTCCGGCCGCTGCCGCGGCGGCAGTTCATGGGCGTGCCCGCGGACATGGGCGAGCTCGCCGAGTCCGGAATCTTGTCCGAGCACGGCCTGGCCAGGGCGCAGCAGGATCTGAGCCTGCCCGCATCCGGCGCCGACGCTGACGAATCGGTCGCCGTCACGGTGGGTGCGCGGTTCGGTGCGGAGCTAGTAGACCGGCTCGTCGAGCCGCTGCTGGGTGGCGTTTATGCCGGCCGTTGCGACGACTTGTCTTTTGCAGCGACGCTGCCCGGCCTCGCCCAGGCGGCGCGCAAGCATAGTTCCCTCGCCGCGGCGGCGGCCGAGCTTCTGCCAGCAGCGCCTGCGCAAGCCCAGCCGCCGAAACCCGCGCCGCCGGTCTTCACCACCTTGACGGGCGGGCTCGGCACGCTGCCGGCCGTCCTCGCCTCGGCATCTGGCGCTACCGTCCGGACGAGCGCGATGGTTCGCGAGCTCACCAGAACTGCGGCCGGATGGCGGCTGACCGTCGGCTCGGCGCATGCCCCCGAATACCTGGCGGCGGACGCGGTGATCGTCGCGGCTCCGGCCTTGCCGGCCAGTCGGCTGCTGGCCGGTGCGGCGGCCCGGGCCGCAGCTGCGCTCGGCGACATCCGGTACGCGAGCATGGCGGTCATCACACTGGCCTATCCCGTGGCCGCGTTCCCCTCCCCGGTGACCGGCAGCGGATTCCTGGTGCCGCCGGTGGACGGACGGGCGGTGAAGGCGGTCACCTTCAGTACCGTCAAGTGGCCGCACTTGCGCGCCGGGCACAACCTGCACATCGTCAGGTGCTCGGTGGGCCGTCTGGGGGAGGACGCGATCCTGCAGCGCGATGACGCGGAGCTGGCCGGCCTGGCGGCAGCCGACCTGGCCGACGCCACCGGCGTGCGCGGTCAGCCCGCCGGGGCAAGGGTCACCCGCTGGGGAGGCGGCTTGCCGCAGTACAGCGTCGGCCATCTCGATCGGGTCGCGCGCATCCGCACCGGCCTGGCAGCGCAGCCGGGGCTGGCCGGCTGCGGCGCCGCCTATGACGGCGTCGGCATTCCGGCCTGCATTGCGACCGCACGGCAAGCGGCGGATCAGATTGCGGCCTACCTCGGCGGTGCCGGGCGTCCGGCCCAGCAAGCGGGGGACACGCGTTGATAATGCTGGACCGCGACGGGCCCGTCTGGATACTGCGCATGCAAGACGGCGAGAACCGGTTCTCCCTGGACTGGCTCGGCGCCGTCAACTCCGCGCTCGATGAGATCGAGGCGGCTGACGAACCGTGTGCGCTGGTCACGACCGGGGACGGCAAGTTCTACAGCAACGGCATGGACCTGGACTGGCTGGCGACCGAGCCGACCAGGGCGGCTGCGTACCTCACGGCCATCTACCGGGTGCTGGGCCGGATGATGGCCTTCCCGGCGATCACCGTTGCCGCGGTCAACGGGCATGCCTTCGGCGGCGGCGCATTGCTAGCTGCCACGCACGACTTCGCCGTGATGCGCGAAGACCGCGGCTACTGGTGCATGCCAGAAGCTGACCTGGGGCTCGCGCTGACGCCGCAGTACCTCAGCGTGCTCACCGCGAAGCTGCCAGCCCGGACGGTGCAACGGGCCGTACTGACCGGCCATCGCTACGGGGGCCCGGATGCGCTGGCGGACGGCATCGTGCAGCAGGTAGCGGCCGCGGATGATGTGGTGCCGACGGCCGTGTGGCTCGCGGCGGAGCTGGCGGGCAAGGATCGGCGGACAGTCGCCGAGCACAAGCGCCTGCTCTACGGCGAGACGATCAGGACTCTGCTCGGCTAGCCAGATCGGCTGCCGGCCAGGATCTGCAGCGCGCGCAGGAACTGGCGGGCGAGCGCGTCACCGAGCGCAACCATAGTGGTGCGATCGACGCCGGGCTGGGGCTCGCGGCCAGCTGAGACTCTGTCAGTGGCCGCCCGGCTGACCGGCTGAGATCATGGCCACGTGGCTGGCGTGCGGGTGCTCGGCGTGGATGCGTGCAGAGCGGGCTGGGTAGGCATCGGGCTGTCCGGCAGTCAGATCCGCGGCTACGTTCATGCGGAGATCGAGGCGCTGGTCCGGCAAGCCAGCGCGGACGGCCCGCTGCACGTCATCGGCATCGACATTCCTATCGGGTTGCCTGACGCCAGCATCCGCCGCGCGGATATTGAGGCGCGGGCGGCTGCCGGACCTCGCTGGGCGTCGGTGTTCGTGACGCCCGTGCGGGACACGATGGCGTCGTCCTGCTACCGCGTCGCCTGTGCCCTGAACAAGGAGCGGACCGGGCACGGCATCTCCACCCAGGCGTTTAACCTGCTGGGAAAGATCAGGCAGGTCGACAGCTGGCTGCCGAGTGCACCATGCCGGGTCATCGAGGTTCATCCGGAACTCAGTTTCGCACAGCTAGCCGGGCGCCCCCCTGGCTGCTCGCAAGTCGAGCTGGGCCGGCCTGGTAATCCGGCGCCAGCTGCTTGCCGAGGGCGGCCTCGTGCTGCCGGACGACATTGGTGCCGGCCGGCCTGCAGGCCGGCGGGGATGACGTGCTCGACGCGGCCGCGGCGGCATGGACAGCGGCCCGGGCGGCCGGCGGGCAGGCGCGCCGGCGACCGGCCGAGCCGGAACGGTTCAGTGATGGAGTCGACTGCGCGATCTGGACCTGACAGGGTGGCGGAGGTCCGCCGGCTCGGCCCGCAGCCGGTCAGCGGAGCACCTCCGCCGGTCCGGTCACCGGCACCTAGTTCTGGTTGCCCGCCGCAATGCCGGGCTGACACCATCCCGCATATGGCTCCTCAACTAATCCGCTCCAGCCAGCTGTACGCCGGTGCGCCGTACGCCTATGCGTCGATCGCGCCGCCGGGCAGCCTGATCTTCACCGCGGGTGCCTGCCCGATCGATGAGCACGGTGATGTCACGGCGGTCGGTGATTACGCCGGGCAGGCCGGGCACGCTGTAGCGAACCTGGTAACCGCGCTGGCGGCGGCTGGTGCCACGCTGAACGACGTGCTGAAGAGCACTGTCTACGTGGCATCCGCGCAGCAGGCCGACCTCGTCGAAGTCTGGCAGGTGGTCCATGAGGCGTTCGGGGCGCACGACGCGCCGAGCACGCTGCTAGGGGTCGCTGTGCTGGGTTACACCGGTCAGCTCGTCGAGATCGAGGCCGTCGCGCTCGTCGGCCGGCAGGTCCCGGCAGCCCGCGAGTCGGCCCTTCAGACTTAGCCCACATTGACTCACGCTGTAACCGGATGACGGGGCCTCTGCGGGCCATACATCATGCAAGCCGCGGCCTCGCCACGATCGGCGGCACAACGAACGCGGTGGTCTGACGGCGGCCACGGGTCTCGGCCAGATCGCCGACTCGGGGCGCGCTCGATGGCTGCCTGGCCGTAAGGCGCAGGCCGTCCAGATGATCCGGTTATGGTCGCACCGCGGTCTAGGCCCGGCTGCCGGGACAGATCTGCGCCGCCGTGTCTGCTCCTGCTCGCGATGGCCGTCCTTCCGGTGGGGGTCAGCGCGGATAGAGGGTGACGATCAGGCTGATCCCGCCGACCCGGCCTTCTTCCGCAGTAGGTGGCGTAGGCGGGGGCTTCCAGGGCAGTCGGCCAGGTCTGAGGGCACTGCGGGTCGCGCATTCCCGGTACTGGCCTGGCCTGCGACTGGCCCAGAGCATCCAGCGCGCCGAGGGCCCGGGCGGCCAGCGGCAGGTCCCCGGCTGCGGCGGCCGTCGTGGCCAGGCTGGCCAGGACCCGCGCGTGCAGGGACGCGCCGCCGGCGAGCATCGCCGTCGCCAGTCCCTGCAGGAGCAGGTCTGCCGCGGCCGCGGGATCACCGGGCCGGTGATGCCCGGCCAGCTCCAGCAGCGTCCGGGTGGTGCAGCGGAAGTCGCCGGCCTGGCGGAATACCGGCAGTGCGCTGTCGAGAAGGTCCTGCGCGCCCTCCATCCGGCCCTGCATCCGCTCGTACACGGCGCGGACCAGATGGATGTGGGCCAGCTCGTGCCGGTAGCCGTGGCTGGCTGCGTACGACTCGCACTCGCGCAGCCAGACCGGCACCTCGGCGAGCCGTTCCCCGGTCTCGACGGCCCGGTGCGCCAGCATGTACCGCACGTTGCTGGCATGCATCATGTCCCCGGCGGCAGACAAATCGCGCCACCGCGTGTTGCCAGTCGCTGAAGGCGTCCGCGGCCCGGCCGCGGGCCAGGCCGCGGGCCTGCCAGGCGGAGCCCTCCAGCCAGGGCTCGGCCGCGCCCTGCGCGTAGGTGATGACCTGGTCCAGGCACCCCAGCGCGGCCGCCTCCTCGCGGCGATAGGCGTGCACCCAGCCGGCCGCCCAGCGGGCATAAGCCTGGTCCCGGTCACCGGCCGCCCGAAGCGCGCTGCGGGCCGCCAGTTCCTCTGCCGTGTCCAGGTCGAGGTAGGTGATGGCCAGGCCCGCCCAGGCCAGCGCCTGGCTGCTCCAGCTGCCGTCATCGCGGCCCGCGACGGCGCAGATCGCCTCGATGCCGCGCCTGCTCGGCTGCATCCCGATGAGCTGCGCCAGCCAGCGCAGCAGCCGGTCGGCCAGGGCCGGCTCGCTGGCGGCCGCCCAGGTCAGCGCGGCCAGGTAGTTGGCCTCGTCGGACGGCGGGGGCGGCGGGGCCTGGCCGGGCCGGTAGCGGGCCCGGACCTCCGCCTCGGCCAGCTCGCAGCAGTACCGGGCGTGTGCGCTGCCGCACCTGCGCGGCCACTGCGGGCGCGCGCCCGGCGGCGTACGCGCGGATGGTGCCCAGCAGCCGGTACCGCGCGGGCTGGCCCGCGGTCAGGACCACGCTGATCAGCGACCGGTCAGCGAGCCGCAGCAGGGTAGCCCGCTGGCCCGGGCCGGGAGCCACCGCCTCGGCCATCGCCAGCGTGAACTCGCCCGGCAGCGCGGCCAGGCGGCCCAGCAGGTCCCGTTCGGCGTGGTCGAGAAGTCCCCAGGACCACTCGATGGCTGCGGCCAGCGACCGGTGCCGGCCTGCCCCGGCGGCCTGCTCCAGCAGCTGCAGATGGCCGGTGAGGCTGTCGGCCAGCGAGGCCACATCAACGGTGCGGACCCGGGCGGCCGCCAGCTCGATCGCCAGCGGCAACCCGTCCAGGCGGCGGCAGATGTCGACGACGTGCGGCGCCGTGGCCTCGTCCAGCCGGAACGGCGGCGACGCCGCCCGCGCGCGGTCCAGAAACAGACGCCCGGCTGCGGACTGCTCGTACCGCGGTCGGCGCTGAGCCAGCCGGGCAGGCCAGCGGCGGCACCGGCAGCACCCGCTCCTCGCTGATGCTCAGCGGCTGCCGGCACGTGGCCACGATCCGCAGGTCCGGTACTGCCCGCGACGAGGTCGGCAAGCTGCTCGGCGACGGCAGCGACGACCTGGTCGCAGTCGTCAGCGACGAGCAGCAGGCTGCGCCCGCCAGCGCCATCCGGGCCGCCGCGGCCAGGTCGGCGGCCTCGTAGCCGATGCCGAGGGCGGACGCGATGATCGCGCTGACGTCCGCGGCCGCCGCGCGGGCCAGCCCCGCGACCCTGGTCTCGCCCGCCCATCGGCGGGCGGCCTCCAGCGCCAGCCGGCTCTTGCCGCAGCCGGCTGGCCCGGTCAGGCACACCAGCGGGCAGGCGGCCAGCAGCCGCGCAGCTGCACCAGTTCGTCCTCCCGCCCGACAAAGCTGGTCGGCGGGATCGGCAGCACCGGCTCGGCGGCCAGCTGCCGGGCCAGCTGGATCAGCGCCGACCGCCCCGGCAGCCCCAGCTTGCGCAGCAGCGAGGACACATGGCTCTCCACGGTCCGCACGGAGATGCACAGCAGGTCCGCGATCTCCTGGTTGGTCTGCCGGCCGCCGATCACCGCGAGGACCTCTGCCTCCCGTGCGGTGACCCCGGCCACGGCCAGCCTGACCTGGCCTGCGGGCTCCATGGCCCGATCCTCGCAGATACCACGGAGAAAAGATCCGTGCCAGGCACGGATGCCAGCCCGGCCGGCCGGGCCGAGACTGGGCATCAGGAAAGGTACGGGAGGCGACCATGAGAACAGAAGATCATCCGGCCATCAGCGGCGAGGTCACCGGGAGTGATCTCGCGCGCCGGTTCACCGCGGCACTGGCCGCCAGGGACGCCGCCGCACTACGGTCGCTGTTCGGCAGCGAGCTGGACTTCCGGGCTCTGACCCCGGGCCAGCTCTGGGAGGCCTCCACCCCGGACACGCTCGTCAACGGCGTTATCCTCGGCGCCTGGTTCGAACCGAGCGACGTGATCGACCAGATCGAGTCGGTGCAAGCCGGCCAGGTCGGCAGCCGCACCCGGATCGGGTACCGGTTCCGGGTGACCAACGCCAGCGGCAGCTTCACCGTCGAGCAGCAGGCGTTCCTGGATCTCACCGAAGGCAAGATCACCTGGCTGCGCGTGCTGTGCTCCGGCTTCGTCCCGGTCACCGCGGCCGGTCCCCGCCCAGCCGCAGTCATCAACCCGGACGGACAACCAGAAAGAAGGCAGCCATGACCACAAAGGCCGTCATCAGCCTCACCACCGGCCTGGAAGACCCAGAGAAGGTCACCGTGGCATTCCTGGTGGCAGTCGGCGCCGCCGAATCGGGCCGGCCGACCCTTATGTTCCAGGCCAAAGAAGCCGTACGGCTGTCACTGGAAGGCGTCGCTACCGGCGTGGCCTGCGACGGCTGCCCGCCCCTGCGAGACCTCCTCAACCGCTACCGGCAAGCCGGCGGCCAGTACATGGTCTGCCCCGTCTGCTTCAACGCCAAGCAACTCGACAAAGGCAGCCTGCTTGCCAACGCCGAACTGGCCGGAACGGTCCAGCTATGGGAATGGATCGGCGACGGAGCAGCCACGACGTTCAGCTACTAAGACCGGCTGCCCGGCACGGAAACACCCCCTGCAAACGCTGCGCGCACTGACACCGACGGCGACCGGATCGGTGAACGCCATGGCATCCGCTTCGTCCCCGAATAAGGCAGCGAGCCCGCGCAGGCCCCCTGGCGTGTCCCACGCAGAACAACCCATTCGGGACGCAGACGCGATGATCGACATCGAAAGAACATGCATAACGGCGGTTACGCGCGCGCGTTCCTACGCGGCATCTCGGCGACCGGGACACAGACCGTGCAGCGGTCACGTCGCGCGACGCTAGAACCCTGGCCCCGCGCGAGAAAGCATGACCCTCTGCAAACGCTGACCGGGGTCGCCGTCTGGGTTACACCGGTCAGCTCGTCGAGATCGAGGCCATCGCACTGGCTGGCGGCTCCGGCTGACGTCCGGCTCAGCCCTCCGCCCGGCCGCCAGCCGGTCGTCCCGGCCGGCGCATCTGCCTGGCGTGGCTGGGCAGTCGCCCGGCATCGGCCAGCGCGCGCCGGAGCAGGAACTCGATCTGGGCGTTCGTGCTGCGCAGCTCGTCCGCCGCCCACCTGGCCAGCGCATCATGAACGGCCGGGTCGAGCCGAAGCAGGATGCCCTTTCGCTCGCTCATCGCGATACCGCCTGCGGCGATACCGTGCCCGCGGTCACTGGTAGAGGGATCCTGTGTTGACCACCTGCTGGGTTGCCTGCTCGCTGCACAGGACCACGAGCAGGTTGGACACCATCGCGGCCTTCCGCTCCTCGTCCAGCTCGACCACGCCTTCTTCCTGGAGTCGCTCAAGCGCGAGCTTCACCATGCCGACCGCACCCTCGACGATGCGCGACCGCGCGCCAACCACCGCGCTTGCCTGCTGCTGGCGCAGCATTGCCTGGGCGATCTCGGGTGCATAAGACAGCCGGGTGAGCCGCGACTCGATGATCTCTACGCCGGCCGGCCGGACGCGGTTCCTGAGCTCGGCCGACAGCTTCTGGGTGATTTCCTCGGCGTTGTCACGCAGCGAAAGTGCGCCGCTGCCGCGGTTGTCGTACGGATAGCTCGACGCGATGTGCCGGACGGCCGTCTCGGTCTGAATGGTGACGAATTGAGTAAAGTTGTCGACCGCATAGGAGGCGCTTGCGGTGTCCTGGACCTGCCACACGACCACGGCGGCAATCTCGATCGGATTGCCGTCCGCATCGTTCACCTTCGCCTGGGCAGATTCCTGATTGCGGATTCGGGTGGAGACAGCTATCCGCCGGGTGAACGGATTCACCCACTGCAAGCCGGAGTCACGGATGGTGCCGCGATACCGGCCGAAGAGCTGGACCACGCGCGCCTTCCCCGGCACTATGGGCGTCAGGCCGGCCAGCACCAGCGCCGCGCTGGCCACGACAATCGCACCGGCCCATTGCAGCGCCAGGGCCACGCCGGGACTCTGACTGCCAGACCTTTGCAGCAGCACGATCCCGGCTATCAGCAATCCGAGCCCGAGCACGAGCATCCGGATGCCGGGAAGATGTCCAGCCGGGCGCTCTGTTATCTGCTGGGCAGCTAGCTGCTGGGCGTCGCGCTCCGTGTGTACGGCGACGGGAACTTGCGATGCCATCGAAACCACCTCCGGTTGACGCGTCTGATACCACGCGACTAGCACCATGATATCAGTTTTCGTGTCGCCGCCATAGCCGGGCGGGTCGGTGGCTGCTCAGGCCGGCTGGCCTACCAGCGGCTCTGGTAGACATATCACTATGGCTGGCAACGAAGAGTCCGGGCAGCCCGCTGGCCGCCCCCGGGCGCGCGACCTTAATGAGCTCATCCGCTACGTCATGTGGTCGGTATTCCGGGTCAGCGGGCCGGGGGCGATCGACGCGGCCGGTGGCGCCGGCGCTAGCGACAGGCCTGGCCTGGCCGCGGAAGTAACCGAGCTGTGCCAGCAGGCGGCCGGCAAGGGCGTCATCACGCGCGGCTGCTACGACCTCCAGGGCATGCGCGCAGACGCCGATTACATGTTCTGGTGGGTCGCGCCAACCGCCGACGACCTGCAGGAGATGTATGCCAACTTCCGCCGGACCGGGCTCGGCCGGGCCAGCGAGCCGGTCTGGTCGGCGATGGCGCTGCACCGGCCAGCGGAGTTCAACAAGAGCCATATCCCGGCGTTCCTGGCCGGGGAAGACGCTAAGAACTACGTCAGCGTCTACCCGTTCGTCCGGTCGTATGAGTGGTACCTCCTCGACGACGCCGAGCGCCGCGAACTGCTCGCCGAGCATGGCCAGATGGCACGCGAGTATCCCGACGTCAGGGCCAATACCGTCGCCTGCTTCTCGCTGAATGACTACGAGTGGATGCTCGCCTTCGAGGCCGACGAACTGCACCGGATCGTGGATCTGATGCGGCACCTGCGGGCGGCCAGGGCCCGACGGCATACCAGGGTGGAGATCCCGTTTTACACCGGCCGTCGCAAGCCCGTCGATGAGCTAGTCGCCGCCCTGCCGTGACGGCCGCCGCTGGCGGTCCTGCCGCGGGCGGCCCGGTGGCTCGGCCCGTGGCTCGGCCCGATGGCTCGGCCCGTTCGCTGCGCGGCGACCTGCTAGCGGTTCAGTGCCTCCTCGATCGCGGAGCGGTGGTCGTCTGCATGCCGCGCCGCGATGGCGGCCAGTCGCCTTACCCGGCCGTCGGCCTTGTCCAGATCGCTGCTGTCGAGCTCAGCGATCATCCCGATGAGGGTGTCTCCGCTGGTGCTCAGGTGCTCGATAGCGCCCGCCTGAGTCAGTGTTCCTGCCGTGGTCGCATGCGCCGCATTGAGCTCGTCTACGAGCTGCGGGCTCACCTGCGGGTCCGCACCAGCGACGATCGCGGCGATCCAGTCGCCCAGGTAGTCATAGGCATCCGCGACATGATCGACGACCACGCCCACGGGCCTTGGGTCGCCGTGATCGCTGAGCGGCGCAGCATGCCAGTCCTCGTCAGTGCAAATAGCCGCAAAGGCCACCAGCCGATCGCGGGCCGCGGCAATCTGAGCGGCATGATCGGCCGGGCCATATCCGTCTGTCATGACCGGAATATACAGCGGCCAGAAGTTTCCCCGTCACGCGCTGCTCTGCTGCGCTAACGTGTTGTCCACCTGCCTGGGGGAATGGTCACAAGGAGAGGCAGGACCAGAGTGTCCAGTAACGCGAATGGCGGTACAGGTCCCGCGTCTTCAGACGGCGGCCGGTCCCGGCGATTCTTAGGGTCAGGCGGGATTGGCCTGCGCCGTCGGCGTCAGGATGGACCGCGCACCTTGTTACGGTCAGGCCGCCCGGCCTGCCCCGACTGCGGTATGCGAATCCGGGATCCGGTCGCGGCGCGGCTGGGATTCTGCGATCTGTGCCAGGACTTCACTGGCATGTGCGGGGCTGGCCGGAGGATCGTCTCCGCGGACATGATGACCATGACCAGCTGGCATACGCCATGCACGAAGCCCGGCATCATGGCCTGGGAATTCAGCTCGACCGGCGGATCGCGCCGTGCGGTGCTCTGCACGGAGCACGACGCGCAGCTGCGATCGGGTGCGGCACCCTGGACCGGGGAGGCGTTCCCGCTCACCAGCGCGCCCGGCGCGAGCTAAAGTCCTGGGCGCCGGCCTGCGACCTGCCTGCGCCGGGCGGTTACCGGTCCTTGCGCAGGAACTCGGTCAGCCTTGCCAGCGGCCAGGTGGTGATCACGTCATCAGCCGCCAGCCAGCCGCGGCGCGCAGTAGCGACCCCGTAGGTGAGGTAGGCCAGATCGCGCAGCGAGTGCGCATCACTGTCGATGGCGAACTTCACCCCGGCGTCACGGGCTGCCTTGATGTGCGCCGAAGGCAGGTCGAGCCTGGCCGGATGCGCGTTGATCTCCAGCGCCGTCCCGGTCCGGGCGCAGACCCGGAACAGCTCGGGCAGGTCGACATCGACCGGCGGCCGGCGCCCGATCTTGCGCGTCAGCGGATGCCCGATGATGTTGACGTACGGGTTCTCGCAGGCCGCGATGAATCGCCTGGTCATCTCTGGCCGCGGCAGGTCGAAGTGGGAGTGCACCGAGGCTACGCAGATGTCGAATCCGGCCAGGAAGTCCGCGGGCCAGTCGACGCTGCCGTCCGGTCCGATGTTGAGCTCGGTACCGTGCAGCAACGCCATCGCGCCGTCGGTTCCGGTGGCGATCTCCCCGGCTAGGGCCTGCACCTGCGCCCGCTGCGCCAGCATCTTCTCGTCCGTCATCCGCTGCATGACCAGGTCCGGCGCGTGGTCGGTGATCGCGTAGTAGTCGTAGCCGCGAGCCTGCGCGGCGGTCACCATCTCGGTCAGCGTGGCCGTGCCGTCGGTCAGGCTGGTGTGGCTGTGCAGGTCGCCGAGGACGTCGTCCGCCGAGATCAGCGCTGGCAGCTCGCCGTTGCGTGCGGCCGCCACCTCACCGCGGTCCTCGCGCAGCTCCGGCGGGATCCAGGCGAGCCCGAGCCGCTCGTAGACCTCCTCCTCGGTCCGGGACACGATGAGTTCGCCTGACTGGACGTCGAACAGGCCGTATTCGGACAGCTTGAGCTTCATCCGGACGGCAAGCTCGCGGATCCTGACGTTGTGCTGCTGAGAACCGGTGAAGTACTGGAGGGCAGCGCCCCAGGCGTCCGGCGGCACTACTCGCAAGTCGACCTGGAGTCCCGTCCCGGTCCTGATCGACGTCTTGGTGGGGCCGGACGCGATGACCTCAGCCGCCTGCGGCATCGAGGTCAGCGCGGTCATCAGCGGCGCTGCGTCGACGGCGGCAGCCAGCACGTCTACATCGCCGATAGATTCCGCGGCCCGGCGCAGCGAGCCCGCTGGCGTGATCCGCAGGCAGCCTGGCGCACCGCCAACAGCGTCAATCACGGCCGCCGCGGTGTCCGCGGCCACGTTCAGCAGCACCCTGCCCTGGGTGCTGTCCAGCAGCTCCAGTCCGCGGAGCAGTTTGTCGGCGCTCCGGGGACCGAAGCCCCTGACGCTGGCGAGCTGGCCCGCCGCGATGGCCTCTCGGAGCTGGTCCGCCGAGCTGATGCCGAGTTCGCGGTACAGCTGCAGCGCCCGCCTCGGCCCGAGTGCCGGAATCCTGGTCAGCAATCGCACGCCATCGGGAATGCCGGACCGCAGGTCCTCAAGCTCGGCGAAGGTCCCGGTCGCAGTGATCTCGGCGATCTTGGCAGCGATGGACTTGCCGACGCCCGGAATCCTCAGCAGCGCAGCCGCCGTCAGCCCGGAAACGTCCTGCGAATGCCCGGCGACGGCACGCGCGGCCTTGGTGTAGACGCGAGCCCGGAACGGGTCGCCGCCCGACATGACTGTCAGGTCCGCATACTCGTCCAGCAGAGCGGCGGCGACGTCATTGGGCTGCGGCATGGCAGCATTCTGCCCGGCCGCGCCTCAGCCGCCGGCCGGTCGGGTGCAGCAGAGATAGAGCAGCGCAGTTGCCGTGCTCGCGGCCCTGATCTGGCCCGCCGCAACGAGCGCCGGAACTTCGCTCAGCGGGACCCAGTCGATCCGCTCCGCCTCGAACGCAGCCGCCGGCTCGCCGCGGAAGTCTGCCCGGTCGGTCCAGAAGACGTGACAGACCGAGTCGGATAGTCCGCCGTAGGGCTCAACGACTAGCAGCGGCCGGGGGTCGACCGGGGCCCAGCCCGACTCGGCGAGCGCCTGCCGGACAGCGGCGTCAGCGAGTTCCTCGGCCGGATCTGTCGCGATGCCGGATGGCAGTTCCCAGCCCCAGGAGTCAGGAATGAAGCGGTGCCGCCAGAGCAGCAGCACCCGGTCCCGGTCGTCGAGGACGGCGGTCAGCACGAGCGGCGGAAGGCGCAGCAGGTAATGGTCAATCGTTCGGCCGTCAGGCAGCGCCACCCGGGCCAGGTTCAGCTGAAACCAGGACGTACCGACAACCGGCTCCTCGCCCAGGTTCCGCCAGCCATCGCCAGGTTGTGCACGTCCAGCGGTCACGGTCCATTATCCGCCCGGCGCAGGCGTCAACGCTGGCAGTCGGCCAACCGCGGACACCTGTCCTGGCCTGAGGCCACGAGCGGGCCGGCCGCTTCGGCGTGACAGCATGTGGTGACCCGGCCGGGCGGCCGGAGTCGCTGGCACCCGGCCAGCCGGCCACCTGTCCCGACAGGCAGGAGAGGGCAGAGCGTCAGTGAGCCAGCCGCTGGAGAGTTACCAGGACGAGATCTACCTGACCGGACTGACGGGCGCGGTACCGGAGTTCCCGGCTGATATTGGCGCCCTGGAGGAAGCGGCGCGCGCGGTCATGACACCGTCGCGCCTACGACTACGTAGCCGGCGCGGCCGGCTCCGGGGACACCGCCAGGGAGAACCTGGCAGCGTTCCGCCGGTGGCGCATCGTGCCGCGGATGCTGACCGACGTCAGCACGCCCGCCTTCGGCAGCACAGTGCTCGGCACTGACCTGACGGTGCCGTTCCTGCTGGCGCCGATCGGGGTGCTCGGCATCGTGCACCCCGGCGGGGAGCGTGCCGTTGCCAGCGCCGCGGCCGCCGCCGGGGTGCCGATGATCCTCAGCACCGCCGCATCCACGGCCATCGAGGACGTGGCCGCGGCGAACGGCGATGGCCAGCGCTGGTATCAGCTGTACTGGCCTAAGGACCGGGCGGTTGGCGCGAGCTTTATGGGCCGCGCGCAGGCGGCCGGTTACAGCGTGCTGGTCGTGACCCTCGATACCAGGACGCTGGGCTGGCGGCCGCGCGATCTCGGTCACGGTTACCTGCCGTTCCTGCAGGGCATCGGAGTACAGAACTTCCTGTCCGACCCTGCCTTCCAGGCGGGGCTGGCCCGCCCGGTCGGGGAAGACCCGGATGCGGCCATCCTGCGCTGGACCCAGATCTTCGGTGACACGTCACTGACCTGGGACGACTTGCCATTCCTGCGGCAGCACTGGCACGGGCCGATCGTGCTCAAGGGCATCCTGACAGCCGCGGACGCACTCCGCGCCGCGGCGGCCGGGATCGATGGCGTCATCGTGTCCAATCACGGTGGCCGCCAGGTAGACGGCGCCATCGGCGCGCTTGACGCGCTGCCGGCCATCGCCGAGGCCGTCGGATCCCGGCTGACCGTGCTGTTCGACAGCGGCGTCCGCGGTGGTGCCGACATGATGAAGGCACTGGCGCTCGGCGCCCGGGCAGTGCTGCTCGGCCGTCCGTATGCCTACGGCCTGGCACTCGGCGGTGAGGCGGGCGTCCGGCATGTGCTCCGGGCGCTGCGCAACGAGTTCGAGCTGACCATGCGGCTGGCCGGGCTCTCCCGGCTGGGTGAGCTTGGTCCCGATTGCCTGCAGCGGCGGCGGTAGGCCCGCGGGCCGCCAGCCAGCAAACCGGGAGATAGCACCGTGGACCTCCAGCAGATCGGCCTGAGGCACCCAGTAGCCGACCTGGTCAGGGACATCCAGGCCAACCGGACCGGCATCCCGCGCCGGACATTCGTGGCTGAAGGCCTGTACGAGATCAACATGGTGCTGGCCACCGGCGTGACCGTCGACGCTGTGCTGTGGTGCCCCGAGGCGGCCTACTCCGACGAGTCCGCCAAGCGAGCCGAGCAGCTCGCCAGCCGGGCTCGACGGGCCTACCAGATCTCGGCCAAGACCCTGGAACGGCTGGCCGAACGGCCCAACCCGGACGGCCTGCTCTGCGTCGCCCAGCTGCCGGACTGGCAGCCTGAGGAGCTTGACCTCGGGCCTGATGCGCTGGTCCTCGTCGCGGACGCGATGGAGATACCTGGCAACCTCGGCACCCTGATCAGGACGCTGGACGCCTGCGCGGCCGACTGCCTGGTGCTGACGAGCAAGCGCACCAGGCTGACTCACCCGAAGGTGCTGCGCAGCAGCCAGGGCATGAACATGAAGGTACCGTCGGTCGAGTTCGCCGAGATCAGCGACGCGATCGGCTGGCTCGGCCAGCACGAGTTCACCGTCTACCTGGCCGACACCGATAACAGCATCGGTTACCGGCAGGCGGACTACGGCGGCCGGACCGCCATCGTCGTCGGCAGTGAGCGATATGGCATCTCGCCGCCCTGGTACGACGCGGGTTTCCAGCGGATCGGGATTCCGATGCTCGGCTCGGCCGACTCGCTGAACGTATCGGTCTCTGCCTCTGTCCTGCTCTACGAGGCACGGGCCCGCAAAGACGGCTGGTGACGACGGCTGCGGCGGCTACCAGGCCCCGTTCCCCTGGTGATCTGTTAGCCCGCCGCGATCGGATCCGGCTTTCCTTGCGGTCCGAAGGAAGGCGGCGCGTCACCGCGCCCCGCTGCCCAGCCGCGATCGGGTGCCCTAGCTAGCCGGAAGTCGAGGGTACCGCCCTGGGTGATGGCCTGTGCGGGGGCGAAGGCGCGATTCCAGTCTGTCCCGTTCCAGGTCGCCGAGCGCACGTAGGGCGCGGCCGCGGCGGCCCCGGTGCCGACAATGCGCAGGGCGCGGCCCGACGACAGCGCGATGACGGCGCTGCGGAACAGCGGCGAGCCCAGCGCCAGCGTCGTCGTTCCCGGCGTCATCGGGTACAGGCCTAGAGCGGACCAGACGTACCAGGCGCTCATCGTGCCCAGGTCGTCGTTCCCCGGGATGCCGCCGGGCGTATCGGTCCAGAGCCGCACCTGCGCACTGCGGACCGACCGCTGCGTCGCATACGGTTCGCCGACGTAGTCGTACTCCCAGGGCAGCTCGACGCTCGGCTCGTTGCCCATATTCGCGGTGCGCCCGTCATTGGCCCCGGTGAGGCCGGACAGCACGCTGTCCAGGTACCGGCGCATCGCCATGCGCCCGCCCTTAGCCGCAGCCAGGCCAGCGACGTCGAACGGCACCATGCCGGTGTACTGCCAGGAATCGCCCTCCACGAAGCCCTGCCCGGCCCGCGGCCGGAAGCCAGGCCGCCACCGGCCGCTCGCCAGTCGCGGCTGCAGGAATCCGGTGGCCGGGTTCAGCAGGTTGACCCAGTCCCGCGCCCTGTTGCGGAACGTGGCCTGGTCGGCCGGATCGCCCAGGTCACCGGCCAGCGCCGAGATGGCGAAATCGGCGGTGTCATATTCCAGCGTCGTCGATACCGAGCCGTGGAAGTTGCAGCAGCCGTAATGACCGTCGTCTGGCAGGTATCCGACCTTGTCCAGGTAGTCGAGGCCCGGCCGCTCGTCCGACGGCTTGCTGGCCTGGGCGATCATTGCCGCCAGCGCGGCCGGGGCGTCGAACGCCCTGGCGCCGAACGCGTAGTAATCGGCGATGACCGCGTCGGCCGGATCGCCCACCATGATGTAGGAGTCGGTGCCGTAGGCCGGCCACCTGGGCAGCGTGCCGCTTTGCTGGTAGCTGTCGAGCAGCGACTGTGCCGCCCCGCTCGCCACCGGGGGATCGAGCAGTGCCACCAGCTGTGCCTGCGTTCGGTAAATGTCCCAGCCGGAGACGTTCGTATACGCCGCTGCCTGGCCCGGATCCACCGTGTGCACCGCGCCATCGGCGCCGATGTACTGGCTGTTGTCATCGCTGAACACGCTCGGCGCCAGCAGCGAGTGATAGAGCGCGGTGTAGAAGACGGTCCGCTCCGCTCGGCTGCCGCCGGTCACGATGATCTTGCCGAGCAGCGCGTTCCACTGCCGCTGGGCAGCGTTCCTGACCGCGCCGAAGTTCCAGCCAGCATCCTCGGCGGCCAGGTTGGCCGCAGCGTTGGCGGCTGACACGTACGAGATGCCGACCTTGGCGAGCACAGTCCGGCTCCGGCCCGCAGCGAAGCTGACGTAGCCGCCGACGGCGCCGGTCAGTGCTGCCGCAGTTCCGCTGCCTCGTGGCAGCCCGCCGTAGTAGGCGGTTGGCTGCAGATCACTGGCGCCCGCGGCCGCCGACGGCACCGTGGGCGGCAGGCGCAGCGGCCCGGTATCGGTCACCGAGAGCCGCGCCGCCTGCGGGTGCAGACCGCCAGGTCCGCCGCTAGTGAAGGTGCCGTGACCGGTATCAGGGCTGCTGAACTGCATCTGGAAATAGAGGGTGTAGGGCTTGCTGGCCCCGCAGAAGTTCGGTGAGGTGACGGAGCCGTGTACTACCGTCGGGCTGTCCTGCTGGAAGCTCACGGCACTGTCGCCGCGCTGGCTGCCATTCAGCTTGAAGATCAGGTTCGCCTGGCGGCCGGCCGGGATGCTGAACGCGGCCAGGCCGGTCCGGGTCGTGGCCGTCAGCTGAACTCCGACGCCGTTCGCCAGTGCGACGGCGTAGTAGCCGGCGTCGGCATGCTGCTGACGGTGACTGAACGGGTCCACTGCGGTGGGCACAACCCGGCCCAGTGTGGGCAGCACCGGCACGTCCCCGGCCGCCTGGCAGCCTGGACCGGACATGTGGGTCAGGCTGAACCCGGTGATGTCCCTGGATCCGGCGGAGTAGCCGCCGCCTTCGGACGGCCTGGTCGTATCGGGGCTCCACTGCAGCATCCCGAAGGGAGTGTCGGCGCCGGGGAAGACGTTGCCGGTGCCGGCCGTCCCGATGACCGGGTCAACCAGCGCAGCCTGGCCGGACGCCGACGCAGCGCGGCCGCCGGGCACTGTCTGGGCCTGGGCCGGCTGGCTCTGGACCAGTTCGGCCTGCGCTGCAGGTGCCGGTGGCTGCGCAGACCTAGGGGGTACCGCGGCGGAGCTGGCAGGCACCGAGAACGCCGCGAACGCCAGGACGGCCGCGGCCGCGACGCCAACTCTGGGCCGCGCCGCCTTCCCGGCAGCATGAGCCGCCCGCCGACAACTTGCCCCCATGGAAGGTAATACTAAAGATTGTCGGTGTTTATTACGATGGCTTCCTGGGTTGATCGGGCGATCACGACAGTGGCGGCCTGATCGGGAGACGGATTCTCCTCCCGGTGCGGCACATGTGGCGGCACCCAGACGTAGTCGCCTGGCCGGGTCTCCAGCCGCACCTCGGCGCCCGTGCCGGGATCGCGGAACACGAAGACAGGGCAGCCGGCGACGACATAGATCCCCGTCTCAGACTCGCCGTGATGGTGGTTGCCTGAGTTCACGCCGGGCGGCAACTCGGTGCGGCCCATCCACAGTGACTGCGCGCCCGTCAGCTCGCCGGATATCGCAGCAGACCTGGTCATCCCGCTGGTCTGCGCGGTCGCGGCGGACAACTCGCCAGACCTGATCAGCTGCAGCCGGGCAGGTGCGGGCCGCCGTCGGCGGTCACTCCTCGTCGAGTGTCAGCGACACCGAGTTGATGCACCAGCGCTGGTCGGTGGGCACGTCGTAACCCTCACCCTCGAAGACATGGCCCAGGTGCGAGCCGCACGCCGCGCACCGGACCTCGGTCCTGATCCGTCCAAGCGCCCGGTCCTCGAGGAGCACCACCGCGTCGTCCTCGGTCGGCTGGTAGAAGCTCGGCCAGCCGCAGCCCGAGTGGAACTTGGCGTTCGAGCGGAACAGCTCCGCACCGCAGGCGCGGCACTTGTAGACGCCGGTGGTCTCGGTGTCGGTGTACTCGCCGGTGAACGGGGCCTCAGTGCCCGCCTCCCGCAGTACGTGGTACTCCTCGGGGGACAGCCGGTCCCGCCATTCGTCTTCTGACAGCTGCACCTTGTCCATGAGCGTGAGACTACCCGGCCCGCGGCCGTTACCCCGCAGGACCCTGTTCGACGCAGAACACATTGCCTTCCGGGTCATTCATGATGGTATGACCGTCGAATGGCTCGACAACAGTCGCGCCGAGCCCCTCTCAGCCGGCGGACCTCGTCCGCTAGCGCGCCGGGCGCACGCAAATCGAAGTGCATCCGGTTCTTGGCTGCCCTCGGCTCTGGCACCCGGCAGAACCACATATTCGGGCCGCCCCAGCCGGCCGCCTCGACATACGCCCGCTCGGCCGTGGCGTCCTCGTCCACGTCGGTACCGAGAGCGGCGGCCCAGAACCGCGCCAGTACCAGCGCGTCGGCACAGTCGAAGCTCACCGACTTGATAACAGCCGCCATAGTCGCAACCTACTCGCAGATGGCGGCGGCCTCCATCGGAGACCGGCCCGCTAGAGGGTCACGTCGTAGACCGGCCCGCCGACACCCGCCGCCCGAAACTCGATCCCATCGACGTGGCCAGCCGCCCGTACGTCCTGGCCGGCTGCCTCCAGCGCATCCAGGTCAGCCTTCGCGGCCGTGACGATCAGGAGCGGAACGGGGTTCTTCATCGGCAGCCGGGCTTGTGACTTTGCCTTTCTGATCGCGGCGATGGCCGCCGATGCGGCCGCCAGCACGGCCTCATCGCCGGATCCGGCCTGCTCACGCAGTTCGGCGCCTGTCGGCCATGGTGCCCGGTGGATCGTGCCGGCCTGCCACCAGGACCAGACCTCCTCGGTCACGAACGGCAGATACGGCGCGAGCAGCCGCAGCACGGCGGACAGTCCCAGCCGCAGCGCGGCCTGCGCCGACGCGGCCGCCTGAGCACCGTGCTCGCCATAGGCCCGCGGCTTCACCAGTTCCAGATAGTCGTCGCAGAAGAACCAGAAGAACCGCTCGGCATGCTCGAGCGCGGCCGCGTGGTCGTAAGACTCCAGCGCCTGAGTGCACTGCTCGGTCACGGCGGCCAGCCGGCGCAGCAGCGCGCGGTCGATCGGCTCGGTCACCGGTGCCACAGGCCCGCCGGCGGCCCGGTTCCGGCAGCCGGGCCAGGTCCGCCGGACTGGCCGGGGACGCCGGGGGAGCCGTCGGGACCGATGCTGAGCACGAACCGTCCGGCGTTCAGGATCTTGATAGCCAGCCGGCGCCCGACCTTGATCTGAGCCACGTCGAACGCGGTGTCCACGCCTAGCCGCGCGCTGGCCGACCAGTACCTGACCGCATCGGCTCCATGCTCACGCAGCAGGTCCATGGGCGTCACGGCGTTGCCCTTGGACTTGGACATCTTCTTGCGGTCCGGGTCGAGGATCCAGCCGGAGATCGCCGCGTGCTGCCACGGCAGTACCCCCAGTTCGGCCTCCGCGCGCAGCACCGAGTAGAACAGCCAGGTCCGGATGATCTCGTGGGCCTGGGGCCGCAAATCCATCGGGAACACCCGTGCCATCAGATCGACGTCGGCCGGCCAGCCGCTTGCGATCAGCGGCGTGAGCGACGAGGTGGCCCAGGTGTCCATCACGTCCGGGTCGGCGGCGAAGCCGCCCGGCGTGCCGCGCTGCCCGGCGGTGTATCCGGCCGGAGTATCGGCGGCCGGATCCACCGGCAGGTCGGCTTCCGCGGGCGGATCGGCTTGTCCTCCTCGATCCGGCAGGCCCCCGTCGATCCAGCCGGTACCACAGCGGGATCGGCACGCCGTTGTAGCGCTGGCGGCTGATCAGCCAGTCGCCGGTCAGCCCTTCCACCCAGTGCTCGTACCTGACCCGCATGTGCTCGGGATGCCAGTGCAGCTCGCGGCCGCGAGCCAGCAGCGTGTCCGCCAGCTTCTTGGACCGGCTGCCGTTGCGGATGTACCACTGGCGGGTCGTGATGATCTCCAGCGGAGCCTGGCCGTACTCGTAGAACTTCACGGCGTGCCGGATCGGCTCGGGCTCGCCGCGCAGCAGGCCCGCCTCTGCCAGCAGATCGCTGGCTCGTTGCCTGGCGGCCTTCGCCGGCGAGCCGGCGAGTTGCGCGGTAGGTCGCCGTTCCCTCCCTGGTGACGATCCCCGGCGGCGGTGCGGGCAGCAGCCGACCGTCCTTGCCGATCACCGGCCGCGTTTCCAGCTGCAGTTCGCGCCACCAGGTCACGTCGGTCATGTCGCCGAAGGTGCACACCATGACCAGGCCAGTGCCCTTGCCCGGGTCGGCCAGGTGGTGCGCCAGGATCGGCACCCGCACGCCAAACAGCGGCGTCGTCGCCGACGAGCCGATCAGGCCCGCGTACCGCGCATCGTCCGGGTGGGCGACCAGCGCCACGCAGGCCGGCAGCAGTTCCGGCCTGGTCGTGGCGACCACGGCCTCGCCGGTTCCGTCCAGGCCGAAGGCCACCCGGAGGAAGGTGCCGGGCATCTCCCGATCCTCGATTTCGGCCTGCGCCACCGCGGTGCCGAACGTCACGTCCCAGAGTGCCGGCGCCTCGGCCTGGTAGGCCTCGCCCCGGGCCAGGTTGCGCAGGAAGCCAAGCTGGGAGATCGCCTGCACCCTGTCGTCGATGGTCCGGTAGCTGGCGTCCCAGTCCACCGACAGGCCGAGCCGCCGCCAGGCCGCGGCGTAGGCGTTCTCGTCCAGCTCGGTGAGCTGCCGGCAGAGCTCCACGAAGTTGCGCCGGGACACCGGCATCTGGTCGGCCGGGCTCAGGCGCGGGAGTTGCCCAGCGCGGGCGGGGTCAGGCCGGGCTGGTACGGCAGCGGCCGGGTCGCAGCGGACGCCGTAGTAGTTCTGCACGCGGCGTTCGGTGGCCAGGCCGTTGTCGTCCCAGCCGACCGGGTAGAAGACGTCCTTGCCGCGCATGCGCTGGAAGCGCGCGATGACGTCGGTCTGGCTGTAGGAGAAGGCGTGCCCGAGGTGCAGGGATCCGCTGGCCGTCAGCGGGGGAGTGTCGATGGCGTAGACGTCATCGCGGCCCTTGGAGCGGTCAAACTTGTACTACACGCTCCTTGGCCCACCGCTGCGTCCACTTGTCCTCGAGGCCGTCGAGGTCGGCTTGGCCGGGATGCCGGGTGGTTCGGTGGTCATGGCGGCCAGGATAGCGCTCGGCGGCAGGCCGCGCACGCGCATATCCGGCCCAAGACCATGAACGGCTGGCGCGTCTCCGTAACACCCTCCCGGTGCGTCCGGCGTGGAGACGCCGCCCTCGTCGCGCTCCGCGTAAGTGGCTGCTGGCGGGTGCGGCGGCGTAGCGGTCGGCTTAGGGTTGGCGTATGGACACGCGCGCACTTGGCTCCACCGGCGTCCAGGTCAGCCCGCTCTGCCTGGGGGCGATGATGTTCGGCGCCTGGGGCAATCCCGATCATGACGAATCGGTCGCGATCATTCACCGCGCCCTCGACTCCGGCATCAACTTCATCGACACGGCCGATGTGTACTCGGCTGGCGAATCCGAGCAGATCGTCGGCAAGGCGCTGGCCGGCGGCCGCCGCGACAACGTCGTGCTCGCCACCAAGGCGCACGGCCCCATGGGCGCGACGTCAACCAGCGGGGTAACTCGCGGCGCTGGCTCATCCGCGAATGCGAGAACAGCCTGCGCGGCTCGGCACCGACTACATCGACCTGTATCAGATCCACCGCCCCGAGCCGGCGACCGATATCGACGAGACGCTGGGCGCGCTTTCCGACCTGATCAGGGCAGGCAAGATCTGCTACGCGGGCATTCGACGTTCCCGGCCGACGCCAGATCGTCGAGGCGCAGTGGACGGCGCAGCGGCGAGGCCGGGAGCGATTCGTCTGCGAGCAGCCGCCGTACTCGATCCTGGTCCGCGGCGTCGAGGCCGACGTGCTGCCCGCCTGCCAGCGCTACGGCATGGGCGTGATCAGCTGGGGTCCGCTGGCTAGCGGCTGGCTGTCGGGCGGCTACCGCAAGGACGCGGAGCATTCCGGTCAGCCGCCGTTCGCAGCGGCTGCCGCAGCGCTTCGACATGAGCCTGCCGGGGAACCAGCTGAAGCTGGACGCGGCCGACCGGCTGGCCAGGCTGGCCGCAGAGGCCGGAATGTCGCTGATCCACCTGGCGCTCGGGTTTCGTGCTCAGCCATCCGGCGATCACCTCGGCGATCATCGGGCCGCGCACGATGGAGCACCTGGACAGCCAGCTGGGCGCGCCATGCCGACGGACTGCCCGCAGACCTGATGGACCGGATCGACGAGATCGTGCCGCCCGGCACCAACCTCAACCCAGGTGACCGCGGTTACGACCCGCCGGCTCTGGCCGATCCGGCCCTGCCGCGGCGCGCCTGACCGCCGGACCGCCGGGCCTGGCCCGGCTAGCCCGGCTGCGTGACGGCCGTTAGGGCGGGCCCGTGCGGCTGCCAGCCGGTGTCGGCGGCCCACTCGGCGGCGGCCGCGACCACGAGGTCCACGACCGGGTCCTTGATGTCGGTGTAGGTGTCCAGGTCGCTGATGCTGCGCGGCGAGCGTCGAGCTTGAACCGGCCGTACGCGGCCACGGCCAGTCGGATGCGCGCGCAGCTAGTCGCGGAACAGCAGCGCCAGCCGCTCGTTCGGCGATCCCAGCCATGCGGACGTGCAGGTTGACATCGCCCTGCGGGTGGCCGCGGCGGCCCACAGCCGCTTCTCCACAGTCCCGGATCGCCCGGATCGCCCGCGGGCACGTGGTCGTGCTCGTACGGCACGGCGGGCATAGCCGAGCTGCGCCAGCGGGGCATCGAACGCGGCCGCGGCCTCGGGCAGATCCCAGACCGATAGCTGCAGGTCGAGGACGTCTCTTGGCGGCCATGCCGGGGATCGCGGTGCTGCCGATGTGTCGCCGCATGCAGACCAGATCGCCGAGGGCGCCGGTCAGCGCGGTCAAGCTCGGCGTCGGCCCAGCGCTGCCAGCCCGGGTCATACGGCACGACCAGGACGGCGGCCGCAGCGGGCATCTCGGTCACGGCCTGCGATGCTATCAGCGAGTCACGCCAAGCCCGGCAATTCAGTCCGCCAGGCCAGGCCGCAACTCGTGGTGAATCACCTTGCATGTGATACGCGGGATATCTACCATCATTGCTTGCAGATCGTCGTATTCCATACGGGGGAACGAACCTTGGTGCGTGTGACTTCGAAGCTGGCCAGCCTTGCCGTCGTACTGACCAGCGCGGCACTGGCGCTGAGCTGCACGGCCGCCGGTTCGGCCGGTGCCAGCACGGCCGCGACCGGGTCAGCGGGGGCCGGAGCGGCTGCTGCCGTCGGCGCCGCCCGGCCAGCCTGGCAGGTGATGTACCGACTGCCGGGCACCGACATCACCGCCGTTTCCGCGAGCGGACCCGACAGCGCCTGGGCTGCCGGCAACTTCTGGGACGCCAAGGGGTGCTCTCGCGGGCGGCTGCTGCACTGGGACGGCAGTCGCTGGCGGCTTGTCTCCTACCCGGACCAGCGCGTTCATCTGATCTCGGCGGTCTACGCGCTGACCGCTTCGGACGCCTGGTTTGCCGTGTACGGGACCGGTAACGGCGAGCTGCTGCACTGGAGTCAGGGGCGCTGGAGCACTATGTCGCTGCCAGTGGACTCGCAGAGCATCTACGTGGTCAGCGACCGCGATATCTGGGCTGCTGGCGGCACGCTGCCGCACTGTTATGACGGGCCCGCCGACACCCGGGGCTGCACTGTCACCTCACACTGGAACGGCAGCAGCTGGACGAGCTATCCGCTGCGCGCCTTCCAGGGGGTCAGTTTCGCCGGCCAGCTCTGGCTCGGACGTCTGGGCGGTAGGCGACAGCTTCACGCGCGGCATCCGCGACACTCCGTCGTTCGTGCCGTTCGTCTTCCGCTGGACCGGGTCGGCCTGGAATCGAACCGGGCTGACACTGCCCCGAAGCTACTGGTCGCCGTCGATCGTCGCGTTCTCGCCCCGCGACGTCTTCGTGGCGGCGTCAACCAGGGCGCACCGGAGCGCCTGCGCCATGCGCTGGAACGGCAGCCGGTGGACGCCCTTCTACCTGACGGGCTCGGTAGGCCCGTGCCACTGGGCCACCTCGGATTATCGCCGCGGCCTCTGGTTCAACGCCCAGCTTCACATGCCAGGGTTTGCCTGGGCGCACTGGACGGGTGGCCGGGTCGCGACAACGCCGGCCTATCAGCCTGCCAGGACCGGATGGAACACTGACGGGTTCACCCTCGCTGCCGTCCCGCACTCGGCCCGGGTCTGGATCTTCGGGTCGTACTGTGGCGTGTCCCGGCCGTGCCGGATCAGCGGTGTGATAGCGACGCTGCGCTGAGCGCGCGGCCCGGAGCGGCGGTTAACCGTCCGGCGCGAGTTCTTCCATGATCTCGCTCGGCCCTGGCGACGGCAGCGACCGGCTCCGCGTCCGGAGACCCGATCTGCGGATCCCAGTTGAGGTCGTAGAACACCTCGGTCACCCCCAGTTCGCCCAGCCACTCGGTGTCGGCCCGGATCTGGTCGTAGTCCGCCGGACAGCAGCACGCGCTGGCCGTCCGCCCCGGTCACCGGCGCGCCCGCTCGCACAACGCCGCGGCAGATGAACCGCATCGCGTCGGCGTCGCGCCCCGCCGCCGCCGCGGACTCCTTCACGACCGCGATCAGCTCGTCGACCTGCGACAGGTCGGTCCGGCTCGAGGTGACCCAGCCGTCGGCGATCCGCCCGATCCGCTCCAGCGCGGGCTTGGCCATCCCGCCGAGCAGGATCGGCGGGCCGCCGGGCTGGACCGGCGCGGGCGCCTGCGTGCCCGCCGGGACCTGGTAGAACTCGCCGTCGAACGCGGCCGTCGCCGCCGGCCCACAGCGTGCGCAGCACCTGCACGTACTCGGCCGCCCGGGCGCCGCGCCGCGGCCATGTCAGCGCCGGTCAGCGCGAACTCCTCGGGCATCCAGCCGATGCCGAGCCCGAGATCGTGCCGGCCGCCGGACAGCACGTCCACCGAGGCGGCCTGCTTGGCCAGGTAACCGGGCGAGACGAACGGCAGGTTGACGATCGCGACGCCGAGCCTGATCCGGCTGGTGACCGCCGCCGCGAACGACAGCGCCGCCATCGGGTCGAGCACGCTCTGGTAGACCGGCTCCATGCTGCGAGCCGACCGGGATCAGCAGTCGCTGGAAGCTCCACAGCGAGTGGTACCCGGCGCGTTCGGCGGCCGCGGCGAAGGCGGCTAGATTCTGCGGTGTGGCCCACGCGCCCGAGACGGGGGCGCCGAATCCGATGTCCATTCTGCACACCCTAACGGCGGCCCGGCGGGCGGCTGAGAATCATGAACGACCACGTTCCGTAACTAAGGGAGGCAGTAGTCGTGGAGTCCGACCCCCGCACCTGGATCGCTACCCTGCGCGAATCGCACGACAGGCTGGCCTGGCCTGGTGCAGCCGATGACGCCGGAGCAGGTCCGCGCGCAGTCCTACTGCACGGACTGGAGCGATCGCGCAGGTGCTGTCGCACCTGGGCAGCGGCGCCGAGATCTCGCTGATGATGCTGCCCGGCGCGCTCGGCGAGGCGGAGCCGGTCGGGCCGAGACGCGTTCCCGCCGGTGTGGGACGAGTGGAACGCCAAGAGCCCGGACGAGCAGGCCGCCGACGGGCTGGAGATCCGACGAGAAGCAGGTGCGGACGCTGGAGGAGCTCACCGACGAGCAACTCGCGGCCGATGCGGCTGGATTTCTTCGGCATGGCAGCTGGACGCGGTCGGCATGGTCCGGCTGCGGCTCGGCGAGCACGTGCTGCACACCTGGGACGTCGCGGTCATGGCCGGACCCGGCCGCGACCGTGCAGGCCGACGCCGTCGAGCTGCTGATCGACAACGTGCCGCAGTTCCTCGGCGCCCCGGCTGGGCAAGCCGCTGCCCGAGCCGTTCGCCGTCCGGATCACCACCACCGAGCCCGGACCGGGATTACCTGCTGACCTCGGGCGAGTCGGTCACATGACCGGCTGGACGGGCGATGGCCAGCAGACGGCGCGGCCTGACGTGCCGCAGGTGACGATGCCGGCCGAGGCTCTGCTGCGGCTGTCCTACGGGCGGCTCGACCCGGCGCACACGCCGGGCTCGGTGTCCGGCCGACCCGGACATGCTGGACAAGCTGCGGGCGATCTTCCCCGGCTTCTGACGGCGGCGGCGCGCGCCCGCGGCCGGTCGCGCGCCGTCAGCCGAGCGCGGCCAGCACGCAGTTCGGCCGCGTCCTCGGCGCAGCCCCACGACAGCGTGACGCCCGCGCCGCCGTGCCCGTAGTTGTGCACGACCGTGACCGCCGTCGCCGCTCGGCCTCCAGCCGCACCGCCGACCGGGCCGGGCCGCAGCCCGACCCGGTGCTCGAGCACGGTCGCGCCGCGCAGCTCCGGCTCGATCGCGGCGCAGGCCGCGAGGATCTGCTCCGCGGTGGCCGGATCGGGCTCGCGGCTCCAGTTGCCATGCTGCTCCGTGCCGCCGAGTACGACGACGTCGCCGTGCGGGAACAGGTAGGTCAGGTCACCCGGATCAGCGCTGCTGGTCCCGACGAAGAAATCGGTGATGCCGGGATTCGCTGGCCACGACGACCTGACCCGCGCACCGGCGTCACGTCCGGGTCAGGCACGAGGTCGCGGGCGCCGCAGCCGGTGCAGTTCACGATCACCCGCGCCGACGGGGCGAGGCCGCGCGCGTCGCTCAGACGGCTTATTCCGACCGGGAACGGGGCTGCTCCGCCCGCCCGGCCGAACCGCCGCGCGAGGTAGCTCAGGTAACCGGGCATCGCCACGATCGGCGCGGTCAGCCGCCAGGCCGACCTGGTAACCGGCCGGAATCTCGGCCGGGCGGGCACACCGCCAGGTCACCGGCCGAGACCGCGAACTCAGGGGACGAGCCGTCCTTCTCCGCGGCTGGCCGCGATGCCGCTGGCCGTGTGCACGATGCCGTCGAGCTCGTTCGCGCCGAGACCGGGGTGGCTGAGCTCGGCGAGGCGCTTGAGAGTGGTACCTCGCCCACCGCGCGATCCGGTCGTCCCGCCGACCAGGTGCGGTCCCCAGATCGCGCCGGCCGCGACCGAGGTGGTCTGCTGCGGCAGGCTCGGCCGCCGCGACGATGACTGCTAGCGCCGGCCTCGGCCAGGCAGATCGCGGTGGTCAGGCCGATCACGCCGGCGCCGATGACCAGTACGTCTGCTTCGTTGGCGGTCACAGTCAGACCCTAGCCACCGCATGCATCACGGTCGCGGCCGATACGGTAGGGGCTGTTATGACAATTCGTTATCACCTGCCGGCTGGCAGCACCGAGGCTGGCGGGTTCGAGCTTGAGGTAACCCCGGCCGCTGCAGGCTGGACGTACGCATCGCTGCGCATTCTCCGTATTGCGCCGGGCGGGACAGTCACTGTGGCGACAGGGGCTGAGGAGATGCTGGTGCTGCCGCTGGCCGGTAGCTGCGAGGTCAGCGCTGACGGGCTGGTGCTGGAGCTGGAAGGCCGGCGGAGCGTCTTCAGCCAGGTAACGGACTTCGCCTACGTGCCAAGGGATGCGTCGGTCACCGTCACCAGTGCCGCCGGCGGCAGGTTCGCGCTGCCGGCCGCTGCCGCGTCCCGCCGGCTGCCGGTCCGCTACGGGGCCGCCGCCGACGTGCCTGTCGAGCTGCGCGGAGCCGGCCAGTCGAGTCGCCAGGTGAACAACTTCTGCGCGCCCGACGCGTTTGACTGCGACAAGCTGGTCGCGGTGGAGGTGCTGACGCCCGCGGGCAACTGGTCGTCCTATCCGCCGCACAAGCACGACAAGCCCGGACCTGGCGAGGCCGTGCTGGAGGAGATCTACTACTTCGAGCTGGCCGAGACGGACCGCAGGAACGGGCTCGGTTATCAGCGGGTCTACTCGTCCGCGCCGGACCGGCAGATCGACGTGCTGGCTGAGGTGCGCAGCGGCGACACCGTGCTGGTCCCGCACGGTTACCACGGCCCGTCCATGGCAGCGCCCGGACATCACATGTACTACCTGAACGTCCTGGCAGGCCCGGCCGCTCAGCGATCGATGGCGTTCTGCGATGACCCGGCACACGCCTGGGTGCGCGATTCCTGGCGGTCGCAAGCCGTAGATCCGCGGCTGCCGCTGACATCCGCCCGGGAGTAGCCGGGCGACGGCGCGGACACCGGCGGAATGATCGCGAAGCACGGGCTAGAGACCGGCGACGACCGCTATTGCGGTGATAGGCGCAGTTATTGCGGTGATAGGCGCAGTCTGCGAAGATGACCGCGCCCGGTGGCCGATCATATGGGGTAAAAGTGAAGATCCCGGCTCTACTGGCGGTTGGCGCGTGCGGAGCGCTCGTGGCGAGCCTCAGCGCGATCGGTCCCGCCACAGCTGCGCCAGCAGGCGGTGCGCGTGTCACCCATCCGGTACAGCGGACCCATCGCGTGCGGATCGCCGCAGCCGGTGCGGTCCAGCAGCTGACTGCTCAGGCATTGCTGGATCAACCGCGAGCGGGCGCCCGCTCCGGAGGCAGGCTCACCGGTGTGGTGCGAGGGTCTGGCGGCATGCCGCTTCGCGGCATATGCGTGACCGCCACCGGATCGGCTGGCGCAGTCTCGGCAACGACCCGCCTGAACGGCCGGTATCTGCTGACCGGACTGCCGGCGGGCAGTTACCGGGTCAGCTACCGCGATTGCGGCGAGGAGCCGCGTTACTTCGAACAATGGTCGGGCGGCACTGACCTGGCTGGCAGTGCCGTGCCGGTCATTGTCCGATTCGGCCACCAGACCTCGCTGCTGCCGGTGACGTTGCGGCCAACCAGTCCCGGCGCACTCATTGCCGCGTCGGCGCCGCGCCAGCACCTGCTGCGGCAAGCTAGAAGTAGCAACCTGGTGACGATCTCCGGCACAGTGCGCAGCAGATCAGGCAGGCGCCTCGGATGTATTGACGTCTTCGCCTACCCGCCCGGTAACTATTTCGCCGGTACCGGGGTCACCACGTCCCGGAACGGCGCCTATCAGGTGGTCCTCACAGCGGGAAGCTACGTCGTTCAGTTCACGAACGGCTGCCGGGGCGGGAACTACGCGCCGCAGTGGTGGAAGAACTCGGCGACGCAGGGCAAGGCAACGGTCCTGAAGCTCAAGGCGGGCCAGAACGCTACCGGCGTCAATGCGTCGCTCGGCCCTGGCGGCACACTGTCGGGAACGGTGCGGGCGGCCGCCACCGGGAAGCGCCTCGGTGGCGTCTGCGTCTTCGTGGCGTCCACCGATCCGCGGGAGATCTACCAGTTCCAGGTGCCGACCAAGCCGGACGGCACTTACTCACTCGACAACATGGCCACCGACAGATATCGGCTTCAGTTCCAGCCGGACTGCGGCAACACCGGAAACTACCTTGGCCTATCGCGGCGCGGCACTGTCCGCGTTACGGCGGGGAAGCGGACCGGGAATGTCAACGCATCCCTGCTCCCTGGTGCGGAGATCAGCGGGGTTGTGACGGGGCCCGGCGCGACCCCGCTCAAGGGCATCTGCGTGTACGAGAACAGCAACAGCCCTAGTGCCACGACCGGCCCCGACGGGTCGTACTCGATTCAGCGCCTCAGCCCGGGCAGCGGGTACGAGGTCGGCTTCGGCGGCGGCTGCGGGAACCAGGGGAGTTACGCCCCGCAGTTTTACCCAGGTCAGGTGAACCTCGCCGCAGCCCGCTCCTTCTCGCTTTCGGTGGGCGAGATCAAGACTGGCGTCGACGCCAGCCTGGCACCGGGTGGCACCGTGACTGGCACGGTGACCAACGCCGCCAGGGCCAGGCTCTCCGGTGTCTGCATCGCGATCGTCGCCCCGGCGGACCTTTCCCCGAACTACCAGAACCTGTTTGTCGCCTTCAACCCAATGGTGAGTCTGGACCTTGGCGCGAGTGCGCAGAGTCTCAGTGGCAGCTACGAAATCCGGAATGTGGCGCCAGGGCTTTACTACGCCACGTTCAGTCCATGCAACGGCACCGGCTATGGCCCGCAGTGGTTTCCTGAGCAGTCCGCCTTCGCGAGGGCTGACTTGATCTCAGTCGGTGCGGGTGCCATCACTGCGGGCATCAACGCAGCGCTGCAGCGCAGCGGCTCGATTAGCGGAGTAGTGGCCGGCGCGGCCGGCCGCAGGATTGGCGGCGAGTGCGTCGTTGCCCAGAACCGCGCCGGCCAGGACCCGTACAACTACTCGCCACAGGCCATCTCGCGACACGGCGCCTACCGGATCACCGGGCTAGCACCCGGCCGTTATGCGGTCTTTTTCTGGCATTGCGCCTCGTCTGATGGTTACGCGGCGCAGTGGTACCCGGCCGCGACCGGCGAGGCTTCGGCGCGATACGTGACCGTCCGCGCTGGACAGACGACGAAGCACATCAGCACGGTCCTGGTCAACGGCAGTTCGATAACCGGCCAGGTGAGGCTCGCAGCGACCGGTAAGGCGGGGCACGGTTACTGCGCCGCGGCCGCCACCGACGCAGCCGGAACCGTGATGGCGTACGCCGTCGCGAATAGAGCTGGCCGCTTTGACCTTCGCCATCTGCGCACCGGCCGGTATGACGTCGCTGCGTGTTATGACGCCAACAACCCAGTGATCAAGCCGGGCGTCGTGGTGAGGAGTTCCCGCGCGACGACTGGTGTCACGATCACCTTGCCGACGACAGGATCGCTGACCGGGACGGTGCTTGACGACTCGGGGACAGCGGCTGAACCCGGCGTGTGCGTCACCGCCTTCCCGGAATCCGGCCTCGGGCTCGCTCAGGTAGCGGCTACCGGTTCCGGCGGCCGATATAACCTCGGCGGATTGAATCCAGGCAGGTACCGGGTGCTGTTCTCGCCGGTTTGCCTGGCCGGATTCGCAGGCGTTTCGCCGCAGTGGTTCAACGGCCAGGCAACGGAGGCGTCAGCTACCGCAGTCACTGTGGTGGCAGGCAAGACGCGCCGCAATATCGATGCGCGGCTGCCCGCCTACGGAGCAATATCGGGCACGGTCACCGACTCGGCCCACTCGCCGGTGGCAGGCATCTGTGTAACGGCGGCGTCCGTCGGGCGCGGTGCCACACCGGTCGTCGCGGTCACCGGCGTCACCGGGGCGTACGCACTTGACGATCTGGCTCCCGGCTCCTACACGCTGCAGTTCAGCTCGGGCTGCGGCGCGACAGGTTTCGCGACCCAGTTCTACGACGGAGTCAGCTCGATCCAGGCAGCGTCGCCGGTTGCTGTGACGGCCGGAGTTACGGCGACGGGCATTGATGCCACCATGAAGCGCTAACCGGCGCCGTTGCGATGGGCGGGAACACCGCGACTCAGGTGGCCCGCTCAGGATGCACGTCAGATTTGTAGGTAACCAAGATCATCTTCGAGATCAGCCAGCTCATATGACGCTTGTCTGGTTGTGGCGCTAATTCACACGCGCACTTCATGACAGATACACGGCCAACACTGCGGACGATCGACAGGATCTGCCCAGTGACGGTCACGAGGCCGACGCCATGACCATCACAAAGAGTGATCGGATTTGCTGGTCGCGTGCCGCGAGATCTGCTCCGAACGCCGACTCGGCGCCTCTTTCCGCGGTTGAGTGGGCGGCGGTCACTAAGCGCAGATCTGCCAGTTCGGGGCTGCAGCCCGAGGCGCTTGAGTTGTGGCGTCAGCTCGGCGACCGGCCCGGCCAGGCATGGGCTCTCGACGAACTCGGCAGGGTGCACCAGGAAACCGGGGAGTATTCAGCGGCCGCCGCTTGCCTTGAAGAGGCCCTGGAGTTGCATCGCGACCTGGGCTCGCGGCACGGCGAGATCGTGGCCCTCAACAACCTCGGCGAGCTGGCTACCAGGACGTCGGTACCCGAGAATGCCAGCGAGATTCACCGCGAGGCGCTGGCCAAGGCGATCGAGCTGCACGCACCTGCGGAGGAAGCCAGGGCGCTGGCCGGCCTCGGCCGCAGTCAGCTTGCCGGCGATAATGTCGAGGCCGCCAGGAACCTGCGCGAGGCGCTCGCTAGCTATCAGCGCATCGGAACACCAGAAGCCCGGCTCGTCCAGGACACGCTGGAAGATCACGGCCTCTAGACAGCCACGGGTCACCTTGCCCGCCGGCCAGCCATACGCCGCCAGTCATCTTCGATGCCGACCACGTCCGTGGTCGGGCCGCTGAGCAGAGCCTGAGCGTGCAGGAGTGCCCACAGCCGCCCCCTGGGCCGACGTCGCATGCCGGGCGAGCCCGGACGGGCGCCCCCACCGACCGCAGTCGAAGTCTGGCCATCGGCCGCGCCGTTCGGGGAAGCCGACCGGATCAGTGTGTCGATCATCGGCCTTGCCTTCGTGTGTTCTTCGGCTGGCTCCACTTTCGCCGGAGATCAGCGGTCTCTTCCTGCAAGGGCCCGGAGCTGGCCAGCAGTGCCTCCTTGCCCGCCGGGAGGTCGAGCATCTTCCCGACGGCCGCCGCGGCGGCATCCCACGTCTCGGACAGCCTGGCATCCAGTTCGGCGCTGCCGCCGTCACCGGGACCGCGGGTGCCCCGCAACCTCCACCTCATCGCGAGTCCCTTCGGGCAAAGCCGAGCCGTTTCACGAGGTTCCGCCGGGCGTAATACCGGCTCTGCTTCACCGCGTCCGTGGACAGCCCGAGGGCATCGGCGATCTCGGCGTCACCGAACCCGGCCAGCGTCCACGTCATGACCTGCCGCTGCTTCGGCGGCAGGCCTCGCAGGTGAGCCATGACCTCCCGCTGCTCCGCCCGCAACTCCGCGGCCAGGGCGGCGGACAGCTGGTCCGGCCGGTCGGGAACCACGTCGACGGGGACCTCCCGGCGCACCGCTTCGCACCGGGCGAGCGCCTCGTGCTGGGCGACCCGGTGCAGCCACGCCCGCGGGTTACGGAGCGTGGGCCACCTGGGCAGCGCCTTCTCGAACGCGGCCTGGGCGACGTCGGCCGCCGCGTGGATGTCCAGGCCGGTGCTGATCGTCACGAACAGGACGAGTCGTGGCATCTCCCGCTCGTAGAAGGCGCCGATTTCGGCCGGATTCACGCGTTCCAGCTTCTCTCCAACCACCGATGAGCGCGTGCAGTCACCGAGCAGCACCCTGGTCTCCCGCCACTGGCTCCGTCCCTTCGTGCCGCCGTTCCCATGGCGGCAGCGCTATAAAGAGTCCAGGACGGCCCGGAAGGTAACGCCAGCCGGGCAACTAAATTCCAACGGTGGGTGCGGTTCAGACCGGGCCCGGCGTATCAAGCCGCCCAAACTCGGGTGCCCGGCTGCGGTGCTGCTGAGCCAGAACATCAGCGAGTAAACCCGTACGAGGGTTCACCGGAACGGAAGACAGTTCCGGCGGCGTCATTCCGCTTGCTGACCTCTCGGCCTTGTCCATCCAACCGGCCGTGCCAGAACGGTCCGCGGACCCAGCCCCGCAGCAGCGCGACGTCACGCCAGAGGCCGGATTAGGCACAGCCGTCTTAACGCATCCGGAGCTGCAAACGAGCAGAAGGGCCAGATCTGCGGCTCTTACCAAGCAGAGTCAGACTGCCTCGGACCACGCCCTAACGGCGGCTAAGGCGCTCCTCGCCGTGGATGGCGGTCACGTAAAGTAATCGCGTTGACGCCACCGGGCACTTCAGCACGGCCCCTGAGATTCAGCTGACCCTCGTCACCCAGCCCGCTGACCTGCATTTCTTCGTCTGGCTGGAACCCGTACAACCAGAGCACTGCCGCTACCAGCGGAAACGCGTTGACCCCTACATTTCTGACGTACACGCCCGCTGACCTGAGAGTTCGGAGTGTCAGAGGGTGGTGGCACGATGGCGCCATGACTACGACAGGACGTCTTGAAGTCGTCGCATTTGACGCACCGGACATCGAGAAGCTCGCCTCGTTCTATGCGGAACTCGCTGGCTGGGAGGTATCCGACAAGGATCCGGACTGGATCACGCTCCGGCCCGGTGATGGCCCGGAGATCGCATTCCAGCGGGCGCCGGACTACGTCGCGCCGCAGTGGCCTGGCCAGGAGCACCCGCAGCAGTTCCATCTCGACTTGCTGATCGATGGGTACCAGGCCGCCGCGGAGCGCGCCGTCGGTCTCGGCGCCATCCGGCTGGCCGACGGCGAGACCTGGATCACGCTTGCCGACCCAGCGGGCCATCCATTCGATCTGTGCCAGCGGGACGGCGTCGGTCCGGCGATGGGGCTGTTCGCGGTCACCATCGACGCGCCGGACGCATCAGCTCTCGCGCGCTTCTACGCCGACCTGACGGGCATGGAGGTGACGTATGAAGGTGCCGAGGGCGCACTCATTGCTGGTGATGGCAAGAGCGTCATGTTCCAGCAGGTCAGCGAGTACAACCCGCCGCGGTGGCCGGACCCGGCCTACCCGCAGCAGGCGCATCTCGACATCGCCTTCGACGACCTCGACGCAGGCGAAGCACGGGCCCTGGCGATTGGCGCGTCGAAGCTGCCGGGCGGCGCCGAGAACTTCCGCGTCTTCGCTGATCCGGCCGGTCACCCGTTCTGCCTGACGAGGTAGCCCGCGATCGCTGCGCCCCGGCCGGAGCTTCCGGCCGGGGCAGCGGGCAGGCGGTCAATTGGCCCGACCGCGGTCGACTGCTGTGCGCGGGCAGTCGACCGAGGCAGCGGGGAGGCGGTTAAAAAGCCCGACCGAGGCCGACTGCTTTGCGCGGGCAGTCGGCCGGGGGAGCGAGCGAGCTGTCAGTAGGTAGCCGCGATCGTGGTCGACTGCGTGCTTGGTGGGTGGGTCTTGCGGGATCCGGCCGGGCCGGGAGAGTGTAGCCGCATGACGATCGTGTCTGATCTTGAGCTCGCCGAGGTCGACCTGACCGGTGGCGAGCTGGCTGGCGATGATTACCACCGGAGGCTCGCTGAGCTAGCCGGCCGCGGCAAGTTTGGCTGGCTGGCCCGGTCACCGCTGGCCTTCCTCGTACTGGACCGGGAGTCTGCCGAGTTCTTCCTGCGCTCGCGGGCGACCGCGTTCCCTGGTCGCGAGATCGCTGACCTGTTCGGCGTCACCTCCGGGCGGCTGCGCGAGCAGATCGATGCGAACATCCTGAATCAGCAGGGTGAGCGGCACCGACGGCTGCGGGCCCTGGTCGGCGGCGCCTTCACCCCGCGCGCGGCAGACCGCTGGCGGCCGGCCATGCGGGACTTCCTCGGCGAGCTGTGGCCCGCCGTCGCAGCGGAGCGCAGCTGCGAGTTCGTGACGGCCATCGCCAAGCCTTATCCGGCGCTGACGATCGCCACTGTGCTGGGCGCGCCGCGCACTGACGCGCCTCGGCTGCAGGAGTGGTCGAGCCTGGTCCAGCGTCAGTTCGACATCCAGGCGCTCACGACCCAGGTGCCCGAGATCGAGCGCGCGGCCGCCGAGGTTTACGACTACGTCGAGCAACTGCTCGACCAGCGCCGTGCGGACCCTGGCGATGACCTGCTGACGGCGCTGCTGACGGCAGAGGAGGCAGGCGACCGGTTGTCGCACCCGGAGTGCGTCAACCTGGTGCTGAACGTGATCGCCGGCGGCATCGACACCACCCAGGCGCAGCTGTCGCACGCGCTGCGGCTGTTCGCTGCGCGGCCCGATCAGTGGGAGGCGCTGCGCCAGCGGCCAGACCTGGTTGGCCGCGCGGTCGAAGAGGTGCTGCGCGCCGAGCCGATCACGCCGTTCACCGCCCGGATCTGCACCGAGCCGGTCGAGTACCGCGGTGTGCTGTTCCCGATCGGCACGATCGTGGCCGTCTGTGCCGAACGCGGCAACCGCGAGCAGGCCAGCGGCGAAGACTTCGACATCTCCGCCATGCGCGACGGCCGGCTGCTCACCTTTGGCGCCGGACCGCATTTCTGCCTGGGCGCGAACCTGGCCCGCGCCGAGCTAGAAGAGGCGCTCACCTTCCTGGCGCCGCGGATGCCCGGCCTGGCGGCGGCAGGCCCGGCTGTGCTGGGTGGGGTAGAGGGCATCTACGGCATCGAGTCGCTGCCGATCCGCTGGTCATGAGCCACCATGCCCGACTCGGCGGCCAGGCTGCTGGCGATGGCAGCTATGCCGTCAGCGGCCCGCCTATGCAGTCCGGTGCCGAAACTGATCCTGGCGACGCCGAGCCCGGCCAGGTCGGCGAGCGATGGGCCGCCGGGCACGGACATCGCGTTGACAGGTCCTGGAATCCGGCTGACCAAGTCGGCCAGTGCCCCCGTCGGGGCGAGGATCGGGTACACGCAGTCAGCCCCGGCGTCCAGGTACCGGCAGGCTCGTGCCACCGCCTCGGCGACCGCCGCGTCCAGTGCCGGGCCGGGTACGGCCAGTTCCGCGGACCGGGCTGGCTCCCGCACGAACACGTCTACCCGGCGTTGACCACCAGCTGCTGGCCCGCCGCGGCGCGGACGGCTGCGAGGTACTCGGCCTGCTGGCTCGGGTCGGCCAGCGTGCGCGAAGTCGGATCGGAGTCCTCCAGATTGCAGCCAGCGATCCCGGCCTCGAGAAGCCGCGCGACAAGTTCAGCCGCGGCAAAGCCGTAGCCATTCTCGATGTCAGCGGTCACCGGAATGCTGACGCCGCGGGCGATCCGCGCCACGGCGGCGAGCATCTCGTCTGCTGGCGTCTGGCCGTCGCGGTAGCCGAGTGTCGCGGCCACCGCGCCGCTGGAGGTCGCCAGCGCGCCGAACCCTGCGTCGGCGAACGCCCGCGCACTCACCGGATCCCAGACATTGGGCAGGATCAGCGGCGGAGGACCGGCGTGCATGGCCCTCAGCCGCTGCGCGCCGGACCCGGCGCGCGCTGACGCTGGTCCGGCTGACGCAGGTCCGGCCGTCATGGCTGGTACGACCCCGGCACCCAGGCGTGGGTGCTGACTCCGATCGCATTCCAGGCGTTGATGGTCACGATCAGGCTGACCAGCGCAGCCAGCTCGTCCTCGCTGTACTCAGCAGCCGCCTGCGCGAAGTCGGCATCCGGCACGTGCGTCTGCGGCATCAGCGTGATCGACTCGGTGAGTGCCAGCGCGGCGCGCTCGCGGCTGGTGAAGAACGGTGTCTCGCGCCAGGCCGGCAGGGCGTAGATCCGCTGCTCGGTCTCGCCTGCCGCGCGCGCGTCCTTGGTGTGCATATCGATGCAGAACGCGCAGCCGTTCAGCTGCGAGGCTCGGATGCGCACCAGCTCGCGCAGCCGGACGTCGAAGTCCACCCGGTCGAGTTCCTTCGTCGCCGCCTGGTCGAGGTGCGCCAGCGCCCGGTTGAAGCCGCTGGCATGCGCCTCGAAATCGAGCCTGGCTGGCATGGTCTCGGTGGTCTGTGCCGTGGTCATCAGAACTCCTTCGTTGCGTTTCCGTCTGACTCCACACTAGGAGCAAAGAGGCGCACCCCTAAGATCCAATTCCATGAAGGAAACGCGGGCCACTTCGGCTGGACTCGATCTTCACCTCGAGCTGCCCGGTTCGCGGCCACGGGCGGCACTTGAGGCGGCCCTGCGTGATTCGGTCCGCAGCGGCAGACTCGCGGCCGGAACCGCGTTGCCGTCGTCACGCGCACTTGCGCGTGATCTTGGCATTGCCCGGAACACGGTCGCCGAAGCCTACGGACAGCTGATCGCCGAGGGCTGGCTCGCGGCCCGGCACGGATCGGGCACCTGGGTCGCGGAACGTGCCGGGCCGGGGCAGCAATCGGCTGAGCGGACAGCTGACCCGGCTGCCCTGGCCACCCGGTACGACTTGCGACCGGGTACGCCAGACGTGTCCGCGTTCCCGCGCACGGCGTGGCTCGCCGCCGCTCGCAAGGCGCTGGCCGCCGCGCCGAGTGCAGACCTCAGCTATGCCGATCCGCGCGGACTCGAGGTGCTGCGCGTCGCGCTGGCGGAGTACCTGGGCCGGGCACGCGGCGTGGTGGTAACGCCGGATCGCATCGTGGTGTGCGCGGGGTTCGCCCAGGGCCTGGAGCTGCTCTGCGCGGTGCTCACGGCCAGGGGAGGGCGCGCGCTGGCGGTCGAGGGCTACTGCCATTCCGGTCACGCGCGGCTCGCCGCGGGCAGCGGGCTGGTCCTTGCGCCGCTGCCTGTCGACAGCCGTGGTGCGGTCATGCCGGGCGACGGCGAGCCATCGCGCGACTCGGCCGCGATGCTGCTGACCCCCGCGCACCAGTTCCCGCTCGGGGCAGCGCTAGCGCCGGAACGCCGCCGGCAGGCGATCGACTGGGCTGCGGATACCGGCGGACTGATCATCGAGGATGACTACGACGGCGAATTCCGGTATGACCGGCAGGCCGTCGGCGCGCTGCAGTCGCTGGCGCCGGAGCACGTTGCTTACGGCGGCACGGCGAGCAAGAGCCTGGCCCCTGGCCTCCGGCTGGGCTGGCTGGTGCTGCCGGCAGGACTGGCAGATGAAGTCGTCGCAGTGAAACGCGATACCGGTCGTCTCAGCAGCAGCATCGACCAGCTCACCCTCGCCGAGTTCATCCGCTCGGGCGGCTATGACCGGCAGGTGCGCCGGGCCAGGCTTGCCTACCGGCAGCGACGGGACCGGCTGGTTAGTGCGCTGCGCCGAGAGGCGCCTACGGCCAGCATCAGCGGCATCGCCGCCGGACTGCACGCGCGTTGTCCGGCTGCCCGGTGGCGTGAGCGAGGACGAAGTGGTGGCGCGTGCCGCTGCGCGCGGACTGGCGCTGCTAGGTCTCGCCGCGTTCCGGGCCGGCGATCACGAGCTTGGGCCAGCGCTCGTCGTCGGCTACGCGACTCCACCGGGACACGCCTTCAGCACGGCGGTGGCGCGCCTTTGCGCCGTGCTCCGCGAATGCGGCACTGATCGCTGATTGCCAGCCCGCGGTGCGCAGTTCACCCAGACTGACGCGAGCGACTACCCGGCTACCGGCCTCCGGATCGCCAGCCATGCACCGCCGCGTCCCCCGATGTCGATCCAGGGGGACGCGGCGGCCGCGATCATCTGATGCTGATCACGGCGTTACCGGCGGCAGAGCGTCAAAGTGCAGGGACCACGTCCAGGTGACGACGTTGCCGCAGCAGCCGAACGTGAAACTCCCCGACATGGCACCGTTCTTGAACGGCATAGCGGAAGGTCCGGTGTCCAGCCCTTCTTCCTCCCCCTCATCCTGGGTTGTCGGGGGGTTGTTATGGCAGGTCACTACCGCGAAGGCATTACCTGCGTTGAAGTCGTTCCCGGCAGCGAAATAGCCGGCCGGGGTAATGCGGATCTCATTCGCCATCGTCTGGGCGGGGTCGCTCAGCGATCCGGACAGGGTCGTCCAGGTGCATCCAGAGGGCAGGGTGCCGGTCGGCTTGAACTTCCACTTCACCGTGCCGGAGGTGGCCACGAACACCGCATTTCCAGGGGCGAAGCTATTGCTGGTCGGCTTGTTGAAGTCGAAGGTGCCGGTCCACGTGCCGACACCACCCAGGTCCCCGTAGAGTCCTGCGTTATTCGTCTGGGTGCCGCTGAAAGTGCCGCTGACCGGCGCGATCTTGCACGGGCAGCGCCGAGTGCGGAACTCCGCGGCATCGGCCTTCCGCCTGGCTGAGAGCTCCTTCTTATCCCTCTTTTTCAGGTGCGCGGGGACGTCATGCTCCAGGATGCCGGCGGCGGCAGCCATGTCTCCCGCCTTGAGCGCCTTGGTGAGCTGCGTCAGCTTGCCGTTCTTATGCTGGAACCAGGTCGGGCCGCCGTTGAAGTACAGGTCGAACAGCCCGTCGTACTGGCAGGGATCTAGCACGAGGCGCAGTTTGCCGATCAGGAGCTTGTTCAGCTCGGCCTCGAGCTTGGCGATGTCCTGATGGAATAGCTTGATCAGGTCCTCTGCCGTCTGGCCCTTCCAGTCCTTGAAGTCCTGCTTGGTGCACCTGCTCTTGTGGATCAGGTGGCCGAGCCCTATGGTGCAGTACCCGAGCTGGTCGTTGTAGGGGTGAAGTATCGGGTTGCCGCCCGGCCCCTCGAAATACGCGATGTCGTGCTCTTCGTCGCCGCTGATTTTGTTCGCGCCCAGGCACTGAGGTCCGGACGGGTCCGCGAGACGCAGGAAGCACGTGACCGGTCGCGTCGGCGCTACCGTCACAGCCGTGCTGGCGTGCGCCGCCGGACTGGCGGCCGCCGCCAGCGCTGTGCAGCTGGCGGCAACCAGGACTATTGCGGCCGCTGCGGCCGGTAAGAAGCTCCGATGGTGCATGCCTCGCTCCTCTCGTGAACGGGCCGCCGGCTTGGTAGATGTGGCCGGGAAGTTCCGCCTGCTGCTCACGATGCTTCTTGCGGGCGCGGAGGGCAACGTGGAAACCCACACACCATGGGCTAGCTGCCAGCAGGTGGGTCACCACGGGGAGCGGGCGCTGAGGGGGCTACTGCCGGGGCATCTCGTGTCACGCCCACGAGCGGCCTTTGACACCGCGGCAGCGTCGGCGTGGACACCTAATAGTTAGGTGTCAAAGCATTAGATATCAATGGATTGTGCTATCCTGGCCGCATGAGACCACCCCAGATCCCGATCGGGCTTCGGCTAGCCCAGGCGGCCAGGGTTGTCAGCCGTGCTTTTGACGACGAACTCGTCGGGGCTGGCGGATCGTTGCCGGTCTGGCTAGTGCTGCTCAACATCAAGGCACGCAGCATGCGGAATCAGCGCGAGCTGGCCGAGGCTGTCGGCATTCGCGAGGCAACCCTCACCCATCACCTCAACGCGATGGAGACCAGCGGACTGATTACCAGAGAGCGCGACCCCGCTAATCGCCGGATCCACACGGTGCAGCTGACCGAGGGGGGCGAGGCCGCCTTCCTGAGCTTGCGCGATGCGGCGATGGCATTCGACCGCAAGCTGCGCCATGGCATTACCGACCAGGAGATCGCCGACATTGATGGTCTGCTGGCCCGGCTCGCGGCCAACGTCCACAGCCTGGCCGAGAGCGGGCCGCAGGCAGGCCTGGCGAGGGAGGCAGTTGACTGACCACAGCCCGGCCGTGGCCGCGGCCAGATCGACACTTCAAGGGCGACCAGATTAACGCGTGACCAGCGGCCAAACTAACATGTGAGGCGCGGCCAGACTGACACCACGTGCCATATTCGGCGCAGGCCATCGCAGTGAGCACCCGTGGCTAGCTCGTCCGGGTGAACACCGCCGTCCAGTTCGTCTCCCACGTCCGCCCGCCATCTGCGGAGAACGCTTGCTCCCAGTGCGCTGACTCGGCGGTGATGTCGAACCACTTGTACCGGACGGTGATCTGGCTGCCGTCCCAGTCCTGCTCGCAGTAGAACAGGCCGACCCCGCCGTCGAACGCGCCGACGACCGGCGGTGGCGCCAGGTCGCCGTCCCGGCTGCTGGCCCAGTGCAGCGACCACTGTCCGGTCGCCGGGTTCAGCAGCCGCACAGTCAGTCCGCTGAATCCGCGGTCGGGGGCATGCAGTTCGTCCACATTGCCGGCCCCGCCGAGCACCGACCAGCTGCGCGTCGTGGTCCTGAACTCGTCCCACTCCGTGCAACCGGCCAGTGGCTTGACCAGCCGCCGCTGGATCCCGTCCCAGCTGCCGACGAGGAAGTCGAAATCGCCGAGGCCCTTCATCGCTTGATGTGCCGGTGGCCGGCCTCTGACGGGGGCAGGCGCCCGCAGGTACGTGTCAGTGAATGGCATGCCGCGACGCTAACCGCCAGACACTGACATCTAGTGTCAGTGTCATGCGCGCAAGCCGGCTTATCTCGCTGCTGTTGCTGCTGCAGAATCGCGGCAGGATGACTGCTCAGCAACTCGCCGACGCCCTCGAGGTGTCGGTGCGCACCATCTACCGGGATGTGGAGTCGCTGAGCGCCGCAGGCATCCCGCTGTACGGGGACGCTGGTCCGGCGGGCGGCTATCAGCTACTTGGCGGGTACCGGACGCGGCTCACCGGCCTCACCGCCGGCGAGGCGGAGGCACTGGTGCTGGCCGGAGCCCCGCACGCGGCGGCAGAACTCGGCCTGGGCACCATGCTGGCCGCGGCCAGGCTGAAACTTTCCGCCGCACTGCCGCCCGGCCTGCGCGAGCGAGCTGCGGTGGTCGAGGAGCGCTTCTACCTCGACGCGCCAGGCTGGTACGCCGACGGTGACTCCTCGCCCTACCTCGCGACAGTGGCCGAGGCGGTCTGGTCCCAGCGCCGCATCGAGGTCCTCTACCGCCGCTGGACGGCACCGACCGACGTGACCAGGACGCTGGACCCGCACGGGATTGTGCTGAAGGGCGGCCGGTGGTACCTGGTTGCCCGCAGCGGCGGGCAGCTGCGCACCTACCGGATCAGCCAGATCATCAGCCTGTCGCTGCTGGACGAAGGATTCGACCGGCAGGACGGTTTCGACTTGCAGGCGCACTGGCAGGCAGGTATCGGCGAATTCCGGGCCGGGCTGCACCAAGGGGAAGCCACCGTGCGGCTTACTGAGGACGGCCGGATCCGCATGCGCGAGCTGATGAGCCCGGCGGTCGTCGCAGCGGCGGACGCGACCGCGAGCGAGCCCGACGCGGACGGCCGGATCACGGTGGTCGTTCCCATCGAGTCGTTGCAGCACGCGCGGTCGGAGTTCCTGCGGCTCGGGCCGGAGGCCGAGATAGTTGCGCCGACTCAGCTGCGTGCCGAGCTGGCCCGGGCCGCGCGCGGTCTCGCAGCGCTGTACGCCGATGGCAGCTGAGCGACACGCCGGCCCAACATGTGGTGCATGAAATTGTCAGACCTCCTACATATGGTGGCCGTGCAGCAGCGGCCCGGCGGAGGAGAGGCAATGCCCGCGATCATGCAGGTGCGCAAGCGCAACGGAGACAGCGAGCCAGTTGACGTCAGCAAGATCGTGCGAGCAGTGCAGCGCTGGGCGGGCGATCTCGATGACGTGGACTCGATGCGGGTCGCGACGAAGACGATAAGCGGACTGTACGACGGGGCAACGACAGCCGAGCTCGACCGGCTGTCGATCCAGACCGCGGCGGAGATGATCGCGACCGAGCCGCAGTACTCGCGGCTGGCGGCCCGGCTGATGTCCGGTTACATCGGCAAGGAGGTGCGCGGCCAGGGCATCGCGTCGTTCAGCCAGTCGGTCGGGCTTGCGCACGCCGAAGGCCTCATCGGGGACGAGACCGCCAGGCTGGTCAAGGACAACGCGCGCAAGCTCGACTTCGCCGTCGACGAGCAGGCGGACCTGCGATTTGAGTATTTCGGCATCAAGACGGTGTATGACCGGTACCTGCTCCGGCATCCGGCCAGCCGGCTCGTGCTGGAAACGCCGCAGTACTTCCTGCTGCGGGTGGCCTGCGGGCTGTCGCGAACACCGGCCGAGGCAATCGGGTTCTACCGGCTGATGTCCTCGCTCGCCTACCTGCCGAGTTCGCCGACGCTGTTCAATTCCGGCACGGCGCACCCGCAGATGTCGTCCTGTTTCCTGGTCGACTCACCGCGCGATGAGCTGGACTCGATCTATGACCGCTACGCCCAGGTTGCCAGGCTCAGCAAGTTCTCCGGCGGGATTGGCATCGCGTGGTCGCGGATCCGCTCCCGCGGCACCCTGATCCGCGGTACGAACGGGCAGTCCAACGGCATCGTGCCTTGGCTGCGGACGCTTGACTCCTCGGTGGCCGCCGTGAACCAGGGCGGCCGTCGCAAGGGCGCGGCCTGCGTGTACCTCGAGCCCTGGCACCCTGACATCGAGGAGTTCCTCGAGCTGCGCGACAACACCGGCGAGGACGCGCGGCGAGCGCACAACCTCAACCTGGCCAACTGGATCCCGGACGAGTTCATGCGCCGGGTCGAGGCCGATGACATGTGGTCGCTCATCGATCCCGACGTCGTACCGGAACTGCCTGACCTGTGGGGCGCCGCATTCGACCAGGCGTACCGGACCGCCGAGGCGGACGGCCGGTACGTACGCCAGGTGAAGGCCCGCGACCTGTACGCGAAGATGATGCGCACGCTGGCGCAGACCGGTAACGGCTGGATGACGTTCAAGGACGCCTCGAACGCCCGGTGCAATCAGACCGCTCTGGCGGGGCACGTCGTCCACCTGTCCAACCTGTGCACCGAGATCATCGAGGTCACCAGCGACGCTGAGACCGCGGTCTGCAACCTGGGCTCGGTTAACCTGGCCCAGCACCTGATCACCGGGCCGGCTGGCGGGCCTGACCTCGACTGGGCGAAGCTGCGGCAGACGGTGCGGACGGCGCGTGCCGTTCCTGGATCGGGTGATCGACATCGGCTACTACCCGAGCACGCAGGCAGCGGCGTCCAACCCGCGCTGGCGCCCGGTCGGCCTCGGTGTCATGGGCCTGCAGGATGTGCTCTTCGCCCTCAGGCTGCCGTTCGATTCGGCCGCGGCGCGCGAGCTATCCGCGCGGATCGCGGAGGAGATCTACCTGACCGCGCTGGAAGCATCCGCCGACCTCGCCGAGCGGCACGGCCCGCACCCGGCGTTCGCGCAGACCCGGGCCGCCGGCGGGCAGCTGCAGCACGATCTGTGGGAGGTGGCTGGCGTCCAGGAGGACCGCTGGGCGGCCCTCCGCGACCGCGTTAAGGGAACGGGGCTGCGCAACTCCCTGCTGATCGCGATCGCTCCGACCGCCACCATCGCCTCAATAGCCGGGTGCTATGAGTGCATCGAGCCCCAGGTGTCGAACCTCTTCAAGCGGGAAACGCTGTCCGGCGAGTTCATGCAGGTCAACAGTGCGCTGGTGACTGAGCTGAAGGTTCACGGACTGTGGACGGAGCAAGTCCGGGACGCCATCAAGCGAGCAGATGGGTCGGTCCAGGATGTCGCCGAGCTGCCCGCCGGAACCCGCGAGCTGTTCCGGACAGCATGGGAGCTGCCGCAGCGCGCGCTGATCGACATGGCCGCGGCGCGCGCGCCGTTCGTCGACCAGAGCCAGTCGCTGAATCTGTTCATGGCAGCCCCGTCGATCGGCAAGCTGTCCTCGATGTACCTGCACGCCTGGAAGTCCGGCCTGAAGACCACCTACTACCTGCGATCGAGGCCGGCGTACCCGGATCGCGCAGGCAACGGTGCCAGCGCAGCCGCGACAGCCGGCCGGGCCGCCGGGTGCGCTGCCTCAGCTGGCAAGCCAGGGCCATTCGACCGAGGCGGATGCCGCAGTGCTCGAGGCGGATGGCGCAGTTACCGAGCCGGATGCCGTCGCGAGCGAGCCGGCCGCCGCAGCGCTCGCCTGCTCGCTGGAGAACCCCGAGACGTGCGAGGCCTGCCAGTGACCGCCGAGCCGACCGCACAACGGCGGATGCTGCTCGACCCCGGCCTGGACCTGACGCTGCGGCCCATGCGCTATCCGCAGTTCTACGACCGGTTCAGGGCCGCGATCAGGAACACCTGGACGGTCGAGGAGGTCGACCTGCACTCCGACCTCGCCGACCTCGCCCGGCTATCGGCGGCCGAGCGGCACCTGGTCAGCAGGCTGGTCGCGTTCTTCGCCACCGGCGACACCATCGTGGCCCACAACCTCGTGCTGAACCTCTATCAGCACGTCAACTCGCCTGAAGGCCGGCTGTACCTGTCCCGGCAGCTATTCGAGGAAGCAGTGCACGTGCAGTTCTACCTGACGTTGCTGGACACCTATGTGCCCGACGAGGAAGAACGGTCCGCGGCGTTCGCTGCGGTGGACACGATCGCCTCGATCCGGCGCAAGGCGGAGTTCTGCTTTCGCTGGCTTGACTCGGTCTGCGAGCTAAGAGAGCTGCATACCGCGGCCGACCGCCGGACGTTCCTGCTCAACCTGATCTGCTTCGCCGCCTGCATCGAGGGACTGTTCTTCTACGGGGCATTCGCCTACGTGTATTTCCTGCGCTCCCGCGGCGTGCTGAACGGGCTGGCTTCCGGCACCAACTGGGTCTTCCGCGACGAGTCCATGCACATGGCGTTCGCGTTCGACGTGGTCGACACTGTGCGGGCCGAGGAGCCAGGGCTGTTCGACGCCGAGCTTGCCAGCCAGGTCCGGGACATGCTGGCCGAGGCCGTCGAGTGCGAGGTGCAGTTCGCCGAGGACCTGCTGGGCCAGGGCATTCCGGGCCTGTCGCTGGCCAGCATGCGCGACTACCTCCAGCACGTGGCTGACCGGCGACTGGCGCGGCTCGGCATCGAGCCGCTGTACGGCTCGGTGAACCCGCTGCAGTTCATGGAACTCCAGGATGTGCAGGAGCTGTCGAACTTCTTCGAGCGCCGGGTGTCTGCCTACCAGGTCGGGGTAACCGGCACAGTCGCATTCGACCAGGACTTCTAGCTAGCTGGCGGTGAGCTAGCTGCCGATGAGCACGCCGTTGCGGGTGAGGCTGGCCACGGCAGTGTCGTCCAGCCCGAGCCAGTCCTGCAGTGCTTCGGCATTGTGCTCACCCCGGCTGGCTACGGCCCGGCGCGGCCTGACGAGGCCGGCCGAGAATTCGTAAGGCAGCGCCGCGACGCGACGGTCAGTGCCGGGCACGCTGACCGAGTGAGCGCCCCCGGCGAACACATCGGCACTGTCCGGCAGGTCGGCCCAGGCCACGCCGGCGGCCTCCAGTTCGGCGACCAGGCTGGCGCGATCGGCGAAGCTGCTCATCCAGTCCTGGATCGCCTGCTGGCGGAGCCGCACCTTGACCGGCAGGTCGCTGCCGCGGCGGAGCGGGGTCCGCGATAAGTCCGCGCTGCGACAGCATCGCCCAGGCGTGCTTGAGCGGCGCGGCGATCAGCAGCGGTCCGTCCGGCGCCTGCCAGATCGTGCCGCGCGAGGTGTACGGCTCCCCGCTGCCCGCGATCGCGGCGTGGGCGTGATCGTCACTGGCCGCCACGGCCGCGAGCATGCTGAGGTCGATGCGCTGGCCCCGGCCGGTCGCGGCGCGCTGGTGCAGAGCGGCGAGCACCGCGATCGCCGCGTGCAGCGCGGTGACAGTGTCCGCGAGCGCCAGCGGCAGATCGGAGTGCTCCCGGCCGTCGAGCTCCGCCTGGCGGGCGAGCAGGCCGGACTCGGCGTGGATCACTGGCGCCAGCGCCCGGCGCTGGGCATCCGGGCCGTCGATGCCGAAGCCCGTCACCGACAGCATTATCAGCCCGGGATTCGCCGTCGAGAGCTGCTGGTAGCTCAGCCCGAAGCGGTCCATCACGCCCGGCCGGAAATTCTCGATGAGCACGTCAGCGTGCGTCGCGAGATCGCGTACCAGGCCGGCGCCGCCCGGCCTGGCCAGGTCGACGCCGACGCTGCGCTTGCCGGCATTCATCTGCGCGTACATGCCGCTGCGCTGCCCGGCGACGACGCCGAAGAGTTCGGTAATGTCGGTCCGCGGGCCCTCGATCCTGACCACGTCGGCGCCGAGGTCGCTGAGAATACGTGCCGCGTAGGGGCCGGAGATTGCCTGGGACATGTCCAGCACCCGCCAGGCCGGCAGCAGGGTGGCGGCTGCTGGCGAGGCAGGCGCCGGCGGGGGAGCCGCAGCTACCTCCGGCGCGGGCTCACTCATCGGTCCTCCTTGGCAGCTGAGATGCCCCACCCTGGCTGCAGTCCGGGTGACGGCGCGGTCGATGCCGGGTGAACTCCCGCATCCCCGCGGCGCCGAAGGCCATGCAGAGCGTCATCAATGGCCGTGACCTGCGCTGATACACCGCCTACCAGGTCCCGGCTGGCGACCGGCCGCAGGTCCGGATCGAGCGCGGCGAGCACCCTTCGCAGTGCCGGGGAGCCTGGCTGGCCGACTGAGCCCATGTGCTGATGATGGCAGAGTGGCGATCGGCTAGTTCTCCTAGACTGAGCGCATATGAGCAGGGGTGAGGCGGAGTGAAGCCGGACGACGACAGTGCCTTCGAACTCGGCACTGACGGGCCGTCGGTCATCCTCGTCGGCGTCGACGACTCGACAACCTCCATCCGGGCTGGCTGGTATGCGGCTGGGCTTGCCCGCAGGCAGCGCGCCCGGATCGTCGGAGTATTCGTGGCTCCGATCGCGTCGTTCGGGTCTGCCGGACCGGGTGGCGCCGCGCTCGCGGTCGCCAAGGACGAGGCGTTCCGCTCGACAGCTGAGGAGATGGAGCAGCGGGCCATGGTGATCGGTGCTGAGCTCGGCATCAAGGTGACATTCGTGGCCGCGCGCGGTGATCCGTACACCGAGATCTGCCGGATCGCAGACGAGGTGCGTGCCGACGCCATCGTTGTCGGTGCATCGGCCCACGCCGGGCATCGCTTCATCGGGTCGCTCGCGGTCCGTCTGGTCCGGGCCGGCAAGTGGCCCGTCACGGTGGTGCCCTGACCTCCTGTTCGGGGTGGCCAGCACTGCGGCCAGTGGCACGCAGGTGGCCTCTATTCTTCGGTTACCCGGTACTGATCGTGCCGCGCGAAGAGCTCGGTCCGCTCGTCGGTGCAGCCTACGGTCGCGCGAGTGCTTCTGCTGGTGACGTCCGGATCGAGGCGCCGCGCGGACGGCCGCGCGCACGTTTGCCCGGAATGATCACGCCACGCAAGATAAGTTCGCCGCCCCAGACGCCCCAGGGCTCGGCCCGCTGCAGCGCTCCGTCGAGGCACGCCGCCCGCGCCGGGCACTGCTGGCACAGCGCAATGGCCTGCCGGATCTCCTCTGGCCGCTCGGCGAAGAACAGATCCGGAGCCACCTGGCAGGGGATTTCGGATGCGGCGACGCGGAGCGACTGAGGCTTCGGGGACGGGCTCCGGGTAGTGGGCGGCCGGCTGCTTCCACCCCGGCCTCCGCCGGGGCGAGCCAGCCGTGTGCCGTCGGCAATCGCCAGGTGCCGCGCGTTCTGGCTCCAGCCGACCTCGCTCGCTGGCGCGTACATGATTCCTCCGTGATGCCGCGGTTCCTCGGTCTGCAGACTCGCGGTAAGGCACGGCACGCCGCATCAGGCAGATTCCCTATGTCCGAGCCGGGGCAGCCTTAGGGCTCGATCACGCCCCCGGACAGTGGAAGATTGAGGTATGGGTAATCCGGCCGGGCAACCCCGCCGAGGCCAGGCCACGGGAGTGGCTGGCGATGCCTGGCGGGCGCATCCGGCCGGTGGTATCCGTTCCGGCCGAGTCCAGGCGGACAGCTCGCCCCGCCGCCAGCCCTGCACACACCAGCGCGCCTCGGTCCAGCCAGGCCCACGACGGTCCGAGCGGGTCCGGCCAGCGTCGGGAGAGCCCCGCCGAACTGGTGTCGCCCGCAGTCTGGCTGGCCCGGCTAGCGGCGGTTTGCTCGTGCGGCAGGACGTGCCTGGGCTCGGGCCGGACCTGTGGCGCGGCAGAGTGCGTTCGTCGGTTGCGTGCGCAGGAAACCGGCTCGTAAGCCGCACCACCGGGATGTCTGCAGGCTGGCCTGCTGAGCTGGTCGAGGGTTTGGCGCGGCTGGTACGAAGATCACCGAGCAACCGGATCGCGCTGTCAGCGTCCGCAGGCATGATGGGAACGTGAACAGCCGGGGCAAGGTGGATAGCCGCGTTGTGCGGGTGATCCGGCGCAGCCCGGACTGCCCGGTCGATGATTCGGCCTGGCCGGCCACGGTTCCGGCGGTGGCCCAGGTGCTGCGAGCTGACCTCGTCCTGCCTCCTGGCCTGACGGTCCTGGTAGGCGAGAACGGATCTGGCAAGTCCACCATCGTGGAAATGCTCGCTGAAGCCTGCGGGCTCAATCCGCAAGGAGGATCGGGCCAGGCAGCGCTCTTCCGGGTGCGGACCAGCGAGCCAGGGCTGGGGCAGTACCTCATTGCCGAGCGTGGTCCCTCGAAGGGCTGGTCCTATTTTCTGCGGGCGGACACGATGCACGGCTTCTACAGCTACCTGGAGGACAATCCCGGCCGGAGTCCGGAGAACTTCCACCAGCTCAGCCACGGCGAGGGGTTCCTGGAGATACTGCGCACCCGGGTGAACCAGCCGGGGCTCTATCTCATGGACGAGCCCGACGCTCCGCTGTCGTTCACCGCATGCCTCGGGCTGGCCGCCCTGCTACATGACCTAGCCCGGGCTGGCTCCCAGGTCATCGTGGCGACGCATTCCCCGATCATCGCCTCAGTACCGGGCGCTACGCTCCTCGAACTCGGCTCGTGGGGCATCCGCCCGGCGCAATGGAACGATCTTGACCTGGTCGGTCACTGGCGCTCGTTCCTGGCGGATCCGGCGTTCTACTACCGGCATCTGCTGGCCGACTAACGCCGTCGGGCGGCAAGAGCCGCAGTCGCAAGCCAGCCAGCCTTGGCATAAGGCCTGACGCTGACCATGGGACCCCTCGAAATCGGGGCCACCGGGCCTGACCTGCGGGCCCGTAGCAGGCCGGTTATGGCCGCCGCGAGCCGGTGCCAGCACGACGGAGGCGCTCGCGGGCCTCGTTCTCCGACAGCGAGGTGATGGACTGGCCGACCGTGTGTTGGTACTTGGCGTCGTAGGCCCTGGTCCAGACGCCAGCCGCCCACGAGCGCTCGAGTTCGCCGGAGCTGAACTCCCGGCCGCGCGCTCGGCAATACGCGACCAGGAACCGCTCAGTGTCCTCGACGGTGGCCAGCTCGTCCGCCCTGACGGTCGAATACAGCGCGGCGGCGAAGCCGACGAGGACGGCTTCGCTGTCAGTGGTCATGCTGTCCCAGTCGTGCACCACCAGTAGCTCGTCTCCGCTCCAACGCAGGTTACCGGCAAGCCAGTCGCAGTGGCCGATCAGGGCTTCGGACTCGCCGGCTCGCAGCCGGTCGCGGGCACAGCGCCCGGCATCATCGATCCACTCCGGGCCTGCCACCTCGTCGAGGCAGACGTCAGGGTCGTCGTCGGGACATGGCCACAGTCCGTCCCCGCAGTGGTTCCAGGCCGCCCACGACGGTGCCGGGTCGAGCGCAGGCACCTCGGCCGGCCGCGGGGCCAGCCGGATCAGCCGCGCGAACGCGTCGGCGAAGGCGCGCGCCGGGTGGTCCGCGCTCGGCAGCATGGCGCCGCCGGGGACGAAGGCCTCCGCGGTTGCGACGTCGCCGCCGAGAGGCGCGGCACCGGTGAGCGGCTGAGGGCACGGATAGCCGGCCAGGAACATACGGCGCTGGACTTCGGCGCACGCCGCTATCCGCGGCGAGTCCGGGCGAACTTTGACCACCACCTCGCGGCCGTCAGCCAGCCGCAGCCCTATGACCGCGGACAGGTGCCCGGATCTGAAGATCTCATCCGCGGGCGGGCTGCCGAGATGCTGCCTGCACCACAGGGCAAGCCGGGCAGCATCGACGGCACGCACGCGATGAGCCATCTGAGCATCCTCACACGCGCCGCTGGTGTCCCGGCGCCAAGGGAGGTCGCGTCAGCAGGCGCCGGGATATGGCTGACGGACCCCTGGAGTTACTGAGCCGGGCGGCGCACGAGCAGCCGGTCGACGATCGCGGGCACTGCCGCACTGATCGGCTCCCGGATGGTTGCCACGGCCAGATGGTCGTACGGTGTCGGGTCACGGTTGACGATCACGAGCCGCCCGCCACCGCGGACGGCGACAGCACACAGTGATGCCGCCGGCTTAACCGTCAGGGTGCTGCCGATCGCCAGGAACAGGTCGGCTGCCTGCGCGGCCGCGGCGGCACGAGACAGCATGCTGGTATCCAGCGCCTGGCCGAACATCACGGTGGCGGACTTGAGGATTCCGCCGCAAGCCAGGCACGGCGGGTCCACCTCGCCCGCGTCGACCCTGGCAAGCGTGTCGGACATCTCGGTCCGGGCGCCGCAGCCAGTGCAGACAACCGCGTACATCGTTCCGTGCAGCTCCATGACCCGGTCCTGCGGTGTCCCGGCCCGCTGATGCAGGCCGTCGATGTTCTGGGTGATGACGGTGGTGTCGATGTCGCTGGCGGCGAGCCTGGCCAGCGCGACGTGCGCCGCATTGGGCTCGGCAGTCCAGGCCGGGTGCGCCAGCCTCGCCTGCCAGGATCGTTGCCGCACTTCGGGCTCGGCAACATACACCTGGTACGACGACATCTTCTCTGCTGCCGGGTCGCGGGTCCACAACCCGGCGGGACCCCTGAAATCCGGGATGCCGGAGTCAGTGGAGACGCCGGCGCCCGTCAGGATCCCGACTCTGCGCACGCCCGAGATCCAGGCCGGGTTGTCCGGGACGCCGCCTGTGCTCACCAGTTCATCCTTAGCCGATGGCCAGGCGCGCGCAACTCCAGGTTGCTTAGCCGCGTCTGGGTGTGAGATGACCGTTTCTCACGAGTGGTGGGCGGAGCACCCCGTCACGATGCAGCGTCACGCCCGGAGCGGCCTGCCAGCTTCCAGGCGGCGGGCAGCAAGCCGGCGGCGATGACAGCCTTGATGGCATCGCCAGCCAGGAACGGCGTGAATCCGTCTGCGAGCGTGGCCGACGCGGTCAAGTGCAGGGCGAGCGCCAGCCAGGTCAGGCCGAACGCGTAGATGATGACCTCTCCGACCAGCATGGCCGGGAGCGCCCGCAGCACCGACCGGTCGGCGCCCCGGCCGGCCAGGTACCCGCACGCCGTGGCGGCGAAGAAGAACCCGACGATGTACCCGAAGGTGGCCCCGACGTAGCCGCTGGCGTGACCGGCGAACCAGGGCACCCCGGCGACGCCGGCGATCGCGTACAGAGCCATGGACGCGGCAGCCCGGCGCCAGCCGAGCGCCGTGCCCGCGAGCAGCACGCCCAGGGTCTGGCCGGTGATCGGTACCGGGGTGAAGTGCAGCGGGATGGAAATCTGGGCCAGCGCTCCGACAAAGCCCGCGCCGCCGACGACGAGAAGCACGTCCCGCAGCAGGGTTCCCGGCAGGAGGTCAGCCAGGACCAGGGTACGGGGACGGGCAATCGCTACCGATGACATGGGGGCAGGCCTCCTCGTGCGGGCCGCGGGGGTACGGCCAGACGAGCACGGACCCTACCAGGGCGCGCGCGGGCCGCCGACGGACCCTGGCCCATTCCGCGGGGGTAGGGTGCCGGCGTGGATGCCGAGCGGACTTGCCCGCCAGCGGCCGAGGGTGCTGACGTGCCGCTCGGCCTGGCGGCCCGTACTGTGTGCTTTCTGCTCGGGCAGTGGAGCCTGGTCCGCGATATCCGCGACCACCAGTCCGGTCAGTCCGGCTGGTTCCGGGGCACAGCGCGGTTCGTGCCGGAGCCAGGCACCACTACCAGCCTGGTGCTGACGTACTGGGAGAGCGGCGAGCTGCGGTTCGGCAGCGCACCGCGGACCGGCCAGCCGGAGCCTGTGTTACGTCGAGCGGCCCGACGGGGCGGCAGACGTCCGGTTCGCGGACGGCCGCGCGTTCTACCTGCTCGACCTGCGATCGGGCCACTGCCAGGCAGAGCACCTGTGCGGTGCCGACCGGTACCTGGTGAGAACGCACCTGCTGAGCGGCGATAGCTTCACCGAACAGTGGCGGGTGACCGGCCCGGCGAAGGACTATGAGATGACGACCACCTACGCCAGGACGGACAGCCAGGAGTGACGGCCGAGAGTTACATGGGCACCATTCCGCGGCTGCTCTGGTCTGCCGCCGAACGGGATGGTGACGCGACCTGGCTCCGCAGCGATCCCGGTTCGCTCAGCTTCGGCGCGGCGGTCACGGCGGTGAGCCTGACCGCCGAATCGCTGCGTGCCGCCGGCGCTGGCAAAGCCGACCTGGTCATGCTGACCGCCAGCAATACGCCTGGTTACCTGGTCGCCTGGCTGGCGCTCACGTCCATGGGCGCCGTCGCGGTCGCGGTGAACCCGCGCGGTACGTCGGCAGAGCTTGCCGGACTGATCAGGCAAGTCGAGCCGAGACTGCTCATCACCGACGCAGCGCTGGCCAGCGTGCTCACGGCGGCCCGGCTCGACAACGAGCGGACAAGCACTGGCAGCCTTGGCCGGACCCCGTTCCCCGCTGTTATTGACGTGGACTCGCTGCTGCCTGCCGACTGGCTGCAGCCAGCCGCGCTGGCGGAGCAGGCCGGCCGGGCGCGGCTGCCGGATGCCGGGGTGACGCCCGACGATCTGGCCGTGCTGATCCCGACCTCCGGCACTACCGGCCGGGCGAAGCTGGTGATGCAGACGCATCGGGCGTACGCGATGGCGGGCGAGGGCTTCCCGTTCTGGATGGAGCTGACCTCGGCGGACCGGATGCTGACCACGCTGCCCCTCTTCCATATCAACGCGCCCGCGTACTCGGTGCTGGGGTCGCTCGCCTGCGGCGCCGGGCTGGTGCTGGCCGAGCGGTTCTCGGCCAGCACGTTCCTCGATACCGCACGCCGGCACGGGGCGACCGAGTTCAACTCCATCGGAGCCATGCTCGAGATCTTGATGCGGCAGCCGGAGCGGCCCGACGATGGCGGAAACGCCGCTGCGGTTGTGCTACACCGGCCCGGCGCCCGAGCGAGCTCGGCAGCTGGAGATCGAGCGGCGGTTCGGCTTGCGGATCGTGGTCGGCTACGCCATGTCCGAGTCTCCCTACGGGCTGATCTGGGCACGCGGGACGCGGCCATTCGGCACTCTCGGCTCGGTCCGGCAGCATCCGCGCCTCGGCACCGTCAATTACGCGCGGGTCGCGCGCGTCCGCGACAGCGGTGCCGCAGGAGGCGGGGCGGTCAGCCGCCACCACGGGACCGGCGAGCAGGGGACCGGCGAGCATGGGGACCGGCGACCGGGAGACCGGCGACCGGGGACCGGCGACCAGGAGACCGGCGACCAGGAGACCGGCGACCAGGGGCTGGGGCCTGGCTGAGACCGGGGAGCTCCAGCTCCGCAACCCGGCGCTGGCTCGAGGCTACTGGCGCATGCCGGCCGAAACCGCGGCCCTGATGACGCCTGATGGCTGGCTGCACACCGGCGATCTGGTGACCGCCGGCGACGACGGCACCTACACCTTTGTGTCCAGGGTCAAGGAGGTCATCCGGCGTCGCGGCGAGAACCTGTCGCCACTGGATGTCGAGGACGTCCTCGCAGCCCACCCGGATGTCCTTGAGTGCGCAGTGGTCGGGGTGCCATCGGAATTGTCGGAGGAGGAGGTCATGGCATTCATCGTGGCGGCGCCCGGCCATGCGGTTGACTTCGCCGGCCTGCGGGCCTTCGCGGCGGAACGGCTTGCTTCTTTCAAGGTCCCTCGGTTCTGGCAGCTCATCGACGAGCTACCGCGAACTCCGACGGCGCGAGTTGCCAAGCACCGGCTTCCTGCCGAGAGTTCGCCGGATGCCTATGACGCTGAGGCTCCGAGGAGCCATCCGGCCGCGCCGTAGCGAAGTCAGGAATGCGCGAATCTTGCCAAGGTATCTTTCCAAAGGTTCCTTTCGAAAGCTATCGTTGCATGCATGACCGAGCATGGCGCACCCGAACGTACTGTCACGCGACTGACCGATCCCAAGGCGCTGCGCGCCCTTGCGCATCCGACCAGGCTGGCGCTGGTCGGCCAGCTCCGGATCCACGGTCAGCTCACCGCGACTCAGGCCGGCGAACTGCTCGGCGAAAGCTCAGCGAGCTGCTCGTTTCACTTGCGCCAGCTGGCCAAGTACGGCCTGGTGGAAGAGGCTGGGGGCGGTCATGGCAGGGAGCGGCCGTGGCGGGCAACGACGATGTTCACCAGCTGGCCGGAAGTTGCCGAGGACCCCAAGGTAGAGGCGGCTGCCGGGTTGCTCACTGGCGCCGTCACTGACTTCTGGTTCCGGAGCTTGCGGCGCTGGATCGAGGTCAGGACGGATGAGCCAGCGGAGTGGCAACGGGCGGCTGAGTTCGGCGACACCAGCGTTTACATCACTGCCGACGAGCTGGCTGAGCTCGGCCGACGCACCCGGGCGCTCGTCGACGCCTACCTGCCGCGGCAGGCTCATCCGGAGCTGCGGCCACCTGGAGCGCGGCTCGTCAGCGTCTTGCACGTAGCGCATCCCTTCGTGGATCCGGCCGAGTCGCGGTGATGGGGCGGGCCGCGCTCAGGCCGCGGAGGGCTGAGATGCCCGAAGCGACCGGCCTACGGCAGGAACTGCCGCACCGAACCCGTTCGCGGTGGCCGCGGCGAGTTACCATCCGGATTCCGGCGCTACTGCGCCAGGCAGAGTTCCGCCGGTACTGGACCGCGCAGACCATCTCGATGTTCGGAGACCAGGTATCCGGCATTGCGATCCCGCTGGCTGCGGTCCTGGTTCTGCATGCAAATGCCGCCGACATGGGGTACCTGACGGCGCTGGTCTGGCTGCCTAGCCTGCTGTTCGGCCTGCACGCCGGGGCCTGGGTCGACCGGCGCGGGCACCGCCGGCTCACCATGATCGCTGCTGACCTCGGCAGATTCGCGCTGCTCGGCAGCTTGCCGGTGTGCTACGCCCTCGGCATCTTCACGCTGGCCCAGCTGTTCGCCGTGGCGTTCGGCGCGGGCCTGCTCAGTGTGCTGTTCAACGTCTCTGATTCGGCGCTGTTCGTTGCCGTGGTCCCAGCCGACAAGTACCTCGACGGCAACTCCCTGATCTATGCCAGCAGAGCGCTGTCGTTCGTCGGCGGCCCGAGCATCGGCGGGGTGCTTGTGCAGGCGTTCTCCGCCCCGTTCGCTATCGTCGCCGACGCGTTGTCCTTCCTCGGCTCCGCGTTCTTCCTGCACCGCATCCGGCCGCCGAGCCAGCCCCCGACAGGAGCGCTGGCAAGGGCTCGGTGACCGCGGGCGCCCGGTTCATTGCCGGCTCGCCGATCGTTCGGGCGTCGCTGCTCGCGGTCGCGACCATCAACTTCTTCAACCTGATGTTCTCCGCGCTGTACCTGATCTACGCGGTGCGCGTCCTGGAACTCAGCGCCGGCCTTATCGGCACGGTGCTGGGCGCCGCGGCCGTTGGCGGGTTGCTGGGAGCCGCGGTCACCAAGCGGCTAGCCGACCGGATCGGGGTGGGCCGGGCGTACGCCGCAGGCTGTGCGCTGTTCACCGGGCCCCTCTTGCTCGTACCGCTGGCGGGCGGCCCGAAGCCGCTGGTTATCGGCACCTTGTTCGCGGCCGAGTTCGCCTCGGGGTTCGGCGTCATGGTGCTGGACATCAGCATCGGTTCGATCTTCGCGGCGGTGATACCGGACGAGGTGCGATCCAGGGTCTCGGGAGCGTTCCAGGCTGTGAACTATGGCACCCGTCCGGCCGGCGCGCTGCTTGGGGGAGTGCTTGGCACCCTGCTCGGGTTGCGACCTGCACTCTGGCTTGCGGCCGCAGGTGGCGTGCTCGGATTCGTACTGCTGCTGCCCTCGCCGGTCCCGGCCTTCCGGATGCCGGCGGCAGCGAGACGGGCGGCGGCAGCGAGGCGGGCGGCGGCAGCGAGGCGGGCGGCGGCAGCGAGGCGGGCGGCGGCAGCAGCGATACCGACCGGGGCATTGGCAATGCGGGCGACAGCGCTGGCGCCGAGGCGAGCGCCGACTGTGAGGCAGATGCCTGAGCCGGCTGCCGCCCGCAAGCCAGACGTCAGATCCGGAAGAACAGATTCAGGAAGCGGTCAGCCAGCGCAGCGTCGCCGATCGCGGTACCTCCGTTCACCCGGCCGAACGCGGTCAGCACCATGCTGCCGGGGTCGAACTCCAGCGTCGCCGGCAGGTCATCGATGGCACCTGGCTCGTAGCTCATGCCCTGATCGCTGATCGAGACGCGGAAGTCACCGGCGTTCCGCCCGCTGACCCGGATGCCGATGGTGAACGGGCTGAGATCGGCGTCCGGCCTGATGGTCGACTGCCAGATGATGAACATGAACGGAACGAGCAGGTCAGCTGCGTCAGCCGGGAGCGCATGCGCCCGGCCGCTGCCCTGCCTGATGTCCCAGGTGTGAACGCCGTAGTCCATGAGCTGGCCGGCCGCGTAAATGAACGCAGGCACCGGTCCCATGTAGAAATGCGGCACGATCAGGCCGGACCACTCATCGGCGGAGAGCGGCTCGAGGATGCCCATCATCTTGTCCAGGTCGGCGCGGGCCCGCGCCATCATCTCCTGCTGGGACACCTGCGCGCCGATGGCCTGCGCGCTCTGCCCGGCCCGCTCGTGCATGCCGACGAGCCCGTATGGCGCGGGCGCCTCGGCTCCGGCCCTGGCTGTGTCGAAAGCCTGGAAGTAACCTTCGGTGGTATCCACGATATGGCCGATAACGTCCTTGACTTTCCAGCTTTCGCACGCAGTCGGCGCGTCCCAGGCGCCGGGCTGCTCCGCGAGCGTGAACATCTGGTTAGCTTCGCTGCGAACGACTCGCAGGATGGTGTCCTTGCCCTCGTAGGTCATGGCGTTCCACTCGCTCATGTCCTCACCTCTCTCGGCAGCGCCGGTGGCGCCGGCATCCGAAGACTCCGGCTGTGGGTTCGGGATGTGAACTGCTGTGCGGCCTACAGCTCGCTAGCCCAGCGCATGCTCGCGGCCGTGTCAACGGTCATTAAGAAAGGTAACGGGGCCAGTTTCAGCTCGCGGCCCGGTCCTGCGGGGATCGGGCGCCGAACCGCACGCGGACGGACTTGGTCAGCCAGCCAGACTCAGGGTGGCGAGCGCCGCGCCGTAGCGGATCGCGACCAGCTGGCCTATCGCCTGATGAGCGCCAAGCGGCGCCGCGCACGGCGCGCCGAGCGCGGCGCTGAGGTCATCGAAGACCGCGACGGTGGTGCCCGGCCCGATCAGGCAGGGCGCGAGCGCTGGCCGCGAGGCGCCAGATTCGCTGAGCCTGGTCACCGCGTCGGCGATGCTCGCCGGGTCGCCGAGGGAGGATGGCATCACCGGCACGGAAAGCCTGGAGGCCAGCAGAACCGCAATGATCGATGCCTCGCTGGCTGCCTCTGCGCCGACGTTGGCGAGTACGACGACGCCGCGTCCGTCGGCCGAGATACTCAGCCCGGACGACCGGGCGTGACGGGCCAGGCCAGCCTCCGCCAGCCGGGAATGGAGTGCTTCGGCCACCAGCGGGTGCGGGCCGAGATGGGCTGCCACCACCGCGGGCACTGCTGCCTGCGCCGCGATCCGCCGTAGCACGTCGTCGACCTTCGGATTCGGGCTCACCAGCAAAGGCACGATCACGCTGGGGAACTGCTCGTGACTGTCGGACTCCGGTCCGAAGTCGATCACCTCGGATAGTGCCTGTGCGCTGCCTTCCAGGTAACCGACGCGAATGTCGACGCCAGGACAGGACAGCTCGGCGATGGCGGCGACTTCGGGCCCGATGCCGCAACGGGTCGTTCTCCGCCGAGCCGGGAACAGCGAGTACAAGAGCGGGCGCATCCGAGGCAACCGACAGCCGATGCGGGCTCCGATGGCGGCCCGCAGGGCGCGTCCGCGTCGTGCGGCGGGGGAGCGCGTCGGGCTGCTGGCCGCGCTGGGGGAGGGCGTCGGGCTGCTGGCCGCGCTGGGGCAGGGGGTCGGCGCGCTGCGGGGGGGCGGCGCGCTGGGCAGCTGGCCGCGCTGGGGGAGGGCGTCGGGCTGCTGGCCGCGCTGGGGGAGGGCGTCGGGCTGCTGGCCGCGCTGGGGGAGGGCGTCGGGCTGCTGGCCGCGCTGGGGGAGGGCGTCGGGCTGCTGGCCGCGCTGGGGGAGGGCGTCGGAGCGCTGCGGCAGTGACTCGTTCCGCCTGGGCAGCGGATCGAACACCGATCCGCTGCTGTGCACCGGAGGCTTGCCGCGCTCGGAGAAAGGTTCGCCGCGCTGAGGCAGCGGAACTCGGCGCTGGGGCAGAGGTTCCCTGCGCTGAGGCAGCGACTCGCCGGGCTCAGGTGCCGTCGGCTGGCTTTGCTCCGTCACGCTGTCGTATCGTAATGGGCTTGCCGGCCAGTTGACGCGCGTTCTGCGATGTTCATACCAAACCTGCTTGTGTCACCCATTCGTACTACTCGGCTGGCAGCATGCTCCTGAGCACCGCGATAAGTGCGCTCTTCTGCTCATCGGATAGCCGGTGCTCGGCTCGGATAGCCGCCTCGATGTCCTGCGCGGGCACGTCAGCCGAGCTGTTGCCAGCGCCATCGCGGTGCAACAGGCCTGCCTGTGCGAGCAATGTCTCGGCCGAGACGTTCAAAGCATCGGAGATGAGCCGGATGACCCGCACCGACGGCTGATGAAGGCCGCGCTCAATCTGGCTGAGGTACGGATTGGATAGCTTGGTTCGCTCGGCCAGCTGGCGCAATGACAGGTTCGCGAGCTGGCGCTTGCTCCGGATGAAAGCGCCGAGCGCCTCCATCTGCGAGTCCCAGGGCTCGTTCATCGGGACCCTCCCAACTGCTGCTGCTGAATCACGGGCGCGCCGCGGCGGGCTGCTGCAAGAGCAGCCCGCCACAGCTCGTGGCCAGGTCGGCCAGTTCTTATTCGTTGGCAGTGGTGGGCTTGGGTACCCGGGCCTTGGCGGTGGTGCCGTTCGCGACGCCGTCAGCCTTGGCGGTGTCGTCCTTGGCGGCACTGTCAGCCTTGGCGCCGGTTGCCTTTGCCACGCTGGCCTTGCGCACCTTGGCCGCGGTGCCGCTGGCGTCAGTCTCGGCGCCCGCTGCCTCGGCGGTCTTGGTGTGAGCAGGTGCCTTAGTCGCGGCCGTAGCGGTCGGCGTCGTGTCCGCGCCATCGGCGGTCTCATCTGGTGTTCCGGCGGCCTCGGTCGCAATTGCCGCAGGGGGCTGCAGCAACCGTGTCGGCTGCGTCAGCCTGACCTGGCTTCCAGCCGTCCTGCAACGTTGCCACAACCTTCGACAGCCGGGTAACTCCCTCCGCGACGAGCGGACTAGCAGCCTGGAAGGCCTTGTCGGCGAGGCTGCGCTGAGAAGCAAGCAGCTGGCTCGCGAGGCTGCGCTGGGAAGCGAACATCTCGCTCGCCATCCTGCGCTGGGCCGCGATCATCTGGTCGGCGAAGTCCTGCGCGCCAGCTCGCAGCTTGGCATGGTCCGTCAGGTTGCTCAGCGACGGAGTTCGCAGGCCTGCCAACGGCAACGTCGGAATGCTCGGCCGGAACGCCTTCGCGAACTCGCTGCCGGTGCGGATAGCGCCGGTCACGGCCTCGCGGCTCTTGCGAACCTGCTCCTGGCTCTTGCGAACCTGCTCCTGGGCCTTGCGAACCTGCTCCTGGGCCTTGCGGACCTGCTCCTGGGCCTGGCGGACCTGCTTCGGGGCCTGCCGCAGCTGCTCCTGGGCCTGGCGCAGCTGCTCCTGGGCCTTGCGAACCTGCTCCTGGCCCTTGTTCATGGCGGCGAGCAGCTGGTCCTGTACTTCCTGCGCAACAGCGCGGGTGTCGATCATCTGGGGTCCCTCCCTCATTAGCGTCTATGCAAACTATACCAAGCACCACGCGTAGTTTGTCAAGCGAACCCACCGCAACCGGTTCGTCGGGCTGGGCTGAACGCCATGTCGGAGGGGAGTCATGTGCTGGCAAGCCGGCCGGCCTAGGCCTCCTGCACGATCTCGAGGCCGTTGCCGTCCTGATCCCGGAAGGCGAACATCGGCGGCACGCCGGGCCAGCGCAGCACGTCGTCCACATCGACGGCGTTCTCTACAAGGAACGCGTGCAACTCGTCAGCGTCGGCGACAGCAAGGCGGATACCCGTTTCCGTGCCTGCCGGGACGCTGGCCTTGGCCGGCACCAGGGCGATGGTCGCGCCGCCGCCGGCGGGCGCCACCTCGATCCAGCGTCCGCCGTTGCCGAGACGGACATCCATGCTCTTCTGCAGGCCGAGGAGCTGAGTGTAGAACTCGACTGCGCCGTCCTGATCTCGGACAGGTACGCCGACTGTGCGGATTGAGGACACCCGGTTCTCAGCCATTGCCGGCTCCTGACCCGCCGGTGGCGAAGTCGGCTGAGTACATGAGCGAGCCCGGCGTCGTCAGCAGCTGACCGGTCTCCAGCCACGTCTTCAGGCCGGACAGGATCATCGGCCAGCCGCCGTAGATCTGGTCATTGGCGCTCTCGGGGAGCTGGTCGTGAGTGAGCACGAGCCGGCACGAATCGCCGACAGGCTCGATCTCCCAGGTAACCCTGCCTGGACCTGCGCTCTTGACATCCTCGCTCCACAGCGCGGTCATGGTGTGGACCAGCCGTCGTGGCGGGTCAGCCTCGAGGATCTCGCCCTCCCCGAGCAGCGCGGGCGCAGCCGGGTGGCGGAACTCGTAGCGGGAGCCTGGCTGTCCAGTCCGAGTAGACGGTGGCGCCGAAGTTGTAGTTCTTCCGGATCTCCGGGTCGGTGATCGCCTGCCAGAGGCGCTCCGGCGTCGTCCGGATGTAGATCTCGAAGACCTTTTCCATCTGGTTCTCCAGTTGCTGCTTGAGGTCGCTGAGCGCGGCGGCCCAGGGCTCGGCGTACTTGCTGACCCACCGGTCGTGGATAAGCCGGATCGGCACCGCGTTGAGGAAGTGAAGCTTCTCCCGGCCGCGGCGCTTGGTGACGATCAGGCCCGCTTCCTCCAGTTGCTTGAGGTGCTTCATGACGCCGAATCGCGTCATCTCGAAGCGCTCCTCGAGCGCGCTGAGGGTCTGCCCGTCCGACCGGAACAGCTCGTCGAGCAGCTCGCGCCGGGTCGGGTCGGCCAGGGCCTTGAATACCTCGTCCACGTCCCGGAGAATAGGTGACCAATTAGGTCACATGTCAAGCAGCGCCGCGTGGGCTGTCGCTGCGCATGTCGCGGGTGACCGGCGTAACGCCGCTGAACCGGGGGCCGCCTTCGCGTGCCGTCCGGCCGACGGCTTAGCGTGCAACCATGTCTGCTTCCTGGCCGGACCTGTCCTACGAGCACTGGAGTGCCACCTGCGACACGCTGCACGCGCATACCCAGGTGCTCGGCAAGCTCGCCGTTGTCGCTCGCACCGCCAGAGCCGCAATTGCAGCACGCGGCGCTGAGACTGACCGCCCGAGGCTGGGAAACCGCGCCGCTGCCAGCGCCGGACGGCTCTGGCCGTATCGTCGCGCTGCTCGACCTTCGCCGCCACGAGGCCGTTGTCGAGCACAGCAATGGCCAGGAGGAGCGCATCGCGCTTGCGCCGGACCGGGCCGTCGGCGCGGTAACGCGGGACCTGCTCGCCGCCGTGGCCAGGCTGGCCGGATCCGTCAAGATCGACCCGACGCCGCAGGAAGTGCCCTGGAGCGAGTCCGCTGGACTCCGACGACGAGCATGCGAGCTTACGACCGCCAGCAGGTCGAGGCATACTTCGCCGCTGCTGGCCGGGCGGCTATGGTGCTGGCCGCGTTCCGTGCTCCGTACCGTGGCCGCTCCACGCCGGTCAACGCCTGGTGGGGGTCATTCGACCTGGCCGTCAGCCTTTTCTCCGGCCGCCCGGCCGACCCGCCGGCCGATGACTTCATCATGCGTAACGCGATGGACGCCCAGGAGGTAGCAGTCGGCTGGTGGCCGGGCGATCCGCGGCATCCGGCGGCTGCGTTCTACGCCTACGCGCACCCGGCGCCGGAAGGCTTCGACAGCGCAGTGCTGGAGCCGGCCGGCGCCGCTGGGACGCGTCCCTCGGCGAGTACGTGCTCAACTGGGAGGACGTGCGCGCTAGCGCAGATCCGCACGCCGCCGCGCTGGAGTTCGCCCGGTCTGCGTTCAGGCACGCATGTGCAGTCTGCAACTGGGACCCGCGGCTGGCCGCGTCCGCGCGACAGCTTGCCGCCGCCTGTCGTCTAGGTAACCGCCGGCGCTGGACTCCGGTCGGCGTCGATCAGCGGGAACTGGCATGCTTGCCGCATGACTGACGAATTGCCGCGGGCCAGCACCCGCCGGGCACGGCTCTGGCAGGCCGCCGAGATCCGGCGGGTACCGCTGCAGGCGATCCTCGCGGCCGTCGCCATCGTCGTGCTGGTCTATCTGACCGGCAAGGTCGTGGACCGGCTGCGCGGCGTCATCCTGCTCCTTGTCGTGGCCGGTTTCATCTCGCTGCTGCTCAACCCGCTCGTGCTGCTGTTGCAGCGGGTGCTGCGCCGCCGCGGGCTCGCTGTCACGGTCGTTACCTTGCTGGCCGTGCTCGCGTTCGCCGGCCTTGCCGCGGCGTTCGGCTACCCGCTCGTCAACGGGATCAGCCACCTCGCCGACAACCTGCCGGTCTATGTGCGCAATGCCCAGCACGGCAAGGGCTGGATCGGCCAGCTGGTGACGAGATACCACCTGCAGACCTGGGTCGAGAAGAACGCGCCGAAGCTTGCTGGCTACGGCCGCGACCTTGCCCAGCCAGCGCTCAGCGTGGGCGCGGGCGCCTTCTCCCTGCTGCTCTCGCTGCTGACGATCTTCGCGCTGGTCGTGCTGATGCTGCTGGAAGGCCCAAAGATGCGAACTGGGCTACTCGGGCTCATGGCGCCGGACCGGGCCGCTCGCTACAGCGGCATAGCGCGCGAGGTCAACCAGTCAGTTACCGGTTACATGCTCGGCAACTTCGCTACCTCGGTCATTGCGGGCCTGGTCGTGCTCGGGTGCCTCCTGCTGCTCGGGGTGCCGTTCCCGTTCCTGTGGGCGCTCTGGGTCGCGCTCGTCGACTTCCTGCCGATGATCGGCGGAGCGCTTGCCGGGATCCCGGTTGTGCTGTTCGCCTTCACCCACTCGGTGTCGGCCGGACTGGTCACCCTGGCGGTCTTCCTTATCTACACGCAGGTCGAGAACCATGTGCTCAACCCGGTCATCATGAGCCGCACGGTGCGGATCAACCCGTTGCTGGTGCTGGTTTCGATCCTGTTCGGGGCGTCCCTGGGCAGCTGGGTCGGCGGGTTCTTCGGCGGCTTCGTCGCGGCGCTGCTGGCGATTCCGCTGGCCGGTGCGTTGCAGGTCATCGTGCGCGAGGCATGGCAGACTACTGCGCCGGGCAAGGGCACTGACCCGTCCGTGTCCGGTGCCGCCGCAATAGTGGTGCCTGGCCCGGCACCGGCCACCGACTGACACGCTGGCCATCCACCAGCCCTGGAGATCAGGGCACCTCAGGCTTGCGCCGCCTGCGGCGGCGGAGTGGCAGCTGCGACTGGCAGCAGCGGAAGCCGGGACGGCGGCTTGATTTCCTCCAGCCGGAGGTAGGTCACCAGGCGCTGGCCTCCTCTGGCCGCTAGCGAGGCAAGGACCTGCTGCAACTCGGTCACGTTCCGTGCGACCACTGTGAGCAGGTAATCCATCTCGCCGGTGACGTTATCTGCCGCGATGATCTGCGGCAGGCCCCGGACATGCTCCTCGAAATGCCGGGTTGCGCGCGGATCGTGCCGGCCCAGCGTGGCGGCCACGTACATCTGCAGCGGGAAGCCGACGGCCGCCGGATCGAGCCGGGCGCTGATGACCTGGATGACACCCGACGCCTTCAGCCTGCCGCACCCGGTTCAGGGTTGCCGCCGGCGACAGGCCCGCCAGCCTGGATAGCTCCACGTTCGTGCGGTCGGCATCCGCCTGCAGCTCGGTGAGCAACATCAAATCAATTTCATCAAGTTCTATGGCCATGTCTCCAAATATTATCTCGTCCAGAGGTCGGCAAGCCGAATACGCCGCCGTCAACTGACGAGACTGAGGTCATGAACAGCAGCCGACGCCTCGTCTTCCCGGCCCTTGTGGCCGCCGGGGTTCTGTGGGGTACCACCGTTCCGCTGTCCAAGCTGGCGCTCGGCTGGCTCGGGCCGGCCTGGCTGGCCTTCATCAGGTTCGGGCTGGCCGCCGCGATACTCATGCTGGTCAGCAGGTCCCGGCTGCGCGGTGCCTGGAGTCCGGCCGTGGTCATCTCCGGCGCGGTTGGCTATGGCGGCTCCGTCCTGCTGCAGAACATCGGGATCCAGCGCACGAGCGTCACGCATGGGGCCCTGCTGATCGGCGCCACGCCCGTGCTTGTCGCGATCCTGGCCGCGATGCTGCGGCACAGTGTGGCGCGGCCGGTGGCCTGGGCCGGGTTCGGATTGTCGCTGGCGGGCGTCGCCGTGATCGCCGGCCGCCAGGGCTCTGGATCAACGCTGGGGGGCGACGGCCTGGTGCTCGCGGCCCAGCTGATCTCGGCCGCGTTCACCGTCTCGCAGGCCAGGCTGCTGCGCGGCCGCGACCCCATCGCGGTCACCGCCCTGCAGCTTGCGGCCGCTGGCCTGGCCGTCCTGCCGGTCGCGCTGATGACCGAGTCAGCGCCGGCCAGTCCGGTCAGTCCGGCCGCGCTGCTAGCCGTGGTCGCGCTGGTGCTGGCAGGCACGGTGCTGCCGACCGCGCTGTTCGCCGCCGCGCAGAGCAAGGTATCCGCGGACGTGGCGGGCGCGTTCCTGAACCTGGAGCCGCTGGTCGGCGCCGCCGCAGGCACCGCGCTCTTCGGCGATCCGCTCGGTTCGGTGCAGCTGGCCGGCGGCGCCGCCATCGTGGCCGGCATCGCGCTGAGCAGCTTCCATGTCATCCGCCGTCACGGCCGGCAGCATCGCGCGCGGCCGGCACCGCGCCGGCCTGCCCAGTGGCGCCGGTCGATGCGATGGTCAGGGCTAGTGCGACGGTCAGTGCTAGTGCGCCGGGCGGGGCTGGTGCGAGGACATGGGCTGGTGCGATGGCCTTGGCTGGTGCCGGGGCTGGCGCAAGTGGCGGTCCGGTCGGGAGGTTCGCTCAGCCAGGTGTGCCGCAGCCGACTACCCTGCCGTCCGGGCTGACGCCGGACCAGGCGCAGCGCACGGGCGGGCCGGGAGCGTACCGCGAGCGGCCAGGCGGGCTGCGACCGTTCCAGCTGCGGCCGGGCGTGCTGACGACGGGCCGGCGGACGACGGGTCGGCTGAGGACAGGCCGGCTGACGACAGGTCGGCGGAGGGCGGGTCGGCTGTGGGTTTCGGCACGACTGGCACGCTCGGCACGGCCTAGGCATTCGACCCGGCCGGGCCGAGAAGCCCGCCGGGCCGCGTCCCGAGCCCGGCGGCACCGCGCGCCATTGCGGTAAACCGCGCGGTCAGCATCGTCACGAAGCCGGACGTCGACTGCTGCCGGCGCGATCCGGGGATGGCCGGGCCGGCCCGCCGGTTCACGCGGGGCGGGCGCCTGCCGCGACCCGGTCCACCCGCTCCTCGTCTGACTGGTAACCGCTGGGCAGAGACTGCGAGGCCGTCGACATGTGCTCGGCCAGCCGTTCGACCGCGGTCTTCAGGCGCCGGAAATAGGCCGCCCGGCTCAGGCAGAGCTTGCTCGCTGCCTCCTCATGACTGCGCATCGGCTCCAGGTAGCCGGCCACGAGTACACGTTGCAGCAGCTTCTCCGACTCGCTCTCGCCGAATGCCTGGCTGGCCGCCTGCCAGAGCAGGCTCCGCACCGACTCGGCCCGCTCAGGCACCGTGGATCCCGCGGCCAGCGGGCTGCGGGCCAGCTCGCGCGGTACCCGGAAGTCCTTCAGTGCCTGCCGAACGGTGCCGGCGTCGGTGACTACGCGCTCTGGCTGCGCAGGGGCGGGCAGGCCGATCTCGGCATAGAGCTGCGCGCGCATGTAACTGAACATGCCGCCCGGACCGTAGTCCAGCCGGTGGCACTCGACCACCCGGTCGCCGATGTGAGCATCGAGCTCGGACAGGTGCCTCGCGCCGACGGCCCGGGCGAATTCGAGCGCGCCCGGGAGCCGGGGGTCGATCGGCAGGTAAGCGAACCGTGCGCTGGCTGCGCCACTGCGCATAATGCCGGCGATACCGAGCATCGCCTGAACGGTGCCCTGGCCGGTGAAGTCGACTGCGGCGTGCCAGAGCACCGAGTCGCCTAGTGCCGCGTTATGCCGGGCATGCGCGAGCCACGGCCCGGCGATGGGGTCGTCGTCGGCGAAAGCCGGTGCGGTCGACTGGCTCATGCTGACCAGGTAGCCGCAAATCTGGTCGCCGAGGTCCCGGGCCACCGCTACCCGGTCGGGAGCTTCGGTGAAGAACCTGCGGGTGAGCGCCCACCACGGCGAGTCGTACTCAGTGGTGAGCTGCCCGACCCGGGTCTCGTCGCCCGCACGGACCGAATCGACCCGGAAACTGGCATTGCCATGCCAGCCGAAACCCCAGCGAACAAGCGGGTTTTCCACCAGGTGCGCCATGTCGATCATCAGCTGGGTCTCGCCATCCTGTGCCCGGCAGTACAAGTAGTCGATGATGCGACGGCGCAGGTCGCGCTCGAGGTCGGGGTTGCGCTGCCGCAGGTCTGCCAGCAGCGCCTTGCGAGCCAGCTCGTGCATCGTGATGCCTGAGCCGATGCGGTCGGTGATGGTCAGCTCGGCGAGCCGACGGTACTCGACGTCGGCATCCTCGCCGGGCAGCACGGCCCGGAGAAGCGCAGGAGTAGTCGTCCTGGCCACAACGGCGATGCCGAGCGCCGATGGCCGGATGTCGTGCAGCTCGGTCTCGACGAGTCGGTGCAGGAGCGAGCGCAGGATGTCTGGCCGGCGGCGGCTCCGGAGGCATTCCAGCCAGGGTCTGCCACAGCTGCCTCGGCGGCCAGCGCTAGCGCCAGCGGGGATCCGGCCGCCCAGTCGATGATCGCTGACACCCGCTGATCGGTGAGGCCGCGGGCGGCCAGCAGCCGCCGCGCGTCGCCGCGGGCAAGAGCCGTCAGATCCAGGCGCGCAGTTAGTGCCTCCCAGCCGCCGGTGAACCAGCCAGGGTCGGGATCGCCGCGGCCCGCAATGATCACCATGGCCTCGTCAGGCAGCTCGGGCAGCAGGTCGCGTCGCAGGTACGAGTCCAGCGCCGTCATCAGCTCGTAGGAATCAAGCAGGACGAGCGGGCGCTGGTGCCCGGCAGCCTCCCGCAGCGCCGCCTCCAGGATGCCTGGTGCCGGGCCTAGATCCCGGCCGTCGACGCTGAAGACACTACGGCCCAGGCTTCGGGCTCGCCTCGCCGCTTCGCGCATTAGCGTGCTCTTGCCGATACCGCCGGGACCGCATACGTGCACAACGCAGGCGGGCGGATCGGCGGAATCGAGGCACTGATTCAAGAAGGCGATCTCGCCAGAACGGCCAGTGAACCTGGAGCGATCGCGGTCCTCAAGTCGGGAAGCGAGGGTCCGGCGCAGTGGATTGTCCACGGTCTGTCCCCACCCTCGCGCAGCTACGCCCAGCGCGCAGCGCCGCCAACGCGAACCTGCGACACCAGGAGCGTACCAAAGCGAGACTTCGCCGATATTGCCGTGCGCAAACCCATATCGGAGGGTTGAGCGCGGTGCGCCTGCAGGCTTCAGGCCCAGGCGTGCCTGAGCGACATGCGGCACGCCCGATGGGCCGGAGCCGGAGCCGAAACACACGAGAGGCAAGCGGCATGGGAATGCTTAAGCGAATGAAGGACATGAAGGACATGGTCAATGCCGCGCCAGGGATGGTGCAGCAGGCGCAGCAGCTCGGCGCGCAGGCGCAGGAGATGGCGGCTGCTCACCAGGCCGCAGCGCAGGCGCAGCTGGCGCAGGTACAGGGTCAGATGGGGCAGTTCGGCGCGCCGCAAGCCGCCGTCGCCCCGGCGGGCCCGGACTTTGACTCCATCGCCGGGGTCACGCTGGAGCAATTCGCCGCTGTGTCCAAGGGCGTCGCCGCCTATAACTACGACCAGTCCAGGCTGGTCGAGATCGCCGCGGCGCACGGCATCTCCGCACAGAGCTGGTCGGACGCGTCCCAGACCTGGAACAGCCGGGTTCAGTCCAATCCGGCTGTCGCGCAGCGCTTCAACCAGCTGTACCGGGAGAGCTGACCTATGGGCGTGTTCAAGAACATGCGGGACCTGCAGAAGCAAGCGCGTGAGATCGAGAAGACGATGCCGCCGGCTGGCGAGCGCATGCGCGCTGCGCAGGACCGGATGGCCAACGCGAGCCAGATGATGGCGGCGCAGACGCAGGCGGCAAACGCGGCTGCCGCCGCCGTAGCCGGCCTGGCCACCGGGGCGTCTGTTCGCCGCACTGTCATGATCACCTCCATGCGTCAGGTCGGGATGATCAACTTCGATCTGCTTGTCGAGTTCGAGCTGACCGTGATGACTGACGGCATGCCGCCGTATCCGGTCACCATGCAGCAGCCGATCAGCCAGATGCAGATCGGCCAGCTGCGGCCGGGACGCACGCTGCAGGCTGCCGTCGATCCGTCGAACCCGGCGGCTATCTGGCTCGATCTGACGAGCATCGGGTGACCGCGCGGCGCCTGCTGGGCGCCGTGCTGGTCGTCGCTGGTGCGGCAGGCTGCACCGCATTCCTGCTATCAGCCTCGGCCGGGATGCGTGATGTGATGAGCACCGATGGCGGATTCTGCGCCAGCGGCGGCCCGTACGTCGTGGCCAGGCAATGTTCCGGCACGGATATGCGGCTGCTGCTGGTGGGAATCCTCGGCGGCCTGCTGGCCGCCGGGGTTTATGCCGCCGGGACCGCTGCACTCGCTTGCCCGCCAGCTGCCGCCGGACAGGCAGCCTGGATTGCCTTGTTCGGCCTGCTGGGCTGGAACTTCATCAGCCTCGGTACGCAACCGCGGGCCGGGCAGGGGGGAGCGACAGGCTGGCTGCTGACCGGTGCACTGTTCTGGCTGATCGCCGTGGGCGGACTGGTGCCGTTCGCGGCCGGTGTCATCGGCGACCTTAAGACGGCCGGGCGACCCGACCCGGTGGTAGCCGGAATGCAGCCGCTCGTCAGGGCCGTGGTTCCGCCAGGACTGGCAGTTCCGCACTCATCCGGTTTCCGCGGCTGGCCGCAGCCTGCCGGGGCGGACAGGCCAGGCGGCCGCGGCGGCGGGGCCGGTGCCGCGCAGCACGCCGCGATTACCCGCACCATGGACCTGCTCCGTACCGGGTTGTGGCTGGCTGCTTCGGCTGCGGGCGCGGGGGCCGGGATAGCCCTCGGCGCTGCCCTGGTCTCGCTGCTGCGCTAGCCGGGGCCGCAGCTGCTCCGCCGGCGCGGCGCAGTCCGCAGGACTGGGTCGCGGGCCGGTCCGGGGGGGATCGGCCCGCGGGCCCGGTCAATAAGCGAATCGCTAGCCCGGTCTTGGTGGGCTCTTAACCTAGCGGCTGGTTGAGTTGCCGCCATGAGACACAGAAGCCTCACCGCGGGCCGGGACTCCGGACTGCGCCGGCTGTCCCGCATCACCTGGCGGACGACCTTGCTGAGCGTCGTGACTGCATTCGGCATGACGACGCTCTTCGCCAAGACGACCGGCAGCACAGCTGGCGCCGCGTCTGCCGCGCAGAACCAGCCGACCAGCGGGCAGAGCGCCGGGGCCAGCGCCACTCCCACCGCCAGCGGATCCTCGGGCTCGGCGTCGCCGTCCGCATCTGCACGGAAGTCTGCAGCCGCCGGTGCCAGGTCGACGGCCGGCCAGACGAGCCCGGCGCCGAACCCGGGCACCACCACGCACACAGCTCAGCCGACGAGTGCGCCGACCACATCGGCACCGAAGCCGACGCCCAAGCCCACGGTGGCGCCGCCTACCAAGCCGCCCGCGCCAAGCCCTACGCCTGCACCGACTACGTCGAGCACCTCCGCTCCGTCCGGCGGGTAGCGCCGATGACAGCTGTGGCCGAGAGGTCATCTGCGTTCCGTGCTGCCGACCGGCAGGGCAAAGCCTGGTCGGCCGCCACGTCCATCTGGCCAGTCACGCCGGACCTGGTCGGCTGCGGCTTCGGCGTCTTCGGCACGTTCGGCGCGCTGCTGGTGACGCGGCAGTCCGCGCTGGCTCAGGCCAGGCGGGTGCTGGCACGTGAGCTGGACGCTATCGACCGCGCGTGCTCACGATTCCGGGCCGACTCCGAACTGACGGCGCTGAACCAGGCGGGCGGCGCGCAACGTGCGGTCAGTCCGCTGTTCGCGGCGGCGCTCGCGGTCGCCCTGCGGGCGGCTGAGGCGACCGACGGAGATGTCGATCCCACCTGCGGCCGATCACTGGTCAGCCTGGGATATGACCGGGACTTCGCTGAGCTAGCGGGTTGCGAGCAAGTTCCGCTGCCACCCCCGGCGCCTGCCGCTGGGTGGCGCTGCGTGCAGCTCGACCAGGCAGCACGCACGGTGCGACTGCCGGCTGGCGTGGAACTGGATCTCGGCGCGACCGCGAAGGCGCTCGCGGCCGACCGGGCGGCCACGGCGGTCGCCACGGCGACGGGCGCTGGGGTGCTGGTGAACCTCGGTGGTGACATCGCGGTGGCAGGCCAGCCACCGGACTGTGGCTGGCGTGTCCAGATTGCCGACGACCTGCCGCGGCTATCCGTGCCCGGCGGGGGTGCCGTTCGCCGGGCCGGCCGGTGATCGCGATCTGGGATGGCGGCCTGGCTACATCGGGAACTGGATCACGCCGGTGGCGGCGCGGCGGCAAGGACCTGCACCACATCGTGAATCCCGGTACTGGCTGCCCGGCCAGCAGCTGCTGGGCGTCTGTCAGCGTCGCCGCCGTCAGCTGCGTCGACGCCAACACCGCCAGCACGGCGGCCATCGTTCGCTCCGCCGGTGCGGTTGGCTGGCTCAGCGGCCTGGCCATGCCGGCCCGTCTGGTCCGGCCGGATGGCACCGTGCGAACGACCGGAGGCTGGCCAGATGAGCTTTAGCCATCTCGTCCGGGCCATCGATGACTTCTCCCACGGGCCGGGCTTGTGGTACGCGACCAGGGCTGCTGGCCTGGTCGCGCTGCTGCTGCTGACGGCGGCGACGGCGCTGGGGCTGCTGACTGCGGGCCGCCTCTCCGGTGACCGGTGGCCCCGGTTCCTCGTGGTCGGGCTGCACCGCAATATCTCCCTGCTGGCGGTGGTGTTCCTCGCCGTGCACATCGGCACCACCGTCATGGACAGCTACACCTCGATTGGCCTTCAGGACGCCATCGTGCCGTTTCTCTCCGGGTACCACCGGTTCTGGCTCGGGCTCGGCGCCATCGCGTCAGACACCCTGATCGCTCTCACCATTACCAGCCTGCTGCGGCAGCGGATCGGCCACCGGTTCTGGCGGGTCGTGCACTGGGGCGGTTACCTGTGCTGGCCGGTGGCGATGGCGCACGGGCTGGGAATCGGGACGGATCACAGCAAGAGCTGGGTCCTGTACCTCACGATTGCCTGTATTGCGCTGGTGCTGGCCGCAGCGGCGATCCGCGCAGTCGGGCTACTGCCATCCCGGCGGCTGGCGCCATGACAGTCGCCGTTATCACCGATACCCTGCCACGCGTGGGTGGCGTGCCGAGGCTTCTGGACGGTCCGCCAGACGGCCCGCCGATCGGGCTGCTCGACCACGAGCGCATGCACGGACCACTCCCGCTGCCAGGCCCCGCGTCGAGCAAGCGGGCCGACCGGGACCGGGCGCGCCTGCTTATCGAGGTAGTGGAACGCTCTGGCCTCACCGGGCGGGGCGGGGCGGGGTTCCCGACCGGCCGCAAGCTACGGTCGGTGGCGGCCGGCCGCGGCCGTCCGGTGGTCGTCGGCAACGGCGCCGAAGGCGAGCCGCCAGCGCCAAGGACAAGCTGCTGCTGTCCATGGCTCCGCACTTGGTACTCGACGGCATCAGCCTGGCCGCCTACGCGGTGGGCGCGGATCAGGCATACCTGGTCGTGCACCGGCAGGAGCGCAGGCTGGGCCGGAGCCTCGAGGCCGCGGCGGAGGCCCGGGCAGTGGCCGGCATCGATCCGGTTCCGATCGAGGTGATCGGCATACCGGGCCGCTATGTCTCCAGCGAGCAGTCAGCCATCGTCGACTACCTCAATGGCGGCGAGGGCCTGCCGACGTTTTCGCCGCCGCGGACCCATGAGCGCGGCGTCGACAGCCGGCCCACGCTGGTGAACAACGCGGAGACGCTGGCGCATCTGGCGATGATCGCTCGCTATGGGGACCGCTGGTTCCGGTCGGCAGGCGTACCTGGCGCGGCCGGGACCATGCTGGCCACCGTCAGTGGGGCAGTCGCCCGGCCAGGTGTCTACGAGATCGAGCTCGGCACGCCGGTTGGATCGGTGCTGATGACAGCGGGCGGCATGACCGAGCGCCCGCAGGCCGTGCTCACCGGCGGGTACTTCGGCACCTGGCTGCCGATCGATGGGGCATGGCGGCTGCCGCTTACCCACATCGACGTGAAGGCCGCGGGCGGCGCGCTCGGTGCGGGCATCCTGGTGGCGCTGCCCGAATCGGCATGCGGCCTGGCCGAGACCGCACGGGTTGTGCGGTACCTGGCAGGCCAGACGGCCGGGCAATGCGGGCCGTGCGTATTCGGCTTGCCGGCGCTTGCCGACGCGTTCGCTGACCTGGCCTATCACGGCACCGCCAAAGCCGCCGGCCAGGTCATGAAGCTCGTCGGGCTAGTCGAGGGCCGAGGTGCCTGCCGTCATCCCGATGGTGCCACGCAGCTTGCCCGCAGCGCGCTGACGGCGTTCAGGGACGATGTCAGGTGGCACCAGGAACGCGGTCCTTGTTATGGCGTCCGGTCCGCTCCGGTGCTGCCCATCCCCGGCGATATGGCCGACTGGTGACCGACCGGCTGCGGGTCAACCCCATCAAGTGCACCGCACACGGCGTCTGCGCCGAACTGCTGCCCGAGCTCATCGCGCTGGATCCGTGGGGCTACCCGATCATCGCCGGCGGTGAAGTCCCCGATGAGCTCGACGCGCATGTCCGGCGGGCCGTCGCATCCTGCCCCACGCTGGCATTGCTGGCCGAGAAGATCCGCGATTAGCTGCTGCGCAGCAGGCGGCCCGGCTTAGTCGTCGTGGCCGGATCCGCCGCCGGGCCAGTACAGATGCGAAACTGGCAGGCCGGCCTGGCAGGACACATGCATGATGACCGTATTGCCAGCGCCGCGGAACGTAACGCTGGCCACTGCTGCGGGGCCTGGAACAGCATCCTCCGCCTGGAACCCCTGGTCGGGACTCCAGTACAGCAGGCGGGCGCCGGCCGGCAGGCACTCAGCCATCACGCTCCCGTCGGGAGACACCAGCAGCGTGCCGGCCGCAGGGGAGGAGGACTGGGCAGGCGCCGGGGCCGCACGCCGGGTGTGCCGGGCATGCCTGGACGCCGACGGCCGCGGGCTGGCTGATGAAACGGCCGGGCTGCCCGCTGGCAGGCTCGCAGTTGGCAGACCGCTCGCGTCATGATCGGTGTCCGCAGTAGCGGCACTCCCGAGTAGCTGCACCGGCTGCCCGAACAAGCCATGCGCGAGCTGGTTGACGGCAATCATGCTGCCGGTGGTAGCGGTCACGGCACCGAGCAGCCACGCGCTGGCGCCGATGAGGACTCGCGATCTCACCAGCAGAGAGTCTCAGGCTGCATGTTAAGCAGAGGTAAAGACAGCAACAAGCCTGTCCAGTCGCAGAATGAAACGGGATAAAACGCCGAATCTTTCCAGCCATTCGGCATCATGGCGACAGCATTCCGGCTACCTTCAGTGGTTGTGGCGCAGCTTCTCCTCGTTGAAGACGACGCGTCCATCCGGCATGCGCTCGTCCGGGCACTGTCCGAGCGCGGGCACGCCGTGGCCAGTACCGCCACCGCGCTTGATGCCCTGCAGCAAGTCGTGGCGGCACCGCCTGACCTGGTGATTCTCGATCTGGGCCTGCCAGGACTCGATGGTTACGAGGCGCTCCGGATGCTGCGGGCGGTCAGCGCCGTCCCGGTCGTGGTCGCAACCGCGCGCGACGACGAGTCGGACATCGTCCGGGCGCTCAATGCGGGTGCGGATGACTACCTCGTCAAGCCCTTCGGGCCGGGCCAGATCGACGCCAGGATCCGTGCCGTGCTACGCCGGGCCGGGGAGGTGGCCGAGCGCAGGAACGCGCCCGTGCAGGTAGGCGGGCTCTGGCTAGACGGCGAGGCCTACGAGGCAGTGCTGGACGGGATGCCGCTGGACCTGAGCCGCCGGGAGTTCGACCTGCTGTTCTACCTGGCCCGCCACGCCGGTCAGGTGGTCCCGAAACGAGACCTGCTGACGCACGTATGGCGGATGCCCTACGGCGGCGCGGACAAGACCATCGACGTGCATGTCTCCTGGCTGCGCCGGAAGATGGGCGAGACCGCCCAGCAACCGAGGTACCTCTACACGGTGCGGGGCGTGGGCATCAAGCTCGCGGCGCCAGCATGAGGCTGCGGCTCAGCCTGCTCGTGCTCGCGATCAGCTCGCTGGTCCTGGTCTCATTCCTGCTGCCGCTCGCGCTGCTGCTGCGGACCTTCGCGGCGGACAAGGCCTCGAACGCCGCCACCGCGCAGGCCCAGTGGATCGCCCCGCTAGTGGCTACGCTCAGCCCTGCTCAGCTGCGTCTCATTGTCGACCGGGTCAACGCGCAGAACCCGGCCGAACCGACGACCGTATTCCTGCCCGGCGGCAGCATCCTCGGCCCGCGGGCCGCGAAGTCAGCTGACGTGATGATCGCGGAGAACGGGCGCAGTTTCACTACCCGGGTTCCTGGCGGCGAGGACGTCCTGGTGTCTGTTCAGGGTCTCGCCAACGGCACCGCGGTAATCCGCACGTTTGTGCCTTCGGCGCAGCTCACCCAGGGCGTGCCCGAGGCCTGGCTGCTGCTCGGACTGATTGGCCTGGGCCTGCTAGCGCTCAGCGTGGTTGTCTCGTCGCAGCTTGCCCGCGCGCTGCTGCTGCCGCTGGCTGCCGTGGCGCAGGCTTCGGAGTTGCTCGCGGATGGTGACCTGTCAGCCCGGGCGCCCGTCGACGGGCCGCCCGAGGTTCGTCAGGTCAGCAGGGGCCTGAACAGGCTTGCCGCGCGCATCGGCGAACTGCTGGCACATGAGCGGGAGACGCTGGCCGATATGTCGCACCGGCTGCGGACTCCGCTCACGGCGCTCCGGATAGACGCTGAGTCGTTGCGCGACCACGCCGAGATGATGCAGGTCACCAGCGACGTCGACGCGCTGACCCGGACGGTGAACGAGATCATCCGCGAGGCGCGCCGGCCATCAGCCTCCAGCGGCCGGGTGGCCTGCGACGCTGCTGAGATCGTCCGCGAGCGCACGGCGTTCTGGCGGGCGCTGGCCGAAGACCAGGGCAGGCGCATGGAGGTCGAGGTTGCGGCAGACTGGCTGCCGGTGCGGGTACCAGCGCAGGACCTTGCCGCCTGCATCGACATCCTGCTGGAGAACGTGTTCGCCCACACGGCAGAGGGCGCCGGGTTCGCGGTCAGGCTGACCGCCAGGGCCGGCGGCGGCGCCTGGCTGATGGTGTCCGACGAGGGCCCCGGTTTCGCCGACGGCGGGTATCCGGTCAGCCGCGGCGCGTCGGGCGCTGGTTCCACCGGCCTCGGGCTCGACATCGCCCGCCGGATCGCAGACAGCTCCGGCGGGTCACTGACGATCGGCCGGTCCGCGCGCGGCGGCGCGGCCATCACGATGGCGCTAGGTGCGACGGCGCCGCCGCGTGACGCCGACCGTCGGCATGGCATCATCCGGCACCGGGTCAGCCGGGCACGGCACGCAGATCCGCGGCTGACCGCGGAGCTTTCTGAATGGTCGGCGATCGTCGGCCATGACATGACCTCGAGCTAGCTGCCGCTACCGGGCGGCGGGTGGCGCCGCGCGGCGTCAGGAGGAAGTGCCGTCGGCGGCGGCCCGCTGCAGCACCTCGCCGATCGTGTCCGGAGACTGCGCGCCGGAGAAGGCGTACCGCCGTCCGACGACGAAAAAGGGCACGCCGGTCGCACCCAGCGAGCTGGCCATCGCCTCGTCTGCGTCCACGGCGTCGGCGTATTCGTCGCTGGCCAGCACGCGTGCCGCCGCATCTGGGTCAAGCCCCGCCTGCGCAGCCAGCCGGGCGAGCGATGCGTGATCGAAGATCGAGGTCTGCTCGCTGAAGTAGGCGCGCTGCAGGCGCTCCATTAGCTCGGCCTGACGGCCCTGGACCCTGGCTAGCTGCAGGAGCCGGTGCGCGTCCCTGGTATTGCCGCTGACCAGGCCATCCATCCGGAAGGTGAGACCGTCAGCGGCCGCTCGCTGCACCATCTGGCGCTGGGCCTCGTCGGCTTGCTCGGGGGTCATCCGGTACTTGCTGGCCAGCATCTCCACCGTGGGCGTGGTCACGCCGGGCGGCATGGCCGGGTCGAGCTCGAAGGAGTGATAGGTCACCGTGACGTCCGCCGCGCCGGCGAACGACTCAAGGGCCTGCTCGAACCGCTTCTTACCGAGGTAGCACCACGGGCAGACCACATCCGACCAGATGTCTACGTGCATGACCCCGACAACGCGCGCGGAGGCCGCCGCCTTCCCGGAACGGCCGGCGGCCCGAGCGATCTCGGCAGTGTGTCACCGGGGACGCCATGTTCAGCGGACATTACTAGGATCTATTGTGAAAAACCACTACAAGGTTCGTCAGGCTGTAAGCCGTGGATGAAGGTCGCGGACCGGGTTTCGATAGCGTGCAGGGCAATCTGGACTCGGCGCCCGTTGCCACGCAGCGCCGCCGCCGCTCCTAAGCTGGAGCGCATCGCGCCGCCGCACCCGGCTATCGCGGAACTGCTAAGAGAGACGGACGAATGAGCATCGAGAAGCCTGAGGTGGACTTCCCCGGCGGCGAGCCGCCAGCGCAACTGGAGATCAGCGACGTCTGGGAAGGTAACGGTGCGGTTGCCAAGGCCGGCGATACCGTCCGGGTGCACTATGTCGGGGTTGCTTACTCCACGGGCGAGGAATTCGACGCAAGCTGGAGCCGGGGCGATCCGCTGGAGTTCAGGCTCGGTGTAGGTCAGGTAATCGCAGGCTGGGATCAGGGAGTGCAGGGTATGCGCGTCGGCGGTCGGCGCCAGCTGATCATTCCGCCGCACCTGGCCTACGGAGACCGCGGGGCCGGGCGTTCGATCGCGCCGGGGGAGACGCTCATCTTCGTTTGCGACCTCGTCTCAGCCTGAGCGACGTGACGGGGCGACCCGGGCCGTAGCGGCAGGATCAGGCGGTCCCGGTAGCCGGAAGTGCGGCGCCGGCGAAGAACTCGCCGACCAACTGCCGTGCCCACTGCATCCGCTCCCGGGCTGCCTCCGGGTGCTCGCCGAACTCCTCTGCCATCCGGCAGGCGCAGCCGACCGGGCCGAGCTGGTGAATGGTGCGGTTGATCGCATCGGCGACGGCTTCGAAGGTGACGGCGTCCGATCGCTGCAGCGCGGACGCGAACAGCGCCTCACAGTGTGTGTCGGTCACGATCGGCCGGGGCATGACAAGCCTCCCTGCAGTCAGGATGGAACCTGGCGTCGGTGAAACCGGCGCCCTGGAGAGTGCTGGACTGGTCTGGTGCGATTGAGCCCGTATTCCTCGGGCGCGCAGCCAGCGTGGCGAAGTTACTTGGCAGTAAGACGCGGCCGTGTCTTGGCGGGTTGCGTGATCCAGGTCACTGTGAGCGACGCCGCGGGTGCGTAAACGTTACATACGACCCAGAACGGAGGCCCGTCCGAGCCGTCCGCGCCGAAACCGCGGTCCTCGGTGAGCACGGACGCTCAAGCCCTTTTAGCGTGGCTGCCACACTGCCGCGCATCTATGAGCGGCTATGCCGCTCTGACGCTAAAGAAGGCCAGCTCGAGTGCAAGGCGGCCCGCTCGCGGACGCGACAAAGGGCCCAATTGGCCCGCCAGCTGAGCGGCAGTCCGCACAGCGCGCGTCGCTGAGCCGGACTGGTCGGCCGGCTACCGGGTCAGCTGACCGGCTAAGCCGGAAGCGGCGCGATACTGGCGGCTCGCCCGTGGGCAACATAACCGGCGACCTGGCTGCCGAGCATCAGCGAGATCGTGAATTCGCCGTGCGACACGGCTAGGCCCTGCAGGTCCGCGGTCGGGCTGACGGTCCAGCCATGCAGATCCACCGAGCGGGTCGCGCAGCGCTGCACGCGGTCGGCTCGCTCGGCGGCGGAGTGATAGAAGCTGTCGTCGTCGTTCAGCTCAAGCGCGAGCGTGAAGGCCAGATCCTTAGCTTCTCGCAGGCGGGCCAGATTGCGCTCCAGGGAGATAGCGACAGGAGCCAGCGCGAGGTCAGCAACGTTAGTGGGGTGCAGGTGCTCAGTCATCGGAACCGCCAGAGGTCGGGCCGTAGGTCGTATCACCTTCATGGTGCTGGCCATTATCAATGGCGCACCACGGACCAACGTCAGCGGATTGTGACCCGTAGGTCCTGACGCCGCGGAGCGCGGCCGAGGCAGCTTGACCAGGCCGCAGCAGCAGAACGTCACTGCGCTAGCGCAGCGCCCGCCGGTCCGATGATGGCTCCAGCGTCGGCAGGTCCGCTGTGACCGGCAGCAGGAACTCGAACACCGACCCTTTGCCGACGGTGCTCTGCACCCGGACCGAGCCATTGTGAGCTTCCGCGATGGCCTTCACTACCGCCAGGCCCAGGCCGAACCCGCCGGCTTTCCGGCTGCGGCCCTGATCGACCCTGGTGAACCGCTCGAAGACCCGGTTCACCTCGCTGGCCGGGATCCCAGAGCCCGAGTCGGCCACGGCGATGACTACGTTCTCACCGTCGCGACGGGCGCTGAGCTCGATGCGGCTGTCGCGCTCGGTGTGCTCGATCGCATTCTCGATCAGCGCATCCAGGGCAAGGGTGAGCCTGTCCTCGTCCGCGAGCACCGTCGCTTCCGTCAGCGGTCCAAGTGACCAGCCCCGCTGCGTCTGGTTCCACCGGTGCACTGTTTCCATCAGCAAGTCCGCGACGTTGACTGGCGTCGGGCGCAGGAAATGCGGGCCGTCAGTGGCGGCCAGCAGCATCATCCGGCTGGCAAGGCGCCGCATCCGGAGCAGCTCGTCCACCGCGACCCGCGCGTCTTTCACGATCACCTCGTCGGTCGCCGCGCGGGTGATGAGCTCGGTGTGGCCCAGCGCGATGGTGATGGGCGTGCCCAGCTCATGCGCTACGTCCTGGAGGAACTGCCGCTGGTGTTCCAGCAGCCGCAAGTTGTGCTCGGAGACGGCCTTCATCTCGTCCATGGCAGTTTGCCGCCGGCGCGAGTGCCAGGCCATGACCACGAACATGGTGGCGAGCAGCGGAACCTCGGCGAGGTAGTCCAGGTCCTGCTTACCCCGCAGCACCTGCCACCCGATCAGGCCGCCGGTAACCAGCGTGACCACCAGTGTGGTCAGGACCGTGGACCCCAGTCGCCAGAGCCGGAAGCCGTACAGTGTGGTCAGGCTGAGCCAGATAATAAGGAACGGCACGGTCTGCCACTCCGGGATGAGCCGCATCGCGATGAGGTTGAGCCCGATGAAGATCATCCAGGCGATGTCGACCCAGTGGGCTCTGGTGAATCGCCGGGCCCGGCTCGCCCAGGTCGGTATGCGCCGGGCAGTGATCGCGGCGGCAATGGGCTCGGCGGGCAACGTTTCCATGGGATCCATCCAGATGGTCAGGCGGCTACCGAATACTACGGCTACGGGGGCCTTGTCAGGTATGCCTGCCAGGCACGACTCCGCTGGTCAGCGACCGTGGTGGCGCCAGCTCAGTCGTCATGTGGCCAGTGCTGGCCGAGGTAAGGGTCGGGGTACGGCACTATCAGTTCCGTGACCAGACACCGCGCCGGCGGCGGGCCAGGCTGGCTGGCCGCGCCCGTCGCCCGCCAGAGGGGAGCAGCATGACGCACGCAGGCTCGTACCCGACCTCGATCGGCGCCTCGGATCCCGACAAGATCACTGTGCTCGGCCAGGATCTTGCCGCGGACCTGATGGGCAAGGTCGGCTTCGGTGAGCTCGCCATGTGGCTCGTCACCCAGCGCCGCCCGACGCCGGGGCAGGTCCGGGTGTTCGAGGCAGTGCTCGTCGCGCTCGCTGACCACGGCTTCACCCCGACCGCGATCGCGGCCCGGCTCACGTTCCTGTCCGCGCCGGACTCGGTGCAGGGTGCGCTCGCGGCAGGCCTGCTCGGCGGCGGTTCCCGGTTTCTCGGCGTCACCGAGGACGCAGGCCGGTTCCTGTCCGGTGCGCTCGTGGCGGCGGGTGGCGATCTTCCGTCGGACGACGCGGGCTGGGACGTGCTCGCGCTCGGGGCCGTGCAGGCAGTCCGGGCCGCCGGCTCGTTTGTCCCCGGACTTGGCCATCCCGTGCACAAGGTCACTGATCCGCGGACGCCAGCGCTGTTCGCCATCGCGGCCGAGGAGGGGCTGTTCGGGCCGCACCTGCAGCTGTTCGAGGCGATCGGGCGCGTCCATCCTCAGGTGCTCGGCCGGACACTGCCGCTGAACGGAGCGGGCACCTGCGGCGCCGCCCTCGCCGATCTTGGCCTGCCGCCCGACCTGCTGCGCGGGTTCGCGCTGCTGGCCCGCACCGCCGGCCTGCTCGGGCACATCGCCGAGGAGAAGCGCCTGCCGATCGGCATGGACCTGTACCTGTCGGTCGAGCACAACACCGAGTACCTGCCGCCGGAGCCGGGCTGATTACGCCTCTCCTGGCTGAATGAGGCCGGCCGGGCCAGCGGAGTAACTAGCGGAATCAGCATTCCGGTTGTTACGGTCGTACCGGAAGAATGATTCCGCTTCCCGGGAGGGCCTTGATGGCGGTGGGTAGCCGGCGTGCGCATCACCAGGTGACGTTCGCGGTGCTGTCGCTCGGCGTCGCGGCGTTCGCGCTGCTGCAGTCGCTGGTGATCCCGGTGCTGACCACGGTGCAGCACGAGCTGCATACCACGCAGAGCGCCGCAACCTGGGTGCTCACCGCGTACCTGCTGTCGGCGTCGGTGATGACGCCGATCCTGGGACGCCTGGGCGACATGATCGGCAAGGAGCGGGTCTTCGTCGCCACGCTCGTCGCGCTGGCGGTGGGCTCGCTGCTGGCGGCGGTCGCGCCGTCGATCGGCGTGCTGATCGTGGCACGAGTGATCCAGGGCATCGGCGGCGGCATGGTGCCCGTCGCGTTCGGCATCATCCGCGACGAGTTCCCGGCCGGTAAAGTCGCGGGCGCGGTGGGGGCCATCGCGGCGCTGACCGCGGTCGGGGCCGGCCTCGGCATCGTGCTGGCCGGCCCGATCGTCAGCCTGCTGAACTACCACTGGCTGTTCTGGCTGCCGATGATCCTGACGATCATCGCGGCCGTGTCGGCGGTGCTGTTCGTTCCCGAGTCGCCGGTACGGACTCCCGGCCGGATCAGCTGGCTGCCCGCAGTTCTGCTGTCCGCGTGGCTGGCTGCGTTGCTGGTCGCGCTCAGCGAGGCACCCCGCTGGGGCTGGGGCTCCAGCCGGGTCATCGGACTGCTGTCGGCCGCGCTGGTGCTCGCGGCGGGCTGGGTGATCGCCGAGCTTCGGGCGGCCACGCCGCTCATCGACATGAAGATGATGCGGCGCACCGCCGTGTGGACGAATAACCTGGTCGCGCTGTTGATCGGCGTCGGGATGTACGCGACGTTCGCCTTCCTGCCCGAGTTCGTGCAGACGCCTGCGGCCGCCGGGTACGGGTTCGGTGCCAGCATTACCCGCTCCGGGCTGATGCTGCTGCCCTCGGCGATCACCATGTTCGCTGTCGGCATGTTCGCCGGCCGGCTCGCGCGCATCCTCGGCGGCAAGGTCCTGGTGATTACCGGGTGCCTCATCGGTGCCGTGGCAATGACAATCCTCGCCTTCGCGCACGCGCAGGTGTGGGAGATCTACCTGTCCAACGCCATCATGGGCATCGGCTTCGGGCTCGCGTTCTCGGCGATGTCCGCGCTGGTCGTCGCGGCGGTGCCGCCTTCGCAGACCGGCGTCGCGAGCGGCATGAACGCCAACATCCGGACGATTGGCGGCAGCATCGGCGCGGCCGTGATGGCCAGCATCGTGACCTCCCAGCTCGGGCCGTCCGGGCTGCCGAGGGAGTCTGGCTACACGACCGGGTTCGCGGCGATGGCCGCCGGGCTGGTGCTAGCCGCGATCGCTGGCCTGCTGATCCCGTCGGCACGCGATACGCGGGCGGCAGCCGAGCTGAGCCATGCGGAGATGGCCATGGTGGCCGGCGGGACGCTGGCCGGCGACGAAAGCGAGTGACCAGGGCCAGCGCCCGGCGCTAGCCGGCGGGTCCGGAAGGAGCCAGGTGAGCAGTCAGGCGCCAGTGGCGACTGAGCACTCGCACGGGCCGGCGGCCACCCGCCGGGACGCGGTGCGGAACTACCACCGGATCCTGGAGGCTGGCCGGCAGGTGCTGGGCGAGTCCGGCGCGGACGCCTGCATGGAGGACATCGCCGCGCGGGCTGGTGTCGGAGTGGGCACCGTGTACCGCCGGTTCGCTAGCAAGGACGCCCTGATCGATGAGCTGCTGCAGCTCGCCCTGGAACAGGTGCTGCAGATCACCGAGCGCGCGCTGGCGCGTGCCGATGGGCACGGGCTCGAAGAGCTGCTGCGCGCGCTCGGCCAGTCGTTCGCCGACCATGCGCGGTACGCGAGCCTGCTCCTGCAGCGGCCGGCGGCCACGGCCACCGGCGGTCAGATCCGGGCCGCGATCGACGAGCTCACCGCGCGCGCAGTGGCCGCGGGCACGGTAAACCCTGGCATTACGCCCGGCGACGTCATCGCTCTTATCTGGGCGATGCGCGGCCTGGTGCAAGCGGCCGGCGAGGTCGCGCCAGGGTCCTGGCAGCGATTCCTCGACATCCAGCTGGCCGGGATGCGCTCGGATGGGCTCGTGAGCAGTGCAGCCGCGATGTCGTCCCGGCAGCTGGCGAAACTGGCGCCACTACGCCTACCCGGCAGTAACGCCTTTTAGTGGTATCTCGCCCTGGCTGAGATCCGCTCGCCTCCGTGCATAGTTCTGCTTCTGGCGGTAAAGCTCTGATGGTGGCGTGCGCAGTGCCGGGTAACGGCAGCTGCGGCCGCGAACGACATGTTCGGGCAATGTCCGACACGAGCGCTCGGGAGCAGCAACGATGGCTACATACCGGATGGTCTACGGAGAAGACGGGCAAGTGGTCGAGGAGACGTTCCCCGACATCGACACCGTGGAGCGAGAGGACGGCTGGGTCGTCCTCTTCCGAGGCTCCGACGCGATCTTGCGGGTGCAGGAGACGCACGTGCAGTCGCTCGAACGCGTAGACGCCTAGCACGGGCTCAGGGAGGGCATCGATGGCAGCGGCAGAGCCGGTCGCGTTTCTCGGCATCGGGACGATGGGACACGGCATGGCGGCCAGCGCACTGCGGGCCGGCATTCCGACGATCGTCTGGGATCGCCGGCCTGCGGCGACCAGCGAGCTGGCCAGCCGCGGGGCGGAAGTTGCCGACACAGCCGCGGCAGCCGCGCAGCGGGCCGGCATCGTGGTCACCATGGTGCCGGATGCCGGCGCCGTGCTCTCGGTCGCGCGCGACCACGGCATGCTGGCCGCTCTCTCGCCAGGCGCGATCTGGGCTCAGATGAGCACGATCGGGCTGGCGGGAATCAACGACGTCATGGCCATGGTCGAGCACCAGCGTCCCGACGTGACACTCCTCGATGCGCCGGTGTCGGGCAGCAAGGATCCGGCGGAGCAGGGTCAGCTGGTCATCTTCGCGTCCGGGCCACAGCAGGCACGAGCGCGAGTCGCACCGCTCTTCGACGCGCTCGGCCAGCGGACGGTCTGGGTCGGCGCGGCTGGCGCCGGCACCCGGCTGAAACTGGTGAATAACACCTGGCTTGCGTTTGAGAACGAGGCGATCGCCGAGTCCGTGGCGCTGGCTCATCAGCTTGGCCTGGACACGCAGACCGTGGCGGACGCGCTCAGCGGCAGCCCGCTGGTATCGCCATGGCAGGCCGCCAAGCTGCAGCGGATCACCAGCAGTGACTACTCAGCCCAGTTCGCCCTGCGGCTCGCTCTCAAGGACGTCCACCTCGCGCTGCAGGCAGCTGGCAGCGACCGGTTCGCCCCGCTCGGCTGCCTGGCCGGCGAATGGCAGCACGCCGTCGATGCCGGATTCGGGGACCAGGACCTGACCGTCGTGACGCGCGCACTGGAACAGCAGGCCAGCGCGCCGTAACCCGGGCTGTCCGGCCGGCTGCCATCAGAACTCGGTGACGCCGGCGTCTGGTGCGAGCTCGTGAGCAGTGATGAACTTCGACTCATCGGAGGCGAGGAATAGCACGGTGTCCGCGACGTCTTCGGGCTCGGTGATGTCGACCGGCATCAGGTTCATGAACATCGCGCCTAGCCGGTCGTACCCGGCAATGGCCGCACCCAGCTCCGCCGCCATCGTGCCGGACCCCATCGGCGTGTTCACCCCGGTGGGGTGCACGCTATTGACTCTGATGTTGTGCTTGCCGAGCTCGGCGGCGAACGCCTTGGCCATGCCGCGCACCGCGAACTTGCTCGTTGTGTAAGGGACCATGAACGGCTGCACCTTGATGCCGGCGGCCGAGCTGATCAGGATGACAGACCCGCCGCCGCCTTGACCAGGTGCGGCGCCGCCGCCATCACCGTATTCCAGGTGCCGGTGACGTTCGTGCTGATCGTGTCGTCGAAGATCTGCGGGCTGACCTGGTCCCAGGCCTTCGGCACGCAGATGCCCGCGTTCGCCACCACCACGTCCAGCCGGCCGAGCTGCCCGACCGCGTCGTCGACGATGCGACGCAGTGCGTCAAGGTCGCGTATGTCGACGATCCCGGCGACCACCCGCTGCCCCGTCTGCTCAAGCTGGCGGACGGTCTCGGTCAGATCGGCGGGCGTCGCCGAGTCGTACGCGACGCTGGGCAGCGGAGCGCATACGTCGACGACGATGACGTCGGCGCCCTCCCCGGCCAGCCGCAGTGCGTCGGCGCGGCCCTGCCCGCGTGCGGCTCCCGTCACCAGCGCGACCTTACCCGCGACCCGATCACCCATGGATGTCACCGTTTCCTGCCGTCGCCCCGGACGTGATGAATCAGATTGAGTAGCCAGTCAATTTACCCCGCCGCGTCGGTTCCGCGCCGGGCTCGGGATGCTGCTCAGGTCCGGCCGAGCTGCGCCCGCGGCGACAAGCGGCCGCAGCCGGGGACGTAGGTCCGTGTCCCTGACGGCCGATGCCTCTGGCCGGCCGTCCCCCGCCTGCCGAGGCTCGCGGTATAGCACCGGTCCTCAACATGTCGCGGGCAGATCGGCGACGGAATGACGTGCCGGTGGCGTCACGCACATGTGGGGGACAGTCGGATGGAAAAGATCAGCACCAGGGTGCTTGCCGGCGTCGCAGCGGTTGCTGCAGCCGTGGGCTTAACTGCCGTCAGCGCGGCGGCAGTGGCTCATGCTGCCGGCGGTCAGCGCGTATCCGAGCCGCCGGCATCCAGGCCGCTGGCAGCGTCAGGCAGTCAGCTGTGGCTGAGGCACTTTAACGGCCCCGGCAGCAACGCTGACACTGCCCGCGCCATGGCGGTCAGCCCGGACGGGAGCCGGGTCTTCATCACCGGGAATAGCGGGCCCGCCAACGGGTCGCCCAGCTATCTCACGGTCGCTTATAACGCGCTGACTGGCAGGCAGTTGTGGGCGGCACGTTACAACGACCCCAGGCATGGCTTCGACGCGGCTAACGCGGTGGCCGTCGGACCCTCCGGCGGAACGGTGTTCGTCACCGGGCTTAGCCGGCCCGCACGGGACTCGGCGTCCACCTACCTTACGATCGCCTATAACTCCTCGACCGGCAGGCAGCGGTGGGTTGCCCGCTACAGCGGCAATGGCCATGGCAGTTACGACGCCTGGCACGTCGGTGGCCGTCGGCCCCGGCGGTGGCAAGGTTTTCGTGACCGGCCTCAGCGCCGGGATCAACTCAGGGACTGACTTCGCGACGATTGCCTACAGCGTCAAGACCGGCGCGCGGCTATGGGTAAGGCGCTATAACAGCCCTGGCAACGGCTATGACGCCGCCAGCTCGGTAGTCGTCGGCCCAGGCGGGCTCAGCGTGTTCGTTACCGGGCTCAGCACTGGGACGACTGCAGGAGATCAGTACGCCACGGTCGCCTACACCACCGCCACTGGCGCGAAGCAGTGGGTGGCGCGCTACAACGGCGCGCCCCAAGCTACCGACGGAGCTCACTCCGTGGCCGTCAGCCCGGCCGGCGGCAGGCTATTCGTCACATTCGTGACCGGGGATCAGCGGGGTGCCGGGCCGGTGAATGATTACGCCACCGCCGCCTACAGCATCGCAACCGGCGCCCAGCTGTGGGTCAGGCGGTACAGTGGCCCGGCGAATCGATGGGACGACCCGGCCGCAGTGGCAGCCAGCCCGAGCGGCAGGACGGTCATCGTCACCGGATTCGTCACCCTGGCTTCCGGCGCGCCGGCCTACGGCACGGTCGCCTACAACGCTGCTACTGGCGCGCAGCAATGGGTCCGGCGCTACAGCGGCCCCGGCGGCAATGACGCCGCCGCGTCCGTGTCCGTCAGCGCCAGCGGCCGTAAGGTGTTCGTTACCGGGGCTAGCTACGGACCCAGGTACGCGTCCGCCTACGCGACGATCGCCTACAGCACCACCACCGGCGCGCAGCTGTGGGTGAAGCGCTATAGCCGGCCCGGCAACGGCTACAACATCGCCACCGCGGTGGCAGCGAACCCGGCTAAGGACGTCGTGTTCGTGACCGGGGAAACCAGCATCGGGAACAACCCGGAGGGCTACACCACAATCGCCTATGCCGGCTGACTAGCAGGCCGCGATGTTGCCAACGAATGGCTTGATCCCTTTCAATTAAGCCACGACGACCGATGACGCCGGCCGCTGCCCGATCCCTGGCTGGGCGGTTCCCAGGATGGTGAGCAGCAGCTGGATGCACCGCTGCGCCCGCCACTGGGCGTCGAGCTGCCGGATGCCTTCGGGTTTCCGGCCCGGGATCAGTCGGTGACTAACCGCATGCTCCTGTTTACGGCTGGCTGTCTTGCCTGCGCCATTGTTTTCGCAAGCCTGGCGATCGCCGCGGGCATATTCCTACATAATTATCAATGTCAAGCATCAGGCTCTCTCATGATGGGCGGCCTTCTGGACAGCACCCGCAAGCTTGCGCACTAGCGTGGCCGAAGTCGGGTCAAGCGCTCGGCCACTGAAGCGGCGACGGTGCGGTGACCGGTAACTCGGGCACCTCGTTATGACACGATGACGCGATGGCCGCGTACTGCCGGGCGACGTCCCTGCGAGTAAACGCTGCCGCCACCGGGATCTGCTGGCCGTCATGCGGGTAGTTGTCGCACCCGACAAGTTCAAGGGTTCGCTGACCGCGGCGCAGGTCGCCGAATCAGTGGCCATGGGCCTGCGGACGGCAGCCCCGGACATCGAGGTGCTGCGCCTGCCCGTGGCGGACGGCGGGGACGGCACGGTGGACGCGGCACTCGCGGCCGGCTTTCACGCCGTCGACGTGCTGGCACGCGGTCCCGCTGGCCAGCCGGGGCAAGCCAAGTACGCGCGCAGCGGTGACACTGCGGTTATCGAGCTCGCCAGGATCTGCGGCCTGCTGAAACTGGCCGGCGGGGTGCCCGATCCGCTCGGTGCGACCAGCCTGGGCGTGGGCGACGCGATACGGCACGCCCTGGCCAGCGGTTGCACCCGGATCGTGCTGGGGCTTGGCGGCAGCGCCAGCACGGACGGGGGAGCTGGCATGCTCGTCGCGCTCGGTGCCAGCATCCGCGATGCGTCCGGCGGCGACGTGCCGTCCGGCGGCGGGTCGCTCGGCGCCGTCGCAACTGTTGACCTGTCCGCGCTGATGCCGCAAGCCACGGCGGCAGAGCTGGTAGTTGCCTGTGACGTGGACAGCCCGCTGTTCGGGCCGACTGGCGCGGCGTACGTCTTCGGCCCGCAGAAGGGCGCGGATCCAGCTCAGGTCGAGGTACTCGACGCCGGGCTTCAGCGATGGGCGAAGGTCCTGGCAGCCGCGACCGCGGACAGCACGACGGCGATCGCCGGTGCCGCCGGAGCCGGTGCAGCCGGCGGGGTCGCGTTCGCCGCGGAGGCTGCGCTCGGCGCAACACTACGGCCAGGCATCGAGCTCATGCTGGACCTCGTCGGTTTCGGCACTGCGCTTCGCGGTGCGGACCTGGTGATCACCGGTGAGGGCTCGCTGGACGAGCAGACGCTGGCTGGCAAGGCCCCGGCTGGCGTCGCGGCGGCTGCCCGCCGCGCCGGGGTGCCCTGTATCGCGATAGCCGGCCGGAGCGTGCTGTCTGCCGAGCGGCTGCATGCTGTCGGGATCGAGGCGGTGTACACCCTGACCCAGCTTGAGCCCGACCCTGTGCGCTGCATGGCGGATGCGTACCGGCTAGTCGCGCGCGTCGCCGAGATCGTCGGCCGCGACCAGCTGCCGGGGCCCGGCCGACCCGTTCTCGGCTGAGCATCCGGCTGGGTATCCGGCTGAGCTCCCGCGATCGTGACAAGGCTGAGTCCGCGGCCGGGTCCCGTTCCCTTGAGTCGAGAAGGGCGGCCATCGGGAGCGGAATCCGCCGGTCCTGCCGATGAGGGCTCGACCCTACTCGCCGTCGCGCGCACGCAAGGCCGCGACCGCCTCGGCTGCCAGCACGTGCAGCGGGAGCCCGGTGGCCAGCGCGGCAGCCGCAACGTCGTCATGCTCGGGCTTGGCGCGGTACGGACCGATCTTCATGCGGATCTGGTGCCCGGCCACCGTCACCGTGGCAGTGGCGCGGGGCAGCGCGTGCCGCTGTACGACGTGCTGGCGCGCTCCCAGGCTGCCGGTCTCGGCGAGCAAGGCGAGTCGCACCGCGTCGACCGTGGCGGGCGGGCAGAGTGCGGTGACAACGAACGCGGGCCGGCCCTTCTTGCCCGTCACCGCTGTCAGCCACGAGTCCACCGCGCCGCGGGCGATCAGCTGGCCTGGCACCGTTGCCAGCACCTCGCCGGTTACGTCGTCAACGGTGGTCTCGAGCACCGCCAGGGTGTCCGTGCCGCCATCCGCGTCGGCAGCGGGAGCGCCGAGGACGGCTGGCAGCACGTTCGGGTAGCCGGCCGGGTTCCTGCTTCCGGCGCCGTAGCCGCTGGCCACTATCCGCATCGCCGGCAGCGGGCCATAGCGGCAGCCCATCGCGACCAGCAGCGCCGCTCCTGTCGGGGTGACCGTCTCGCCTACCGGACCCAGGCCGGTTACCTGCGCGCCGGTCAGCAGCGCAAGGGTGGCCGGGGCCGGCACCGGCAACGGCCCGTGTGCCGATTCGACCTGGCCCGAGCCGAGTGCCAGCGGGGCGGACCAGACCTGCAAGATGCCGAGCACGTGCAGGGCAGCGCAGACGCCGACAGTGTCGGCAATCGTGTCGGCACCGCCGAGTTCGTGCAGGTGGACGAGCTCGACGGTGGTGCCGTGAATAGCGGCCTCGGCCTCGGCGATCGCGCGCACGGCCGCAGCGGCCAGCCGGCCGACCGGCGCGGGCGTCGCCCTGGCGGCCATCGCGATCAGCTCGGCGCCGCTTCGCCCCGCTCCGGTGCCGCCGGGCGGGTCCAGCTCGACCACAGCCTGCCGGGCCCGAAGGCCATTGCGGTACACCGGCGCGTCATGCAGCCGCCAGCCATCCAATCCGGTACTGGCGATGGCGGCGCGCAGTGCGTCCACCGGCGCGCCGACGTCTATCAGCGCGCCCAGCAGCATGTCTCCGGACAGCCCGGCAACCGGATTGAGCCACAAGATCACGGTGATGTCCGCGGGCGGCTGAGTGAGAAGGTGAACCTGAAGGCGGCCAGGGCCGCACTGAATCCCGAGTCAATATTGACGACGCAGACTCCGGCGGCGCACGAGCTCATCATGGCCAGCAGCGCTGTGATGCCGTCCAGGGCCGCGCCGTATCCGGTAGACGTCGGGACCGCGATCACTGGCACGCCGACCAGGCCGCCAACCGCACTGGCAAGGGCACCTTCCATGCCGGCCACGACGATCACCACGTCGGCGGCGCTGATCTGGTCGGCGACGGCCATCAGCCGGTGCAGTCCGGCGATGCCAACGTCGCGGTATTCGGTCACGGTCAAGCCGATGGCCCGCGCGACCGCGGCTGCTTCGTCTGCGACCGGGCCGTCGGAGGTGCCGGCCGTCACGACGGCCACCGAGCAGTCGCCCGGCTCCTTCGCGCGCCAGGTCATCAGCCGGGCACGCGGATCGTACTGGCCGGCCGGACCGCCAATGGCCTCGGCCGCGTCCGGCTCCAGGCGGGTCACCAGTACCGGCCCCGAACAGCGTGTCAGCAGCACGCTCACGATCTTCGTGATTTCCGCCGGGCTCTTGCCGGGCGCGTAGATGATCTCCGGAAGTCCCTGGCGGCGCTGACGGTCGAGGTCAACGGTGGCGAAGCCCAGCGGAAGCGAGGAAGCCATCGGCCTAGCCTGCCGGTGCAGTGACGGGGTAGGGCAGCAAGACGTTCATGCTGCCGCTGCGCAGCCCAGCCAGATCGACCGTGACGAAGGCGAACCCGGCGGCCCGGACCGCGGTGACCAGCTGATCCCGGCTGGCAGCGAGCCGGCCGAAGTCGCCGGCCGGAACCTCGATCCGGGCGACTGCGCCAGCCGCGTGCGCGCGGACCCGGCACTCACCGAAACCGGCGTCGTGCAGGGCATCCTCGGCCTGCTCGATCCGGCTGAGCAGCTCGGGCGTGACAGCGTCCCCGTAGGCGATGCGTGACGACAAGCATGCGGCGGCGGGCTTGGCCGCAGTGCTGAGGCCGAGCTGGCGGCTCAGCTCCCGGACGTCAGCTTTCGTGAGGCCTGCATCGACGAGCGGGAAGACCGCGCCGCGGTCCTGCGCCGAGCGCTGACCTGGCCGGTAATCCCCGAGGTCGTCGAGGTTGGTGCCGAGCGCGATCCGGGCTCCCATCGCGGTGGCCAGCGGCGCAATGGCATCCATCAGTGCAGACTTGCAATGGAAGCAGCGGCCAGCGTCGTTGCGCACGTACTCGGGGCGCTGCAACTCGTCGGTGCACACCTCGACGTGGGGCATGCCGCGGTCACGGGCGAAATCGCGAGCGCCAGCGCGCTCGCGGGCAGGCAGGCTCGCCGACACGGCGGTGACAGCAAGCGCGTTGGCTGCCAGCACCAGATGGGCGCAGGCGGCCAGCAGAGCGGAGTCTGCGCCGCCGGAGAACGCTGTCACCAGCTTGTCCTCCTGGGCAAGCCGCTGGGTGAGACGGTCCAGGTGATCATTCATGATGGCCGGGCTCCGGGTTGGCGAGGAAGGGTATGGTCTGCGGGCCTTCGGGGAGCACGCAGACGCGGGCGTCAGGTCCGGCGGTAGCGAGTTCCTCCTGGACCGCCAGCGCGACGTCAGGGACGCCGAAACAGTGCGCGCTGCGCAGGTCCTGGTCGGGCAGCGTGGCGCAATGCACGCCGACTCTAGCCTGCGTCAGCAGCACCATGGCCTCCCGCGGTTGCGGCCGCGTGACGTCGCAGATGGACACAGCGATCCGCTGGCCGGGGCGCACTACTGACCGCAGCGGGGGGCCAGCAACGGGGGAACGGAGCGCGTCCCGCAGCGCGGCCGCCTCGTCGGCCGCGGCCGGATGATGCGCAGGCGCGACGACCGACGTACGGTCGGCGGGCAGGGTGATGGGCAATCCGTGCCGGCCGTATGCGAGATCGACGCGCACCTGCTGGGCAGCTCCGCTCATGCCGCGCGCCCACCCATGGCTGGCACGATACAGGCAGCTGTCACACCGGGCATGACGCAGATTGTCCGGCCGGTCGGCGCTGAGAAGGGGAGCTCCCGCCGGACCGTCCGCGGAGATGAACTGTCGGCACCTCACCAGGGGAGCGGGCCTTCGATGCCGAGGTAGCTTCCGGTCGGGCCGTCCTGGCCGATCTGCGCCATGCGGACGATGATCTCGGCGCCCTCCTCGACGGTCTGCGTGCCCATGTTCCCGTTCAGGTCCGTCGCGGTGTAGCCGGGCTCCACCGCGTTGATCCGCATGTCCGGGAACGCCTTCGCGTACTGCACGGTGATCATGTTGACCGCGGCCTTCGACGCGGGATAGGCGACCCCCGGGTAGGCGTACGCCGGAGTGCCGGGCGTGGTGAGGCGGGTCATCGAGGCCAGGCCGCTGCTGACGTTGACCACGACCGGGGCGGCGGATCGCCGCAGCAGCGGCAGGAACGCGTGGGTGACCCGCACCACGCCGAAGACGTTCGTCTCGAACAGCGACCGCATCAGGCCGGCGGTGATCTCCGCGGCGCCGGGCACCACGTTCCCCTCGATGCGCATTTCGATGCCGGCGTTGTTGACCAGCACGTCCAGTCCGCCGTCGGGCTTCGATGGTCTTCGCCGCCGCGGTCGACGGACGCGTCGTCGGTGACGTCGATGAGGACCATCCGCGCGCCCAGTCGCTCCGGCAGCCTGGCGGCCGCGTTCGGCGTCCCGGCTGCCGACGTAGACGGTGTGGCCCGCGGCGATGAGCCGGCGGGCGGTCTCGAAGCCGAGTCCCTTGTTCGCTCCGGTGATCAGTGTTGTCGTCATGCCTCGAGGCTAGGATTTAGAGCGTGCTCGAAGTCAACCCGCAGTAAGCCGTAGCCTCAGGCGGGCGCTACCCGCCCGGGGCAGCCAGGCACGGAGATGACGTGCTCGATGACCACATCGTCGGTCAGGAGCGTGCCGCCGACGGCAGCAGGACACCCGGGTTGAGCAGCCCGAGCGGATCGAAGGCGGCCTTGATCGATCGCATGACGTCGATCTCGGCCTGGACTGCGGGACAGCTCCAGCCAGCGTGCCTTGGCTCGGCCGATCCCATGCTCGGAGCTGATCGAGCCGCCGAGGCTCGCCACCAGGGTCAGCACGGCGCCGGTGACTGTCTCGGCGTTGCGGCTAGCTCCGAGCACGTTGACGTGCAGGTTCGCTTCCGCCAGATGGCCGAAGAGCACCAGCTGCGCGGCGGGCTCGACGTCCGTGACCGTGTCCGGCAGCCGTTCGACCAGCTCGGCGAGCTGGTCCAGGGGCACCGACACGTCCAGTTTCACCGGAACGCCGACCGAGCTGATCGCCTCGGTGTGACCCTCCCTGCAGCTCCCAGAGCCGGGCGCGATCGGCTGGCGACGATGCCACCGTAGCGTCGAGCACCTGCTGGCAGGCGTCCAGCGCGGCCAGCAGGTCGTCGAGCGGATCGGTCTGCGCCCGCGACCTCGACCAGCACATAGGCGCCGCCCGCCGCAGCTAGCGGTACCGGAATGCCCCGGTGCCGCGCGACGAGCGCGCAGCCCCGCGGCGAAGCAGAGCTCGGCGGCGCTGAGACCGGGCAACCGCGGCCGCAGCGCCGTCAGCAGGTCGACGGCCTCGGCGGTACCGCGCACCGCGATCAGCGCGACCGCGCGGCTCGGGCTCCGCACGCACCAGGCGGAGCCGGAGCCGGGTGATGACAGCCAGCGTGCCCTCGGAGCCCGCCAGCAGGTGCCCGAGGTCGTATCCGGTGCTGTCCTTGGCCAGGCCGTCCAGCCGGGAGATGATCCGCCCGTCGACCAGCGCTGCCTCGACCCCGGCGACCTGCTCGCGCATGCTCCCGTATCGGAGCACCCGGATTCCGCCGGCGTTGGTCGCCACCATGCCGCCCGACGGTCGCGGAGTCGCGCGCGGCGAGATCGACGCCGAAGTCCAGGCCCGCCGCCCGTGCGTGCGCTGTCAGCGCGGCCAGCGTCACGCCCGCACCGACCGTGACCTGCCGGTGACACCGGGGACACAGCGCCGAGCTCGGTGAGCCGGGTAGTGAGCAGCACGACCGGCGGGCCACCGGCCGGGCGTCGTCCGGCGGCGATGGGTCTGGCGCCGGGTCCAGTTGCGTCCGGCTGCGGGCACGCTGCCGCCGACCAGGCCTGGTGTTGCCGCCCTGCACGACGACCGGGACTCCCGCCGTCAGCGCAGGCGGCGAGGACATGAGCGACCTGGCCGGTGGTGGCCGGCCGCACGACCGCGCGAGACGGGCCGCGAACCGCCGGTCCAGTCGGTCTCGTAGGAGGCGCGCAGCTCGGCGATCGAGGAGCACATGCTCGGACCCGACGAGCCGCCCGCAGCGCGGCCTCCAGCGTCAAGACAGGACCCGCAGCCGGACGGTCGGGCCCATTTCCCGAAGCCGGCCGACGACCTCATCCGGATAGTCGACGCCGATGTCGGTGAGCGCGTATCCGAGGTCACCGCGCGTGCCGAGGAGCTGAGCCTCGACGTTGACGTCGTGCGCGGCCAGCACCGAGTTAATCTCGGCCATCACGCCGGGCACGTTCTGGTGCAGGTGCGCCAGCCGGTGCGTGCCGGTCGCCGGAGGCAGCGCTACGTGCGGCAGGTTCACCGACAGGGAAGTCGTCCCCTCGGCGACGAAGTCGGCCAGCTTGCCGCCGACAAAAGCGCCGATGTCGGCTTGGGCCTCTTCGGTCGACCCGCCGATGTGCGGGGTGAGGATGACGTTGGGCAGCCCGCGCAGGACGGACGAGAACTCATCGCCAGCGGACCGCGGCTCGTCGGGGAAGACGTCGACGGCCGCGCCGGCCAGGTGCCCGGACAGCAAATGGGTGCGTAGCGCTTCGTGGTCGATGACGAAACCGCGGCACAGGTTCAGGAACAGGGCTCCTGGCCGCATCCGGCTGAACTCCTTCTCGCCGAACAGCGAGCTGTTCGACGGCCGGCCGTCCACGTGCAGGCTCACGATGTCGGAGATCTCGAGCAGCTCGTCGAGGCTCACGCAGCGCCGGGCGTTGCCGAGCGCGAGCTTGTCAGCGGTGTCATAGAAGACGACCCGCATGCCGAGCGCCTCGGCGACGACCGAGAGCTGCGCTCCGATGTTGCCGTATCCGACGATTCCGAGAGTGCGGCCGCGAACCTCGTGCGCGCCGTTGGCCGACTTGTCCCATACGCCCGCATGCATGCCGCGGTCCTTCTCGGTGAGCCGGCGAGTCAGCGCGATGATCTCCGCCAGGGCCAGCTCGACGACGCTGCGCGTGTTGGAGTACGGCGCGTTGAACACCGCGACGCCGAGCGCCGACGCCGCTGGCAGGTCGATTTGGTCAGTACCGATACAGAACGCCCCGACCGCGAGCAGATCCGCGGCTGCGTCCAGCGCCGCCGCGCTGACCTGCGTCTTAGACCGTATGCCCAGCAATGCGACACCCGGCAGCGCCGCGGCGAGATCAGCTTCGCTGAGCGCCGAGGTCACCTGGCTGACCTCCAGCCCAGAGCTCTTCGAGCAGCCGGACAGCCTCGGGATGGATGTTCTCCAGGAGCAGCGCCTTCACCGCCCCAGGCTAACGGAAGCAGCATCCAGCCGAATTCGGCGGCGGCTCGCTAACACCCGACATCGTCAGATCCGGTCCGTGCGGGCGGCCCGGCCGGGGCCGGACTTGCTCACGACCGCTGGCGACGCCAGAAGAACGTGTGCGTGCCGGTCTCGCCTCTGACGGCAAAGTCGACGGTCAGAAGCTCCCAGCCGTCGCGTGCCATCGCATTCATATGGCGCGTCAGGCTTTCCGGATCGTGGGCATTCTGGGTGGCGAAATACTCAATTGCGTCGGCTGGCATGTCATCAGGGTAGGGCTCGGTGTTCAGCGCGCCAACGTCTGAACGCGCTGCGGCGCACGGTACGGTGCAGGGAATCGTTAAGTCGTGGAGGTTGGGATGGCAACGAGGATCGCAGTCGCGCTGGAAGATGATCTGAGCGGCGGCCCGGCGGACGAGACTGTGCGGTTCGGGGTCGGCGGCGTCGAGTACGAGATCGACCTCAGCAAGAAGAATGCTAAATCGCTTCGCACTGGCGTCGCGCCGTTCGTGGAGCACGCTCGCAGAGCCGGGCGCAGTTCGGCTCGGCGGCCGGGGCGTCCGACGTCTGATCGTGAGCGCAGTGGCGACATCCGGGCCTGGGCGAAAGCCACGGGCATCGCCATCAGCGAGCGCGGCCGCATCCCGGCCAGCGTCGTGGAGCAGTACGAAGCCGCGAACGGCTAGCCGGACCCTGACCAGGCCTGACGCCTGACGCGATGCGTCAGTTGTCTATGCGGTCGACCAGTTCCCGGAACTTCGCACCGTCAACGGCCAGATTCCGGAGACTCGCCAGTGGTGCGTGGCACTCAAGCTCGGTGACGCCAAACTGGCCGGTCCCCACGGCGACGCTGCTTACTCCTGCCTGCCTAGCCGCCTCGACGTCCTGCGGAGTATCCCCGACATAGAGGACCCGGGAACGAGCCACTGGCCGGCCGAACCACTCCGCGCATCGAGCCAGCGCCGTGCCGATGAGCGCGTGCCTGTCCAGGCGATCTTCCGCATAGCCTCCGCACGGCGCCTCCAGTAGCCCCGTCAGACCGGTCGCCGTGAGCTTGTCAACGGCTGCCTGAAAGCTATTTCCCGTTACCACCGTCGTTGATATCTGTCGCGCTCGCAGCCACTCCAGTACGTCCACTATGCCGGGCAGCGGCCGAATTATCCTGCCGTACTCGGCTCTAATCTCCGCCGACTTCATCTGCAGAATGCGCATCGCCCCGGTCACCATATGCTCGGTAGCTCGCCCGCCAATATTCCTTCGCAGTATCTCCCGAACTATGTCGCGCTCCGACCGGCCATGAGTGAATCCTTCATCTGGATACTCATTAAGCTGCGCAGGAAACGCACGGAGGTTCCTGACAAACAACACTACTGGATCTGGAACGAGCGACGTAAGGGTCCCGTCCACGTCCCACAAGACCAGGGCTGCGTCGCCACCCGATCTCATGGCAGATCCCTTAGGTGGCTGCGCGAATTGAGGAGATGCAACTCGTGGCGCTCGGGCGTGGAGATTACCAGCGAGATCGAGGCGTTCGCGATAGGTATGGATCTGTAAATGCTATTCGAAACGTTAAGAACATGCGCAACGAGGACGCGGATCACGGCATCATGAGCAAAAATGGCCATCGAAAGTTGTTCCAGCGCAAGCTCGTTAAATGCCGTGGCCACTCGCGCGCGAAGAGTCTCAAGATCCTCCCGGCCCGCCAGTCGCAGGGCCTCTGGCCGCTCCCGCCATATTCGCCACTCTTCCGCAAACTGCGCCTGAATCTCGGTCGTATGCAATCCCGCCCACGGCCCGAGGCTCAGCTCACTAAAACGCCAGTCTATTACAGGTTCGATGCCCTTGTTCCTGGCGACGGGCTCAGCAGTCTGCTGAACTCGTTTAAACGGACTGCAGATTATCTTCTCCAGGTATGCCGACCTGAATGCATCAGCCACGGACCGGGCCTCTGATTGCCCGCGCACGCTGAGTGGCTCATCTAGATCTTCCGAGTAACTGCCAAGGTCGTTCGAAGTACTCGTCGCATGGCGCACGAGATAGATGCGCGACCTGCTGGCCATCTGCGGCTCCTCAAATCTGCTGGCATAGGCTATGATAATGCAGCGCTTAGCGGCACCAAGGCGAGGCATCGTATTGGGCCAGCACATGGATCTCGCGGGGTGGTCGCGGTGGATAGCCTGTCAGCACCGGATAGCCTAACGGCTGCTGTGGAGCCCGATCCGCACGCTGTCCAGAAACGGCTTGAGCTGCTCAACTTTCATATCGTCCGATACGATGGCCTCCGATCGTCAACCGCGAACCGGGCCTCGATCTTGCTCAGTGCGAATACCCTGATTCTGGCAGCACTCGGCTTGTTATTTACGAACGGCATCCCCGACGCCTTGAAGGGTAATCGGTTCCTCGGTATCGCTGCGATAGTAGCGACGCTCGGTGTGGCTTCCCTGGTGCTGAGGTCGGTCTACCTGGCGCTTAATGCGATTGTCAGCACTAAGTCGAGTCGCACGCTGCACGGCGATATTCCCGACCGGCTGGTCTATAACCACGCCGACATAGTGAGACGTATAGGAAGCGCCCAAGCCTTTATCGACGAGGTCCTTACGGTGACGGATGAGCGACTCCTGGAAGGCGCGGCCGCAGAACTGTGGACCGGGATACGACAGCACTATCTGCGGTATCAGTACTTGCGCCGGGCTGTGCGGCTGTTCCTGGCGAGCGCTCTGGCGTATCCGTTGATAGCGTTCCTCGTGCTGTTCCCGTGGTAGCCACGGGCCCGGCAGCAGACGATGCTGTCTGTTACGCCGCGCTGGATATCGGGGGCTCGGGCGCGCGGCTGGAGACCTATGCGGCAAGCGGCCTGGTGCTGGCGAGATATGACTTCCCGCTGCTGAAGCCGGAGGAGACGCTCGATGAGGTTGTGGCGGCGCTGCCCTCGTGCCACGCCGACGGCGAACCAGCTCCGCTAGGAGTGTCGTCGTTCGGTCCGATTGATCTAGATCCGCGTTCCGACGCTTACGGGACGATCACGACGACACCAAAGACGCACTGGGCCGGCTTCCCGCTGCGCAGCTATCTGGCAAGCAAATACGCAGGACCCGTCCGCGTCTGCATCGATAACAACTGCTCGGCGCTGGCCGAGGCAGTGTGCAGAGATCTTGACGCCGATGGGATCCTCGCATTCATCGGCGTGGGTACTGGCTTCGGTGCGGCGGCAGTCCGGGGTTGCGAGCCGCTCCTCGTCACCGGTCACTCGGAATTCGGCCATGTGTACGTGCGCCGTCATCCGGCCGACGACTTCCTGGGGTCGTGCCCGTACCACGGGGACTGCCTGGAAGGACTCGCCTCGGGTTCAGCGATCGTGGCGCGGCGCGATTCGGGCGGCATGGATGCTGAATCGCAGCTCGTTGCCTATTACCTGGCTCAGGCGGCCTACACGTTAGGTCTCATGCTGGCCCCGGCGGTCGTGGTTCTCGGCGGCGGGGTTGCGCAGGGGTATCAGTTGCTGGCGGAGGTTCGCTCGGAGTATGAGTCGCTGTGGCACGGCTATCTTGGTCCCGCAGCGCGTGCGCCGGTAGAAATGGCCCGCACGGGAGTGGGCTCCGCCCTCGCCGGAGCGGCTTTCGTGGCGCGGCGGCTGGTTCATGACGGCTCCGGGGAACCGCACCAGCCCGCCACCGCCAGGCTTGCCGCTACTTCGTGATCGTGACATTCCGCCGCCGCGTCCCGAGCGTAGTCAGCGAACGGCGCGTGTTGCCAGCCATGGTCTTCTCGTCCGGGATCTCTCGGCAGGAACTGAGTCGCACGGCTACTTCCTCGAGCCCTTCGACCTTGCCCTCGGCAACTATCAGAGCCTTGCGCCCGTACTTTATGAGCTGCGCGGCATCGGACCTGGGCGGCAGTTTCTGCAGCAGCTCAACCGCCATCGCCGTCCCGAATGCCCGGATGCCGCAAAAGACCATGCAGGGCGCGTCTTTCGCGGTCCTGGTCAGAAATATGAATCCGTAGTCCCGGGTCAGCATGTTGTCATCAGCAAGCTGAGTCTCAAAGAGCTGACCGCCATATCTGGCCCGCCGGGTGGCTGGATACTCGATCTTAAATTCCGGGAACTCGGTCTTCAGGATCTTTTCCGAGAAAGCGTTAACGCTCGGCCCGCCTATCGATAATGTCGGGAGCTCAGAGTCATTGTGCTCTGCTGTCACAAGATGAACCCTGACTCTTGGGTTAACCTTGTGCAATAAGCTGGTGAGCGCGGCTATAGCGCGGCCTTCGGGCATAGGCATGTAGAGCACGTTTCTCGGCACCATCACGTGTGCCGATCCGCCGGTTCCCATGGTCGTCCTGAAGCGGGCGATTTCGACATGGGACACAATAATCTGTACTTTATTGTGATATTTAAGCAGTATTCTCAGGTAACTATACTCGCGGAGCAGTTTCGCCCGCTGCCATGCCCTCCCTGCAGTGAAGCCGATCGTAATTGGAACTAAACCGATCGCGATCTGCTCAAGTATGCCCGGCCGGCCTCCGTTGGCGTTCCCCAATTATGCCCCACCGGCAGTAGTACTGCCTATGCGTGGATCAGGGCCGCGGAAGGCGTCGCGCGCGGGTCAGAGTTCAGCTACGGAACTGAGCAACAGAGTGTGCAGTCGCAGTGCCGCCTCAGGCTCATGGATCGGATGTCCGTCTGTCAGCCACCACCTGTACAGGGCCTCATAGTGGCTCGTCCGCCGCGGCGTGCTGCCGTCGCTGCCGAACGTCTCGGCAGTCCTGCCGTCTTCCATCAGGTAGCCAGCGACAGCGTTGTGGTCCATGACGATCTCTGCACCGGAAGAATATCTGATACGGGTGGATCTAGTGCTATCAGTTACATTCCAGCTCGTAAGGATAGATGCCTCGCAATAGCCGCCGGCGACCTCGCAGCCGAATATGCCCTCGAACATCGACCAGGACGGCTTTCCGATGCGACGAAGCGACGTGCGGCTGACCACCCTGGCGAAGCGATCGATCACGCTGAGCGCATTGATGCCCGTGTCGATCCAGCTCGTGCAGAGTGTTGACTGCGCCGAAGCCAGGTCGGACTGATACGGGTCGGCTGACCAGGATTCGATGGCGACAGGAGCTCCCAGGTCAGGCATCCGCGCAGTTACCAGGCTCGCGGCCCAGCTGACTTCCGGAGCGAAGGCCATGTGCAGTGCGACGTGCACCAGGGGCTTTCCAGCGCCGTCGGCCAGCAGCTCCTGAGCATCGGCCAGGTTCTCCGCGGCTGGCTTTTCTACCAGGATGGTCGCGTCAGGGAAATGCTCGGCCACCTCGCGGCAGACTGCTGCATGCGTAGGTGTCGGGGTAGCAACGACAGCGATATCGATATCCTGCAGCTCGCGAGCCTCCAGGACCCGCTCGTATAACGGCAGCTTCTCGCCACGGAACACTACGGGCTGCGACCGGTACTTATCTACGGTGGCCACGACAGCGACGGATGGAATATCCTCGAGTACTGTCAGATGTGTGGTGCCGGCAGCACCGAGCCCTATCAGAATTATCCGATGCGCGGGTCCAGGCATGACTATCCGGTATTTCTAGTATTTCACGTGCTCGCCATTAATTAAATTGTACGGCTGCTGCGGATTCTTATTGCGATCTTCCCTGATGAGCGCCGGCAGCCAATCCAATACGCTACCCTAAACTAGCCATATCGGCGAGTTAAACATCTTGCCCGGCGGCAGGCCAGGGGTTAGGCAAAAATTTCTGCCCAGTTCACCCCTGCGACGATCGGGCAGCAGAGCGGCCAGCGGTCAGCCGGCGATCCAGGCCCGGGCACTGTCAGGTGATCGAGACGCCGCCGTCGACAACTATTGTCTGGCCGGTGACGTAGCCCGCCGCGGGACTGACGAGCCAGACCAGGGTCGCCGCGCACTCCTGGAGGCGCCCCAGCCTGGGGATGAGCATCCGGTGACGCATGCTGTCCAGGTAGCCCTCGGCATACTGGTCGGTCATCTCCGTCGCGAAGTATCCGGGCGCGATGGCGTTGACCCGGATTCCCTTCCGGCCTGTCCACTGAGCGGCGAGGTCGCGGGTGAGGCCTATCAGGCCAGCTTTGCTGGCGCTGTAGGCAGCTTGCGGTAGCCCGGCTGTCGTCAGTGCGAGCGCGCTGGAGATGTTCACGATGCTGCTGCCGGGCTGCATGAGCCGCCCGCATGCTTGTGCCATCCAGTAACTGCCGTTCAGGTTCACCTCGATGACCGACCGGAACTGCTCGGGAGTCTCCCTGGTTGCCGGGTAAGCGGTACCGAGGCCGGCGTTGTTGACGAGGATGTCGATCCGGCCGAACTGTGCCATGGCCGCGTCGGCCAGTGCGGAGCACGAGGCCGGATCGGCTACATCGGCCTGCACGCCAACCGCCCGGCCGCCGGTGTCCTGGATCCCGGCGGCGACGGCGTGCAGACGATCGGCGCGTCGTGCTCCGAGCACGACGCTTGCCCCGCTTCCGACAGGGCCTGTGCAAACGCTACGCCGAGGCCGGACGAGGCACCCGTTACGATCGCGACCCGGTCAGTAAGGCGAAACTCGTCCAGGATCGACAACGCGGGCTCCTCGGAAGTTAACGGGCTGCCGCCGTGGGCGCGGCTGCCCGCCAGGATAGAGGCAACTCCCAACGGCCAGCCGGCCAGCCGGCGGTCGGCGTCGCCCCGAGGCTGCTGCCGACAGGTGACCGAGCCGGCAGCTGACCGGAGGCGGCTTCCTGCACGCTCGGATATACCGAGAAGATGTCGATAAGGCCGGTCGCATTAAGGATCATGCGGACGTGCTGGCCCGGGGCGGCGAGGTACATGTCGCCACCGCGCTGCCGCACCCATTTCCGCACCCGCGCGAGCATTCCCAGCCCGCAGCAGTCGATGAACTCCAGGCCCGCCATATCCACGATGAGCGTTGGCCCGAACTCCGTGACGGCGGACATCAGGTGTGATGCCACCGCAGGCGCGTCGGCAAGGTCAAGCTCGCCGGACATGGTGAGCAGGGCGTACCCGCGGTGGCCACCGGTGCTCACCGTCACGTTAAACATGGGCGTTCCTCCTGATCCAGCGGCGCAGCGGGGACACCTGTGATTCGTCAGAGCAGCCGCCCGCTCAAGCTCGGTCAGTCGGCCGGGTGCTCATGCCCGGCCGCCGACCTCTGCGGACGGGACCAGCTCCCTGCATCGCCAGCAGGCAGAGATCTCCAATCGGAATCCCGCATCCTCGCGACGGACTGTCGCAGTGGAGCAAGCACTCTGCTACGGTCGCGTCACTTACGACCCGCTCGCCCATCTCAGCGTCGGCGAGGGCGACCAGAGCCTGCCAGAACGGCCGGGATCCATGGACCTCAAGGGACACCGCTGCGTTGCCAGCTGTGCCGGACTGCCGGACAGGTGCACGCGCATGGGCCAGCGCTGCGAGTAGGGGCATCGAAAACTCCGGGTATCTCGGCGGCGCTTCCCTATAGCGAGCGCCATGAACACCGAGGTCCGGAGCGACCAGCTCACGGTAACACGGCCGGATTAGGACCAGGACTGCGACCCCTTGAGCGGTGGCGCAGCTCGAGGTCCTCCATCTTGCCCAGAGCTCGCCGCTGGCGTACCGGCAGGCTCATCGTGCCGCGCTGCCCGCGTCGGCTCCAGCCGATCGGCCGCCGACGCCAGCTGGGCTGGGCAGGCGGGCTACGTTTGTGGCGGCGGGCGGCCTGGTCGGCTCATGGCTGCGCCGGGCAGCCTGCTCTCGCATAGCGCGGCGCTCGTCGGCAGTCGTTCCGCCCCAGATCCCATCCTGCTTGGTGGCCGCCGCGTAGTGCAGGCACGGCAGCCGGACTGCGCAGCCGCCGCAGATCGCCTTCGCCGTGCTGATCTGATCCAATGCCGGGCCGCTAGCCGCGATGGGAAAGAAGATCTCGGGATCTTCGTCCTGGCAGGCGCCCAGCTGAGTCCAGGCCACTGGCGCCCGGACTGGCAGCGATGACTGCATGGTGGGCCTCCGTGAGCCGATCGCGCGCTTGCCGGGACAGGCGCGCACCTATAAAGCGCGGACGAATGATTGACAAGGTGGCGGGAGGCAGGTGTCACCGTTGTCGGGTGCCGCCATCACGGCGCCGTTCTGGCGCGAAAAAACCGGACCCAAGTGCGACGCCGTAATAATGACACGGTTACAGCCGCCTGGGTCCGGAGCGCTACGCAAACTATACAGCTGTGAGCCTTTACCTGCATAGCGAACCTTGACCCCGCTGCATGCGGTTCGGCCGCGCGGAAGTTGCCGCGCGGAGCAACGCGAGCATCGGGATGCTGCCGCAGCGAGCTGGTACCGCCTGCCAGGCCCGGCGCCGCCTGCCGCCGCGCGCTTGCGCCGGCACGCGGGCTGGCTCTCGTTGGCCGCAACGGTGCTGCGAGCGTGTCGCCCGAATGGCGCGTGCAGTCGGCTGCTGGTCACCATTTTGCCGGACAGCGAAAAGGCGCGTATCGTGGAATTGTTGCTCCGGACCTCGGTAGCCGCATCCGCGAATCCCGCGATGCGCAGCCTGAGTGCCGGAGTTTTCATTTGTCCGCGGACAGGTGCCGGAAAAAGGGCGCTGTGCTTAAAGGACAGTGACAGCCCGCAGGAGGTTGTTCTCCTCACCGCGACCTGCGAGCACGACTGACTACCGCGCACCCGACCTGATCAGCTGACTAAGGAGTCAGTTATGAGCATCATCGCCTGGATCGTCCTGGGCCTCCTCGCGGGCCTTATCGCCAACATGCTGATCCCCGGAAAGAGGCAGCAGGGCCTTATCCTCACCTGCGTGATCGGGGTCGTCGGAGCCTTGCTCGGCGGATGGGTAGCCACCAAGCTGTTCCACATTCACACCCTGCACGGATTCTTCAACCTGTCGACCTGGCTCACGGCGATCGCCGGAGCGGCAGTCCTGCTGCTGGCCTACCACCTGGTAAGCGGCCGATCGTCTGGCCGGCGGTCCGGCCGGTTCGCGCATCGCTGACGGTCGCCGGGGGGCGTTTCGGCTCTCGGGCTCCCCCCGGCGGCATTTCAGCCGCGCTATCAGCTGGCGCCGCAGCAACACAGATCACCGCGTACCGCACCGTGATTCGCTAAAGGAGCCAGCAGATGGTTCGCGCACCGATGAACAGGATTATCGCGCCCGGCCAGCCCGGTGACCCGCCCGGCCAGCCCGGCGTCCAGTCCGGCCAGCCGCCGATCAGACGGCCTGCAATGCGCACCGGCACGGGCATATTCCTCCTCACGATCGGCGCAGTACTGCTGTTCGCCCTTAGACCGGGCTCTCCGCACTGGCTCAACCTGCAGGTCGTGGGCGTGATCCTGATACTCGCCGGAGGGCTTGGCCTCATACTGCCAAGGCTGACGCGATCCCGGCCGCATGCCGACTGGCTGCGCCGCTGGGTCCGGCCGGGCCAGTCCGAAGCCCTCGGTTCCCCAGCCAGTGCAGCAAATCCGGGCGGCAACGACGAACAGCCGACCCAAGCTCTCGTCGCCTCTGAGCCGACGCTGACCGACGATCTCCTCACCTACGAGCCGCACCACTGACGCGACGCGTGACCGGGGACTAGCCGGGCCGGGGGTGGTAGCCCAGCTTTCCCGCACCAGGCGGATGCTGCATGCTCACGGTGAGGCTGGCGAAGGATTCCGAGCCAGCCACGAACGCCTGCGCCAGGTCAGACAGCCGGAGGTTGCGGTTCCTGGCGACGTCGCGCAACAGGTTGAAGGCAAAGTCCATGTCCACGCCGAGACGCTCGGCGAGCTTGCCCTTGGCCTGCTCAATAACGACCCGGCTGTCCAGCGCCGTCTGCAGTTGCTCGTTCACGGTGTCGCTGTGGCGCATGCTGCGCTCATGTAGCAGGCTGATAGTAGCCACGTCGGCGAGGGCCTGACCGACGCGTACGTCCGCCGGATCGAGCGCCCCCGGAGTCGCGCTGAACAGGTTCAGTGCGCCGATAACCTGCTCGCGCAGCCGCATCGGCAGGGCCTGTACGGCGGCGAAGCCGGCTTGCTGCGCGGCGGGCGCGAACCACGGCCAGCGGTCGCCGGAGGCAGCCAGATCCGCCGCTTCTACTGGCTGGCCGGAGCGGAAGCAGTCCAGGCACGGACCCTGGTCATTCTGCAGCTGGAACAGCTCCAGCAGCCGGGCGGCCTCGCTGGAAGCCGCCACCACCCGCAACTCGCCGCGCGGATCAGCCAGCAGCAGCCCGGCGGCGGAGACACTCAGGAGCTGCACGCTGCGGTCGGTCAGCACGTGCAGGAAATCGATCACGTCGAACCCGGCGACCATGGTGTCCGTCAGCTCGACGAACGTGTCCGACAGCAGTTGTCCGTCCATCCCGGCCTACTCTCTCTGGAAACTCGGCAAATATGCGCCAAGTGCGCGGTCGGCACGGCACGGGGCTTCGGAGTCTGTCACAGCCAGCTGCCGGGGGACAGGTCTGGGTCAGGCGTGAGCCGCACGCGGCGAGCGACGATGTCGCGGGCCAGATCGCCCAGCCCTCGGTCATGGGCATAAGCGTAGGCGCGCAGCCGGACGAAAGCTTCCGCGATGCCGACGCCGAGCTGCTCGGTGAGCATTCCGGTGGCCTGGTCGATCTGGGCACGGTGCAGGGCCAAGTTTTCGGGCTGCCCGCCCGACCCGGCTCCCGTCCCCAGGCCGGCTGCGGCCATGTCGGCGTCGGCAAGCAGCAGCAACGTCGCGGTGTCGGCGAAGACCAGCGCGTCACCGAGCTGGGAAAGACTCAGCGAGCCGGGGCGGTTCCGGTACAGGCCCATGGCACCGGCATGGATTGCTCCGATCTGCAGCGGGAACGCGAAGATCGCCGCCGCGTCGGCTCGCTGGGCGGCGGGGGCAAAGGCCGGCCAGCGGGTTGCGGCCTCCGTGGTACCCAGATCTGCGGTCAGGACTGGACCGCCGCGAGAGGACGCATCGAGCGACGGCCCTTCTCCCAGGGTGAGCTGCAACTCGGCCAGCTGCTCACTGACCGAGTCAGTCACCTGCAGCACATGACCCTCGCCGGCGGCAGTTGCGGTCAGCCACGCGCCGGTGACCTCAACAGCGGCCACGGCAACAACGCAGGCGTCGAGAGCGCATACGCTCCCGCCGCGGCAGGCGGCCCGCGCGGCAACCAGCGCCCAGATCCTGGCCCGTCGGCTTGCTGTCATGCGCTGACCCAGCGGACATGGCGGGAGCTGCCCTCGGTCCGGGCTCTGGAGAATGCGAGCGGATGGTGCATGGGACCCCAGGTGCCTATTACGGGCGTAGTTACCTCGCCGTGATCGGGCCGCTAGCTGTTCAGGGCCGCTGCTTCAACGTACGTCCGAACCCAAAAACTAGCAATAAATTTCTAGAAATAGTTCATATAGAAGCATGACGCTGCGGCGGCGCCACGCCGAGTCCCTGTGGCATGACGGTGGACGCGGGTGCAGAAGCCTGCCTGTCTAGGGGGAGATGCCGCTGCTGGCCGACGGGGTCGGCGTCCCTGCCCCTCGCGGGGATGTGGTCGGATCTGGCGTAGTGCCGGGCGTGCTAGCTGCGGGCGCCGGACTCGCCGGTGTAACTCGCGCTGTAGGCCCTGGCGCAGGAGATGACGGCGACGTCGCCGGCCTGGTCGGCGCCCCGGATCTGGCCGGCGCAGGGGGTACGGCCGCGACGTGGTCGGGCCCGAAAAACAGGTAGGTCGCCAGCGCGCCCATGAAGATGGCGGTCACGGTCCAGGTGGAAGTCCGTATCCGTCGCATCAGGCAGGCCCTGCGGGTTCTTCGGTTTCCAGTACGGTCGGCAGGTTGATGCCCTCGCGCTGGAGCGCCGCCGCGATCCGGACCCGTAGCATCCGACCCACGTCGAACTGCTTACCTGGCAGCGTCCTGGCAACCAGGCGGACCTGGAAATGATCCACGTCAAGGCTCTGCACCCATCACGGCAGGCGGGTCCAGCAGCAGGCCGCGCAGCTCGGGCTCCTTGTACGCGTATTCCCCGACCTGCCGCAGCACGTCACTGACCTGATTGACATCCGCGCTGGCGGGCACGGGCACGTCAACCACAGCACGGGCCCGATCGCGCGACAGGTTGGTCACCTGGGTGATCTGGCCGTTGGGGTGATAACCACCTCGCCGTTGGCGGTGCGCACCGTTGTCACCCGGAGGGTGGCTGCCTCCACAGTCCCGATCGCAGGGTCAGGCAGGCTGGGCACCGAAAGCCGGATGAGATCGCCGTAGCCGTACTGGCGCTCGGTGATGATGAAGAAGCCGGCCAGGATGTCCTGGACGATGCGCTGGGCGCCGAAGCCCAGCGCGACAGCTGCCACTGCGGAAGGCACTACAAGGCTGGTCACGGGCACACCGAGTCGCGCCAGGATGGCCACGCCGGTTGCGCAGTAGATCACCACAAGGGCGACCCAGGTGATGACTGACGCCAGCGCGTGCCGGTGTTTCGACGCCTCCGAGCTGACAAGTGCGTCTGTCTCACGGGCGCTCGCGTCGATCCGGTCGGTGATCCTGCCGCCCAGCCAGGTCGCGATGCGCGTGAGCAGGATGGCGCCGGTCACGAGCATCACGATTTCCAGCCCGCTGCCACGCGCCCACGGGCCGATGTCGGCCAGCGGGGTCACACCCCGAAAGATGGCCGCTGATCAAACACGGTCGAACCGCCGCGCGAATCCGGGTCGGGACTCCAGATAGCGCAGCACGGCGCCGCGCTGCTGTTCAGGAGCGGCTACCGGCTACAGCACAGCGTCCAGGGCTCGCCGGACTAGCGGCGCGTCAGGCGATCGGTATCCACCCGGCCTCGGCCGAAGGCGTCGATCCGCTTCCAGCGTCCTGGCATGTCCAGGAGCTCAATGCTGCCCATCCACTTGGGCAGCGCCGGGTCCACGATGAGATGGTCACCCTGCGGTTCGAGGCCGAGCGTCGCGCGCATCAGCAGCAGTGGCGCCCCGGTTGACCATGCCTGCGGGCTGCAGGCAGTCGGGTACCGCACCGGGTACTTGGTCGATCTGCGGGGATAGCCGCCGAACGCCTCGGGCAGCCGGCCGGCGAAGAACTCGGCCGCCGCCATAATGCCCGCGGCGACGCGCGCAGCCTCCGCCTTGAAACCGTAGCGCCGCAGGCCCCAGGCGATGAACGAGTTGTCGAACGGCCAGACCGTGCCGACGTGATAGCCGATCGGATTGAACCGGCCTCACCTTCGGCCAGGGTCCGCATACCCCAGCCGGAGAACAGCCGTTGGCCCATCAGATGCCGCGACGACTGCCCTGGCCTTTGACTTGTCGACGATCCCGCTCCACAGCAGATGCCCGTTATTCGAGGTCAGCGAATCCACCTGGCGGCCCTCCTAGTCGATGGCGACTGCGAAGTACCCACCGTCCTCGACCCAGAAGTCGCGGTTGAACCTGCGCTTCAGGTCGGCAGCTTCCTTCTCCAGCCGTTCGGCCAACGCGGCTCCCTCCATACCTGCCGGCCAGGCGGGCACCGCGCATCTTCGCGTCATAGGCGTAGCCCTGGAGTTCACAGGTCGCCCGAGGGAACCCCGGCAGCGTGCCGTCACGGAACGAGATCGAGTCCCACGAGTCCTTCCAGCACTGGTTCTCCAGGCCGGTCTTCTCGTTGCGCCGTTTGTAGGAGATGTAGCCGTTGCCCTGGAGGTCGGCGTACTCGTCGATCCAGGCGAGCGCGGCGCGTGCCTCGTGCTCGAGTTCCCGCACCAGCTTGGCGTCACCGGTCCACCGTTCGTACTCGTCCATCAGGACGACATAACAGCGGCGTGGCGTCGGCGCAGCCGTAGTAAGGCGAATGTGGGCCGCTCCTCGAACGCGGTCATCTCGCCGTACCGCATCTCGTGCAGGATCCGGCCGGGATCCTCGTCACGGAAATCGTCGAGCCGGGTGCCCTGTCGCTCGCCAGGGCCAGCAGGGTCGTCGCGGCGAGTTCGGGAGTGAACGGGAGGGCCTGGAGGCTGGTGAAGATGCTGTCCCGGCCGAAGATCGTCATGAACCAGGGCAGGCCCGCTGCCGGCAGCGACCGGCCGGGCATGGCCAGCGTCGAGAACCGAGGGCCGCCAGGTCGGTCAGGCAGCGTCGATAGATGAGCTTCAAGCGGATCCCAGTCGCACTCAAGCCGGGGCGCACGGCCAAGCCACTTCTCCAGTCCGCGCGCCATGTCCCTGCGCACTCGCCGCTGCCCTCTGGCCGCGGATCCCGACCGGGCCGTCCTGCGGCTCGCCGGGCGCGCCTTCGGAGGCCACGACGTTCAGCTCGGTGCTCCACTCGCCATGCGGCTGCACGGTGATGGTGAAGGACAGGCCGCTCTCGTCGACGGCAGCCGCTGCGGTGGACGTGATCCAGGTCTCGCGGACGATATGTCTCGCGCTGGTACTTCAGCACCAGGCTGCCGTCGACGACGCGAGCTCGTACCTGCCCTTCTTCTCCAGCGCGTCCTTGACCTCGAACAGATCGGCGAAGTCGCTGTCGGCATCGATCCGGACCGTCGAGCTCCACCGGCTCGTTGCCGTGGTTGAGGATCCGTGAGCTCCTCCTGGAACCCGTTGGCCACCTCACGCTGACGGATCACGGAGAGATTGGCATCGACGTAGACGGTGCCCGTACCGGGCACCAGGAAGAACCGGGTCTCGAAGTACTGCAGGTCGTCCGTGGACAGCGCGGTCGAGGCGTTCGCCGTTGACGGTGAGGATCCACCGCGACAGGAACCTGGTGTCGAAGGAGAACAGGCCGGTCGGGTCGGTGAGCGACGCCTCGATGTCTCCCCGGCCGTCGCTGACGACGAAGGTGTTGCCCTCGAGGATCTGCACTAGGTCGCTCATGCTGACCTCCGCCGAGCCGTCACGGTCTGGGAGCTGATCGACGGCACCCGGCCAACCGAACCCGGCGGCCCCGGCAGGCAGCGCTGGAACATCATCAGGGCCGCGATGCTGCCCTCGCAGGTCAGCAGGCCGCGCAGAAGAGCGGCCTGAGCGTTGAGCCGGCCCGCGACTATCGCCTCCAGTTGTGGTCGCCCGATCTTGATCACGGCGTCCGCGGGCGTCTTCGCTCGGGTCACGGCGACCTTGCCATCGGTCACTTGCACCCGCCAGCGCTCGGTGCTCGGGCCAGCGCCAGCGTCGGCGCCGCTGACGTCAAAGCGCAGCGACGCGGACTCCCCTTCGAATGTCGAGATACGGCCCGGCTCTTCGAGGCTCGAGAAGAACTGGCTGATCGGATCCGCTGCCGCGTGAACCGCTGCAGGCATTGCCACCCCCGTGACGCCCCCGCGGATCACCATGGGCTGATCCGCCATGTGACGGCAGCCTACCCAGCCCAGGCCCGCGTCACTCTGCGACGGCCGAGTCACTCTGCGTCCACAGATTGGGATGCTGTGGGCCACCTGCCACGACAGCACGGCGACCCTGCCAAGAGCTGGTTGACTATGTCGGCCAAATCGTCAACAATGGCCGTACATTTAGAGTACATAAGGCGAGGCGGCGCCGATGAGGCAGGCTGAGTACGGGCAAGCGACGCCGGCATCCCCTCCGGCGACGGCAAGGCGGTTGCGACTTGTACAACCGAACGAGGTCCCTGCGGCGCGTGCTGAACCCGACTGCGCATACGCAGAGGCACAGCTGGACTACGACGAACTTGCGCAGGCGCTGCTCCGGCAAGTCATGCGGTGCCTGCAGGCCTAGCTACCGGTACGAGGCGCGGTTTTGACCAGTCATGCAGGGACTTCTCCAGATCCAGTCGGAATCGGCGCTTTCTGCCTTCGGAACGCGGCCGCCCGGAATAATGCCGTAAGGTAAGTTAGCGTTTGTTGGCCGCCTACCCTTGGCTAAGGATGTGCTGACGTGTGACCCTAGCTAAAACGGGCCAGTCTGTGAATCGGCCGGTGGCACACAAGGAGCTGTCTAACAAGCTCCGCACCATGCTCCTGGAGCGCCCGTTCCGACCAGATGAGCGGCTGCCAACCGAGGCCGAACTATCGCGTGATCTCGGCTTGAGCCGCCAGACAGTGCGCAAGGCGTTCGCCGATCTCGTATCGGAGGGTCTGGTGTATCGCGTCCGGGGTAAGGGAACCTTCGCCGTCCAAGGCGGCCAGGACGGCAGGTACCTTCGCGCATTCGGGCCCGTCGATGACATCCTGGCGCTCTCCTACCACTCTGACCTTGAGGTATTGCAACCTCTGGCCCGCATGATCGACATTGAGGCCGCCGGGCGGATGAGGCTGGACACCGACGAGGTCTACGTCGGGCTGTTCCGCCGCGAGCACACGGCCTGCCCATCCCTGGTCTCGCGCATCTGCCTGCCGGTGGACCTGGGTCACGAGCTCGCTCAGCTGGATCCGTTCGACCGGCCTGGCGGGAAGAGCGGAGCGACCGTGATCGAGCATCTGGAGAGGACGCTGAACATCAGCGTCGCCGGAGCGCTGCAAAGCATCACTGCCGAGTTTGCAACGCCCGAGCTTGGCGAGTACCTCGACTGCGCTCCCGGCGCACCCGTCTTGCGGATCGACCGGCTCTTCTTTGATGTGACCGGACGGTTTGTAGAGCTGACTGTGAACCACTTCAACCCGAGCCGGTACACCTACCGGGTCGAGGTGCGGCGCACGCCCAGCATGTAGTGCGGCTGCGGGAAGGCAGTTCTGCCGCTCCTGTCCGGCACCTGCCCACCATGATGCGTGGCCGGTAGCGCTATGAGGCTCATTCGCTATGTATATTAGAGGCGTAATAGCTAGCGCTCAGAAGGATCGGCGTCAAGCCAGTTTGTTCCCTAGAGAGGACACAGTGGTGGCGGGTCGTCTCAATCGCGATCGGATCCGGGAATACCTGACACAGACCGGCCCCATCGACGATGCGGCAGGTCAGGCGACGGCGATCCTCCGCGCTGCAATCAACTACGCAGGATCAGACGTCGGCTTCTCCCAGCTCCTCTCCGCGATGGAACAGCGTGGTGAGATCAAGCGTGACATCCGCGGCAAGCGGACCTATCGCATCTCGGCGGACGTGAACTGGGCGGCCGGTGCGGGCACCGAAGTGCATGGCCGGCGCCGCAACGGGTCGGCGAGAGCCAGCCCGCCCGGCGCCAGATTTCGCGCAGCCCCAGCACCCGAGTACGAAGGATCCGTCGTTGGCCGGCGTGGATTACGACGCGCTTGCCGCTGCGCTGCTGGACCGGGTCGTCGAGGTGCTGGCTGTCCGGCAGCCTGCCGATAAGGCCGTGGAAACTCTGCTAGGGGATCTGGAGTCAGTGACGGCAGAGCGCGACCAGTTGCGCGGGACGGTTCAGGAACTGGAAGAGCGCCTGGTCCGTGCCGACCGGAACACCGCGATCTTGCTTCAGATGATGAACCCGCAGTCACCGAGTGAAGCCGCGGACACCACCGGCTCGGACCCGGCGGCAAGCCGGGACCTGGTAGAGGCATTGCTCAGCTCGCTTGGGCGGTCGGACAACCGCGGGCGGCCAGACAGTCGCGGGCGGGCGGACATCCGGGGGCGGGACAAATCGGCAGAAGCCAGTTAGCTGGGCACTGCTCCGTCACCGATGCGCTGAACCATCCTCGCGCCAGCCCATGAATGCCAGTCCGCCGCCGGTACCTGCTTCGGTGCGGTAGACCGGTACGTAGTCAATGAGCGTTGGCTTGAGCCCGCCTCCGGCCATAACGCCACCAAGGGTCACCCAGTTCAGCGACTCCGAAGTCCCCGAGTACAAGCGGTTCCGAGGCAATGAGCGCAGCGTTTCGTCGTCGCCGTCCTGGAGTGCCCGGAGCAGCAAGCGGTCGATCTCCTCGTCGACGATCCAATGGCTGAGTCCGCCGGACGCGACGACGGCGACGCGAGCATCCTCAGGCCACGACGAGACGGCATCGGCGATCGCCAGCCCGAAGTCATAGCAGCGACCTGGTCGGACATTGTTCGGCGGGTAGCACGTGTTCTGGATGACAGGCACGATCGCGGGCGGGCTGTTGCGGAAGAGCCGCTTGACGATGAAGGAGAAGCCGTGCGGGAGCCCCTGCGGATGGGCCTTCGTCTCGAGCGCGTAAGTCCATTCGCCAGACGCGCTCGGATAGCGACGCGAGACCCGGCCGCCGTACTCAGGTTCCAGGTAGCTCATGTGGGCCAGATCAAAGGCCCTATCCATGAGGGACTCGATGAGGTGCCGGGCGAGTCCGGATGCTACCTGCACGTCGAGCGGGACGTCCCCGTAGCCACTCCACGCCTGGCGCATCATGTCCGGGGCATCGGGCGGCAGTTCCACGGGGACGACCGGCACGGTGTCACCCCAGTAGATCGCGAACGCCGGCATGTTGCTGTCGTAGAACCACTCGTCCTGATCGTCACTGATGATGATGGTGATGTCAGGAGCGGCCGTCGCGAGCAGATCTTCAAGCTGGTTGAGCGCGCTCTGGCAGCGCGCAAACTGACCTGCGAACACGGCCGGGTCGCCGACCCGATCCTGGACCGTCCGGGGTACGTAACGGCGGACAGCTTCGTCGAAGGCAATCCGGATCCCATCCGGCGGGAAGACCAGCTCTTCCCTGGTGCGGTCGCGGTCGCCGTACGACTGCCAGAGGTCGGCCGGAAGGCTCAGGATCGTTGAGTGTGACGTGCCGATGCCGAGAACGATCCGAGCCATGCCTACTCCTTCGCGCGCTCAAGAGCGAGTCCTGACCAGGCTCAGCAAAGGCCTCGTCAGCCTGGGAGTCACTAATATACTAGTAGTTACCTACTTTAGAAAGCACGCGTGACGGCGACCTGCTGACGCGCCGACGATCCGCGCGATGACAAGGCCCGGACCTGCGGACTAGTCCGATCAGCTGCTGCGGAACGCGATGAAGTCCGCCATAGCCAGGGTTTGTTGCGGTCTCTTGACGGGCAGCGTAAAACCATGTAAAGCTTCTCGCTACTAAGCACACACTTAGTAGCGAGGATCCCTGCCACGCCACGGAAGCAGCGCTGTCGTTCTCGGCCCGCACGGGCCGAGGCGACATGCGTACCTCCGATGCCGCGGAGCCCATCGGGCATCGATGAATGCACGTAACCGCGTGGCCAAGCTTTAGGAGGGACGGACAAAGTGTCGATCGTGAAGGCTCTTGGGTTTGCTGCAGCGCCCTCACCTGGCGGCCGTGAGTCAAGGTCAGCGGGCTCAGCGACGCGTCGCCGGTCCGCTGGGATCTTGTCGATGATCGCCGCCTTCGGAGTGGTACTGACCGCGTGCAGCTCAGGTACGAATTCGTCAACTGCCTCTTCGCCGGCATCCGTTGGCACCGTCGTCAAGGCGACGGGCACGCCGATTCGGCTCGGCTTCATCTGCGATTGCGGTAGCGCCATCGCTGCGCTCAACGGTGAGCAGTTCGGGAAACTGGGGATCGAGGCCTGGGCCGACTGGGTGAACGCGCACGGCGGCGTCTCGGGCCACCCGGTAGTGATGTTCACCGGCGACACCAATTCCGACCCGGCCAAGGCCGTCTCGATCGCGCAGGCGATGGTGCAGACCGACCATGTGATCGCGTTCGTCGGGAACGCCACCGGCTCGACCGACACCGCCCTCGCCCAGTACATCAATAAGGTCAAGATTCCGGTCATCGGCGGGGCCGACGGCAGCGACACGACGTGGATTACCGACCCGTACTTCTTCAAGGTCGGCACGACCATCGACGCCATCCTGTACGGCGGCCTGCAGGTTCCCGAGGCGCTGTACAAGGCGAAGACCGCGGCAACGTTGTACTGCGTGGAGTCCCCGATCTGCGCGGCGATCGTGCCGACGATGAAGACGATCGCGAAGTCACTGGGGATGACTATGCCCTACATCTCGGGCGTGTCGAGTACCGCACCGAACTACACGGCCCAGTGCGTGGCAATGCAGAAGGACGGCGTCCAGGCCGTCTACATCGCCGCCGATTCCTCAAGAATCGCGACCAGCTGCCGCACGCTCGGGTACACCAGCCTGCACATCGTGGTGCCGTCCGGCGCGATGAACACCACCGCAATCGCCGAGCCGGCCCTGAGCGGTTCGATAGGGCCGCAGGAAGGCATGCCGTACGCATATCACGGTCCGGCTGCTTCGACCTTCTGGACAGCTATGGACAAGTACGCGTTCTCGAAGGTGGCGTCCCCGCAGGGACAGCCCAGCCACATGGTGGAGTCGTGGGTGTCAGGCCTCGTGCTGGCGAAGGCAGTTTCGATGCTGCCGGACCCGTCGAAACCCACGAGCGCTGGCATCGTTACAGCACTTCGCAGCTTCCACGGATACAACGCCGGGGGACTGGCTCCGCCGTTGTCCTGGGCCAACCCAACGAACCACTCCATCAAGTGCTACTTCGTCGAGGGGCTCGTGAACGGCAAGCTGACGGCGCCAGTAGGCCTTAAGACCTTCTGCGCTCCCTGAACCTGCCCATCGAGTCGATCGGTGACGCCACAGCAAGTGTCCGACTACGTGGCGACCAGTATGAACGTCGGAACGGCCGCCCGGCGCTGAGTCCAGTGCCGGGCGCCCTCCGGCGGGTCCGACAAGCGGGTGACGTCCCCGTTGCCGAAGCCGAGACGGAAAGCCAGGTAGCTCGCGGATGACTAATCTCATCCCGTTCATCGTCGTTGGAGTTGTGTCCGGCTCCGTATACGGAATGGCCGCGAGTGGTCTTGTCCTGACCTACAAGACCTCGGGCATCTTCAACCTCGCCTACGGGTCCGTCGCGGCCATCGGCGCGTCAGTCTTCTACTGGCTGTGGGTCGAGGAAAGCGTGCCGTGGCCAGTTGCCGCGCTACTCGTGCTTCTCGTCGTCGCGCCGGCCAGCGGCCTTGCTCTCGAGCGGCTGGCGTATCGCCTCGCTCAGGCGAACGTGGTTCTCAAGGTCGTCGCGACTATCGGTCTCATCCTGCTCATCACTAACGTCGCGACGATCATCTTCGGACCGACAGCGAGGACGGTACCGCCGTTCATCTCGCAGACGCCGCTGTTCTCGATCAGCGGTGTGCCCGTCAACACCAGCGACCTGGTTCTGCTCGGCGTTGGCCTGGGCGCGGTAGTCATCCTGCATTTGTTCCTGGAGCACACGAGCCTGGGCACAGCGACCCGCGCGGTAGTGGACAACCCCGAGCTGCTGAACATCGGCGGCACTAATCCAGCACGTGTGCGGCGCTGGGCCTGGATCATCGGAAGTTGCTTCGCCATGCTCGCTGGCATACTTCTGCTGCCCAGCACGAACCTGGACCTGATACTGCTGACGCTGCTGGTAGTTCAGGCGTTCGGGGCAGCAGTGATTGGCCGTTTCTCCAGCCTGCCGATGACCTATGCCGGCGGCGTGCTGATCGGCGTCGCCGCGTCGATAGCCACGAACTACGTGTCAGGCACCGGGTGGACAGCCGGATTGCCGGCGAGCCTGCCGTTCCTCGTGCTCTTCGTCGGGCTCCTGGTGATCCCCGCCCGGCTGCTCGGCGGCGGGAACCTCGAGCGGTACCGGCGGGTCATTACCCAGAGCGCTGGCTGGCGAGCTCCCACCCGGGTGCGGGTCGGCGGCTATCTGCTTGTCGGAGCCTTGCTGGCAGTGGTCCCGCTATTCGCCGGCACGAATCAGATCATCTGGACGCAGGGACTCACCTACGTCATTCTCTTCTTGTCCCTCGGCATGCTGGTCGAGACCTCAGGGCAGGTCTCGCTCTGCCAGATAGCTTTCGCGGCAATCGGCGCGAGCAGCCTGTCCCACTTTGCCGTCGGATTCGGGCTACCGTGGCTGCCGGCGGTGCTACTGGCGGGGCTAGCGGCCGTCCCGATGGGCGCGCTGATCGCGATACCAGCAGCGAGACTCCCGCCACTGTTCCTGGCGCTGGCGACCTTCGGGTTCGGCATCGTGGTCCAGGACTGGGGTTACAGCACATCCTGGATGTTCGGTAACAGCGGTCAGGGCGGACTGCGGGATCCCCGGCCATCGCTCTGGGGTTCGTGGCTGTCGAGCGACACGGGCTACTACTACGTCGTTCTGGTTTTCGTCGTAGCGACGTTTGCTGCGATCGTTGGCCTCAATCGCACCCGGTTCGGCCGTCTGCTGCGGGCGATGCGCGATTCTCCGATCAGCCTGGCCACGGCGGGCACGTCGGTGGCGGTGACCCGCATCATCGTCCTCTGCATCGCGGCATTCCTGGCCGGCATCGCCCGCGCACTGCAGGGCTCGACCTACGTCTACATCAACTCCGGGGTCTTCGACTCCTTCGTGTCACTCACGCTGCTAGCCCTGCTGGTGGTACAGGCCGGAGCGATGCCGTGGGCGGCGCTGGGCGGAGCCGCAGCCCTCGGTATCATCCCCGGCTACCTCAACCTGTCCGGCAACGGGCTCTACGCACTGCAGGCACTCTTCGGTGCCGCGGCCCTGGCTACCGCCTGGACGCTTCAGCGGTACCTTGGCGTCCCGCCATGGATGCAGCATCTGCTTGACCGACTCGGCAAGCCGGACCGCCGCAAGGCCACCATGTCGGCGCGTTCCCATCAGACCGAGCAACCGCGCACATCCCCGGAAGCGCGGGATAGTCGAGCGGCCGCGGGCCATGGCGGCGCTGCTGAGCCGGGAGAAATCGAGAGCGGGCTCATCGTGACCGGGCTGACTGTCCGGTATGGCGGTGTGGTTGCCGTCGACGACGTTTCGTTCACTATCCCGCTGGGCCGGATCACCGGCCTGATCGGGCCCAACGGTGCGGGTAAGAGCTCGGCGTTCAACGCGTGTTCAGGGTTGACCAGAGCCCGGAGTGGCCGCATCAGGCTGACCGGAACCGAGGTTTCGAGATTCCCGCCGGCCGCCAGGGCACGGCTGGGACTGGGCCGGACGTTCCAGGTCATGGAGTTCTGCGAGTCGCTGACGGTGTACGAGAACGTCGAGATCGGAGCCGAGGCAGCGCTGGCCGGCGCCAACCCGCTACGCCACCTCTTCGGACGGCGGCACGACCGAGCCGCTATCGCAGCCTCGGTGGAAACGGCCTTGCAGACGTGCGAACTCGGCCATCTGCGCGACGTCCACGTCATGAGCCTGTCGACCGGGCAGCGGCGTCTGGTCGACCTGGCGCGCTGTCTGGCCGGCCGCGCGAAAGTCCTGTTGCTGGACGAGCCCTCCTCGGGGCTCGACACCGTCGAGAAGGTCCAGTTCATGGCCATCGTTCGCGACATCGTCGCGCGGCGCGGCTGCGGCATCATGCTCGTGGAGCATGACATGGGCCTCGTCATGGACGCGTGCTCCTATATCTACGTACTCGATTTCGGTCAGCTCGTCTTCGAGGGAACACCGCAGGCCGTCGCCGCTAGCGCAGCGGTCCAGGCTGCCTATCTAGGGTCTGTTCCCGGCACCGTGAGCGCCGACTCCGCAACCGGTCAGCCCGGCGCACCCGATCACTGCAGCGCCCCTGATGAGCCCGGAGCGCGGGACGTATCCGATGTAACTGTCGAGAGTGCGGGCGGCCATGCTTGAGCTAGCTGCGGTTCACGGCGGGTACGACGGCACCGAGGTGATCAGGGGAGTAAGTCTCTCAGTGCCGACGGGGGCCGTCGTCGCGGTTCTGGGCCCGAACGGTGCCGGCAAAACTACCCTGCTGAGAATGCTCTCTGGTGTCTTGCCGGTCAGCCAGGGCACAGTGACGTTCGATGGCAAGGACATTTCGCGGTCCCGGCCGTATGTCCGGGCGCGCCTCGGCATGTGCACCATTCCGGAAGGCCGCGCGGTGTTCCGATCCCTGACGGTGCGCGAGAACATCGTCCTGTTTTCCAGGTCCAAGGACAAGCGCGCCAATCTGGATACAGTCGGCGACGTGTTCCCGGCGCTGACGGCGCGGTTCAAGGTTCAGGCCGGGAACCTTAGCGGTGGTGAACGTCAGATGCTCGCCCTCGCGCGGGCCTACGTCACCTCGCCGCGGCTGCTGCTTCTCGACGAGGTGTCGATGGGCCTTGCACCCATGGTCGTGGAGCAGATGTACGAGTTCATCCGGCTGATGGTCGAGCGGGGCGTTTCGCTCCTGCTCGTCGAGCAGTTCATCGCCAAGGCGCTGCAGATAGCTGACCGTGCCGTCGTCCTCTCGCAAGGATCCGTCGCGTACTCGGGCAAGGCTGCCGGGCTCACGCCAGCGGCGGTGTACGGGATGTACCTGGGCGGCGCTGACCTGCAAGGACGACCCGACGGCGCGGACGCCATGCATAATCGGGCATCAACAGCGGAAGGCACCACGGATGACAGCACCAGCAGTGCCTGATCGAGGTCGTCCTAAGGTGAAGGCGGGGTTCGAAGGTGGGTGGTCTCGTGCAGGACGCTGACTTGCTGGTCGAGTGCCTTCGGCGCATGTACCGGATCCGGCTCTTCGACACGACGCTGAACGAGCGCGACGACCTGCCGTCGGTCGGCCACATGTCGGTCGGCATGGAGGCTTCGATAGTCGGCGCCTGCATGGCACTCGCGCCGGACGACTACATGGTGGGCACGCATCGATCGCACGGGCATCCGATTGGCAAGGGGGCCGATGTCCGTCCCCTGGCCGCCGAGCTGCTGGGTAAGAAAACCGGCGTCAATCAAGGCAAGGGCGGCTCAATGCACCTGTCCGACTTCAGCGTCGGCAGTCTGGGCGAGACGAGCATCGTAGGTTCCGGGCTGCCAGTAGCTACCGGCGCGGCGCTCGGCATCAAGATGCAGGGTAAGTCGCGTGTCTCGCTGTGCTTCTTCGGTGACGGAGCGGCCAACGAGGGCACCTTCCACGAAAGCCTGAACCTGGCATCGATCTGGCGCCTGCCGGTCGTGTATGTGTGCGAGAACAACCAGTACGGAGAACTCACTGCGCACCGAGATGCGTGCGCGATAGAGCGCATCTCGGATCGCGCTGCGGGCTACGGCATGCCCGGCGAGACGGTCGACGGCATGGACGTGAGCGCCGTTTACAGCTCGGTCAAGGTCGCTGTCGACCGGGCGCGGAGCGGGCAGGGCCCTAGCCTTATCGAAACGAGTACGTATCGCTACTTCGGGCATTCCGGCGGGCCGGACCGCACGGAGCTTTACCGGACCAAGGCGGAAGTCACTAGGTGGCGGGAGCGAGACCCGATCAGCCTGCTGCGCCAGCGCCTGCTGTCGGCTGGCTCGAGTGACGCACGGCTGGACGCTATCGAGGCCGAGGAACGCCAGCTCATCGACGAGGCGTGGCGGTTCGCGGTGGCTAGCCCGTTCCCTGATCCGGAGGAGGCGTTCTTGCATGTCTTCGCTGATCCCATCCCGCTCACCTGAGAAGGGCAGAACGTGGCCAGACAGTCCTACCTCGAGTGCATCACAGCGGCGATGCGCGAGGAGATGGAGCGCGACCCGTCAGTGTTCTTGATGGGGGAGGACGTCTCTTTCAACTTCATGGGCAGCACGAAAGGTCTCGCTGAGCAGTTCGGCCCGGAACGAGTTCGGAACACCCCCATATCGGAGGCGGGATTCCTGGGCGCGGCGGCCGGCGCGGCGATGGTCGGCATGCGCCCGATCGTCGACATGATGATCGCGCCGTTCATCTATCCGGCCTTCGACCAGCTCGTGAGCATCATCGCGAAATCGACGTATCTCTACGGCGGGCAGACGAACCTGCCACTCGTTATCCGCATGGCGATGTTCTACGGCATCGGTACCGCCGCACAGCACAGTGACCGGCCGATTTCGACGATCATGACCATCCCCGGCCTGAAGGTCGTGGTTCCGGCGTCGCCGGCTGACGCCAAGGGCCTGCTCAAGACCGCGATTCGGGACAACGATCCGGTTGTGGTATTCGAGGATCGCTCGTTCTGGGGCGTCGCGGAGGATGTGCCGGAGGGCGATTACCTGATCCCGTTCGGCGAGGCAGTGGTCAGGACAGCAGGGTCTGACGTGACGATAGTCGGCATCGCCGGCGGTGTCACCGCGGCGATGAAGGCAACCGAGCGGCTCAGCGAGCGAGGGATCTCGGCGGAGGTGATCGATCCGCGGACGCTGGTCCCGCTCGACATCGCCGCCATCCTGCGCTCAGTGCAGAAGACCGGCCGTCTGGTCGTGGTCGACGTCTGTCACGACACGTGCAGCGTCGCGAGTCAGATCTCGGCGCTCGTGGCCGAGCGCGCTTTTGACAGTCTCCGCGGCCCGATCCTCCGGGTTACGACGCCGCAGGTGCCGATCCCGTTCAGCGCGGCATTGGAGCGGCCCCTGTTCCCGAACGCGGAACGCGTCGAGGAGGCCGTGGTGAAGCTGCTCGAAAGGTGATCACGTCCCCGGCAGCCGATGTCGCCGGATACGGGCGTTGCCGGCCGGGAACCGGGGACGCAGTCTAATCTGCCGTCCCGGTGTCGATCACGGCGAGCACTGACCGGACGGGCACAGTATCTCCCTCCGCGACGGCCAGCTGCACGATGGTCCCGCCGACAGGGGCTTCCAGAATCATGATCGCCTTCTCGGCTTCCACCTCGGCGATCTCGTCGCCTCGCTGAACGGCGTCCCCCACCTGCCTGAGCCAGGTAACGACAGTGCCCTCGGCCATCCCCATGCTCCACTGCGGAAGGCGCACCTCGGTCGGCATCTCGTTTCCTCTCGGGGTTCTGTCGAGGCAGTAGAAAGCGGTTCCAAGTAAACTATGTTGCGGACAGTAGTGAGCAGGGAAGCTGGTGTCAAGCGCCCGCTACGAGGCGCTTCATCCGCTAGCTTTATAAGGCTCGTAAGGTTTATTGTGGCAGTACACAAGACGGCTGCGCCCAGAGACTGGAGTGAGAGTGGCGAACGGTGCTCAAGAGATCCTTCGCGTGCTGGAGGAGGCCGGGGTCGACTGCGTCATTGGCATACCGGGCAGCTCTACGGTTCTCATCTACTCAGAGACTGTCGGGCGGGCCTTCAAGGTGGTGCTGGCGCGCCAGGAACATTACGCAGCGGTCATGGCCGACGCGTACGCGCGTGCCAGCGGCCGGCCCGCGGTGCTGCTGGGGCAGGGAGCGTTCATCTGCACTAACGGATCTTTCGGGGTGACCGAGGCATTCGCCAGTAGCTCGCCGATGGTCGTCATCGCGGATCTCACCGACTTCGGCAGCGGCGCTCGGCCGGGCTCCCAGTCGGTGACGGGCGAGTACGGCGCACCCGACATGCCTGCACTGATGCGAGCGATCACCAAGTTCACCGCTGTCGCAGCCGATCCGAACGAAGCTGTCGTGGCGACGCAGCTGGCCATCAAGCATGCGACCGCGGGCAGCCCTGGTCCGAGCGCGGTGCTGTTGCGAACCCACGCGGTCATGGGCGAGACCAACCCGGACGTGTATCCCCATCCCGCGTCGGGCAATGGGTACCTGGTCCGGTCGCGGGCGGTGGCGAATCCTGCCGACGTGGACCGAGCCCTCGACCTGGTGCGCGCTGCAGCGCGGCCGGTGATCGTGGCTGGCAAGGGAGTCCACAATTCCGGCGCGCACCCCGAGCTCAGGCAATTCGCCGAGAGCTGGGGAATTCCGATCGTCACCTCCTACACCGGCAAGAGCGCTATCGAGGAGACCCATCCGCTGAGCCTGGGGATGATCGGCAACATTGGCCGAAGGAGCGCCAACGAATGGCTCGCCGCCGCGGACGTCGTGCTGGTGATCGGATGCAAGCTGGCGTCGAGCGAGACACTCAGCGAGAGCCGGGACCTGATCGATCCGAACCGCCAGCAGCTGGTCCAGGTGGATATCGAGCCACGGAACTGCGGCTGGGCGTTCCCGGTCGAGGTAGGCCTCCTCGGCGATGCGCGCGCCGTCCTGCAGCAACTGCTGGATGCCGGGGGGCCCGCGGAGAGCCACGAGTCGCGGGTGGCAGAGGTGCTGCGGCGCAAGGCCGACGATCCGGCCGAGTCTGACCCGTCCGGGCAGATCGATTCCGCACCAGTCCTGCCGCAGCGGTGCGTCGCGCTGCTGCAGGAGACCCTTGATCCGGCCAGCAACATCACCCTCGACGCCGGTTATAACCGGATGTGGATGAGTCACTTCTTCCGCGCACAGCGGCCGTACTCGGTGTTCGCGCCGGGCGGCATCGTCGGGATGGGGTGGGCCCTGCCGGCGGCGCTCGGGGTTAAGCTCGCCCGGCCCGGCGAGCCGGCGGTGGCAGTCATGGGTGACGGCGGCTTCATGATGTCGGTACAGGCGATCGCAACCGCGGTGGAATCGGACCTGCCGTTCGTCGGCGTCGTCCTCAACGACTCCGGGCTCGGCATGGTGAGGCATCATCAGCAGCAGTGGGGCAAGGTGGTCGCCTCCCGCTTCACGCTCACCGACTGTGCCGCGATCGCCCGGGGATTCGGCATCCAGGGCATTCGCATCCAGGACAGTGCCGAGCTGGGTGACGCGATCAAGTTCGCGCAGGGCAGCGGCGAGCCCGTGATCATCGACGTCGTCATCGACGAGACAGTCGTTCCCGACAAGTACTTCGCTCGCACGCGCCGGGACTCCGAGACGTGAGAGCGCTCCGCATCGCGTTGCAGGACCGGCCGCACACCCGCGCCCTGCTGACCGGGGACGTGACCGTCGGCGGCCTGACGCTCGAGTCCGTGCACAGCGGTCCTATCGTCGGGGCCTTCCGGAAGATGGTGCGCAGCCGCGACTTCGACATCTGCGAGATGGCGCTGACGACCTATATCTGCGCCAGGAGATATGGCAAGGAGCTCACTGCCATTCCGGTATTCCCGTTCCGGGACTTCCCCCAGTCGGCGATTCGCGTTCGCCGCGAAGGCGCGCACCGCCCGGCTCGGTCCCTGGAAGGGCAGCGGATCGGGGTGCGCGCGTACACGGTAACGACGGGAGTCTGGGGCCGGGCTGCGCTGGCCGAGCAACTCGGCGTCGACCTTGACTCGATCACCTGGGTAGTAGCCGACGAAGAGCACGTATCGGAGTACGCGTTGCCTGCCAACGTCACAGTCCTCCTCGGTGCCGATCTGGACGCGATGCTGGCGGCGGGCGAGCTCGCCGCCACCATCGGTATCGCATCGACCGACCCCGACGTCGTTCCGATGCTTGGCGACGGAAGCGAGGCACTGGAGCGCGCGTGGCTGGATAAGGATGTCTATCCGATCAACCACACCGTCGTGGTGCGCAACGAACTGCTGAGCCAGGACCCGGCCCTGGCCGGCGAGCTCTGTGACGTCTTCGCGACGGCGAAGCAACAGGCCCTTGACAGGCTGAATAGCACTGCCTGCCTGGATGACGGGGAACGGAGCCTTCGAGAGCGGGCGCGGTTCGTAGGGGGTGACCCGTTGCCGTACGGCATCGAGGTCAATCGCGTCACTCTCGAGACGCTTGGCAGGCATGCCGCGGAGCAGCAGATAGTAACCGAGCCAGTCGATGTGGACGCCTGGTTCAGTGCGCCGGCCGGACGGTAACTGGCGCCGGCACCTCGCCCCTGATGACCTAGGAGTAAGCGCTGTGTACAACGGAATGAAGGTCCTTGACCTCCACGCGCATGTATCGATGCCCACCTCGACAAACGCATACCTGGCCACCCTGCTGGCATTCAATACCGGGACGCGCAATCCGCTGACCGCATCCGGTCCGGCAACGGCGACCTCTGAGGAGGAGAGCCATGCCGCCGCCAAGCGGCACATCGCGTACATCGACGAGAGGCAGATCGATGTTCAGGTCATCGGTCCTCGTCCGTACCTGATGCTCGGCTGGATGGCCCCGCACCTGCTGGAGTACTGGACGCGAGTGGTGAACGACACCATCGCCGCGCATGTGTCTTTGTATCCCGACAGGTTCCTGGGCGCTTGCCAGCTGCCGATCGATACCGACGCGCCAGACACTAGCCACGTCCTGCCCGAGCTCGACCGGTGCATCAACGAGCTGGGCTTCGTCGCCGCTTACCTGGCACCTGACCCCAAGGGCCAGCGGACCGCGCCGGGCGTGGACGGGCCGTTCTGGCACCCGCTGTACGCGCGCTGCCAGCAACTGAACGTGCCGCTCATCGTGCACGGAACCAACTGCCTCGATCCCAGGTTCGTTCCGCTCTACGGCAACAACCAGCTTGGCTTCGCGATGGAGCAGTTTCTCGCGACCCAGCTCTTCTCACGGACGGACCTGTTTGATCGGTTCCCGCAGCTGCGGGTGATGATCTGCCACTGCGGTGGCGCACTCGACCGGTTCATCAAGTCAGATCCCCACGTCAGCCAGCGCGACCTGCGGGACAACCTATTCTTCGACACCTGCGCCCACGACCTGGATTACCTGACGGCCGCGATCCGCCAGCGAACCGTGCCCCAGACCGTGTTCGGCACCGAGGCACCGGGCTCGGGCGCCGCGATTCGTCCTGCGGACGAGCCAGGTAAGACAGCCGACGACCTGGTCCCGGTCATTTCGTCCTTCGGCTGGCTCAGCGAGGACGAGCGCCTGGACATCTTTAATCGCAACCCGATAAGGGTTGTGCCGCAACTCGCCACGATGTAGCACTGGTGGGACTGATGGTGCTGAAGGGACAGCTTGTGCGAAAGAATCGGGGCTGGCCGTGGCTGCGCTGAATACGGTCAAGGGCGAGATCGAAATCCCGGCCATCGGCGCATGCCTGATGCACGAGCACATATTCATCCTCACCCCCGAACTGAACTCCGATTACCCGGAGATCATGGGCTGGGACGAGGAAACGAAGGTGCAGGACGCGATCGGCAAGCTCACCGCGCTGAAAGAGGGCGGGATCGACACGATCGTCGACATGACCGTCGTCGGCATGGGCCGGTACATCCCGCGCTTGCAGCGCATCAGCGACGCCGTGGATATCAATATCGTCGTGGCCACCGGTATCTACACCTACGACAAGCTGCCGGGCTACCTGAACCATGTCGGGCCAGGCGGCATGGTCGGCACGGACCACGAGCCCATGATCGACATGTTCATCAAGGACATCAGCCACGGCATCGCGGGCACCGGGGTGAAGGCGAGCCTGCTCAAGTGCTGCACCGACGCGGCCGGGGTAACGCCGGGGATAGAGCGGCTGATCCGCGCCGTGGCTCAGGCCCACCGCGCGACAGGCGCGCCGATCTCGACTCATGCGGACGCCTTCACCAGACGCGGGCTGGAGCAGCAGGCGATCCTGGCGGCTGAGGGAGTCGACCTGTCGCGCGTGGTCATCGGGCACTGCGGCGACACGACTGACACCGATTACCTCAGGACGCTGCTGGACCGTGGCTCCTATATAGGCATGGATCGCTTCGGCTTGTACGGAGGCCGGCACATGACCTTCGAAGAGCGGGTCGGCGTCGTCGCCACCTTGTGCGAGCTGGGCTATGCCCGCCAGATCGTCCTCTCCCACGACGTGCACTGCTGGCAGGACTGGATCCCGATCGAGCTCCGTCCGGCGGCGGGCATCGAACAACCCGACTGGCACTTCCTCCATATCACCGAGAAAGTCGTGCCCGCACTGCGTGAGAGGGGCGTATCCGACAATGACGTTACGAGCATGCTGGTAGACAACCCGCAGCGCATACTCGGAACGCCACGCGGCAGCTACTGACCGTTCGACGCAGGCAGCCGAACAAACCTTCTACGAGCCTCGACATGTATAGGTTCATCCATGTAAACTAAAAAAGGTTTATAGGCCGTTCGGCCGTTCAGCTCGAAGGGTGGGAAGCATGACCGATCTGGCTGCTCTCGTTCAGATCGAGGACCCTGAGTTCTATACCAACGATCCCTTCCCGGTTCTTGCCCGGCTGCGGAAGGAAGCGCCGGTCTTCTATTACGAGCCACTGGATACCTGGGTGCTCTCCAAGTACGACGACGTGCGCGAGGTCTCGCGCAACCCCAAGGTCTTCAGCAGCGCCGACGGCATCCTGCTCAACGATGCTAAGTTCGGTTCCGGGATCATGGACTCGTTCTTCCCCGAGGACGCCGCCCTGATTTCGACCACGGATCCGCCGTTCCACCGGGCCATCCGCCGGACCATCACGCCACCCTTTGTCCCGTCGGCTGTCGGTCGGCTTAAGGCGGAGATTCGTGAGTGTGTCGTCGCCTTGCTCGACCGCATCGAACCGGGCCACCCAGTGGACTGGGTCGAGCAGGTAGCCGTCCCGTTCCCGTTGCAGGTCATCGCGCTGCTCCTGGGCGTTCCGCTGGACCGGATCGACGATATGCGGGCGTGGAGCGACGAGATGCTGAAGTTCGGCACGCCGCTCTCGCGCGAGGAGCTGGCGGAGTCGGCAGCGAGACTGGAGCCGATGGGCGAGTTCTTCGCCGAGCAGTTCGCGCTGAAGCGTCAGCAGCCTGGCGAAGACCTGCTGACTTCGCTGCTGACAGCGGAGCTGAATGAGAAGGAGCTGTCGCCGGCGAACCTGCAGACACTCGCCACCGGCGTGCTCGTGGCCGGCAACGAGACCATGCGCAATCTGCTGGCCGGCATGATGTGGGCGCTGGCCACTCATCCTGACCAGCTGGCGCAGCTCGGCGCGGATCGATCGCTGATTCCGACCGCGGCCGACGAGTTCTTGCGGTGGCTGTGCCCCATTACCGGCTTTATCCGCACGGTGACTGCTGACACCGAAATCCGCGGCCACAAACTCGCCAAGGGCCAGCACGTCTACATGCTCTACCTGGCGGCCAACCGGGACGAGGACGCGTTTGCCGATGGTGAAGTTCTGGACATGCGCCGTAAGCCGGATCCCATGCACGTCGCCCTCGGCTGGGGAGATCACGTCTGCCTGGGCGCGCATCTGGCCCGGCTGGAGACGAGCGTCTTGCTCGAAGAGCTGCTCGACCGGTTTTCGTCAGTAGAGCTCGCCGGCCCGCCGCGGCGGCTTCCGTCGGTGCTCCAGACTGCGTGGACCGACCTGCCGGTGCGGCTCGCCTAGGCCATTCACCAGAGCACGTGATCAGGATCGTCCACCAGCCTGCAGCTGTGCGGATCTCGCACCGCGCGCCTGCGCAGATTCGAACGAGCAATCCCGAGGAGGCCGACAGATGAACGCCGGTACAGCCACGATCGCGGCGCACGGCAATGCCAGCGACGAGCTGGGCACCAAAGCGCTGATCATATCGTCCGACGGTCACGCTGCCGCGCCTATGAAGCACTACCGGCCGTACCTGCCGGCGGCCTACCGGGACGAGTTCGACAGCTTTTGCAAGCTGTGGGACGACAAGGGCGGCCTGCCGTCGGAGACCCGGGCGCTGAAGGAGCAATTCGACCCTGAAGAGCTGGAACGATGGGATCGCGAGGTCGTCGAGCCCGGACGAATCGACGGCTACGGCAATATGACAGCCCGGCTCGCGGAGCTCGACAGCCAGGGCATCGCGGCTGAGATCCTCTTCCCGGACTTTGGCCGGCCCTTCGAGCTGAAACCACTCGTCGCCAGGCTCATCGGATACTCCCCCCGAGAGGAACTGGTTGACGTCGGTAATGCGGCGTACAACCGATGGCTCGCTGACTTCTACAGCGAGGCGCCACACCGGTTCGGAGCGCTAGCGACCCTGAGCTTCACTGACGTCGAGGCCGCGGTGCGGGAGATCCGGTGGGCCCACGAAGCGGGGCTGCGCGGTATCGTGCTGCCCTGCTTCGATGAGTCGATGCCCCTGTTCGACCGGCGGTTCGATCCGATCTGGGCGACCTTGGCTGAGCTCGGGATGCCGGCCAACTGCCACGTCGCGATCTCGTCGGTGACAAGGCATGCGCCTGACCTCGCCCAGCTGCCGCACCCAGCGGTGGCCGCGAGAGTGCACATCCCGCAGATTTTCTTCTTCGCCCACCAGATGCTGGCCCACTTCATCTGGGGCGGTGTGCTAGAACGCCATCCGGACCTGCAGGTGGTGCTGACCGAGATGGGTTCGGACTGGGTAATCGGCGAGCTCAAGTCGATGGACTACATCCTGGACGGCAGCTGGGGCCGGCAGGACATCCGTGACATCGTCCGGTTGCGTCCCTCGGAGTATTTCGCCCGCCAGTGCCACCTTGGCTCCTCGATCTTCTCACTGGCCGAGGTGCAGGCGCGGCGGGAGATCGGCGTGGACAAGATGATGCTCGGCATGGACTTCCCGCACCACGAGGGCACCTGGGCTGCCTCGTCGGGCACGCTGACCCTGGATTACCTGCAAGCCACGCTCGGCCGGGCAGGTGTCTCCGCTGCCGATGCGGCGCTCATGCTCGGCACGAACGCTGCGCGGTTGTGGAAGTTCGACATAGGTTCCCTGCAGCCGGTTGCCGACCGCATCGGATTCTCATTCCAGGACGTCCTTACCCCGCCGACGACCGAGAAGTTCCCGCGAGGAGACGTTCACAAGCCGAGCAGCGGAGCCTTCTGAGCATGCGGTCCGCAACGACGGTCGAGCAGTGGGACTACATCATCGTCGGGGCGGGATCGGCTGGCTGTGTCCTCGCGAACCGGCTGACCGAAGACGCACGGACGCGTGTCCTCCTGATGGAGGCCGGCGGCAATGATCGCGTCATCGGCATCCGGGTGCCAGCGGCGCTGCTGACGCTGTCGAAGTCATACGACTGGTCGTACGAGGCACAGCCAGACCCGTCCCGGGGCGGCATTGTCGATCACTGGCCGGCTGGCCGGGTAATCGGCGGCGGGAGTTCTGTCAACGCGATGCTCTGGGTACGCGGTAACCGCGCGGACTATGACCAGTGGGCCTCGCTCGGGTGCTCGGGATGGGACTACGAGTCGCTGCTGCCGTACTTCAAGAAAGCCGAGACGTTTGAGTGCGGCGCTGACGCGTTCCGAGGCGGCACGGGCCCGCAGCGGGTCTCGATGGCTCGCGTCCGGCATCCGATGACCGATGCGTTCGTGACGGGTGCGCAGGCAGCCGGACATGCCCGGCGACCCGACTACAACGCTGCCGGGCAGCACGGCGTCAGCTACGCGCAGCTCTCCCAGAAGGGCGGCCTGCGGCACAGCACCGCACGCGCCTACCTCGCGCCGGCCAGGCGCCGCAGTAACCTCGCCGTCCGCCTGCACGCGACCGTCTCGCGCGTGCTGATCGAGGACGGCCGTGCAGTCGGCATCGAGTACGACGCCGACGGGCGCCTGATGCAGGCGCGGGCGACCGGTGAGGTGGTCCTCAGTGCCGGCGCATTCGGCTCACCGAAGCTGCTCATGCTGTCCGGGATCGGCCCCGCAGACCACCTGCGCGACGTGGGCGTGACGGTCAATGCCGCGCTGGCCGGTGTCGGACAGAACCTGCAGGAGCACCCCTGCGTGGTCATGACGTACCGGGTCACGCAGCGAACGCTGAACCAGGACGCCACTGCGCTGCGGTCGGTAGTTCACGGTCTGGATTTCCTGCTTCGCCGGCGCGGGCCGGTGACGGCCCCGCTCTGCCATGCGGTGGTCTTCGGCAGCCTCGCGGCTGCCGGGGCTCCGGACTACCAGCTCATGTTCGGCCCTTACGGCATGGCTGACCCGGCGACAGTCGGCCACGAAGTGCACGGCGTCAAGATGAGCGGCGCGTCGCTGGTGTCGGTCTATCCCTGCCTGCTGCACCCGTCAAGCCGTGGCGCGGTGCGGCTGCGCTCGGCCGCCTATCAGGACGCGCCGCTCGTCGCTATGAAGCTGCTCGGCAACGAATCCGACGTGGCCAGGTTCGCGGAGATCTGCCGCGCCGTCCGCGCAATCTTCGCGGCCGAGCCGCTAGCAGGCCACGTTACCTCGGAAAACATGCCTGGTCAGCACGTTACCTCCGACGCGGACTGGGAGCGCTACATCCGGTCCTCGTCCTTCGGCGCGGCGCATCCAGCGGGCACCTGCAAGATGGGCTCGGACCCCGGTGCCGTCGTGGATCCGCAGCTGCGGGTGCACGGCGTGGACCGCCTCCGGGTGGTCGATGCCTCGGTCATGCCGACGCTCGTCAGCGGCAACACCAACGCCGCGACGATCATGATCGCCGAGCGAGCCGCTGACCTCATCCGATTCAGCCGAGCGGAGGCAGCCACCCGGTGAACGCTGATGACGTGCGGTTCGGCATCGATCCGGGACACGACATGCCGATCGACGAGATCGTGGCGTATGCGCGGCGTGCCGATGCGGCCGGATTCGACCTGTTCACGATGAGCGATCACCTTCAGTACGCGAAGCCGACCTGCGATCCGTGGACGGCGCTGACCTGGGTGGCCGCACAAACGAGCCGCATCTGGGTTGGCGCCAACGCGCTGGCCGTGCCGTACCGCGAGCCGGCCGTGCTCGCGAAGATGGCGGCGACCCTCGACCTGCTCTCTGGCGGACGCCTGACCGTCGGCATGTGCGTCGGAAAGTACGACCAGGAGTTCGAGTCGTTCGGCCTGGCCGTCCGGTCGCCGGCCGACAAGATGACCGCGCTGCGCGAGGCTGTCGAGATCATCCAGGCGCTGTGGACGACCTGCGACGGCCCGGTGTCATACTCGGGCTCGCAGTTCCGCATCCGTAACGCGTTCATAAACCCGCAGCCCAGTCGCCGGATCCCGGTGTGGATCGGGACCTACGGCCGACGCGGCCTGGCGATCGCCGGGAAGTACGGCGATGGCTGGATCCCGTCCTTGCCCGTGATCGAGTTCGACGCCGCGCGAGCGATGCTCGCCCTGGTCAAGGAATCGGCCAGAGCTGCCGGGCGCGATCCAGCCCAGCTCGCCTACGCGTGCAACGTCGTGGTCAGCTTCGACTCAGCCAGTACGCCCAGCCCCCAGCTCATCGCCGGCTCGGAGCAGGCGATCACCGACCAGCTGATCCAGATCATCCGCGCCGGGTTCACGTTCCCTGTCGTGATCCTGCGACAGCCGGACTGGTGCGAGCGATTCGCGACCGAGATCATTCCGTGCGTTCGCGCGGGCCTGAACGCGCTGGCGAGCTGAGGGAGCGGGACTTGTCCTTGACAGGGGTAGTCGTCCGGCATCCGCCTCGCGCGGCGGCGGAGGTAGTCCGCGGCTTCGCTGGCATCGGCGTCGCCACCGTGCACGAGGCACAAGGTTGCACCGGCCTGCTGGCTCCCTGCATCCGGCCGGTCTTCCCGACGGCGCCGGTGTGCGGGTCGGCGGTGACGGTCAGCGTGCCTCCGGGGGACAACTGGATGCTGCACGTGGCCGTGGAGCAATGCGGCGAGGGTGACATCGTCGTCGCGGCGCCGTCGGTTCCGTGCGCGGCTGGCTATTTCGGCGAGCTGCTGGCGACCGCGATGCAGGCTCGCGGAGTACGCGGGCTCGTGATCGACTCCGGCTGCCGAGATGTCGCCGAGCTGCAGAGCATGGGCTTCCCCGTCTGGTCCCGGTGCGTTTCGGCGGCCGGAACGGTGAAGGAGAGCCTGGGCAGTGTCAATGTTCCGGTGGTATGCGCGGGCCAGCTAGTCGCGCCCGGCGACGTCGTCGTTGCTGATGACGATGGCGTCGTGGTCGTGACTCGTGCACGGTCCGCCGAGGTGCTCACCGCGGCGCGGCAGCGAGCCGATCGCGAGGCGGCCCTCCGGCCCAGGTACGCATCGGGCGAGCTCAGCCTCGATGTCCACCTGATGCGCGAACGGCTGGCCGCCAAGGGCCTGGTCTATGTCGATCACCTGCCCGGCGAGGCAAGCCAGTGATCATCGACTGCCATGGTCACTACACGACCGCTCCGGTGGCGCATCGGCAGTTCCGGCGGGCACAGCTGGCCTGGCTGGCGGACGGGGCCGGGCCAGAGCCGGCCTTGGCCCGGGTGCCGGACGACGCGATCCGATCGTCGGTCGAGGACAATCAGCTAAGACTGCTCCGAAGCCGCGGCGTGGACCTCATGCTGATCTCACCGCAGGCGTCGGCGATGGAGCACCACGTACCGGCCCCCGGCCTCGCCGTAACCTGGGCGCGGGCATGCAACGACCTGATCGCCCGGGTGGTTGCGCTGTATCCCGGCCACTTCGCCGCGGTCTGCCAGCTCCCGCAAACCCCGGACGGCAACCTCGACGCCTCGGTGGCCGAATTGCGGCGGTGCACCGGCGAGCTCGGCTTTGTCGGATGCAATCTCAACCCCGACCCCTCGGGTGGCCACTGGACCTCCAGACCGCTGACGGACGAGTTCTGGTTCCCGCTCTACGAGGCCATGGTCGAACTCGACGTGCCGGCCATGATTCACGTCTCGGCTTCGTGCGCTCCGAGCTGCGACACGCTCGGGGCCCACTACCTCAACGCCGACACCGCAGTCTTCATGCAGCTGGTCAGCGGCGACCTATTCGCCCGGTACCCGACTCTCCGCTTCGTCATCCCGCACGGCGGGGGAGCTGTCCCCTATCACTGGGGACGCTATCGGGGACTCGCCGACCGGCTCGGCCGCCCGCCGACGCTTGAGCACGTGATGGGCAACGTCTTCTTTGATACCTGCGTGTACCACCAGGCGGGCATCGACCTGCTCTTCGAGGTGATCGACCCCGGCAGCATCCTGTTTGCTTCCGAGATGCTCGGGGCAGTGCGCGGCATCGACCCTGAGACCGGCCACCACTGGGACGAGACCAGACGGTACGTAGAGGCTCTTGGCCTGCCGGCTCCGGATCAGGCGAGGATATTCGAGGGGAACGTGAGGCGCGTTTACCCGCGGCTCCACGCCCGGCTCGCCGCCGCAGGTGATCAGACCTGACCGAACGTCCCGGCCGTCGGGAGAGCATTCGGCAGCTACGTCAGGAGGGCACCATGGACCTGGACGCTATGAAGGCAGTCATCGCCGATCACATCCGGTGCGAGCTGTCTCGCGATCTGGACGGCGCGCTGGCCACGATGGCGGCCGAGCCGGTGTACGAGTTCTATCCGTACCGGCTCCGCATCAGCGGCGAGCTGGCGGTGCGGGTGATGTGGGAGCGGCTGCTTGCCATCCCGCCCGTCGCGCGCGTTGACCGCGACAACATCGACGCGCAGGTCTACGCGAACGACGACTCGGTGCTGATGATCCAGGACATGGAGTTCACCACCGAGTCCGGCGAGAAACGGCATGCCAGGCCGATCGCGATCTACCACTTCGCTGGCGGCAAGATCGACAAGGAGACCGCGTACTTCGATCACGAAGGCATGCGGTACATGGATGTCCTCCTCGACGAGGAGTTCCGGTCGCTCCCCGGCGTCGAGACGATCTGAGCAGCCCGATGAGCCCCCAGCTAAGCCCCGACGACGTCTACCAGCTCCTGCAGCTGAACTACCGGTATGCCCGGGCACTCGACCTGAATCAGCCCGGGCTGCTCAGCGAAGTCTTCACCGAGGACATGGTGCTCGAGTTCCACTCGTCGGAGCAGGACCCCGGCCAGCGATTTGATGGACTCGCGTCCTTCCTGAACCGTCCGCCGGTGCCGTTCATGGCGCAGCACGTCGTGACGAATCACGAGTTCGGCGTCGACGCGGACCGGGTTTGCGGTCACTCCTATGTGCAAGGGCAGCACTGGCTCGCCGAGGACCCGGACGACCTGTACCTCATCGGGGCCCGGTACGAGGACAGCTATCGGAAGACCGCCGGAGGCTGGCGAATAGCAGAGCGACGCTGCTACTACATGTGGACGCAAGGCAACCCTGACGTGCTCTCCGGACGCCGAACCTGACCCGCCTCCGCCGAAGGGGGTGACCGCCCAGCTGCGCCACCGTTCGGCCGGGCCGCCCGTCAGCTGGGGCAGCGCGCAGCTGTTCATATTGCTGGGTTTGCTTGTCAAGTATAGGTTTATTAGTAGTATAGCGATCCTAATAAAGGAGCCGGAGTCATGCGCCTGGAGCCGCACCCGATCTCGGGGATGATCTATGAGGAACTAGGCGACGGACTTGTCCGGGTGTCACGTAACGGGGCGTCCGGCGTGTTCAGGTATGACGGCACCTTCATCGAGGGCGATATTACGCACGCGGACCCGCACTTCCTCAACTACGTGGGCGGCCCGACCCTGCCCGAGGGCAAGGACCTGGTGTGGAGCGTGGTGCCGGTAGAGGAGCCCGCCGAGAGCCCGCCCGAGGACCCGCCCGAGCTATGGGACCGCGACGCGGCCGGCCGGGCGTACCTGGGCGAAGTAGCCGGGGAAGGTCAGACCGCTCTGGCCAGGGCCGCGTCACGGGACCTGACCCAGCGGGTAGTCGCCAGGTACGTCGGCGATCCGGGGCAGCTGACGGACAGCGGCCCGCGGTCGGCAGGCTGGTTTTCCAAGGACGAGCTTTTCGCTCAGGAGACCAGGCCGGAGCTGCTGCCTGAGATCTACCGGGTGGATGCCCCGATGCCGGGCGGGGTGCGCCGGCTGCCGGTCGGGCGCTACTTCACGAGGGAGTACCACGATCTTGAGGTGGAGAAGATCTGGAAGCGCGTCTGGCAGATGGCCTGTCACCAGGACGACATTCCGGAAGTGGGCGACTATCACGTCTACGACGTGGCCCACCTGTCGTTCCTGATCGTGCGGATCTCGGAGACGCAGATCAAGGCCTTCTATAACGCGTGCCTGCATCGCGGGCGGCAGCTGCGGGAGTTCGCTGGCAAACGAGCGACCGAGATCCGCTGCCCGTTCCACGGCTGGACCTGGAACATCGACGGGTCGATGAAGGAAATGACCTGCCCATGGGACTTTCCCGGATTGCGCAAGGAGGACCTGTCGCTACCGGAGGTCAAGGTCGGCCGGTGGGGCGGGATGGTGTTCATCAACCCGGACCCGGACTGCGTCCCGCTGGAGGAGTTCCTCGGCGAGCCGATGATCAGGCAATTCGAGAAGTTCGAACTGGAGAAGCGGCACAAGCAAGTCCACGTTGCCCGCATCGTCGATGCCAACTGGAAACTCACGGGTGAGGTATTCGACGAGGGCTGGCATGTCGTCGCTACGCACCCGCAGAGCATGCTGGCTGGCTACGACGGGGCCAACATTCACTACGACGTGTTCGGAAACTTTGGCCGCGGCAACGGCAATGTGCTGCGCGGAACGAGCGCCCACCGTGGCATCATTCAGACTTCGGACGAGGCCGCCGCCGAGCGGCGCGACAGCGCAGCGACAATGCGGGACTACTTGCGGGTCATCATCGGCGACAAGGTCGACGGCTACTCGGACACCGAGATGCTCGACCAGTACTTCAACACGCTGTTCCCGAACCTGCATCCGTGGGGGGGATGGGCGCGGATCGTCTTTCGCTTCCTGCCGTACGGCGACAATCCAGAGCGATCGATCATGGAGGTCATCTACCTCGCGCCCTGGCCGGAGGGCAGGCCCAAGCCTCCGGCGGCGAAGATCCACTGGGTCGAGAACTCGTGGTGCGAAGCGCCGGAGCTTGGCTCACTCGCCCGCATCCTTGACCAGGACATGTACAACCTGCCGAAGGTGCAGCGCGGGGTCAAGACCAAGCCGGACGGACACATCTACCTGTCTAACTACGCCGAGGGCTTCATCCGCAACTTCCACCAGATCTATGACCAGATGCTCGCGGACTAGGGGCCGTCGTCCATGACTGACGAGCAGGAACTGCCGCTCCCGTTGCGCGGACACGGCATCGACGTCCCGTTCTCGCGGGATCAGCTCGTTCCGACCGCGGTGCGCCTGCAGGATGCGGTCAGCACTGACCTGGGCGATGCGGAGGTGCCAACGGCTCAGCAGCTGGCCTCAGCATGGTTCCGGATCGCCGAGCTTCGGCTGCCGCGCAAGGCCGTGCCGAATAGCGTCCTGGAAGTCGTCGAGGAACTGGTGGCGCGCTGGGATTCGATGGGCTACGGCGGTGTCACGCGGTATGCCTACGCGCTGTCGCCGGCCGAGCGCCACCGCGAGGCGGAGGCGATCAAGTCGATGCTGGCAGCCGTTCGGGACGCCATCAGCACGGCTCCGGACACTGCGTTGATGCCGACGGACGGCTAGACCGGGGTGACTGGATGACCGTGTTCGCGCCAGGGTCGATAGCGCTGCGAATCTACCCGCATCAGGAACTGAGCGCACCGCAGATGGTCGCTGAGATGCGAGCCCAGGCCCGGCTGGCGGTTGATCACAGTTTCGACGGCATCATGCTCGCCGAACATCACGGCGGGTTCGCCGGATACCTGCCGAACCCGCTCCAGGTGGCTGGCTGGCTGCTCGAAGCCATGCCGGCCGGCTGGGCTGCGCCGTGTCCGATGATCCTGCCGCTGCGTCCGGCGATGCTCGTCGCCGAGGAAGTTGCCTGGCTGGCGGCTCGCTTTCCGGGCCGAGTCGGAGTCGGCCTGTCGGCCGGCGCGCTGCCCGCGGACTTCGAGTTGCTGGACGTTCCAACGGCAGATCTCACGCCGCGTTTCGCGGCCGGCCTGGCCAGCCTCGCACTGGCGCTGCAGGGTGGAGCCGACGGCGCGATTGCAAAGGACAGCGCGATCGCACACTGCTCGCAGGCGCCGATCCCGGTCGTCAGCGGTGCGATGAGCCTCACTGCTGCCCGGCGCGCAGCACGACTGCAGGTCGGCCTGATCTTTGACGCGCTGACGACACCGACCCGGATCCGGCAGCTGACGGACGCCTACCGCGCCGACGGCGGTACCGGCCCGTTGTGCTTTATGCGTGAAGTGTGGCTCGGCGCGAGCCCCGCGGAGCTATTCGAGCGGCAAGCTGACGTCTACAAGACCTTTGCCGCTGCTACCACGACTGCGCACTGGAAGGGCGATGAGGTCATCGCCTCGATGGACGGCGATGAGATCGCCGACAGTCTCGCCGCCGGACTCGAGGCAGTCTGGCACGGACTCGGTCAACCTTCGGGTGCATGTAGCGGGGGTTACCCCCGAGATGGCGCGCGAGCAGATTGCCAGGCTAGGCGACGAGGTCCTGCCCCGGCTCCGACGAGCGATAGCTCCGGCTGACGCCTGCCGATCCGCTGCCGGACGGTGACCAGGGCCGCTGCAGGCATCAGCGTGCGTCGGCCTGATCACTCTGCCTCAGCGGTCATGGCGCCCACGGGACTGGCCGGCCGGTGAATGCCGCCAGCCGGTCGATAGCGGGGGCGTCGGCGCGAATCGGCTGCCGATCGGCGAAACGTCCGGCGCGGGGCTGGCCGGGCAGCTGGGCTTGCGCGAACGTGAGCGCCTGCCTGGCGAGATCGTCAGGCGGGTCGGCCGCAATGCCGGTGGCCTGGATAAGGTCCCACCCGTGCACGAGCAGATCCACGATGCGCCACTGCAGCCGGTCGGCGCCGGTGGCAACGCCCAGCGGAGTCGCCTGGCTTCGCTCCAGAACCCCCGGAAGGGCGGCAGCGGCCTGCAAGGCTGCGGCGGATCGGCGGTAGGCTCCGGCCGGATCGGCGCCGAGCCGGTCGGCCTCACGTGCGGGCATCGGGCTCTCCTCGAAGAGCGCCACGAATACCAGGTTCATCCCGACGAGATGGTTAACGACATCCCGTACGCTCCAGTACGTGCACGGGGTCGGCGCCGTCCATCGGCCGGCCGGGATGCCGCCGATAACGTCGCCGGTAAAGGCGGACGCACGGGCGAGGCGGTCGATGATCGCAACGGTGGTCACACGGCGAGGCTACGGTACGCCCGTCCGGGTGCCACATCGGTTTTCGGCCGGTGACCGGGCCGCGGCCGCCAGCGGAGTTCCTCAGGTGATCGAGAATGCGGATGAAATGCGAGTGAGTTGAACCCGGCCAGGAATTGCGCTGGCCGACCGTTTTCCGGCGATGCATGCTGGCGGCACGGCGTAGCTTGTCATGATTAGCAGCGGCCAGGCTGGGATGTGGCTATGAGCATCGGGATAGTCGACGGGACGAGCCCGCCGGGAACTGCAAGCCCCGCCGTTGCCGTCAGGCCCTTCCGACGCAAACGACGCTGGCTGGTCGTTGTTGCCCTGCTTCTAGCCGCCATTCTGATCGGATCGTTGATCACCGGCGGAAAGATGGCCGCCGCGTATCAGCCGGTCCGGCTTGGCGATTCGCCAGGAAACCTGGTTGGGCACATGATCACCAGGCACGTCAATGACTTCTCGCCGATGACGGGCCAGACATACCTTCCGCCGCAGAAGCCGGCAAGCGGCGGGCTATATGTCAGCCTGGCCAACACCGGTCCGTACTCCGTGACGATCGAGGCCGCGTCGCTGAACGCGCCCTTTATGCAAGGCACCCAGGAACGAGCCGCGCAGCCGCTCCGTGACGCTGGCACGCCAACCTACTGGCCGATGGCCGGCCGGCAGGCTGGCCTGGGTAAGCGGCTGGCCGGCCTCGTCCTGCGGCCAGGCCAGTACATCCTGGTGCGGCTGCCTGTCAGGACCGCCGGCTGCTGGATGCCCGCCGCGAGCGGGGGGTACGTCATCCTCACTACATTCTGGGTCACGACCAAGTTCCTGACCTGGACCCATCAGGTCCAGATCTCGTGGACCGATCCCGCTAATCAGGACGAGGGCGCGATCATCGCGCACGAACCGGAGCCCGCCAGCCAGGGCGGGATCTGCCCGCGTTAGCGCCAGAGGGCTCGAGCCTACGGACAGCGAGATGCTGTGCCGGGTGGGGCGGCGCTTATCCGAGGTACCTGACGATGGTGGCCCAGGCGACGCGGCTGGCTCCGCAGCCATGGTGGCCGGGCAGGCCGAAACCGTCCCTGGACTCGGTGTCCTTGGTGCAGATGTCCCATGCGAACCGGTAGCCGTTCAGGCCTTTCCAGAATGAGAAACGGATGGTCAGTTCGAACTCGGTGGACGAGACTCGTCTGGGCTTGCTCACGTAGAAGTTCTTGTGACGCAAGGTCAGCCACTTCGGCACTGCCGGGAGACCGGGCCCGACCCGTACGCCGAGATAGTCGTACCAGTGTTTGCCCGCCTCGAATCTGGCCGCGCTCGCCGGAAAGAACAGGTGCAGGCGCGACTGAATATGACAGGTAGCGGCAGGGCACGGAGGGTAAGTCCGGGGCGTGAAATATCCTCCCCAGGAGACGTAGACGGTCCGCTCGGCCGTAAGTGAGATCCTGCGATGGGGGGCGCCGGAACTCAGTAGTTCAACCCGGTAGCGCGTGGCGATGTCAGGCAGGACCGTGAAGGAGTAGCGGGCGGCGGTCGCTGCGCCTGGCAGAAGGTCATGCGACTGGATCACGACCGGAGCTTTCCTGAACGGGAACCGCTGGGCGAGCAACGCGACGATGTCGCCGCTCGTGTCGCCGGTAACCGTGCCGAAGATCCTGGCCTCATGCTCGCGCCTCGGCCACGTGTTGACAAAGACGTCGCCGGTGACCACCGGCATCTTCGAGGCTGCGGCGATGCTGATCGTGGGTGTCGTTCGCGCCGCAGCACCGGCTGGGAGCGCCGCCGCGGTCAGCAGGCCACCTGCTAGAGCAACAGCGAGTACCCCGCTCCAGAATCTTGAGCTTGCCGCCACGCGTCATTCCTTTACTCTCGTTGCTCGCCAGGCGTATTCCACGGCGCCCACGGCGTAGAAGTAGATGGATATCAGGTTTTCTTCCGATACGGACTTCAGGGCGGATGTGCTTCACCGGAACCGGTCTAATCGCGTGGCGGATGCCGACGAAGATGTCGTGATTGCCGACGGCCCCAGGCCCTACACGATCCGGATCGTCAGTTTCTTGGCGGCCGCGCGGCCGATGTGGTTGCTGGCGATGATGGTGATGAGGTAGCGCTTGCCCTTGTCGCTGGTAGCTGGCTTGCCGACGATGAGCGCGGTGCCGTTGGGTCCTGCGCGGAATGCAAGCCCACGCGGCAGCAACCCGCGCTCGCGCAGCACTGGCGCGGGGAATCCGGTAGACGTGATCCGGTACCGGACGTTGCGGCTGGCCCTGAAATTCAGGTGCGAATCGGCGACGACGGCCGGCGGCTGGTTCACGGTGACCATGAGGTTCTGCCTCGCGATGAATCCCGATCCGTTGTCCGCCCAGGTGTAGACCAGATCAACGCCGCCCGAACCCGGTGGTGGCGTGCCGGAGAGCACTCCGGATGAGTTTCCGGGCGTGAAGGCCATCCAGTACGGATAGTCAACGGCCTTTACTGTCGGGGCCGGGGTGCCAGTCGCCCGCACGGAGAAGCTGGCAGGCGTGCCCGTCTGGAATGTGACGGTCGCTGGCGATGTGACCGTCGGCGCAATGTCCACGACGATGTCGAGGGAGACATTGCTGTCAGGGCTAACCCCGTTGCCTGCGCTGACGGTGATCGGATACGTGCCGACCGTCCCTACGGCCGGAGTGCCGGAGAACGCACCCGACGACGACATCGTGACGCCGGGAGGGAGCGCGCCAGTCTCAGTGATAGTCGCCGCGGGGATCGCGCTGACCATGAGAGAGAAGCTTGACGCGCGGTCGACAGCGAACGTCGCTGACAGGCCTCCGAGCTCAAACGCGTCGAAGCCGTAGACCATCGGCGACAACTCGTCCGTGGTGCTCGGCGTAGCAATCCAGATGTAGTTGGCGGGGTTCCATGCGGCGATGTACGCCGCGCCAGTGACCGGATCAGCGGCGATGGCCGAACCACCTCGAGGGAACGTATCGACCACCGTGTTGGTCTTGGCGCTGATCACGCAGGTACTCTCGGCGGGGCTCGGCGACCCGTTGCCGTCCGACGTCACGAAGACGACGTTCGACGTCGGATCCGCCGCCGCCGCAGCTACGTGGTACGGGCATCCCGTGATGGACGCTATTGCCGCCAGCGTCGCGGCACTGACGACATCGACCGTGTTACTCCGATCATCCACGGCGTAGACGCTGCCAACGGCTGAGTCGACGGTGATGCTCGTGATGTGGGGAGCGGGCACGCCAGGGCTAAGCTGCACGGACCTGGTGACGGCGTTGGTCGCTCCGTCGATAGCGGACAGGGTCCCGTCTGCGGTGCTTGCATAGACGGTGTCGGCCGCCGGATCCACGGCAATTCTGATGTAGCCCGGCGTGCCGGGCAGCGCGATCGTAGCGATGATCGAGTTGGTGGCGCCGTCGACTACAGCAACGCCTGGCGCATTGCCTGCGAGCCTGGTGGCAACGTACACGCGGTTAGTAACTGGATCCACGGCGATGTCGCCGCCGACAGACGCGATCGTGGTGGCCACGGTGTTGGTGGCTCCGTCGATGACGGTGAGGCCGCTGGCCGTGGTGGCATACACGGTGTCGGTCGACGGATTGACCGCAAGATCGACAGGTGTACCTGGAACTGTGATCGAGCCTTCGACTGCATGGCCCGCACCGCCGACCACAGTGACCGTACCTTGGCCGGGAGCCGTCCCGTACTCGCCGACATAAGCAAGGTCCGTCGACGGGTTTACTGCGATGGCGAAGGTCCTGGAGGTCAGGACCATTCGGGTGACGGCGTAACCACCTGGGATGTTTGCCCTGGCTGCGGTCCCCGGCAGCAACACCAGCAGCCCAGTCGCGACCGATGACACGGCGAGAGCCACCCGCTTCATGGAACACTCCGATGCATTACCTAGGAAGATATAGCAAACCTTCCCATTTACCGTGGTCGGCAGGCAAGAGATCTGGCCACGGTCATGGCGCCGTCCGCGCCTGTCAGCCGCTCGATACGAAGGTTAGATGCTCAGGCTCGTGGAGTAGGACGTGCCCGAAGTCCAGGGGACAGGCGGGTCATTCTGGAAGCAGTTGCTCCGGTCGCAGACCGGACTCAGCCTGATCTTTATGGCGTGGCCGTCCACTGTTACCGACAGGCTGGACAGTCGGGAATCCGTTGGTTGCCGCAAGGTCATCCCGTACACAAGCTGCTCGCCGCTGCTTTCTGACGTCAGTAGCAAGGACTGGACCACCCGGCAATGGTTCGGCGGGACCGCCTGCGGTATCTCCGCGACCATGGGCCTGCCGTTGAGGCCGGTGATCGTGAGGCGCACGGCGGGTGCAGGACCGAGTTCGCCATAGTTGATCCCGGCCCAGTTCAGGTCGAAATCTATGGCGCGCTCTGACGGTGCATGCCGGGTCAGGCATGTCGGGAACGGCGGCAGCCCGGCGTCAGGGGCCGTCATCTCGGTGATACGAAGCTCACCAACGGCCCGTCCCTGAGTGACCCGCAAAATAGTCCCAGCGACAGCCTGCGCGTTGTCGACATACACGCGACTCGCCTGCGCCGGCGCACCGGCTGACGAGCATCCCGCAAGACCGAGTACTGCGGCCGCGGCCGCCAGAAGAGCCAACGGCCTGCCTGTCAGCACAGCCGGGCCAACCGCACAGTTGCCGCGCTCCCGCCTGCCATAAGCATCACCCTCTTGGCTGCCAGCACGGCCGCCTGAACTGTACATGCCGCCCGGGCAACGGACAATGCGCAGGATCAGGTCCACCCCGAACCTCGGCGACCGCCAGCTCAGCTGTTTCCGCAAGCGAGCCCACAAGGCGGCCTAAGGCACGGCGTGCCGGGCCTTCCGCCGCCGGATGATCAGGCGGCGCAGCTCGTCGGCGCCCCACACGATGAACGGGAACGGGGCCACGGTGGCCAGCTGGGCGGGGCCGAGCGCGGCGGTGCCGAAAACGGATTGCATGGCGGGCAGATAGATCAGCAGCGCCGCGAACGCGAGCGAGAACGCTATGCCGCCGAGCAGGAACTTGTTGGCCAGCACGCCGACCGAGCGCAGCGATGCGTGGTCCGTGCGCACCGCGAAGGCAGTGCCGATCTGGCAGCTGACGATGCCGAGCCAGGCAACGGTAGTGGCCTGCTGGTAGGCATGGTGCAGCGGTTGGCCGAGCCCGGTAGGGGCACCGGAGTGCCAGCCGGCGTGACGGAGGGTGAGGAAGAACCCGGTCATGACCAGGGTGGCGGATATGACGCCGAGGAATCCCCAGGCCCGTGCGAGCATGGCGCGGCTGATGACGCCCTGAGAGCGGGTCCGGGGCGGCCGGTCCATCAGACCCGGCTCGGCAGGCTCGCGGCTGAGCGCGAGCGCGGGCAGCGTGTCAGTGCCCAGGTCGATAGCGAGGATCTGCATGACGGTCAGCGGCAGCGGGATGGCGCCGCCCGCCAGGGCGAAGACCAGGAATGGCACGACCTCGGGAACAGCGTGAGTGAAGATGTAGCAGATGAACTTGCGGACATTGTCGTAGACACGGCGCCCGGATTCGACGGCAGCAGCGATGGTCGCGAAGTTGTCGTCGGTGAGGACCATGGTGGCAGCTTCGCGTGCGACATCGGTACCTGAGCGGCCCATGGCAATGCCGATGTCGGCGCGCCGCAGCGCAGGAGCGTCGTTGACGCCGTCGCCGGTCATGGCGACCACCTGGCCCATGGCGCGGAGGGCATCGGCGATGCGCAGCTTTGCTTCGGGGGAGCTGCGGGCGAAGACGATCTCGGTCCCGGCACCGAGCAGATCGTCGAGCTGGGCTTCGGTCATGGCGTCCAGCTCGGTACCGGTGATGACCTGCATGCCACCCGCGCCGATGCCGACACTGCGGGCGATGGCGGCAGCGGTCAGTCCGTTGTCACCAGTCACGACGTGGATGCGGATGCCCGCGTGGTGAGCGAGGACGATCGCCTGCGGGACCTCTGACCGGGGCGGGTCAAGCATGGCCGCCATGCCGGCCAGGCACAGGTCATGTTCGGCGTCCTCGCGGCTGGCCGGGACGTCGGCGCCGTCGGGCAGCCTGCGGGAGGCGAATGCCAGGACGCGCAGGCCACGCTCGGCGTAGCCGGTCATGATGCGGGCAGCTTCGTCACGGTTCGCATCCGTGAGGGGCAGTACCTCGTTGCCGCGGTAGATCGTGGTGCAACGCGCCAGCACTGCTTCGGGTGCGCCCTTGGAATCGACGATAAGACCGCTGCCCAGCTCGTCGATGGTGGTCATGAGCTTGAGCCGGGGATCGAACCGGAACAACTGGCGCCGCCCGGCAACGCGGCTGGCCAGTGAGATGTCCGCGCCGCTTGCGGCGGCTAGCTCCAGCAGCGCTAGCTCGGTCGGATCGCCCGCCGGTTCGCCAGCCCGGCCGCGCAGGTCTGCGTTGTTGCAGGCGGCCACGATCCGGGCCAGGGGCCCGAGCATGGTCGGCCGGCCCGCGAGACCGGCGATAGCAGCTTCCTCGCCGGCCAACCCGGGTGGTTCGATGGCCGCCTCGCCGTCCGGCGTCCAGACGATCGTCACGCGCATCCGGTTCTGCGTCAGCGTGCCGGTCTTGTCAGTGCAGATGACGCTGGTCGAGCCCAGCGTCTCTACGGCCGATAGCCGCTTGACCAGCGCGCCGCGGCGGGCCATGTCGCGAACGCCGACGGCCAGCGCGAGGGTGATCGTCGGCAGCAGCCCTTCGGGAACGTTGGCGACCAGCAGTCCGATCGCGAAGCTGGCAGCGGCAGTGACGCTCAGCCCGGCGGCAAGACCGATCGGCAGGAACGCGATACCCGCGCCGACCGATACGAACGCGATCAGCCAGGTGGCCCGCTTGACCTGTCGTTCCAGCGGGCTCTCGTCCGGGCCTGCACGCTGGCTCAGCGCGGCGATCCGGCCGAGTTCGGTGCGCATCCCGGTCGAGGTGACAAGCGCCTCGGCCTGGCCGCCAGTGCAGGCGGTGCCGCTGAACAGCACATCAGCGGCCTGCAGCAGCGGCACGCTCGGGTCGGCTGGGCCGGCCTGGCGGGTGACCGGCATGGACTCCCCGGTTAGCGTGGACAGGTCGGCTTCAAGCGTGCCAGTCATCAGCCGCGCGTCCGCGCAGATGCTGTCGCCTTCCTCGATGAGCAGGACGTCGCCGGGTACCAGCAGCCGCGCCTCGATTTCCTGCGGCTGTCCGTCGCGTCTGACCTTGGCGCGCTCGGGCAGGAACGCGGCCAGCGCCTCGACAGCGCGTTCGGCCTGCATCTCCTGCGCGAATGCGAACCCGGCGTTCAGGACGATGACTGCGACGATCGCAATGCCCAGCCGCAGCGTTCCGCTGACCCATGCCAGCACTGCTGCGATGGCAAGCAGGACTGCCAGTGGCTGGGTGAACTGGCGGGCTAGCTCACCCGGCCAGCGCCGCCCGCCGCGCCGGGACAGCTCGTTGGGGCCGGAGACTTCCAGCCGCCGCGCCGCTTCCCGCTCCGACAAGCCTGCTGGTGAGCTGCGCAGGTCCCGGAACAGCTGGGCGAGCGGCTCGAGTGGATCAGGGCCTTGCACCTCCGTTGTTCCGGCCGCGCCGCCTGCGCCTGCCCGCGGCCCGGCGGCTGGCTGGCGGGTGGCAGCAGCTCTGGCCATCGGCTCCTTCTCTGCGCAGGCCTTACTGGCATCTGTAGAGGCGTAGTTCCAGCACACCCGGCTTGAGCGGCACCGGCAAGAGGGCCAAAGTCCCTGCTCCTGCCTGCGCAGGGCACCAGCACTTCAGAATCCCGGTCGACGGTCGCTATATCTGGCTTCCGGAAACCATTCCAGCTTCGGTAAGCTATTCCAGCGAAGGCGCCCAGACCAACGCAAACTTAGCCGCTAGTGCTTCGGTGACCAGGCAGGATCGTGACTATCGTGAGACCGGAGGAGCGGGTGTCAATGGCGCGAATCGTTTCCGCCCCGGCGCCACCCGCTGCCGTCGCCTAGGGCCGACGCGGATGGGAACGGATGAGCGGAAGACCCGGCGAGTACCTGGTCGACATCAAGGTCAGTCTTCCTGGCGACATGGCCGCCGACGAGCGGCTCCGGTTGCTCGCCGCGGAGCTCAGGCGAGGGAAGGAACTTCGCGCGAGCCGGGCCATCCAGCGGATCTGGCGAGTGCCTGGCGCCCTGCGTAACGTCGGTATCTGGTCCGCGACAGACGCCACCGAACTGCATGAGCTGATCTGCAGCCTGCCCCTGTTCCCTTACATGGAGGTCGCGGTCACGCCGCTCGCCGTACATCCTGTTGAGTCCGCGAGCCAGTGAGCCGACGATGTCCTCCTACACAATCGCGTTGATCCCCGGCGACGGGATCGGTCTCGAACTCGTCCCCGGTGTCGCCGACCTTGCCGAGCAGGCCGCGGCTCGGCACGGGGTGACACTGAAGTGGCTGGCTCTGGACTGGGGTTCGTCCCGCTACCTGGAGACCGGGCAGTTCATGCCAGGCGACTGGCAGCACACCCTTGCGGCGACGGACGCGATCCTGCTCGGCGCCGTCGGGGATCCGCGGATCGCCGACAATGTATCGCTATGGGGGCTCCTGCTACCGATCCGCCGTGAGCTCCGGCAGTCGGTCAACGTGCGGCCCATCGTGTCCCTTCCGGGCGTCGTCGGCCCGCTACGTTCACAGCGCCCGTTCGACATTCTTGTCATAAGGGAGAACAACGAGGGCGAGTACACCAACGTCGGCGGCAGCCTGTACCCGGGCACTGCGGACGAGGTCGTTGTCCAGGCCTCGATCTTCACCCGGCGCGGGACCGAGCGGGTGGTGCGCTTCGCCTTCGAGCAGGCGCAGCGAAGAAATGGCCGGCTGTGTCGGCTACCAAGTCCAACGGGCTGCCGTTTTCGATGCCGTTCTGGGACACGGTGGTCCGCGATGTTGCCACAGACTATCCGGACGTGTCCGTCCAGGACATGCACATTGACGCGCTCTCGGCCCGCCTCATCCTGGCCCCGGAGGCATTCGACGTCATTGTCAGCAGCAACCTGTTCGGTGACATACTGAGCGACCTGGGAGCGTCGCTCGTGGGCAGCATCGGGGTAGTTGCCTCGGCCAACGTCAACCCGGTCGGAGATGGCCCGTCCATGTTCGAGCCGGTACACGGTTCGGCGCCCGACATTGCCGGACAGGGCATCGCCAACCCAGCCGGGCAGGTTCTGTCGGCGTGCATGATGCTGGCCCACCTGGGTCAGGCCGCCGCCGCCGGGTACCTGCGCGCGGCACTCCTCCGCGCACTGGCTGACCCCGCCGGCCGGACGCCCGACATCGGCGGGAAGGCCACAACGCTCGACGTGCTCAAGCGCATCGAGAGCGAGTTCGACCGTGGCGCGACCACGCCATGAGCTGCGAGGAGGAAGCCAGCATGCCAGACCCCGTCGGTGCGGAACCCACGTCGACGGCCAGCCAGCACATGATCAGCCGATGAACGGCTTGCTGCCCGGCCGCAGAGCGCTGGTGACCGGAACCGCGGGAGGGATCGGCGGGGCCATCGCGACCGAGCTCGCCGCCCAGGGCGCGCAGGTGCTCGGCCTCGACAGGGTGGCCGGCGGCCCAGTGGACGCGCTGACAGCGGATCTGACCGACACGGCGGCCCTGGCCGCGGTCGTGGACGACGCCGCGACGCGGCTGGGCCGCCTCGACGTGCTCGTCAATTGCGCAGGCACCTTTACGCCCGAGGGCGTTCGGGAGCTGAGCTGGACCGCTTACGACCGGGTGCTCCGGGTTAACCTGCACGCTCCGGTGTTCCTGATGAGCCGCGCGGGCCGCCTCATGGCGGACCAAGGCTACGGACGCATCGTCAACATCACCAGCATCCACGGTCGGCTCAGCGAACCGCTGTCGACGGCCTACGATGTGTCCAAGGCCGGACTCGAGGCGGCGACCAGGACGTTCGCCCTGGAACTTGGCGCCGCCGGGGTCCTGGTCAACGCGATCGCGCCGGGCTTCGTGGCCACCGCTATGTCGGTGGTCGACGGGGTCGACGAACTCGAGAGCGCGTGGTTCCGCACCATTTACGTGGAGCATGCTCGACTGCCGCTGCAGCGAGCCGCCCAGCCTATCGAAGTCGCCCGGCATGTGGCGTTCCTCGCCAGCGAGGCCAACACTTACGTCACGGGCCAGACCCTCACCGTTGACGGAGGCTTGTCGGCCCGCTTCTGACACCGCAACCAGGGCCAGCGGCCGGTGCGGCCGAATCTGCCGCTAGTACTTGCACAGGTGCCCGACCTCAGTAGCTATCCGCTCGACGCTGGGTAGCCAGGCCCGCTCCAGCGCGTCGGCATAGGGGATCGGGGTCTCGTCTGCTGAGATCAGCAGGGGCGGCGCGTCGAGCAGCTCGAAGTGCCGCGTCGTCATCCGCGCGACCAGGCTTGCCCCCCAGCTGCCGCCCGGCGGATTCTCCTGGACCACGGCGAGCCGCGAGGTCTCCCGCAGGCTGTCGACCACGCAGGCATCGTCGAACGGAACCAGCGTCCTGGGATCAATCACCGTGCTCTCCACGCCGTCAGCGGACAGTCGTTCGGCGGCCTCGACGGCGCGGTGACGCATCTGCTGGGTCGCAACGATGGTGACGTCGTTTCCCCGGCGCACCACCGCGGCCTGGCCGATCGGGATGATCGCGTCCGATCCGGCCGGCACCTCTCCCTTGACGGCGAACAGGTTCTTGTGCTCGAAAACGATGACCGGGTTGTCCTCCCGTACCGCCGAGCGCAAGAGGCCGTACATATCCTCGACCGTCCCGGGAACGACGATCTTGAGGCCCGGAACGTTGAGAAACCAGTTCTCGGCCGCCTGGGAGTGCTGGGAGCCGAAACCACCGCCGGCGCCGTTGCTCATCCGGATGGTCAGCGGGACGCGGACCTGTCCGCCGGTCATGTAGCGGTACTTCGCGACCTGGTTGGCAATCTGGTCGAAGCAGACGCCGGCGAAGTCGGCGAACATGATCTCCGCGATCGGCCTCAGCCCGGTGATGGCAGCTCCGAGCGCAGCGCCGACGATCGCCTGCTCCGAAATCGGCGTGTCACGGACCCGATCGGGACCGAAGCGCTCGAACAGGCCGGCGGTGGACTTGAAGGCTCCGCCGGCCGCCCCGATGTCCTCGCCGATGAGGATGACATTCGGGTCCTCGTCCATCGCGTCGGCGATGGCCTGCGCGATCACCTTTCGGTAGGTCGTCTGCTCGCTCATGCGTACACGTCCCTGAAACGTTCATCCAGATCGGGCTCGGGCCAGCTCAAGGCCCGTTCGAGCGCGCTGGCCACGTCCTGGGCGGCCTCCGCCTGGATTCGCTCGATCAGGGCTTCGGCGTCCTGGCCTTGGCCCGCGTGGGCGCGGAGCGACTCCTCGAGACGCATGATCGGGTCGCGCGCGAGCCAGCTCTCGAGCTCGCCCGCCGGCCGGTAGGTGGCCGCGTCACTGCGCGAGTGACCCTCATGGCGGTAGGTGAGCGCCTCGACCAGGGTAGGACCGCCTCCGCCGCGTGCCCGGCCGATCGCCGTGGCGGCAACGCTGCGCACCGAGACGATGTCGTTGCCATCGACCTGCACGCCGGGCATGCCGTACGAGCTGGCGCGATCGGCCAGCTGGGTGATCGGAGTCGTCGAGGCAAGCGGACTGTACTCGCCGTACAGGTTGTTCTCGATCACGAACAGGGCAGGCAGGCGCCAGACCGCGGCAAGGTTGAGGCTCTCATGGAAGGCGCCGATGTTCGTCGCACCGTCACCGAAGAACGCCACGCTCACCGCGCCGGTGCGCAGGTACTGCGCGGACAGCGCCGCGCCCACGGTGATCGGCAGGTTGGCCCCCACGATCGCATTGGCCCCCAGCGCTCCGCGTGGCACATCGGCGAAGTGCATCGAGCCGGCCGGCCGCCGCACAGGCCGCCGGACCGGCCGAGGATCTCGCCGAAGCACTTGTCCAGCGGTGCGCCCATGGCGAGCACCGCGCCGTGGCCCCGGTACGTGCACGTCATGGTGTCGCCCGGAGCCAGCGCAGTGCAGACCCCGGCCACCGTCGCTTCCTGCCCCTGGCACAGGTGCGTGCTCCCCCGGACGAGGGCCCGGGCGAAAAGCCCCTTGACCTCGTTCTCGAAGAGCCGAATCCGCCACATGAGGCCCAGGAGTTCAGGTGCGTCCGGCGGCGGCCCGTCGGCCAGACTCGCGGTTGCTGCCGGAGCGCGGAGTTCGGTCATGTCAGCTCACCAGGGCTCGTCGTTTCTTGGGCGGGGCACAGCTGTCGGTGGCTCGCAGTGAGGTGGGCAGGACCACCTGTCTGGGAGGCTCGCCGGCCAGCTGCTCCAGGAGCAGTCCGGCGGCGAGCTTGCCCATCTCGCGCGTATCGCGGGAAACCGTAGTGACCGCCAGATAGTCAGAGAAAGGGAAGTCATCGCAGGTCACCAGGCTGATATCGGCCGGGAACGACATGCCGAGATCACGGAGCGCAGGCAGCACCCCGACCAGGATCTGGTTGCCGCCGGAGATCAGCGCGGTCAGGGACTTGTTCCCCCTGAGAAATTCCTTCGCGGCCAGGTAGCCCGCCTCGGGTCGCGGTGCGGCGGACCGCACTGCTCCGGTCAGCCCGGGCAGGGCCCGGCAAGCCCGTCGGAACGCGTTCGATCGTTCGCGGGACGGTCGGACGTTGCGATTGTCGTTGACCAGCCCGATGTGACGATGCCCGAGCTCGAACAGGTGCGCTACGGCGGCCTTGATGCCGGCTGAGTGGTCGCTGACCACCGACGCGAAGGGCATCCGGTGCATCTGGCGGTCGACCAGAACCGCAGGGAGATCGAGTTGCGCCAGGGCCGCCATGACGTCGGCATCGGTTTCATCGCTGAGCGACAGCAGCAGACCGTCAACCCGGCGCTGCTGGAACAACCGAACGTGCTTGGCGTCGAGGCCGGGCTCGTTGAATGAGTTCGTCAGCAACATCGCGTAGCCGGACTCGCGCAGCATGACTTCGGCACCTACCGCGATCCTCGACATCAGCGGATTGCTGATGTCGGCAACGAGGAAGCCGATCGTCCGCGTCTCTCCGGTGCGGAGGCTCTGGGCTAGCAGATTTGGCTGATAGTGGAGCGCGGCGACCGCATCGAGTACGCGGTTGCGCATGACCGGGCTGACGTCAGGGTGCCCAGACAGCACCCTGGAGACCGAGGAGAGCGCTACCCCGGCACGCTCAGCCACCTCGCGCATAATGGGCTGGCCTCCGGTCGCGCGCTTTGGCGCCGCCTCCACCCGGCGGGTCCAGTCGGTCATGGGCTCATCACTCCGGCTCGGGCGGGGCGTCGCGGTCCAGCCGATGACGGTCGATGAAGTCCTCGTCAAGGTCCCACCCGAGGCCGGGGCGATCGGACAAGACAAGTTCTCCCCGCTCCAGCGGGGGCCGGTTGGCGATCAGCCCCCACCATATGGGGTCGCGATCCGGGTGGAAGCACTCGACATACGTGCCATGAGGCTGGCTGGCGATGAGATGACAGGCGACCTGGGGCTCCTCGTGGTGTCCCATCGCCACGTCATAGCACCAGGCGACTGCTGCCGCCCGGCGCCATGCGGTCGGACCACCAGACCAGGAAGAGTCGAAGTTGCAGATGTCTATAGCGCCGGCTTCCATGAGGTCGCGGCAGCCGCTGGGGCTGAGCTCGCTCTGACCCGCGCAGACCGGCAACCCGCCCTGGAAACGCACGTCGCGAAGGCTGCGCCGGTCGTTGTGCCAGCGGACCGGCTCCTCGAACCAGCGCACGCCCACCCCGTCGAGTCGTCGGGCCAGCTCCACCGCATTAGCCACGGTGTAGCCCTGGTTCGCATCGATGGTGATGACGAAGTCGTCGCCCGCCGCGTTCCTGGCCTGCTCGACACGGTCGGCGTCCTCGGCGGGGCTGCGGCCCCCTACCTTGAACTTGACCCCGGCCAGTCCGAGCTCGCGGTAAGCAGCGATTTCGTCCGCGATGGAGCCGAGTGGCTCCCCGTAGTAGCCGCCGATGGCGACTAGCGGCACCCGCTGCCGGAACCCGCCCCACAACCGCCACAACGGCTGGCCTACGGCCTTGCCTACTGCGTCCCAGATCGCAGTGTCCGCGGCGGCCAGCGCAACCAGGCCCAGCCGCCGGTCCCGCAGGATGTCGTAGGTCACCGGGTACATCGCCTGCCAGCAGCGCTCCGTGGCCAGCGCGTCTAGCCCGACCAGTGCCGGAGCGATCTCCTGCTCGATGATCCGCTCGATTGTCAGCAGGGAGGCGTCCTCGTCGCCGACGTAGGCTTCGCCGACGATGCCGTCGCCGGTGTGCAGGCGCAGCAGCACGGTAGATCGTCTCGTCATCCTGTAGTGGCTGCCGCGGAACTCGCGGGGCAGCGGCACGCGCAGCAGCACGACCTCAAGCCGGGTGATGGTGAGGCGGGAGCCCTTGTCGCTGGGCGTGTCCTGCACAGTCAGGTCCGTCGCGCGCCCCATCATCCACTCCTGGAACCGGTTCCGGGCTCTAAGAACATAACTCACGTCAGGGAGCGGACGCAATGATGATCGGCTGGCGCCGCCCCGGCACCGTCTGCCTGCCTTGACACGCAATGGCTTGACAGGAAGCGAGCCGAGGTCACTGGTGGACTGCGGCAGCGGCCCTCTACAAGGACTGCGCGATCGCTTGACAGCTCAGACTGGAATCGGTTTCAATGGACCAGCCTTCCGCAGGGTACAGCCGCAGGGAGGCGGGAGATCCATGAGGAGAGGCCATGCGGAAACGGCCAGCGATCATCAGTCAGCGCCCCTGCGCACGGGCTCGCTACCGCAGCGCCTCGGCGGTACTCATTGCCTTCGGACTCGTGGCGACAGGGGCTGCCTGCTCGTCCGCTTCCAGTGGCAGCGGTGCGAGCGGCGGGAAGGTCACCATCAGCATCTGGAACGACCCGCTGGCATCCGGCTCCTGCGGGGTTCCGGCGTCGAAGTCGTTCCTCACCAAGGGCGTCGCGCTGTTCGAGAAAACGAACCCGGGGTTCAACGTCAAGATCGTTCAGGAAGCGTGTGACGCTTCCACCGCCTTCAACACGCTGCTGAAGTCCTCAGAAGTTGCCGGAACCACTCCCGACATCGGCCAGCTCTACGTCGGCGGTCAGGTCATCGAGAACGGCAAATACCTGGTCCCGCTCAACAACCAGCTAGGCACGAGTTACATCAGCTCGCTGACCGGCTGGAAGTTCGTTACCGACGGATACGGAACCAAGCCGAACGGCGCGATCTACGGGGTGCCCTTCGGGGCTGGTTACTGGTACATGGTCTATTACAACAAGAAGCTCATGGCCAAGGCAGGCATCACGAACCCCGACCCGGCCAACTGGAACCAGCTGCTGGCCCTCGGCAAGAAGGTCAAGGCGGCTGGTGTCACTCCGTTCGACATCGGCGAAAAAGAAGGCTACATGGGCGCGTGGACGCAGGACGCGCTCATCTCCGGGGATGTCGGCGACGCCGGTGTGCTGAGCGCCTATTACGGGAAGTCTTCGCTCAACTCGTCGCTGCTCACCAAGCCCTATGCGGCCTGGCACCAGCTCTACGCGGACGGGCTGACCAATTCGAACGCGGTCTCGCTCTCGTACGCGACCGCTATCGCCGATTTCGCGGCTGGCCAGGCAGCGATGACCATCACCGGCGGGTTCTACAACAGCGCGTTCACCAAGGCGCTGGGGAGCAACGTCAGCATGTTCCCGGTGCCGGTCCTGCCCGGTGCCGCCGACCCGCACAGCCTGTCCGGTGGTCCGAACAATTCCTACGTTGTCTTCAAGACGTCCACTCACGTCGCGGATGACATCAAGCTCATAAAGTTCCTCACCACGCTCCCGGTGCAAGAGCTGTCGGTCAACGAGCTGGGCCAGTTGCCGAACAACGTGTCATTCAGCCCGTCGCCGGCGTTCCAGAAGACCCAGCCCCTGCTGACGACCATCTACCAGTACCTGCTCGTCAAGCACTACACGCCGAACGAGGCGTTCGACAACATCATGCCGGGATCGATCTGCAGCTACTGGTACCAGACAAATAATGGCGTCTTCGGCGGAACCCTGAGTCCGTCAAGCGCGGCGAGTTCCATGCAGTCGCAGATGACGAGCTATCTCTCCTCAGCGTCCACCGGATAACGCGGGACGGGCAACTGATGACAAGTGAACGTAGCCTGAGGCTTGCCCGTGCCATTCGCGGTAAGCCTCAGGCTGCGTCTGGCCCCGGGCGGCGCAGGCGGAAGGTCTTCCCCTATGTGGCCCTGTTGCCGGCCGCCATCCTCGTCCTCGGACTCATGGTCCTGCCAATCATTCAGACGATCTACCACAGCTTCACCAACTGGGATGGACTGACCAGCAACTTCGTTGGCTTGTCGAATTACCGGCTGCTCCTGCACAACCCGGTGATCACCCAGATCTTTCTCAACTCCGTGATCTTTCTCGTCTCCGTGCCGCTGATTCTCGCCGCGTCGCTCCTGGTGGCCGTGCTCGTCTACGAGCGGGTCATCGGCTGGAAGGTCTTCCGCTTCCTCTTCTTCATCCCGGTGGTCCTCTCGCCCGTGGTCGTGGGGGTGCTGTTCAGCACGTTCTTCCTGCCGTCAGGCCTGGCCGACAAGCTGCTCAGTCCTTTCGGCCTGGAGACGTTCCCCTGGCTCTCCCACCCGTGGCCGGCTCGGGCCGTGGTGATCCTTGCCCTGGTGTGGACCTCATTCGGCTTCGGCATGGTCGTGCTGCTCTCGGCAATGTCGAATATCGATACGGCGCTGTACGACGCGGCCGCCATCGACGGCGCCTCGTGGTGGAAGCGGCTACGTCGCATCACGATCCCCATGGTCTCCGACACCTTGCAGTTCCTCAGCGTGATCAACGTGATTTACACGTTCACCTCACTGTTCGCCTTCGTCTTCGTCATAACTTCCGGAGGGCCGGGGTTCTCGACGACCACGGTTGACTATTACGTCTACATCACCACGTTCGAGAACGGCCAGTTCGGGTACGGTGCCGCGCTGGCGGTGGTGCTGTTCCTGGTGGTGCTCGGGCTGACCATCGCCCAGGTGAAGCTGTTCCCGAGCCGCGAGGTCCAGGGCGGCTGATGTGACCTCACGCTTCTCTCGCGCCGGCGTGTTTGTGCTGATGTGCCTGATCGGCGTGACCACGGTTTACCCGCTGATCTTCATGGCCCTTAATAGCATGCGCACCACGCAGGCCTTTGAGGTCAACCCGTTCGGACTCCCGACGCATTACAACCTCGACAATTTCCGTAACCTGGCCGCCCAGGTGCCGTTCTTCGCGAGCATCCTGCACTCGTTCATCGTCGTCATCCCAGCGGTCTGCATGGCCACGCTGTTCTCGGCGCTCGCGGCCTTCGTGTTCACTAAGACGCCAGTACGCCTCGGTAACGGGTTCTTCTGGCTGATGCTAATGATCATGTTCATGCCCGGCGTTGTGGTGCTCATCCCGCTGTACGTGGAAGCCGCCCACGCGGGGCTGGCAAGCAGCTTCGCGCCAGCCATCTTTATCTACACAGCCATCAACATTCCGTACGGCACCTACCTGCTCCGCGCCAACTTCCGCAGCATCCCCGACTCCGTGATCGAAGCCGCGCGCGTCGACGGCGGAAGCTGGACGCGAATCTTCGTGCGGATAGCGCTGCCGATGGGCCGCGCCGGGATCATGGCGGTGGGTGTACTCACCTTCCTCAACGTCTGGAACGAGCTGTTCATCAGCATCGTTCTCCTGCACTCGCCGTCGAACCAGATGGTCACGCCGACCATTGCGCAGCTCACCGGGCGGTTCGGCAGCGACGTCCCGGTCATCATGGCCGGCCTCCTGCTCGGGTCGATCCCGACGCTCGTGGTCTACCTCCTTGGCTCACGGCTGCTCGTCCGGGGCATGCTCGTCGGCTCGGTCAGGTAGCGCCATGGTGGAGCGGAAAGTCGACGCAGTTGTCACTGGCGCAGCCAGCGGGATCGGGCGCGCGTGTGCTAACCGGATCGTCCAGGAGGGATTCAGCGTCCTGGCTGTCGACATCAACGCCGCCGGACTTCAGACGCTTGATCACCCGAAGCTGCAGGCGCTGACCGCCGACGTGAGCTCCGAGGAGGCGCGCGACATGGTCGTCGAAGCCGCCACCGGAGCCCGTTACCTGGTCAATGCCGCGGGAATCATCCGCCTCCGGCCCATCCTTGAGTCCGGCGTGCAGGATCTGCGTGAGATCTTTGCCGTGAACGTGGAAGCCGTCTGGGACCTGACTTCGCGCGTCGGCAGGCAGATGCCGCCGGGCGGGGCGGTTGTCAACCTGAGCTCCGCATCAGCAAAGCTGTCCTCGACCATCGAGTGCGCGGCGTACGCGGCGTCGAAGGCCGCCGTGCTGAGCATCACGCGCTCCTTCGCCTACGCCTTCGCGCCGCAGGGAGTACGGGTCAACGCTATCGTCCCCGGCATCATCGACACCGCCATGCAGGACCAGGTCGTGGACAAGGTCGCTCTGTACCGCGGCATCCAGCCGGAGGAATTTCGGCGGTCGCGCACGAAGACGATCCCGCTCGGTCGGGTTGGGACCCCGGAAGACACCTCTGCTGTCGCCTGGTTCCTGCTGTCCGACGAGGCCAGGTATATGACCGGCCAGGCAGTCAACTGCACTGGCGGCCAGATCATGTGGTGAGGGCCGCTCCGGGACCCGCCAGCCTGCCAGCGTGCGAGCCCGGGCTGGCTACCCGGCCAGCAGAATAGGCGTCAGCAGTCGATGAAGCTGGCAGTAAGCGTGGTGTCGAAGCGGCCGCCGCCGGGTAGCTCCAGGGCCTGCCCCGCGGCCAGGGCAGCGTCAAGATTTCCGCCAGCGGTCCACGGTTCTATCCCGAGGCCGTAGGCGCCGCGCAGCGGCATGGCGCTGGCCCCGCCGAACGGCTGCCACGAAATCAGCCACCGGAACACGGCCGGATCCCAGTCAAGGCGGAATCCGATTCCGAGGGCAGGATTTCGTGCCTCGGCCCAGCCAGCGTCGAGATCGGTGAGGTAGACATCGTCGTGGCTGGCCGCATCCGGGCCAGGGATACGCGCGAGGTCGACGTCGCGACCGTCACGTCCGCGCGCCATCGGCCAGCGGGCCAGTTGCCCCGGCGCTAGCCGGGCGGTGTCTTCCCACAATTCCGGGATTGTGACGACGGTCCGGCACGGGACGCGAAGCTCGGCGCCTGCGGCAATCAGCGGCGGCCCGAGAACGCAGTGATGACCCCACACGAAATGCGCCACATCCCGGGACTGGTTCAGCACCGATTCTTCAAGCACCAGCCTGCGCTCACCGCGCCGCAGCCGCATCAAGCGCTCGAGCCGGAACGGCGTCAGGCGGCAGTCGACGGCAACCCTGACCGCCACGTCATCGTCGCCCGCTTCGACCGACCAGGACCATGGCTGGGTGGCCACCTCGCCGTGGAACGGAAGCTCGACGCCCTGGTACACGCAGGCATCGTTGGTATTGGGGAAGAGCTCCTGCCAGCCGCCCTCATAGTTCTCCAGGAAGGGCATGCCCGTGCTGCCCTCGCGTGGCGGCGAGCCGGGCGGTTGAAGGCCCCAGTCCGTCTTGAACAGCGGATCGACCCCGGATGACAGATCCACGATCGAGTAGATGTCCGCGCCCTTGTCGGGCAGGACCGTCAGCTGCACCGCATCATTCCCGAGGATGACCGCCCGCCAGCCGTTGACCATGGCCTGGGTAACCCCGAAGCCTGCTCGTGCCATGCGCCCTCCGGGCTTCTTGACGCATCCAGATGCTATAGCGTTTACTGCCGGAATGGAACCTGGCGTGGTCGCAGCGAGGGCGACGCGGGCGGCCAGCGACACCGGCCGGACGAGCGCGCGGAGACTGCGCGATGACGGGACGGCCGGCTTCCATCTCGCCATCCGGCTCAGCCGGCGATGTGGCCGCAGCGGTCTGCTGTTTCGTCCTGCGGCCAGCACACCTACCCCACCTGGTCCCCGAGTCGTCATCGACCGCGGTCTGTCCGTCACACTCTGAAAGGCACGTGCACTATGCCAGCGCTGCACCACACCGGACTGACGATCTCAAGCCTCGAGCGCTCGCTACTCTTCTGGCGAGATGCGATGGGGATGACCGTACTTTTCGAGCAGGAGAAGACCGGTGGCTACATCGAGGCCATCGTCGGTGAGGCCGGCGCCAGCGTCCGCATGGCGCACCTGGCATTCGGCGGCGAGGGCCCGCGGATCGAGTTGTTTGAGTATGTAAGGCCGTCCGGCGGCAAGCACATGTCCAGGCCCGCCGACGTGGGCTTCGTACATGTCTGTGTCGCCTGTGACGACCTGGAGGATAGGCTCGGCCGGCTCGTGGCGGCGGGTGGATCGGCATTCAGCGCGCCGGTCATCGTCGACACCGGCGTTAACCGCGGCGGCCGCGGCGTCTACCTGCGGGATCCGGATGGGCACGTGGTGGAGCTGTTCGAGCCGCCGACGGTACGGGAGTCCGGCGATGCCGTCGCGGCGGGACAGCAGGCCGATGGCTAGCCTGAAGGCCGGGAGAGTAACCGCGGCTGGCAGCCGCGCGCCGTAGGAAGGAAACATGAGCTGCGAACCGGCCACCTGGTGCCGTACGGACGTGGCCGCGCACGAGAGCGGGCGGTCGATCCTGACGATGCTCGCCGGGTGCGTTGCCTACCGGTACACAGCGTCGTGAGCACCGCCGAACCGCTGCCCGACCAGAACCGGGCCGACGCCCTGGTGGACCGCCTCCGCACGGCGATCTGGGACGGTGTCTATGCGCCGGGCGACCGGCTGGTCGAGCGGGAGCTAGCCCGTCAGTTCGGAGTCAGCCATATCCCGCTGCGCGAGGCTCTCGCCCGGCTCGTCGAGGAAGGCCTGGTCGTGCGGCTGCCGCGGCGGGGCGCACGGGTGGCTAGTCTGTCCCCCCGGATGCTGGAGGAGCTGTCCAGCCTGCGGGTTGTCCTCGAGCAGTTCGTTGTGCGGAGGCTGCACGGGCAAATCACGCCGGCGACGCGGTCAGAGCTGCAGCTGATCGTGGACCAGATGCTGGCCGCCGGGCAGCGCCAGGATCTCGTGCTCCTGCACCAGACCGACGAGCTGTTCCACCGGCGCCTCTGGGAACTCGCCGATCACACGCTACTTGTCCAGGTCGCGGGGCAGATGCGCGGCCGGATGAATCACTTCTTCCGCGCGGCTGTGGCCGCGCTGGAACCTGATGAGATGCGCCGCCACGCCGAGAGTCACCAGGAGCTGCTAGACGTGATCACGTCCGGCGACAGGCGGACGGCGGAGCGCGTGATGCAGCGACACGTCGAGGCTGCCGCCAAGCGGATTGCCGACACGAGCCTGACCTCTACCGAGGACAAGGACTAGCCGGTTATCTGCGCCTGCAGGTCACGATGAACCGCGGCCGCTCGTGCAGCTACCGGGCTGGACTGGTCAGCTACCGGGCTGGACTGGTCAGCTACCGGGCTGGACTGGTCAGTTGCCAGGCAACGTCTCGAGTATGTACCAGTTGGCCGTCAGCCCGGCATCCACCCGGAGGTCAATGCCGGTGATCGCGGAGGCCCGCTCGGACGCAAGGAAGAGGAACGCCTGGGCCACTTCATCGGTACGCACCAGCCGTCTCATCGGCACCCGGGCGAAGGACCCGTTCAGGTAATCCATCAGTTCCGGGCCGACAGCCTGCTCTGTCATCGCCGTGTGGGTGAAACCCGGGCTCACGCAGTTGGATCGGATCCCGTGCCTGGCGAGTTCGAGCGCCATGGTCCGGTTAAGCCCGAGCAACCCGGCCTTCGATGCGTTGTAGGCGGCGAACGGGCCATCGCCGCCGGAGGCGTCGATAGACGCCGTGTGCAGGATCACGCCTCCGCCGGTCCGGGCCATCTGCCGGGCAACTGCCTGGGCCATGAGGAATGCGCCGGTGAGGTTGGTGTCAATGACCGCGCGCCAGCGGTCCCGGTCGATCTGGAGAAACGGCGTGTCGTCGTCGATGCCGGCGTTGTTGACCAGCACGTCGATGCGATCCCAGCGGTCCATCGCTGCTCGCACCGCCGAATCGACCTGAGCTTCGTCGCTTACGTCGCACTTGGCGAGCCACGCAACGCCGCCGTCGTCGCCGATCTGACGGACTGTCTCCTCGAGGTCCGGGACAGTCCTGCCCAGGACCATGACCTCGGCGCCGTCAGCGGCGAACGCGCGGGCAGTGGCCTGGCCGATGCCCCGGCCGCCGCCGGTAACGATGACGTGGCGGCCGTCGAACCGAGCGGTCAATCGCCGGCCGCCTTGATGACTTCCGGCTCATCCTCGATGAACCCGTGCGGCCGGCCGAGCTTGCCGGTCCTGCGGATGCCGAGCACCGTGAACACGACGGCGAGTGCGACGGCGGCGAAGCAGGCAACGCTGATCGAGGTCTGCAGCTTGAAGCTGGTCGCGTTCAGCACGAACGTCTGGAAGAAGTTCTTGTAGAAGATGTAGATGTTGATGGCGATGCCGAGCACCGGCAGGACCAGGTTCGTCAGCAGATTGAAATCGCCGCGGTGGTAGCGCAGGTGATAGAAGATGTTCGCCACGCAGGTCAGCGTGTACGGGATCAGGATGAAGAAGACGTACGCCTCGCCGATCCAGCCGAACGCGAGCAGCGGATTGTGATGCTGGTAGAGGCTGATCAGGATCGGCAGCACCACGCAGCATCCGAGGACCAGTAGCTGCGCGTTCCACGGTGTCCTGTTCTCGTCGGTCCGACCGAATATGCGCGGCGCCAGTCCCTCGCGACCGAGCGCGTACAGCTGCCTGCTCGCTGCGATCGAGATGGCGCTGAACGCGGCGAACACGGCAGTGAATCCGGTCAGCGGGACCAGGATCCGCAGCCAGCTGACGTAGTGCCCTGCGACCAGGTAGATCGGCGTGAACTGCCCGGAGCTGACGTACGCGGCCATGGTCTTCGCCGGAACCGCATTGACGATGCCGAACGAGGTGAAAACCCAGTACAGGCCGGCCCCGATCGTCACGTAGATGGTCGCCCTCGGCACCAGCGAGCGCGGCGTCTTGGTCTCCTCGGCCATCGGCGCGACGATGTCGAAGGCGGCGATCGCCAGCACCGCGAACAGCAGCGCGTTGAGGAAGCCAGTCCACCCGGCAGTCGCCGCGGCCGGGTTGAGGGGCCGGAAGGACAGATGGCCGGCCACGCCCTGCTTGATGATGATGTACAGCGCCAGCAGCGCGACGAAGCCGGCCTCGATCATGATGAAGAAACCCACGATCTTGGTGGAGACGCGGATGTCCTTCTTCGTCATGAAGCCGACCACCGCGATCGGGATCAGGCCGCCAAGGGTAGCGGTCAGGTAGCCCGTACTGACACCGAAGTAGTTCAGGAAGGAGTTGAAGAACAGCCCGAACATGACCGGCTGGAGGATGCAGCCGACGATGTAGGCAATCACGAGCACCCAGCCGAGCCAGACGCCCAGCGGAGGAGTAGTGGCCTCCCATAGCCAGGTGAGCGTCGCGCCGGTCGACGGACGCCGGCTGTTCATGACCGCATAGCTCAATGCGGTCGGGAGCATCGCGACCGTCACCGCGGCGAACGCCAGCGGCACGATCGGCCCGGTGAGACCCTGCATGATGCCGAAATTGAAGTACGCCGTGAGCGCCAGGCCCATATAGGCGATCCCCATGATCACCAGGCCCCACAGGCCCAGTGCATTGGTATTGAGCAGGCCCGGCTCGGAGGAAGTCGCGGCGGTTTGCTGTCCGGCGGCTCGCGCCATCGGTTCCTCCCGGGTCGGGGGATCGAATTGACAGAATCAAACGCTATAGCATCTAGAGTGTCAAGAGTCAGTTAGCAGCTAGAGTGTCTGCAGTCAGTTCGGCTGACTGACTACCCAGCCCATGGCGCTCCAGCCGCCGTCGGCGCGCAGCGTCGTGCCGGTGATGAATGATGCGTCTTCCTCACTGGCGAGGAAGAGCACCGCGCGGGCGATCTCGTCGGGCTCGCCGAGGCGGTGCAGAGGCGTCCGCGCTGTGTAGGCAGGCACGTCGATCACGCCGTCGTCGATCCCCTTCTGCACCAGTGCAGTGCGCGTCACGCCCGGCGCGACGGCATTGACTCGGATCCCGCGGTCCGCCCACTCGATCGCCAGCACTTCGGTCATCGCGACGACCGCAGCTTTGGCCGCGCAGTAGGCGAGCCGCATCGGGAAAGCCTCCCATGCGTTGATCGAGCTGATGTTCACTATGGCGCCGCGGCGCGCGGCCAGCATGTGCCGCCCCACGATCTGAGAACACAGGAAGACGCCGGTCTGCATGACCGCGATCGAGGTGTTCCAGTCCTCGTCGGAGAAGGTCTCCGACGGGCCGGCCAGGCCGATGCCGGCGTTGTTGACGAGCACGTCGATGGTCCCGTGCGCCGCCAGTACCTCGGCTACCGCCTCCTCGACCGATGACCGGGAGCCGACGTCGCATCGGTGTGCGGTACCGCCCAGGCGGCCAGCGGTTTCGGCGGCCGCGGCCTTGTCCAGGTCGAGGATGGCGACCGTTGCGCCCTCGGCCGCGAACCTAGCCGCAATGGCCTCGCCGATGCCGCGAGCGCCACCGGTGATGACGCACACCCGACCAGCCAGCTTCATGGGCAATACCTCCTGCATCGGGTGGGTCACGCTGCGGGTCTATGTCCCAGCTCGCCCATATGCTATAGCGTTGGGGCAGGAACGGCGATGGCATCGCCTGGCGCGCAGGACGGCGAGGAGGCACTCGTGGCGCTGTCTGAAACTCAGCAGTCTTCATCGGTAACAAGCCAGCACATCACTATGGAGCCCCCGCCGCCGAGGCTGGACCGGGTGCGGGACTGGATCGCCGCCAACGGCCTGGATGCGCTCGTCGTGACGGGTACCGATCTGGTCACCTGGGTCACGGGCTACGCCCGTTACTATGGCGGCCCTGCCGCGGTGGTCATCGGACCAGACGGGGAGCGCACCCTGGTCGTCGCTCCGCGACGAGGTGCGGTCGCCGAGCAGCTGTCGGATGCGGACCGTGTCGTCGGGTACGGCGAGCGCGGATTCGGCCTCGAACTCAACCCGATCCCGCTGCTTGCCGCTGCAGTGCATCAGGTCGGTGCGGTGGCTCACGCCCGGCGACTGGGCGTGGCTGGCGATCACGCCGCCGGCGTTGCGCGCCGGCCGACCGCGACGGTCGTGGCGGCCGACGACGCACTGCACAGCATGAGCCTGGTCAAGGACGCAGACGAGCTCGCCAGGATCTTTCACGCATACGAGCTGTGCTGGCTGGCGCACGCCGAGGTCGCGGACGGCACCCGCGCGGGTGCGTCCGAGATCGAGATGCTGAGCGCCGGCGCACGCTGCGGCCCAGATCCGCCACGGGTTGCCGGTCGAGTTCGGCGCGGACCTGCTGGCAGCGGCGAACACTGCTGACGTGTGCGGCCCCATCGCGGTCGCCGGGCGGACGCGGGCTGCTGCTGGCCAGCCGGTGATCGCCGACATCTCCGTACGCGCGGACGGTTACTGGGCCGATACCTGCCGCACCCATGTCGACGGCGCTAACGCCGAGGTCTACGACATCCTCGGTCAGCTCGACGCCATCCTGGGCGCGGCGGCAGCCCGGCTGCGCACCGGAGCTACCGGTGCCGACGTCTTCGACTTCATGCACGGCGAGATTATGGCCAGGTGGCCCGACGGAGAGTTTCCCCACCACGGCGGCCACGGCGTCGGATTGTCGGTCCTCGACGACCCGCATGTGATCCCGTCAGACTCCAGCACCGTGCAGAGCTGGATGGTGATGGCGCTGGAGCCCGGCGTCTACCTGCCCGGCCGATTCGGCGTCCGCAAGGAGAACCTGTACCTCGTCACGCCGGACGGCGCGGTCGAACTGGCGCAGGCCATGGCCCGACCGCTCGACGAGCGGGCCCGTGCGGCCTGGAGTACCTGAGCTAGCTAGATCAGCGTCAGGTACCGCTCCACTTCCCAGTCGGTCACGACGGAGTGCCAGGCGTGGAACTCCGCCCGCTTGACATCCGCGTAGTAATCGACGTAATCGCCGTCGGGCGTCTTGCCGAGCGCATCGCGCAGCACGTCGTCAGCCACCAGCTCGTCCACCGCGTGCAGCAGGGTCGGCGGCATCGACCGGATGCCGCGGCGGCTGACCTCGCTCGGCCGGTAGCGCGTACAGGTTGTCGCGATTCGGCTCGCCAGGGTCCAGCGCGCGGTCAATGCCGTCGAGCCCGGCGGCGAGCTGCACGGCCATGGCCAGATAGGGATTGGCCGCGCCGTCGACAGGCCCGGTTCTCCACGCGGCCGGCGGCGGGCACACGCAGCATCTGGGTGCGGTTGTTACCACCGTAGGTGGCGTACGCCGGCGCCCAGGTGGCGCCGGAGTTGCGGCGCGCCGACCCCCATGCGCTTGTAGGAGTTCACCGTCGGGCAGGTGACCGCGCCAGCGCCGGACCGTGGTCGATCAGCCCGGCGATGTACTGGTAGGCCAGTCGCGACATCCCGAGTCCGCGGGGGTCGGCGGGGTCGACGAACAGCTCTGCTGCCAGTGAGCACGTCCCACAGGCTGGAGTGCATGTGCAGTCCGGAGCCGGTCAGATGCGTGAACGGTTTCGGCATGAATGTCGCCGCCAGGCCGGCGTTTGCGCCAACGCGTGCACCATGTAGCGGAAGAAGATCAGCCGGTCGGCGGTGGTCAGCGCGTCGGCGTAGCGGAAGTTCTGCTCGAACTGGCCGTTGGCGTCCTCGTGGTCATTGGCGTAGTTCGCCCAGCCCGAGCGGTTCATGTACCTCGACACCGTCGTGAGGTGGTCGTACATCCGGGTCGAGCCCCTTGGCGTCGTAGCAGGGCGCCTCGTGCCGGTCCAGCGGGTCGGCGACCTGGATCTCGCCCTCACCGTCCCGCCGGACCAGGAAGTACTCGGCCTCACAGCCGACCTTGATAGTCAGGCCACGAGCCGCGAGCCTTCCAGCATCCGCTTCAGGATCAGCCGGGGCGTGTAGGGCCAGGGCTCGCCCTCGACGTGGATGTCGCATTGCAGCACCGCCAGGCCGGGCTGCCAGGGCGCCAGCGTGTACGAGGCAGGGTCAGGCACGGCGATCATGTCGGGGTCGGCGGGGCTCTGGCCCATCGGGCCTGCCGCGAAGCCGGCGAAGCCCGAGCCGCCGCCCAGCATGACGTCGAGTGCCTCGACCGGGCACCATCTTGGCGCACGGTTTGCCGTGCATGTCCACGAACATGGCGAAGAAGAACTCGACGCCGTCAGCCTCTGCCCGTGCCCTGAGCTGCGCCTTCGACGTCCCGCATGTCGCCTCCGCTCTCCGTGGTGCCGACGCCTTCCATGCTGCCCGCGTCGGCCGAGGTCCCGCGCTGACGCTCTGCCGGACCGCTGCCTCAGAACCTGCCGTCCTGCCCTGGTATCCAGTCGGTGCCCGGCCAGACGGCACCCTGGCCATCGCCGCCGCCTCGACGGTCAGCGCCACCAGGTCGTCCGGCTCCAGGTTGTGCACGTTGACTTCCCGCATGCCCGGGCGAGCGCCGTCGAGCTCCATCGTCAGCGCCTTGAGGTAATTGGCCATCCACCGTGCGCCGACAGCCGGGTCCAGGCGGCGCTCGAGCTCGGGATCCTGGGTCGTCACGCCGACCGGGCACCGGCCGGTGTGGCAGTGGTGGCAGTAACCAGGCGCGGTGCCGAGCGCCGCGTAGTCGCCGGTGGCGTCGTGTTCGATGCCATCCTGCCGTAGCGTGGACCGGTTGCAGCCCGAGGGCGATGAGCGAGGCCGACGCCGATCGAGACGGCCGTGGCGCCCGAGCGCGAGCGCCTTGGCCACGTCGGCACCCGAGCGGATCCCGCCGGAGACGATCAGCTGGACCTCGTCCTGCATGCCGATGTCGCGCAGCGCCTCAGCGGCCATCCGCACCGCGGGCAGCGTGGGAATGCCGGCGTGCTCGATGAACACAGTCTGCGTGGCCGCCGGTCCCGCCCTGCATGCCGTCGACCACCACGACGTCGGCACCGGCCGCGACGGCAAGCTTGACGTCGTTCTCGACCCGGGTCGCGCCCGAGCTTCACGTAGACCGGCTTCTCCCAGCCGGTCGCCTCGCGCAGCTCCTCGATCTTGATCCGCAGGTCGTCCGGCCCGGTCCAGTCCGGATGGCGCGAAGCCGACCGCTGGTCGATGCCGGGCGGCAGCGTGCGCATTCCGGCCACCCGCTCGCTCACCTTCTGGCCGAGCAGCATGCCCGCCGCCGCCCGGCTTGGCGCCCTGGCCGATCACGACCTCGATGGCGTCGGCCGCGCGCAGGTCGATCGAGATTGAACCCGTAGCGCGAGGGCAGGCACTGGTAGACCAGCAGCTGGGAGGCGCTGCCGCTCCTCTTCGGTCATGCCGCCGTCGCCGGTGGTAGTCGAAGTCCCGACCGCGCGTGGCCGCCCGGCCCAGCGCCTCCTTGGCGTGCGCGGACAGCGCGCCGAAGCTCATCCCCGCGATCGTGATCGGGATCGCGAGCTCCAGCGGCTTGCTGGCGAACCGGGTGCCGAGCACGGTGGTCGTGTCGCATCGCTCCCGGTAGCCCTCCAGCGGGTACCGGGACGAGCGAGGCGGTCAGGAACACCAGGTCGTCGAAGCGTCGGCAGCTGCGCGCTTGGCACCCCAGCCGCGGATCTCGTAGCTGCCGACGTCGGCCATCTCGTGGATCTGCGCCGATGACCTCGGGCGGGAAGGTGTGGCTGGCTCCGTGCCGGTCCATGGGCAGGCGGCTCGACGTAGCCGTGGCTGGCGCTCATGACCGGGAACGTCGGCTCCATCAGTACCTCTGGTCCTTGAGGGCGTCGAAGTTGTAAAGCGTCCTGGCCGAGGCGACCCGGTCACGTTCTCCGGGCTCGATGTGGCCGAACCCGGCCGCTGACGCAAGCCCGCGCGACGCGCTCGACGTCGGCCGCGTGAGCTCCTCGATCCTGGCATCCGAGCCGAGCGAGGGGATCTTCCCGCCCACGTAGATGACGGCCTCGTAGAGCGAGTCACCGAGAGAGTCCGCCGGCGTCGCCGCCGATCAGGATGGTCCCCGCCTGGGCCATGAACCCGCTCATGTGGCCGACGTCCCCGCCGACCGCGATCGTCCCGCCCTTGAGCGAGATGCCGGCCCGCGACGAGGCGTCACCCTCGATCACGATGAGGCCGCCGTTGGCCGAGGCGCCCGCGCACTCCGACGCGTTGCCCTGCACCCTGATCGTTCCCGAGGCATGAGGTTCTCGCCGACCGACCAGCCGACGAAACCATCGACCACGATCTTCGGGCCGTCGCACAGGCCGCCGATGAAGTAGCCGGCGTTGCCAGCGATGGTGATGTCGCAGCCGGTCGGTGATGCCGACGGCCAGGTTGTGGCGGCCCCGCGGCTCGGTAATCCGGACAGCCGTTCCGTCCGGCAGGCCGCGCAAGCGCGGTGTTCACCTCGCGGACCGACAGCTCGGCGCAGCTGAGTTCGGTCGCAGTCAGGTCTCCACGTGTGAATCTCCTCGGGCATCGGCTCGAAGACCTCGGCCTTCTCGATCCCCGGCAGCTCCGCGAGCGCCACGTACTCCGACGCGACCGCGACGTAGTCGGTCGTCTCGGCAATGACCAGTGGCTTGCAGGCGAACGAGTCCCGCACGACGGCGAATGGAGTCCCCGGTCGCCAGCACGAGCGTGAAGAACCCGTCGAACACCTTGAGCACGCCCGCGCAGCGCTTCGTCAGCGTCCGCCCCGCGCGGCCATCTCTCGCGCGATAAATCGGGCGGCGACCTCGGAGTCGTTGTCGGTGTCGAAGCGCACGCCGTCGGCACCGAGCCGGCGCGCGGATGCTCGCGTAGTTGGAGAACGACCCGTTGTGCACCAGGGCCAGATCAGCAGCGGCGGCAAACGGATGCGAGTGCTCGATCGTCACTGCCGACTCCGTCGCCATCCGGGTGTGGCCGATAGCCTGGTAACCGCTCATCGCGCCGATCCCGTAGCGCCGGCACACTTGCGCGGCCGGGCCCGACGTCCTTGTAGACCTCGATGGCAGAGCCGAATCCGAGTAGCCGGACCGACGGGTCGATCTCAGTGAGCAGCCGAGGGCCACGGTCGGGCCCGAGGCGCGCCTCGACGACAGCGCCGCGGCCCCTGAGCCGGCACCTGACCGGCCGCACCCCGGCCCGGGCCTCGACAGCGGCAACATAACCGGCCCAGTCATAGTCCTCGGCCGCCGCGCACAGCGAGTACTTCATGGCCCCGGCCGGCGCCTCGTCACCGTAAACCGCGACGCCAGTCGAGTCCGGGCCTCGCGAGGCCAGCCCTTCGAGCATCGGGACGACCAGTTCGCCGAGAACCGGGCAGAGACTAGGATTTTTAAGCTGAATACCGACAATACCGCACATTCAACTCTCCACGCTCCCATCGGCGCACCGTCGCTTTCGGCAAGGAGCCACGCTTGCCGGTGCGGACGTGGCGATTTACAGAGAGTAAACACTGTATCGTGTGATGATACAACCGCCATCTCCAGCATTTCCCCGAAACCGGCCTTTGGCCGCCCCCGGCCGGACAGGTACCCGCCATGATCACCGGTCGGCGCGGCTGCATCGGGAGGACGTGCCATGGGAGGCTGTGAGCGACCTGCCTGCGTTCAGCGGCGAAGCAGAGGAGGACGTTCTATGGTCCCCGCGGAATCCCGGGCCGACGTCGAGCGGTCGCGCGGAGCTCTCGAGGACGCCCTCGGCGCCGTCATCGCTGAAAGGGTCAGAGAATTCCGCCTTCAGCTCGGCCTGACCGTCGGCCAGCTCGCCGACCTGACAAGCCTGTCCAAGGGAATGCTCTCCAAGGTCGAGAACGCACAGGCCTCGCCAAGCCTGGCAACGCTCGCCAGGTTGTCAGTCGCGCTCAAGGTTCCGGTCACGGCCTTCCTGCGCGGGCTGAACGAGGAGCAGGACGTCCTTCTCGTCAAAGCTGGACTCGGCCTGGAAATCCAGCACAAGGGCTCGGGCCCTGGACATAGGTATCAGTCGCTCGGCAGCATGCGCGCACCGCACAACACTCTGGAGACCCTGCTCGTCACGCTTACTCACCGGGCCGACACCTTTCCCTTGTACCAGCATGCGGGAACCGAACTGCTCCATGTGATCACCGGCCGGATTGAGTACCTGTACGGCGACTCCAGGTATCTGCTCGAACCCGGCGACACGATCCAGTTCGTCGGCGAGGTTCCGCATGGCCCCAATGCGCTGATTGAGCTGCCGATCCAGTTCCTGTCCGTCAAGTCGATCCATCCGGCCAGCTGACCTTTCGGTTGCACGGTGCGCACGGTCCGGTGTCGCGATCTGTCTACTCAAAGTGGACAGCGTTTCATCAGAGGCGTAATCTTGCGCTGAACCGGTTGGGCTATCGCACCATCACCCGCTGGGAGGCGAAGACCCTTGCAGGTCAGGCCAGCTAGCGGCGTTCTGAGCCGCGGCCGCGCCGCCTTTCCGGCGAAGTATTCCGCACTCGGCCTTGTCCGGCGCGGGCTTACTCGGCAGGACTGGCCCCCAGCCTGGTCTCCGCAGCCGATCAAGAACAGCTACGACGTCGTCATCATCGGTGGTGGCGTGCACGGCCTCGCGGCAGCCTATTACCTGGCGGCAGAGCACGGCATCACCGACGTCGCGGTGCTCGACAAGAGCTACCTCGGGTCCGGAGGCTCCGGCCGCAACACCGCGATCCTCAGGTCGAACTACCTGACTCCAGAAGGCGTCAGGTTCTACGACCGGTCGCTGACGCTGTATCAGCGCCTGGCCACTGAACTCGACTTCAACGTGATGTTCGCCAAGCGCGGCCACCTCACCCTCGCGCACAGTGACTCCTCGCTCCGCACCATGCGGTGGCGCGCCGAGGTCAACAAGCTCGAGGGCGTCGACTCCGAGGTTATCGACGCTGCTGAGGTCAAGCGGCTAGCGCCGTTCGTGGATGTCAGCGACCGGCGCCGCTACCCGGTCCTCGGCGCGCTATGGCACCCGCCGGGCGGGATCATCCGGCATGACGCGGTGGTCTGGGGCTACGCCCGCGGCGCGGCGGCATATGGCGTGCACATCCACCAGGAGACCGAGGTCACCGGCATCGACGTGACCGGCGGCCGGGTGACGCGGAGTCAGGACCAGCAAAGGCGACATCGCGACCCGCATCGTGCTCAACGCCACCGCAGGATGGTCCACGCTCGTCGCCGACCTGGCCGGTGTCAGGCTGCCGGTACAGACATATCCGCTGCAGGCTGCCGTCACCGAGCCGGTGCGGCCGTTCCTGCACCCGGTGATCGTGTCCGGAACGCTGCACGTCTACGTCAGCCAGACCGACCGTGGCGAGCTGGTCTTCGGTGCCAGCGTGGACCCGTTCACGTCCTACTCGACGCGTGGCTCGCTGGAGTTCATCGAGGGCGTGGCCGCGCACGTCCTGCGAGCTGATGCCGGCGCTGGGCAAGGTACGGCTGCTGCGCCAGTGGTCCGGCCTGTGCGACATGACGCCTGATTTCTCGCCGATCATGGGGCACACGCCGGTCGAGGGCTTTCTCGTCGACGTGGGCTGGGGAACCTACGGGTTCAAGGCCGGTCCCGTCGCGGGTGAGGCGCATGGCGCAGCTGCATCGCCGACGGCCGCCGCCCCGAGATCATTGCCGCGTTCGGTCTCGACAGATTCGCCGAAGGTCGTCTGGTCGGCGAGAAGGGCGCGGCCGCAGTCGGCCACTAGCGCATGGAGGCCCGTTAATGATCCTGCTGCCGTGTCCCTGGTGCGGACCCGCGTGATGCCAGCGAGTTCCAGCACATCGGCGAGGCAACGGCACGTCCTGACCCGCGGACTGCGGACCGGCGGCAGTGGCGGAGCTACCTCTACGTCCGGGCCAACCCGCGCGGCTGGACCGCAGAGACCTGGTATCACCGGCTGGGCTGCCGCAAGTTCATCGGCATCGAGCGGCACACCGAGACCAACGAGGTGAGGGTCGGCCACCCGGCGGGTGACGCCCCGGCTGAGGATCCCCGAGGTGCTGGCCATGAGTAACGCGAACAAGACCACGGCCACCGAGGGACCGGCAGTCCTGCGGCCGGGGTCAGGCCGGCGAGCGGCGGGTACGCCCATGCCCATGCGGCTCGGACCGCAGCCAGGCGAAGTGATAGACCGGGCTAGCGAGCTGTCCTTCCGCTGGAACGGCAGGCATGTCGCCGGCTACGCAGGGCGACACCATCATCTCGGCGCTCGCGGCCGCCGGCGAGCGTGTCTTCTCTAGAAGCCTGAAGTACCACCGGCCGCGCGGCCTGCTGACGGCCAGCTTCCATGACCCGGGCTGCATGGTCCAGGTCGGGGATGAACCAAACGTGCGCGGCGCTCACCGGCTGGTGTCGGCCGGCCTGGTGGTGAGCTCGCAGAACACCTGGCCCTCGCTTGAGTTCGATGTGAAGGCGGCCAACCGTTTCGCGGGCCGCTTCCTGGCCGCTGGCTTCTACTACAAGACGTTCATGCGCCCGCGGTTCCTGTGGCCGGCCTACGAGAGCGTGCTCAGGCGGTTCACCCATGGCGGGATCTGTTTCGCCCGACACCCCGGACACGAGTGCCGCCAAGCGATTTGCTCATCCTGATGTCCTGGTAGCGGGGGGCGGCCCGGCCGGGCTGGCTGCTGCGCTCGCCGCCGCTGCCGCGGGCGCGTCGGTCCTGCTGGTCGAGGAGGAGCATCGACGTCGGCGGCCATTTGCGCTGGGGTGGCGAGGAGGACCTCGCGGCCCTTGCGCGGTTTCGTGACAGGCTCGGCCGGCGAGCCCGGCATCGAGGTCCTGACTGACTCGGTGGTGCTCGGTCGGTACGACGGCAACTGGATCGCTGTCCTTGAGCGGTCAGCGGCTGGCGGGCGAGCACCTGGTCAAGGCGCGGGCCAAGACGCTTGTCGTCGCGCCGGGGCTGATCGAGCGCCCCTACGTCATTAACGGCAACGACCTGCCCGGCGTGATGCTGTCGACCGCAGTTCGCCGCCTGATCAACCTTCATGCCGTCAGGCCCGGCCAGCGCGCGGTCGTGCTGACGGCGAATCCGCAGGGGGACGCGGCGGTTGCTGATCTGCGTCGGGCCGGCGTGGAGATCGCCAGGGTCGAGGACGCGCGGCGCGGCGGCGACGTGGTCGCCGTATACGGCCGGCGTGGCGTGCGGTCAGTCGAGGTCGCTGACGGCAGCCGGATCGACTGCGACCTGCTGGTTACCGCGGTGGGGTGGACCGCGCCGACATTGCTGATCAATGCTGCCGGGAACAGGCCCGTGTACAGCGAGCGGGCAGCCAGGTTCCGGCCCGATATCGCCGCGCTGCCCGACGACGTGCTGGTGGCGGGCGGCATCGCCGGCGACGGATCGCTTCAGGATCTGACCGACCACGCCACCGCCGTCGGGCGTGAGGCCGCGAGGCGTGCTGGAATGATCCGCCGGGCCTGGATCGAAGCCAGTCCGACCGGGCGCCTGCTAGCCCGTGATGACCCCGGACAGCGCGATCCGGTCCCGATCCCGCCGCTGGGCGTCGACGAGCATCCGGCTCTGTTCGCGGGCCGCACCAGCGGATTCGTCGATTTCAGTGAGGACGTGACAACCAAGGACCTCCACGCCGCAGTCGCCGAGGGCTTCGACTCAGCCGAGCTGGCGAAGCGGTTCACGACCGCAACGATGGGACCTGTCCAGGGCAAGCTGGAGACTGTCAACACCGTGGCGATCGTAGCCAGGGCGATCGGCCTGCCGGTGAGCGAAACCGGCACCACGACCTGGCGCCCTCCGTACGTGCCGGTCAGCCTGGCAGCGCTGGCCGGGCGCTCCCATGAGCCGGTGCGCTACTCACCGATGCAGCCCTGGCATGAGGCACACGGCGCCGTGCCGCTCCAGGCCGGCGCCTGGATCCGTCCCGATCACTACGGGGATCCCGCGGCCGAGGTTCGCAACGTCCGCGAGGGCGTAGGGATCATTGATGTCACTCCGATCGGGAAACTTGACCTGCGCGGTCCCGACGTGTCCCGGCTGCTGAACCTGCTGTACGTCAACAAATGGTCCAAGCTGGAGGTCGGCAAGGTCCGCTACGGGGTCATGTGCGCCGAGGACGGGGTAGTGCTCGACGACGGGGTGACCGGCCGGCTGACCGCCGAGCACTACCTGATGAGCACGACATCCTCGGGCGCGGCGGGCGTCTGGGAGTGGGTGGAGCAATGGCTGCAGACCGAGCACCCCGACTGGCGCGTGCACGTCACCGCGGTCACGACTGCTTACGCCAGCATCAACGTGGCCGGGCCGAAGTCGCGGCTCCTGGTCGAGCGGCTGACCGAGGGCGTCGACCTCAGCAATGCCGCATTCGGCTACATGAATGTGCGCACGGGCCGGATCGCAGGCGTCGACGAGTGTGTCCTGTGGCGGATCGGCTTCACCGGGGAGCTCAGCTACGAGCTGCATGTGCCCGCAAGCTACGGCCTGCACGTCTGGGAAGCCCTGCTGGACTGCGGTGCTGACCTGGGTGCCGCGCCGTTCGGCGTCGAAGCACAGCGGATACTCCGGCTGGAAAAGGGCCACCTTATCGTCGGCCAGGACACTGACGGCCTGACCCGGGCCTTCAGCGCCGGGCTGGACTGGGCTGTCAAGCTCGACAAAGACGACTTCGCGGGGAAGCCCGAGCTGGTCTGGCAGCAGCAGGACGGGATCGGACTGCGGCTGGTCGGACTGCAGCCGCTGGACTCGGTGGTGCCCGACGAAGCGTGCCAGATCGTCGAGGCGGGCGCGATCGCTGGCCGGATCACCTCCAGCCGGATGTCACCGACGCTGGCCAGGCCGGTCTGCCTGGCTCAGGTGGAGGCCCGGCTGGCCGAGCCGGGCACCGAGGTGACTGTCCGGCTGCCCGACGGACGGCTCGTCCCGGCCCGGGTGACTGAGTACCTCGCGCACGTTGATCCGGACGGAGGGCGGATGCGTGTCTGAGTCCTTGCGCGTACCGCTAGCACGTGGTCCGATCAGGCCGGCCCCGCCGGTAATCGTCTGGCACGGCTGGGAGGTAAGCGGTCGGCAGACGACGGCTGCACTTACCCTGACCGACTGTTCCCCGCTGGCTAAGGTACAGGCCAGGGCAGCGCCTGATGGCTGGCTGGCTGCCGAGCTTGGCGTTCGCTTTGGCCAGGCCCGAAGGAACGACGAAGGCGTCCTGGTTGTCGGCTCCGGTCCGGGGGAGTGGCTGCTGATCGGCCAGGCAGAGGAGGGCCGGGCCATCACCGCGCGCCTCGAAGGGCTCGCGGCACGTTCATCCGGTGAGCTGGTCACCATCGTCGACGTTACGCACGGCCGGGCACTAATGAGGCTGAACGGACGCTCGGGATCAGCTGTTCTTGTCAGGCTCTGCGGCCTCGATCTGTCGGATGACGTTATGCCGGACAGCGCGGCGGCACGTTCGGCAGTTGCCGCCGTGACCACCGACATCATCAGGGACGACCAGGACGGCGTGCGGTCCTATCTGCTCCACTGCGAGAGGTCGTCCGGGCAGTATCTCTTCAGCAGCCTGCTGGAATCAGGCGCCGATTACGACGTTGAGGTAGCAGGGTTCGCCCCGTCAGTTAGCTAAAGCGCGTCGCGCACGCTAGACAGGAACGATGGGAAGACAGGCAGCAGTCGCGCTGTACGTGCTCGCGATGGTAGCCGTGGTGGTCGGCGTGGACGTCCTGTTCTTCAGGAACCATTTCTGGCCGCGGCTGATGGTGAACGTAGGGGTTGTGCTGGTGTTCGGGGCGTTCTACTTCAGATTCGCGAGGCGGCCGTAAGCGCAGTCGCGCGGTGGTGCGTTGCAGTGATTCCTGTTCTCAAGGCGCCGTGAAGATCTGATGGGTGCCGCTTCGCCGCCAGATAATGTGCACCTCACCATCCCTGACGGGCTGGCCGTAGCAGAACGTCGCACGGCCATCGGGCGCCCACGTCATTTCCCAGATATCGTGCCCGGCCATCTTCTTGACGCGCAGGCCTGGCCTGAACCCGTTGCCGGCGGCGAGGTCGGTGACGAATACGGCCAGGGCAGCGCGGAATCGTGCTTGCTCCTGGGCAGTCAGTGCGTTCCAGTCGCGATTGAACCTGGGCAGACGCAGGTACGTGGGCATCAGCTAGCGCTGAAGGATGCGAGGAAGTCCTCGTCACTCGTGTAAAGGTCGCCCTCGCCGTCGGCGATCTGCTCGTCTGCTTCGCGCTCGCCGGCCTGCCAGGACGTCGAGAAGAACCACGCCTGGTCCGTCGGGATAGAGGTGTAGCCGCGGACGGTGACCGTACCGTGCTCATCGACGGCGAACTCGATCTCATCGCCGGAGTGCACCTGCAGAGCTTCGCGGATTTCCGCGGGCAGGGTGACCTGATGCCGGTCGCCGCGGATGCGGGCTCGCCGCCTCAGTATCGAGCTCATATCATTACTGTACCACCGTAACACGGTGCCACGGTTGCACCGGCGGCGCGCGCGCGCCGCGCGCGCGCGAACCACGTGTCGGAAGGCTGACCACGCCGATGATGTGGAAGTCCTACTCGACGGAGAGCACTTCGAATGCCGGATGCCTTGGCGCGATGGCGCGGATCTGGTCATCGCTGGAGTCTGGCCCGGTGCCCTCGAAGAAGATCCCTACTTCCGCCTTCCACCTCTTGAGGTAGGCGCGCAGCACCGGCACTTTCTCGTCGTCTGCCAGCTCCCGGCCGCGGAACTGCTCGGCCCGGCTGCCGAGGCGCAGCTCGCCGGTACCGACGGTGCGGAGATTGCGCACCCACTGAGTCTCGCCGCGGGGCGCGACGAGGTACCTGCGGCCTTCGTAGGTAAGCAGGTTCACCGGCGTGGTACGCCACTGCCCACTCGTCCGCCCCTTCACCGCAAGGACCCGCGAACCTAGAACGCTGACGCCGTGGCGGGTCAGGAACGCCACGAACTGATTGAAGACATTGCGCGTGAACCAGCCGGGCGCGCGGTAATGATCAGACACACTGGCCAGCCTAGCTCCGTCGTGGCCGGCGATTGTGCCAGCACGGCGGGCCTTTGGTCCCGCTGCCTGCGCACCCACCGATCAGACGGCCGCACGCAGCTTGTGCGTCGAGCAGTGACCGTGCTGCGCCGCTCCTCACAGTGACCGGACCGTTTACCCTGTCGATCGGCGCCCGCAGGCGGCGCTTGCCCGGACCACATCCGAGGAGGTCACTGGTCTATCCCGGTATCGTCTGTCCGGCCGCCCGGCATTCCCGGACGCGGAACGTCCGGAACCGGGCCTAGCCTGCTGCGCATGACGAACGACACTGTCCTGGACACCACCATCCGCGAGCCGTCGATGACCGCCGGCGAAGTCGAGCTGCTGCTGTTCGCGCTCGATCGTTCCCGCGCCACGTTCGCCTGGAAGATCGGCGGCCTGGACGCGGCCGGCTTGACACGGCCGCACCCGCCGTCAGCAATGACACTCGGCGGGCTGCTAAAGCATCTGGCGCTGGTCGAGGAGAGATACACCATCGACTTCACCGGCGAAGCGCCCGGACCGCCGCTTGACGTGGCCGACCACACCGACCCCGACTGGGCATGGCGCACCGCGGCCGAAGATACGCCTCAGGAGCTCTACGACCTCTGGCGCCGTACCGTCGAGCGCTCGCGGACCGCGATGGCCAGGGCGCTCGCTGACGGCGGACTCGACCAGCCGGCGAAGTACACGACATCAGACACTGGCACGTCGCCGAACCTGCGGCGGATCGTGGTGGACCTCCAGGACGAGTACGCCCGGCACGTGGGCCACGCCGACCTGATGCGCGAGGCCATCGACGGACTCGTCGGGGACTGCCCGCCGCAGTAACCGCGACCGCACGATGGTGTCCATTCACCCGTCGCCGAGGACATCCGGCCACGCTGGAGACCCTGTCGGGGCCCAACTAAGTAAGTGCAGGTTAGAGGCGAGACCAACTTTGTTCGGTGACCTCAGCTTGCTCGATTCGGCAGGTCCGAGTAGCCGGCAGCGGCACGATACGATTCGTGCCGATCGCTGCTGGGGACCGGATCGAGAGGATGGTGTCGATATGTCGGCCCGGACACGGCAACTGGTGGACGCCGCGCTGACCATCCGGCCCGCGAACGAGGCGAGCTGGGATGATCTGCAGAAGATCCTCGGTTCCACCGCGCCAGCTAACTGCCAATGCCAGCGTTACAAGATGCGGCCGAAAGAATGCTTCGTCTCGTTCCCGGCCGAGGAGCGCGCCGACCGCCTCCGGATCCAGACCGACCCCGGCCGCGCGGACGCCGAGGCGACCACCGGCCTGGTCGCCTACCTTGACGACGAGCCGGTCGGCTGGTGCGCCGTTGAGCCCCGGACCGCCTACATAGGTCTGGTGCGCGGCGGTCGCGTCGCGTGGACCGGCCGCTCAGAGGACCGGACTGACGACTCCGTCTGGGCGGTGACCTGTTTCGTCACCCGTGCCGGGTTCCGTCGGCGCGGCATCAGCCTTGCGCTTGCCCGCGCGGCGGTCGACTACGCCCGGGTCCACGGCGCGCGGGCTGTCGAGGGCTATCCGATGACGACAACCAAAGTCGTCTTGGACGAGCTGCACGTCGGCACCGAGGGAACATTCGCCGCCGCCGGCTTCACCGAAGTCTCCCGACCCTCGCCGCGCCGCGTCGTCATGCGCGTCAGCTTCTGACCCTGGCGACCGTCCGGAGAGGCGGGGACAGTGGCTCGAGTCGCCATCGTTGGTTCTGGTATTCGATCAGGAGAGCGTCAAGGTCGACGGTGCTGGCCTCGTCCCCACCGACCTTCAGGTGCAGCCGCATGCCGAGGGCATCGATGAGCCTGAGGATGCGACCCAACTCGGCGGTGGGTTTCCCAGCCTCGACGTTGCTCAGCCACGGCCGGGAGACTCCTGCTTGTCGCGCCAGCTCCGCCTGGCTGAGTCCAAGGCTGATGCGGCGGCCTCGGAGCGCAGCACCCAGGTCTCGCGCTGAGGTGATGTTCATGGGACCTCGGTAAACGTTCGTTTACAGATGACGGATGTAGCCGTTCGTTTACCAAGATACGGTGTCAACGAACGGCTACAACTGCACGTCGGGGCGCCGGAACAGGACCGAGGCGCATGCCGCCGGAGTGAGGCGCGGCCGCGCGGGTCAGTTCAGGCTTACCAGGCCGTCCAGCCGCCATCGACGTAGATGACGAAGCCGGGAACGTGGCCTGGTCGTCAGCGACTCAGCCTGACCGCGGTCCGCGGAAGACCACGGGAAAGCTCGAGTAGAAGTCGGCGAAGGTCCGAGTGCTGGGCACCGGCGGCGACTCGGCGTCGCGTTCGAGGCCGGCCTGGAACAACTGACTCAGGATGAGGATTACCGCGCCGCTGGTGCGCGACCCGCGGCCAGCCCCGATGGCGAGTGTCTGTCCCAGGCAGGTGTGCTGCCCTTCCCCGAAAGCGGCTGCCCAGGGTCGCGGTCTTGACTCGCGCTCAGGGTTGAACTCTGCTGCATCGGGGCCGAAGACCTGAGCGTCGAGGCCGGCGCTGCCTTCAATGATGGCGACGAGCTCACCGGCCGCGACCTGGCGCCCGGTGGAGAGCGTCACGTCAGAATTCGCCCGCCGAAGGTTGGCAGGCGAGGAGTGGTGCAGCCGTAGCGCCTCATTGGCGGCGCGACGCAGGAAGTCCTGGTCGCACAGTTTGCCCTCGTCCTGCGGATGTGCCGCCACCCACTCGGTGAGGTGCGCTACCGCATGACTGACCGACATGGCGATGGTGAACGCGGAGGCGATCACGAAGAGGATCGCCTCGCGAACATACAAGTCGTCATCCCAGTCCGGGGCCATGCGCAGTTGCTGGTCATGGAGGGCCAGCATCGTGATCAGGTCGGCGGGCAGCTCCGACCGGTCGAGTTCTCCGGCCTGACAACGACGAACCAGTTCGGCCCGGTGCCGCCACGCGGGCTCGAAGAATTCCTCGACGAATACTGTCTTTGCCTCGTGCGCGGCCCGGATCAGATCGTGACCGTCGACTTTCATCCACTGGACCCGAGCGCCTTCGGTAATGCTGTCGGCTAGCTGCGCGAAGGTCACCAGCCGCTGCTCGGCGGCTACATCCACGCCAATGATCTGGGCTCCCACCTCCATCGACAGGAGGCGGATGAAGGGCACCAGGTCTGCGCGGCGGAACCCGTCTGCGCCTGCCGGACAGGCCTGGATGCGTCGTCGGATGGCAGGCCCGAGGACGTGTTCCTCGTAGCGCTCCAGTACGGCCGGAGCGACGAGGCCGGACTCAAGGCGGCGGCGCGCCTGGTGCTCGTCGCCGTCAATGGCGACCAGCGTGCCCTGCAGGAGAAACGCGGCTTCCTCGGTATGGGCCACTGCGTCGAAAGCCGGCGACCGCAGGACCTCGCGAACTTCGGCAAAACCTTCGAACTGCTGTAACCCGAGGAGCATGGGCGGCAGCTCGAGATCCGGCATACTGGCAGCGTGACATGAAATCGAGCATCGTGCAAGATTTGGTAGATCTGATATATTCCGGCGATGATCGATCAAAGGTTACTCGGCAAGCGAGCGTTCGTGGCCGGGGCTGCCGGTGCGATCGGAAGCGCGGTGGTCGAACGGCTGCGAGGATCGGGCGCCCGGGTTGCGTGCGCCGATCTTCCCGGCGCGAGCAACGTCAGCCGCTTGTCAGCCGGGGCCGATGAGGATGACGCCCGCTGGTTCCCGATGGACGTGGCCGACCCAGGTGATACGGCCGCGGCGGTAGCTGACGCCGTCCGCTGGCTGGGCGGCCTGGACATCGCCGTGAACTGCGCCGGCATCCATCGGTCCTCGGCGCCGCTTGAGCTGACCGAAGCCGAGTGGGATGACGTACTCGACGTCAACCTCAAAGGCACGTTCTTCGTCTGCCAGGCGGCGGGGCGCGCGATGAAGGACTCGGGCGGCGGGGCGATCGTGAACATCACCTCAGTGATGGCCGAGGTCGCGCTCGGCGACCTAGCTCATTACGCCGCCAGCAAGGGCGGAGTGCGCCAGCTCACCAAGGCGCTCGCGGTCGGACTCGCCGGGTCGAACATCCGCGTCAATGCCGTCGGCCCGGGTCCAGTGGAGTCAGCGATGAACGCCGCAGCGCTAGCGACGCCCGCCGCACGCGACGCTGTACTCGCCAGGGTGGCCATGCGGCGGCCGGGACAGGCGGCTGAGATCGCGGCCGTGGTGTCGTTCCTGGCTTCGGAAGATGCCGCATTCATCACCGGTACGACGATCTACGTCGACGGCGGTCTGCTGGCTCAACGGTGACCGTCGGGCCATCGCGACGCGTCGCGCTCACTTCAGGAGCGATCCATGAAGCGCACACGCAACACATCCGCGCAGGTCAGCTGGCTCGTGACATGAGAATCATCGTGATCGGGGCGGGCGCCGTCGGCGGCACCATCGCGGCGCGGCTGCATCAGGCAGGTAAGCGGGTCGTTGTCGTCGCGCGCGGCCAGCATCACCAGGAGATCAAGGACCACGGGCTGCGTTTCGTAACGACCGGCGGTGAAGTCTCGCTGCGCCTGCCCGTGGCCGGCGGCCCTGGGGACCTCGACCTTGCGCCGGACGATGTCCTGCTGCTCACCGTCAAGAGTCAGGACTCGGAGAAGGCAATGCGGCAGTGGTCGACCTGCGAAGTGCGCGGCGGGGGACTCGCCGGAGATCGGCTGCCGATCGTCTGCGGCCAGAATGGCGTGCACAACGAGACCGTCGCGCTACGCCATTTCAGACGCGTCTACGGAATGTGCGTCTGGATGCCGTCCTCATGCCTGCGGCCGGGCGAAGTGATCTCTGTTGGCACGCCGCTGAGCGGCATCCTGCACGTCGGCGTGTTCCCTGCAGGTCTCGACACCCTGGCCGCTGACCTCACCGCACAGCTGGCGAATGACTCGGTCGCTGTCTACGCGTCGGACCAGATCATGCGCTGGAAGTACGGGAAGCTGCTCAGGAATCTCGGAAACGGCCTCGACGCCATGTGCCAGGGACCACCTGAGGCGTGGGCATCCATTTTTGCGGACGCGGTGACGGAGGGACGAGCCATCCTGGACGCGGCTGGCATCGACTACGCAAGCACTCAGGAGCAGCAGGAACGGCGCGGCCTGAGAGTGGAGATCGGCCAGGTCGACCGGCCAGTCGGAACCAGTTCGACGTGGCAGAGCATGGCGAAGCAGTCCGGCTGGACCGAGGTCGACTACCTGAACGGCGAGATCGTGCTGCTTGGCAGAACGCTGGGCATGCCGACTCCGGTCAATGCGGCGATTCAGGCCGCCGCGGATTACGCCAGTCGCACTGGCGCGCCGCCACGATCGCTGAGTGCCGCCGGGCTGCGACGCAGGATCGAAAGCTGACTGCGCCACCGCAGAGGTCAACCTATACGAGACCTTCCGGATTACATATCAGCCGCGCCTATTGACCCAGAACGAGCCGAGCGTTAGCCTCGCCACATTGATCGATGATTTACCAGATCATCTACAGAAATCAGATGCGTATGTCGTACCGGCACTCATGTACGCGGAGCTGGATGTGAGCAGCTTCCTGGCCGCGGTGGGGTTCGGCCTGGTGACGGCCAGCATCGTCGGACTCTCCGCCGTCGCGCTGACACTTCAGCTGGGCGTGACCAATGTCCCGAACTTCGCGCACGGTGAGATCCTCACCCTCGGCGCTTTCGGCGCACTCGAAGCCCAGCGGTTCACCAGCAGTCTGGTGGTGGATGCGCTGGTAGGCATGCTGGTCGCCGGTCTGGCCGCGCTGGCCATGAACCTGTGCGTGCTCCAGTCCTTCGTCAGGAAGGGCACCCGGCCGATTCACCTGCTGATCGTCACCGCAGGACTGTCGCTCATCATCCAGAATCTTCTGGTCTTCTTCTTCTCGTCAACGGACGAGTCGTTCAAGCTCCCTAACGCCGCACAACTCCCCAACCACGTCGGCCCGTTCATCTGGACGGCGATCGACATTGCGACGATGGGTACCGCCGTGGCGGCGATGCTGATCCTCTACGCCGTCCTGAAGTACACGAAATTCGGCAAGGCACAGCGGGCCGTCGCTGATCAGCCCGAGCTGGCGCGGGTACGCGGCATCCCCGTGACCAGGATCGTCAACCTCACCTGGCTGATGGCAGGGCTGCTGGCTGGCCTGGCTGGCGTAGCCGTCGCTACCACGAGCGGAAGTGTTTCGCCGACCTCCGGCAGCAGCTATCTGCTGATCACGTTCGCAGCGGTCGTGCTCGGCGGAGTAGGCAAGCCGCAAGGCGCCCTGGTCGCGGCCGTCATTATCGGCCTCGCGATGGAGGTATCCGCTGTCTACGTTGACGCCGCGTACAAGGAGATCATCGCGGTGGGGATACTCGTCCTGGCCATCCTCTTCCGCCCCAGCGGGCTGTTCACCACGGCCAGGCCTGCGGCTGCGCGGTGATCCAGTACCTGGAGCTGGCCGCGATCCTGACCGCCATCAACTGCGTCATCGTCCTCGGACTTAATGTCCAGGTCGGCTACAGCGGCATGGTGAACCTGATGGCCATCCCGTGCGTGGCAGTCGGGGGATATGTCACCATGGTCCTCGCCCTGCCGCCGTCGCAGGGCACCCGCATCCAGTACATTCTCGGCCTGAACTGGCCGTTCCCGCTGGCCGTCCTCGGCGGCGTCGCCGCCTCCAGCCTCTTCGCGCTGGTCGTCGGGTCCATTGCGCTGAGACGGCTGCGCGCCTACTACTTCGCCATCGTCACGTTCTGCGTGGCGGAGATCCTGCACCAGTTCGTGGAGTACTACAAGCCCTTGTTCAACGGCTCCGAGGGCATCTTCGGGCTCTTGCCGCCGCTGCCCGGCGGGCTGTCCGCGAACTTCAACTTGTACTACCTGCTGGTCTGCCTGGTCGTGCTCGCACTTGTCTACGCCCTCGTGGAAATGCTGCGCCGACGCCCGTTCGGCCGGGCGCTGCGGGCGGTCAGAGAGGACCAGGCCGCGGCGTCGGCCTTTGGCCGCGATGTCTACCAGCTTCAGCTGAAGGCATTTGTCATCGGCTCGGCGATCGCGGGCCTGGGCGGCGGCCTGCTGGTCGGATTCACCGGCGCTCTCGATCCGAACGGCTGGGCTCCGGGCGAGACGCTGCTGCTCCTGACGGCGCTCTACGTCGGCGGGAGCGGGAACAACCTGGGCGTTGTCCTCGGCATGGTGCTGACCTACGGACTGGTCACCCAGGCCGTAACTTTCCTGCCGACGGCGTCGCTGTCCGCGGACAAGATCGCTCCGCTGCAGCTGGTCCTCTACGGCGTCATCCTCATCCTCGTGCTGCGGTTCCGGCCGCCGGCCTGCTTCCTGAACGCGTCGGCCGCGACCGCATTCGCCAGCAGAGCCCGGGCGGCCCGCAGCCAGTCGCAGAGCTGGTGACTCACGATGCTCCTTGAGGTCAGCGAGCTGTCCAAGACCTATGGCGGCGTGCGCGCCGTGACCTCGTGCTCGCTGACCGTGGACCGGCACGAGGTGGTTGGCCTGATCGGACCCAACGGCGCGGGCAAGAGCACGGCCGTCGACCTGATCTCGGGGTTCGCCAAGCCCGACAGCGGCCGCTGCGCTCTCAACGGGGTGGACGTCACGCGCATGCCTGTCTATGCCCGCGCGAATCGCGGCCTGGTCAGGTCGTTCCAGCTCGCTCATGTCTGGGGCAGGCTCTCTGTGCTGGAGAACTTGCTGGTGGCAGGTGCTCCCGCCACGAGCGAGGCGGTCTGGCGGCAGTACCTCGGCTGGCGCGGGATCTCCAGGCGGGAACAACAGGACCGGATTCGCGCCCGCGAGATCCTGGCCGATTTCGAGCTGCTGAAGCTCAAGGACAGCCCTGCCGACGAGCTGAGCGGAGGCCAGCAGCGGCTGCTGGAGTTCGCCCGGATCGTGATGCGGCAGCCGCACGTCATCTTGCTGGACGAGCCATCGGCAAGCCTGAGCCCCGCGATGACTGAGCGAATCGGGAAGAGCATCCTCACGCTCGCGGACAGGGACATAGCCGTGTTGCTGATCGAGCACGATCTGCCGCTGGTAGACGCTGTCACCTCACGCGTGTTCTGCATGGCGGCCGGGACCGTCGTCGCCGAAGGCACCATGAGCGAGCTCCGGCGCAACCCGGCGGTCCTCGAGGCATATCTGGGCGCCGAGGCGAAGCCCAGCGGTCACTTCAGAGCGGCAATCTGATGGACGGCCAGGCCGACGTTGTGCTGGCCGCCGACGACATCTGCGCTGGCTACGGCGGCGAGGACATCGTGCACGGCGCCAGCATCCAGGTTGGCCAGTCGAAGATCGTGGTCCTGCTTGGCCCGAACGGCGCAGGAAAGTCGACGCTGATGAAGGCCATCATGGGCCTCGTTCCGCGTACCTCAGGTCGCATCACAGTTCGCGGCACCGACGTGTCGGCGTGGCCAACCGGCCGGCTCGTCCGGGAAGGAATCGCCTATGTCCCGCAGACCAGCAATGTCTTTCCGGCCCTGAGCATTACCGAGAACCTTGAGCTCGGCGGTTACGTGCTACGCCGCGGTCTCAAAGCGCAGGTCGACGCCATGCTGGAGCTGTTTCCGGCATTGCGTTCGGCTGCGCACCGGCCAGCGGCCACGCTCAGCGGCGGCGAAAGGAGCCTGCTGGCTCTGGCGGGCGGCCTCATGAGCAAGCCGGCCGTCCTGCTGGCAGACGAGCCGACCGCGGGCCTGTCTCCCGCCAATGAGCTCGTCGTCTGGGAGCACCTTTCCCTCATCAGCCAGGCTGGAATATCCGTTCTGGTAGTGGAACAGAACGTCCAGCGCGCCCTGGCGCACTCCGATGCGGCGTACGTCCTGGTCCTCGGGACGATCAAGCTGCACGAACCTTCGGCGGGTTTGCTGAACAGCGACAAGCTCAGCGCTCTCTACCTCGGTCTTGATGCCGCGAAGTCCCAGGCAGTCCCGCAACCGCCCATCGAGTCAGCGGTCAACTCTGACTCCCATTAGGGATGAGACCATGCGAATGCGAACCATCACAACGCTCCGGACACGCTCTACCTTCAGCATCGCAATGTGCGTCGCGGGCGCACTAGGCCTTGCGTCGCTTGCTGCCTGCGGCACCTCATCGGGTGCCTCAGGAGGGAGCGGGCCGATACCCATCGGCATGCTCGGCCCGCTCACCGGTCCGGCCGGGTTCGCCGGGCAGGGAATCGTCGACGGTGCCAACGTCGCCATCGACGCAATCAACGCATCGGGCGGCGTCATGGGCCGCAAGCTGACCCTCATACCTGGGGACGATCACCTGGACCCGGTCGATGCGATCACCGTCGCGCAGCATCAGATCAGCATCAATCACATCGTCGCCACCATCGGCCCGGCGGCTAACACGCTGACCGCCACCCAGCGCTACTACGACGCCGCGCACGTGCCGGTGATCATGTGGGGCGGCGACGACGAGTTCGGCCCAATCTCCGACCCGCTGATCTGGCGCTGCACTCCGGGGGACAGCCAGGAAGGCACGGCGATGGCTCTGTATGCCTACAAGGCCGGCTACCGGCACCCGGCGTTCTTCTTCGGCACCGATGCCAACGGGGCGACGCTCGGCGCCGCGGTCAAGAAGGCCTGGATCAAGCTAGCCGGCGCTGGGAGCATCGCCGCAAGCGTCAGTTTCGCAACCGGGGCCAGCTCGTTCCGCTCAGAGGTGTCCAAGCTTGTCGCCGCGCACCCGGATGTCATCATCTTCAGGACGTTCGGGGCGGACGCCGGCGTTTTCTTCTCGAACCTCAAGGAGCTCAATGGCCTGAAGATCCCGATGGTCAGCGACGACAACTCCGGGGCTCCGGCCTACGCGAAGGTTGTCGGTTACAGCGCCGTCAACGGAGTACTGACGTCAATTCAGGCGGGCGTTATCTCCAACCCGGGAGTTCCGATATTCAACTCCCTCTACAAGAAGTACAAGGGCGGACAGCCAGTGATCCTGGCCAACACTGCCTACGATGGCATGAACATGCTGGCCCTGGCCATGGTCAAGGCGAATAGCCTCAGCGGACTCGCCATAGCCAAAGCCATACCCGAGGTGGAGAATCCTAAGGGCGTGCCGGTGTACACCTTTGCCGCAGGTGCTGCCGCGCTCAAGGCCGGCAAGACAATCCACTACGTGGGCGTGAATAGTGACATGATCCCCGACAGTCACCATCAGGTCTACGGGCCGTTCGCTGCCTATAAGTGGGTGCACAACCACACCGTCTTCGTGCTTAACATGCCTACCACTCAGGTCGCTGCTGCGGGCTCATGACGCCGGTTGCGCGAAAAACCACGATCTCATTATTGGAAACGATGCTGAATGCCCGACGACAGGACTCTCACAGCCGTTGTCTTCGACAAGATTCGCGAGGACATCCTCGAAGGCCGGCTAGCTCCCGGGGCACGGTTGCGGCTCAATCCGCTGGCTCAGCAGCATGGCGTGAGCCCGACCGTGGTCCGGGAGGTCCTTACCCGACTATCCGAACAGGGACTGGTGCTGTCCCGCCCGCTGGTGGGGTTCTGCGTTATCTCCCTTTCTCAGGATGATCTAGAGGATCTGGCTCAGACCAGGGTGGAGATCGAAGGCCTGGCCGTTCGGCGATCGGTCCAGAAGGGTGACCTGTCGTGGGAGTCCAGAGTCGTGGCGGCCCATCATGTGCTGGCGCGTACTCCGGTCAGGACAGGGCATCAGGGCGCGATCGTGGACAAGGACTGGGAAGTGGCTCACGCGGAGTTTCATCGCGCGCTGATGACTGGCTCGGGGAGACCCCGTCTGGCGGGTATCGCGGTCTCGCTGTGGGATGCCAGCGGTCTGTACCGGCGGTGGTCGCAGTCGTTCGACCCGGAGCGAGCACTACCAGAAGAACACGCAGCGATTCTTGAAGCGGCACTCGCGAGGGATGCGGACCTGACGGAGTCACTGCTCGCCGCGCATATCTCCCGGACGATGAACGCGCTCCGCAATGGCCTGAAGACGACGACTGACGAGCCAGACAGCGACGCAGATGAAGCGATGTAACGCTCGGGCAATGGACGAGAGGTGTCTGTGGTGACAAGTCACGCTGTGCTGGGGCCAGGCGGCATCGGCGGCCTGATCGGAGGGGCCCTGGCGCGGGCAGGGGCGGCTGTCGTAGTGATACCGCGCAGCGCCCAGGTCGCCACGTATCCGCGATCCCTGACTGTCGAGAGCGTCGTGCTCGGTGACTTCGAGGCGCCGGTCTCTGTCCTCGCCGTGCTGGACAGCCCTGTTGATGTGCTCTGGGTGACCGTCAAGAGCCAGCAGTTCACCGAGGCGCTGGCGGCGGTGAGTCCCGCGGCGGTGCGCGGCAGCCTCATCGTTCCGCTGATGAACGGCATCGACCACGTGGCTAGCCTGCGCGACCGGTTCCCGGACAGCGCGGTGATAGCGGGTGCCATCCGAACCGAGGCAGCCCGGGTCGGGCCAGGTCACATCGTGCACAGGGGTTGGCATACGCAAGATTCGGTGGATGGGAACGATCCCCGTTTCCCGCGTCCGACCAAGCCGATCCAGCTGGCCGGGCCCGGTCAGTACCGTCATCGGATAGAGGAGCTGGCGCAGGAGCTGGAGCGCGCCGGGGTCCCGTGTCAGGTCTGGGACGACGAGAACTATCTGCTCTGGAGCAAGCTGTCGATTCTGTGCCCCTATGCGCTGGCCACGACAGCCGTGGCGGGCCCGATCGGTGCGGTGCGAGCGAACGCTGAGGTATTCGACCTCATGCTGGCCTGTGCCGAGGAGATCCTCGATGTCGCGGCCGCGCTTGGCGTGCAGCTCGACCGGATGGAATCCCTCTCCATGATCGACCGATTCCCGGACTCCATGCGGGTCTCGATGGAGCGAGACGCATCGGCAGGCTTGCCCATCGAGATCGAGGCGGTCACCACCCCGGTCCTCAGAGCCGGCGCAGACCACGGTATCCCGGTCGAGGCAACGGCCCGGCTGCGTGTCCTGGCCAGCGAGTCCTTCGCGCGATTGATGAGCGACCGGACGCGAGTATGAGTCCCATCTCAGCCCGTGCAAGAAAAGGAGAGTAGCGTGCAAGACCTCGAAATCCCCGTGCAGTTCAATCACATCGGCTTCTCCGTCGGCCGTGACTACCTGGAAGGGGCGAAGCTCGACCAGATCCGGGATTTCTTCGGCGAGGTCTTCGGCTTCGTCGAGCGGGATGAATTCACCAAGGAGCGGGATCTGCTCGTGCTGATGGCGGGAGGCGTGGACCAGTTCGTCGTCTTCATGGGTCACGACACGCCCACCGTCGCGAATCCGCCCATGGATCACTTCGGCATGCGAGTGCAGTCTCTCGACGATCTCAAGGCCATCCTCGCGAAGGCGCAGGCCTTCAAGGCCCGCACGCCCGACCTGGAGCTGACCGAATACGAGATGGTCCCGATGCACGATGTCGTTCCGCACAATCTTCATCGCTACTACGTGCGGTACGGAACGCCATTCACGCTGGAAGTGCAGTTCTACGAGATGCTGGGCGAGTGACGGTCGTGGACCCGGTCCTCGACCGGCTGGCGGAGCTGCCCACGTCGACATTGTGCGACGCCTACGCGAAGTCTCACCTCCGCGACCCGGCGTCGAATTTCGTGGCTGGCCTGACCCGGCTGGCTGAGCCCGGCAAGCGCGTCGCCGGTCGCGCCCGCACGCAGCGGATGACGCTGGTGCGCGACCACGACAGATCCGCGATCGTGGTGAACCGGGAGCTCACCTTCGGCCTCGTCGAGAACGCCCGGCCGGGAGATTTCCTGGTGATCTCCGCGCCCGCCTGCCCGCCGTACGCGATCTTCGGCGGGATGCTGGCGCTCACTGCCCGGCAACGCGGCGCGGTCGGCGCACTCGTGGACGGGGCAACCAGGGACATCGACGAGATCGCCGAATTCGGGCTGCCCGTGTGGGCCCGGGGCATCACCGCTCTGCCAGGGGGTTTCGCCGGCGTACTCGGTGGTGGAACTGGGCCAGCCGGTGACCGTCGGCGGGGTGGAGGTCATCGAGGGCGACTTCGTCGTTGCGGACGGAGACGGCGCCGTCGTGCTCCCGGCCGGCGAGGCTGAGCAGATCATTTCCATTTGCGAGGAGATGCATGCGGCCGAGGTGATCACGCGGGCAGCCCTGGAAGCCGGCGGAACGATGCAGGAGGCGTACCCGTCGCGGGGTTACTACTCGGAGACGTCATGACCGGGGATAGATAGGTACCGTCACCGATGCGGATCACCGCGATCGACGATGTGCACTGCGACGGCGGATGGCGCACGTTCTCCTTCCTCAAGCTGTCCACCGACAGCGGGCTGGTGGGCTGGTCGGAGTTCTCGCAGAATTACGGCAGCCCTGGCCTCGGCGCTGCGGTCAGGGCACTCGGGGCCAGGCTGCTGGGCGAGGATCCGCGCGACGTCCGGCGGCTGACCGACTACCTGGCCGGGATCACCCGTCAGGCCCCTGGCGGAGCTAACCAGCAAGCTGTGGCGGCTATCCACAACGCGCTGCTCGACGTCAAGGCAAAAGCGCTCGAGGTTCCGGTCTATGAGATGCTCGGCGGCGCCATGCGGACCCGGCTGCCCGCTTACTGGTCCCACTGCGGCTCCTACCGGCTGACCCACGCTGAGCTGATCGGAAAACCTGCCGTCCTGGCTCCGGCGGATCTCGTCGCGCTGGGCGCCGAAGTCGCGGCGGCCGGCTTCGGCGCGCTGAAGTGCAATATCCCTACGTTCGACGGTCCGGTACCGGCGATGTTCATGCCAGGCTTCCCGGACCGCCCGCGGGGCGAGCCGCTGAACCCATCGCGCCGGGCCACTCGCGCTCTCACGGAGACTGTCGCGGCACTGCGGCACGGCGCCGGCCCGGACCTCGCAATCATGGTCGATCTGAACTTCAACTTCCGCCCGGAGGGATACATCGACTGCCTCAGGCAGCTTCGCGACGTCGATCTTGACTGGATCGAGCTGGACGTCCTTGACCCCGATGCACTGGCCGCAGTGCGGCACGAGTCGCACGTCTCCGTGGCGTCCGGAGAGTCGCTGTTCGGCCGGCGCCAGTACAAGCCGTTCCTGACCGCAAGGTCCATGGACGTCGTGATCATCGACGTTCTCTGGAACGGCCTGCTCGAGTCACTCGACATCGCCTCGATGGCGGATGCCTGCGAGCTCAGCGTCGCGCCGCATAACTTCTACAGCCATATGTCCTCGGTGATCAGCGCTCACTTCTGCGCCCTCGTGCCAAACTTCCGCATCATGGAAACGGACGTGGACGACGTGCCGTGGAAGGACGACCTGGTGACTCCGGCGCCGGTAGTCGAGCAGGGGAACTTCGTCGTGCCGTCGGGTCCTGGCTGGGGGGCCGAGGTCAACGAAGACGTCGCGGCGGCACATCCGGTCCGCAGTTCCCGGCTGGCTCATCAGCAGCTAGGTGTCGCTACCTGATTGGCATGGTGCCCGTGATGAATGACGGCTCGGCAAACCGCGGCGCCCCGGACTCCTCCGAGGGACCCGGCGACCTGCGTGGTGTCGTGGCGCTGGTGCCGGCCGCCAGCCAGGGCCTGGGCCTGGCGGTGGCGACGGAGCTTGCACGGCGAGGCTGCGCGGTCGCGATCTGCGCGCGCGACGCCGGCCGGCTCCAGAAGGCCGAGCAATCCATCCGGGAGAGTGGTGGCACGGTCCTCGCCGCGGCGGTGGACCTGCTTGATGCGCCGAGCATCCGTCATTGGGTGGACGAGGTGCGCGCAGCATTCGGGCCGCCGCAGATTCTCGTGCTCAACAGCGGCGGGCCGCGGTTGCGCACGATCCTGTCGGCTACCGATGAGGACTTCCAGTCGGGTTTCGACCTGGTCTTCTTCAGCGCCATGCGGCTGATCCGGTTGGTCGTCGGCGACATGAGCGCGGCCAGCTGGGTCGTATCGTGAGCATCAGCTCGTTCTCCGCTCGCCAGCCGCTGGGCGAGCTGGCGCCTTCGGTCGCTGCCCGTGACGCGCTGCTGGGCGCGCTGAAGCTGCTCGCGGCCGAACTCGGCCCGCGGAATATCACCGTTAACAGCGTCCTGGTCGGACCGGTGGCGACCGACCGGCTGCTGGAACTGGCGGCCGCGCAGGGCAGGGCCCAGGGCGTAGCGCCCGGTGTCGTCCTCGATGCCCTCGGGCAAAGCGGCGCGCTGCGGCGCGTCGGCCAGCCCGCCGAGGTGGCCTCGGCAGTGGCTTATCTGTGCTCGCAGAGTGCGTCCTACATCACGGGCGCGGCGCTGCCCGTCGATGGAGGAGCCATCCGCACCGTCATGTAGCACCCAGGCCGCGGTTCAGTTACAGCCCGAGTACCCGGCGCAGCCCGCGGTCGACATCGTCCATGAGGGACGCAGGCAGCTGCCCGGTCTCGTCGTCGAGGTCAGTCTTGTCCAGGGTGACCAGGGCGGTGACATTGACGACCGAGTCCCTGGGCAGGCCGCTAGTAGCAGCAGGCAGGAAGACATTGCCGGGCATAGCCGCCAGGGCGGTGTGAGAGGTGATGACTGCAGCGACGGTGGTCCTCAGCCTGCTGGAGTTGAAAGGACCCGATTGGATGACCAGGACCGGGCGGCGCTTGGCAGGCTTGCTGCCGCGGGTGTCGCCGAGGTCAGCCCACCAGATGCTGCCGCGCCGGATCACCAGTCGTCCTCGCGGGACAGGCGGCTGCGGCCGGCCGAAGCCGCCACGGCTGCCGAGTCATCGTGGCCAGCGGTCTGGAGCGCTTCGTCGATCTGCTGGGCAAGTGACCGTGCCTCGAGGTCGTCCAGGTAACGGCGAGCCGCCCGGGCGAAGAACTCTGACCGGCTGATGCCCAGCTCTGCCGCTTTACTAGTCGCCTGCTCGAAGGTGTCCTCGGGGAGGGAAATCGCGGTCTTCATAGCACAAGTATAACCTGGTATTACCAGCCTGCCGGGCTTGCTCATCTTGCGTCAAGGCGAGCAGGCCTGTCTCGGGTGCCAGTTGGTCCCCGTTCCCTCAATCATCGGGTTCGGCGGTCAGGGCCGCGACGATCGCCGGGAAGATGGCGTCGGCACGGCCCGCCAGCTCTGCCCTCGTGAGCAGCTGCACGGGATGCGGCAGGTAGAGCATGCGGCAGTCCGGCATGGCCAGCAGGCGTGCCTGCTCCACCGCTTCGTCCGCGAACGGGGCCGTCGCGATGCCGACCGCCGGGATACCCCGGCGTTCCAGGTGAACGAGGTCGCACACACTGCACGACGTGCACGAGCCTCAATCGGCGAGCGCCTGCACCACCGCATGGGAACGACTGGCAACCTGGTCGATGAGGTCCAGCGCGGCCGGCTTGGAGAAGATCTCCTTGGCTGCCCGTGCCGTCGTCGCGCCGCTGGCCTGCAGCAGGGTCTCGATCCGGTCGAGGAACTCGGCACCGCGGTTCTTGGTGATGTCGAGCAGCGTGATGTGCAGCCCGCTGATGCTTGCCGGGCGCGGCGCCAGCGACTCGGGCGCACGGACCCGCTCGTCAAACGGGCTGACATAGTCGGCGCTCACCGTGACTCGACCTCCGCGGAGACGATCTGGTACCCCATGCCAGTGCAGGGTCCGAGGACAGCAGAGTAACGCCCCGCTTCGCCGCCCGCCACAAGCAGGACGATCGCGTCGGGCGAGGACCATTTATGTATCTGCGCGGACGGCTCCGCGGCGTGCACGAACGGCGTGGTCTCCCCGCGCCTCAGCTCACTGGCCGGCTTGGTCACCGCGTCGAACATGAACTCGCGCAGCTGCCTCTTGGTCCAGCCGTGCGCGCGGAACATGTCCGCATGCTCGGGGCAGACGATGAACACCGACGGGTCCTGCAGTGGCCACCAGTTGGTGCTCCACTGCGAGGCCGCCGCCCAGCCAAGGATGTAAGCGAGGTCTTCGGGACTACGGCTGCGGTGGTCGGAGATCGACAGCGGCGCGTCAGCCCCGATGAGGGTAACGACTGACTGGCCCGGCTCGAAGCCGCGCTCGACATGCAGTGGCTGCCACGGACTCACCTCCTCGTCCTCGGCGACGCAGAAGCCGAGCTTGCCCATCTGGCCGAGGGTGGAACGGTCCAGCGTGCCCGGCATGCCGCCGCCGGTCAGGGATACCAGCAACCGCAGCGCCCGGCCGATGGTCAGGTTCGCCCGGTTCCCCGGCCCGAGGGCGCCCATCCCGCTGTTGAGGTTCAGGTCGTGCCGGACCGGCCCGTTGACCACGATGAGCTGCCCGGCCGGCTGGGTCGTCACCGCCTGGCCGTGCAGGTTGAACCGAGGATCCAGGGCCGCCTTCGCGGCCGCTACGACGACGGGAAAGTACTCGGGCCGGCAGCCCGCCAGCACCGCGCACGCGGCCACCCTGGCAAGCGTGGCCTCGCCCATCGCGGGCGGCACTATGCCCAGCGAGATCGCGCCGTCATGGCTGCCGAGCATCTTCTCGACCCGTTCGGCCGTTGGCGGGACGACCGGCAGGCCGTCGGTCCAGCCCCGCTCGAACATCTCCTCCAGGTCGTCGGCACTGGCACTCGCCGTCATGGCGGCCGCCACCTCGGGATCGAGAGCGGCTTTGGATGAGCAGCCCGGCTTGCGCAACGGCTCGGTGGCCGGCGGCGCCGCCAGGATCCGGCCGGTAGCTGCGGCTGCCTGCTGGATGAGTTCGGTGAACGCGGGCTGGTCCCAGCCCGTAACGCTGGTCGCGATCTGGCCGGTCTTGCTGATCAGGAACGCGGTCGGCACTGATACCAGGCCGTAGGCACGCGAGGTGTCGTAGGGCGGCGATTGCGATACGACCCGTCCGGTCCAGCCGCACCTGCGGGCCACCCGGATGGCGACCTCCAGCGGGTCCTCGAACACCACGGTGCAGGTAAGTCCAGCCTGTTCAAGATCACGGCACAGCGGGCCCAGGTTGCGCATTGCCATCGCGGAGGTCGGGCAGTCCTCGTTGACGAAGAGCAGGAACGCCGGGCCGCCTGAGGTCAGTCCGTTAATGGTGACCGGCTCCTGGGCCAGCCCGGTGACGGACAGCTCCGGCGCGCTGGCAGACGCAGCGGGGGACAGGTGGTTCCCGGAATCGTTCATCGGACTGGCTCGCCTCTACTTCGAGTTGACTGACCAGCGGTCCTCGGCGGTCAGCTGGCGCGCCGGTCCTGGAAGGTGCGGCGATAGGCGTGCGGGCTGGTGTGGACGGCCCGGCTGAAGTGCTTGCGGAGGTTTGCTGCCGTGGAGAAACCGCTTTTCGCCGCTACTGAATCTATCGGCAGTTCGCTCATTTCGAGCAGTCGCTGGGCGAGCTGGATGCGCTCGCGCAGCAGCCACCGGTACGGAGTGGTGCCGGTGCTGGCCAGGAAGCGGCGGGCAAATGTCCGCGGGCTCATAGCGGCACGAGTCGCCAGATCTTCGACTGTTATCGGCTCGTCCAGGTGCTCCTGCAGCCAGCTGACGGTGCTGGCGAACAAGCTGGTGCTGTCCAGCTCAGGCATCGGCGCGTCGATGTACTGGGCCTGGCCCCCATCGCGCTGGGGCGGGACTACGAGCTGACGCGCGAGCTGCGTGGCTACATCAGTGCCGTAGTCCTTGCGGACGACGTGCAGGCACAAGTCGATGCCGGCGGCGCTCCCGGCGGACGTCATAACGTCGCCCTCGTCGACGAACAGCACCCCCGGGTCGACCTTCACGTTCGGATGCCGGCGCGCGAGCTCGTCGCATTCTGCCCAGTGCGTGGTGGCCCGTCGGCCATCGAGCAATCCGGCTGCTGCCAGCGCGAATGCTCCAGTGCACAGCGAGACGATGCGGGCTCCGCGGGCGTGGGCTTGTCGCAAGACCTCAACTACCCCGGCCGGGACACGATCATCGCACGAGGTTGGCAGCACGATCACGGTGTCCGCATCCCGGATCTGCTCAGCTCCGTGAGCGGCGAGCATCTGGAAGCCGGCGTCTACCGTCACCGGCCCGGCAGCGATCGCGCACACGAAGGACTGATACCAGGGGACACTGAACATCGCCGACCAGTTATTACCGAAGACCTCAGCGGCTACGCCTAGCTCAAGCAGGTTGACACCCTCGGAGACGAGGATGGCGACCTTATGAGCCCCGCGCTGCCCGAGGCCCGGGACTGGAGCCGAAGCGGTCCCGCTCTTCGGCCGGGCTGGAATCAGGCTGGCAGGATCGTTGCGCATCTTGTCTATCCTGCCACTTACGGGCGCTCATGTCGAGGCGCACGATGAAGGCATGACTGCAAAGCTGCTTCCTCGATCTGCACGCTCCGGCGGGCCAGGCAATCATTTCCGTGCCCGTGCGCTAGCCCCGTCCCTGGATCGCGAACTCGCGGCGGGATGCCCGCCGGGCTTCAGCCCGGCCATGGCTATCCGCGCTCAGCAGCTTGTCGCGCCAGCAGGACGCCGCAGTCTCGCCGAAGGATGGACGCGCGTGCTGGACCGAGCCCATCGCCCGCCGGTTCCGCGTACGCCGCGCGTGCGCCTGTGCCGCGATCGCATCATCGCGGCCGACGGCGACGTGCGGGAACTGCTGGCCACCCTGGCGGGGCCGTCCCCCATTGCGGCCAGCGGTGCCGCGATGGCCAGCCTGCTGCTGACCGACGGGACCGGGCCGCTGTACAACCACCGCTCCGCGCGCGACCTGGGCGCAGCCGTCCGCGAGGCGACGAGGCAGCTGAACCTGACCGTCAGCTCCGCTAGATAGCGGAGCTGACCGAGCGAGATCCGCCTGCGTCGGTCACATGCGACAGTGCCGAGCCTGTCCTGTGCATGGTCAGCCGGCACTTCGCTGAAGCTGCCACGCTGCTTCGAGGGCATCTTCGACCGCACCCGCGTCGCCGTCAGCGAGGTCCGCGACGACCATCATGTGCTTGAGGTAGCGAGCCGGGACGCTGAAGGTGTCCGGAAACTGCCGCACGATCGAGTCCCGGTACTCGAACTCGGCACGGATTACGAGATGGGCGTCGTCGAGCTGGCGCGCGACAAGCCGGCCGTGGTAGCGCCACTCGGCCAGTCCGTCCGGCGCGGTGCGGCGCACGCCCGCCAGGGCCGCAGCCAACCGCGTGACATCGTCGATCTCCACTACGTGGCCTTGCTTCCGATCACGATCACCGTGTCACCATCGTAGGCGTCTCCGGGATGCGGCCGTCGCGCGGCCGAAGCGGGTACCGGCCGACGTGAGGCGGGGCGTGCTCAGCGGTACGGTCGCCCCAGTTCCGGGAGTCAGGCGGGAGTTTCGACGGGCAAGCCTAGCGATTGCGCCGAGTCGCTGAGCCGCTTGTCGTAGCAGATGAACGCCGTCAGATCGGTTTGTACTTGGTGTGCCGTGGCCAAATGGATGGCGTCAAGGCTGCGCAGAGCCCTGTCCCCGATGACCTCGGCCGTCGGCGCGACGTCATCAATGCTCAGCAACGCGATCGCGGACAGGACGTCGTTAGCGCGGCCCACCCGGTTCGGTGCGTACCGCGCCACGGTCCGGAGCATTTCGATCCTGAGCAGGCGAGACGATACGCGCGGGATTCCAGCGTGCCGGGCGATCCAGAGTTCCAGTTGTTCTGTCTCCGGTTCGGGCAGCACGAGCTTGAGCGCCGCCGATGTGTCCAGGTAGATCATTAGTACCGCTCGTCATCGCGCATCTGGGCCAGAGCGGCGGTGAGTGATACGTCGTCATCGTTCTCATTGCGCTCGGGAGTAGGCGGGATCGGCCCTGGGTTGGAAGCCGGGATCGCTCTGCCTTGGGCTATAAGGCGGTCGAGCAGCGGGGCGCCCGTCGTAGGCGTGGCAGGCATGATGCGTGCGACAGGCCGTCCGTACTCGCTGATCTCAACCGACTCGCCGGCTTTGACCCGCTCCAGCACCTTGGCGGTTTGCCGGTTCAACTCGCTCACCGTCACTGAATCCATAACGGCCATAGTACTACTAAGTACTAACCCTGCGCCTTCGCTCTTCGCGGGTGCGCGAGCTAGGCTCCGCGGCCGAGCGCCCAGATCACCGCGTTGGTATAGCTATTGGCAATCTTGTTTCGCGGGACCAGGCGGCAGCCAGCAGGCGCGTTGAGCCGGGGAGCCGGGTGAGGATGACCGCGAGTGCCGCTGTCGAGCCGACGAGCCTGTAACATGTGATACATATTTGCGTGGACGAGTCAATGCTGTTACGAATGGCAGTAACGGCCGGTGGTTCCGGACCGCACGACGGAGAGGCCGATCGACATGGAGATTTTCGAAGCGGCGCCGCCTGGCGGGGGACCGAGCCTGGCTCTGCACGGCGGGGCCGGGGGGCGGGTGGAGGAGCTGGCCCTCGGATCGCCCGCGCGCCGTACGAGCAGGGGCTGCTTGCCGCCTATCGGGCCGGATGGCAGGTGCTCGCAGCGGGCGGCGATGCCCTGGACGCCGTGTGCGCGAGCGTGGAGGTGCTTGAGGACGATCCGCTGTTCAACGCCGGCCGTGGCGCCGCGCTCACCGCGATCGGGGCACGCTGAGCTCGACGCGTCGGTGATGACGGGATCCGGACTCGCGGGTGCGGTCGCCGCATCCAAGTACGCCAGGAACCCGGTCTGGCTCGCCCGCGCCGTGATGGAGCGCACCGAGCACGTCCTCATCGTCGACCCTGATGTCGAGTTCCTTGAGCGCTACGGACTCGAGGTGGTCGACCGCGACTACTTCATCACCGAGGCGCGCCAGCAGCAGCTGGACCGCGTGCTGGCAGGGCCGGCCGTCGCCGCCCGGCACGGAACGGTCGGCGCGGTGGCGCGCGACGCCGACGGCCGTGTCGCCGCCGCCACCTCCACGGGCGGGATGACCGGCCAGGCCGACGGGCGAGTCGGCGACAGCCCCATCGTCGGCGCGGGCGTATATGCCCGTGACAATGTCGTGGCGATCTCGTGTACCGGAGACGGTGAGGCCTTCATCCGCGGCGTCGTGGCGTATGACGTTGCCGCCCGGATCCGCTACGCCGGAGCGGGCCTCGCTGAGGCGGTCCGGGAGACCTTTGAGCAGGAACTCACCCGGCGCGGGTCCACCGGAGGCCTCGTCGCCGTCGGCGGCGATGGCCGCATCGTCGTGGCGCACAATTCGCCGGCGATGTTCTCCGCGCGCGGCACGGGTCCGGAGCCGGTGCTGACGACATGACGGACCCTCCGTCCGAAGAACTGCCGTTGCGGGACGAGATCTTTCAGCGGATGGACGAGCTCACGCCTGCCGAGCGGAAGGTGGCGCGCACCCTGCTCGCCCGCTACCCGGCTGCCGGCCTCGAGAGCTCGGCCGCGCTGGCGGCCGCGGCGGGGACGAGCAAGCCAACCGTGCTGCGCTTGCTGGCCAGGCTCGGGTTCGGCAGCTATCCCGATTTCCAGCAGCGGCTGCGCACCGAGGTCACCCGCTCCATGAGCGGGAGCCCGCTGAGCCGGGCCCGGGACCGCCGGGCGGCGCCGTCCGGCGACAGCGTCTTCCTGCGCGCGGTCGAGCAGCGCGCTCAGCTGGTGACGCGACTGCAGCGACACTGTGCCGCCCGGAGAAATCGAACGAGCCGTGTCACTGCTGGCCGGACGCCCGAAGCACGTCGTCGTCTCCGGAGGTTACTTCTCGCGGCTGATCGCCCGCATGCTGGCGATGCAGCTGGATCAGCTGATCCCGCAATGTGGACTACGCTGACGAGCCTCTCGGCGCAGACGTCGGGAAGTACCTGCGCGCCGGGCGCGACTCGGTCGCGATCGTTTTTGACCTGCGCCGTCATGAACTGGCCGCCAAGGAGGTCGTCTCGATGGCGAAGACCTGCGGCGCCAGCGTCATCCTGATCACCGACGAGTCGCTCTCCCCGGCGGCGGAAGAGGCAGACATCGTGCTGCCGGTCGCCGTCGACGGCGTCCCCTTCGACTCATTCGCCGCGCTGGTCGTGCTCATCGAAAGCCTTGTGGACGCCGTCTTCCACGATGCCGGCGAGGCAGCGATCGAGCGGATGGCTGACTGGGAGCGATCAGTGCACATCTACCGGGCCTTCCGCGCCAGCGGGCCTGCCGGCTTCCAGGGACAGGTCCATGACTGACACGGCAGACCTGCGGCCGCGGCTGAGCTTGCGCGGCTCGGCGAGGCGTACTTCGCCACCCAGCACAGCTACGACCCGTACAACGCCACTCTGCTCGGCGTCGAGGAGTTCGACGGGCTGTCCTTCGACCCGAGCCGGGAGGCGAGCGAGCGCACCGCGCAGGAGCTCGCGGCCATCGGCCGCCAGGTCCGCGAGCTCGACACCGCTGGCCTGCACCGGCGCCCAGCGCGTCGACCACGGGGTACTCACCGCCCTGGTCGAAGGGGCCCGCTCCGACGCCGAGCACTCGCTGTGGGCCGCCAACGCGTCGGCGAAGAGCTACGTCAGCCGGCAGGGCCTGATCTTCCAGGCGGTGCCCGCCATGACCGTCGCCAGCCCCGAGGCCGTGACTCGCTACCTCGGCAGGATGTCGAAGATCGGCGCAACCCTCGACGCGCTCGGTCAGCGGTACCTGGCGGAGGCCGCGGACGGGCGGACCCCGACCGCCGTCGGCGTCGATCACGCCAGTCCGCCAGCTAGAGGGGTACCTCGCCCTGCCGGTATCCGACGATGCCCTGCTCAATCCCGCGCGCGACGCGGACTCCATCGTGCGCGAAGCCGCAGCCGCCCAGGTCACCGAGACCATCAGGCCGGCCATGCAGCGCCTTGCCGAGCTACTAGCGCCGCGACCTGGCGCCGCTGGCCCGGCCGGACGACCGGGTCGGCATCCGCGAGATCCCCGGCGGTGAAGCCGGCTACCTGGCTGCAGTTGCGCGGCATACCACCACCACGCTCTCACCTGAGGACATCCACGCTATCGGGCTGGCGGAACTCGACGAGCTGGCCGGATTGTGGTCGCAGATCGGGCAGGAAGTGCTCGGTGAGAGCGACTTCGCCACCATCGCCGCGCGGATGCGCGACGACCCGGCGCTGCGCTTCCGCACCCGGGAGGAAATCATCGCGGTCGTCCGGGACGCGCTCGACCGCGCGGAGGCGGCCCGTGACACCTACTTCGAGCACTACGACATCGCCCGCCTGCGCCATCGAGGAGATCAACCCGATCGACGCGGACAACACCGCGATGGCGTACTACCGGCCCGCCGGCCGTCGATGGCAGCCGCCCCGGCGCGCACTGCCTGCTGACGACCAATCCGGGGGAACGCTACCGCTACGAGTACGAGGCACTCGCGTTCCACGAATCGGTGCCCGGCCACCACCTGCAGCTCGCGACCGCCCAGACGCTCGACATCCCGCGGTACCGGCGCCACATCGATGCCGAGCTGTGCGCATTCAACGAGGGCTGGGGCCTGTATGCCGAGCGCCTCGCCGACGAGATCGGCCTGTACAGCAGCGGGATCGCGCGCCTCGGGATGCTGTCTTTCGCGGCGCTGCGAGCGTGCCGGCTCGTCGTGGACACCGGCATCCACCACCTGGGATGGTCGCGTCAGCAGGCGATCGACTTCATGTACGACAACACCGCGACCACGCGCGCCAACGTGCGCAACGAAGTCGACCGCTATATCGCCTGGCCCGGCCAGGCGCTCGCCTACGTGACCGGCAGGCGCGAGATCGTGCGCCTGCGTGAGCGGGCACAGCACAGCCTCGGACCGAGATTCGATCTGCGCCGCTTCCACCACGCGGTGCTGCGCAACGGAGCTGTCCCGCTCACGGTGCTCGATGACGAGCTCGAGCGCTGGACCGGCACGGAGGCATGAGCATGGATATCACCATCATCGGTTCCGGTGCCATCGGCGGCACGCTGGGAGCTCACATGATCCGGGCCGGGCACGACATCACGCTGTGTGACGCCGACGACGCCCATGTCACAGCCATCCGCGACCGCGGGCTGATCATCGAAGGCCCGGTCAGCGAGTTCACCGTGGCCGCGCACGCGATCACGCCCGACGAGCTGCCCGGCCGTGTCGAGCACGCCGTCGTGGCCGTCAAGAGCCTGCACACTCGGGCCGCCGCTGAGCTGCTCCGCAACCGGCTCGCCCCCGACGGCTATGTGCTCACCGTGCAGAACGGACTTACCGCCGGCACCCTCATCGAAGCGGTCGGCCGCGACCGGGTCATCTCGTCGCTGGTCAACTTCGGCGCCGACGTCATGGCCCCCGGCCGCATCATGCAGGGCAACATCGGGACGTTCCGCGTCGGCGAGCTGGACGGCGGCCTCATCACCCCGCGCGTGCTGGATCTCACCTCGGCGCTTCCGTACGCGAAGCCCACTGACAACGTGCTCGGGTTCCTCTGGGGCAAGGAGGCCTACGGCGCCATGCTGTGGGCCGGCGCGGTCTCCGATCTGACCATCGTGGAGCACCTAGAAGACCCGCGCTACCGGCCGGTCATGATCGCCATCGCGCAGGAGGTCCTGGCACAGGCACCGGTCAGGGTCGAGAGCTTCGACGGCTTCGACCCGGACGACCTCGAGGGGTCGCTCGACCGGCTGGCCGAGTTCAACCGCAACAGCGCCAAGAAGTACAGCGGCATCTACCGCGACCTCGTGGTGCGCAAGCGCAAGACCGAGATCGACGAGGTGCTGCGCGACATCAACGGCCCCATCTTCGACCAGGTCGCAAGGATCATCCACGACATCGAAGCAGGCAGGCGGGGCAGCGAGCGCGCGAACCTCGACGAGCTCGCGGATTTCGTCGCAGGGCTCCCGGCCTCCTGATGTGCGTCGTCTGTCCGCCGGGTCGGCTGCTGGCGTCAGCGTGCTTGCCGCGGCTGGCGCAGCGTTTTGAGGCGGATGTCAGCGTGACCGGGCCTTGGCTGGCTGACTACCTTGGCCTGGCGGGCGTCAGGCGGCGATCCGATCGAGGCCGCGCTGGCTGGGACTTTCCTGGTCAGCCACAGGTATGCCCTACTAGCGGAGAAAGGCACTGCCGCGCCGCTTCCGGTGCTCGGGCCGCACGCGGCCCTGCGCTCCGGATCGGCTTGCCATCACAAGACCCCGGGTTCTCTGGTCACCGGCGGGCGCTGACGGCTGAGAGGCTGTCCCGAAGGTAGCGGCTTCGATGGCGTCCCATCGTCGCTCGCGCGGTGGCAGGCTTCAGCTCCGGCCTACCGAGAACTGCACATGGCCGCCAGCAGACGCGGTCGCTGCGAACCGCATCACTGGCCATCCGACGGCAGCGGCTTTCACCTACGGGGCAGCGGGCTGATCCAGCGTTCGCTGCTGGCTAGGCTATCGGGGTTGTCCTGCAGAATGCCCGCGATGCGCTCGGCCAGCATCGTGGTGGCGGCACGCGTCCGCGTACGTGCGGAGGGAAGCAGGATGAGCCCGGCATGGACGCGGCCCTGGGAGAGCCACAGGGCGGCGAGGGGGCGGAAGTCCTTGATGTTATTGGTGATCACGGCCCGGTTCTCGCTGCAGGCGACCTCGAAGATGAGCGTGTCGCTGCGCCCGGCCAGGTCCGGCCGGTCGGCGACGGCTTCCACGTCGAGGCCGGCCTGCCGCAGGAGCGCGGCGATCTGCGGCGACAGTTGCTCGTCGAGCAGAGCTTTCACCCGCGCAGCGCCCGATCGCCGGCCTCGGCGGCCGCAATCCCGCGCTCGTACTCCGCCTCGTTCAGTTCAATCTCCTGGTCGATCTCTGCCTTGTACTCGCCGTAGTAGGCCACGGCCGCTTCGACCAGCCCGGCGGGCACCTGCAGGTAGTCGGCTGCCCGGGCGATCGAACCGCTGTTGTCGCGGATGGTGGCGATGACCTCCCAGACATCCAGCCCGCGGCCAGCCAGGCTGGCGCGCCGGCCGCTGGGCCCGTCCAGGAACTGGATCAGCGGATGAGCGTCATGCCGCAGGCCCTCGTCGACGTATCGCTGGGCAAGGCTGCGCTCGGGCATGCCGGACCGGCGGGCCCAGTCGGTGAGCCGCTGCTTGATCCCGGGCGCCAGCCGCAGGGTGTAATGGTCGGCCATGTCGTCAGCGTATCACAACGTGTCACTTTGTGGCACAGTGCGGTCAGCGAAGGTCGGGGTCAGCTATCGAGCCGAGCTGCTCGGCAAGTTCCAGCTCCAGCGCGTCCTCATATGCCGGCAGGCCGGGACTCGCGCGCAGCGTTCGTTTTATCCGGCGGGCAAGCGCTGGGTTCGGCGACCCGGCAAGCCGCTCGCACAACGTGCGGCTGGCCTCGACAACCATCTCGTCGGGTACGCACTGCCAGGCCAGACCGATCCGGGCAGCCTGCTCACCGGACACGGGTTGACCCAGAACGGTCATCGCCGCCGCCACCTGCGGTCCCACAAGGCGCTCCAGCATCCACAGATGACCGCCACCTGGATGGATGGGGATCTGCAGGAAGCGCGAGTCGAACACAGCCGAGGATGCCGCGATGCGCACGTCACAGGCGAGCGCAAGATTGAGTCCCGCGCCAACGGCCGGGCCATTGACCGCTGCGACCGTAGGCATCGGTGCAGCACGCACGACGGAAAAGGCCCGGTAGACGGATCGCAGCGTGCTCTCATCAGCCGCTCCCAGGAGCCGCCGGTCAGCGCCGGCGCAAAAGGCCTTCCCGGCTCCGGTGATCACCAGAGCGCATACTGACGGATCCTCGGATAGTTCAGTCACGGCCGCCTCGATGTGAGCGGCAAGGTCAACAGTGATGGCGTTGCGGCGATCTGGGACGTTGATCGTCAGCAGCGCCACCCCGCTGACCGTCTCGACCAGCACGTCTGCCATCTGACCTCCCGAGTTGTCGTCCACGGTGTCTTATGCCGCAAGCTCGGCGCGGCGCGTCAGGACCAGTTGATGATCTCGTTCATCAGGCCTGGCAGCCGTGCCTCCGCCGACTCCGCGAATGCCTGCATGTGCTCGCGGGTCAGCCGCTCGGCCACGTCGCCGTCGCCGGCGATCACCGCGGTGGCGATGGCCTCGTGAATGTCGAGGATGACCCGGCGGTCGTCGGTCGACTCGTAGAGGTTGAGGCCGAACCGATCGAAATACACATCGGCAAGCGTGCTGGTCAGGAAGTCCAGCAGCGGATTGCCGGACAGCTGACTCATCACCCGGTGGAACTGGCGCGTCACGGTGGCGTAGGCCCTGTCGTCATCCACCTGGATCTCGCGCGCCATCTGCCGGACCTCCTCCAGCGCGTGGATGCCCTGCCGGTCGGCCCGCTCGGCCGCCATCCGGGCCATCAGCGGCTCGAGTACGAGGCGGGCGTTCAGCAGGTCCTGGAAGCTCAGGCCCGCGCGCTGGAAATGCATCGTGGCCATACGCCCGAAGTCCTTGGACGTGGACGCCGTGACGATCGGGCCGCCACCGGGACCCGGCTTGATCATGATCAGGCCGTTCACCTCGAGGATGCGCAGCGCCTCGCGGAGGGTCGCGCGACCCACGCCCGTCTCCCTGAGCATCACGATCTCGGTCGGCAGCGAGTCACCGGCGGTGAGCGACTGCTGGGCGATCGACTCCAGGATTGCGCGAGCGACCCGCTCGGCGGCCTTCTCGCCACGCGCGTAGCGCTGCGCGGCCAGGTTCGCGTCCAGCTCGACGGAACGTTCAGTCATGGGGATCACTCCGGATTCTGACGAGGAGTGTGACGTCTGGTGTGGCGCCCGTGACCGATCACCTTGTCAGCTCCCAGCGGCGTGCGACGACGGAACCAGTAGATCACCACAGCGGCGCCTCGGCGCGCAACGCGTCCATGGCCGACCGGCCATGACTGATCATGGAGACCCCGCCATCCCAGAAGACAATAGAGCCAGTGACTGCCCTCGATGACTTGCTGGCTAGCAGTACGAAGATGTCGGCGTAGTCCTCGGGCTCCGCTACGAAGCCCAGCGGCACGTAATTCGCAAACTCCTCGTCGGCGGAAACATCGCCGGTTGTGGCAACGTCGCTCACCGAGCTCGCAGTCCGCACCTTGCTGCCGGCGATGCCACCCGGCACCACCCCATTCACCCGGATGTCGGGAGCGAACTCATAAGCGAGGTGCCTCAGCAAGCCGACGAGAGCATGCTTGGAGATGGTGTACATGGGGCCAGTAGCGCCGGCGAAGAAACCGGCGGTCGACAGGGTCAGCACGATCGATCCGCCAGCCTTGCGCAGCTCGGGTATCGCCGCCACTGCCGCGAGCAGCTGGCCCTTGACGTTGACATCCATGACCTCATCGAACGCGGGCCCGATCCGGTCGCGCTGGTAGCGGCTCAGCCCGGGCAGGCGGTCCGCCACGGCGGCAGCGGCCACCAGGCAGTCCAGCCGGCCGAACCGTGAAACGGCGGCGGCAACGGCCCTATCGTCCTGTGCCAGTTCGGTGATATCAGCCTCGATTACCAGCGCCCGGTCCGCAGGGAGCTTGTCCCGCAGCGCGGTCACGCGTGCCGGATCCTGCTCAGCGAGCACGATCGAGGCGCCTTCCGCCAGGAACGTCGGCACCAGGCCCTGCACCAGGCCGGATCCGCCGCCAGTGAAGAGCACGACTGCCTCGTCGAGCTTCCCCATAGCACCTCCTAGCCGTTGCCCCAGCACTGAATTAATGATAATCATATTGAAGGGAATCTCGGACACTGGGTGGAATTAAGACGCAAGTGCAGTTTTCGGCCCGGTCATCGCGGAACCTGCGAGGGAGAAAGACGAGAGCATGCTGTCCCCCGAGAACAACTGTCTTGTCACGCGGATCGAGCCGGGCGCACCGCTGCACGACCTTATGCGGCAGTACTGGATTCCGGCCATCAGGTCTGGGGCGGTCACCGCCGGGGGCGCGCCGCAGCGCGTCACCTTGCTGGGCCAGCGCTATGTGGTATTCCGCGCTGACGACGGACGGGTAGGAGTGCTGGACGAGCGCTGCCCGCATCGTGGTGCGTCGCTGGCCCTGGCGCGCAACGAGGACTGCGCCTTGCGCTGTCTCTACCACGGCTGGAAGATCAGCGTCGAGGGCACGGTCGTCGAGATGCCCTCCGAGGGTTCTGCCACCCAGAGTTTCGCCGATAAAGTCCGCGTCGGCCACTATCCCTCCTTCGAGGGCGGCGGGCTGATCTGGGCCTGGCTCGGTACCGGCACGGCGCCGTCGTTCCCCGACTACGAGTTCACCCGGCTCGACGCCGAGCATTGCTGGGTCGGCGGGCTGCCGACGGACTGCAACTGGCTGCAGGCGCTGGAAGGGAACTTCGACGCCTCCCACGCTGGGGTGCTGCACATGACATCGAACCTGCAGAAGGGCCAGTTCACGCACCTGACCGATGACTCCGCACCAAGCTGGCAGCTGGAGAACCGGCCCTGGGGCCTGACCACGGTCGCCGAGCGGCGGGTGGCGGACGACAAGCGGTATGTGCGCATCAACGAGTACGTCTTCCCTTATCTCGCGCTGGTGGCGACCGAGGAAGGCGTCGAGCGGATGGCGGTCCTGATCGTTCCGGTGGACGACACGCACTGCATCCAGTGGGTGATCTGGTACAAGCCAGGAGCGCCGATCCCTGACAACTCCTACGGGGCATGGTACTTCCAGGGCATGGACGAGGACCCCGATAACGGCCGCAGCTCCATCCTGGCGCAGGACAACTGGGGCCAGGATCGAGAACGGATGGCCGCGGGAAGCTTCTCGGGCCTGCGCGGCATCGCGATCGAGGATCTCGCCATCTTCGAGAGCCAGGGTCCGATCGTGGACCGTTCGCGCGAGCATCTGGGCAGCAGTGACGCGGCAGTCATCCGGCTCCGCCGGGTCATCCTCGACGCCGTGAAAGCGCACGCGAGCACCAGCGAGCTCCTGATCGACGCTCTCGATCCGCGGGTGCCCGGCCTGCGAGCACGCTCGTTTATGGCGGCGGGCACAGACCGGTGGGAAGACCTAGACCCGCTTCAGCAACCGAACGAACCCGCGGCCAGCCAGCCTGCGAGCAGCGGCCAGTAAGGAGAACTCCCAGTGTCTGTGTTCGAGAAGCTGACAATCATCGATGGGGACGGCCATGTCTTCGAGGACATGGCCGCGATCAAGAAGCTGATGCCGGGCAAGTTCGGCGAAGCGTTCGCGTCCGGCGTGCTGACCGACCGGCACCTGATGCCTCCGCACGGCGCGTTCCATGCCATGCCGGTGCGCTCCTACGGGATGGAGGGCAGGGAGCCGCCGGGAGTGGATGGCTGGTTCGAGTTCCTGCAGGGAGTGCCGATCGCGCATGCGGTGCTGTATCCGACCTGGGGACTGCACATCGGCCTCGAGCGCGACGATGACTTCGTGCCGGTCCTGTGCCGGGCCTACAACGACTGGGTGACGCAGACCTACACGAGCCATCCCTCCGGCCGGTTCAGCGGCATCGCGCTGATCCCGTGGCAGAACCCCGCCGAGGCAGCCAAGGAGATCCGGCGGGCCAAGCTGGAGCTGGGCCTGGTCGCGGGGCTCGCGCCGTCGCACGGGCTGACCAACCACCTGGGCAGCTCCGTGTACTACCCGGCCTACGAGGCCGCCGAAGAGGTTGGCCTGCCGATCTCCTATCACGGTGCCTGGCACCAGGGGTACGGGTTCGACGACCTCAACACCTTCGCGGGGGCGCACGCGCTCGGCCACCCGTTCGGCTTGCTGATCACGCTGGCCGGCATGGTCTTCAACGGTGTCTACGACAAGTTCCCCGGACTGCGGACCGCCTACCTGGAAGGCGGCTCGGCCTGGATGCTGCTGGCCCTGGAACGGTTCGTCGAGTCCTACGGCGCCTTCCAGCCCGTCGACCACGGCGGCATGCTCCGGCTGAAGGACGGCCAGAAGATAGACGAGTACATCATCTCCCTCATGCAGGCTGGCCGGATCATGATCGGCGTCGAGGGCGGCGAGTCTCAGCTCGCTACCGTCGCCGATACTGCGGACTGCTTCCCGTTCCTGTATGCGTCGGACTTCCCGCATGAGGTGGACGTCGACTCGTGCCGGCATGAGATCGAGGAGTTCGAGGAGATCGGGCTGACCGATGAGCAGATGTCGCTCGTACTTGGTGACAACGCGCGTAAGTTCTACAGCCTGGACGCCTGACCACCGCGGCCACGCCCCGGCCAGTGCCTGCCGATCGCCTCAGCCGCGTCGGCAGGCACCGGCCTGGCCCTAGCTGGCCGCCCGCCTTATCTGTCTGCCCGCCCGCTCGAAGGAACACCCTGACCCATGAAGACACGTGCGGCGGTGCAGACCGCGGCGCGCACGATCGAGCTCGCGGAGCTGGTCGTGCCCGCCATAGGCCCAGCCGAGGCGCTACTGCGCGTGGAAGGCAACGGGATCTGCGGCACGGATTATGAGCAGTACGAGGGCGTGCTGGAGAAAGCAGGCATCTTCCGCTACCCGCTCATCCCCGGGCACGAGCCGGTGGGCATCATCGAGGAGATCGGCGCCGAGGCAGCCCAGCTCTGGCAGCTGGTGCCGGGGGACCGGGTGGCGCTGGAGTCCTACGTGGCCTGCCACGTCTGCCGTGCCTGCCGGGCAGGCCGGACCAAGCACTGCGCGCACCGGTTCATGTACGGCTACATGAGCCTGGACCTGGGTTGCGGCCTCTGGGGCGGCTTCGCAGAGCACATGGTGCTGCGGCCCGGCACCATCACCCACCGGCTCGATCCCGGCCTGGCCATCGAGGATGCGGTGCTGTTCAACCCGATCGGCGGTGGCTTCGCCTGGGTACGCAGCGCCGGGTCGGGCCTCGGCGACACCGTGGTGATCCTCGGCCCCGGCCAGCGCGGCCTGGGCTGCGTGATCGCGGCCAGGGAAGCGGGCGCGCGGCAGGTGATCGTGACCGGGCTGGGCAAGGACCGGCACAAGCTCGATCTGGCCCGGGCCTTCGGTGCGGACGCCGTGATCGACGCCGAGGCTGAGGACGTCGTGGCGCGGGTGGCCGAGCTCACTGACGGCGAGCTGGCGGACCAGGTCGTGGATACCACCCCGTACGCGACCGGCGCGATCATGCAGGCCGTCCGCTGCGTCCGGCCGGGCGGCACGATCGTTCTCGGCGGAGTGAAGGGCATGCGTGCGGTGCCTGACTTCGTGTCGGACGAGGTGGTGCTCAAGGCGCTCACCATCCACGGAGTGGTGAGCGCGGACAGCTGGGCCTACGAGCGGGCAATCGAGGTGATCGCAGCTGGCCGGTACCCGCTGGCCCGGATGCACACGCACACGATCGGCCTGGAGGACGCCGCCAGCGGCATCGAGCTGCTGGCCGGAGCCCCGGTCGGCCAGGAAGTCCTGCACATCACGGTGACACCCTGACCGCGAGTGCGGCCAGTGCCCGCAGGCTAGCCTGGCAGATGTCACCAGGGCTGCACCGGCTGGTGGGAAGCCGTTGCCGACGGCGCGACGGCCGCCAGCCAGTCCGCCAGCGCCGCGCGGGTGTCGGCGGCGTCGATGAGGTCATCGACCCGGAAGATCTCCGTCATCCTCAGTGCCGCCCCGTCGCGCCGAAGCGCCTGCGAGTAGTCCGCGCGCTCGCTATCGGCATCGTCCTCGGAGCCGTGCACCACCTTCGCGGCTCCTTCCGGGCCCATTGAGCCGTACTCCGCGGTGGGCCAGGCGACCACCATGGAAGCGCCGAGTGGCCGGCCGCCCATCGCCAGATGCGCCAGGCCGTAGGACTTGCGCAATGTCACGGTGAACATCGGCACACCGGCGCGGGTCAGCGTCTGGAGTACGCGGGTGCCATGCCGCAGCAGCGCCGTGCGCTCGGCTGCCGGGCCGACCAGGAACCCCGGCGAGTCGACGAGGAACACGACCGGCAGGCCAAACGCGTCGCACAACTGAACGAAGCGGGAGATCTTGTCGGCGGCAGGCGCGTCCACGGCCCCGGCGAGCACCAGCGGCTGATTCGCGACGAACCCGACCGGCCAGCCGTCCACCCGCCCGAGAGCGGTCACGACGTTCTGCGCGAACTGCGCCCGCAGTTCGAGCATCTCGCCGAGATCGCACAGTCCTGCCACAACCGCGCGGACGTCATAGGGTACGTGCGGATCGGCGGGCACGACGGTGCGCAGCGCCTCAGCCGGGCTGGCCGGCAAGGCCGGCTCCAGCCGGCCCTCGAAATACGACAGGTAGGCGGAGACCATCTCGATGAGCTGCTGCTCGCCGGGAACGACGGCGTCGGCCGCCCCCGCCGTCGCATGGATGTCGATGGCCCCGATCTGGGCCGGCGTCAGCCGCTCGCCGAGAGCTGCCTCGACTAGCGGCGGGCCGGCCATCCCCACCACGGCATTCTGGGTGCCCACGATGAAGTCGCAGAGGCCGGCGAGGAGGGCGTTCCCGGCGAACGCGAGGCCGGGGACAGCGCACACGGTCGGGACCTTGCCCGACAGCCTGGCCAGGCTCGGGAAGATGCCCTCGCCGCCGCCCCGGGTATCCATCGCGGCTTCCTGCACGCGGTGGCCGCCGCCCTCCGAGAAGATCACGACCGGCAGCCGGTGATCTTCAGCGATCGTCAGGATGCGGGCCAGCTTGGTATTCCCCACGTCGCCCTGGCTGCCGCCCATCACCGTGTAGTCGTAGGATGCCACGGCGAGAGCCCGGCCGCGGAGCCTGGCCAGTCCGGTGACGATCCCGTCCGCGGGACCCGCCAGCCCGTGCGCTGGCCGGGCAAGCAGTCCGTACTCGCGGAACGAGCCGGGGTCGGCGAGGGCGTCGATCCGCTCCCGTGCGGTCAGCGCCCCGCGCGCGTGCTGGCGGTCGACGGCCTGCGGCCGGGCAGCGTCGGTCGGCGCCCGCCGGAGGTCGGCCAGTGTGTCACTCAGATCAGGCCCGCTGTCGTCTGGCTGCGCTGTGCTGGCTGGCATGGACGTGAGTGTAACTAACCATCCACGGAACTAGTAGCATGAATTGCTGAATCTAGTATCATGATTATCATGGCGCCTTCACCTGGGGGAGACATGCCCGACGGCCAGGCCGCAAGCCCCAGCGTGCTCTTCGAGCAACGCGGTCCTGTCGCCGTCGTCACCCTGAACCGGCCCGCGTCGATGAATGCGGTGAACGCGGACCTGAGCGAGCTCCTGGGTGCGGCCGTGGACCGTATCGACCGCGATCCCGAGATCCGGGCCGCCATCATTACCGGTACCGGACGGGCGTTCTGCGCGGGAGCCGACCTGAAGGCGGCAGCCGCCGGGGTGTCGAATTTCTCGTCCCGGCGCGACTGGGGCTTCGCAGGCTTCACTCAGCACGTCATTTCCAAGCCACTGATCGCCGCTGTTAACGGTGCGGCCCGCGGCGGCGGGCTCGAGATCGTGCTGGCGTGCGATCTGGCCGTGGCATCGTCAGCGGCAACCTTCGGGCTGCCTGAGGTGACACGGGGGCTCATCGCCGGCGCGGGCGGCCTGGTACGCCTGGCCGAGCAGATACCGCGCAAGCTGGCGCTCGAGCTCGCCCTGACCGGTGAGCCGATGACGGCAGCCCGGGCGGCGCAGCTCGGACTGGTGAATGCTGTCGTCGAGCCGGACAGCCTCATGGCCGCTGCCGTCGCGCTGGCCGACCGAATCGCCGTGAACGCGCCACTGGCCGTGCAGGCATCCAAGCGGGTGCTGCAGCGCATTGTCGCCGGTGCCCGGCCGGAGGAGGCGCTCGGATGGGCGCTGAATCAGGCGGAGGGCGCGGCCCTCAGCGGGTCGCAGGACTCCAGGGAAGGACCGGTGGCCTTCGCGCAGAAGCGCCCTCCGGTCTGGACCGGCCGGTAGCCGGCAGGGTCTGCTCAGCAGACAGCACTCGCCGGCCTCGGTATCACCGGCCGGCCGCTCCTCGGTCTCGGCTGAGGAACCGGCTGCTGCCGACGCGCTGGCCGCCCTGGCGCCAGTTCACCAGGGCCGGCCGCCGTTGCAGACCAGCAAGGATCCTGTCGTGTAGGACGACGCGTTCGACGCCAGGAAGATCGCCGCGCCGACCATCTCCGTCGGGTGGCCGGTCCGGCCCATCGGGATGAGCGGCAGCACGCTGTCCGCCGACGGATCGGGCGCCACGCCGTCGGGCACGATGATTCCCGGGCACAGGGCGTTCACGCGGATGACCGGCGCTAGCTCACTGGCCAGGTAGCGGGTCATCATCCACAGCGCGGCCTTTGTGGCCCCGTAGGGGAGCAGGCCCTTCGTCGGCAGTAGCCCCGACCCGGACACGACGTTGATGATGACGCCGCCACCACGCTCGCGCATCCCGGGCCCGAACCTGCAGGCGAGTGCGTACGGCGCCATCACGTTCACAGCGAAGGCCGACTCCCAGGCCTCTGGTCCGATGTCGAGTATGTCCCGGCCGAACGAGCCCTGCCCCGCGTAGGCGTTGTTGACCAGGACGTCGACTCGCTCGCCGGCCAGCTCATCGAGCTGCGCCCCCGACGTGATGTCGATGACCCGGCCATCCACCGCTGCCGCGGGGAAGCGGGCGGCGAGCCCGGTGATGACCGAGTCAAGCCGCCGCTTCGATCGGTCGATCAGCAGGAGGTCCGCGCCGGCCTCGGCGAACCCTTCGGCCAGCGCGCCGCCGATGGTCCCGGCGGCGCCGGTGAGCAGCACGCGCTGGCCGTCGAGCCGGAAGGATACTGGCGCTGCGGCCACGAGCACTCCCGGGAGCGAGCAGGTTAGTGGCTGAATTCGATGATGCCGCGCAGGTTCCGCCCGGCCAGCAGGTCCTGGTAAGCGACGTTGATGTCGGCGAGCTGATAGCGCGCGGTGATCAGCTCGTCGAGCTTGAGCTGGCCGGCACGGTACAGCGTGACAAGCCGGGGGATGTCGACGTGCGGGTTGCAATGGCCGTACAGCGTGGTCAGCAGCCGCTTGGCATAGACGGCCATGAAGGTTCCGTTGAGCTGGATGGTCGGGACCTCGGTCGGGTCGGACATCCCGGTCAGGACGACGGTGCCCGCCTTGGATACGGCGTCGACGGCTTGCGCGACGACTACGGCGTCCACGTTGCCGATGGTCACTATCGCCTTGTCGGCCATTACCCCGCGGGTGTGCTCCACCAGGAACTCCATGGCCTGCTCGTGCGCGGTGAAACCGTAATGGGCGCCGAAGGCCTTGGCATACTCCAGCTTCAACGGCACCGGGTCGACGGCGACGATGGTCCGGGCGCCCGCCAGCGCCGCGCCCTGGACCGCATTCATCCCGACCCCGCCGGTGCCGTAGATGACCACAACGTCGCCCGGCCCGACCTGAGCGACATTGACCGCCGATCCCCAGCCGGTCGGGACCCCGCAGGCCAGCAGGCACGCCACGTCGAGCGGGACGTCGGCGTCGATCTTGACCACGGAACCGAGCGGGACCACTACCCACTGGGAGAATGTGCCGAGCAGGCACATGCCGCCGACGTCCACGTTGCCGTAGTGCATCCGGAACGTCCCGTCGAGGAGTTCCCCGGACGACGCCGCAGCGCCCTTATCGCACAGGAACGCCCGGCCCGTCATGCACCAGGGACACTCGCCGCAGCGAGGCGCGAACGAAGTGACGACATGATCGCCGACGGCGACGTCCGTCACGCCCGCGCCGACCTGCTCGATGACGCCGGCTCCTTCATGCCCGCCGACCACGGGGTAGCGCAAGAAGGCGCCTTTGCGAATGTGCTCGTCGGAGTGGCACAGGCCGTTGTACTCCACGCGGAGCAGTACCTCGCCGGCCTTGGGCGGGTCCAGCTCAAGCTCGACGATTTCCCAGTCGCGGTTCGGCTCGAACAGCACGGCAGCTTGTGTCTTCATCAACGATCCTCCATCATCGGCCTGACTGTCAGGGCTGGGAGCCGCGCTTCACCTCAAGTCCGGCCGCAATCCGGTCCCAGGTTGCCTCCGAGTTACCGCGCGATCTGAGCTCGTGTTTCTGGACCTTGAAGGTGCCAGTCTTCGGCAGCTCGCCGACGATTTCCACGAACCGCGGGACCATGTAGTGCGCCATCCGCGGGATCAGGTACTCGATCAGCTCTTCCGGGGCGAGCGTCTCGCCAGACCGCAGCACGACGAACACCTTGACCTCGTCGTCGCCGAGTTCGGACGGTGCTGCCACGGCCGCGGACTCCAGCACCGCGGGGTGCTCGCTGACCTCGGCCTCGACCTCGGCCGAGGAGATGTTCTCGCCGCGGCGGCGGATCGCGTCCTTGAGCCGGTCCACGAAGTAGAAGTTGCCCGCCTCGTCCTTTCGCAGGATGTCGCCGGTGTGGAACCAGCCGTTGCGCCACGCGGCGGCTGTCTCGGCGGGCATCCCGAGGTAACCGACGGTCATCACCCAGGGCTCGTCTGCGCGCACAATCAGCTCGCCGCTGACCCCGACGGGCAGCTCCTCGTCATGCTCGTCGACGATGCGCGCCTCGTAGCCCGGCCGCACCTGCCCGGCCGATAGATACGCCGCGCCGTGGATTGTCGCGCCGGGCCAGCAGATGGGCATGGATAGCTCGGTCATGTTGTAGCCGCCGAACGCGACGACGCCGAAGCGCTCCTTGAACTCGTCGATGAACGACGGCGCCGGGCTGATACCTACATAGCGCAACGGGATCTGGCTGTCGGCCGGCGATGGGGGCAGGTTCATCAGGAACTGCGACATCGCACCGATGATCAGCGAGGCCGTGCAGTGGTACTTGGTGATGTCATCGAGGAACTCGCTGGTGGAGAAGCCTTCCTTCAGCACGAGCCGGCCGCCTGCCAGCGTCATCGCATAGAACGGCGAGATACCGCTGATGTGCGAGAGCGGCATCGGCGAGTACCACGCGTCGCTGTCGTGCAGGGCACCGGAATTCGCCGTCGCGGTCGCGTGCAGCTGGGCCCACGGCACCAGCACGCCCTTGGACGGGCCCGTCGTGCCGGAGGTGTACAGGATTCCTGCGATGTCATACGCCTCCGGGCCCGGCCGGTCGGCCGGCTCCGCGCCGGCCATCAGTTCCGCCCGGCCGATGATCCGGTGCGGCAATGCGACGGACGGCGCGTCGTCGTCGGGCACGATGATCACCTGGAGCGCGGGCAGTGTCTCCAGGCAGCTGCTCAAGCCGGTCGAGATAGCGGCGCGACACGATCAGGTGCGTGACGTGCGACTGGCTGAGCACGTAGTGCAGCAGCCTGCCGCGATGCGCCGGGCTGGTCAGCACCGTCTGCGCGCGCAGCCAGCCGGCCCCGACCCAGGACGCGAGTGCGTCGATACCGACGGGCAGCATCGCCGCGATGGTCTGGCCTTCCCGCACCCCGGCAGCTTCGAGTGCTGACGCCCAGCGGCGTGCCTCAAGGTCGAAATCCCGGCGGGTGAGCGAGCCGCCGCCGACGACGTCGATGAAGGGCTTGCCGGGTTCCTGCTCGGCGTTGCGGGAGATCAGGTGGGGGAGTACGAGGTCGCGGGGAAGCACCATTGTCCCTTCGGTCGCCTGCACGTATCCTAATTCAGGACTATGATTGATTTCAATATCATGGATATGGAACGTGGGCACCATGGCGTGCCCGTAGCCGGCGGGAGACGCATGCGCGCGGCGGTGGTGAGTCAGCCTGGCCAGCATCAGGTTGAGCTGGCCGACGACATCGAGCTTGCTGATATCGGACCCGGGCTGGTGCGCGTGGCCGTGCGCGCGACCGGCGTCTGCCATACCGACCTATCGGTCCTGACCGGGCTCATGCCGCACCCGATGCCCTGCGTGCTGGGCCATGAGGGCGCGGGCGAGGTGCTGGAGACCGGGCCGGGCGTGGACAGCCCGGCGGTGGGCGACCATGTCGTCGTCGCCAACGTGCCCCCGTGCGGCGCTTGCCGCTTCTGCCTTGGGGGCCAGACCACCCTGTGTCCGACCATCGCCCGCTCCGCGCTCGCTGCGCCGCACTTCCGGCGCGACGGCCGCAAGGTATACGGCCTGTCCGGGACCGGGACGTTCGCGGAGCAGATGCTACTGCCCGCTGCCGCGGCGGTGCGGATCGAACCGGACGTCCCCTGGGAGATCGCGTCGCTGATCGGATGCGGGGTCACGACCGGCGTGGGCGCTGCCCTGAACGCCGCGCGGGTCACGCCAGGGTCGTCAGTCGTCGTCTTCGGCTGCGGCGGGGTGGGCATTTCGGTAATCCAGGGCGCCCGCATCGCCGGCGCGGCCGAGATCGTCGCCGTCGACCTGCTCGAGGCCAGGCGCGAGGACGCGCGCCGGTTCGGCGCAACCCACACGGCTCATCCGGACGAGCTCGGCGAGATCCGCTCGCAGGTCACCAACAGCCTGGGCTTTGACTACTCCTTTGAGGTCATCGGCCTGCCAACTACAATCCGGGCGGCCTTCGATGCTGTTCGCCGCGGCGGGACAGCGACCGTCGTCGGTGCGGGCGGCCTGAACGACAAGGTCGAGTTCAGCGCCTTCGAGCTCTTCTACCACCAGAAGACCCTGCAGGGGACGTTCCTCGGATCCGGCGACGTGCGGGTCGAGTTCCCCCGTCTGGTGCGGCTGTGGCGCGCCGGGCGTCTTGACCTGGAGTCAATGATCACCAAGCGTGGCTCGCTCGAGGACGTGAACACCGCGCTCGACGACATCCGGGCCGGTCGCGTCATCCGCACCGTGCTGTCCAGCTAAGCAAGCATTAGCCGATTGTCAGGTGCAGACGGTCGACCCCGCGGATCCAGCCCAGGTGCCGGGCCGGCGGGACGGACTCGTCGACGCGATAGCCGGGGAGCATCCGGTGGATCTCCTCCACCGCGACGCGCAGCTGGACGCGGGCAAGATGCGATCCCGCGCACCGGTGCACGCCCGCCCCGAACCCGAGGTGGCGGTTCGGCTCGCGGCCGAAATCCACGACGTCCGGATCAGGGAACTGGTCCGGGTCGCGATCGGCAGCCGAGTATGACAGCAGGACGACATCGCCGGCCCGCAGCTGCTTGCCGCCGAGCTGAAGATCCTGACGGACCTGGCGGCAGTCGTTGACCAGGGTGTCATAGCGCATCAGCTCCTCGATCGCGGCGGGGATGAGCGCCGGGTCGGAGGCAAGCCGGTCGCGCTGCTCGGGGTGACGGCCGAGATAGAGGATGGCGAGGCTCAGCTGGGCGGTAACGGTATCCAGCCCGGCCGCCCACAAGAAGCTGGCCATCCGCACGAACTCCGACTCCGACATGACGGACGTGCCGGCCGGCCTGGACCCGATGAGCTTGCCCATCAGGTCCGTTCCGGGCTGGCCGGCTGCAACGCGGGTTCGGTACACCTCAGTGAAGTAGGCGACGAGCCCGTCCAGCGCCAGCTTGGCCGCGACGCCCTCCTGCGGACCGGAGGCCCGGAGCACGTCGTCTTTCCACTTCAGGAAGATGCCCAGATCCGAGACTGGCAGGCCCATCAGCGTGCAGAACGTCTCGGTGGGAAGCGGTACGGCGAACTCGGCCAGGAAGTCGCAGGAGCCGCGCGCCGCGATCGGCTCGAGCAGGCGCCGGGCAGAAGCGCGGATGTCGTCCTCGAGCAGCGCCATCGCGCGCGGGCCTAGCAGCGGGAGCAGGAGCGAGCGATACGCCGAGTGCTCGGGCGGATCCAGCTGGGTCGGGATGTCCGGCCCGAAGGTGGTCATCTGGCCTGGCGGCAGCACGTTGACCAGGTTGGAGAACAGATCGTGGCGCTGCAGCGCAAACCTGACGTCCGCATACCGGGTAAGGATCCAGAATCCTCCTAGCCGCTCGCTATGCGCGACCGGGCAGCCCGGCCCGCAAGGCGGTGAAGTACGGATAGGGATCCTCCTGCAGCTCAGGCAGGAACGGCTGGAACTCCCGCGCGAACTCCGCGATGTCGGTATCAAGCGGCGGCGTGCTCATCGATCTCCCTCTACCTCGCCACTTCGGCAGGGTGCCGCTGACCCAGCGGTTGCACAACCCTTACCAATCATTATCATGGATCGAGGAGCTGACGAAAGGACGAGCGGATGCGGGTACGCATCGACGAGTCTCGCTGCACCGGCCACGGACGCTGCTATGCCGTGGCTCCCGAGGAGTTCGGCTACGACGACGACGGGTTCGGCATCGTCAGGAACTTCCGCATCCTCGAGAAACAGCGGGGCGCAGTGCTGCGCGCAGCGGCAGCCTGCCCGGAATCGGCGATCGTCCTCGACGAGTGAGCCAGTCATGGCAGGTCGGTGAGGTCCGGGTCACTGCGATCATCGAGCGCGAACTGCCGGCCCCGCTGGGTCGGCTGCTGACGGGCCAGGCCGTCGGCGCGGCCGGGCGCCAGCCGTGGCTGTGCCCGGCGTACATCGACGAGCGCGGCCGCGGCCGGCTCGCCATTCAGTCGCTGCTGGTCGAGACACCGTCGCAGCGGGTACTGGTCGATACCGGTATCGGGGATCGCCGCGACGGCATGCCGCTGCCGTCGTTCGGCAGTCCGTTCCTGCGCCGGCTGGCGGCGGCAGGCTGCCGCGTCGAGGACATTGACCTGGTGGTCTGCACGCACCTGCACTTCGACCACGTCGGCTGGAACACCCGCCTGGTGGACGGACGCTGGCAGGTCACCTTCCGGCGGGCGCGTTATGTGATCAGCCGGGCCGAGTGGCAGCGACGGCGCGAGGCCTCGCCCGACCTCTGCCACGCGCTGGACCCGCTGGCGCACGCCGGCGTGCTGGATCTCGTCGAGAGTGACCGTCAGCTCGGCGAGTACCTCCGGCTCGTCCCGACTCCCGGCCACACCTCCGGCCACGTGAGCGTGCGCATCGGGAATCGCGGCGAGGTCGCATTCGTCACCGGCGACCTGCTGCACCACCCGCTGCAGGTCGCTGAACCGTGGATCGGCAGCCCGCAGGACGCCGGTCCGGCGCTGGCCGAGCGGACCCGGCGAACGTTCCTTGCCGACCGGGCCGCCGACGGCGCGCTGGTGATCGGCACCCATTTCGCTGGGCCTGCGGCCGGGCGCGTGGTCGCTGACGGGGACTCCTATCGGTTCGTGACGAGCTCGTTGCCTGCCTGAGCAGATCGCCGGGAACGTCTTCGGACCTAATCATTCGAATGAACATCCTGGATTAGGCTCAAACTCTTGACATCCGATAATTCATGACCATGATAATGACGAAAGAGCCGTCCCTCCCATCCGTCCTAGGAGATACCGTGCGATTTCGTCCGAAAAGAGCCCTTGCGCTCTCCTGCGCCGTCGCCGCGGCCCTTGTACTGGCCGCCTGTAGCTCAGGTAGCAGCGGCGGGGGAGCGAGCTCCACGGCGTCGGCGGACGCTGCGAAAGCGCCCACTGGCACGCCGATCCACATCATCACGATTAACTCGCTGAACGACCCGATCGCCAACCAGCCTGAGGGCGTTGCCGCCGCGCAGGCCGCAGTGCTGGCCATCAACAAGGCGGGCGGCATCAACGGTCATCCCCTCGACCTGGCCGTGTGCAATACCAGCTTCAACCCCAATGGCGCGGTCGCCTGCGCTCGCCAGGCAACCACCGGCAACTACGTCGCGGTGACCGGCGGCTGGTACATCCCCGGTGACGCGCTGGCGGTGCCGATTGAGACGGCGGCAAAGATAGCGAACCTCGGGATGACGGCCGTCACGCCCGGCGACGCGAACGCGCCGTACTGGTTCCCGATCGATGGCGGCGTCTTCACCGGCTTCCCGGCGGTTGGCTCGATGCTCAAGAAATACGACCCGACGGTTAAGAACGTGGTCATCGCCGAGGACGCCGACCCTAACAGCGCCGGGGCGGCCGCGCTCGTGGCAGCGGGCCTGAAGTTCTCGGGCATGAAGCTCGTCGGGACGGTCACCATTCCGGACACGGCCACCGATCTCTCGTCCTACGCCGCCAAGATCCAGCGGCTGCATCCGGATGCCGTCGCCCTGGCGGGCGCGCCGGCCCAGGGCGTAGCGCTGCTCAAGGTGATGGGTCAGCTCGGCCTGGACGTCCCGGTCGTCGGGCCGGCCCAGGACACCCCGGCCAGCGGCGTGTCCGCCGCCGGTGCCATCGGGACCAAGGCACTGTGGTTTTCCTACTACCTGCCGCAGAGCGACACCGCGAACCCGGGCGTGACCCAGTTCCTGTCCGAGCTGGCTGCCGCGGGCAATGCGGGCGTCGCCAACACCTCGGCCTCGATGATCACCAGCGCGTCGTTCCAGTCCTGGCTCGCTGTCCATCTGTTCGCGAACGTGGCGAAGACCATCAGCGGGCCAGTCACCAGGGCGTCGTTCCTGGCCGCTATGCAGCGGGTCAAGGACATGAGCATGTACGGCATAGAGCCGCCGTACTCGGCGCCGCCCGGAATCGACTCGCAACTGGCGCGCATCTCGGCTGATTACGTTTACACCCTGAAGGCCGTCAACGGCCAGATGGAACTGGCGACGCCGAACGAGGCGCCGATCAACATCTTCGCGGCCGGGTTCCGAGGCTGATCGAAGTCATCGCTCCGGACGCGGGACTGCGCGCACGCGCCGTCCCGCGTCCGGGCGGACGGTCCCTTCCCGGCCAAGGAGATCTCCGAATGTCGCTGCTCGAGACTCGCGGATTCGTCGGAGGATACGGAGCAGTCGTCGTTGTCCGTAACGTGGACCTGCATGTCCAGCCCGGCGAGGTGGTGCTCGTGCTCGGGCCCAACGGGGCGGGCAAGACCACCACGCTGCTGAGCCTGGCCGGAGTGCTGCCAGTGCTGGGCGGCACCGTGGTCTTCGACGGCGCGCTGACCACCGCCCCGCTGCACCGCCGTGCCCGCCGCGGGCTCGGCATCGTGACGGAGGAGCGCTGCATCTTCAAGCAGCTGACCGTTGCCGAGAGCCTGCGCGTCGCCAGGGGTGACCCGGCCTTCGCGCTGCGCATGTTCCCGGAGCTTGAACCCCGGCTGAAGGTGAAGGTCGGGCTGCTATCCGGCGGTGAGCAGCAGATGCTCGCCCTGGCCGGGGCGCTCTGCCGTCGGCCCAAGCTGCTGATGGCCGATGAGCTGTCCCTCGGGCTCGCGCCGCTGGTGACTGACCGGCTGCTGCAGGCCGTCCGCGCCGCGGCAGACGAAGGGGTCGGCGTGCTGCTCGTCGAGCAGCATGTCCGTAAGGCCCTGGAGTACGCCGACCGGGCCTACGTGATGAACCGCGGCCGCATCGCGTTCGAGGGCGCAGCCAGCGAGCTGAAGGAAGGCGCGCTATCGGACATCGAGTCGTCGTACCTGGCGGCCAAGGGAAGTGAGCCCTGATGCGGGAATTCCTTCAGTTCGCGGTCCTCGGCCTGGGCGCTGGCGCCGTCTACGCGCTGCTCGCCCACGGCGTGATCGTCGTCTACCGCGGCTCGGGCATCATCAACTTCGCGCACGGCGCCATGGCGATGTTCGGCGCCTACCTGTCGACAATATGGCTGCATGGCTCGCTCGGCGTGCCGACCTTGCTCGCGGTGCCGCTGGCCTCGCTTGGGATCGCCGGGATAGGAGTGGCCGTCTACTGGGGCGCCATGCGCCCGTTGCGCGGGGCGTCGTCGCTCACCCGGCTGGTCGCGAGTCTCGGCGTCCTGATCACCCTGCAGGCCATCGTGGTGGCCATCTGGTCCGCGACGCCGCGGCCGGTGAACAGCTCGCTCCCGTCCGGCCTGTGGACATGGTTCGGGGTCAGCGTTCTGTCCGACCGCATTTACCTTCTCGGCATCGCCGTAATAGTGACGGCCGTCCTGTCGCTCGCCTACCGGCGGACCAGGTTCGGGCTGGCGACCGTCGGTGCTGCGGAGAATGGCCGCGCGGCCAGCGCACTCGGGTACTCTCCGGACCTCCTGGCGACCATTAACTGGGCGGTTGGCGGTGCACTCGCCGGAGCCGCCGGCATCCTGTGCGCACCGCTCCAGGGCCTCGACCCGACCACCCTCACCTTCATCGTCATCGCCGCACTCGCTGCCGCGCTGGTTGGCCGGTTCACCTCGTTCTGGATCACCCTGGCTGCAGCGGTGACCATCGGAATCCTGCAATCGGTGATGACGCTCTATGTCTCCATCCAGGGCGCCTCCAGCGCGGTGCCCTTCGTGATCATCACGATCGTGCTGGTCGTGAGCGGGCGGGCGCTGCCGCTGCGCAACTACCTCTTCGAGCGGCTGCCGCAGATAGGAACCGGCCGGGTCCAGGCCCGGTTTGTCGTCCCGCTGATCGCCGTAGCGTGCGCGGCCATTCTCATCCTGCCGGTGTACTGGTCGGATGCGATCATCAGCTCGCTTACCGTTGCTGTCGTCATGCTGTCAGTGGTGGTCCTGACGGGCTACGCCGGCCAGCTCAACCTGGCCCCGATGGCCTTCGCCGGGTTCGGCGCACTGCTTGCGGCCCGCATGATCGCCAGCCGCGGCTGGCCGTTCGAGGCCGCGATGGCGCTCGCCGTCGTCGGCAGCATGGTGGTCGGCGTCGTCTTCGCCCTGCCTGCCCTGCGCACCCGCGGAGTGAACCTCGCCGTCGTGACGCTGGGCCTGGGCATCGCCATCGACCAGATGGTCTTCCAGAACGCCACCTTGCTGAATGGCTCGGCGGACGGCATTACCGTCGGCCCGCAGCACTTCCTCGGCTTCGATGTGGACGCGGTCCTGCATCCGCGCAATTACGCGGTGTTCGTCCTGATCATGTACGTACTAGTGGCGATCATGGTCGCCAATATCAGGCGGAGCCGTGCCGGGCGGCGGCTGATCGCGGTCCGGACCAACGAGCGGGCCGCCGCCGCTCTCGGCGTCAGCGTCACCGGCGCGAAGGTGTTCGCGTTCGCGATCGCGTCCGGCATCGCCGGGCTGGGCGGCGTACTCATCGGGTTCACCGGTTACAGCGCCACGTTCAGCAGCTTCGATCCGCTTACCTCTATCCTCACGGTCGGCTACGCAGTGATCGGCGGGGTCGGCTTCGTGATCGGTCCGCTCTTCGGCAGCCTGCTCGTGCCTGGTGGCATCGGTCAGCTGCTCGATCACCTGTGGGCCGGGCTGGACAACTATCTCGTGCTTATCGGCGGGGCGCTGCTGATCCTCATCCTCATCCGGGACCCCAATGGCATGGCGGCAATGGAGACCAAGCGCTTCACCGACTTGCGTGACCGGTTCCGCCGCCGAGCGGCTGCACCCGCCGCCATCCGGCTGGGCACAGCCGAACGGCGTGCGATCAGGCCGGCCGTGCTCGAGGTATCCGGGCTTACTGTGCGCTTCGGCGGGGTGATCGCTGTCAACGGTGCCGCGCTGCGAGTGCCGACCGGCCGGGTCATGGGGCTCATCGGGCCGAACGGCGCGGGGAAGACCACGCTCGTCGACGCCGTCACCGGGTTCGTGAAGCCGGCGTCGGGTCAGGTGCGGCTGGACGGCGTGCGGATCGAGGGCTGGCCCGCGCACAAGCGCACCCGAGCCGGGGTCAGCCGCTCGTATCAGTCCCTGGAACTGTTCGAGGACCTCACCGTGCGCGAGAACCTGCTGTCGGCGTCGGATGCCCGCGACCTGAAGGGCTACCTGTCCGGCCCGTTCCGGCCGGGCGCGCAGGTGCTGTCGGCTGCGGCGATCGCAGCCGTGCACGAGTTCGGGCTGGAAAAGGATCTGGAGCGGCGGCCGTCCGACCTGCCGTACGGCCGGCGCAGCATCCTGGCGATCGCCCGGGCCATCGCGGTCGAGCCGTCGATTCTCCTGCTGGACGAGCCTGCCGCCGGACTCGACGAGGCCGAGACGGCGGAGCTTGCTGTCCTCGTCCGCCGCCTCGCTGATGACTGGGGCATCGGAATCCTGCTCATCGAGCATGACATGTCGTTCGTGATGAGCGTCTGCGACGAGGTGATCGTGCTCGACTTCGGCGCCGTGATTGCCCAGGGCAGTCCCGCGGAGATCCAGGCCAATCCGCTGGTGCGCGCCGCTTACCTCGGCGACGAGGTGGCCGCGCATGTTGGCGCCGCTGATTGCCAGGCCGATGAAACAGGTGACGGCCTGCCCTTGCGAGACCTGACGGAGGCTGGGTGAGCACGGCGGAGATCGCTGACAGGCTGGCGATAGAAGCGCTGCTGCTGCGCTACGGCACCGCACTCGACAGCCGTGACCCGGCCATGCTCGAGACCTGCTTCAGCGACGACGCCGTGCTCGAGTACGACGCGGCTCCGGCCGCGACCAGGGCGGAATTCGTGGCCCGGGCGAAGGGCCTGACCAAGTTCGTCGTCACCCAGCACATCGTGACGAATGTCAGCGTCAGCATCGACGGCGATACCGCGCACGCGACGTGCTACGCGCACGCGCAGCACGTGCGAGGCGAGACCGAGGGACGGGAGAGTTACCTGATGGGCGGCACTTACACCGACGACCTGGTGCGAACGCCAGACGGCTGGCGCATCTCGCGTCGTCGTTTCGTCTGCGGCTGGGCGGCCAAGCAGACCGACGTGGTGGCTGAGCGCTGATGCGCGTCGCGGTGCTCGCCAAGCAGATCCCGCGGCCGGCCGAGCTCCGGCTAGACGGCGGCCGCCTGGTCCGCGACGGCGTGGGCGTGGAGACGAACGCCTTCTGCCGCCGGGCGAACGCGCGCGCGGTAGACCTCGCGGGTCCGGCCGGCGAAGTCGTGGTGTTCTCCATGGGCCCGGAAAGTGCTGAGCAGACGCTGCGCGAGATGGTGGCCTGCGGCGCCTCGCGGGGCGTGCTGATCAGTGATCCGGCGCTGGCCGGAAGTGACACGCTGATCACCGCCGCAGTGCTGGCGGCCGCGATCAGCCGGGAAGGCCCGTTCGATCTGGTCCTGACCGGCGCGCACTCGCTGGATTCCGAGACCGGGCATATCGGCATTCAGGTGGCAGAGCTGCTCAGTATCCCTTTCATCGGACCGTGCCGGATGCTGAAGGTCATCGACGGCGTCGCCATCGCGACCGTCGAATCCGAAGGCGGGCTTATCGACGTCGAGGTGCTGCTGCCGACCGTCGCCTCGGCCGCCGAGCGACTCTGCCCGCCGTCCAAAGGCTCGCCCGACCAGATCGCCGCCGTGCCCGCCGGCCGGATCACCCGGCTCAGCATCGCCGATGTCGGGCTGTCTGAGCATGAGGTAGGACTCGATGCCTCGCCGACGAAGGTTGGCGCGGAGGCGCAGAGCCTGGTCGGTGCGCGGCGGACCCGGCACACGGGCGCTTCCGTGCAGGACGCTGTGGCCCTCCTGACCAGCCTGGCTGCCGACGCCGGCGGCGGGACTCACGAGGGCGAGCCGGCCGAGCCCGCCGAGACCGCCTGGCCGCTCGATCCCAGCGCGCCTGCCGTGTGGTGCGTCCTGGACCCGACGACCGTGCAGCCTGACCTGGGCCTTGCGCAGGCGGCGGCGGCGATCGCGGTGCGCACGGGCCGGCCGCGGTCGCGTTCGCCAGTTCGGCCGCCGACCGCCTGACCGGCCTGGCCAGTGAGGTCGTGCAGCTGCGAGGACCAGATGCGCCGGAGGACTGGGCAGAGCCGCTGGCCCGGCGGCTCCGCACGGCTACGCCGCATTGCGCGATCATCGAGGGCACCGTATGGGGACGTGAGCTGGCCGCTCGCATCGCGGCCCGGCTGCGCTGGGGCCTGGTCGGCGACGCCGTAGACCTGACCATCGAGGATGGCGACGTAGTCGCCTGGAAGGCGGCTCTGTCCGGTCAGGCGATGGTCGCCATCACGAGCCACTCGCCGTCGCTGCTCGTCACCGTCCGTCCGGGCATTCTCGCCGGGCCGCCCGTGCGACTGACCAGCCGCACAGCCGCCGTCGCGACCGTGGACACCCGCTCGCTGTCCCGGGTGATCTACTCGCCCGGCACGGGCGTCGATCCGGCCGGGCGGGAGATGGCCCGCGCCCGCAGTCTCATCGTCGTCGGCGCGGGCGTGGACCCCGGCGAGTACGGCGCTCTCGAAGAGCTGCGCGAGCTGATCGGCGCCGGGCCGCTCGGCGCGACGCGCAAGGTCACCGACCAGGGCTGGCTGCCGCGCAGCCGGCAGGTCGGCATCACCGGCAGGTCGATAGCGCCGGAGCTGCTGGTATCGATCGGTGCGAGAGGCGGCTTTAACCACGCGGTCGGCTTCGCCAGGGCAACAAGAGTGCTCGCCATCAACTCCGATCCCGACGCCGAGGTCTTCGATCACGCCGACGTCGGGATCGTCGGCGACTGGCGCGAAGTCGTGACACAGCTATGCCAGCAGCTGCGCGCCCCGACGTGGCAGGTGAGCCCGGTCGGCTGCGGTGACTGATCCGGCCGGCCATGGCGCCAGCCGGCCCGGACGGCAGGCCGTAGATGCCCAGTGTCGACTCGCCTGCCTCGAGCCGGGCGAACGCCGCGGCCTCCGCGGCCTCGCGAGCCTGGCCGGCGGCCAGCACCAGGGCCGATCGCTCCGCCGGGATAACGACCACGCCATCTCCGTCGCCGACCACAAGGTCGCCGCGGCTGACGACGACGCCGCCGATGACCGCCGGCCCGCCGACCTGGCCAAGGCCATGCGGCCGCTTGCTGGTCCCGCGGATGCAGCGGTTCGCTGCAAAGACGCCAAACCCGAGCGCGGTCATGCGGGTCGCGTCGCGTACACCGCCGTCGGTGACGAGTCCGGCTATGCCGCGGATCATCGCAGCCCGGGCGAGGACCTCGCCGAAATAGCCGTGCTCGTCGGCACCGCCGGTCTCGACGACCAGTACCTCGCCGGCTGCCGCTGCGTAGATTGCCTGGTGGATGCGCAGATTGTCACCAGGCGGACACGTCACCGGGAAGGCCGGACCGCACACGGTCATCGACGCATCGATCGGGGCGATCCTGGAGGGCAGCGCGCCACGCTGGCCTGCCGCCTCATACACGGTGGCGGCGCCCAGCTGACTAGCGACGGCGCGCATCGCGGCGGTGAGCGGAACACTGGCCGGAGCTGGCATCTGCGACTGTCCTCACTGGGTGCGGTGATGACGAGATCTGATCAGGGCCGGGTCTGCAGCTGGTGATACTTCATGGCGGCGCGCGCATCTCGCAGCGACATGCCCGACTCGACGGCGGCCCGGATCTGAGCCTCGGCCGTCTCGATCTCGGTCGCGACGGCGACGATCTCCGCCGCCCGCCCGGCCGGGAGTACAACGATGCCGTCGCCATCGCCGGCCAGGTAGTCGCCGGGCTCGACGCGGACGCCGCCGACGCAGACGGCCTCGCCCATCGCCTCAACCCGAACCCGGTCCTTGCCCGTCCGCATCCAGCTGCCGCGGCAGAAGATGGGGTATCCGAACGTCAGCGCCCGGCCGGTGTCGCGGCACACGCCGTCGATCACCGTTCCCGCGACATTGCGGCGCGAGGCAGTGAGGGTGAGCAGATCTCCCCAGACCGTCGTGTCTGTCCGGCCGCGATTGTCGAGCACCACTACATCACCGGGACCGAGCTCGTCGATGTAATCGCCGACAGTACCCGGGTCCTGACCGACCGGGCCGTAGCGAACCGTGAACGCGCGGCCCGCGATGGTGGTGTTCCTGTCGACGGGGCTTATGCCTGCGCACTGACCGGCGATGCCGAGCCGGTCGAGCGCATCGGACAGGCCGGACGCGGACAGTGCCGTCAGCTCTGCCAGCACTGCGTCAGCTGCGCGCTCCGGGCCGCTGCTGGCACCCATGTTCATGACTCCTCCTGCCCGGCCGTGGCCGTTAGTCGCTCGTACGCCGCGCCCATTACCTCCGATACGGGCGCGCCGCCGCGCACGGCCAGGGACATCAGCGCTTCCCTGGCCGCAAGACTGGCCGCGATGGCGGCGATCTCCCCGGCGCGCTGCGCGGGCAGGAAGACCACGCCACTGCGATCGGCGATCACCAGGTCCCCGGCCGCCACCGGACTGCCTGCGATCGTGACCGGCTCGTTCCAGCTGGCCTCGGCGAGCCTGCCGCGTGCTGTCACGGGCGTCGCCGAGCGGGCGAAGACCGCGAACCCGAGCGCCGCCGCCTCGTCGACGTCACGGACCGGGCCGTCCACGATGACGCCCTCGATGCCGCGGATGATCGCGGCGAGTGACAGGATCCCGCCCCAGCCGGCCGCGGCTACGCCGGGGTGCTCGACGACAATCACGGTGCCGGGGCCGCCTGCCTCGATCGCCGCGGTGCACAGGTGCCGGGCCGCGGGTGCCGGGCCGGCCGCCGTCAGCCGCACGGTGATCGCGCGGCCCGATATCCGCCGGCCGGCGGTGAGCGGGCTCAGGCCGACGATGGCGCCGGGCAGCCCCAGCAGATCCAGCGCATCAGAGAGCGCGCAGGTGTCCAGGGACGCCAGCAGGCCCAGTACATCCGGCCCGCATTCGCCGGGCGCTGTCATATCGGCTGCATACCTTTCGCCTCCTTATGCCCCGGCTGGTCACCGCACTATGTGCGGCTGCGCCCGGTCTAGGCGTTGAAATACTGCCTATGATTATCCTATACTTAAGGCAGCTTCAGATGCCACGATTCAGGCTTCGGCCGACACGATTCAGGAGAGCCGTCTATGGGCGTCGCGGTCGGCAGGGGCGATATCAAGCCAGAGAGTGTGATGCGTCAGGCTCGACTGCGGCCGGCTCCCGGGGTCGGCCAGTGGTGACTCCTGCGCCGCCGCAGTCCGCTAACGGGTCAGGGCCGCCGCGGGCGCCGCTGCCGCTGGCAGGCATCCGTGTCGTGGAACTTACGACGACCGTGCTGGGCCCTTACTGCGGGCAGCTGCTCGCCGAGTTCGGCGCCGACATCGTGAAGATAGAGAGCCCTGCAGGCGACATCAACAGGACGCTGAGCGCGGGCCGCTCGGAGGCTATGTCTGCTCAGTTCCTGGCCTTCAACTCCGGCAAGCGCAGCGTGGTGCTGGACCTGAAGAGTGCTGGCGGCATGTCCGCGCTGCGGACGCTGGTCGCGGGTGCGGACGTATTCCTGCACAACATGCGGCCGGCCGCGATCCGCAAGCTCGGCGTGGACTACGCGACGCTGAGCGCGATCAGTCCGCGCCTGGTCTACTGCGGTATGTACGGGTACTCCGAGCACGGCGCGATGGCCGGCCAGTCCGCCTATGACGACATCATCCAGGCAGCGGCCGGGCTGGCATCCCAGCAGGGCATGCCGCGCGGACTGCCCGAGTACGTGGTGACCACCCTGTGCGACAAGACCGTCGGGATGCTGGGCGCCTACGCGATCCTCGGCGCGCTCATCGTGCGTGACCGCTCCGGACTGGGCCAGGCCATAGAGGTGCCGATGTACGAGGTGATGAGCGGCTACACCCTGCAGGAGCAGCTAGGCCCGTTCACCTTCGAGCCGCCGCCGGCCCGATCGGCTATCCGCGGACCGCGTCGCCGAACCGCAAGCCCTACCGGGCCAGCGACGGATACGTCGCTGTGATGCTGCTGACCGACCGGCAGTGGGAACTCTTCCTCGGCGCCGCGGGCCGGGCAGATCTCATCACCGACGAGCGCTTCTGCTCGGCGGCCGCGCGGACCGCGCACGTCGACGAGGTGTACGCAATCCTGGAGGGGCTCATCGCCGCGCGAACGGTCGCTGAGTGGCTTGCCATCTGCCAGCCGCTGGGCATCGCGTCTTCGCAGGTGCGTGACGTGCAGCAGGTGGCGGAGGACGACTACCTGCGGGCCATCGAGGTGGTCGAGGCGATCGAGCATCCCTCGGAGGGGCCGATCATCCGGGTCCGGCTGCCGGTCATGCTGTCGGCGTCCGGCCGGCCCGCCCTGCGCCCCGCACCGCGGCTAGGGGCCGATACCCGGGAGGTGCTGACGGCCGCAGGCCTGCCCGCGGATCAGGTGGACGAGCTGAGCCGCCACCTCGCCGGCGTCCCGGCGGCTGGCCAGCCGACCACGAGTGAGGCGCGATGACGTTCGGGGGCTTCGACCTCCCCGCGGAACTCGGCATGCTCGCGGACACCGTCGGGTCTTTCGTCCGCCAGGAAATACATCCGGCCGAGAACGAGCTGGATCCGACCGCGGCCGGGCTGCCGCCTGGGCTGCTTGCGCCGCTGCAGGTTAAGGCGCGCGCCGCCGGCTTCTGGTGCTTCGACACCCCCGAGGCCTACGGCGGCTGCGGGCTCAGCGCCTTTGAGTCGGCAGTGGTCACCGAGCAGGCAGCCAAGCATAAGTTCTGCTTCCCTTTCCAGGGCGGGGGCGTCTTCGGGTATGACCCGCCGTCCGTGCTGCTGCAAGGCTCGGAGTACCAGATCGATCGCTATGTGCTCCCCGCGGTGGCGGCCGGGTACCCGATCTTCACGGCGATCAGCGAGGCAAGCGGCGGCTCGGATCCCGCCAGGGCAATCCGCATGAAGGCCGTGCGCAAGGGCAGCGCCTATGTGCTGACGGGGCACAAGATGTGGGCGTCGAACGCCGACAGCGCGCCCTGCGGCATCGTCTTTGCCCGCACCGGAGAGGGCCGCGGCGGTATCAGCGCGTTCATCGTCGAGAGCAGCTTCCCTGGCGTGTCGAGCCGGCCGATTCCTGTCATCCGTGACCATCATTCCGCTGAGCTCGTCCTGGACTCGTGCGAGGTGCCCGCGCAGAACCTGCTCGGGGTGGAGGGCCAGGGCTTCGAGCTCGCGCAGCAATGGCTGGTCCGCGGGCGCACGAGGATCGCCGCGCACTGCGTCGGCCTGGCAGAGGAAGCGCTGCGGATGGGCATTGAGTGGGCTAACGAGCGTGAAACGTTCGGCGCGAAGCTCGCCACCCGCCAGGCTGTCCAGTTCGCGCTCGCGGACATCCGGGTGGAGATCAACGCTGCGCGGCACCTGGTGTGGGAGGCGGCCTGGGCCCTGGACCAAGGTCAGGACGGGCGCACCGCAGCCTCCATTGCCAAGCTCTATGCCACCGAGGCAGGCGCGCGGGCGGTCGACGCGGTCATGCAGATCCTGGGCGGCATGGGCATGTCCAGGGAGCTGCCACTGGAGCGCTGGTACCGGGGGCTGCGGGTGTGGCGGGTCGGAGACGGGCCAAGCGAGGTGCACCGGGTACTGATCGCCCGTGACCTGCTGAGCACTGGAGTGAGGTAGATGGCGAGCACCATCAGGATCGGCGCCGGACAGGCATTCTGGGGCGACGACATCACCGTACCCAGATGGCAGGTCGAGCAGGGTGACCTCGACTACCTGATCATGGATTTCCTGGCCGAGCTGACCATGTCCATCCTGCAGAAGCAGAAGTTGCGTGATTCCCGGCTGGGTTTCGCGGCCGATATCGTGCCGATACTGCGCGACACGCTGCCGGCCGCCGTCGCAACCGGCACGAAGATCATCGCGAACGCGGGCGGCGTGAATCCGGAGGCTTGCGGCCGTGCCGTGCTGGAGGTCGCCCGCGAGCTGGACCTGGGCGCCGCTGTGCGGGTCGCGGTGGTGACGGGCGACGACCTGCTGGAGCAGCTGCCATCGCTGCGAGCGGCCGGCGGGCTCGCCCACCTCGACACCGGTGCCGCATTCAGCTCCGTCGCCGACCGCGTGGTCAGCGCGAACGCCTACCTTGGCAGCGAGCCGATCAGGGCCGCGCTGGATGCCGGCGCGACCGTGGTCATCACCGGCCGGTGTACCGACAGCGCCCTGGCGCTTGGCCCGCTCATGCACGAGTTCGGCTGGGCGGCGGACAGCTGGCACCTGCTCGCGGCAGGTATTGTCGCCGGGCATCTGATCGAATGCGGCGCTCAGGCCACCGGAGGTAATCACCAGGCCGGCTGGCAGCACATGGCCGGGCTGGACCGGGTCGGCTATCCCATCGTCGAGGTGTCCCCGACCGGAGAGATCGAGTTCACTAAGACACCCGGCGGCGGCGGTGCCGTGGACCGGGAGACCACCATCGAGCAGCTGCTCTACGAGATCGGTGACCCGGCCGCCTACATCACGCCCGACGTCTGCGTGGACTGGCGGCAGATCACGATCAGGGACCAGGGCAACGATCATGTCCTGGTGAGCGTGCCCGCAGCGGGCGCGCCGCGGCCGGACACGCTGAAGGTATCGGTGACCTACGCCGATGGCTACATGACCAGCCTGATGCTGCCCTACGCCGCGCCAGACGCGGTCGCCAAGGCCCGCGCCGCGCAGGCGATCTTCGAGAAGAAGATCGCCAGGCTCGGCATTGACCTGGACGGATACCGGGCCGACATCTTCGGCTGCGGCGCGATCCTGGGGGATCGCGGGCCCCGGCCAGCCAGCGAGCCGGTCGAGGTGATCCTCCGCATCGCCGCGCGCAGCTATGACCGGGCGGCGATCGCGCGGCTGGCTATTGAGGTGGCGCCGATGCATTTCGGCCCCGCAGGCCTGGCCGGCTACATCGGCGGTGGCCGGGGCAAGGTCTCGCAGGTGCTGAACCACTGGCCCGCCCTGGTAGACCGCTCGGCCGTGAGCCCGCAGATGGCGCTGCTGTGACGCGGTCCCGATACCGCCAGGAGGTGCGCTGAATGCCGACGATCCAGCTCGGCTCGATCGCGTTCGCCCGCTCGGGCGACAAGAGCAACACGGCGAACATCGGCGTGGCCGCCCGCAACCCGCGCAGCTACGCCATCCTGTGCCGTGAGGTCACGGCCGAGAAGCTCACTGCGTGGTTCTCCGACGTCTGCCACGGGACCGTGCATCGCTACGAGCTCCCGAACCTGCAGTCACTTAACTTCGTGCTGCATGAGGTGCTCGACGGGGGATCGTCGCGGTCGCTGCGCATCGACAACCAGGGCAAGACCCTGTGCGACGGGCTCATGTACCTGCCGATCGAGGTCACCGACGACGAGGCGGCCGCGCTCGGGCTGACCGGTGCGGACGCCTGGTGACCAGCACGGCCAGCACCGACATCCGGTATGAGACAGCAGCCGGGATCGCGCGCGTCACGCTCGACGGTCCCGACCGGCACAACGCGGTCGGCGTTAGCGCGCGCCGGGAACTGCGCTGCGCCCTTGCGGACTTTGCTGCCAGCGACGCCCACGTACTGATCATCACCGGCGCCGGTGACCGGACCTTCTGCGCCGGCGCCGACATGAAGGAGATGGGCACCGCCGACGTGCAGCCGAGCGCGTTCAGCGACTGCCTCGAGCCGCTTACCCGGACCGGCAAGCCGACGATCGCGGCCGTCAACGGCGCCGCCTTCGGCGGTGGCTTCCTGCTCGCCCAGGCATGTGATCTCTGTGTCGCCGCCGACCACGCGGTCTTCGGGATCACCGAGGCCAGGTGGGGCCGCGGCGCCCCGTGGGCGCTGCCGCTGTTCGGCATGCTGCCGCACCGGGTCGTCCTGGAGTTGCTGTTGACCGGCGATGCCATCTCGGCCCGGCGCGCGTTCGAGGTCGGTCTGGTCAACGCTGTCGTGCCCGGTGCCGAGCTGGCTGCGACTGCAGACGCGCTGGCAGCGAGGATCGCGGGCAACGCGCCGCTGTCGGTGCGGGGCCACAAGGCGCTGAGCCGGCTGGCCAGCGCGGGCGTGACCGGCGACTCGGCTGCAGCCTGGCGGCTGTTCGACTCCGTCTATGCCAGCGAGGACGCACAGGAGGGCCCGCGCGCGTTCGCGCAGAAGCGCGCGCCCCAGTGGAAGGGCCGCTGACATGACCAGCGTGCGTGACCCCGTCATCGGCATGGCCGGCATTGGCGCCATGGGATCGCGGATGGCCCGGCGGCTGGCCGGCCGTGGGCTGCCCGTCGTGGCGTACGACGCAGTGCCCGCAGCGAGCGCGCGGCTGGCGGAGTGCCCGACCGTCACCGTCGCCGCCGGGCTGCACGACCTGGCAGGCTGCGATGTGATCATCACGATGCTGCCGGATGCCGAGGTGGTCGCCGCAGTCCTGCTCTGCGGGCCGGCGCCGCTCGCCGCAGCGCTGAAGCCGGGCGCCATCGTGATCGACATGAGCTCCAGCGCACCGGGCGCAACTGTCGAGCTCGCGGCCCGGCTCCGGGCGCTCGACGTCGACATGATCGACGCGCCGGTCTCCGGCGGCATCCAGGGCGCGGAGAACGGCACGCTGACGATCATGGCTGGCGGCGACCCTGAGGTGGTCGCGAGCTGGGCGTGGCTGTTCGAGATCATCGGCAAGACCTGCGTGCATACCGGTCCGGTCGGCTCCGGCCACGCCGTCAAGGCGCTCAACAACCTGCTGTCGGCAGGCGGCCTGCTGCTGGCCGTGGAGGCACTGGCGATCGGCAAGCAGTTCGGAGTAGCCCCGCCGGTGGCGCTCGGGGTGATCAATCAGTCCACCGGCGCGAACAACTCAACCCAGAACAAGATCGCCCAGCGCGTCCTCAGCCGCAGCTTCGACGCGGGTTTCACCATCGGGCTGATGACCAAGGACCTGGTCACCGCGCGGGACCTGGCGGCCCAGGTCGGCGTGAACGCTCCGCTGACTGCCGCGACAGTCCGGTTGTGGGCACAGGCGCTGGCCTCGCTCGGCCCGGCCGCCGACCACACCGAGATCGCCCGCTGGTTCGAGCAGTCCAGCAGCGTGACCCTGGATGACAACTAGAGAGGTTCCCTATGCCCGCTCCTGATCAGCAGCCTGCGTCCGAGGCGCAGCAGTACATCGACGAGATGGTGGCGATCCGCGGCTACGCGCTGCGCTATCACCAGATCCTGGCCGCCAGCGACTATGAGGTGCTCAAGGCCGCCAACGGCCTCATCTCCGCGGCCTACCTGCAAGAGCGCCTGCTCCCTCGGGCGACCAAGGAGCTCATCTTCATCGTGAGCCTCATCGTCCTTAATGCCCCGAAGGAGCACATTCAGAGCCACATCAGGGTCGCCTTGAGCATCGGAGTTACGCCGCAGGAGATCCTGGAGGCGATCGAGATCGCGCTGCCCGAGGCCGGCGTGGTGACATTCCAGCGCGGGGTCGAGTTCTGGCACGAGATCGTCGGTGGCCCGGTCATCGAGCCAACCGTTAGCGTCGGCTAGTCGCGGGCCATCCGCACAGACAGGGAGCATGATCGACATGTCAGCCAACGAGACGAGCCGCCCGCAGGTGATCGACGTGCACGGTCACATAGTCGCGCCGGCCGAGCTGTACGCCTACCGGGAGTTCCTGATCGGCACCCGCGGGCATTACGGGCGGCAGGCCTCGGTGGGCAAGGGGACGGGCGCGAGCGCGAGGGTGTCGAAGGACCTGCTGGTGGAGTACGCCGACCTGCACCTGGAATGGCTCGACGCGGTCGGGACCGACGTGCAGCTCGTGTCTGCGCGCCCCTACGGGCTCATGCACAGCGAGAAGCCGAAGGTGATCGTGCATCACTGGGCGCAGGCGGTGAACGACTCCATCGCGACGCAGGTAGAGGCGCACCCGACCCGGTTCCAGGGCATCGCGAACCTGCCCCAGATCTGGGGCGGCCCAGTCTCGGAGACGTTCGAGGAGCTGGAACGCTGCGCTACCGAGCTTGGCTTCGTGGGAGCACTGGTGAACCCGGACCCGAGTGAGGGCCGCGGTACCGACGACGTGCCGCCGCTAGGTGACGAGTACTGGTACCCGCTGTACGAGAAGCTCACTCAGCTGCAGCTCCCGATGTTCGTGCACTCCTGCGGCTGCGTCACCCAGCGCAAGAGCCAGAGCCTGCACTTCATCCTCGAGGAGAGCATCGCGGTCATGTCGCTGGCCCAGTCCGAGGTATTCGACCTGTTCCCCACGCTCAAGGTGATCGTGCCGCACGGCGGCGGGGCGATCCCGTACCAGGCCGGCCGGTTCCGCGGCGTCTACTGGAACTCGCTCGGGCGTGAGGACCGGACGTTCGACGAGGCGATCCGGCACAACCTGTACTACGACACGTGCCTGTACACCGAGGAATCACTGGAATACCTGCTGCGCACCATCGGGTGCGACAACGTGGTCTTCGGTACCGAGCGGCCGGGCGACGGAACCCACAAGCGCAGCGGTGCCGACGCGGTCGCCTGGGCCGACGACCTGAAGACGATCATCGAGAAGATACCCGGACTCACGCCAGCTGACCTGTCCAAGGTGTTCAGCGGCAACGTGCTGTCCGCCTATCCGCGGCTCGCCGCCAAGTTCGGCGTCGGCGTCGGCCCCGACGCTGCGCTGGTGTAGCGATGGCCCGGATCGTCGCCGGCATCGGCGCGGCGCACAGTCCCCAGCTCTGCATGCCGCCAGCCGACTGGCGCCCGCACGGCCTGGCGGACTCGGGGAGCGGACGGCTGGCCGGACTGCCGCCGACCACCCGAACGCGGGCAGACCTGGAAGGCCAGATCGCCGACGAGACGGTAGCCGCCCGGTATGAGCGCTGCCAGGTCGCGATGGATCACGTGCGTGACCGGATCCGCGCGCACGGAGCCGACGTGGTCGTCATCGTCGGCGACGACGAGAAGGAGCTGTTCCGTGACGAGGTGCTGCCGGCATGCTGCGTGTTCACCGGGGACGACCTCTACGACCTGCCGCCGGGCGCAGACAAGTTCCCGGTGACGATGAAAGAGGCCTACCCCTACTACCACGCGGACGAGCCGGAACGGTATGCGGCCTGCGGCAGCCTGGGCCGCCACATCGTGGCGCAGATGAACGCCGACGACATCGACGTGGCGCGCTCATCCATCCAGCCGCCGGGGCGGACGCTCGGCCACGCGTTCACCTTCGTCCGGCGCCGCCTGTTGGCGGCGGACCAGCAGCCGCTGATGGTCCCGTTCTTCCTCAACACCTACTACCCGCCCAACCAGCCCAGCCCCGGCCGGTGCCTGGCGCTGGGGCGATCGCTGCGCCGGGCGATCGAGTCCTGGGATGCGGACAAGCGCGTGCTGGTCATCGCGTCCGGCGGGCTGTCTCATCCGATCATCGACGAGGTTCTCGACAAGACCGTCCTGGACGCACTGGCCAGCGCGGACGCAACGACGCTGGCCAGCCTTGACGTGGCCGTGCTGACGGAGGGGTCATCGGAGATCCGCAACTGGATCATGGTCGGCGGAGCGATGACCGGCTACCAGATGAAGGTCATCGACTACGTCCCTGCGTACCGCTCGATGCTCGGCTCGGGTTGCGGCATGGCATTCGCCGAGTGGCTGCCTGCGGCACACGCGCCGGCCTGACCTGCAGCACTCCCAGAACGGAGCGATACCAGTGATCATCGATATGCACGGGCACCTCACCGCGCCGGCCAGCCTGTACGCGGGGCAGTCGATGATGCTGGCCTGCCGCGGCGCGCATGGCAACGAGAACCTGGTCGTGAACGACGACGAGCTGCGGGCGCTGACCGCCCGCACCGTCGCATCGATGGACGAGGTGGGTACGGACCTGCAGATAGTCTCGCCGCGCCCGTTTGCGCTCATCCATTCCGAGAGCCCGGCGAAGATCGTCCACTGGTGGGCTGAGGCGAACAACAACGTGATCGCTCGGCAGGTCGCCATGTTCCCCGGCCGTTTCGCCGGGATGGCCGCCATGCCGCAGGCGCATGACGAGAATCCGTCCGCCTGGCTCCCGGAGCTGGAGCGCTGCGTGCGGGAACTCGGCTTCGTCGGCGTGCTGCTCAACCCGGACCCGAGCGAGGGCTTGAACCTGGTCCCTAACCTCGGGGACGAGTACTGGTATCCGGTCTACGAGAAGATCGTGGAGCTGGGCATCCCCGCACTCGTGCACTCCACTGCGTGTAAGAACCCGCGAGAGACCTACAGCAGTCATTTCAGCGCCGAAGAGACCATCGCAGTGCTCTCGGTGCTGAATTCGCGCGTGCTGGTCGACTTCCCGGATCTCCAGCTGATCATCAGCCACGGCGGCGGATCGGTGCCGTACCAGATCGGGCGGTGGCGGGCAGGCAGGCTGCGCCGGGGGAGCAGCAGCGGGCTGCCCGACGCGACCTTCGACGAGAGCCTGCGACGGCTGTGGTTCGACACGTGCCTGTACAGCGATCTGGCGCTGGATCTGCTCTTCCGCACCGTAGGCACCGACCGGTGCTTGTTCGGCACCGAGCGGCCGGGAACCGGGACTGTGCTCGACCCGGCAACCGGCCACAGCATGGATGACGTCAGGTACACGATCGACAGCATCGCGTCCCTGACTGAGGCCGACCGTGCCGCGATCTACTCCGGCAATGCGCTCTCGCTGTTCCGCCTCGACCCTCGCACCAGCGCGCGGTAATGACCGGCCCGTGGCCCCGTGCCGTGGGGGCCGGCGCGATGGTGGCGGGGGAGGTGATCGCGGGCCCGCTGACGGAGGCCGGTCACGCGCTGACCCGGCCGGAGTGCGTGCTTGCGTTCAGGTCGGGTGACCTCATTACCTCGCGGCGGGCTGCGGGCGTGAGCCGGATCCATCCAGACGGGCGGGTCACCAAGCTCGGCGCGCACCCGGCTTTGGACGGAACGGAGTTCGTGCCGAACGGCCTGGCCTACGACCGTGATGGGATCGTGGTGGCCAACCTCGGGCCGGCCGGCGGCGTGTGGCTGCTGCGCTGGGATGGCAGCCTGCTTGCGCTCGCGCGCGAAGCGGACGGAGTTCCGCTGACGTCGGCGAACTTCGTCCTGCGTGACACCGAGGACCGGACCTGGGTCAGCGTGAGTACCCGCCGGGCACCGTGGACGCTGGCCTATCACGCAGGACAGGGTGACGGGTTCATCGCGCTGCTCGATCACCGCGGCTGCCGCGTGGTGGCCGACGGGCTGTCGTTTACCAATGAGACCCGGCTGGATCCGGCTGGCCGGTATCTCTATGTGGCCGAGACCTTCGCTGCGCGGGTCTCGCGTTACCGGCTGTCCGCGGGCGGCGATCTGGGGGACCGGGAGACGTTCGCTGTGCTCGGCGCGGGCGCTTTCCCTGATGGCATTGCCTTCGACAGGTCCGGTCACCTGTGGGTCACCAGCGTGGTGAGCAACCGGCTATACCGGATAGCTCCCGATGGCAGGTACGCGGTCGTGCTCGACGACGGCGATCCGGCGACGATCAGCTGGGTGCTGGCGGCGCTCGCGGGCTCGTCGATGGGCCGCGAGCATTTCTACACTCAGCCGCCGGACCGGATGGGGAACCTGACCAGCATCGCCTTCGGCGGGCCGGACCTCAGCACCGCCTACGTCGGCTCGCTGCTGGGCAGCTCGCTGGTGTCGTTCCGTACGGGCGTGCCCGGCGTGCCACCGGTGCACTGGGAAGCTGCGCTTCCGTCCTTCTGAGGCGGCGCGCGAAGACCAGCTGAATCACCCCTCGTGCTCGGCCTCGGCGGTAGCCTCCGCCGCCCGCGGCGGCACCTCGCTGCGGCCGGGCCGACCTACCCGGGCGGCGAAGAATCTAGTAGTATCAATAGCATGAATTGTGCGATCGGTCCCAGTGTGCTGCTCGAGTGGTGCGTCCTGCAGCCGATCGTCGCGGGCGCGCCGCGCCGGCGCGCTCCGGCATGGACAGGCCGGTAGCCAGCATGGCAGCAGCGAATACGGCGATCGCTGGCCTCGGTCTCACCGAGCTCGGGAAGGTGTACGGCAGGACACCGGCGCAGTTCGCGGCTCAGGCGGTCCGCCTGGCCGTCACCGATGCAGGCCTGACGCTGGCCGACCTGGACGGGCTGCTTGTCAGCAGCGGCACGGCAGGCGGCGTCACGCCCGACCTGCAGAAGGCGATCGGCCTGCGCGACCTGCGGCTGCTGGCGCAGCTTGAAGCCTACGGCAGCACGGCGATCGGGATGGTGCAGTACGCATCGCTGGCAATCCGGGCAGGCATGGCCAGCGTCGTGGCGTGCGTGTGGGCCGACTGCCCGCTGCGGCCCGACGGGGGATCCGCCTACCGGCAGCCGCGCCAGCGCGCCGGATTCGCCAGCATCGGCCCGGCGAGCGGCCTGGCCGGCGCGAATCCGGGCTACGCACTGGCAGCCCGGCGGCACATGGAGGCCTACGGCACGACCACTGATGACTTCGCCGCCGTCGCGGTCGCGCAGCGCGCGTGGGCGGCCGGCAATCCGCTGGCCCAGCAGCGCGCGCCTATCACGGCTGAGGACCACCGCACATCGCGGATGATCGCCGACCCGCTGCGGCTGCTCGACTGCTGCCTGGTGTCCAACGGCGGCATCGCGGTCGTCGTCACAAGCGCAGACCGTGCATCGGACCTGCGCCAGCCGCCTGTCGGCGTGCTCGGCTGGGGGCAGGCGCACCCCGGCTACCCGATGCTGCGCGGCAGCCTGTTCGGCCTGGAATCCGGCGCCAGGCAGTCCGGCCAGGCTGCCCTGGCGATGGCCGGCGTGACAGTCCGCGACGTGGACGTGTGCGAGATCTACGATTGCTACACCTACACGGTGATCCTCACGCTGGAGGACTACGGTTTCTGCCCGAAGGGCGAAGGCGGCGCCTTCGCCTCCAGCGGGGCATTCGCGCCCGGCGGCAGCCTGCCGGTCAACACCGGCGGCGGGCAGCTTTCCGGGTACTACGCGTGGGGCATGACACCGCTGTCGGAGGCCGTGATACAGGCACGCGGCCACGGCGACGCGCGCCAGGTGAGCCGCCCGGAGGTCATCCTGGTCAGCGGCAACGGCGGCATCCTCGATCACCATGCGACGCTGATACTGGGCGGTGCGGGGTGAGCGTGCGCCAGCAGGCATTCGAGCCCGCCGTCCGCGACGAGCGGTCGGCCGGGTTCTTCGACGGACTGCGCCGCGGCTCCCTGCTGATCCGTCGCTGCGCGCCGTACGGGCACCTCAGCGCTCCCGAGGTGGAGTTCTGCGCCGTCTGCGGCAGCGCCGCGCTGGAATGGACGGCAGCAGGCGGCGGCGGGCAGGTCATCTCCTGGACCGTTATCCACTCCCGGCCGGACCCCGCAGGCACGGCGCCGGCTCCGGTCCTGGCCGCAATCGTCGAGCTGGACGAGGGTCCGTGGCTGCGGGCTCGGCTGATGGCCGCGGATCGTGCGGACGTCCGCACCGGCGCGCGGGTGGCGCTCGAGATCGTGCCCGGCGCGGGCGAGCCCGTGTACGCGTTCCGGCTCACCTGACAGGCGTTGCCTGTCCTCATAATTCCTTACTATGATTCATATTCATGGCTATGATCTAGGCACAGGCACCGTGAGGAGTCCGATGAAGGCCGCAGTATTCCGTCAGATCGGTGCCGAACCAGACCTCGAGGATGTCAGCATCGCTGACCCGGCCCCGCACGAAGTCGTCGTCCGGCTGCTGGCCAGCGGGGTCTGCCACACCGATCAGGCCGTCGTGCAGGGCAGCTACCCGCTGCCGGCCCCGCTGGTGCTCGGGCACGAGGGCGCGGGCACCGTAGAGCGCGTCGGCTCTGCCGTCGAGGGCCTTCGTCCTGGCGATACGGTCATCTCCACGGCCACGGCTGCCTGCGGGCAATGCTGGTATTGCGTACGCGGCGAGGAAAACGGGTGCCCGCGCCGGCCTGAATTCGTGTCGGCCGCGAACTTCATTGACGCCGCGGGCGGGCGGGTCGGCGGCATCGCCGGCCTGGGCACGTTCGCCGAGGCGATGACCGTGCACGAGGCGACCCTGGTGCGGGTCGACTCCGACTTGCCCCCCGATCAGCTCGCGCTGATCGGATGCGGCATCGTCACCGGCTTCGGCGCGGTCCTCGGCACCGCGCGAGTCGAGCCGGGCGCAGCCGTCGCGGTCATCGGCTGCGGCGGCGTCGGCCAGTCCGCTATCCAGGCCGCCGTCCTGGCGGGCGCATCCCAGGTCATCGCCGTCGACCCGGTGCAGTTCAAGCGCGATAGCGCGCTGCGGGCCGGGGCCAGCACCGCGCTGGACCCGGCAGACGATGTCGTCGCCGCAGTGCGCGAGCTGACCGGCGGCCGCGGCGCTGACTACGCCGTCGAGGCAGGGGGCCTGGTCGCGACCTGCATGCTCGCGCTCGAGGTGGTGCGCCCCGGCGGCACGGCCGTCATCGTGGGTATTGCCGCGCCAGCCGACGTGCTGCAGATCGCGCCCGTCAGGCTGCTGCTCGAGCGCAAGACCCTCAAGGGCTCTATCGGCGCAGGCGGCAGTGCCCGCAAGCTGATTCCGATGATCGCCGACCTGGCAGCGGCCGGCCGGGTGGACATCGCGTCTATGGTGACCAAGACTGTCGGGCTCAGCGATCTGCCGGCTGCGTTCGATGACATGGAGGCGGGTCGCGTGACCCGCTCGGTCATCACCTACTGACGGCACTGCCCGCCGGTGAAGAAGCTCCTGATCGCCAATCGCGGCGAGATTGCCGTCCGGATAATCCGCACGTGCCGGGAGCTCGGTATCGGCACGGTCGCGGTGCACGCCACGCCGGACCGCGACGCGCTGCACGTCCGGCTGGCCGATGAAGCGATCGCGCTGCCCGGCACGACCGCTGCCGACAGTTACCTGAACGCGAGCGCGATCCTGGACGCAGTGCAGCGCAGCGGAGCCGACAGCCTGCATCCTGGCTATGGCTTCCTGTCCGAGGACCCTGCCTTCGCGCAGGCTGTCAGCGACCTGAGTGTGCAGTTCGTCGGGCCGTCACCCCTGCCATTGCGCTGATGGGAGACAAGGCCCGCGCCCGGCGCACTGCGCGCGACGCCGGAGTGCCCGTCGTACCCGGTTCTGACGGCCGCATCTCGGCGGCCACGGATGTTATCGCATTCGGCGCCGAGCACGGCTGGCCGGTCGCGGTCAAGGCTGCCTTCGGCGGCGGCGGCCGCGGCATGAAGGTGATCGGCGCGGCCGACGACGCCGCCGCGGCAGTCGATGCTGCCCGGCGCGAGGCGGTCGCGTACTTCGGCCGGCCCGACCTGTACGTGGAGCGATTCCTGAGCTGGCCCCGGCATGTCGAGATGCAGGTACTTGCCGACGGGCACGGCAACATCGTCTGGCTCGGCGAGCGTGACTGCTCGGTCCAGCGCCGTCACCAGAAGCTGATCGAGGAGACGCCGGCGCCGGACTTCCCCGAGGACGTGCGGCGCGATATGGGGGAAGCCGCGGTACGGCTGGCTCGCTCATGTTCCTACGCCGGCGCGGGTACCGTCGAGTTCCTCTACCAGGACGGCGCGTTCTATTTCCTGGAGATGAACACCCGCATTCAGGTCGAGCATCCGGTGACGGAACTGGTAACCGGGATTGACCTGGTGGCCTGGCAGCTGCGGGTGGCCGCGGGCGAGCGTCTCGGGTTCAGGCAGGAGGATATCCGCACGTCGGGGCATGCGATCGAGGCCAGGATCAATGCCGAGGACCCGGCGGGCGGCGCATTCCTGCCGTCGCCGGGAACGCTGGCGGCATTCGACCTGCCAGGCGGTCCCGGCGTGCGGGTAGACGCCGGATATGCGGCCGGCGACGCCGTCACCCCGTACTACGACAATCTCGTCGCCAAGATTGCCGTCTGGGCCGCTGATCGGGACGCGGCCAGGCGGCGCATGCTACGGGCGCTGCGTGAAACACGGATCGCCGGCATCGCCACCACGATCCCGGCGCACGAGGCCGTGCTGCGCCATCCGGACTTCGTCGCCGTGCGCCACTCGACGAACTGGCTTGAAGAACGTCTCGAAATGCCGTCATCCGCCATGCCGCCGCCGTCGGCTGCGCCAGCCCGCCGAGGCTCGCCGGCCACCGCGTCCCCGGCCACACCGTCCCCGTCCGCCGCCGCCTCCGCGTCCACCGCCCCATGGCGATCCCGGCGGGGAGTGCCCGCGGTCACGACCTGGCGAGCCGGCGCCGCCGGAGCGCCGCTGGGCGTGGCACCCGTCGGTGCCAAGGCCCGGCCCGACGTCGCCGGAGCCGTGCTCGCGCCGATGCAGGGCACGGTCATACGGCTGCTGGCGAGCGTTGGCGCAGCGGTGACTGCCGAGGTCGGCGTCTGCATCGTTGAGGCGATGAAGATGGAGAACCTTGTCCGCGCCGGCACGGCGGGAGTAGTCACGCGATTCCTGGTAGCCGAAGGGGACCAGGTCGAAGCTGGCTCCGTCATTGCCACGGTGAGTCAGGAGCCGGTGTAGACATCTATGCGCATGATAGCTACGATTTGAGCGTGAGAGCCCAGGAGGAGTGTCAGTGAGCCGCACCCGCCAGTTCGACGTCGTAATCGTGGGCGCCGGGTTCTCAGGCATGCAGATGCTCCACCACGTGCGCGGCCTGGGGATGTCCGCCCGCGTGCTCGAGGCAGCCGCGGACGTCGGCGGCACCTGGTACTGGAACAGGTATCCGGGCGCGCGCTGCGACGCGGAGAGCGTGGAGTACTCCTATCAGTTCGACGAGGAGCTCCAGCAGGAATGGGAATGGAGCGAGCGGTTCGCGGCCCAGCCCGAGATCTTGCGTTACGCCAGCCACGTCGCCGACCGCTTCGACCTACGCCGTGACATTCAGTTCGGCACACGCGTCACTGCGGCCAGCTACGACGACGAGCGCGACACCTGGACTGTCGCTACCGCCGACGGCGCGGAGGTCACCGCCCGGTACCTGGTAATGGCGAGCGGCTGCCTGTCCTCGGCCAGCATCCCCGCGTTCCCCGGCATCGAGTCCTTCGGCGGAACGGTCTGCCACACGGGCCGGTGGCCGCACGACGGCATCGACATATCTGGCAAGCGCGTCGGCGTCATCGGCACTGGTTCGTCGGGCGTCCAGGTGATCCCGATGCTGGCCCGGCAGGCCGGCGAGCTCTATGTCTTCCAGCGGACCGCCACCTACTACGGTGCCGGCCGGGAACCGCCCGCTCGGCCGGGCCGAGCAGGCCGAGATCAAAGCGGACTACGCCGGGTTCCGGGCCAGGAACAATGCGATGCCCGCAGCCGGCAACTCCCGGTTCCCCGCGAATCCTGCGTCCGATTTTCGACGCGACCCCGCAGGAACGTGAGGCCGAGTTCGAATGGCGCTGGGCCCGCGGCGGGCCTGGCCTGCTCGGCGCATTCCGCGAGATCATGACGAACCAGGAGGCCAACGACATGGTGGCCGAGTTCGTCCGCGGCAAGATCCGGCAGACCGTCGCCGACCAGGACGTAGCTGCCTTGCTGTCGCCGCGGCACGTGATCGGCTGCAAGCGCATCTGCCTGGACACCGACTACTACCAGACATTCAACCGCCGCAACGTGCACCTGGTCGACGTCTCCTCGGCGCCGATCGAGACGCTGACCCCGGCGGGCCTGCGGACCGCCGCCACCGACTACGCCCTCGACGTGATCGTCTTCGCGACCGGCTTCGACGCGATGACCGGCGCGCTGCTGAGCATCGACATCCGGGGCCGCGACGGACTGACGCTGCTGGAGAAGTGGGCGGCAGGCCCGCGGACCTATCTGGGCCTGGGCGTACCGGGCTTCCCGAACCTGTTCATCGTCACCGGGCCAGGCAGCCCGTCGGTCCTGACCAGCATGATGGGCTCCATCCACCACCACGTGACCTGGATCAGGGACTGCCTGGAATACCTGCGCGAGCATCAGGTCGCGTCCATTGAGGCCACCGACGAGGCGGCAGACGCATGGGTGCGGCACGTCAATGGTGTCGCGGACCAGACACTGTACCCGAGGTGCAATTCCTGGTACCTAGGCGCCAATATTCCCGGCAAGACCCGGGTGTTCATGCCGCTCATCGGATTCCCGCCGTATGCCGAGAAATGTGCCGCAGTCGCGGCCAGCGGCTACGAGGGGTTCGCGCTTGCCAGGTCCGCGGCCTGCCCGGCGGTGCCTGGCCGTGCGGCCGTGACGGGATGACGATCGTGACGCAAGCGGCAGCGCGCCCGCCGCTGGATGCCGAGGTTGCCGCGCAGTTCGACGGGCTTCCGCCCGACTCGCGCTGGCGCCGCCGCAGCGGCCTGCAGCTGGCGCCGCTCGATGAGCGCCGCACCGCGATCGCCGCGGACTGGCTCACCGACGCCGAGCTGCGGGCTGGTGGCCAGATCGAGATGACTGAGCTGAGCATCCCCGGACCTGCCGGCGCACCGGATCTGGCCACGCTCGTGCTGCGGCCCGCAGCTCGGACCGGCCCGACACCGGGCATCTACTTCCTGCACGGCAGCGGAATGGTGATGCCGGGCAACCGGACGATGCTGAGCGCGCAGGAACTCGGCTGGGTGACCTCCCTTGGCGCGACGCTCGTCAGCGTGGACTACCGCGTCGCACCCGAGAATCCGCATCCTGCGCCAGCCGACGACGCCTACGCCGGGCTCACCTGGACGGCAGAACATGCAGTGCAGCTTGGCATCGACCCGCGGCGCCTCGTCCTGGTAGGCGCGAGCGCTGGCGGAGGGCTGGCCGCCGCGACCGCATTGCGCAGCAGGGACCTGGACGGGCCTCCCGTGAGTCACCTCATCCTGATCTCGCCGATGCTGGACGACCGGGAGGCCACGGTCTCCAGCCTTTTCGAGGGCGTGGTCTGGGACCGCGCCTCAAACCGGGCCGGCTGGACGGCGCTGCTCGGCGACCGGCGCGGCGGCCCGGGAGTCAGCAAGTACGCGGCGCCCGCGCGCGAGGCCGACCTGCGCGGACTGCCGCCCACCTACCTGGACTGCGGATCATGCGAGGTGTTCCGCGACGAGGTCATCGACTTCGGAGCCCGTGCAGCCCAGGCAGGGGTGACTGTCGAACTGCATGTCTGGGCCGGGGCGATGCATTTCTCCGAGCACATCGCGCCGGAGGCAGAGGTGAGCAAGGCGGCGGTCGCCGCCCGGTCCAGTTACCTGCGTCGCGCCCTCGGGTCGCGGCCAGCGGCAGCTGAATGATGGTGGTCAGCATCGGGTGGCGAGGCCGCAGCCTGCTGCGGCGGCCGGGACCGGCTGCCGGAAACGAGCCGGCACAGGACGGCCTGCTAGTAGTCGACCTGGGCCCGGTCAGCGAGATCCTCGGCACCGCGGACCGCGTTGTCGCGGACCTGCCAGGCCGCGCACTGCAGGTACTGATAGTGCGCACGGGCGGCGGGATATTCGCCGTCGAGCCGAGTTGCCCCCATCTCGGACGGCGGCTCGATGACGCGCTGATCAAGGGTGCCACCATCGTCTGCAGGGGCCACGCTGCGTGCTTTGACCTGCGGACAGGATCCGCCCGCAGGCCGCATCTCCCGGCGTCCCGGCCAGGTCAGCTGCAGCTTCGCGTCTACCCGGCCTGGGTGGAGCAGGGCACGCTGCGCCTGCGACTCCCGGCGTGCTAAGAACGCGCCGAGCTCAGCGCATGCCGCTGCCGACATCGTGAACCTCGCCGGTCACGTACGGGGAAGCCTCGCTGGCCAGGTAGAGGCATGGTCCGACGATCTCATCAGGGTCGCCTATCCGGCGCAGCATCGTGAGCTTGTCATAGCTCGCGATCCGGCCCGGCATGAAAGTCTCGCCGAAGAGCATCAGCGGCGTGAGAAACGGGCCAGGATTGATCACGTTCACCCGCACTCCCAGCTCTGACCACTCCGCTGCCATCGACTTCGACAGGTTGATCAAGCCCGCCTTGGCTGCGGCGTACGGGCACATGCGCAGCACCTCCCGCTGGCCAGCCAGGCTGCCGATATTGATGATGCTGCCGCCGTCCTGGTCGATCATGCGGCGGGCAACCAGGGCAGACATCCGCAGCCTCGCGCCTGCAGCATGAGGTCGGCCCGCGCGAATCGCACGTCAGGTTCCGACGGGAAGCTTGTCGTGCGTCGGGGTCACGACATCGGTTCCCCTGACCGCCCACAGGGAGGTGAACTGCCTGCGGGTAATCCGCCAGCCGGTGGCCGTACGGATGAGATCGTCAGCGTAGGTGCCGCCCGTCATGAGGGTCTCGCGTCCTGCCGACTCGCCGTGCGCCTGCATGACCAGGACGTATGAGCCCGATGCCGCCCGGTCGCCGTCGATGCGGACGGCAATGTTGGTGATGATGTGCTGGACAGCGGCCAGCTCACGGAGCCGCTGCGCTCGCTCGGCGAAACGGGCCGGATCTGACGCGGGGGAGTGATCGAACTCGAGTACGGCGTCCCCGGTGAAGCATGTCAGGAGCAGCGCCCGGTCATGGGTGTCCAGGGCGGTGCCGACTCGGATGAGGATGTCGGTGATCTCCATGCGGTCGCTGATGGCCTCGAGTTCCGTCATGCTCACCTCACTCATAAACTATGCGAAGCATTATACGAGTTTCGCTCTCTTCGGTCCAGGGGCCCGGACCGGGGAGCGCTGAGGTCGAGACAGTTACCGCTCAGTGACTGCGTAGGTCAGGTGGGTCACCCGCCGCGTCGGCTCCGCGCGGACCGGCTCCAGGGCCAGGAGGCCCGCGTCCACGCCCTCGAACAGGCGGATTCCGGAGCCGAACAGCACGGGTGCGAGCGCGATCGTGAACTCGTCGATCAGGCCGGCGTTCACGTACTCCAGGATCGTTGCGCCGCCGCCCGCGATGCGCACGTCCCGGCCGCCGGCGGCCTCGCGGGCCCGGTCGAGCGCGGGCTGCATGCCGTCGTTGACGAAGTGGAAGGTGGTCCCGCCCGGCCGTTTCCAGGGGTCACGCTTCTCGTGCGTCACTACGAAGACCGGCGTGTGGAACGGCGCGTCCTCCGGCCACGCCTGCTCGCCGAGGTCGAACATGCGCTTGCCCATCACGCTCGCGCCGGTGCGCTCGAACGTCTCCCGTGCGATGTCGTTGTCGCGTCCTTCCTCGCCGCCCTCGCCGAGCTTCAGGTTCTCCCGGAAGAACCGCTGCGGGAATATCCACTGCTGCAGTTCCATCCACTGCGCCATCCAGCGCCGCACATCCAGGTCGCCCATGCGCTCCTCGGGCGCGATGAACCCGTCCAGCGACATCGTCACGCTGAAAAACACCTGCCCGGCCATCAGTCCTCAGCTCCCTTCCGCACGAACTCGGTGACGTAGGCAGCGAGGTTGCTCAGGGTCTGCTGGCCGCCCTCGATCGCGTGGTACTTCTCGGCCGCCTCGTCGCGCAGCTCCTTGGTAGGGAACACCGCGCGCATCTCGATCCGGGTCGCCGCGCCGTCGGGCGCGAACGTCAAGACCGACTCGAAGGCGTTCGGGTCGCCGCGGGACTCACCGTGCAGCAGCGCGATCCGCTCCGGCGGGGCGATCTCGGTCCAGGTGATCCACTCCTGGTAATCCGTCCCGTCCGGTCCGTGCATCACGAAGTGCCACTCCCCGCCGACGCGGAACTCGAACGCCCGCGTGGTGATGGTGAACCCTTCCGGCCCCCACCACCGCGACAGGTGCCGCACCTCGGTGAACGCCTCGAACACCAGCTCTCGTGGGGCACTGATGACGCGGGAGATCACGATCTCGCGGTCGGCCGTCGCGGACTGCGCCGGCGCTCCTCGTCCCGTCGCGCCCATCAGCTACTGCTCTCGCCTTGCCCGCTTGAGGTCCTGCATGAACTCGTCCAGCCGGTCGAAGCTCTCGTTCCAGAACCGCTCGAACCCGCCGGTCCACTCGTGAACCGGTCGCAGCCCGCGGGCGTCAAGGCCGTACAGGCGCTGCTTGCCTGCCTTGCGGTCGCTGCACCAGTCCGACCTCGCGGAGCACCCGTAGGTGCTTGGACGCCCCCGGCAGGGTCATCCCCAGCTCCCGGGCCATCTCGGTCACCGGCACTTCACCCGCCCGTAGCAGCGCCAGGATCTCCCGGCGCTGCTGCTCGGCGACCGCGTTGAAGACGTCCGATGTCGTGGCTGCTCGTGCCATGGCGCAATCATACTTTCCGATATCGGCAAACGTCAATCGGCGTTCCGGGGAAGGCATCCCGCAGCCGGCGCTTGCCGGCATCGGTGCTGGCAGCCGCCTGACCGGTCAGGTCTGCGTCACGACCTTGGCCAGCGGCAGAACGAGCTGCCGCACGAACGCGCCGACGGAATCGGGCCACGGGAAGCCCGGCAACGCAGTGCGCAGCGTAACGGTGCCATGGAGGGCTACCCAGACGGCGGTGGCGTCGGCGAACACGTCCGTGCTCGCTGACGAGCCAGCCTCCACGCACGCCGCGAGGGCATCGACCAGCAGCGCGAAGGCCTCCGCGCCGAATTCAAGCACTGGCCGCCGGTCAGGCCCGATCACGACCGGGCTGCAGTAGTCGGCCGTGGCCGCCTGCCGCCGGTCGCTGAAGAGCACGCCGTACCGCGCCGGGTTCTCCAGGCCATAGCGGACATATCCTTCGCATCCGGCCACCATCTGCTCTACCGGGTCAGCAGCGGCGGAGGCGCGGCCGAGCCTGATCTCGGCAGCTAGCTCATCGAAGAGCCGGGCGACTACCGCCATGACGATGGCGTCCCGGTCCGCGAAGTGCGGGTAGATGGACGGCGCGGCGATTCCTATCTCCCTGGCCACGGCCCGCAGGGTCACCGACTCCTGGGTGCCTTCGCGATCGATCAGGGTGAGCGCGGCCGCGACTATCTCCTCGCTCAGCCTGGCGCCCTCGCCGCGCGGATTGCGCTGACGGCGTACTTCACGCGTTTCCATACCACTGACTTTACACCCGTAAGTTGATCTGAGTATAGTTACGCATGTAAGGCAACGATCGTAAGTTCTTCAGAGGAGTGACGATGAGCACCAACTCCGTGGCCGGCCGGGCAGCTCGCAGCCCGGACCGGGAGCCCCTGGGCACGCCCTCACAGAAGTGGCCGCTCGGCCACTCCCGGCGCAGGCAGATCCTGCTGGTCCTGTGCCTCAGCCTGCTGGTCGTCGTCATCGATAACACGATCCTCAATACCGCGATCCCGACGCTGGCGAGGGTTCTGCACGCCGGCACAAGCTCGCTGCAATGGATTACCGACGCCTACACCCTGTGCTTCGCCGCCCTGCTCATCCCGGCGGGAGCGCTCGGAGACCGCTATGGCCGCCGGATCTCGCTGATCGGCGGGCTGGCGGTCTTCGCGGCCGCCAGTGCTGCCGCGGCGTTCGCGACGGGTACCGGCACGCTGATCGCGGCGCGCATCGTCATGGGGCTGGGCGCGACCTTCGTCATGCCTGCCACGCTGTCCATCCTGAACTCGGTGTTCCCGCCCAGGGAGCGCCCGCAGGCGATCGCGGCCTGGTCGGCCGTCGCGGGCGTCGGCATCATCATCGGCCCCACTCTCGGCGGCCTGCTGCTCACTCACTTCTGGTGGGGCAGCGTGTTCCTCATCAACGTGCCCCTCGTTGTCCTGGCGATAGCCGGCGTCGTCCTGCTGGTACCGGAGACCGCGGAGCCCGGCGGGCACCGCCTCGACTGGCGGGGCACGCTCCTGATCGCGGCGTCGCTGGTCGCGATCGTCGACGCCATCATCGAGGCGCCGCAGCGCGGCTGGACCGCCGGATCTACGCTGGCCGAGGCCGGGGCCGGAGTAGCGGCGCTCGGCGCGTTCGTCTGGTGGGAGCTGCGCGCCGCGCACCCGCTGATCGACCTGCGGATCTTCGCCCGCCGCGCTTTCTCGGCTTCCGCCGCCGCCGTCACGGTGACCTTCTTCGCGCTGTTCGGCAGCCTATTCGTGCTGACCCAGTATCTTCAGCTCGTCCACGGCTACAGCCCGCTGTCTGCCGGAGTGCGTGCGCTTCCGTTTGCGCTGGCCATGGGCGCCGTGTCGCCCCTGTCTCCGGCACTGGCCCAGCGCCTGGGTACCCGGCTCGTCATTCCGGCGGGCATGGCCTTGATGGGCCTTGGCCTCATCGACCTGTCCACAGCCCAGGTCCATACCAGCTATCCGCCGCTCGCGGTAGCGGTCGCGATCATGGGTGCGGGCATGGGCCTGGTCATGGCGCCGGCCAGCACGACGATCATGACAACCGTGCCCAGCCACCAGGCCGGGGCCGGCAGCGCCATCAACGACACGATCCGCGAGGTCGGCGGAGCACTCGGCATCGCGGTCATCGGGAGTATCTCGGCTGCCGCGTACTCAGGCAGGCTCGGCACCGCGCTCGCCTCCGCGCACGTGCCCGGCGGTGCAGCTCGCAGTGCGACCAGCTCGGTCGCGGTGGCAGACATGGTCGGACGTAGCGCAGGCGGGAACGCCGGCGCAGAGATTGCCGACGCCGCGCATGCCGCATTCGTGCACGCGATGAGCCTGGGGCTGCGGGTCGCGGCGGCGGTCGCTTTGGTGTCGGCCGTAGCGGTCCTGCTCGCCCTGCCCGGCCGGGCCGGTCGCGGGCTCGCCGGACCGGCGGAGCCTGATGCCGCTCGCCGCGAGCAGCAGCCAGGCGAGCTAGCCCAGGTCAGCTGACCGTCCGGCGACACCATCGACCGGCTTGCCGCGGCGTCGGGGAGTACCTCCCGCGCCGCGGCACGCCGGGCTGCGCCCGGGAGTATCCCGGCCACGGCTCACCGTCGCGACAATAGAGCGGTGAATACATCACCGGAAGGCCAGCCCTACGGGCAGAAAGCGGTGCGGCAGATGGATGTGACGGGCGGCACGGGACGGCTGGCGGGCAAGCGGGCCCTGATCACCGGAGGCACAACCGGCATCGGGTTCGGCATCGCAAAAAGATTCCTGGCAGAAGGCGCGACGGTCGTGGTGACCGGGCGCAACGGGGAACTGGGCCAGCGCGCTGAGGCGGCATTGCGCGAGTCTGGCCAGGCCTGGTTC